>NZ_OLKL01000001.1 GCF_900291015.1 Pseudomonas persica
ACCTCATTGAGTGGGACCAATTTTGAGATCGCGCCGGCGAGTGATACGGCCGCCTGGCTCACCTCTGGCTTTGAAGATAGGTTTTACGCCGACTCGTTGCCAGCTGACGCGGGATTGGCGGCCCTCACCTACGAACAGTTTCACGAGTTGTCATCGCGTCTCGCTGTCAGAAGTTTGCCTACGGAAAGAACCCAGCCGCTGAAGGTTGCTGATTCGGGTTCGCTAGAGATATCGCGGCTTATGGCAAACGCGGCGGGCGTGGTTCTCATGAACTGGCC
>NZ_OLKL01000002.1 GCF_900291015.1 Pseudomonas persica
CTACCGGAGCGATGATGTGGATCGCAATCGCCGGCCTGATCATCAACCTAATTTCGATGCGCCTTCTGGCATCTGCGAGCAACGAAAGCCTCAACGTCAAAGGAGCCTACCTCGAAGTTTGGAGCGACATGCTCGGCTCGCTTGGCGTAATCATCGCGGCACTTATCATCCGCTTCACCGGCTGGACCTGGGTCGACACGATTGTCGCTGTGGCGATCGGCCTTTGGGTTCTGCCGCGGACGTGGCAGTTGCTTCGCGAAAGCCTGGGGATCCTCATGG
>NZ_OLKL01000003.1:0-225000 GCF_900291015.1 Pseudomonas persica
AACGCTGAAGAGAATTTCTCTGGCGCGCTGACTTGTGCCTGGAGATTGCTGAAAGAGGCCGAAGACGGTTCTACTGAGAAATTGCCTTCGGCCATAGAATCTCCCACAGGTACACCGCCGGGCTTGAAACCAGTGGTGTATCTGTGGAAGCGGGTTTACCCGCGAGGAGGCCAGTAGCCTCAGCACAGGCCTTTCAGGATTGCCGCATAGCCTTCCTTGTAACTCGGATACACCGGCGCCCAGCCCAACGCCCGCGCCCGGGCATTGCTGCAGCGCTTGCTGCCGGTGCGCCGCACCCGCTGCTCAGCCGACCACTCGGTAACGCCCATGTACCCGCGCAGCCAGGCCACCACATCGGCCAACGGCGCCGGGTCGTCGTCGACGCCGATGTAGCAGTCGTCGAGCACCTTGCCATCGACATCGGCCTGCAACAGGAACGCCAACAGGCTGGCTGCGTCCTCGGCATGGATGCGGTTGCCATACAGCGGTGGCTCCTCGGCCACACGGTAGCCCTGGCGCACCTGACTGAGCAGCCACTCGCGGCCAGGGCCATAGATGCCAGTCAGGCGCACCACGCTGGCCGGGATGCCGCTGGCCAGTGCCAGCCGCTCGGCCTCCAGCATCAACCGCCCGGAATAGCCTTCAGGCTCGGTGGCCGCGCCTTCCTCGATCCACTCGCCGTCCTTCTGTGCATACACGCTGCTGCTGGACACGAACAGCAGGCGCCGTGGGCGCTGGCCGCGCTCGGCCAGCCAGGCCAGCACATGGCGCAAACCGTCGACATACGCCGCCTGGTAACCCGCCTCGTCGTGCTGGCTGGCCGCCACGCAGTACACCAGGTAGTCCGGCGCGCGCTGCGGCCAGGCGTCGGGAATCGATGGTTCGGACAAGTCCGCAGCCACCGGCACAACCCCCGCAGGCAACCGCCCGACCGAGCGACGCAGGCCACTCACCTGCCAGCCGCGCGCAAGCATCTGCTGGGCAAGACGCCCGCCTACGTCACCACAACCCACCACCATCACGGAAAGGCCTGACATCGCTAAACTCCCTAGACCAATTGATCAGCCCGACCACGCTACACGATGGGTGGCTAGACCATAGGCGAAAAAAGCAACAAGATTACTTTTGTTAACAAGAATTACTTGCAATAATGGCCGCCAATTTGTTCTCGGCCTACCTCGAGGCCTTGGAGAACGTTCACTCTATTCTTCACCAGGTCCGGCCAGCATGACACGAACTCAAACTTCCGCTTCGCCAACCCCGTCGCGCGCCTGGCGCGCCATCGCCGCGCTGACACTCAGCCTGGTGCTGGCCCCGGTGGCCATGGCCGATGAGCCAGCCGCCAATGCTGCCACGCCTGCTGCCGCTACTGCACCAGCGGCCCCAGCCGCAGCGCCGGCTGCCGGCGCAGTTGCCGCCACCCCGGCTGATGCACCGGTCGCGGCAGACCCGAGCGTCGAAGCCCTGGTTGAAGACACCTCGCTGGGCATGGCCCACGACCTGTCCCCATGGGGCATGTACAAGAACGCCGACGTGGTGGTGAAGGCGGTCATGATCGGCCTGGCCATCGCCTCCATCATCACCTGGACCATCTGGATCGCCAAAGGCTTCGAGCTGATGGGCGCCAAGCGTCGCCTGCGTGGTGAAATCGCCCTGCTGAAAAAATCCGCCAGCCTCAAGGAAGCCAGCGACGTTTCCAACAAGGAAGGTACTCTGGCCCATACTCTGGTCCACGACGCCCTCGAAGAGATGCGCCTGTCGGCCAACGCCCGCGAAAAAGAAGGCATCAAGGAGCGCGTCAGCTTCCGCCTGGAGCGCCTGGTGCACGCCAGCGGTCGCACCATGAGCAGCGGCACCGGCGTACTCGCCACCATCGGCTCCACTGCGCCGTTCGTCGGCCTGTTCGGTACCGTATGGGGCATCATGAACAGCTTCATCGGCATCGCCAAGACCCAGACCACCAACCTCGCCGTGGTTGCCCCAGGTATCGCCGAAGCCCTGCTGGCCACTGCCCTGGGCCTGGTCGCCGCGATCCCGGCCGTGGTCATCTACAACGTCTTCGCCCGCTCCATCGCCGGCTACAAGGCCCAGGTGTCCGATGCCTCCGCCCAGGTGCTGCTGCTGGTCAGCCGTGACCTGGACCACCAGGGCAGCGAGCGTGTTGCCCCGCACATGGTGAAAGTGGGGTAAGCCATGGGCCTGCATCTCAACGAAGGTGGCGACGACCTCGCCGAAAACCACGAAATCAACGTTACGCCGTTCATCGACGTGATGCTGGTGCTGCTGATCATCTTCATGGTCGCAGCCCCCTTGGCCACGGTCGACATCAAGGTCGACCTGCCGGCCTCGACCGCCAAGCCGGCGCCGAGGCCCGAGAAACCGGTGTTCGTCAGCGTCAAGGCCGACCAGAAGCTGTACGTCGGCGACGATCAGGTCCCTGCCCCCGACCAGCTTGGCCCGATGCTCGATGCCAAGACCAAGGGCGACAAGGAAACCACCATCTTCTTCCAGGCTGACAAAGGCGTGGATTACGGTGACCTGATGGAAGTGATGAACAACATGCGCACGGCCGGCTACCTGAAAGTCGGTCTGGTAGGTCTCGAGACGGCAGCCAAGAAATGACAAGAACGCGCTCTAACATGGCGCGCTACGGTGGCAGCCTGGCGATCGTGCTGGGCGTGCACGTGGTCGCCGTGCTGCTGACGCTGAACTGGTCGGTGCCCCAGGCCATCGAGCTGCCCCCGGCAGCCATGATGGTCGAGCTGGCACCGTTGCCGGAGCCTGCGCCACCACCACCTCCGAAAGCGGCCCCGCAGCCGCCGGCACCGGTCGAGGAACCGCCGCTGCCGAAGCTGGTCGAGGCGCCCAAGCCCAAGATCGCCATTGCCAAACCGCCCAAGCCGAAGGCCAAGCCGCAGCCGCCAAAGCCCGAGAAAAAGCCTGAGCCGCCGAAGGAAGCACCACCAATCGAACAAACGGTAGACGCACCGCCCAGCAACACGCCACCGCAGAAGTCCGCGGCGCCGGCGCCGAGCATTGCGGCCAACAGCAAAGCCCTGCCGACCTGGCAAAGCGACCTGCTGCGGCACCTGGCCAAGTACAAGCGCTACCCGGAAGACGCGCGCCGTCGCGGCCTGCAGGGCATCAACCGCCTGCGCTTCGTGGTCGACGCCGAAGGCAAGGTGGTGTCGTACTCCATGGCCGGTGGCTCGGGTAGTGCCGCCCTGGATCGGGCAACCCTGGAAATGATCCGTCGGGCCGGCACGGTACCCAAGCCGCCACCCGAGTTGCTGAACAACGGCACGATCGAAGTCGTGGCACCGTTCGTCTACTCGCTGGACCGCCGCTGAGACTTTTGTTTCTGTCACAAATCGGCAAGTCTGATAACGTGCGTCTATCGATTGCAGCCGCTATGCTGGGCTCGCAACTTCATGGACGCACGTTATGACCCTCACAGAACTACGCTACATCGTCACACTCGCCCAGGAACAGCACTTCGGCCATGCCGCCGAACGCTGTCATGTGAGCCAGCCGACCCTGTCGGTCGGTGTGAAGAAGCTCGAGGATGAGCTTGGCGTGTTGATTTTCGAGCGCAGCAAGAGCGCGGTACGCCTGACCCCGGTCGGCGAAAGCATCGTCGCCCAGGCGCAGAAGGTACTGGAGCAGGCCCAGGGCATTCGCGAGCTGGCCCAGGCCGGCAAGAACCAGCTGACCGCCCCGCTCAAGGTCGGTGCCATCTACACCGTCGGCCCGTACCTGTTCCCGCACCTGATTCCGCAGCTGCACCGGGTGGCGCCGCAGATGCCGCTGTACATCGAAGAGAACTTCACCCACGTACTGCGTGAAAAGCTGCGCAACGGCGAACTGGACGCGGTGATCATCGCCCTGCCGTTCAACGAAGCCGACGTGCTGACCCTGCCGCTGTACGACGAACCATTCTGCGCCCTGATGCCGGCTGACCACCCGTGGACAGCGAAAAAGACCATCGACACCGCCATGCTCAACGACAAGAGCCTGTTGCTGCTCGGTGAAGGCCACTGCTTCCGCGACCAGGTACTGGAAGCCTGCCCAACGCTGAACAAGGGCGGTGAAGGCTCCAGGCACACCACAGTCGAGTCCAGCTCGCTGGAAACCATCCGCCATATGGTGGCCTCGGGCCTTGGCGTATCGATCCTGCCGCTGTCGGCGGTGCACAGCCACCACTACGCCCCCGGCGTCATCGAGGTCCGCCCGCTGACCGCACCGGCACCATTCCGCACCGTGGCCATCGCCTGGCGCGCCAGCTTCCCGCGGCCGAAGGCCATCGAGATCCTCGCCGACTCGATCCGCCTGTGCTCGGTCGCCAAAGCCCCTGCGGAACAACCGGCCTGAGTCATGAGTGAGCTGTCGAAGGTCCCGGTCACGGTCCTCAAGGGGGTTGGCGAGGCCATGGCGGAGAAACTCGCCAAGGTCGGCCTGGAGAACCTGCAGGACGTGCTGTTCCACCTGCCCCTGCGCTACCAGGACCGCACCCGCGTGGTGCCGATCGGCCAGCTGCGCCCGGGCCAGGACGCGGTGATCGAGGGCGTGGTCAGCGGCGCCGACGTGACCATGGGCAAGCGCCGCAGCCTGGTGGTGCGCCTGGGTGACGGCAGCGGCGTGCTGAGCCTGCGCTTCTACCACTTCAGCAACGCGCAGAAGGAAGGCCTCAAGCGTGGCACCCACCTGCGCTGCTACGGCGAAGCCCGCCCCGGTGCTTCGGGCCTGGAAATCTACCACCCGGAATACCGCGCGCTGAATGGCGACGAGCCGCCGCCACCGGTCGAGCAGACCCTGACGCCGATCTACCCGTCCACCGAAGGCCTTACCCAGCAACGCCTGCGCCTGCTGTGCCAGCAGAGCCTGGGCCTGCTCGGCCCGCGCAGCCTGCCGGACTGGCTGCCCGACGAACTGGCCCGGGACTACCAGCTGGCGCCGCTGGACGATGCCATCCGCTACCTGCACAACCCACCGGCCGACGCCGACCTCGAAGAGCTTGCCGAAGGCCAGCACTGGGCCCAGCACCGCCTGGCCTTCGAAGAGCTGCTGACCCACCAGCTGTCGCAGCAACGCCTGCGCGAAAGCCTGCGCAGCCTGCGCGCGCCAGTGTTGCCCAAGGCCCAGCGCCTGCAGGCGCAATATCTGGCCAACCTGGGCTTCCAGCCGACCGGCGCGCAGCAGCGGGTGGCCAACGAAATTGCCTACGACCTCAGCCAGCACGAGCCGATGATGCGCCTGGTGCAGGGCGATGTGGGTGCCGGCAAGACCGTGGTCGCCGCCCTGGCCGCGCTGCAGGCCCTGGAGGCCGGCTACCAGGTGGCCTTGATGGCACCCACCGAGATTCTCGCCGAACAGCACTACATCACCTTCAAGCGCTGGCTCGAACCGCTGGGCATCGAAGTGGCCTGGCTGGCCGGCAAGCTCAAGGGCAAGGCCCGGGCAGCCGCCCTGGAGCAGATCGCCAGCGGTGCACCGATGGTGGTCGGCACCCACGCGCTGTTCCAGGAAGAGGTGAAGTTCAAGCACCTGGCCCTGGCGATCATCGATGAACAGCACCGTTTTGGCGTGCAGCAACGCCTGGCCCTGCGCAAGAAGGGCGTGGCCGGCGAGTTGTGCCCGCACCAGCTGATCATGACCGCCACACCCATTCCGCGCACCTTGGCCATGAGCGCCTACGCCGACCTGGACACCTCGGTGCTCGACGAGCTGCCGCCCGGGCGCACCCCGGTGAACACCGTGCTGGTGGCCGACAGCCGCCGCTTCGAAGTGGTCGAGCGGGTACGCGCCGCCTGCGCCGAAGGGCGCCAGGCCTACTGGGTGTGCACCCTGATCGAAGAATCCGAAGAACTGACCTGCCAGGCCGCCGAAAGCACCTACGAGGAGCTGGGCAGCGCCCTGGGCGAACTGCGGGTGGGGCTGATCCACGGCCGCATGAAGCCGGCGGAAAAGGCTGAGATCATGGCCGAGTTCAAGGCCGGCAACCTGCAGTTGCTGGTCGCCACCACGGTCATCGAGGTGGGCGTGGATGTGCCCAACGCCAGCCTGATGATCATCGAGAACCCCGAGCGCCTGGGCCTGGCCCAGTTGCACCAGCTACGCGGCCGGGTTGGCCGGGGCAGCGCCGTCAGCCATTGCGTGCTGCTGTACCACCCGCCACTGTCACAGATCGGCCGCGAGCGTTTAGGAATCATGCGGGAAACCAACGACGGCTTCATCATCGCCGAGAAAGACCTGGAACTGCGTGGCCCGGGCGAGATGCTCGGCACCCGCCAGACCGGCCTGCTGCAATTCAAGGTCGCCGACCTGATGCGCGACGCCGACCTGCTGCCAGCCGTGCGCGACGCCGCCCAGGCCCTGATCGCACGCTGGCCGGAGCACGTCAGCCCGCTGCTCGACCGCTGGCTGCGCCATGGCCAGCAATATGGCCAAGTGTGACCAGTCCCATAATGGATCCAGTTATCCCCCGAGGCTGGTTATACTTCGCGTTTAAAGGAATCAGTGGATACGGACCATGACTGAAGTTGCCCTGGACACCGCAAGCCCACACGCTCCCTCGGTCATCCGGCTGCTGCTCGACAACCTCGGCGTAGCCTACCGCGAGGTGGTCGAACATCCGCACCTGCCGGCAGCGTCGCGGGTACAGGCCGTGCTGCTCGACGATGAGGTCGGCGCCCTGATGGTGCTGTTCCCGCAAAGCCAGTTGCTGGACCTCAACCGCCTGGCCGAACTGACCGGGCGCAAGCTCACCGCGGTGTCGGTGCCGCGCCTGAAGCAGATGCTGGACAAGCACCAGCTCAAGGCCCTGCCGGGCATCCCGGCGCTGACCAGCTCGCCGTGCCAGTACGAAAAGAGCCTGCTCGACGCCGATAGCGTGTTCATCCAGTCCGGTGAAGCCGGCCTGTTGCTGGAAATCGACCGCGCGCACTTCAAGTGCATGCTGGCCAAGGCCAGCGCCAGCAGCTTCGGCCAGGAGGTCGAGGCGATCAGCCCCAACCTCGACCGCCCCGATGACGACACCCGGGAAATCAGCCAGGCAGTCCAGGCCTTCACCGCCCGGCGCATCCAGAAGCGCCTGGAAGAAACCATCGAAATCCCGCCGCTGGCGGACACCGCGCAAAAGATCATCAAGCTGCGGGTAGACCCCAACGCCAGCATCGACGATATCACCGGCGTGGTCGAGACCGACCCGGCGCTGGCGGCGCAGGTGGTGAGCTGGGCGGCATCGCCCTACTACGCCTCACCGGGCAAGATCCGTTCAGTGGAAGACGCCATCGTGCGTGTGCTGGGCTTCGACCTGGTGATCAACCTGGCCCTGGGCCTGGCGCTGGGCAAGACCCTGAGCCTGCCGAAAGACCACCCGCAGCAGGCCACGCCGTACTGGCAGCAGTCGATCTACACCGCCGCGATCATCGAAGGCCTGACCCGCGCCATGCCCCGGGCCGAGCGCCCCGAGGCGGGCCTGACCTACCTGGCCGGGCTGCTGCACAACTTTGGCTACCTGCTGTTGGCGCACGTGTTCCCGCCGCACTTCTCGCTGATCTGCCGCCATCTGGAGGTCAACCCTCACCTGTGCCACACCTTCGTGGAACAACACTTGCTGGGTATCAGCCGCGAACAGATCGGTGCCTGGCTGATGAAGCTGTGGGACATGCCGGAAGAGCTGTCCACCGCGCTGCGCTTCCAGCACGACCCGGCCTATGACGGTGAGTATTCGGCATTCCCCAACCTGGTATGCCTGGCCACCCGCCTGCTGCGCTCGCGCGGGATTGGCTCGGGGCCGCAGCAGGAGATTCCTGACGAGTTGCTGGAGCGGCTGGGGATTACCCGCGACAAGGCCGAGGATGTGGTGAACAAGGTGCTCGAGGCCGAGAGCCTGTTGCGTGAGCTGGCTTCGCAGTTCCACGCACCGCATTGAGGTTATTGGCCCCTGTGGGAGCGGCTTTAGCCGCGAACACCGGCGCAGCCGGTGCCATGCACCGCGTTGGATTCTTCGCGGCTAAAGCTGCTCCCACAGGACGCACGGACCGCTTGCGAATTCAGTTCTCTATGCGACAGCGCAGCCCAAAGGGCTGGGCCATCTCCCACAGGATACGAATAGGCAGCTTTAATGAGGCTCAGCCTTTCTTCTTCGGTTTCAGGTATTTCATCAAGCCCTGGAACCACATCACCAACGCCGGGTTGCCCTTGATCTGGATGTGCTTGTCCTGAATCCCCTGCATGAACGCCAGCTGCTTGTTACTCGCCTGCAGGGTGGCGAAGCCATAGGCGGCGTCCTTGAAGGCAATGGCGAACGCCGGCTGTGGGTGCGCACCGCCCTTGCTGCTGATGCGTTCGTTGTTGACGATGAAGTGCCGGGCAACCTTGCCATCCAGGGTCTGCATCTGGAACACCAGGTCTTTGCCCTTGAGTTGCTGCTGGAACGCCGGGTTGTTACGACTGGCCCTGGCCATCAACAGCCCCATGGCCCAGAGAAGAAAGCGGAACTTCATCAACGCGCCTCGAATTAAAAGTGACTAAGGTGCGCAGTTTATCCTTTTCCAGAACTTTTTATGCAAGTTCGAAACACTTTGCCTACAGAAAGCACAACGGGCGCCCTGGGGCGCCCGCTTGGCTGACACTGGTGTTGTCAGGGAGCGATCACTTGCCTTTCTTGGCTGGCTTGGCGGGGGCGTTGACGCTGTCGCGCAGGTTCTTGCCAGGCTTGAAGGCCACGGTATTGCTGGCCTTGATCTTGACCGGCTCGCCGGTTTGCGGGTTCTTGCCGGTACGCGCACCGCGATGGCGTTTTTCGAAGGTGCCGAAACCGACCAGGGTCACGGTGTCCTTGTCCAGGGCACCCGTGATGCTGTCGAGAATCGCGTTCAAAACCTGATTGGCCTTTTCCTTGGTCAGATCGGCCTTTTCGGCGATGACGGCGGCGAGTTCTGGTTTGCGCATAGTGAAGCCTCTTTGACGGAATTCTTGTTGTTATGCCGTGCTGCCCTGGGAGCAGCGCTCAAGGCACCGCAGGCTCTAATCTGCGGCAGACGGAAGTGAGGATGGCACGTGCACCGGGGCCGCGCCAGTATCTGGGCGGCCATTGTGCAAGCAACAACAGGATAAATCCGACAGAACGCCAGCTATTTACGCCATCACGGCCGGCAGCTGGCGATTCAGGGCCAGCTTGTCCATCACGGCCGCCCCGGTCAGGGCGTAGCCCAGCAGCTTGCCATCGGCATCAAGGCAGAGCACCTTGAGGTCACTGCCCTGCCCCTCCACCTGCCAGGTACCTTCGTGGCCCTGGGGCGGCGGCGAAACCACCAGCGGGCAGGCCGGGGTTTTCACGGTTATCGGCATCGGCCCGTAGGCGACCGTTGTCGGCTTGCCGGCCAGGGTTTGCGCCAAGGCCCGGACACAGCTCATCAGCGGCATCACATAGAGCAGGTTGATGCCATCGACCTCGGCACAGTCGCCAAGGGCAAAGATGTTGGCGTGGGACGTACGCAACTGGCGATCCACGCAAACGCCGCGGTTGGTCTGCAGGCCGGCGGCGGCGGCCAGGTCGGTGCGCGGGCGCAGGCCAATGGCTGAAACCACCAGGTCGCAGGCGATCACGCTGCCATCGGACAGGTGCGCCTCCAGGCCCTGGGCCACCTGCTGCAGACGGGTCAGTACCGGGCCCAGGTGAAAGCGCACGCCCAGGCCTTCCAGCCCGGCCTGCACGGCAGTGGCAGCGGCCGGATGCAGCAGAGTCGGCATGACTTGCTCGCACGGCGCCACCACATCGACCTGGAAGCCGCCCAGGCTCATGTCGTTGGCGAATTCGCAGCCGATCAGGCCGGCACCGAGGATCAGCACGCGCTGTTTGCCGACGGCGGCGGCACGGAAGCGCGCGTAGTCTTCCAGGTCGTTGATCGGGAACACCCGATCGCCGCCATCGCCTTCGATCGGCACCTGCACGCTCTGCGCCCCCCAGGCCAGCACCAGGTCGCGGTATTCCACTGCTTCTTCACCGATCCACAGGCGCTTGTGGCCCGGGTCGATGCCGCTGATGCGGGTATGGGTGCGGATCTCGGCGTTCAGTTGCTCGGCCATGACGCCCGGCTCGGCCATGCACAGGCCAGCGGCGTCTTTGTGCTTGGCAAAGCCGGTGGACAGCATGGGCTTGGAGTAGGAGCGACCGTCATCGGCGGTGATCAGCAGCAGCGGCGTCTGCGCATCGAGCTTGCGAAATTCACGGGCCAGGTTGTAGCCCGCAAGGCCGGTACCGATGATTACCACAGGGGACGTCATGTCGTGCTTTCCTCGATTAGCCGATGAAGATCATTTCAAAGTCGCTCTTGCCGACGCCGCAGTCGGGGCACAGCCAGTCTTCAGGCACGTCTTCCCAGCGGGTGCCGGGGGCGATGCCGTCGTCAGGCCAGCCTTCGGCTTCGTCGTAGATCAGGCCGCAGACAATACATTGCCACTTTTTCATGGGGTTCCTCGGTTCAGGCTGGGTTTCGTGTTGCTGCTGATGGCCCTTTCGCGGCTAAAGCCGCTCCTACAGGGACCGTGCAGCATCAGCGGTTGTGCAGTCCCTGTGGGGGGCTTTGTAGCGGCCCTGCCAGCAGTATGCAAGCAGTCGGGGCAATCATGCTAAGCTCGCCGCCTCTCTGGTTGTAACAAGCAGACCGACGTGTCGTACGAATCCCCGCAAGCAGCCGCTGTCGCGTGGCTGCCGTATTCACGGCTGGCGACCGACATCGACCAGCCCACCCTTGACTGGCTGTTCGACGAGGGCTCGCTGACCCGCCGTCTGACCCGCCTGTCCAACGATCACTTCTCCGTCACTCCACTGTTCGAGGGCTGGCAGCCGCTGCGCGATGACGAATGCCAGGCACTGGGCATCGCCGCCGGCGCCGAAGGCTGGGTGCGTGAGGTGTACCTGCGCGGCCATGGCCAGCCTTGGGTGTTCGCCCGCAGCGTGGCCAGCCGCAGCGCCCTGGAGCGCGGCGGGCTGGACCTGGAAACCCTGGGCAGCCGCTCGCTGGGCGAGTTGCTGTTCTGCGACCAGGCGTTCATCCGCCACCCCATCGAGGTATGCAGTTATCCACAGGCCTGGCTGCCGAGCGAAACCGCCCATGCGGCGCTGTGGGGCCGCCGTTCGCGCTTCGAACGTGACGGCCTGGAGCTGCTGGTGGCAGAGGTGTTTCTGCCAGCATTGTGGCAAGCGGCCAAGGAGGAAAACCGCTGATGTACCTGCAACTGCTCAAGTCGCTCAACCGCCTGCACCCACGGGCCTGGGACTTCGTCCAGCTCAGCCGCATGGACCGGCCGATTGGTATCTACCTGCTGCTGTGGCCGACCTTGTCGGCAGTGTGGATAGCCGGTAACGGCTCACCAACCCTGGCCAACGTGCTGATCTTCGGCCTCGGCGTGGTGCTGATGCGCGCCGCAGGCTGCTGCATCAACGACTTTGCCGACCGCAAGGTGGACGGCCACGTCAAGCGCACCGCCGACCGCCCCCTGGCCAGTGGCCGGGTCCGGCCGCGCGAAGCACTGGCGCTGTTCGCCATCCTGGTCGCAGTGAGCTTCCTGCTGGTGCTATGCACCAACAGCCGCACGGTATGGCTGTCGTTCGGCGCGGTGGCACTCGCGTTCTGCTACCCGTTCATGAAGCGCTACACCTATTACCCGCAGGTGGTGCTGGGGGCGGCGTATTCCTGGGGCATTCCCATGGCCTTCACCGCAGCGGGTGGCGAGCTGCCGGCCAGTGCCTGGCTGCTGTATATCGCCAACCTGCTGTGGACGGTGGGTTACGACACCTACTACGCCATGGTTGACCGTGATGACGACCTGAAGATTGGCGTGAAGTCGACCGCGATCCTGTTTGGCGACGCCGACCGCACCATCATCCTGACCTTGCAACTGCTGTCGCTGGGCTGCCTGTTGCTGGCCGGCAGCCGCTTCGAGCTGGGTGGCTGGTTCCATCTGGGGCTGCTGGGCGCGGCGGCGTGCTTTGCCTGGGAGTACTGGTCGACGCGCAAGCTGGACCGGGAATCGTGCTTCAAGGCGTTTCTGCACAACCACTGGGCGGGCATGCTGGTGTTCATCGGGGTGGTGATGGATTACGCATTGCGCTGAAGCTCACCGCACCTGTGGGAGCGGGTTCACCCGCGAATACTGCGGTGCAGCAGACATCGCATTCGCGGGTAAACCCGCTCCCTCTGGGGTAAGCAGGCAACCTCAAGGCTTGGCAACGTGCCAGACGTCCTTCATGCCGTCACCGGTCATATCGCCGGCTTTCTTGTCCTTGATGAAGGTGTACAGCGGCTTGCCGTCATAGGCCCACTGCTTGCTGCCGTCATCGCGCATCACCACTGTCCACTTGTCCTTGGCCGGTTCGTCATTGGCCTTGACCATCAGCGGCGGCCAGTTGGTGGCACATTCGCCATTGCACATCGACTTGCCACCCGCATCCTTGTCGAAGGTATACAGGGTCATGCCGGCATGATCGACCAACATGCCGCCCTTCTCCATCGCATGCTCGGCCAAGGCCACCCCCGGGAGCGCCAGCGCAGTGAAAAGGGCCATCCAGCTCAGCTTTTGTCGTGTCATTGGATTCACCATTGTTTCGGGGGGATTGAGTTCTGATTGCCATAACTGCGGCCCTTTCAAGCCTAGTTCAGTCACGGAATGTCGCCAGAACGGCCAACACCCTGTCACACAGCTGCAATAATTCCGTTATCTAATGCGGGCCAAGACACCGTATCCAGGAGAGGTTTTGAGCATGGTTGGCAGGAACATTCTGATCGTCGACGACGAAGCGCCGATTCGCGAGATGATCGCCGTTGCCCTGGAAATGGCCGGCTATGACTGCCTGGAAGCGGAAAACTCCCAACAGGCCCACGCGATCATCGTCGACCGCAAACCGGACCTGATCCTGCTCGACTGGATGCTGCCGGGCACCTCCGGCATCGAGCTGGCCCGCCGCCTCAAGCGCGACGAGCTGACCGGCGACATCCCGATCATCATGCTCACCGCCAAGGGTGAAGAGGACAACAAGATCCAGGGCCTGGAAGTGGGCGCAGACGACTACATCACCAAGCCGTTCTCGCCGCGTGAACTGGTCGCCCGCCTGAAGGCCGTGCTGCGCCGCACCGGTCCGAGCGACAGCGAGGCACCGATCGAAGTCGGCGGCCTGCTGCTCGACCCGATCAGCCATCGCGTGACCATCGACGGCAAGCCTGCCGAAATGGGCCCCACCGAATACCGCCTGCTGCAGTTCTTCATGACCCACCAGGAGCGCGCCTACACCCGTGGCCAGCTGCTGGACCAGGTGTGGGGCGGTAACGTCTATGTCGAGGAACGCACCGTCGACGTGCACATCCGCCGCCTGCGCAAGGCGCTGGGTGAAGCCTACGAAAATCTGGTACAAACCGTCCGGGGCACTGGCTACCGCTTCTCGACCAAGAGCTGATCGAGTTAAAAAGCGCCAAGCTGCACGTCGTTGTACAAGGACCGTCAATTGAACCAGAACTGGCACGCGACCCTGATTCGCCACCTGCTGCTGCTGATTACCGTCTGCCTGATCGGTGGGCTGGTCAGCGGCTACTACGGCTGGAGCCTGGCCATCGGCCTGGCGCTGTACCTGGGCTGGACCCTCAAGCAGTTGCTGCGCTTGCATGACTGGCTGCGCAACCACCAACCCGACGAAGCACCGCCCGATGGCTACGGCCTGTGGGGCGAGGTGTTCGACAGCATCTATCACCTGCAACGCCGCGACCAGCGCGTACGCGGCCGCCTGCAGGCGGTGATCGACCGGGTGCAGGAGTCTACCGCCGCGCTGCGTGACGCGGTGATCATGCTCGACAGCGACGGCAACCTGGAATGGTGGAACCGCGCCGCCGAGACCCTGCTGGGCTTCAAGACCCCACAGGACGGCGGCCAGCAGGTGACCAACCTGGTGCGCCACCCGCGCTTCAAGGAATACTTCGAGGCAGGGAACTACCTCGAGCCGCTGGAAATACCCTCGCCGATCAACGACCGCATGCGCGTGCAGCTGCACATCACCCGCTACGGCAACAACGAGCACCTGATGCTGGTGCGCGACGTTACCCGCATCCACCAACTGGAGCAGATGCGCAAGGACTTCGTCGCCAACGTGTCCCACGAGCTGCGCACGCCGCTGACGGTGATCACCGGCTACCTGGAAACCCTGCTGGACAACGTCGAAGACGTGAACCCGCGCTGGCGCCGAGCCCTGCAGCAGATGAGCCAGCAAGGCTCACGCATGCAGACGCTGCTCAACGACCTGCTGCTGCTGGCCAAGCTGGAGGCCACCGACTACCCGTCGGACAACCAGCCGGTGGCGGTCGATGCCTTGCTCGCCGCGATCAAGAACGACGCCCAGGCCCTGTCCGGGCCACGCAACCAGCGCATCACCCTGGAAGCCGCACCCGGCGTGACGCTCAAGGGCAGCGAGTCGGAGCTGCGCAGTGCCTTTTCCAACCTGGTGTTCAACGCGGTCAAGTACACCCAGGACGAAGGCAGCATCCGTATTCGCTGGTGGGCCGATGCCCAGGGCGCGCACCTGTCGGTGCAGGACTCGGGGGTGGGCATCGATGCCAAGCACCTGCCACGCCTGACCGAGCGCTTCTACCGGGTCGATTCCAGCCGTGCGTCGAATACCGGCGGCACCGGGCTGGGGCTGGCGATCGTCAAGCATGTGCTGATGCGCCACCGTGGCAAACTGGAGATCAGCAGCGTGCCGGGGCATGGCAGTACCTTTACCTGTCATTTCGCGCCGGCACAATTGGCTAACGGCAAGGCTTGAGATCGGGGCTGCTGCGCAGCCCTTCGCGGGCACGCCCGCTCCCACAGGGACCGCAATAGATCCGCCACCCTTTGCTTTTACGGCCCCAGCCGCTACATTGGACCCCCTGTGCCAGCTAGAGCTGGCACTTTTTTTCTCTCTATCTCGAAGACGGACCCCGTAAAAACTCCATCATGGACCCTTCCCCTGGTATCAGCCTTACCTCGTTATTCGCCGATTTCGGCATGATCATCTTTGCCTTGCTCCTGGTGCTGCTCAACGGCTTCTTCGTTGCCGCCGAGTTCGCCATGGTCAAGCTGCGCGCCACCCGCGTCGAGTCCATCGCCGAGCTGCACGGCTGGCGTGGCAGCATCCTGCGCAAGGTCCACAGCCAGCTCGACGCCTACCTCTCGGCCTGTCAGCTGGGCATCACCCTCGCCTCGCTGGGCCTGGGCTGGGTTGGTGAGCCGGCGTTCGCCCACCTGCTCGAACCGCTACTGGCATACGTGGGCGTGGACACGCCCGAGCTGATCAAGGCGGTCTCGTTCTTCGTCGCCTTCTTCGTCATCTCGTACCTGCATATCGTGGTCGGCGAGCTGGCACCCAAGTCCTGGGCCATCCGCAAGCCCGAACTGCTGTCGCTGTGGACCGCCGTGCCGCTGTACCTGTTCTACTGGGTGATGTACCCGGCCATCTACCTGCTCAATGCCAGCGCCAACACCATCCTGCGCATTGCCGGCCAGGGCGAGCCCGGCCCGCATCACGAGCACCACTACAGCCGTGAAGAGCTCAAGCTGATCCTGCATTCCAGCCGTGGCCAGGACCCGAGCGACCAGGGCATGCGCGTTCTGGCCTCGGCCGTGGAAATGGGCGAGCTGGAGGTGGTCGACTGGGCCAACTCGCGCGAGGACATGGTCAGCATCGACGCCCATGCGCCGCTGAAGCAGATCCTGGCCCTGGTGCGCCGCCACAAGTTCAGCCGCTACCCGGTGTACGACGCCGAGCGCGAGGAGTTCACCGGCCTGCTGCACATCAAGGACCTGCTGCTGGAGCTGGCCGAACTCGAGCACCTGCCCGAAACCATCGACCTGGACGACCTGGCCCGGCCGCTGGAGCGCGTGTCGCGGCACATGCCGCTGGCGCAGTTGCTGGAGCAGTTCCGCAAAGGCGGCGCGCACTTCGTGCTGGTGGAGGAAGCCGATGGCAAGGTGATTGGCTACCTGACCATGGAAGACGTGCTGGAAGTGCTGGTGGGCGACATCCAGGACGAGCACCGCAAGACCGAGCGCGGCATCCTCGCCTACCAGCCGGGCAAGCTGCTGGTGCGTGGCGACACGCCGCTGTTCAAGGTCGAGCGCCTGCTGGGTGTCGACCTTGACCACATCGAGGCAGAAACCCTGGCCGGTCTGGTCTATGAGACGCTCAAGCGCGTGCCGGAAGAAGAGGAAGTACTGGAGGTCGAAGGGCTGCGCATCATCATCAAGAAGATGAAAGGGCCGAAGATCGTGTTGGCCAAGGTGCTGAAGCTGGATTAATGGCTGAGGGCTGCTTTGCAGCCCATCGCGACGCAAGGCCGCTCCCACAGGTACAGTGCAAGTCTCAGGCTATGCGCGGGTTTTGTGGGAGCGGCCTTGTGTCGCGATGGCCTGCGCAGCAGGCCCGGCAATCTCAAGGGTTGCCCGCAGTGAAGTCAGGCAACCCGCTGATCGGCCTGTCGAACCGATAAGGTATCGACTCCAGCGCCAACCCCACATTGCGCTGCACCACGAAATGCAGGTGCGGCCCGGTGCTGTTGCCGGTATTGCCCGACCTGGCCAGCATCTGCCCCTGCCGCACCCGTTGCCCCTCCGCCACCACCACCGAGCCGCGCAGCAGGTGCAGGTACACGCCCATGGTGCCATCCGGGTGCAGGATCCTGACGAAATTGCCCGCCGGGTTGGGCCCGCGCCCGCTCTGGCTGTTCTCCGTTTTCACCACCACCCCTTCCCGCGCCGCAATGATGGTGGTGCCTTCGGGCATGGCGATATCCATGGCATAGCGCCCCTTGGGCCCAAAATGGCTGACACGGCCATTGGGGCCCTGGGTCACGCGGAACGGCCCACCGAGCCAGGGAAAGGCATAACGGAAACCCTGGGGCCGCTTGCCCGGGTCGCCCATGGCCTGCAGCAGGGTCGAGCGATAGTTCAGCAACATCCCGGGGCGCCCCCTGAGCACGCTGAGCATTTGCGTGGTACGCGGCGGCAGCACCCGGCGCACGATACGCGGGGCATTGCCACCTTGTGCGTTCACCAGGTTGTCCAGGCGCAACTCCACCTCCACCGGCACATGCAGCTGGTTGCGAGCCGAAAAGCTCACGCCGCCGTTGAAGGTAATCGCGTTCAGCAGCACCTGGCCTTCGGGTACTTCGACCATGGGTACGCGCCGCACAAAGGTTTTCGCGCCGGGGCCGGGCCGGTCGGAATAGGAGGTCACCCGGCCATCATCGGTGATCTCGTAGATGGTCATGCCCAGGCTCGACGCCGAGGCCATGAGCAGTGCACAGAACAGCAGCAGGCGGGCGGGCATGGTAGTGGCTTTTTGACAGTTATGATCTGTCGAAGCCTAGCAGCGGGTTTTGTGGCGGGTATGACAGTTGGTCGGATGGCGTCAACAGGACTGGCCCCATCGCCGGCAAGCCAGCTCCCACGGGAAATGCACAAGGCCAGAGTTTGGCGCTGTACCTGTGGGAGATGGCCCAGCCCTTTGGGCTGCGCTGTCGCATAGAGAACTGAATTCGCAAGCGCTCCCACAGGGGCCCTGCTAATTCAACGAGTTATGTGCAGTTCTATGAGAGCTGGCTTGCCGGCGACAAGGCCAGTAGTCATTACTCAGGCGCCCGGGGTGAAATGCTTCTGCGCCGTCCCGCGGGCAATCAGCCGCGATAGGTAGTCGAGCTTCTGGGCATCCTGGTCGACGAACTTGAAGGTCAGTTGCAACCAGTCACTGTCGGGCTTGGGCTCCAGTGCCACGACGGCATGCAGGTAGCCGTTCAGGCGCGCAACTTCGGCACTCTCGCCCTGCTCCAGGTCCAGCACCGCGCCTTCCAGCACCTGCGGCAGCGCTTCGCCACGGCGCACTACCAGCAGAGCCTCTTTCAGGCTCAGCGCCTTGATCACGCACGGCTGCATGCCGCTGGCCAGGCGCAACTGGCCCTGGCCACGGCCGGTCGGCGCGGGGGCAGCGGGTCTTGGGGCACTGGCCAGTGGCCTTGCGGGCGCGGGTGCCGACGCTGGCGCCGCGACTTTCACCGCTTCAGGCTTGCCGGCTGTCAGCGCATTCAGCGAGTCATTGGCGAACGCCGAATTGACCCGCGCCGGACCGCTGGCCATCAGGCTGTCTAGCTTGCCGATCTTGGTCAGGGCCTTTTTCACCTTGGTCAGCAACTGCTCGTTGGTGAACGGCTTGCCGACAAAATCGGAGACGCCCGCCTGGATCGCCTGGATGACGTTTTCCTTGTCGCCACGGCTGGTCACCATGATGAACTGCAGGTTCTTCAACGCAGGCTGCTGACGGCACCAGGTGAGTAGTTCCAGGCCGGACATTTCCGGCATCTCCCAGTCGCACAGGACCAGGTCGAACGCTTCCTTGCCCAGCATGGCCATCGCCTTGCGACCGTTGACGGCGTCGTCGATGGTCATGCCCGGGAAGGCATTGCGCAGGCATTTGCGGACCAGGTCACGGATAAACGGGGCGTCATCCACGACCAGCACATTCACTTTACTCATCGATACTCCTTCTGAATCCCGACTAGCCTACCGCCGAATAATGGCTATTTGCTACAACCTGGTCACGCCGGGACTTCTTCACATCGTTCGCGGGTGCCTGCCGGCTCCTCGACCGCAAATGAAAACGCCCGGCCAAGGCCGGGCGTCGATGCTCGGGAGCAATATTACTTATCGTCAGGTTCAGCCGGAACATTAGCGTTTTCGCCGTCAGCGACAACGGTGCCCTGCACTTCTGCCGTCATGCGCTTGAGGCCCATGTGACGCACGTCGGTGCCGCGCACCAGGTAAATCACCAGTTCGGAGATGTTGCGCGCATGGTCGCCGATGCGCTCCAGCGAACGCAGGACCCAGATCACGCTCAGTACCCGCGAAATCGAGCGCGGGTCTTCCATCATGTAGGTCACCAGCTCACGCAGGGCGGTCTTGTATTCGCGGTCGATGGTCTTGTCGTACTGGGCCACCGACAGTGCCAGGTCGGCGTCGAAGCGGGCAAAGGCGTCCAGCGCGTCGCGGACCATATTGCGTACCTGGTCACCGATATGGCGCACCTCGACGTAGCCACGCGGCGACTCGCCTTCCTCGCACAGCTGGATGGCGCGGCGGGCGATCTTGGTCGACTCGTCACCGATGCGCTCCAGGTCGATCACCGACTTGGAAATGCTGATGATCAGGCGCAGGTCGGAGGCAGCCGGCTGACGACGGGCGAGGATGCGCAGGCACTCCTCGTCGATGTTGCGCTCCATCTGGTTGATCTGCTCGTCGACTTCGCGCACTTGCTGGGCCAGGCCCGAGTCGGCTTCGATCAGCGCAGTGACTGCGTCGTTGACCTGCTTTTCGACCAGGCCGCCCATGGCCAGCAGGTGGCTGCGCACCTCTTCGAGCTCGGCGTTGAACTGCTGGGAAATGTGGTGCGTAAGGCTTTCTTTGTTGATCATCGTTCGCTCCGCGAAGAAGCTCAAAGCTTCAAGTAATCGTCTGGTTCTCTGCCCTGTGGGAGCGGGTTCACCCGCGAACACCGGCAACGCCGGTGCCATACACCGCGGCGCCTGATTCGCGGGTGAACCCGCTCCCACAGAGGCCCAGGTGTAGATCGCAAAGCGGCCTAGCCGTAGCGACCGGTGATGTAGTCTTCGGTCTGCTTCTTCGCCGGGTTGGTGAACAGGGTGTCGGTATCCCCGTATTCGACCAGTTTGCCCATGTACATGAACGCGGTGTAGTCCGAAACACGGGCTGCCTGCTGCATGTTGTGGGTCACGATGACGATGGTGTACTTGGATTTCAATTCGTAGATCAGTTCCTCGACTTTCAGGGTCGAGATCGGGTCCAGTGCCGAGCACGGTTCGTCGAGCAACAGCACTTCCGGCTCCACGGCGATGGTGCGAGCGATGACCAGACGCTGCTGCTGGCCACCGGACAGGCCCAGTGCCGAGTCGTGCAGGCGGTCCTTGACCTCTTCCCACAGGGCCGCGCCCTTCAGCGCCCACTCGACCGCTTCGTCGAGCACGCGCTTCTTGTTGATGCCCTGGATGCGCAGGCCGTAGACCACGTTCTCGTAGATGGTCTTGGGGAACGGGTTGGGCTTCTGGAACACCATGCCCACACGGCGGCGCAGCTCGGCCACATCTTCGCCCTTGCGGTAGATGTTGTTGCCGTACAGGTTGATGGCGCCTTCCACGCGGCAGCCGTCAACCAGGTCGTTCATGCGGTTGAAGGTGCGCAGCAGGGTCGACTTGCCGCAGCCGGACGGGCCGATGAAGGCGGTCACGCGCTGCTTGGGAATATTCATCTGCACATCGAACAGCGCTTGCTTGTCGCCGTAGAACAGGCTCAGGCCCGGCACTTCGATGGCTACGGTTTCTTCGGCCAGGCGCAGGCTCTGCTTGTCGCGGCCCAGGGCAGACATGTCAATGCCGTGGGCATGGGATTCTTGCTGCATGGTCAACTCCATACGCTAACAATTCGTTTCAAAGGGCCACCCGGCTCACGGGCGGCACGCTTGCAATCAGGATCAGCTGTCGAGGGCCTTGTACTTCTCGCGCAGGTGGTTACGGATCCACACGGCCGAGAGGTTGAGGGCCGCGATCACCAGCACCAGCAACAACGCCGTGGCGTATACCAGCGGCCGCGCGGCTTCGACGTTGGGGCTCTGGAAGCCGACGTCATAAATGTGGAAGCCCAGGTGCATGATCTTCTGGTCCAGGTGCAGGTACGGGTAATTTCCATCCAGCGGCAGCGACGGCGCCAGCTTCACCACACCCACCAGCATCAGCGGCGCCACTTCACCGGCGGCGCGGGCAACGGCGAGGATCATGCCGGTCATCATCGCCGGGCTGGCCATCGGCAGGACGATCTTCCACAGGGTCTCCGCCTTGGTCGCCCCCAGGGCCAACGAGCCTTCGCGCACGGTGCGCGGGATACGTGCCAGGCCTTCCTCGGTGGCCACGATCACCACCGGCACGGCCAGCAGCGCCAGGGTCAGCGATGCCCACAGCAGGCCCGGGGTACCCAAGGTTGGCGCCGGCAGTGATTCAGGGAAGAACAGGCGGTCGATCGAGCCGCCCAGCACGTAGACGAAGAAGCCCAGGCCGAACACGCCGTAGACGATCGCCGGTACACCGGCCAGGTTGTTCACCGCGATGCGGATCAGCCGGGTCACCGGGCCCTGTCTGGCGTATTCGCGCAGGTACACGGCAGCCAGCACGCCGAACGGGGTGACGATCACGGCCATGATCAGGGTCATCATCACGGTACCGAAGATGGCCGGGAAGATACCGCCCTCGGTGTTGGCTTCACGCGGATCGTCGCTGAGGAACTCCCAGACCTTGGTGAAGTAGGTGCCCAGCTTGGTAAAGCCCGACATGGCGTTCGGCTGGATGGCGTGCACCACCTTGCTGAGGTTGATTTCCACTTCACGGCCGTCGCCATCGCGGGCCACCAGGCTGTCGCGTGCGAAGGCCTGGTGCAGGCCGGTCAGGCGGTCTTCGATGGCCTTGTAGCGGCTGTTCAACTCGGCGCGCTCGGCGTCCATGTCGGCCTGGGCGGCGGCGTCCAGCTTGCCGTCCAGCTCCAGCTTGCGCGCCTGCAGACGCAGGCGCTCGAGGCCATGGTTGATGGCACCGATGTCTTTCTTCTCGAGGCTTTGCAGTTCGCTGTTGAGCTGGTTGGCGCGCTTGAGGCGAGCCTGCAGCTCATTCCAGGCGGCAGCGCCTTCGGCGACCACGCGGCCTTCTTCCTTGACGCTGACCAGGTAGCCGTAGAAGTTGCCCCACTCGCGGCGCTCCAGGGCGATCAGGTCGGCCGGGTGCTTCTCGTCGACCAGCCAGTCGCCAACCACCCAGGTGAAGTCGCTGCCGTTGAGGTCGCGGTTACCCACCTTGATCAGCTCGCGGGTCATGAACTCCGGGCCCTGATCAGGCACTGGCAGGCCGGCGCCCTTCAGGCGGGCACGGGGTACTTCTTCCTTTTGCACCACTTCGCCAATGACGACGTGATCGGCCTGGCCCGGCACCTTGTAGGTGGCCTGGACAAGGTCGGCCGGCCAGAAGTGGCCCAGGCCGCGCACGGCAATCACCGCCAGCAGGCCAACGGTCATGATCACTGCCATGGCCACCGCGCCGCCGCTCATCCAGACGCCTGGGGCGCCGCTCTTGAACCAGCCTTTGAGGGAATCCTTTTTCACGGATCGCTACCTTTCTATCAAAGCGACGAGTATTTCTTGCGCAGACGCTGGCGAATCAGCTCGGCCAAGGTGTTCATGATGAAGGTGAACATCAGTAGCACCAGCGCGGCCAGGAACAGCACGCGATAGTGGCTGCCGCCGACTTCCGATTCCGGCATTTCCACGGCCACGTTGGCGGCCAGGGTGCGCATGCCCTCGAACAGGTTCAGCTCCATCACCGGGGTGTTGCCGGTGGCCATCAGCACGATCATGGTCTCGCCCACCGCGCGGCCCATCCCAATCATCAGCGCCGAGAAAATACCCGGGCTGGCGGTGAGGATGACCACGCGGGTCAGGGTCTGCCAAGGCGTCGCACCCAGCGCCAGGGAGCCCAGGGTCAGGCTGCGCGGCACGCTGAACACGGCGTCTTCGGCGATGGAGTAGATGTTCGGGATGACCGCGAAGCCCATGGCAATACCCACGACCAGGGCGTTGCGCTGGTCGTAGGTTATCCCCAGGTCGTTGGTGATCCACAGGCGCATGTCGCCGCCAAAGAACCAGCTCTCGAGGTGCGGGCTCATGGTCAGGGCGAACCAGCCGGTGAACAGGATGACCGGGATCAGGATCGCCGCTTCCCAACCATCCGGGATACGCAGGCGGATCGACTCGGGCAGGCGGGTCCAGGCGAAGCCGGCCAGCAGGATACCGAGCGGCATCAGCAGGAACAGGCTGAACACGCCTGGCAAGTGGCCTTCCAGGTACGGGGCGAGGAACAGGCCGGCGAAGAAGCCGAGGATCACCGTCGGCATCGCTTCCATCAGCTCGATCACCGGCTTGACCTTGCGGCGCATGCCCGGGGCCATGAAGTAGGCGGTGTAGATGGCCGCGGCAATCGCCAGCGGAGCCGCCAGGATCATCGCGTAGAACGCGGCCTTCAGGGTGCCGAAGGTCAGCGGCGACAGGCTCAGCTTGGGCTCGAAGTCAGTGTTCGAAGCAGTCGATTGCCAGACATATTTCGGCGCGTCGTAGTTCTCGTACCACACCTTGCCCCACAGTGCGCTGAAGGAAATTTCCGGGTGAGGGTTGCGCAAGCTCAGCGGCAGCAGCTTGCCGCCCTCTTCGATGATGATGCGGTTGGCACGTGGCGACAGGGCCAGGATGCCCGGGCCTTCGGCGGCCGGCTCGACCAGCAGGGTACGGTGCGCAGTGCTGTGGAACACGCCCAGTTTGCCTGCGGCGTCGAGGGCGACGAAGCCCTTGCGGCGCTCTTCGGCGTCGATCTGCACGACTGCGGCCTTGCCCATCTGGAAGGTGCGGATTTGCTTGAAGCGCGATTCACCGTCTGGGTCACGGGCCATGAACCACTGGGCCAGGCCGCCCTTGGAGTCGCCGATGATCAGCGAGATGCCGCCGACCAGCTGGGCGGTGGCGGTAATTTCGGTGTCGGCGCTTTCAGACAGCTTGTAACGGCCGTTGAGGCTCTTGTCGCGCAGGCTGAACACGTCCGCGGTGGCGCGGCCGTTGATCACGTACAGCCACTGCTGACGCGGGTCGATGAAGATGTTCTTCACCGTTTCGGTCATCTGCGGCAGTTCGATGCGGTTCTGCTCGGTGGTGACCTCTTCGGTCATCATGTTTTCGCTGCGGGTCAGCTCGACCACCTGCAGGTGCGCGCCGGTGGAGCCGGCCAGCAGCAGGGTGTCGCCGTTGACGTTGACGCTGACATGCTCCAGCGCACGGCCCTGCTCGTCGAGCACGAACGGCTGCTCGCCGTACGGGTAGTCGATGCCGGGGGCGATGGTTTTCTTGTTGTCCGGGTAGGTGACCTTGTAGCTGTGGTGGAACACCAGCGCCTGGCCATTGGACAAGCCCAGCACCACCAGCGGGCTACCCGGCTGGTCGGCACTGATCGAAGTGACCTGGGTGCCAGCCGGCAGTGGCAGGTCGAAACGCTTGAGTTCGTTACCGGTCTTGGTATCGAAGAACAGTGCCTGGCCCTTGTCCGAAACGCGCATGCCCACCAGGTTCTGCTCTTCGAGCGCGATCATCAGCGGCTTGCCGGCATCCTGTTGCAGCCAGGTCGGCTCCAGGGCCTTCTTGCGGGTCAGCTCGGCGCCCTGGAACAGCGGCAGCACCACATAGGCCAGATAGAAGAAGATCAGGGTAATCGCCACCAATACGGCAAGCCCGCCCACCAGTACATACCAGCGGGTCAGGCGGTCCTTGAGCGCGCGCATGCGGCGCTTGCGTTGCAACTCCGGCGTATTGAAATCAATCCGCACGGGCGGGGAGTTTGGAGTCATGTTGGAGTTGGCCAGATCATTCATGCGCACACCCTAGCGGTCCCGTGTGACAAAAACATTACAAAGTGGTGACGCGCGAAAGCCCGCCGCACAGGAAACCTGGCTTCGGACTGGAAATTCGTGGAAGAGGCCGGGCATCAGCACCGGCCTCCCCCTCAGTTACTTACTTTTTTGCAACGTTACCTGCATGGGACAGGCCCAGGTCAGCCAAGGTCTTGTCGACGACTTTGGCCGGCAGCGGAATGTAGCCATCCTTCACCACCACCTGCTGGCCAGCTTGCGACAGCACCAGCTTGACGAACTCGGCTTCCAGCGGCGCCAGAGGCTTGTTCGGGGCCTTGTTGACGTAGACGTACAGGAAGCGCGACAGCGGGTAGGTGCCGTTCAGGGCGTTGGCTTCGTTGTCTTCAACGAACTCGCCGCCTTCCTTCTTGGCCAGGGCCACGGTCTTGACGCTGGCAGTCTTGTAGCCGATGCCCGAGTAGCCGATGCCGTTCAACGAGGAGCTGATCGACTGCACGACCGAAGCCGAGCCTGGCTGTTCGTTGACGTTAGGCTTGAAGTCGCCTTTGCACAGGGCTTCTTCCTTGAAGTAGCCGTAGGTGCCCGATACCGAGTTACGGCCGAACAGCTGGACTGGCTTGTTGGCCAGGTCGCCGGTCACGCCCAGGTCACCCCAGGTCTTGACGTCGGCTTTGCCACCGCACAGGCGGGTGGAAGAGAAGATGGCGTCGACCTGGGCCATGGTCAGGCCTTTGATCGGGTTGTCCTTGTGCACGAATACAGCCAGGGCGTCTACGGCAACCGGGATAGCAGTTGGCTTGTAGCCGTACTTCTGCTCGAAGGCCTGCAGCTCGACGTCCTTCATCTTGCGGCTCATCGGGCCGAGGTTGGCGGTGCCTTCGGTCAGCGCGGGTGGCGCGGTGGAGGAGCCGGCAGCCTGGATCTGGATGTTTACGTTCGGATATTCCTTCTTGTAGGCCTCGGCCCACAGAGTCATCAGGTTGGCGAGGGTGTCCGAACCGACGCTGGAGAGGTTGCCCGAAACACCGGTGGTCTTGGTGTAGGTCGGGATCGCAGGATCGACAGCGGCTACCGCGTTGGCGGTTGCAACGCCAGCGGCGGCAAAGGTGAGGGCCGCCATCAAACGCTTCAGTTTCATGCCTTGCTCCTAGCAGGAATATTGGGGTGTTGGATGGAACGGGCCCAAGTATCTGTAGGCCGCATGAATACGATATGACTTCATTATGACAATTGGATGAAAGGCCATCACTGGTTGTCGGGGATGGCCTGACTTTATATTGCCGCGAAACTGACGGCTCTAAAGCTCGCGGCGATCCCTGAACATGACGTACAACGGTGCCAGCCCAGTCTGCGGCGGGAACACCACGATATAGTCATCGAACCGAACCTGCGTCAGGTCGGTAAAGCGCTCTATGATAGGCACATTGGGCATGCGCAGATAGCTGATGCCCGGTGGCCGGGAGATATCTCGCGGTGCGTAGGGTGCGCTGCCCGTCTGCCAGAGCACGCTCACTGGAGTCCCGCCCTCAGTCGTGAAGACAAACGCCTGCCGCGCGGCGTCCCAATCTGCTGCCCGCACACGCACATGCGAGGGCACGATAATGCCCTGCGTCGAGGTCATCAGCACGTGGCAGTAACGGGTGAAGGGTTTGACCCCCTTGGTGCTGCCGGAGCGGGCACCGCGCACCATGGAGCACAGGCGCATGGGCAACTCCACCTCTGCCCGTGCAGCGGCCAGATCGGCCCAGTCCTGCCAACCTTCGTCGAATATTTCAGCAAGCGGCACCGTCAACGCGAAGCGCGGGTCATCGCTTGGAGTGCCCTGCACGAACTCGATGACATCCGCATACGTACCGGGGTGGTCACCTTGCATGGAAGTCGCCTGCCACTCCAGTTCTGCTACAGCCGAGCGGAAGGTCTTGACCAGATGATGTTGCTGCTCGGCGACCTCAAGGCTCAAGCCCTGAGCTGTCAGCAGTGCCGGATACCGGCTTGCCGTACTAGCCGCCGCGGTCAGCGTCAAAGGCCCATGACCTGGACCGGTTGCCATGGCTTTGGCCAGCTGGGCGATACCAGCCTCCAGGCTTTCGATCAGTGCCACGCCGCGGGCGTACAAAGCGGGGTGACGCACTTGTGCCATGCTCAAGGCCGCAGCATGACGCTGGCTGCCTGCGGTGATTTCTTGCAGCACTATGGCCTGGGTCGCAGCGTCAAGATAAGGATTGGTGGCATCGCGCACGGCATCGTCGAGTGCGAACTTGACTGGCATCTGTAGCCGTTCGACTTGACTGACCGCACGCCTGGCCTGGTGCTGCGTGGTTTCCAACGCGCGCAACGTTGCAAGGCTGGCAGCCAGTTGCTGCTCATCTGTGCCGGCGCCAGGGTCAATGGCCAGCTGATTCTCCAGTTCAGCGAGTTGCAGCGTTAACTGCTGCTCGGCAGCCTGGACTTCTGCCACCAACTTGCGCACTTTCTCCAGGTTGCGGGTGGAAGACTGGCTGGCCCGCTGCTCGCGCGCAGGCGATCGGCGAAGCCGTGGCGACTGCAAGGTCTGCCCCTTGAAGGCTGCTCGGCCGTTTCTCTGATGCCATGACTTTATCGTTGCCACTACATAGTCTGGAGAGTTGACGGCGCCGATTGCGTCAGCATTTGAGTAAAACAACAGGTCGCTGCCGGCGGGATGGCCGACTATGCGGTTGAAATGGGTTATCAGCGCATCATGAGAAACCTTATCTGTCTCTACATGCCATATATCTTCGACCAGTTTAAGAAAAGACTGCTCTTCGTACTGATCCAGGCCACGTCTCAACTCCATATTCCAACCTCATCACAAGCTTTAGAATCAAGCATTCTTCAACACCTCAAGAATTGCGATTGGCGAGCATTCTATCGAACCGTGTTTCTTTAAGCGAAAATGAAATACCACTTACGCGCATCGCAATATCATACTTAAACAACACATTGAGATTGCTATACCCTAATGCACCCAAGTCGAATTTATCCCAGCCACCAACCTCCCCCATGGGCAAAGGCATCTTAAACGGCCCTTTTGAATCAGACGGCGCTCCAAAAACACTTAATACCTTTTCTCGCGTGGTGCAGCTTCCATATGGCTCATCCATCTTGCCCTCAAACACCGGAAGCAAAGGAATAGTGGGAGCAAGCGTGAAATGCAAAACTTCAAAAGTTCGAGTTTCGGCCCAAAACTCAAGATCCACACCAGATTCTGGTTCATAACCGACAGTAAAGGATCCTTCATAGATCTCCTCCAACTCACCAGAGGGAATAACCCCAGCCGATACGAGTTCATCATAGGAGGCACCGATGTTATTCAGGTAAACTTCCAACTTCAGCATTCCCATCAGTAAATCCCTTTTTCAATATGAAGCTGATGCAGTTGTTGCCGTGCGGTTTCGACTTCTACTTCGCTGAAGCCGTATTTAATCAAGCCTGGCTTCAACGCATCCAGATTACTATCTACCGCCTTACGCAGATCAGTAGCATCTTCATGTTGTTTAGCTCTTGAGTTTCTCCCGCCGTAGGTTTCACTATATTTCTGATGAACCTCCGCCGGAATAACTATAGATGGAGCAGCCTGGAGCAATCCATTTACCTCCTTACGGGAAATCCTGGTGAATGCTTTGGTTATAAAGATTTGATAGGCCTTGCGAGAAACTATGTGATCAACGTCCATCAGGTCATTGATACTTCGCCTACTCAAATCCTTGTATTCTCCGACCTCCAAAGGCTTCGCAGGCTCATTATTGACCAGCCCCGGCGCGGGCAGATCCGTATCGCCACCGAACCCGGGAATTATGGCCCCTGTCTCGCCCGGGTTCTCGCCGGGAAGTATTTCAAGACTTGGCCCCACTGGAGCGGTGACGGTCCCCGGCAGGATGCCCGGCAGCTGCGGAGCCTCCGGCAAGGGCGTCGGGCCAAGCAGTTCCGCGCCAGGTGCCACCAGTGGCGTCCAGGTGCGCGAAGGCTGGCCTTGGTTGGGCTCGCATCGAATGCCAAGGCCACACTGCCAGCGAACCAGGGCGCGTATGACTGCATAGCCGGCAGCACGCCCTGAGTATCCGCAGGGGTGTGGATGCTCAGTTGGTCGAGGTTATATAACCCAGACCCAACACCCGCGGCTGCCACATGACGCAATTCGAACGCGTGTCGCGCACCACTCCAGCTCGCTCTCGGGGCCACCGGTGGAAAGCCCCTGATGATTCGACGCTGGTTTACCTCATCGAATTGCCTGAGCAGCTCCTGCTCCGCTGCAATGGTCCGCCATACCGCGCTTTCGAAGGCCGGCATGCCCGTGAACAGATGGCCGCGTAGCTGATTGCCGACCTGCGCCGGCATTGCCACGCCTGCCGCAGCGCCCTTCGCCGGCCACCAGCCAGCGCCAGCCACCTGGCCACCACCGCTGACCACACCGGTACCCGCTGGCGGCACTACGAATGAAAAATACTGAGGCAGATGACCCGGGACACAGACGATGCAGTCATCGAAGCGAAGGTCGACACCAGCACCGACCTCTGCAGCGTGTGGTTCAAGCGCGAGCATCCGGCCGTTGGCTGGGCTTGCCGACACCGCAGCAGCGTTGCCCAGAACGATGGTTTTACCGTCGGGCGTCTCTGCCTCGACTCGATAGGTATCGGTGACAGGGTCGAAAACGGCATTTCTGACCCGGACTTCGGGGGCTATTCCGGTGCCTGTAGTGGCCACCGCTATCGCACTGCCACCTGGCAGATGTTCGATCTTGATGCGCTGGCCCAGACGGGCTGACCCACCAGCATCGGCGATAGCCTGAAGATCCTGCCCTGGCGCAATGCCCAGCAGGTCTGCGCGTATACCCAAACCTTCGAAGTGCCGCCTGCGCTGGGCTTCGGTCAGCTCGCCATCAGCCAGTGCCGGCGAGTACAGCATGGCAGTAGCCGAGAGGCTGACCGCCTGACCAAGGCGGATGGCTGCAACCCTCAGCACCTCCTTGGCCGCATTGGCAATCGCCTGCTCGATAGCCGTTGCCAGCTCAGCCGCAACCTGCGCGCCCGCCTGGCCAAGCAACACGCCACCCGCCGAAGCAGCCGCGACCGGCACGGTCAGCGTGGCGGCCCCCTTCAGCCGCAACAGGCACCGGTCTTCGTCCACCTGCTGCTTGTAGCGAATTCTGGATTCGCGCAGCTCAGCGTATTGCCGCTGGCGCTTCCACTCGGCTTCCCTGGCAATCCACAGCTGTTCCTGCTGGGCATACTCGACAACCAACGCGGCGGAACGCTCCGACAGCTGGGCAATGGCCTCCTGCAGTAAACGAGCCTCCGAGGCCGCCACATAGGCGGCTTCCCAAGCGTGATGCATTTGCTGCATCTGCTGGGCGGTAGCCAGTCCCGCCAGCCGGGCGGCATACGCATCCGCCGTAATGTCGTGGCCCGAAAAAGCCCCAGCCAAAGCCTGCCGATTCGCCAGTTCGAGCTGTTTGGCAGCTATAAGCCCATTGGTTTCGTTTCGCGCTTTGGTGATCAGATAGAGCTGCCAACGCTCACCGCCATCATGCTCAGGCGGCTTGCGCGCTGCGTCGATCTCCTGCTGAAGCGCCTGCGCCAGGCCTTGCGCCTGGCCAGCGAAGTGCGCGTCAAGTTGCGCACGCCGAGCTTCACGCGCCTGGCGGTAGGCCTCGACCTGTTGCCGATGCGCTGCAGCGAGCATTTCGGCACGAGCTTTGGCAGCCGCCGCTTGACGTGCCTGCTCCTCGGCCCTGGCACGCGCCAAGGCAGCAGCTCGTGCCTTGGCGCGCTTCTTCCGGCGGCGACTGCTGGAGCCGCCAAAGCCACCACCGAAGCCACCGCCACCACCAATACTGAAAAAACCGCCCCCGCCGCTACTGAAGCCGGAGGAGCCTGGGGTGATGACGACATCACCCGTGGAACTATCATGAAGTGTGTTTTGAGCCATACAGATTCTCCTTCTCTGCATGGCTCAGGCTGACGATCCAACGGTTGGCGACTGCGTTACATATTCATCTGTCCCTGTTCAGTTCTTTCAGCATGTTTCAAATATGAAGAAGCCAGCGGCTTTCAAAGTTCAAAAAACGCGCAAGGCAGGCACGGCCTCTTCGCGGCTGAAGCCGCTCCCACAGGGGCTGCACAATTTTTGAGATTTTGATCAAGACAGCCACTCCCACAGGGCCGGCAGCGTACCTGTGGGAGCGGCTTCAGCCGCGAAGAGGCCAGTAGCCCTGGCGCAGATCAGCGCTTGTTGGCGAGCAGATAGAGGCCCACGAGCAGACCAACGGCACACAACCCCGCCACATAGTAGGCCGGCGCCATCGGGCTCACCTTCAGCAACGCAGTCACCACCATCGGTGTCAGCCCGCCAAAGATCGCGTAGGCCACGTTGTACGAGAACGACAACCCGCTGAAGCGCACCACCGCCGGGAACGCCTTGACCATTACATAAGGCACGGCGCCGATCACGCCAACGCATAGGCCGGTCACCGCATACAGCGGGAACAGCAGCTCGGGCCGGGTCGGCAGGCTGTGGTAGAAGGCCCAGGAGGTCAGCAGCAGCAGCAGGCTGCCGATCACGAACACCCGGCCCGCGCCAAAGCGGTCGGCCAGGCTGCCAGCACCGATGCAGCCGAAGCTGAGCAGCACGATGGCCAGGCTGTTGGCCTTGAGCGAGTCGGTAGGGCTGATGTGGTAGATGCTCTGCAGCAACGCCGGGGTCATCAGGATGACCACCACGATGGCAGCCGACAGCATCCAGGTCAGCAGCATCGACAGGATGATCGCGCCGCGATGGTCACGCAGCACCGCGCGCAACGGCAGCTCCTCGGCCAGCGCCTTGCGCTGCTGCATCTCGGCGAACACCGGGGTTTCGTGCAGCCAGCGGCGCAGGTACACCGAGAACAGGCCGAACACACCGCCGAGCAGGAACGGGATACGCCAGGCGTAATCGGCCACTTCCTGCGCGCTGTAGACGCTGTTGATCAGGGTCGCCACCAGCGAGCCAAGCAGGATGCCCGCGGTCAGGCCTGCGGTCAGGGTGCCGCAGGCGTAACCGGTGTTGCGCTCCGGCACGTGCTCGGACACGAACACCCAGGCACCCGGTACCTCGCCACCGATCGCCGCCCCCTGGATCACGCGCATCAGCAGCAACAGCACCGGCGCCCACATGCCGATCTGTGCGTATGTCGGCAGCAGGCCCATGATCAGGGTCGGCAGCGCCATCATGAAGATGCTCAGGGTGAACATCTTCTTGCGCCCGAGCAGGTCGCCGAAGTGGGCCATGATGATGCCGCCCAGCGGCCGCGCCAGGTAGCCGGCGGCGAAAATGCCGAAGGTTTGCATCAGGCGCAGCCATTCAGGCATGTCGGCGGGGAAGAACAACTTGCCGACCACCGTGGCGAAGAACACGAAGATGATGAAGTCGTAGAACTCCAGTGCGCCGCCCAGAGCGGACAGTGAGAGGGTCTTGTAGTCTCTGCGGGTCAGCGGCCGCGAGGGCTGCTCGATACTGCTCGGCACGGAAGTCATCGCTGATTGTTCTCTTTGTAGGGCGTGCAGGCCGCTTGGCACGCGGCTTCTGGATTGGGAGACAAGCGAAGATAGCAAATTGCTGAGCTGTGCCGAAAGCGATACAAAATCCGTACAGATATTCATCAATGTGCGGTCGTCGCTGGCCGTTATGCTCTATATACTGGCCATTCGTAGGAAAAGGTTGCTCCTAGCGTGGGATGTTGTGCGAAAACGCCGGTCATTATTGTCAGGCGGTTTCGCAGAGTTTCCCTACGGCCGCCCAGTGAAACGAAATCGGCGTAGTATGTTTCAAGCTGAATCGTTTACCCGGCCTTTGCGCCACACCAACGAAAAGCGTCACGGGTCAGAGGCCCCATCGCATGATTGAGCTCGAACAAGAAGATCCTATCCCGCAAGGCGACCTGGCCTTGCAGATCACCGCACTGCCGCGCGAGACCAACGGGTTTGGCGACATCTTCGGCGGCTGGCTGGTCGCCCAGATGGACCTGGCCGGCACCGCCATGGCCAGCCGTGTCGCCGGTGGCCGCGTGGCTACCGTGGCCATCGACCGCATGGCCTTTCTGGTACCGGTCGCCGTTGGCGCGCAGCTGTCGTTCTATACCCAGACCCTGGAAATCGGCCGCAGCTCGATCCAGATGATGGTCGAAGTGTGGAGCGACGACCCGCTGTCCAGCGAATGGCGCAAGGTCACCGAAGCGGTGTTCGTCTTCGTCGCCATCGACGGCAGTGGCCGCACCCGTTCCGTACCTCGTCGCTGAGCCACGTCGGCGGTAAACTCATTGCATGTGCCCGGGTCCAAGGCCCACTGGCAATCAATGAGATGAATGCAATGGCTACCTTTCAGGTCGTAACCGAGCAACATGGCGAACTCAACTGCTGGCGTATCAGCAGCGTCCACGCCGAACTACTGATCGCCCAGCAGGGCGCGCAGATCCTCAGCTACCAGCGCGTTGGCCAGCCACCGCTGCTGTGGCTGAGCGACCAGGCCATCTTCCGTCAGGGCAAGTCGGTACGCGCCGGTGTACCGGTGTGCTGGCCGTGGTTCGGCAACCTGCAGCGCAACCCCCAGGCCGTGCAGGCCATGTACCGTGGTGAGCAGGCACCTGCCCACGGCCTGGCGCGCGCGCGCGACTGGCAGTTACTGGGTATCGAGGAAGCGGGCGACGGTCTGCGCATCGAATTCGAGCTGCCAGAAGCGCAGGGCGACCTGCCTGGCTGGCCTCATGATGTCGAGCTGAAGCTGGTAGTGGAACTGGGCGAAGACCTGCAACTGAACCTGACCAGCCGCAACATGGGCAATACCCCCGTAACCATCAGCCAGGCCCTGCACAGCTACTTCGCGGTCAGTGATGTGCGCCAGGCGCGGGTCGAAGGGGTCGAAGGGCTGGGCTATATCGAGACCCTGGCTGGCTGGGAGCAGCGCCAGCAGCAGGGGCCGCTGGGGTTTGCCGGGGAGACTGACCGGATCTACCTGGCGACCCCGCAAAACCTGAGCATCGTCGACCCGCATTGGGAGCGGCGCATTACCTTGACCAGCAGCGGGTCGCGCTCGGCGGTGATCTGGAACCCCTGGACCGAGCGGGCCAAGGAACTGCCGGACATGGCCGATGACGGGTGGCAGCGGATGCTGTGCATCGAGACGGCGAATGTGTGGGATGACCTGGTGGAATTGAAGCCTGGAGCCAGCAGCTCGCTGGGGGTCAGGATTAGCTGTGAAATGATCTGAGTCTTGCAGCGCCTGTACCGGCCTCTTCGCGGGTGAACCCGCTCCCACAGGTTCTCCACAAGCCCTGAATGCTGTGGGGTACCTGTGGTGCAGGCAATCAGAGGTCTGCATCCTCCACCAGCCTCACCTTCCCCGCATCCAGCGCATAGGCCGCATCGGCCAGGTCATTGCTGACCTTCTCCACCTTCAGCTTGCCGCTGACCCACAGCGGTGTGTAGATGTCATCGATTTTCAGGCCTTGCGGGTAGCGCACCAGCACCAGCTGGTTAGGCGGTGGTGGCGGCACATGGATGCACGCGCCCGGGTACGGCACCAGGAAGAACAGCGTGCTGTTGCCCTTGGCGTCGCTCTCCAACGGCACCGGGTAGCCGCCCAGGCGAATGTCCTTGCCGTTCATGGCCGCCACAGTCCTGGTCGAGTACATCACCGCCGGCAGGCCCTTGCTCTGCTTCAGGCCACCCTTGTCGGTAAAGGTGCCCATCGCTTCCGGCGAGTTGTGATCAATATCGGGCATTTGCTCGAGCGCCTGCTGGTCCGACTCGGGCATCAGCTCCAGCCAGTCGGTTTCAGGCAGTTCGGCATGGGCCAGGGCGCTGGCGAACAGCAGTGGAGCGAGGAAAAAGGCACGCATGAAAATGCTCGGCAACTCGAATGAATTGCCGGGCATTCTAACCACTATTCAGCGCTTCTTGATGAATCCGTAGACCACTAGAAGGATCACGGCACCGACCAGCGCGCCAAGGAAACCCGAAGCCTGCCCGACCTGGTAGATGCCCAGCGCCTGGCCGCCGTAGGTGGCCAGCAGGGAGCCGGCAATCCCCAACAGGATGGTCATGACCCAGCCCATGCTGTCGTCACCCGGCTTGATGAAGCGGGCCAGCAGGCCGACGATAAGGCCGATGAAGATGGTTCCAATGATACCCATGGCAATCCCTCTGCAGTGAAGTTGGAACAAGCCAAAGCCTAGACAGCGCTTTGGCTTGTCGCCATTTCAGAGGGCAAGCCGCTGGTAGAAGTTCGATCAGTTGCCGATCAGGGCTTCTACTTCGGCAATCTTGCGCTCGAGGGTGGCCATGTCGTGGCAGCGCAGGGTGGCGTGGCCGACCTTGCGACCGGCCTTGAAGGCCTTGCCGTAGTGGTGCAGGTGGCAGTCACCGATAGCAACCACCTTGTCCACCGCAGGCACTTCACCGATGAAGTTGAGCATCGCGCTCTCGCCGACCTTGGCGGTCGAGCCCAGCGGCAGGCCGGCGACGGCACGCAGGTGGTTCTCGAACTGGCTGCATTCGGCGCCTTCGATGGTCCAGTGCCCGGAGTTGTGCACGCGCGGGGCGATTTCGTTGGCCTTCAGGCCACCGTCGACTTCGAAGAACTCGAAGGCCATCACGCCCACATAGTCCAGTTGCTTGAGCACGCGGCCCACGTAGTCTTCGGCCAGGGCCTGCAGCGGGTGCGCCTGACTGGCAACCGACAGGCGCAGGATGCCGCTTTCGTGGGTGTTGTGCACCAGCGGGTAGAAGCGGGTTTCGCCATCGCGGGCACGCACGGCCACCAGCGACACTTCGCCGGTGAACGGCACAAAGCCCTCCAGCAGGCACGGCACGCTGCCCAGCTCGGCAAAGGTACCGACCACGTCCTCAGGCGTGCGCAGCACCTTCTGGCCCTTGCCGTCGTAACCCAGGGTGCGGGTTTTCAGCACCGCCGGCAGGCCGATGCCGGCCACTGCGGCGTCCAGGTCGGCCTGCGAGAGGATGTCGGCGAAGGCCGGGGTGGGGATACCCAGGTCGCGGAACATGCTCTTCTCGAACAGGCGGTCACGGGCGATGCGCAGCGCTTCGGCGCTGGGGTACACCGGCACGAACTGCGAAAGGAAAGCCACGGTCTCGGCCGGGACGCTTTCGAACTCGAAGGTGACCAGGTCGACTTCGTCAGCCAGCTGGCGCAGGTGGTCCTGGTCGCCGTAGTCGGCACGCAGGTGCTCGCCCAGCGGCGCGGCGCAGGCGTCCGGCGCCGGGTCGAGGAAGGCGAAGTTCATGCCCAGCGGGGTACCCGCCAGAGCCAGCATGCGGCCCAGCTGGCCGCCACCGATTACACCGATCTTCATGGGTTGAGCCTCAAGCCTGGCGCGGGTCTGGATTGTCCAGTACGGTGTCGGTCTGTTCCGTGCGGAACTGCTTGAGCGCCGCGTGGTACTGCGGGTACTTGGCGCCGAGGATGCTGGCCGACAGCAGCGCGGCGTTGACCGCACCGGCACGACCGATGGCCAGGGTGGCTACCGGCACGCCGGCTGGCATCTGCACGATCGACAGCAGCGAATCGACACCCGACAGCATCGACGATTGCACGGGCACGCCCAGCACCGGCAGATGGGTCTTGGCGGCGCACATGCCTGGCAGGTGGGCTGCGCCACCGGCACCAGCAATGATTACCTCGATGCCACGCCCTTCGGCCTCTTCAGCGTACTGGAACAGCAAGTCCGGGGTGCGGTGGGCGGAAACCACCTTCACTTCGTAGGGAATGCCGAGTTTTTCCAGCATATCGGCGGTGTGGCTAAGGGTGGACCAATCGGACTTGGAGCCCATGATCACGCCAACCAGTGCACTCATCGTCGAGCCTCTTCGCTTGTGCGCCCTTGGGCGCGTCAAAAAACAACAAGCCACGCGGGACGACCGGCGTGGCTTGTTTGCTGATCAGGACCGGACGCATCCGGTCGAAAGGCCGCGCAGTATACCGTAAGGTGGTGCGTTTAAGGCACCCCGGCGACCAACTGTCGCCCCTTATTTTTCGGGGCTTTGACTGACTTTTGGGTCAACCATTGCCGCCCCCTCGAGCTTGCGCCACAACAGCCTTACGTTAGCCTTGCGCACCAGTGCGCAGCGGTACAGGCGGATTTCCAGCGGCACATGCCACTGGCTACCGCCACAGATCGCCAGTTCGCCCCGTTCCAGTTCGCCACGCATCGACAGCCGCGGCACCCAGGCGATGCCCATGCCTTCCAGCGCCATGCTCTTGAGGCTGTCTGCCATGGCGGTTTCATAGACGGTGGTATAGCGCAGGTTGCGCTGGCGCAGCAGCAAATTGACCGAGCGACCGAGGAAGGCGCCGGCGGTATAGGCCAGCAGCGGCACGCTGCCCTCGCCTTCCAGGTCGAACAACGGCTTGCCGTCGGCATCCACGGCGCACACCGGCAACATTTCAGTGGTGCCCATGTGCAGCGACGGGAAGATTTCGGCATCCATCTGCAGGGCGGCATCCGGGTCATAGAACGCCAGCATCAGGTCGCAGCCACCTTCACGCAATGCATGCACGGCATCTCCGACGTTAGTCGCCACCAGGCGGGTGGCAATGTTCAACCCGTCGTTGCGCAACTGGGCCACCCAACGCGGGAAAAAGCCCGACGCCAGGGAGTGTGCAGCGGCCACCTGCACCACCTCACCCTGCCCGCCTTCCAGATGATGCAAATGGCGGAGAATTTCGCTCAACTGGTCGACAACAGTCCGCGCCGTGACGAGAAACAGCTGGCCGGCCTCGGTCAGCTCGATCGGCGTGCGGGAACGGTTCACCAATTGCAGGCCCAAGGCTGCTTCCAGGCTGCGAATGCGCCGACTGAAGGCCGGTTGGGTGACGAAACGCCGCTCTGCCGCCTGGGAAAAACTGCGGGTGGCGGCCAGCGCGCTGAAGTCTTCCAGCCATTTGCTTTCAAGGTTCACGAAGCACATCTCCTGGCGTGCACCAAAATGGAACACGCTCGAATATCAATTGGCGTCACATGAAACACTATGCCGTTTGTGCATAGGTTAGCGTGCAACAGCATTGGCCGCAAAATCACCTTCGGGCCTAGGATTGGCGCCATTCCGGCATGTGCCGGGTCAAAATCGAGATGATATCCATCATGTCCTCCGCTGCATCGTTCCGCGTCGAAAAAGATTTGTTGGGCACCCTTGAAGTTCCTGCAGATGCCTACTACGGCATCCAGACCCTGCGCGCTGCCAACAACTTCCACCTCTCCGGTGTTCCGCTGTCGCACTACCCGAAGCTGGTCGTGGCCCTGGCCATGGTCAAGCAGGCTGCTGCCGACGCCAACCGTGAGCTGGGTCACCTGAGCGATGCCAAGCACGCTGCCATCACCGCAGCCTGCGCCCGCCTGATCAAAGGCGATTACCACGACCAGTTCGTGGTGGACATGATCCAGGGCGGTGCTGGTACCTCTACCAACATGAACGCCAACGAAGTCATCGCCAACGTCGCGCTGGAGGCCATGGGCCACCAGAAGGGTGAGTACCAGTACCTGCACCCGAACAACGACGTGAACATGGCGCAGTCGACCAACGACGCCTACCCGACGGCCATCCGTCTGGGCCTGCTGCTGGGCCACGACGCCCTGCTGGCCAGCCTCGACAGCCTGATCCAGGCCTTCGCTGCCAAGGGTAAAGAGTTCGATCACGTACTGAAGATGGGCCGTACCCAGCTGCAGGACGCCGTGCCGATGACCCTTGGCCAGGAATTCCGCGCCTTCGCCACCACCATGACCGAAGACCTGCAGCGCCTGCGCTCGCTGGCCCCGGAACTGCTGACCGAAATCAACCTGGGCGGTACCGCGATCGGCACCGGCATCAACGCCGACCCTGGCTATCAGGCCCTGGCCGTACAGCGCCTGGCTGCCATCAGCGGCCAGCCGCTGGTACCGGCTGCCGACCTGATCGAAGCCACCTCCGACATGGGCGCCTTCGTGCTGTTCTCCGGCATGCTCAAGCGTACCGCAGTCAAGCTGTCGAAGATCTGCAACGACCTGCGCCTGCTGTCCAGCGGCCCGCGCACCGGCATCAACGAGATCAACCTGCCAGCGCGTCAGCCAGGCAGCTCGATCATGCCAGGCAAGGTCAACCCGGTTATCCCGGAAGCCGTCAATCAGGTGGCCTTCGCCATCATGGGCAACGACCTGGCCCTGACCGTCGCCGCTGAAGGTGGCCAGCTGCAGCTGAACGTGATGGAGCCGCTGATCGCCTACAAGATCTTCGACTCGATCCGCCTGCTGCAACGCGCCATGGACATGCTGCGCGAGCACTGCATCGTCGGCATCACCGCCAACGAACAGCGCTGCCGTGAACTGGTCGAGCACTCGATCGGCCTGGTCACCGCCCTGAACCCGTACATCGGCTACGAAAACGCCACCCGTATCGCCCGCGTCGCCCTGGAAACCGGCCGCGGCGTGCTGGAACTGGTGCGCGAAGAGAAGCTGCTGGACGACGCGATGCTCGATGACATCCTGCGTCCGGAAAACATGATCGCTCCCCGTCTGGTTCCGCTGAAGGCGTAACCAGGCCGCTGTAAACAGTCTCACCAGGTCGAGGGACTAGACACCTCTCAACCTTTCCAGGGCCCGAGCCTATGCTTCGGGCCTTTTTTTTGCCTGATGATTTTTGTGGCTGCTACGCATCCCCCGGATATCGGCACACAACTTGCTCGATAATGCGTCCCAGCCCCACGGGACTACCCAGCATGCTGCACAGCCACCTGACCACCCTCAATGCGGTTTCGCTGATCCTCAACGTCTTCCAGGCAGACGGTTGCGAGGCGTCGGCGCTGCTGGCCGGCAGCGGCATCGGCCCGGCAGACCTGGGCCATGCCGATGCGCGCATCACCACCCAGCAGGAACTGCAGGTGTGCGCCAACGCCGTTGCCCGGCGCGAGGACATCGGCCTGGAACTGGGCCGGCGCATGCATGTGTCGTGCTACGGCATGCTCGGTTACGCCCTGCTCTCCAGTGCCACTTTGGGTGACGCCCTGCGCCTGGCGCTGCAATATCCGGCACTGCTGGGAACAGTCTTCAAGCTGCGTCTGCTCGACGACGGCCAGCGCGTCTGGTTCAGCGCCAGCGACTACCACGACAGCCCGGCGCTGACCGCCTTCAACGCCGAGTTCTGCCTGGTGTCGCTGAAGGTCATCTGCGACGACCTGCTCGGCCGCCCGCTGCCCCTGCTGGGCGCCCGTTTCGAACACCCACGGCCCGGCTACCACGCGCTCTACGCCGGGGCATTCCAGTGCCCGGTCGGTTTCGCCGCCGAGGACAATGCCTTTGCCTTCGAACGGCGCTGGCTGGACACGCCACTGCCGCTGGCCGACCCGATTACCCACAAGGCCATGAGCGAACGCTGCCGCCGGCTGAACCTGGAGTTCACCGGTCGCCAGGCCTGGCTGGGGCGGATTCGCCAGTTGCTGGCGCAGCAACTGGACGCAGCGCCCGGGCTGGAAGGGCTGGCGCGGCAGATGAACTGCTCATCGCGCACCCTGCGCCGGCATTTGCAGGTGTTGGGCAGCGGTTATCAACAGCTGCTGGATGAACTGAGATTCGAACGGGCCAAGCAGTTGCTGGCCGATGAGCAGATGCCGATCTACCGGATTGCCGAGTCCCTGGGGTTCAGCGAGACGGCCAGTTTTCGGCATGCCTTCCAGCGTTGGAGTGGTGTGGCGCCCAGCCATTTTCGCGGTTGACCTGTACCGGCCCTTTCGCGGTAAACCCGCTCCTACAGGGATTGCACCCACTCAAGTGCAACACTGTACCTGTGGGAGCGGGTTCACCCGCGAAAGGGCCAGTACAGGCCACCAACAATCCGGCCAAAGAGCTTGGCCACATCGATCCCCTTTTGGCCGTTTGCGTCGTTCTCCCCCGCCGGCCCGGCCATGACAATGGGCTCACGCCAGTACCCACCGGAGAACAACAATGCTGACGATCTATTCCGATGACCACCGCCTGCACCACGGCCGCTGCGAGCTGATCGACGGCAAGCTGATGCCCTGCTTCGAAATGCCGTCACGCGCCGACCATGTGCTCGACCAGGTAAAAAAGCGCAACCTCGGCGACATCCAGGGGCCCACCGACTTCGGCCGCGCACCGCTGCTGCGCATCCACAGCGCCGACTACCTGAACTTCTTCGAAGGCGCCTGGGCGCGCTGGGCCGCACTGGGCCAGGAAGGCGACCTGCTGCCGTTCACCTGGCCCGCACGCAGCCTGCGCCAGGTAAAACCCACCGGCCTGCATGGTGAGCTGGGCTACTACAGCTTCGATGCCGGCGCACCGATCACCGCCGGCACCTGGCAAGCCGCCTACAGCGCCGCCCAGGTCGCCCTCACTGCCCAGGCGGCGATCCAGCAAGGTGCCCACTCGGCCTTTGCCCTGTGCCGCCCGCCAGGGCACCACGCGGCCGGCGAAGTCATGGGCGGCTATTGCTACCTGAACAACGCCGCCATCGCCGCCCAGGCCTTCCTCGACCAGGGCCGGCGCAAGGTCGCCATCCTCGACGTTGACTACCACCACGGCAATGGCACCCAGGACATCTTCTACCACCGCAACGATGTGTTCTTCGCCTCGATCCATGGCGACCCGCGCGACGAGTTCCCGTTCTTCCTCGGTTATGCCGACGAAACCGGCGAAGGTGCCGGCGAAGGCTGCAACATCAACTACCCACTGCCAGCCGGCAGCGACTGGGCGGCCTGGAGCGCCGCCCTGGAAGACGCTTGCCAGCGCATCGCCGCCTATGACGCCGACGTGCTGGTGATCTCGCTGGGCGTGGACACCTTCAAGGACGACCCGATCTCGCAGTTCAAGCTGGACAGCCCGGACTACCTGGAAATGGGCAAGCGCATCGCCCAGCTCGGCAAGCCGACCCTGTTCGTGATGGAAGGCGGCTACGCTGTGGAAGAAATCGGTATCAACGCAGTCAATGTGCTGGAAGGCTTCCAGCGCGCCCAGCCAGGAGCCCGGTAATGGTCCGATTCAAGCGTCTGCTCGCCCCGCTCATCGCCGCTACCCTGTTCACCGGTGCCCTGCAGGCCCAGGCCGAACAGCGCACCCTGCGGGTGTACAACTGGTTCGACTACATCACCCCGCAAACCCTCACCGAGTTTCAGAAAGGCAGCGGGGTGAAGCTGGTCTACGACATCTTCGACACCAACGAGGCACTGGAAGCCAAGCTGCTGACCGGCAACTCCGGGTATGACGTGGTGGTGCCATCCAACGTGTTCCTTGCCAAGCAGATCGAAGCGGGGGTGTTCCAGCCGCTGGACCGCAGCAAGCTGCCGAACTGGCAGCACCTGGACCCGGCGCTGATGAAGCTGATCGAAGCCAACGACCCCGGCAACAAGTTTGCCGTGCCCTACATGTACGGCACCGTGCTGATCGGCTTCAACCCGGCCAAGATCAAGGCTGCGCTCGGCGACAACGCCCCGGTGGACAGCTGGGATCTGATCTTCAAGGAAGAGAACATCGCCAAGCTCAAGCAGTGCGGCGTGGCCCTGCTCGACTCGCCATCGGAGATTCTGCCGCTGGCGTTGCAGTACCTGGGCCTGCCGCCGAACAGCGACAAGCCGGCCGACTACAAGCAGGCCGAGGCACTGATGCTGAAGATTCGCCCGCACATCACCTACTTCCATTCCTCGAAGTACATGGCTGACATCGCCAATGGCGATATCTGCGTGGCAGTGGGCTACAGCGGCAGTTTCTCGCAGGCCGCCAACCGCGCCCGCGAGGCGAAGAATGGCGTGGTGGTGGACATGCGCCTGCCCAAGGAAGGTGCGCCGATCTGGTTCGACATGCTGGCGATTCCGAAGAACGCGGCCAACCCGGAAGATGCCCATGCATTCATCAACTACCTGCTGCAGCCCGAGGTGATTGCGCCGATCAGCGACTTTGTCGGGTACCCGAACCCGAACAAGGATGCGACCGACAAGGTGAGCCCGGCGATTCGCAACAACCCCAACCTGTACCCGACGGCAGAGGCGATGGCCAAGCTGTATACCCTCAAGCCCCTGGCGCGGGATGCCGAGCGGGCGCGGACCCGGGCGTGGACGCGGATCAAGTCCGGCACCTGATTCAAAGCCCGGGGGGCTGCTTTGCAGCCCAATCGCCGGCAAGCCAGCTCCCACAGGTATCCCACCCCCTTCAGACCTGTGGTGATTCTGTGGGAGCTGGCTTGCCGGCGATTGGGCCGCACAGCGGCCCCATTCACTTTCTCCAGGCCTTGCGCAAGCGCATCAACGCCTCGGCAATCTCCCCCTCCGGCACCGCCGCAAACCCCAACACCAGCCCTGCCCTTTTATCCACAGGTACCTCGCTGTCCGTCAGCCAGAAATTGCTCAGCGGCGTCACCTCCACGCCCACCGCTTCAGCCTTGGCCACCAGTTCCTGCTCCCGAGCAAAGTTATCCACATCGACCTTCACATGCAGCCCGGCCGCCACTTCCGGCATGCCGCCCAACCCCGGAATATCCACAGGCCAGCCGGCCTTGAGTACATTGCGCCGGCTCAACGCCGCCCTGCGCATACGACGGATATGCCGCTGGAAGTGCCCGCGGGCCATGAACTCGGCCATCACGCACTGGCTACTGACCTCCGAATGCCGCACCGCCAGCGCCCGGCCCTGGCTGAACGCCTGCACCAGTTGCGGCGGCAGTACCAGGTAGCCCAGGCGCAACGCCGGAAAGGCGATCTTGCCGAAGGTACCGACGTACAGCACACGCCGGTGCCGGTCGAGCGCCGCAAGCGGAGCCAAGGGCGCACCGCTGTAACGGTACTCGCCGTCGTAGTCGTCTTCAATGATCCAGCCATCGCTGCGCTCGGCCCAGGCCAGCAATTCCAGGCGTCGCGCCAGGCTCATGGTCACCCCGGTCGGGTACTGGTGGGCCGGCGTGACATAGGCCAGCCGGCAATCCGCCAGCTGCCCGAGCCGGCGACAGTCCATGCCGTCCTCGTCCACTGGCACGCCATGCAACCTGCCACCAGCCAGCGCAAAGGCATGCCCAGCTGCGCGGTAACCCGGGTTTTCCACAGCCACACCGTCGCCCGGCTGCAACAGCAACTGTGCACAAAGGCTGATGGCCTGCTGCGCACCACTGGTGATCACAATTTGTTCAGCCGTACAACTCAGCCCACGCGAGCGACGCAGGTAGGCCGCAATCAGTTCACGCAGCAGCGGCTCGCCTGCCGGGTCGCCATAACCCAGCTGCGCGGGAGCCGGATTGCGCCAGAAACCCGCCTGCAGCTTGGCCCAGACGTCGAACGGGAACAGGTCGAACGCCGGAATACCGACGCGAAAAGCACGCGGTGCACCGCTTCTTGGCGGCGGTAAATGGTTACTTTTCAGACGCTGCAAAGGCTCACTGGAGCGTCGGCTGCTGGATAAATCCTCAGTATCTTTCGAAGGAAATGTGGATAAGTCTGTTGATAACCTACGGGATAACCCTGTGGATACTTGTGTGGATAGTTTTCCGGTGGAGAGTTTCGGCAGTTGACTGACATAGGTGCCGTCGCCTACCCGGCTTTCGATGTAGCCCTCGGCATACAGCTGGTCATAGGCCCGCACCACGCTGTTGCGTGAAAGCGCCAGAATGGTAGCCAGATCTCGGGTGGCCGGCAGCCGCGTGCCACTGCTCAGGCGCCCGTCCAGCACCCGCGCACGTAGTGCCTGGTACAGCTGCTGGCTAAGCCCGCGGCGGCGATCGAGAGTGACCCCGGCAGGGTCGAAAGGCAACACAAGGGGGCGCTCGCTCACGGCATTGGACCTATGAAAATAGCTGTTAATGGCTCTTACTATGAACCAATAGCCTGCCTAGGATGGGGCCATCGCACAAGGAAACCGAGCATGTACAACAGCAAACCCCATCAGGAACACGACCTCGGCCGCCTGCATCAGCACATGCTCGACACCCGCCTGGCCATCCTGGTCAGCCACGGTGAGCAAGGTCTGCTGGCCACGCACCTGCCGGTGCTGGTCGATGTCGCCGAAGGCGAATTCGGCACCGTCTATGCCCACCTGGCGCGTGCCAACCGCCAATGGCACGACCTGGAGCAAGGTGGCGAAGCCCTGCTGGTGTTCCCCGGCGCCGATGCCTATGTCAGCCCCGGCTACTACCCGAGCAAGGCCGACAACCCCAAGGTGGTGCCAACCTGGAACTACCTGGCCGTGCACGCCTATGGCCCGGCCGAAGTGATCCACGACGCCGAGCCTCTGCTGGCCATTGTCAGCCGCCTGACCGAGCGCCACGAACACGGCCGCAGCGAACCATGGAAAGTCACCGATGCCCCGCGTGACTACCTCGACGGCATGCTCCGTGCCATCGTCGGCATCCGCCTGCCTATCGCTCGCCTGCAAGGCGCGCGCAAACTCAGCCAGAACCGCTCTGAGCAAGACATTGCCGGCGTGCGTGAAGGCCTGAGCGCCAGCCCCGATTACCTGGATAACCAACTCGCGGCGCACATGCGCCAACTCTGAAGGAATAGCCCATGTCCAGCGTTACCCTGCGTCCTGTCACCGCCCAAGACCACGCTGCCTGGCTTGCCCTGTGGCAGGCCTACTTGCACTTCTATGAATCCGAACTGGCCGATGAGGTGAGCCTCAGCACCTGGCAGCGCCTGCTCGACCCCAACGAGCCAACCCATTCAGCCCTGGCCTGGGTCGATGGCAAGGCGGTGGGAATGGTCAACTTCATCTACCATCGTTCCAACTGGAGCATCAAGAACGCCTGCTACCTGCAGGACCTGTACGTGGACCGCGCGCAACGTGGCCTGGGCATCGGCCGCCAGCTGATCGAGCACGTCTACGCCAAAGCCAAGGCCGACAACTGCAGCAAGGTGTACTGGGTGACCCACGAGACCAACGCCACCGCCATCAGCCTGTACCAGCAGGTTGCCGAGCGCTCGGGCTTCATCCAATTCCGCAAAGAGTTGTAAGCCGAACATGACCGACGCATTGAACTGGAAACCCGCCGCAACCCCCAAGGCCGAGCCCATCGACGGCCGCTTCATCCGCCTGGAAAAGCTCGACCCGGCGCGCCATGGCGACGACCTCTGGGAGGCGCTGCAAGGCCCGGCTGCCGACCCGGTGCTGTGGGACTACCTGCCCTATGGCCCGTTCGCCGAACGTGCCGCCTTTGATCGCTGGCTGGAGGGCAACGCCGCCGGCCGCGACCCGCTGTTCTACACCGTGATCGACCGCCCCAGCGGCCAGGCCCAGGGCATCCTCAGCCTGATGTCGATCGTGCCCGACCACGGCCGCATCGAAATCGGCCACGTCGCCTTCGGCGCCGCCATGCAGCGCACGCCCAAGAGCACCGAGGCGGTATACCTGCTGGGCAAACTGGCCTTCGAACTGGGCAACCGCCGGCTGGAGTGGAAGTGCAACAACGCCAACGCCCGCTCCAGGCGCGCGGCGGAACGGTTTGGCTTTGTCTACGAGGGGGTGTTCCGCAAGCACTTGGTGGTGAAGGACCACAACCGCGATACAGCCTGGTATTCGATTACCGATGATGAGTGGCCGGCGCTGGCGGCCGCGTTCGAGCGCTGGTTGAGTGAAGAGAACCAGCGGCCGCAAGGCCAGGTGCGGACACTTGAGGACTGCCGTAGGGGGTGATCGGCATAACCGATCACGGGTCGGCAGGCCCGCGATCGGTGCAAGCCCGGTTATCTGATCGGGCTCGCACGCCTGACGACGCCCATCTGCAAACCGAACGGTTTGAAGACAGCGTTCAACGATTTCAGCGTGGGGTTACCGTCCCCCTGCTCGATCTGAATGAGCGTTCGCACGGAAATCTTGCACATCAGCGCAAACTGGGTCTGCTGCATCTTTGCAACTTCTACGCGCAGGCGGCGAACGGCAGTACCCAGCTCGATAGTGCCGTCGGCAATACCTTCGCGCACGCCATCAATCATCAGACCTCGGGCATCGATGGAAACCGTCATGCCAACCCCCACTCCGCCATCCGGCGCTCGAGCTTGCCCAGCGCAATCGCCGGGTGATTCATCACTGCCTCCGGGAGCCCAAGGCCGGACAAGATATCGGGCAATGCCAATAGGTGCCGGGCCTCCTGACGCAAACGCTGGTAAGCCTCATCCGGATCGATGAATTCGGCTAGCGCAACACAGGCTGCCTGCCAGTCGATTTCGCCTGCTCTTTCGATCAAAGCGGGCCACTTCGTCGTTCTGGTTACTCCTTCCTGATCCATCACCATCGGTGCCAAGTCGTAAATGGGTGCAAGACGCACTGTGTCGCGGGTACGAATGATCGCTGTATTGCGTCCATGGTTATCGGCGTTACCCAGGATCTTGTTGATCAGGTCGCGCCGCAGGTAATCCGCGATCAGATCAGGCACCTCTTTACCCTGCCCGACCATCTTCCACAAGCCAACGAGCGTCTCGATCACCTCCAAATGCCCCATCCGGCTACCGGGTTCGGTTACCCCACACAAGGAATACATCGATTCCACGGCAAACCGCTGTACTCCCTGATCGGTAACCTGACGGTCGAAGCGTTCCATCCACAGGCTGGGCTTGGCTCCCTCTTCCAGCGCCATGTGTTCACTGGCCACCGTCTCGATGCCAAGCTGCTGCAACGCCCTGTAATAGAGGTACTCGGCCCGCAGGATATCCTGATCATCGGCCAAGGCCTGGTGCCTGGCGAACTTGATGAACCAATGGCGACAGGCCCTCTCATCCGCAAGCACCGCGTCCGGGTACAACTGGCCGTTTTCATCTTCGGTCATCAGCAGCTTTGGCGCCTCTCCACCAGCGCCTGTCGCGCCACCTATGGCCGCGCCCTGCTCGTAGGCGTACTCCAGAAAACGTTGATCGCGAACGATGACGTCCTGGCGGGTAAAACCGATGGGGTCCGCAAGGTCCAGTAACTCAGCCGACTCCCTGATGCGCATATTACCAATCGGAGCTGGGGTGGAGCGCCCTAGCAGAAACAAGTCTTCCCCCATGCCTGCCGGTTTTTCACGACCGATATGCCTCAGCAGAAAACGCTTCGCAGCCCCTGCAGGCGCGATGTCGTACAGGAATGCAGGAGCATGCGGTAGACGATGAGAGCCAAAGTCCACCGGGAGCTTGGCACTGGCCGCCTGGCTGAACAGGCTGTCGTACGCATGCAGATTGGTCTTGACGTAGTTGGATGTATATCCGAACTCGCAAGGGCTGGAGAGGCTTCTTTCCGGTTCGGTGAAGGCGATGGCAATAGCATCCTGCCATTTACCTTGATCATGTAATTGGAGCGTGAGTCGGTACATTGGCCACCTGCAATTTACTGCATGTTTTCGATCAGTCTCAGCCGTCAGCCTGCAGTATAGTGCAGATGTTTTTCTGAACCACACCCAATTTATGCATTTTAGTGCAGATCATGGCGGCCTTGGCGCCTGTCATCTGCACTAAATTGCATATTGTTCCATAAAAAAAGGGGAGCATTCCGCTCCCCAGAGGTTAACCGCTTGTAGATGAAGGCTTATCTCAGCCCTCGATCTCGATCAGGATCTCACCCGGCGTCACACGGTCGCCCTTGGCCACGTGAATGGCCACGACCTTGCCAGCGATACCCGCCTGCACTTCGGTCTCCATCTTCATGGCTTCGGTGATCAGCACGGCCTGGCCGGTCTTGACCATGTCGCCTTCCTTGACCAGCACATCGACGATGTTGCCTGGCATGGTGGTGCTGACGTGGCCCGGGGCGCTGGCCTGCTTGCGCTTGCTGCCGCCGCCGCCAACGAACTCGTTGAGTGGCTCGAACACCACTTCTTCCGGCATGCCGTCGATCGACAGGTAGAAGTGGCGCTTGCCTTCGGCCTTCACGCCCACACCGGTGATGTCGACGCGGTAGGTTTCGCCGTGCACGTCGATGACGAACTCGGTCGGTACGCCTTCACCGCCATGGGACGTCATTGCGCCCGCCTCAGGAATTGGCAGCAGGACTTCAGGGCTCAGGGTACCGGCTTCGCGTTCTTCGAGGAACTTGCGGCCAATGTCCGGGAACATGGCGAAAGTCAGCACGTCTTCTTCACAACGGGCCAGAGCGCCGATGTCGGCACGCAGCTTGGCCATTTCCGGCTTCAGCAGGTCGGCCGGGCGTACGTCGATCACTTCTTCGCTGCCGATCGCCTGGCGACGCAGCTGCTCGTTGACCACGCCCGGGGCCTTGCCGTAACCGCCTTGCAGGTACAGCTTCACCTCGTTGGTGATGGTCTTGTAGCGCTCGCCAGCCAGCACGTTGAAGAACGCCTGGGTGCCGACGATCTGCGAAGTCGGGGTCACCAGCGGCGGGAAGCCGAGGTCTTCACGCACGCGCGGGATCTCTGCCAGCACTTCGTTCATGCGGTTGAGGGCGCCCTGCTCCTTGAGCTGGTTGGCCAGGTTGGAAATCATGCCGCCCGGTACCTGGTTGACCTGCACGCGGGTGTCCACGGCGGTGAACTCGCTTTCGAACTGGTGGTACTTCTTGCGCACGGCATAGAAGTACAGGCCGATTTCCTGCAGCAGTTCCAGGTCCAGGCCGGTGTCGAATTCGCTGCCCTTGAGCGCGGCAACCATCGACTCGGTACCCGGGTGGCTGGTGCCCCAGGCGAAGCTGGAGATGGCGGTGTCGATGTGATCGGCACCGTTTTCCACAGCCTTCAGCTGGCACATGGCAGCCAGGCCAGCGGTATCGTGGGAGTGGATGAACACCGGCAACGACTGCTCGGCCTTCAGAGCCTTGACCAGTTCGCCGGTGGCGAACGGGGTCAGCAGGCCGGCCATGTCCTTGATCGCGACCGAGTCGCAACCCATGGCTTCCATCTGCTTGGCCTGGTTCACGAAGGCTTCGATGGTATGCACCGGGCTGGTGGTGTAGGCGATGGTGCCCTGGGCGTGCTTGCCGGCGGCCTTGACTGCTTCAATGGCCACGCGCAGGTTACGCACGTCGTTCATGGCGTCGAAGATGCGGAACACATCGATACCGTTGACCGCGGCCTTGGCGACGAAGGCCTTGACCACGTCGTCGCTGTAGTGACGGTAGCCCAGCAGGTTCTGGCCGCGCAGCAGCATTTGCAGGCGGGTGTTGGGCAGCGCCGCGCGCAGCTTGCGCAGGCGCTCCCACGGGTCTTCCTTGAGGAAGCGCACGCAGGCGTCGAAGGTGGCGCCACCCCAGACTTCCAGCGACCAGTAGCCGACCTTGTCGAGCTTGTCGCAGATCGGCAGCATGTCTTCGGTACGCATGCGGGTTGCCAGCAGGGACTGGTGGGCGTCGCGCAGGATCGTGTCGGTTACGTGAATTTTCTTGGACATTATGGGTTCCTCACAGGCCTGCGTGGGCGGCGATGGCGGCGGCGATGGCCAGAGCCAGCTCTTCGGGTTTGCGCTTGATCGAGTAGTTGGTCAGTTCCGGGTGGCTTTCGACGAAGCTGGTGTTGAACTGGCCGCTACGGAATTCCGGATTGCGCAGGATCTCCTGGTAGTACGCGGCGGTGGTCTTCACCCCTTGCACGCGCATGTCGTCCAGGGCCCGCAGGCCGCGGTCCATGGCTTCTTCCCAGGTCAACGCCCACACCACCAGTTTCAGGCACATGGAGTCGTAGAACGGCGGAATGGTGTAGCCGGTGTAGATCGCCGTGTCGGTACGCACGCCCGGGCCGCCGGGGGCGTAGTAACGGGTGATCTTGCCGAAGCTGGGCAGGAAGTTGTTTTTCGGGTCTTCGGCGTTGATACGGAACTGCAGCGCGTAACCGCGGTGCTGGATATCTTCCTGCTTGACCGACAGCGCCAGGCCCGAGGCGATGCGGATCTGCTCACGGACAATGTCGATACCGGTGATTTCCTCGGTGATGGTGTGTTCCACCTGCACCCGGGTGTTCATTTCCATGAAGTACACCTCGCCATCGGCGAGCAGGAACTCCACGGTACCGGCGTTCTCGTAGTTCACCGCCTTGGCTGCGCGCACCGCCAGGTCGCCGATGTAGGCGCGCTGCTCGGGGGTGAGCTGTGGGCTCGGGGCAATTTCGATGAGCTTCTGGTTGCGGCGCTGGATCGAGCAGTCGCGCTCGAACAGGTGCACCACGTTGCCAAAGCTGTCACCAAGGATCTGCGCCTCGATATGCTTGGGATTGACGATGCACTTTTCCAGGAACACTTCCGCGGAACCAAAGGCCTTGGTAGCCTCGGAGATCACGCGGGGGAAGTTCTGTTCCAGTTCTTCGCGGCTGTTGCAACGGCGAATACCACGGCCGCCACCGCCAGAGGTGGCCTTGAGCATGACCGGGTAACCGATGCGGTCACCTTCGCTCAGGGCTTCGTGAATATCGGCAACGTTGCCTTCGGTGCCCGGGGTTACCGGTACACCGGCGGCAATCATGGTGCGGCGCGCTTCGGTCTTGTCGCCCATGCGGCGAATGACATCGGCGGCCGGGCCGATGAACTTGATCCCGCGCTCGGCGCAGATCTCTGCCAGTTCAGCGTTTTCCGACAGGAAACCATAGCCCGGATGCAAAGCATCACAACCGGTTTCCACAGCCAGGTTCACCAGCTTGCGCGGGTTCAGGTAACCGGCCAGCGGCTCGTCACCAATGCTGTGCGCTTCGTCGGCGCGCTTGACGTGCAACGCATGCCGGTCGGCGTCGGAATAGATCGCCACCGAGCGAATGCCCATCTCGGCGCAAGCGCGCACGATCCGAACTGCGATTTCACCTCGGTTGGCGATCAGGATTTTTTTTATCACTGGAGTCTTCCCAAAGCCGTAGGAACAGTCGAGCCGGTTCTACCGGTCGGCGCGTGACCAGACGTTGCTGGCCAGTCGCACATTCACCCTAGCGCTGTAGGTTGATAAACAAAAATCAATATTTGTTAGGGGCTGTATTAGCAAAAGCTTATAGTGCGGTAACAAGGTGTTGCCGAAGGGCGGATAAAAATGCGTAAGTCCTTGATGCGTATGACTTTACGTCAATTACAGATCTTCAACGAGGTGTGCGATCTGCGTTCGTACAGCCGTGCGGCGGAAGAGATGGCGCTGACACAACCCGCCGTTAGTCTACAAATCCGCCAGCTCGAAGAACTGATCGGCCAGCCGCTGTTCGAGTATGTGGGCAAGAAGCTCTACCTGACCGAAGCTGCCGAGGCCCTGCAACGTGCCAGCCGCGATATCTTCGGGCGCCTGGAGAGCCTGGACATGCAACTGTCGGACCTGCAGGGTTCACTGCAGGGGCAGCTGAAACTGGCGATCGAGTCCAGTGCCAAGTACTTCGTGCCACACCTGTTCGCTGCCTTCAAGCAGCGCCACCCGGAGGTCAACCTGACCCTGACGGTGGTCAACCGCGCCCAGGCCATCCGCCGCCTGTCGGACAATCGCGACGACCTGATCATCATGTCCATGGTACCGCAGGACATGGGCCTGGAGTTTCTGCCGTTCCTCAACAACCCGATCGTCGCGGTGGCGCCGCCCGAGCACCCGCTGTGCAAGCTGGAGCAGCTGCGCCTGCAGGACCTGGAGCCTCATACCTTGCTGGTCCGCGAACAAGGTTCGGGCACGCGCAAGGCTTGCGAGGAGTACTTCAAGGACAAACGCGTGCACTTCACCCAGACCCTGGAAGTGGCCTCGGCCGACGCCCAGCGCGAGTGCGTGATCGCCGGCCTGGGCATTGCCCTGCTGACCCGCCATGCGGTCAACCTGGAGCTGGCCACCGGGGTGCTGATGGAACTGCCGGTAGAGGAACTGCCGTTGTACCGCAGCTGGTGCGTGGTGCAGGCCAAGGCCAAACGGCAGTCGCCGGTGGCCTTGGCCTTCCTGGCGTTCATCCGCAGCGAACGTGCGCTGATCAGCGCGCTGGCTGAGCGTTTTTCGGGGAAGTTGCCGCCGAAGCCTGCCAGACCGTGAGCGCTTGCAGCTCGGGATAGTCCACGAGTTCGCGGAGCAGTTGACGCTGGTCGCAATAGCTCTCGATCGCGCGACGGTATTCCATGCGGCGCCGGTCCTTTTCCTGCTGCTTGCGGGCCTTGGCGCTGGGTTGGTACGTACCGTCGAAGTCACGAGCCATTGCCTGTCTCCCAGATAGGATGCGGGAGTTTCAGACTGGCTCTGAGGGGTTACGGTTTGACTGTGGAATGGTGACAAAACAGTGAAATCTGCTTTGCCTGTACCGGCCCTTTCGCGGGTGAACCCGCTCCCACAGGTACCCCACAGTATTCAGCGCTGTGGTAATCCTGTGGGAGCGGGTTCACCCGCGAAGGGCCAGTACAGGTTGCTGTGATCAGTCGTCGGTCGCCTTGATCGACTTGGGCGACAAACGCAGGCTGCGCAAGCTGCGCTTCACGCTCTTCAGGTGGTTGACCAGGCTCGGCCCGCGCGCCATGGCCACGCCCATGGCCAGCACGTCGATCACCACCAGGTGGGCGATACGCGAGGTCAGCGGGGTGTAGATTTCGGTGTCTTCATGCACGTCGATCGCCAGGTTGACCGTCGACAGCTCCGCCAGCGGTGTCTGGCTGGGGCAAAGGGTAATCAGGTTGGCACCGCTCTCACGGACCAGGTTGGCAGTGATCAGCAAGTCCTTGGAACGGCCCGACTGGGAAATGCACACCGCCACATCGCCTGGCTTCAGGGTCACCGCCGACATTGCCTGCATGTGTGGGTCGGAATAGGCTGCCGCGCTGAGCAGCAGGCGGAAGAACTTGTGCTGGGCATCAGCCGCCACCGCACCGGAGGCGCCAAAGCCATAGAACTCCACACGCTGCGCCTGGGCCATGGCGGTCACCGCCTGCTGCAGCGCTTGCGGGTCAAGGTGCTCGCGCACTTCCATCAGGGTGTGCAGGGTGGTGTCGAAGATCTTCAGGCTGTAATCGGCAACCGAATCGTCTTCATGGATGGCGAACTGACCGAAACTGGCCCCCGCGGCCAGGCTCTGCGCCAGCTTCAGCTTCAAGTCCTGGAAGCCCGAGCAACCGATCGCGCGGCAGAAACGCACGATGGTCGGTTCGCTGATACCCACGCTGTGCGCCAGGTCGGCCATGGAACTGTGCATGACGGCAGCCGGGTCTAGTAGCACGTGGTCGGCTACTTTGAGTTCCGATTTGCGCAGCAGGTGGCGCGATTGGGCGATATGTTGCAACAGATTCACGGGCTGGACTCGGTTATGATCGACTGGCCGGGTTGTAGCTTTCTTGTAGTTATACTACATGGACGCCAACCCGCCCAGTTAAACGAACGTGGAGAGTGGTGGTTTGACTATTCCTTGCGACATTCTGGTCTTCGGCGGCACCGGCGATCTGGCCCTGCACAAATTGCTTCCGGCGCTCTACCACCTGTTTCGCGAGGCCCGTCTTGACCCTGCCGTGCGAATCATCGCGCTGGCGCGACGCAACTTGCCACGTAACGATTATCTCAAGCTCGCCGAACGCCATTGCCGGGCGCAGATCGCCCGCAACGACTTCGACGAAGAGGTCTGGCAGCGGTTTTCCGCGCGGATCGACTATTTCGCCATGGATGCTTCGCAAAGCGCCGACTTCGGCCGACTGGCGCGCTACCTGGGCGAACCCGGCGGCTTGACGCGCATCTTCTACCTGGCCACCGCCCCCAACCTGTTCGTGCCGATTGCCAAGCACCTGCATAACGCCGGCCTGGCCGACGCCGAAGCGCGCATCGTGCTGGAAAAGCCGATCGGCCACTCGCTGGAATCGGCTACCGCCATCAACGAAGCGATTGGCGCAGTGCTGGAGGAAAACCAGGTATTCCGCATCGACCACTACCTGGGCAAGGAAACCGTGCAGAACCTGATGGCCCTGCGCTTTGCCAACGCCCTGCTGGAGCCGGTGTGGCGCAACAACCAGGTCGACCACGTGCAGATCAGCGTTTGCGAGACGCTGGGGGTAGAGAACCGCGGCGCCTACTACGACCGCGCCGGAGCGACCCGCGACATGCTGCAGAACCACCTGTTACAGCTGCTGTGCCTGGTGGCCATGGAGCCCCCCGCGCAGTTCGAGGCCGAAGCGGTGCGTGACGAGAAAGTGAAGATCCTGCGGGCCCTCAAGCCCATCACTGGCCAGGACGTGCAGGACAAGACCGTACGCGGCCAGTATGGCGCCGGGCACATTGGCGGCCAGGAAGTGCCGGCCTACTACTTCGAAAAGGACGTCGACAACGACAGCGACACCGAAACCTTCATCGCCATCGAGGCGCACGTCGACAACTGGCGCTGGGCGGGCGTGCCCTTCTACCTGCGCACCGGCAAGCGCATGGCACGGCGCTCATCGCAGATCGTCATCCAGTTCAAGCCGGTGCCCCACGAGCTGTTCAAGGGTGGCCAGGTCAACCAGCTGCTGATCCAGCTGCAACCGGATGAACGCATCAGCCTGCGCATGATGACCAAGAGCCCGGGCAAGGGCATGCGCCTGGAGCCGGTGGACCTGGACCTGAACCTGGCCCAGGTGTTCAGCCAGACGCGCCGCTGGGAGGCCTACGAGCGGCTGCTGCTGGATGTGCTGGAGGGCGACTCGACGCTGTTCATGCGCCGCGATGAAGTGGAAGCGGCCTGGGCGTGGATCGACCCGATCATCAAGGGCTGTGAAGAGCACTTCCAGGCGCCACGACCGTACCCGGCAGGCAGCAACGGGCCGGAGCAAGCCAACAGCCTGCTCGCCAGGCATGGCAGGCACTGGCATAGCTGAAGCACTGCCCTGCTCCCGTGGCAGGTGAAAGGGCAGAAAGTAGCCCCTGCGCGCTTGCGCTACTTTCAACCCGAGACAGGAGCGGACAATGGCCACTATCGCCAACCTCGTTGCAATCAATGACATCGCCAACGGTAAGCAGGTTTTCAGGGTTCACGGCACCGTTACGGTCGGCTGCCCGGCCATCGAGCCGGTACTGGTCGAACCCAAGGTGCGCCACAGGGGGGGCTGGGAAGTGCTGGAGCTTCAACTGCTCGATAGCGGCGCTATCACCCCGCAAGTGCTGACGGAAAAAACCGTGGTGTTCGAACGTGCAGGCGGCACGCCCTGGAAAACCGTGCAAATCATTCATGCCGACAGTTCGCAGCGCTGCGAAATACGCAACATAGAGGCGCTTGACTGAGCCGCTGATGGCCAGGTCGCCGGAGTGACGACCTGGCACCTGCCATCGGCTCGATGAACGGGCATGCGGCAGGTGAATATTTATACAGTAGAGGTTTGCCCCATTTCCTGCCGCGCCCTAGAATGGCCCGATGCGCACAGACGACCTCTCCCTCCTGCTGAATTCCCTCAACGATGCCCAACGCCAGGCCGTAGCGGCCACGCTCGGGCGTCAACTGGTGCTTGCTGGCGCCGGTTCCGGTAAAACCCGCGTGCTGGTGCACCGCATTGCCTGGCTGATCCAGGTGGAGCAGGCATCGCCGCACTCGATCCTGTCGGTGACCTTCACCAACAAGGCCGCAGCAGAAATGCGCCAGCGGATCGAGCAACTGCTGGGCATCAACCCGGCGGGCATGTGGGTCGGCACCTTCCACGGCCTGGCCCATCGCCTGCTGCGGGCCCACTGGCAGGAAGCACGGCTGGTGCAGAACTTCCAGATCCTCGACAGCGACGACCAGCAGCGCCTGATCAAGCGGGTGATGCGCGAGCTGGGCCTGGACGAGCAGAAGTGGCCGGCACGCCAGGCCCAGTGGTTCATCAACGGGCAGAAGGACGAAGGCCTGCGCCCGCAGCATATCCAGGCCGGGGGCGACCTGTTCCTGTCGACCATGCGCGACGTGTATACCGCCTACGAGCAGGCCTGCGAGCGCGCCGGGGTCATCGACTTCTCCGAGCTGCTGCTGCGCGCCCTGGACCTGTGGCGCGACCACCCGGGCCTGCTGGAGCACTACCAGCGGCGCTTCCGCCACGTGCTGGTGGACGAATTCCAGGATACCAACGCCGTGCAGTACGCCTGGCTGCGCCTGCTGGCGCGCGGCGGTGACAGCCTGATGGCGGTGGGCGATGACGACCAGTCGATCTACGGCTGGCGCGGTGCCAAGATCGAGAACATTCACCAGTACACTGCCGACTTCCCCGACGCCGAAATGATCCGCCTGGAGCAGAACTACCGCTCCACCGGCGGCATCCTCAAGGCGGCCAACGCGCTGATCGCCAACAATAGCGGGCGCCTGGGCAAGGAGCTGTGGACCGACATGGGCGAAGGCGAACCGCTGACCCTGTACGCGGCCTACAACGAGCACGACGAAGCGCGCTACGTGGTGGAAACCATCGAGAGCCTGGTCAAGCAGGGCAATGCGCGCAACGAGATTGCCATCCTGTACCGTTCCAACGCCCAGTCGCGGGTGCTCGAAGAAGCCCTGCTGCGCGAACGCATCCCCTACCGCATCTACGGTGGCCAGCGCTTCTTCGAGCGCGCCGAAATCAAGAACGCCATGGCCTACCTGCGGCTGATCGAAGGCCGTGGCAACGATGCCGCCCTGGAGCGGGTGATCAACGTGCCGCCACGTGGCATTGGCGAGAAAACCGTCGAAGCCATCCGCGAGCACGCCCGCCACAGCCAGCTGTCGATGTGGCAGGCCATGTGCCAACTGCTCGCCGCCAAAGCCCTGAAAGGCCGCGCCGCCAGTGCTCTGGGGGCGTTCATCGAGCTGATCGAGGGGCTGGCTGCCAAGGTCGTGGACATGCCACTGCATACCATGACCCAGACCACCATCGAGCAGTCCGGGCTGATCATCTATCACCAGGAAGAAAAGGGTGAAAAGGGCCAGGCACGGGTAGAAAACCTTGAGGAACTGGTCAGCGCAGCACGCAACTTCGAGTCCACCGACGAAGACGCCGATCTATCGCCACTCTCGGCGTTCCTCGGCCATGCCTCGCTCGAGGCAGGCGATGCCCAGGCCGACGAGCATGAAGACAGCGTGCAGTTGATGACCTTGCACAGCGCCAAGGGCCTGGAATTCCCGTATGTGTTCCTGGTAGGCATGGAAGAAGGCCTGTTCCCGCACAAGATGAGCCTGGAAGAGCCTGGCCGTCTGGAAGAGGAACGCCGCCTGGCTTATGTGGGCATCACCCGCGCCATGCGCCAGCTGGTCATGACCTACGCCGAAACGCGTCGCCTGTATGGCAGCGAGACCTACAACAAGGTGTCACGTTTCGTACGCGAAATTCCGGCGGGGCTGATTCAGGAAGTGCGCCTGTCCAACAGCGTCAGCCGCCCGTTCGGCGGGACCAAGACGGCCACGAACAGCAACCTGTTCGCCAATGCCAGCATTCCGCAGACCGCGTTCAACCTGGGCCAGCGTGTGCAGCATGCGGTATTCGGCGAAGGCGTGATCCTCAACTTCGAAGGCTCCGGCGCCCAGGCGCGGGTGCAGGTGAATTTTGCCGAAGGCAGCAAGTGGCTGATGCTGGGTTATGCCAAGCTCGAGGCCATCTAAATGCCTGCGCGGTCCCTTGTAGGAGCGGCCTTGTAACATTCAGGCAAAAGCTCGAAACATTATGTCGCTGGTCATGTGCCCGGGAACCTGTGCACCATGACGCGCGTGCAATCCACAACAGGGGATATCCCACTTATGCAACGTTTTCTTAGCATCGCTCTGGCGCTCTGCGTCGGCCTGACGCTGAGCCTGGACGCCAACGCCAAGCGTTTTGGCGGCGGCAAGAGCTCGGGCTCCGCGCCTATTCACCAGACCCGCCAGGCCACGCCAACCACGCCTGCCGCCGCGCCGACCGCACCTGGCCGTGCAGCCCCGGCAGCCAGCGGTGCTTCGCGCTGGCTGGGCCCGCTGGCCGGCCTCGCCGCCGGTGGCCTGCTGGCGTCCATGTTCATGGGCGACGGTTTCGAAGGCTTCCAGATCATGGACTTCCTGATCGTGGCGCTCATCGCCTTCCTGGTGTTCCGCTTCATCGCCGCGCGCCGTCGCCAGCAGCAGCCGCAAATGGCCATGCCGGGCCATGCACCGATGCACCGTGAAGCTCACGCCCAGCCTGCCCAGCCGTCGATCTTCGGTGGTTCGGCCGCGCCTGCCGCCGCCGCCCCGGTGATCAACGCCCCGGCCTGGTTCAACGAGCAGAACTTCCTGGCTGCCGCCCGTAACCACTTCCAGGCGCTGCAGCAGCACTGGGACGCCAACGAGATGGACAAGATCGCCGAGTTCGTCACCCCGCAGATGCTCGAGTTCCTCAAGCGCGAGCGCGCTGAACTGGGTGATGGCTTCCAGTCCACCTACATCGACAACCTCGATGTGCAGCTGGACGGTGTCGACGACCGCGCCGACCGCACCGACGCCACCCTGACCTTCCGTGGCCTGTCGAAAAACTCGCGCTTCGACCAGGGCGAGGTGTTCAGCGAAAGCTGGCACATGGTCCGCGCCCAGGGCGAAAACCAGCCTTGGCTGGTGGCCGGTATCCGTCAAAACGGCTAACCGCTGCGTGCTGCACAAAAAACCCCGGGCCTGTCCCGGGGTTTTGCTTTTGCCAGAGTGGCCTACTAGGGTATAACGCGCAGCGTTGTCATCTAGGTCAGAGGAAGCAAACCGTGGAAGAAGTGATCGAACAACTCCGTGAAGCCAATGAGCCAGTACCGGTGCCCCTTGAGCTTCCCGACGAGGACCAGCTGGTCGAGATCGAAGAAGAGCTGTTCATCAACATTCCGTTCGTGTTCAAAGAGTTCCTGCTGACCGTCAGTGACGTGGTGTATGGCTCGCTGGAGCCGGTGACCGTTACCGACCCACAGTCGCATACCTACCTGCCCGACGTCGCCGCCAACGCCTGGGATGCCGGCGTGCCGCGTGACCTGATTCCGCTGTGCCAGGACGGCGACAACTACTATTGCGTCGAAGAAGACGGCACCGTGGTGCTGTGGGATGCCGAAGAGGAAATCGTCGGCGAAGACAGCTGGGAATCGGTGTGGCACTGGGCGCGGGATGTCTGGCTGGAGAGCTGATTTCAACCTCCAGTTTGATGCTGCCTGTGCCGGCCTCTTCGCGGGTAAACCCGCTCCCACAGGGACTGCACAGGTGCTGATCATTGTGTAGTCCTGTGGGAGCGGGTTTACCCGCGAAAAGGCCGGCACAGGAATAGAAAATTTATGGCTCAGTGCCATCAATGTAGTTAAAATCGCCAGGCTTTCTGCGCCTGGCGACATCGCTACCGCTCCATCCCCTCGGACGACGGTGAAATCTTGCGCAGGGAGCAAGCCTCCTTCAGTGCGTATTCTCGCGGCTGTTCTCCAGCGTCTCCAGCAAGGCAATCTGCATGCGCGTATGCACGCGGATAAACCAGCGCCACAGCAAGGCCACCACCACCGCAGCCACCACGGCAATCACCAGCAGCAGCTCGCTGGTCGGCAGAATGCTCGCCGACAGCGCCGACAGCAGCAGGAAAATCACCAGCAACGACAACAGCGGGATCACCTCGGCAATCACACGGCGCACGCGCTGGGTATGCCGCCCGGCCATTTCCGGCTTGACGCCCAGCTCCGCCAGCAGCATCGACAGCGCCTTGAGCTTGCGATAGGCAGCAATCAGGAACGGCAGCGACAGCAATAACGCTGCCCCCCAGATCAGCGCTTTCTGCTGGCTGGCATCGCTGACCCACTCGCTGAGCCAGTTGCCGATACGCCCGGCGAAGTAGCCACCACTGAAGAAGATGGCGATCACCAGCGCCAGGTTCACCCCCACCTGCAACAGGATGCGCCGGATCATCGCCGCCAGCATGGCGCCCTCGCCCTGCGGCTGGATGCTGCGCAACCATTCGCCATACAACGACAGCACCCGTGCCAGGCGGCTGGGCACTACCTTGCCCAGCTTGAGCGACAGCGGGTCGGCGGCACGGATCAGGTAGGGTGTCAGCAGCGTGGTGATTGCCGATACCGCCACAGCCACCGGGTAGAGGAAGTCGCTGGTCACCTGCAGGGTCATGCCCAGCGCGGCGATGATGAAGGAAAACTCGCCAATCTGCGAAAGCCCCATGCCCACCCGCAGCGATGTGCGCCCGTCATTGCCGGCAATGAACGCGCCCATGCCGCACGAGAGCATCTTGCCCAACACCACCGCCAGGGTAATGACCATGATCGGCCAGGCGTAGTCGATCAGCACCTGGGGGTCGATCATCAGGCCGATGGCGACGAAGAAGATGGCGCTGAACAGGTCGCGTACCGGTTCGATCAGGCTCTCGATCTTCAGCAACTGGCGCGATTCAGCCATGATCGCGCCAATCAGGAAGGCGCCAAGCACCATGCTGTATTCCAGCTTCACCACCAGCAGGCAGAAGCCGAAGCACAGTCCCAATACGGTAATCAGCAACATCTCGTTGCTTTCGAATTTGGCCACGTAGGCCAGCAGCCGCGGCACCAGCAGGATGCCGATGACCAGCGCGACGATCATGAACAGCGACAGCTTGCCGACAGTGGAGAACACTTCGCTCGAGCTGACCGTGCCGCTGACGGCGATGCCCGACAACAGGGCAATGATGCCGATGCCGAGGATGTCCTCGACGATCAGCACGCCGAAGATCAACTGGGCGAAACGCTCGTTCTTCATCTTCAGGTCGTTGAGCGCCTTGACGATGATGGTGGTCGAGGAAATTGCCAGGATGGCACCGAGGAACAATGAATCCATGGTGTTCCAGCCGAACCAGCGGCCGATCTCGAAGCCGATCCAGATCATCAGCACGATTTCCAGAAACGCCGCGATGAACGCCGTGGCGCCTACCTTGAACAGCTTGCGCAGGCTGAACTCGAGCCCCAGGCAGAACATCAGGAAGATCACCCCCAGCTCGGCGAGGATCTTGATGGTGTCTTCGTCGTGGATCAGACCGAACGGAGGGGTGTGCGGGCCGATGATGAAGCCGGCGACGATGTAGCCCAGCACCACGGGTTGCTTGAAGCGGTGAAAGAGAACGGTGACCACGCCAGCAACCAGCATGATGACTGCCAGGTCCTGGATGAAGCTGATGGCATGCATGGCGTGATACTCCTTTTCTCGTCCGGTGCTGGATGCCTGGGCAGACCGCTCCTCTGCCAAGGCAACCCTGAGCGAGCAGCAAGTACATACTGTTTTGAATGCAGAAAAAGCCCATGTTGCATGGGTGTAGTCAGGTTAACATCGCCCCCCACCGCAAAAAGGCGGTGCAATATGCAGAAACAGATCGGCTGGAAAAGCGCCGCTGATGGCATGATCGGCGTGACGATGGAGCGTCAGCCAACGTCCCGTACCAGGAAGGCAAATTCAAAAGAGGGGAACACAAGTGTCTGCAGATAATGCCCCCTGTTCGCCCGATTCCGCGCAACCTCACCGTGAGCACACTATGGAACCTGGAAACGCCCAGCTGAGCATGACCGTCCTGATGACCCCGGACATGGCCAACTTTTCTGGCAACGTACATGGCGGCACCCTGCTCAAGTACCTCGACGAAGTGGCCTATGCGTGCGCCAGCCGCTATGCCGGCAGCTATGTGGTTACCCTGTCGGTCGACCAGGTGATCTTCCGCGAGCCGGTGCACGTGGGTGAACTGGTGACCTTCCTGGCGTCGGTCAACTACACCGGCAACACCTCGATGGAGGTGGGCATCAAGGTGGTGACCGAGAACATCCGCGAGCGCTCGGTGCGCCATTCCAACAGCTGCTTCTTCACCATGGTCGCGGTCGACGACAACCGTCGCCCGGTGCCGGTGCCACCACGCCAGCCGCAAAGCAGCGAAGAAAAGCGCCGCTTCCTGCAGGGCCAGCAGCGCCGGCAGATTCGCCAGGAACTGGAAAAACGCTACCAGGACCTGAAAACCGACGCCATTTAAAGCGCCAGCAGCTGTGCCTCGAAGCGCACCCGTGGGTGCGCGATGCGGTCCTGGGCCCGCACCAGTTGCAACTCGTAGCTGGCGCAGGCCTGAGTTTCCAGCAGCACTTCGTGCACGGCCGCAGCGGTGAATTCGAACGCCTGCACCCAGCTGTCGCCGAGCAGCACGCGGGCCAGGAACAGGCCTGAGGTCAGGTCACCCACCCCCACCGGCTGGCGCGGGAACGCCAGCAGCGGGCGGCGCAGGTGCCAGCTGTGCTCGGCGGTCACCAGCAGCATCTCGAACTGGTCCTCGGTACGCCCGGGGTAGGCCAGGTGCTTGACCAGCACCACCTGCGGCCCACGCTGCAGCAGGCTGCGCGCCATGTTCACACAGTCCTCCAGCGACTGCGCCCGGCGCCCACAGAAGCTGTCCAGCTCCAGCTGGTTGGGGCACAGGATGTCAGCCCTGGCGGCCGCCTCGTCGAGCAGGAACTCACTGACTTCCGCTGGCACGATGCAACCCTTCTCCGGGTGCCCCATGACCGGGTCGCAAAGGTACAAAGCCTTTGGGTTCACCGCCTTGATTCGCTCGACGCCGGCCAGAATCGCCCGCCCTTGTTCGGCACTGCCCAGGTAACCGGACAGCACCGCGTCGCAGTGGCCCAGCTCGCCGATGTTGGAAATGCCTTCCACCAACGCAGGAATTTGCGCCGGGGCAAGCACTTCACCCGCCCACTGGCCATACTGTGTGTGATTGGAGAACTGCACGGTATTGAGCGGCCACACATTGACCCCGATACGCTGCATGGGAAATGCCGCAGCGCTGTTGCCGGCGTGGCCGAACACCACATGGGACTGGATGGCGAGCAGGTGCGGGGTACGTTTCATGCGGGAGGTTTCCAAAGCTGTTTCAGGGATTGTGCGCAGCGCAGTATGAACTCGATTGCCACCTGTACGACAGGCCAGGGACGCAGTTAAGCTGGATCGACCTGTTTGGAGCATATGCAAATGTTGACCCTGGAGAACCTCTTCGTCCTGATGCTGATAGCCACGGCAGGCGCCTGGTTGTGGCACAACCATGGGTTGCGCGAAAAAGCCCTGGAGCGGGTCAAACAGCATTGCGCCAAGCTCGACCTCGAACTGCTCGACGATGCGGTCGCCCTCAAGCGTATTGCCTTTGTCCGTGACGCCAACGGCCGCAAACGCCTGGCGCGTGTCTACGCCTTCGAGTTCACTGTCACCGGCGAGCAGCGCCACCCTGGTACCGTGACCCAGTTCGGTGCCCACAGCATGCAGATCGAGCTGGCGCCCTATCCCTTCGAAATCAAGACCCCACCGCGCGCCGACAATGTCATCGAGATGCAGCAGTGGCGCCAGGAGCACAACCGCTGGCGCAACTGATCAGCTGACGCGGCATTCGCTCAACCCGGCTTGCAGTGCGGATTGCGATTGCGGTTGATCGAAAATCAGCTCGATGCGGGTATCCCTGCGCCAGTCGCAGGGCTGCCAGGCGGGCATGTCCCCATTCAGGCCATTGAACGATTGCCAACCCTCCACACTGTGGATAACCCCTTTGGCGCGCCGCCATGGCCAGGCACGCAAGAACGCCTGCAGCCGCTGTGGATAAAACTGCTGGCCGGGATGCCAGCGCCAGCCGATGCTCCAACCTCCCTCTCCCTGCTGGGCAAGACAGATCGGCTGGCCGGGGTCCGCCCAGAGCGCTGCCGGGGGATTTACAAGATTGTCGACAATCCTGTTATCCACAAACGCGCTGTCGACAATGCCCGCTGGTACCGTCGGAAGGTCCGACAAGGGCAGCTCCCCTTGGACGGCCCAGAACACTTTCTTTCCATATAACTTATTACTTATCAACAACTTAGAATATTCATCCACAGCCTCCGACTTGTTGAAAACAACGCTTTCAGAAGCATCGAGCGCCTGCTGTTGAGCCTCCGGAAGCCGCTCGTTCCGGATCATCGACTGCACATCCACGACCATCAGCAATGGCTGTATTGTCAGCACTCCAGCCCAAGGGGCTTGTTGCAACTGCGCGAGCAACTGCAACGGATGACCCAGCCCGGACGGCTCGATCAACAACCGGTCAGGCCGGGATTTACGCAGCAGCCGGCCCAGGCCCACCTGGAACGGCATGCCATTGACGCAGCACAGGCAGCCACCTGCGACCTCGCCGATGGCGATACCGTCTTCGTCACGGCTGAGCAAGGCGGCATCCAGCCCTACCAGGCCGAATTCGTTGATCAATACAGCCCAGCGCTCATTGGCCGGGCGCTGGGCCAGCAGATGACGGATCAGGGTGGTCTTGCCGGCTCCCAGCGGGCCGGCAATCACGTGGGTGGGAATGTTCTGCAGCATCGGTGGCTTCAGGCAGTGGTAATGCCTCACTATGCGCCGTCAGGCCAGCCAGTCAAGGCTGAGCAACAAGCGCCCCTGCTGCCCCGAGGGCGAACGATGCACCAATCCTGCACCTTCGTTGCCCTGCCACTTCTCACCTTTGAGCACCGCCACATCGCCAGCTTGTAAGTGCATGATGTTATCCACAGATGGTATCGCTGTGTGTAACTCACCGCGCTGACTGGTGTGCTCTTGCAACCACTCGCTGCCCGGGCCGGTATAGGTGGTGAGCAGACGCAGCGGCACGTTATCCACATGAAAGCGCGGGCACATGGGGCCAGCCAGGACCTGCAGGCGCAAACCGACCCGCCGCGCCCCCACCAGACAGGTATAGGCCGCCACCAGCCAAGCCACATCGGCCACGAATGCCTCGTAGCCGTGCAAGTCCGCAGCTTCGCGCAACAACTCGGTCAATACCGGCATGTGCTGCTCGTCCACATCGATGACGCGCTGGTCTGCCAAGGGCTGGCCAAGGCTGACCACCAGCGCGGCAAAATCCTCCAGTTGCGGCGGCAAACGTCGGCGCCATACCGCCAGGTTCACGCCGTCCTGCAGCACTTCGGTCAGCACCTGCGGTGTCTCGCCGAACACCTGGAAGATATCCACAGGCTGGCGTGCGGGGTTCATGCTGCCGCCTCCTCAAGCCATGGGCCGAACGGATCGGGTAGGCGCAACCAACCCATGTGCCCCAAGTCCATTTCCTGATCGGTCAACAGGCACGCATCGAGTGCTGTGGATAATTTTGCGAAGTCGATATTCTGCCCGATGAACACCAGTTCCTGGCGGCAGTCACCGCTCTCGGCAGCCCAGTTTTTCAAGATCGCAGCGGTATTATCCACATCCTGTGGCCACTGCTCGCGCGGCACGAAGCGCCACCAGCGGCCCGCCAGGCCATGGCGCATCATGCCACCCGCCTGCGACCAGCTACCGGCCTCCTGGTACTTGCTGGCCAACCAGAAAAACCCTTTCGAGCGCAGCAGGCGGCCATTGCTCCAGGGCGTGTTGATAAAGTCGAAAAAGCGCTGTGGATGAAACGGGCGCCGGGCCTGCCAGGTGGTGGCGGCAATGCCGTACTCTTCGGTTTCCGGCACATGCTCACCGCGCAACTCCTGCAGCCAGCCCGGTGCCTGGGCAGCCTGGTCGAAGTCGAACAGACCGGTGTCGAGGATGCGCGCCAGCGGCACCTGGCCCATGACCATGGGCACGATTTGCGCCCGGGAATTGAGGCTGCGCAGAATGGCCATGAGCTCTTCGCGCTCGTGCTGGCTGATCAGGTCGATCTTGCTCAGTAACAGCACATCGGCGAACTCGACCTGTTCGATCAGCAAGTCACTGATCGAGCGCTCGTCCTCCTCACCCAGGGTTTCGCCACGGCTGGCCAGGCTGTCTGCTGCCTGGTAATCACGCAGGAAGTTCAGGCCATCGACCACGGTGACCATGGTGTCCAGCCGCGCCATGTCGGACAGGCTGCGGCCCTGTTCGTCGCGGAAGGTGAAGGTCTCGGCCACTGGCAGTGGCTCCGAGATCCCCGTGGACTCGATCAGCAAATAATCGAAACGCCCCTCTTCGGCCAGCCGTGCCACTTCCTCGAGCAGGTCTTCACGCAGCGTGCAGCAGATGCAGCCATTGCTCATCTCCACCAGCTTCTCCTCAGCACGGTTAAGGCTGACGTTTCGCTGCACCTCGCTGGCGTCGATGTTGATTTCGCTCATGTCGTTGACGATGACCGCAACCCGCAGGTTGTCGCGGTTACGCAGCACATGGTTGAGCAATGTGCTCTTGCCGGCGCCAAGGAAGCCGGACAGCACGGTGACAGGGAGACGGTTGGACATGGCGAAACCTCTTCAGGCGAGCGCATTCGAAACGATGCATTGCACAATGTTATAAAGTAACAATACAATTTCGCCAAGCCGTTCTTGACGGACGAGTGCCCACCGGGGTGAAAAAATGACTCCCTTCTGTTTGGAATGCCAGATGACCCAGCTCAAGCTCCCCGACATTGCCGCACAAACCCAGGAATATGCCTTGCCTTTGAACTGGGTGGGTATGTGCGGGATCGCCCAACTTGTGCAGTTCGAAGGGCGCACAGCGGCTGCCACTGTCGATGCCGGCGTTAACCTGGTAGACGGCAGCTCACGCGGTATCCATATGTCGCGGCTTTATCTTGCCCTGGAGACCTTGGAGCACCAGCCCCTGACCCCGCTCGCCATCCGCCAGCTGCTGGCTGACTTCCTCAGCAGCCACGCAGGCCTTTCTTCCGCGGCCTATCTGCGTCTGCGCTTCGAGCATCTGCTGAAAAGGCCTGCCTTGATCAGCCCGCTGGAGGGTTGGAAAAGCTATGCCGTCACCGTCGATGCAAGGATCGAAAATGAAATGTTCCACGTGGAACTATCCGTTTCCGTACCTTACTCTTCGACCTGCCCGTGCTCGGCGGCACTTGCAAGGCAGTTGATTCAGCAGCAGTTCCAGATGCATTTCAGCGCTGAGCAGGTCGACAAACCTGCAGTGCTGCAGTGGCTGGGCAGCGCCGAAGGCATCGTAGCGACGCCCCATAGCCAACGTAGTAGCGCGCAAATCCAGGTAAGGCTGCGCAACAATCAGCAGGTACTGCCAATCACCGAACTGATCGACCGCGTAGAAGCCAGCCTGGGGACAGCGGTACAGACCGCAGTGAAGCGCGCAGACGAACAAGCGTTTGCCTTGGCCAACGGCCAGAACCTGATGTTCTGCGAAGACGCCGCACGACGCCTGCATAAGGCGCTACGGCAAATAGAATGGAGCACGGCCTTCAAGCTGCGCGTGGAACATGCAGAAAGCCTGCATGCCCACGACGCTGTCGCCACCAGCCAGTGGCAATGGGATGTCAGCTGCGCGGCTTGACCGAACCGCAGTCATTACCCAGCCATACGGCACGGGTGTTCATGCTGCCTTGCTGCTGCACACCCGAAGCATTGAACGTGCCATTGACCTGTGTGGTGAATTCCCGGTCACTGAGGAAAGTCGCTTGGCCACTACCCTGTGCTTTGGGGCAGCTGAACTGGAACTTCCACACATTGCCGGTGCGGTCGGTGATTTTCTGGGTACAACCTGACTTCGGGTCCTGCAGCGGGATATCGTTGGTTGCCACCTGTTCTGGCGTCAGGCACGAGCGCACCCCCTTACCCCCAACAGTCACCCCCTGTTTGGCCAGCACCCCTTCCATCATCGCACGCTGCTCCGGCGGCAGGTTCTTCAACTGGCCGAGCATGAACTCCATATCGGGTAACGGCTTGCCATCGACCTGCATGTTGCTGGTGGTCAGCTCCCACAAGCCTGGCTGCAGCATCTGGGCATGCACCAGCGGGCTGCTCACACCTAGGGCCAACGCCAACAGTGGCAGACGAATCTTCATGGACGAACGCTCCTGGAAAAAAGCCGGCCAAGCGGGCCGGGCTGAGCCTTAGACGCCAAATCCACCTGCAGGTTGCAAGGCGGACCGGGAACGTGTTCTGTTACCCAAGTGTACTCGGCAAGCAGGATGCATATGGACTACCACAGCCCCTACTTCTTCGGTTATCTACTCGGCCTGGTTCACCTGCTGGGTATCGTCGCCGCCCTGCACGCACTGTTCACCGTGCGTACTGCCCAGGGCGCAATCGCCTGGGCCATGCCGTTGTTCTTCATCCCCTACCTCACGCTGATCCCTTACCTGATCTTCGGTGCCCGCTCGTTCTATGCCTACATCAAGGCCCGGCGTCAGGCCAACCAGGAAATGCACGTGGCCATGGCCAACCTCAACTGGCGGCCTTGGGTAGAAGAAGCCCTCACCGCCCGCGAGTCGGAAAGCTATGCGGCCCTGCGCGCCCTGCCCAAGCTCGGGCGCATGCCCTGCCTGGCCAACAACCAGGTGAAGCTCCTGATCAATGGCAAGGCGACATTCGATGCCATCTTCACTGCCATCGAAAAAGCCCGCGACGTGGTGCTGGTACAATTCTTCATCATCCATGACGACGGCCTTGGCAAAGCGCTGCAGCAACTGCTGCTGCGCAAGGCCGCCGAGGGGGTTCAGGTGTTCGTGCTGTACGACCGCGTCGGCAGCCATGCCTTGCCGGCCAGCTACAGCCAGCTGCTGCGTGACGGTGGTGTACAGATCCATGCCTTCGCTACCCGTCGTGGCTGGTTCAACCGCTTCCAGGTGAACTTCCGCAACCACCGCAAGATCGTGGTGGTAGATGGCCTGCTCGGCTTCATCGGCGGGCACAACGTGGGCGATGAGTACCTCGGTGGCCACCCGCAGCTCTCACCCTGGCGTGACACCCATGTGCAGATCAGCGGGCCGGTGCTAGCCTGCCTGCAGGAGTCGTTCGCCGAGGACTGGTACTGGGCCACGCGCCAGCTACCGCCGCTGATCCTGCCGGACGCCTACCCGGATAACGGCGTGCTATGCCAGGCCTTGGCCAGCGGCCCGGCCGACCCACAGGAAACCTGCTCGCTGTTCTTCCTTGAGGCGATCCATTCAGCCACCCGGCGCGTGTGGATCACCAGCCCGTACTTCATCCCCGACGAAGCGGTGTTCGCCGCGTTGCGCCTGGCGGTACTGCGTGGGGTCGATGTTCGTGTGCTGATCCCGTCACGCCCAGACCATCGTATCGTCTATGCCGCCTCCAGCCTGTTCGCCTTCGAAGCGGTACGTGCGGGTGTACGCATGTTCCGCTACCAACCGGGCTTCCTGCATCAAAAGGTGGTGCTGGTGGATGACGATGTCAGCGCGATCGGCAGTGCCAACCTGGACAACCGCTCGTTCCGCCTGAACTTCGAGATCACCCTGCTGACGGTCGACCGCGGCTTCGCCGACCAGGTCGAGAACATGCTGATCAATGACTTTGAACAGGCACGGGAAATTACTGCGGAGGACAGCCGCGATACCCATCGGCTGCAGCAACTGGGGATGCGGATTGCGCGGCTGATTTCGCCTATCCTCTGATGCGTGGCGCCCCTCGCTGGCTTTCTCGGACCTTGTGGGAGCGGGTTTACCCGCGAAGACGTCAGTGGCTGTACCGACGCATTCTCGGGCAAACCCGCTCCCACAGGGTATGGTGTCGCGCTTGTTTGCTTTGTAGCAATTCAGCGATACAGATCTTCGCGCGTCCAGGGCAGGTCATGATGACCATCGGCGTAGGGCTTCACGGCCAGTATCTGGTGCAGGTTGATCCAGCCCTTCTGGAAGGCATAGGCACACCCGGCCAGGTACAGGCGCCAGATGCGCAAGGTCTTCTCGGGTACCAGTGCCGCCGCCTTGTGCAACTGGTTCTCCAGGTTTTCGCTCCAGTGGTGCAAGGTCTTGGCGTAGTGCAAACGCAGGCTTTCCACGTCGACCACCTCCAGCCCCGCTTCACAGATGCTGGCACTGATCATCGACAGGTGCGGCAGCTCGCCATGGGGGAATACATAGCGGTCGATGAAGTCGCCAGCGCCACGCCCGACCGGGCGGCCATCGACATGCTTGGCGGTGATGCCGTGGTTCATCACCAGGCCCCCTTCCCTCACGGCACCGAACAACTTCTGGCTATACAGCGCCAGGTTGGCATGCCCGACATGCTCGAACATGCCAACGCTGACAACCTTGTCGAAGCGGCCATCCTGAGGCAGGTCGCGGTAGTCGAGAATCTGCAAGTCGATCCTGTCGGCCAACCCCTCTGCCTTGACGCGCTCGCGGCCGAGCTTGAGCTGCTCCTTGCTCAAGGTGATACCAAACACCTTGGCGCCATATTCGCGAGCAGCGAAACGCGCCAGGCCACCCCAGCCACAACCTACGTCGAGCAGGTAGTCGCCGGCGTCCAGCCGCAGTTTGCGGCACAGATGATCGAACTTGTCCTGCTGTGCCTGATCCAGGGTGTTGTCCGGCTCGCGGAAGTAGGCGCACGAGTAGGCCATGTCCTGATCCAGCCAGAGCTGATAGAACGCGTTGGAAACATCGTAATGGTAGGAAATGGCTTTGGCGTCGGTGCTCTTGTCATGGGCCCGCCGCTGCGGTGGGGTGTCGTCCTCATCGGTCAGTAGCGCTTCGCTCAGCTCATCGCATACGCGGATGGCTTCACCAATATCGCCTTCCAGCTCCAGCTTGCCTTCGACGAATGCCGTGCCCAGCTGGTCCATGCTCGGGTGGCTCAACTGGCTGATCAACTGCGGCTCCTTGACCAGGATGGTGACCTGCGGGCTAGGCCCCAGATCGAACTGGTTACCGTCCCACAGTTTCAGCCGCAGCGGCAGATGCAGGCTCTGCAATGCCGGTGGAAGTTGCGCAAGCATGAACGACCCTCCTGTCCGTATTTGGCCACGACGCCTGATATTTCGAACGTCGCCGGATCAGAGTAGTTCATTCGTGGGATGTTTCCTCTAAACGAGACCATGGTCTAGAACCAACTGATCTTATCCATGCAGCAGATTGTATACAATATTTGCATCTCAGCTTAACCTTGTGCCCCTCTCGCGCTTCTTCATCCTGGAGTTGAACCCATGAAATCCTATGACGTGGTGATCATCGGCGGTGGCCCTGGCGGCTACAACGCAGCCATTCGTGCCGGCCAGCTGGGCCTGAGCGTAGCCTGTGTAGAAGGCCGCTCGACCTTGGGCGGCACCTGCCTGAACGTGGGCTGCATGCCCTCCAAAGCGCTGCTGCATGCTTCCGAGTTGTACGAAGCCGCCAGTGGTGGCGAGTTCGCCCACCTCGGTATCGAAGTCAAACCTACCCTCAACCTCGCCCAGATGATGAAACAGAAGGACGAGAGCGTGACCGGCCTGACCAAAGGCATCGAGTACCTGTTCCGCAAGAACAAAGTGGACTGGATCAAGGGCTGGGGCCGCCTGGATGGCGTCGGCAAGGTCGTGGTCAAGGCTGAGGACGGCAGCGAAACCGCACTGCAGGCCAAGGACATCGTCATTGCCACCGGATCCGAGCCTACCCCCCTGCCGGGCGTGACCATCGACAACCAGCGCATCATCGACTCGACCGGCGCCCTGTCGCTGCCACAGGTGCCCAAGCACCTGATCGTCATCGGCGCCGGCGTGATCGGCCTCGAGCTGGGTTCGGTATGGCGTCGCCTGGGTAGCCAGGTCACCGTCATCGAATACCTCGACCGCATCTGCCCGGGCACCGACGAAGAAACCGCCAAGACCCTGCAGAAGGCCTTGGCCAAGCAAGGCATGGTGTTCAAGCTGGGCAGCAAGGTGACCCAGGCCAGCGCCAGCGCCGATGGCGTGAGCCTGACTCTGGAGCCGGCCGCCGGCGGCAGTGCAGAAACGCTACAGGCCGACTACGTACTGGTCGCCATTGGCCGCCGCCCATATACCAAAGGGCTGAACCTGGAAAGCGTGGGCCTGGAAACCGACAAGCGCGGCATGCTCGGCAACGACCACCACCGCACTTCCGTGCCGGGTATCTGGGTGATTGGCGACGTCACCTCCGGCCCGATGCTGGCGCACAAAGCCGAAGACGAAGCGGTGGCCTGCATCGAACGCATCGCCGGCAAGCCCCACGAGGTCAACTACAACCTTATCCCTGGCGTGATCTACACCCGCCCGGAGCTGGCCACCGTCGGCAAGACCGAAGAGCAACTCAAGGCCGAAGGGCGTGCCTATAAAGTCGGCAAGTTCCCCTTCACTGCCAACAGCCGCGCCAAGATCAACCACGAGACTGAAGGCTTCGCCAAGGTCATCGCCGATGCCGAAACCGATGAAGTGCTGGGTGTGCACCTGGTGGGTCCAAGTGTCAGCGAGATGATCGGTGAGTTCTGCGTGGCCATGGAGTTCTCGGCCTCGGCAGAAGACATCGCCCTCACCTGCCATCCCCACCCGACCCGCTCCGAGGCCTTGCGCCAGGCAGCGATGAATGTGGACGGGATGGCGATGCAGATCTGATCCGGGAAGTGGGGGCTGCTTTGTGATCGTAGACATTAAAGTCTGTCTCACATCGGCACGAATCTTGGGACCTGTAGCGTGGTGGATTGAGTTTTAAAGTCTGTCTCACCCTACCACCTGGGCCGCTTTCCAGTTCTGGAAAATATTAAAAACTGTCTCGCATCCAAGCAGAAGCAACCCGCAGTCTGAAGGATGAACAGATAGTCCGAATCGGCAATAATGGCCTACCGCTACCAAGGAACGCGTAGGCCATGGCACGAAAGAACATGATGAAGGGGCGAGAGAATCCGTAGCTCGACTCCTTGAAAAAATTGGCCTTGAGCCGATCATTCTCCATGAACAGCCGAACCGTGGTCAGACCGTGATCGAGAAGATCGAGGGTAACCGAGACGTAGGATTTACCCTTATCGACCGCCGTTTTCATGTTGTCGTAGATGCCGCGAGGCGGCACGCCGCCCAAGGCGGCGAATGAGCGGGTATGGGCATCGAACAGCATTTCATGCCCTTGGCTGGGATAGGCCACGAGCCAGAAAGCTCGGCTGGCACATAGCTTCATGTGCGCGACCTGGACACGTCGGAAAACACCGCCAATCAGCAGGCCTTCCTCGCTCCAATCGAACTGGAAGGCCTCGCCCAACGCGAACGCCAACGGCACAAATGCCCGTACCGCCTTGACACTGCGGCGATGTTGCTTCGCCCTCAAGGCATCAGCCCGCAGCGCCTGATCCAGAAGATCGTGAAAGGGACTGAGTTTGTTGAACACGGCTTGACGCTGATAAACCGGCTGCTTGGACTCCGGCGCTCTGACCCATTTTCGGATGGTGTGGCGCGACAGTCCGGTACGCTTGGCTATCTCATGCAACGACAGCTTGTCACGGAAATACATCCGCCGAATTTTGCCCATCATTTCCATGCTGATCACCCTGTGTTCTCCTGCTCAACAATTGAGCAGGTGCAGTGGAACACCTGGGTCAGTTTTCAGTCAGCACAACGGGCGAATCTTGGTCAGTTTTCGGTCAGCGGCAACAATCTGCCTTCTGGATTGATTTCCAATAAATGGATCATGCTGCTCTATAGCGAATCATAAAGACCTCCTTGTTTAGCTGAATGAATATTTCAGCATCAGCCAAGAATATAACTAGCCCTACCTCGTACAGTTGACCGATGTTCTGAATGGCCTGCTCGGCCGGCCATGATCCGTACGCCTACTTGCAGGCCGTACTCACGCACCCGCCCGCTTACCCAAGTACGCAGAGGCCACTTATCCGCCTCTTAAATTGTTGGAATAATTATTAACTGCTGCACAACCAGTCATCACCCGTCATGCAGCAGTAATACCAGCGTTAATCCATAAGAACGAAGTTCAAAATCTCACCAGTAATGGGACTGGCGAGGGCCTTGGCGGGAGCATTTGCCGCAGCCTGGCCAGCCGCTTCGATCGCCATATTGCGGATATCTTCTGTGGTGGGCAGTCCGACGAAAGCCAATGCTCCATTGACGGCTGCTAGGGTGTCGTTTATTTCGGTGCCCGTTGAGGATTGGATCGTCGTAGTAGTAGCAGGTACATACACAACATTGGTCGTTGGCTGCGGGGAGGACCAGTTCGATCCATCTGATGTCGAGGTGTAGTAGATCACGCCAGGTGGATTCACGCTCGGCGTCGATCCCCAGGAAGGGCTGCTCATGAAGAACACGTAGAGCACTCCATTGAACTCGACGGGGTAGACGAACTGGGCAACAAAGTTAGGAACAACACCATTAGTCTGCGTCTGGAAGGTTGCCGTCGAGCCGATAGTATTGAGGCCAGACCAAGTCGTGCCATCGTACGTACTGAAGGAAACTGGGAAGTTGGTATACGGGGCTCCCTTTCCGCTGCTGTCGCGGGTGTATCCACCCGTTTTGGTTATGTAGAACACATACAGCGTGCCATTGAAAACAATAGCTCGGGGCGGGGTTCCAGGATCGATACCATTAATCGTCTGGGGATCAGCCATTTGGATACCATCCCACTCGCTGATGATCGTCGTTGAAATATTCGGCACGGTGTACTGAGTCCACGTGCTGTTGGCATAGGTGCAATATTGCAACGCGACTGCGTCGCCACCGATAGCTCCGGAGCTTCCTGCGGCTTGATAGAAAATATACGGTTGAGCTGTCCCACTCCCGGATGCAAAGGAAACGGCAGATGGGGATAGCGACATGAACCCATCGGTGTTGCTTCCCTTTGGGACAACCTCCTTGACGCTGCTCCAACTGCCTGAAGGGCTCATCGATGCGTAATATAACAAGCCCGAGTGATTCGAACCCTGCCAGAAGACATATAGCTGGTTAGGATCGCTTGCAGAATCGAGGGGCGGCATAGCAACGACAGCCACGTTGTCATTAGTGCAGATATCGCTACTAATTTGACTGGGGCTCAACCATTGCAAACCATAAACGCTACTGGTTGAAGAGGGGGTAGCGTATGTGCCATCGGTGGTTGTGTATTGGATGTAACCGCCTGTGGCAGCGGGCCAGAAGACGTAAAGCAAATCGTCGCCCGAGGAGTCGGAAGAGGGGAATGTCGCCGCAATCGGCAGCACTGACGATGAGGGGGAAACACTGGCAGCAGCCGCTTCTGCGATTATGGTATTCCAACTCCAGCATTTTACATCGAAGGTGCGACTGAAGAACAGTTGGTTATCGGCGGTGACTTCCCAGCCCTTGAAGGGTGAATAGTTGGAGGCCTCTACGCCTTGGGTTACACACCACAGGTTGTTGTCAAAGGCTACGACCGACGGTCCTGTACTGCAGTTCATACGACTGATCTGGGTGGCGGGCGCAAGCGTTTTAGAAACTGTCCCCGCGGTCTGTGTAGTAACCTCGGGGAAGATATCGTAGTAAGTAGTCCCGTCTTGCTGATACATCAAATAGATTTGTCCATTTGCGACGCTGGCTAGAACCCCCTTGGTCGTCACTCTCAGGTTTGGACTGGTCTCAATTTGCCCCCATGTTGCACCGTCGGATGAGTAGCTGCATTGTAGTGTGCCGGTGTCGTTACTGCCGGAATCTACCCAGAATAGGTACAATACGCCATTAACCGTCACAATTGCCGGCGAGCAGTCGCTCGACACAGATGAAGCGCCAGGAATGTTTTGCGCACTACCAGTCGCTATATTTGTGAAATAGTTGATCGCCCCGTTGCCTGTATTGAAAAATACATAGGGCGTACCATTAAACGTGACTGAAGCCGGGGAGTTGGCCATGGATATAAAGCTTGCAGCACCGTTGAGGAAACCGGAATTGTTCCCATAGACGTCCCCATAAGAGTCCCCATAAGAATCCCCAGCGTTATAGCCCACTGCTGCGATTGCTGGAGTGCCAAGTTCAACGTTTTGAGTATCAGCAGTTGGCAATGGGATCTGCATGTAGGCCAGAGCCCCAAAGGTGTAGTTTAGTTTAGGAGAGCTTTCCAAGTATGAGCTGTTATAGAAAACATAGATGTTGCCGTTAGCAATCGTTGCGCTTGGAGCACCCGTCATCGCCGGATAGTAGACATTATCAACGCCGCCATCGGAAGTGGTTTGATCCATGGAGAAAGGGTCCGCTATTAGGCATCCTTGCGACGTGCTCATGGGCATACATGTGCAATAGCCTATCTGCCCAGCGTTGGCGCCACTATTGTTGTGGTAGATATAGAGATACGAGACGCTGCTGAAAGAGTTGTAGTACATCATGGCGTTTGCCCAGCCATCGATGGTCTGGACCGTTGTGGTGCCAACCGGGGACCAAGACGAACTGCTTATATCATGAACGATATAGGCAAGTACTCCCGGGCTTGACGCTAATTGGAAGAAGATATTCAGTTTCCCGGAGCTCTGTAGCCAGTAGCTGGAAGGTGAATCGGTGATGAAGACGCCGGACACGGCCGCCTGCGTCCAGGACGTTCCGTCGGAACCTAAGCGACAGTACATCAGCGGCACGCCACTACCGGAATCAATACCGCCGTAGAACACGAACAATTGGTTGTTACCGGATGAGTCGGTGCATGCGCATGCCGATGGCGTTCCAGAAATGATGGCCGAGGAGGTCACTCCCTCCGGGACGATCTGAGTCGATGTTGACCACGCTCCAGTCGAACCGGAAAGCCAAGAGTAGAAAAGCGTTCCGGAACTGCCTTCCCCTTGATAGAACACATACAGGTCGTTGTTATACACCGTGGCCGTGGGAGACCCAGTTAGTTGCGCGCCGTTCACTGCATACGGTGTGCACCAACCCAGAGCATCACTATAAGTGGTTACGTTCGGAGTAGATGTAGTGCAATAGAGCTTGCCGCTGGCGGTGTCCTGATAGAACAGATAGACCAAGCCATTGAAGTAGGCCAAAGCCGGCGATCCAGTGGCTGTGGTGCCAGAAATTGGGAGCGACGAGTTGGTAAAGGACCATTGTGTTGGTCCGCCGTTGCTCGCAAAAATTCCCTTCGCCGTGTTCACCGCTACGATACCAATCGAGCCAGTACTTTCCATAATTGGGAGTACAGCGGGCGAACCGGTGACGGAGGGAAATTCATTTCCCGGCTCTACGACGGCAGGCAGCGTAGCCCCCGGAATCCACTGCCCATTTTCGTATACCGCATACTGAAATGCTGACGTAACACCGGTCCAGTTGGAGTCAAACGAAGAATAGAAGAGCCAGGGTTGTGGTGCTGAAAAACCCGGTAGGTCAACTGCAAGCAGAAACGCCCCGCCTGGTCCGACAACGTTGCCATCGCTCCCAGCTCCGAGTGGAGTAGCTTGCGAAGTACCTGTATTGTCACTCATGGATGATACATATGCCGCCAATGACCCTAGGAGGGCAGACTCATTGGGAATGTTGCCGGTTGGATAGACGTTGTTCAATCCATTAATTATGGAAGTGAAATAGATATCCGATGTAGATGCCATGCTGTTATTGAATGATTCGGGCGGAAATATCGCTAGGGTTGAACCGTATCTATCATCCACGGTGTTGCCATTTGGCAATGTCGACGGTGAGCTCCAGGAAGTCCCATCGAAGGATATGTAGCAAGTAGAGAAGCCTTGATATCCTGCTGGTGCGTAGCTTTGATAGAATACATAGAGGAGTGGATCGGATGCACCCGGCGGGGTATGAACGACGGCGCTGGAAGAGAATACACTAATAGTTGATCCGTTAGTTGAGAGAATCGGAACTGTTACAGGAGAGCTAAACCCTCCTGCCGAGTCGGGGTAAGCAATGTAGCTTGGCTGCTCACTATTCTCATCCACATAGAAAAGAAGTATCTGCTCTGTGTCAGACCCAGGCGTAGAGTAAACAACTGGCGAGAGCTGTCCAGTCCCAATGGTTGGGCCAATACCATTGGGGGCGAGATCAGTCCATGTCTGTCCATCTGACGTTGTAACGCAGCCAATTTCTAAGCTTGACGAATAGACGGCAGAATTCGTGCCAGTCTTCGCATAAAACAGGTACAGTTGAGGGTCTTGCTCTCCGGGCGGAGTGAAGACAACAGGATATACACCCCAGGTACCCCCCATCATGGAACCACTTTGACAAACCATAGGAACGTTGACTTTGGGGATTTGCGTGGGCTGAGACCAAGACCATGTTTGACTGCTAAAGATGCTGTAGTAAATAAGTCCGGTTTGCCCCTGGCTTCCCGGTTCGCCGCCATAGAATGCGTAGACATTACCACCGAACATCACGGCCGAGATGGCGGTAGACGGTTGACTCGGTGGAGGACTGGTCATTGCGCAGAGCTGATCCGCACTGAGAGTCCCATACTGCCTCGCGGTATAATAAGGGTAGCCGCCAACACCAGCGTCTGAGTCATACAGCGATTGTCCCTGGAAGAAGCTGTACATCGTAGTTCCGTTAACTACGAGCGAGGGGAGTGAATATACATTCCCAATGCCAGGTATATCCGCATAAGGCGACCAGTATAACTCTTGTTTAGGGTCGAGTTGGTTGATTCCGGCACTAACGGCGTCACCTGTTACATTGCCGAGAAAGTCAACGGCGATGTCGGACCAGCCTTTGTCATTTGTACCCAGCGCAATTCCGTAGTTGACTGCCCGCAGTATATCTTTGGTTGCTTTGTAGATAATAGGCATAAAAGATCCCTCTTTTAATCAATGGTGATTAATAGTTGATGGTTAAATAATATTTCTTCGGCAATCTAGCGTGCAGGCAAGAAGATCAAAGTGTTACATCACCTTCAACCACAGAGCCTGACTACCATGATCCGTACGTCTACTTCTGGGGGTGTACTTACCGTGCCCACCCGTTACAACTCTCTTTCCGCGTAATTGATGCGGTCCTCGACGAACACCGTTCAGCGGTCGTTGAAGAAGCTCATGTCCAATGCACTAATAATGCGAAGGCGTGCAGCCGTCTGAGCCCCAGTACACAGCGGTCACTTATCCGCAGTGGTGCGAATAAGCAGTGGCCAGCCGTATGTCATATTGATTCTTTGCGTAATCGGGTCCGTTGTAGGCAGCTGCAAAAACGGCCCAGTCCTTCCTCCTCAACGCGTCGCGGAACGGAGGTCGATCGATAAACTGCACGAATGCCGCCAGCTGTTCATCTGCTCCCGCACGATGTGCTTCGGCGAAGTCGTGCACTGTCGAAAAGCCGCAGGCGGGATAGTTGAAGCCCATTAGCTGGAACGTCCCCCAACTGGCGGACTCCAAAGCAGCGTCGTGGTCCAGGGCCATAGCGGCATTAAGCCTGGCCCATTCTCCTTCCAGCGAACCGGCATACTTGGACTTGTCCCAGTGCGGATAACTCAGGTCGGGAGCAGTGGCATCGAAGTGCCCGCTCGTAAGTCGGTGAAAGATGTGCCCCTCGAAGAGCACCTTCGGTTCATTGGACGGCGGTGGAAGGAAGCCGGTGCCAGCCGACTCAACGCTGGCGACGGCCTGCAGGCATGCGACTTCCACGCCAAGATTTTTTGCCGATGCGGCCCATGCCTGATCCGAGATAATTAGACTCATGCTTGTTTCCTCTAAGGTAGTGGTGCAGGTGAACTCGTGCTGTTGCCGGTAGATTCCCTCGGCGCAGTGGCAACTGGCAGATGGAGGGCGGTTGAGGTCTGTGGGGTGCCCGAGGGTATGGACAGTGTGTATTGGGCCGGAGGCAGGTACACGGTCTTGTCGGGCAGGTTGAACTGATAGTGATGGAAGAGCGTGGCGCAGATCAGTCCTGTTCCCAGCACAACCAGAACGATACCGGGAGAGGACGTGTTCAGCGCTACCTTCAATTGCTGCGTTTCTCCACTCAAGGACGTGGCTGGCTCTTGTAACCGACCCAGTACGAAGACCGCACCGACCAGACACAGCACCATTCCGGTCAAAAAACCGAGGTTCAGCAACGAGGCCTGACGCAGAATCACCGCGTTGGTGGCCTGCTCTCTTGCTCGAAGCGTTGCACGCTCGAGAGTCACCAGGGCGTTCCATCGCATCAGCTCGGCCTTGGCTGTGCTTTCCAAGTCCTCAAGGGACGCCGATGCTTCCTCGACTTCAGGGGGAGTTTGCAGCTCGACGCGCATCAGGTGTATCTGGACAAAGCTACTCAGAAAGAACAGAAGCCCCATCACAGCAATGGCTCGCGTCATAAAGGGGAGGACCTTCAATTGCCATTGGTCGTTGGTCGCCGGCAGTGTTTCGATGGAAGCGCTCATGGTCCGTGTTCTCTCCTCGCAATTGAGACATTGCACTGCGAACCTCTCGGCGTGGTGTCATGCCGATAGCCAGCTGTAGCATCAGCTCCGTTGCTATCGACTTCCAGCCGCCTTTTCCCTTCACCTGGAGCCAGTGGCATACCGCGGGGCGGTATTGAGCTCGCCAGAAGATTTGGTCCGACGATCAGGAGGCTAGTTTGAGCGTTTGGAACCTCGCTAGTACCAACGACGTTTCCACTGCTCTCGTATCCTCAACCGCAGACATCGACGTCGGCGCCAACACAGCAAAACAGTGCGCCGGGATGTCGACGTGGCGAACAAGTTGGGAAAGCCTTTGGCTCGGCGGGGGGACTTTCTTACCGTTTGACTTGCAGAGTCGCGTATTGTCGGGCGCTGAATCACCGCGGTACTCAAGGGGGAGGGCGAGGCCCAGACACTGGCACCAGAACACTGCTACAGACACCGGGTCAGTTCAGCGGCATTCAACAAGTGGTGCAACAGATTCACCGGGATTGAGTCGTCGCTGATTGCTCGGTCCAGGGAGCTGTAGAACGAGAACCAGCGATGGCTCGACTCGATGTGGCAGGGGGGAGCATTCAGTGCCAGCGCATTAGCTCAAGACTTTCGCCGTATTGTGCCGTTCACCTGCGATGCCGAGATTGCGACACAGGACATCACTGGCCAGTTGGATCGCCTGTTCACATAGCTTCAATGCCCATTCGAACGGGGCTTTCCATGCCTTGGCATAGGCATGCCAAGTAATCCCCAGGGTCTGAGCGCGAGCCAAATCTGAACAAGGGCGACGACCACTGCCCTGGCACTTTTGACAGGGCCCGGAACGTTCATGAACAAGCTGATACCCGGCGCCCTGACATATCGAGCAAATCACCGCGGTACTCAATTCGCCCAACACGCCACGAGTAAGGCGTTGATAGACTGAACTAGGAGAGGGCCATCGTTGTTCTTTAGCCTCTTCCATCGCGCTTCGATAGGCAGTAAGGCTACTTGCCGGGCTTTGCGAGCGATGCCTGAACGCGGTCAGCTCGAGCTCCGCTATGTCATGAGTCAGCTGGGTAGTTAAAGCCTGAATCGCACGCACCTTGCATTGGTCCAGAACTTGCCGCAACAACATTCGTTCTATGTCTCGTCTGTTGTGGAATGCGCTATCCGGCCACCAGACGTAGCAGAACAATTCTCGCGAGAATTCATCGTTGATCATCCTCAATGCGGCTGATACCTCTTGTGCGGATAATTCCGAATAGCCTCTCTGAATTACGCTCCATCCTGAACTGTTTTGACCCCTGCAGCGCAGTAAAGTACGACCGTCCATAGTCCTTCTCCATAGAAGTTACAGCGACTCGGATGTCGTCCTGCCGGGCTCACTCACTATGGCGTTCGATAGGTCTCCTCTCGAGCGCTAGACGAAGTCGTTACTGCGTAGGCAACCCGCTCGGGCACACATATGGGCATCGTGCTGAGAGCAGTGAATGGGAGCCCCAAAAGAGTGATTTCAGGCCTCACGCCTGGTGAGCTCGCCAGAGGAACTGGTCCGACGGTGAGGACGCTACTTCGGGGTTTTGGAACCTTGCCAGTACCAATGTGTGGGATCTGCGACCTCAAGGACGTCGCAATCCGGGCGAGTCCGGTAAGCGCAAAGTTGTTGTTGATATTGACCGTGACCCGTTGTGCGCGATGACCACGCAGGCAGAAAGCGATGGGGGAGCAGGAAGCTCTTCCGATAATCGCCGACCTCGGTCATTGCAAGAGCTAGGGTGGTCTGTCCCGGGCTGAGTGGACACTGACTCACAGTGGAAAATGTCCACCGCAAGGAGCGTTCATGACCCAGACCAGAAGACGTTTCCCGAATCCTTCGCCCTCGGCTTCGGCCTGGATGCCCACGTCTATTCCGGGTGGATGCTCGACAGCGGCGGTGGCCGGACCGGCAAGGCGCGGCTGCTGGGAGTGGACAACGAGGGGCATCCCAAGGACCAGTTCAGCCGCGGCGGGGCGCTGACCAAGCTGCGCTTTTCCTCCACCGAACTGCGTTACGGCGAGCAGCGGGTCAAGACCCCGGTGTTCGGATCCTCCGATAGCCGCCTGCTGCCCGAGACCGCCACGGCTGGTTCCTCACCAGCCGCGAGCTGAGCGACACCACCCTGTACGGCGGGTACTTCAACGAGAGCACCGACCGCAACGCCACCTGCCCAGCAAATCAGCAATAACCCCGATTGACTGTCCTCGCATGTAGTACCTGGATATTTCCTTGAGCTTGATCGACTCGGGTGAGCGTGGAGCCAGGTAAAAATGCCTTTCGATAACGGAGCGGAGAGACTCGTGCGGTTGGATGGTGAGCAGCAAGGAGGAGCACTCAGGATTTCAAGGCAGCGGAGGGGCAGCATAGCGGGATCTGCGCTTGGAGCCCACGGAGGCTCCAAGCGAGACAGACTTTAATATTCAGAGACAGACTTTAATATTTACGATCACAGCTAAGCCCCCCGGTTTCCGACTTACTCGACCGTAACCGACTTGGCGAGGTTACGCGGCTGGTCAACATCGGTGCCCTTCAGCACGGCCACGTAGTACGACAGCAACTGCAACGGGATGGTGTACAGGATCGGCGCCAGGGCGTCGGCGATGTGCGGCACCTTGATCACGTGGGTACCTTCTCCATTGGTCATGCCGGCCTGCTCGTCGGCGAACACCACCAGCTCGCCACCACGGGCGCGCACTTCCTGCAGGTTGGACTTCAGCTTCTCCAGCAGTTCGTTGTTCGGCGCAACGGTAACCACCGGCATGTCGTTGTCCACCAGCGCCAGCGGGCCGTGCTTCAGCTCGCCTGCCGGGTAGGCTTCGGCGTGGATATAGGAGATTTCCTTAAGCTTGAGTGCACCTTCCATCGCCACCGGGTACTGCGCACCACGGCCGAGGAACAGGGTGTGGTGCTTGTCGGCAAACAGCTCGGCAATTTTCTCGACGGTGGCGTCCATGGCCAGGGCTTCGCCCAGGCGGGCCGGCAGGCGACGCAGTTCTTCAACCAGCTCGGCCTCGACGCCAGCTTCCAGGGTACCGCGCACCTGGCCCAGGGCCAGGGTCAGCAGCATCAGCGAAACCAGCTGGGTGGTGAAGGCTTTGGTCGAGGCCACGCCGATTTCCGGGCCGGCCAGGGTCAGCAGGGTCAGGTCCGACTCACGCACCAGCGAGCTGATACCGACGTTGCAGATCGCCAGGCTGCCGAGGAAGCCCAGTTCCTTGGCGTTGCGCAGCGCGGCCAGGGTGTCGGCGGTTTCGCCAGACTGCGAGATGGAGACAAACAGGGTGTCCGGCTGCACCACCACCTTGCGGTAACGGAACTCACTGGCCACTTCTACCTGGCACGGGATGCCGGCCAGGCTTTCCAGCCAGTAACGGGCGACCATGCCGGCGTGGTAGCTGGTACCACAGGCAACGATCTGCACGTTGCGCACCTTGGCGAACAGTTCGGCAGCCTTCGGGCCGAAGGCCTGGACCATCACGTTGTCCTTGCCCAGGCGGCCTTCCAGGGTGCGCTGTACCACGCTTGGCTGCTCGTGGATTTCCTTGAGCATGAAGTGGCGGTAGGTACCCTTGTCGGCGGCTTCGGCACCTTCGTGGTACTGCACGGTTTCGCGCTGGACCTTGTGGCCGTCCTGATCCCAGATGGTGACCTGGTCACGGTGGATTTCGGCGATGTCGCCTTCTTCCAGGTACATGAAGCGGTCGGTGACCTGGCGCAGGGCCAACTGGTCGGACGCCAGGAAGTTCTCGCCCAGGCCCAGGCCGATGACCAGTGGGCTGCCGCTGCGTGCGGCTACCAGGCGGTCAGGCTGCTTGGCGCTGATCAGCGCCAGGCCATAAGCGCCATGCAGGCGCTTCACCGCGGCCTTCAGGGCATCGGTCAGGTCGGGGATGCTCTTCAGGGTGTGGTTGATCAGGTGGACGATGACTTCGGTATCGGTCTGCGAAGTGAAGACATAGCCAAGGCCCTTCAGCTCTTCACGCAGTTCCTCGTGGTTCTCGATGATGCCGTTGTGCACCACGGCCACTTCACTGCCCGAGAAGTGCGGGTGGGCGTTGCCTTCGGTCGGCGCACCGTGGGTGGCCCAGCGGGTGTGGGCGATGCCCAGCTGGCCAGCCAGTGGCTCGGCGGCAACAGCGGCTTCCAGCTCGCTGACCTTGCCGATACGGCGGCGGCGCTGCAGTTCACCGTTCTGGGTGAGGACAGCCAGGCCGGCGCTGTCGTACCCGCGGTACTCAAGACGCTTGAGGCCTTCGATCAGGATGGCTGTGATGTTGCGCTCGGCGACGGCACCAACGATTCCACACATGGTTTATTGCTCCTGGCTGATCGCGGCGCAGATCAGGTTGATGCCGCGGGCTTGAATTTGTTCGCGTGCCGCTGCGGGCAGGCGTTCGTCAGTAATAAGGGTGTGCACACTGCCCCAAGGCAGTTCGAGGTTGGGGATCTTGCGCCCTACCTTGTCCGACTCGACCATCACGATCACTTCACGGGCGACTTCGGCCATGACCCGGCTCAGCCCGAGCAGTTCGTTGAAGGTGGTGGTGCCACGGCCGAGGTCGATACCGTCAGCACCGATGAACAGCTGGTCAAAGTCGTACGAGCGCAACACCTGCTCGGCCACCTGGCCCTGGAACGACTCGGAATGCGGGTCCCAGGTGCCACCGGTCATCAGCAGCACCGGTTCGTGTTCGAGGTCGCAGATGGCGCGGGCCACATTCATCGAATTGGTCATCACCACCAGGCCAGGCTGGCGCCCCAGTTCGGGGATCATGGCTGCCGTGGTACTGCCGCTGTCGATGATGATGCGCGCATGTTCGCGGATTCGCGCAACGGCGGCACGGGCGATGGCCTTTTTGTAGGAAGACACGGGTTGGGCGGGCTCACCAAGCAGCTCTTGTGGCACCGGGACCGCGCCACCGTAGCGCCGTAGCAACAGGCCATTGGTTTCGAGGGCAGCGAGGTCCTTGCGGATGGTGACTTCCGAGGTTGCGAAACGCTTGGCCAAAGCGTCCACACTCACCTCGCCCTGCTCGCTGAGCAAAGCCAGGATGTTGTGCCGCCGCTGCGGGGTGTTTCGTTTCGACATGAGCGCTTAAGTTTCGATTCGAAAGATAATGGTGGCAATCAAAACCTAAGATGAGCGTTTCGTCAAGCTGTGGATAAATCTTTGGGGACGTCCCGCTCCCACAAGGATTGTTCCGGTGTTCAGAAATTGAGCCAGACAGTTAATCCCAAGGGTATGTGTCCAGTTCACAAAAAAAAACCGACTTATTCACATAAGTCGGCTTTCGATCGAAACAGCTGTGTATAACTCAGCTCTTCTTGATCTTCTCCGGGCGCTTCCAGCCCGAGATGTTGCGCTGGCGTGCGCGGGCCACCGCCAAGTCGCCAGCTTCAACGGTCTGGGTAATGGTCGAACCGGCTGCAGTGGTCGCACCCGCGTGGATATCCACAGGCGCTACCAACGAGTTGTTCGAGCCGATGAATACGTCCTCGCCCATCACGGTCTTGAACTTGTTGGCGCCATCGTAGTTGCAGGTGATGGTGCCGGCGCCGATGTTGGTGCGTGCACCGATTTCGGCATCGCCCAGGTAAGTCAGGTGACCGGCCTTGGCGCCCTCGCCCAGGTGGGCGTTTTTCAGTTCGACGAAGTTACCCACATGGGCCTTGGCGTCCAGCACGCTGCCCGGGCGCAGGCGGGCGAACGGGCCGGCATCGCTGCCCTCGCCCATCACGGCGCCTTCGAGGTGGCTGTTGGCCTTGACCACTGCGCCTTTGCGCAGGGTGGTGTTCTTGATCACGCAGTTAGGGCCGATCTGCACATCGTCCTCGATGACCACCTTGCCTTCGAGAATCACGTTGATGTCGATCAGCACGTCACGGCCAACAGTCACCTCACCGCGTACATCGAAGCGCGCCGGGTCGCGCAGGGTCACGCCCTGGGCCATCAGGCGACGGCCTTCGCGCAACTGGTAGTGCCGCTCCAGCTCGGACAGCTGGCGACGGTCGTTGGCGCCTTGCACTTCCATCGGGTCGTGCGGCTGTTCGGTAGCCACCACCAGGCCATCGGCCACAGCCATGGCGATGACGTCGGTCAGGTAATACTCGCCCTGGGCATTGTTGTTCGACAGGCGGCCCATCCAGTCGGCCAGGCGCGCGGCTGGCAGGGCCAGAATACCGGTGTTGCCTTCCTTGATCGCTTTCTGTGCATCGTTGGCGTCCTTGTGCTCAACGATAGCGGTCACCTTGCCCTGCTCGTCACGCACGATGCGGCCATAGCCGGTCGGGTCGTCGAGGGTTACCGTGAGCAGGCCCAGCTGCTGCTCGTTGGCCTTGGCCAGCAGACGCTGCAGGGTCTCTACTTCGATCAACGGCACGTCGCCGTACAGCACCAGCACGGTGTCGGCGGTCAGCGCCGGCAATGCCTGGGCAACCGCATGGCCGGTACCCAGCTGCTTGTCCTGCATGACGAAGTTCAGGTCGTCAGCGGCAAGGCGATCGCGAACCAGCTCGGCACCATGGCCAATGACCACGTGAATACCTTGCGGCTGCAACTGGCGCGCGCTGTGGATAACATGGCCGAGCATGGAGTTGCCGGCTACCGGGTGCAGCACCTTGGGCAGCGCCGAGCGCATGCGGGTGCCTTGGCCGGCGGCGAGAATAACGATATCGAGTGACATTACTGGCTACCAATCCTGGGCGGTCAGTGAAATGACCGGTTTCATAGGTTACAAAAAAAGAAAAAGGGTAGCCGATGGCTACCCTTGTTCTCAATCTACATGAAGCCTGCGGAATTAACCGCCGAACTTCTTGCGGATCTGCTGGACGGTACGCAGCTGGGCTGCGGCCTCGGCCAGACGTGCGGATGCGGCACTGTAGTCGAAATCCGCGCCTTTCTCATGCAGGGCCTTCTCAGCTGCCTTGACGGCATCCTGAGCGGAGGCTTCGTCCAGGTCGGCTGCACGCTGCACGGTGTCGGCGAGTACCTTGACCATGTTCGGCTGCACTTCCAGGAAGCCACCGGAGATGTAGAACACCTCGCGCTCGCCACCCTGCTTGGTCAGCGTGATCGGACCAGGCTTGAGATTGGTGATCAGCGGCGCGTGGCCCGGAGCGATACCAAGATCACCCAGGTTACCGTGCGCAACTACCATCTCGACCAGGCCGGAGAAGATCTCTCCTTCCGCGCTGACGATATCGCAATGGACTGTCATAGCCATCTGCTTGCCTCAACCTGATTAGCGCCCCTTTCGGGGCGCCGGGATTACAGTTTCTTGGCTTTCTCGATCGCTTCGTCGATGCTGCCGACCATGTAGAACGCTTGTTCTGGCAGGTGGTCGTAGTCACCTTTGAGGATGCCGCTGAAGCCAGCGATGGTGTCTTTCAGGGAAACGTACTTGCCTGGCGAACCGGTGAAGACTTCGGCCACGAAGAACGGCTGCGACAGGAAGCGCTGGATCTTACGAGCGCGGGCTACCAGTTGCTTGTCGGCTTCGGACAGTTCGTCCATACCCAGGATCGCGATGATGTCCTTCAGCTCTTTGTAGCGCTGCAGAACATACTGAACGCCACGAGCGGTCTCGTAGTGCTCGTTGCCGATCACGTTCGGGTCCAGCTGGCGCGAAGTCGAGTCCAGTGGGTCGACCGCTGGGTAGATACCCAGGGAGGCGATGTCACGGGACAGAACGACGGTGGCGTCCAGGTGGGCGAAGGTGGTCGCTGGCGACGGGTCGGTCAGGTCGTCCGCAGGTACGTATACGGCCTGGACGGAGGTGATCGAACCTTCCTTGGTGGAGGTGATGCGCTCTTGCAGAACGCCCATCTCTTCAGCCAGGGTCGGCTGGTAACCTACTGCCGAAGGCATACGGCCCAGCAGTGCGGATACTTCGGTACCGGCCAGGGTGTAACGATAGATGTTGTCGACGAACAGCAGAACGTCGTTACCTTCGTCACGGAACTTCTCGGCCATGGTCAGGCCGGTCAGCGCTACGCGCAGACGGTTTCCTGGTGGCTCGTTCATCTGACCGTAGACCAGCGCTACCTTGTCGAGAACGTTGGAGTCCTTCATCTCGTGGTAGAAGTCGTTACCCTCACGAGTACGCTCACCCACACCAGCGAACACGGAATAACCGCTGTGTTCCATGGCGATGTTACGGATCAGTTCCATCATGTTTACGGTCTTGCCGACGCCGGCACCACCGAACAGACCAACCTTACCACCCTTGGCGAACGGGCAGACCAGGTCGATAACCTTGATGCCGGTTTCCAGCAGGTCGTTGCCGCCTGCCTGGTCAGCGAACGAAGGCGCTGGCTGGTGGATACCGCGACGCTCTTCTTCGCCGATCGGGCCGGCTTCGTCGATCGGGTTGCCCAGTACGTCCATGATACGGCCCAGGGTGGCCTTACCAACTGGAACGGAAATGGCAGCGCCGGTGTCGACGACATCCAGACCGCGCTTCAGGCCTTCGGTCGAGCCCATCGCAATGGTACGAACCACGCCGTCGCCCAGCTGCTGCTGAACTTCCAGGGTGGTTTCCGCGCCTTGTACTTTCAGCGCGTTGTAAACACTCGGCACGACGTCACGTGGGAATTCCACGTCGATGACGGCGCCGATGATTTGAACGATACGTCCGCTACTCATAGCTGGATCCTCTGAATTTTTGAACCGTTAAACCGCGGCAGCGCCGCCGACGATTTCCGAGATCTCCTGGGTGATCGCAGCCTGACGCGCCTTGTTGTAGATCAGCTGGAGCTCTTTGATCAAATCACCGGCGTTGTCTGTGGCGTTCTTCATGGCGATCATCCGGGCCGCTTGTTCAGCAGCGTTGTTCTCGACCACCGCCTGGTACACCTGCGACTCCACGTAACGCACCATCAAGCCGTCCAGCAGCTCTTTTGCGTCGGGTTCGTACAGGTAATCCCAGTGATGCTTGAGATCCTGATCCGGGGTTGCCACCAACGGTACCAATTGCTCGACCGTCGGTTTTTGGGTCATGGTGTTGATGAACTTGTTCGAAACCACCGAGAGGCGATCGATACGGCCGTCCAGGTAGGCGTCCAGCATCACTTTGACGGAGCCGATCAGATCGTTGATCGATGGCTCTTCGCCCAGGTGGCTGATCGCGGCTACGACGTTGCCGCCAAAGATGCGGAAGAAAGTCGCACCCTTGCTGCCGATCACGCACAGGTCGATTTCCACGCCCTGTTCGCGGTTTGCGTTCATGTCCTTGACCAAGGCCTTGAACAGGTTGGTGTTCAAGCCACCGCACAGACCACGGTCACTGCTCACCACGATATAACCGGCGCGCTTTACAGGGCGCTCGATCATGAACGGGTGGCGGTACTCCGGGTTGGCGTTGGCCAGATGACCGATCACCTGGCGGATACGCTCCGCGTAAGGACGGCTAGCAGCCATGCGCATTTGTGCCTTGCGCATCTTGCTGACCGCCACTTTCTCCATGGCGCTGGTAATTTTTTGCGTGCTTTTGATGCTCGCAATCTTACTGCGAATCTCTTTTGCGCCTGCCATGTATCACCTATCAGGTTAGCAAGCGGGGGCCGCAGCCCCCGCTGCGGCTTACCAGGTCTGGGTGGCCTTGAACTTCTCGATACCGGCTTTCATGCCAGCGTCGATTTCGTCGTTGAAGTCACCCTTCACGTTGATCTTCGCCATCAGTTCGGCGTGATCACGGTTGAAGTAGGCGATCAGAGCTTGCTCGAAGCTGCCGACCTTGGAGACTTCCACGTCAGTCAGGAAACCACGCTCAGCGGCGTACAGCGACAGGGCCATGTCCGCGATGGACATTGGCGCGTACTGCTTCTGCTTCATCAGCTCGGTTACGCGCTGACCATGCTCCAACTGCTTGCGGGTCGCTTCGTCCAGATCGGAAGCGAACTGGGCGAATGCAGCCAGTTCACGGTACTGAGCCAGAGCGGTACGGATACCACCGGACAGCTTCTTGATGATCTTGGTCTGAGCGGCACCACCTACGCGGGATACCGAAACACCGGCGTTCACTGCAGGGCGGATGCCCGAGTTGAACATGGCCGATTCCAGGAAGATCTGACCGTCGGTGATGGAAATCACGTTGGTCGGAACGAACGCGGAAACGTCGCCAGCCTGGGTTTCGATGATCGGCAGGGCGGTCAGGGAACCGGTCTTGCCAGTGACTGCGCCGTTGGTGAACTTCTCGACGTACTCTTCCGAAACGCGCGATGCACGCTCCAGCAGACGGGAGTGGAGATAGAACACGTCGCCTGGGTACGCTTCACGTCCTGGTGGACGGCGCAGCAGCAGGGAGATCTGACGATAGGCAACGGCCTGCTTGGACAGGTCATCGTAAACGATCAGGGCGTCTTCACCGCGGTCACGGAAGAACTCGCCCATGGTGCAGCCGGCGTATGGCGCCAGGAACTGCAGTGCGGCGGATTCCGAAGCACTGGCAACGACCACGATGGTGTTGGCCAGGGCGCCGGCTTCTTCCAGCTTGCGAACGATGTTGGCAACGGTGGAACGCTTTTGGCCGACAGCAACATAAACACAGAAAATACCGGAGTCTTTCTGGTTGATGATGGCGTCGATAGCCATGGCGGTCTTGCCGATCTGACGGTCACCGATGATCAGCTCGCGCTGGCCACGGCCGACAGGGATCATGGCGTCGACGGACTTGTAGCCAGTCTGTACAGGCTGATCTACCGACTTACGCCAGATAACGCCCGGAGCGACCTTTTCGACCGCGTCGGTTTCGGTGGTGGTCAGAGGACCTTTGCCATCGATCGGGTTACCCAGAGCGTCGACGACGCGGCCCAGCAGGCCTTTGCCGACCGGAACTTCCAGGATGCGACCGGTGCACTTGGCGCTCATGCCTTCGGCGAGGGTGTCATAGGCACCCAGGATCACTGCACCTACGGAGTCTTGCTCCAGGTTCAGGGCCATGCCGAAGACGCTGCCAGGGAACTCGATCATTTCGCCGTACATGACGTCGGCCAGACCGTGGATCCGCACGATACCGTCGGATACCGAAACAACGGTACCTTCGTTACGGGCTTGGGAGCTCACATCGAGGTTGTCGATGCGGCCCTTGATGATTTCACTAATTTCGGAAGGATTGAGTTGCTGCATTGCTCTGCTGCCCCTTCAAACTCAAGATTTCAATGCTTCGGCCAGTTTCGCGATCTTGCCGCGAACAGAGCCATCGATTACCAGGTCACCAGCGCGGATGACGACGCCGCCAATCAGGCTGGCATCCTCCGACGCGTGCAGGCGCACTTCCTGGCCTAACCGTGCACTGAGAACCTTGGCGAGTTTGTCTTGCTGTTCTTGGTTCAACGCGAAGGCACTGGTGACTTCCACGTCCACGGATTTCTCTTGCTCGGCCTTGTACAGGTCGAACAGGGCGGCAATCTCCGGCAGAAGCAGGAGACGGTCGTTTTCCGCGGCAACATGAATGAAATTCTGTGCCTGTGCATTGAACTTGTCACCGCACACGTCAATGAACGTGGCGGCCTTTTCTGCGCTCGTCAGTCGCGGGGCCTTGAGCAGGCGCTGCATGGTGTCGTCTTGCGACACCGCAGCAGCCAGGCCGAGCATGGCTGACCAATTGGCCAGTTGCTGATGGGCCTGGGCATGCTCAAAGGCAGCCTTAGCGTAAGGTCGGGCCAACGTGGTCAGTTCTGCCATGATCGCCCTCGCTTAAATTTCAGCGGCCAGTTTGTTAACCAGCTCCGCATGCGCGTTTTGATCGATTGTGGCGCCAAGGATCTTTTCAGCACCGCCAACGGCCAGGGCACCCACTTGGGCACGCAGGGCGTCTTTAGCGCTGTTCAGTTCCTGTTCGATCTCGGCCAGAGCCTGAGCCTTCACACGGTCAGCTTCGACGCGGGCCTGATCACGGGCTTCCTCGACAAGCTGAGCAGCGCGTTTCTTGCTTTGCTCAATGATTTCGGCTGCCTGTGCTTTAGCTTCACGCAGTTGCTGACCCACTTTCTCTTGGGCCAGCTCCAGGTCGCGAGCTGCGCGGTTGGCAGCGTCCAAGCCGTCGGCAATCTTCTTTTGGCGCTCTTGCAGGGCAGTGATGACCGGAGGCCATACATACTTCATGCAGAAGAGTACAAAAATCAGAAAAGCAACGGATTGGCCAATCAGGGTTGCATTAATGTTCACGCCAACACCTCGCTCGGTCTTTGTCCATCACACCAATCAACTCGTAGAAACGAGTGATTAGCCGGCGATCTGACCAACGAAGGGGTTCGCGAAGGTGAAGAACAGAGCGATACCAACACCGATCATGGTTACGGCGTCGAGCAGACCGGCAACGATGAACATTTTAACCTGCAGCATCGGAACCATTTCAGGCTGACGAGCAGCGCCTTCCAGGAACTTGCCGCCCAGCAGGCCGAAACCAATGGCGGTACCCAGAGCACCCAGGCCGATCAGCAGAGCAACAGCGATAGCGGTCAGACCAACTACAGTTTCCATCTTTCCTCCCGACTTTTACGTCGTATTGGTTAGGTTTTTAGTTTGAAGCGGTAAAACAAATCGTTTGGTACAGCATGCCCTTGCGGACTTTTTAAGCCCTCCCCCCAAACGAGCGGGGAAGGCTATCAGACACGCCAGGCGGTCTTAATGGTTATCTTCATGAGCCATCGACAGGTAGACGATGGTAAGCATCATGAAGATGAAGGCTTGCAGGGTGATGATCAGGATGTGGAACACAGCCCACGCCCACTGCAGCACCACACCCAGGCCGCTGAGCCAGAGGATACCGGCACCGAACATCACGGCGATCAGGATGAACACCAGCTCGCCAGCGTACATGTTGCCGAACAGACGCAGAGCCAGCGAGATCGGCTTGGCAATCAGGGTGACGAATTCCAGCAGGAAGTTGACCGGAATCAGCAGGATCTGCACGAAGATGTTCTTGCTGCCGAACGGGTGCAGGGTCAGCTCACCGATGAAGCCGCCCAGGCCCTTGACCTTGATGCTGTAGAAGATGATCAGGGCGAACACGCTGAAGGCCATGGCCAGGGTCGCGTTCGGGTCGGTGGTCGACACGGCGCGGAACGGAATGTGCGAGTCACCGGAGATCAGGATGGCCAGCTGAGGAATCCAGTCGACCGGTACCAGGTCGATGGCGTTCATCAGGAACACCCAGACGAAAATGGTCAGCGCCAGCGGGGCGATTACCGGGCTACGGCCGTGGAAGGAGTCCTTCACGCTGCCGTTGACGAAGTCCACCAGCACTTCAACGAAGTTCTGCAGGCCGCCAGGTTGGCCGGAAGTCGCCTTCCTGGCCGCCATGCGGAAGATGAACAGGAAGATCAGACCCAGCGCGACGGACCAACCCAGGGTGTCCAGGTGGAACGCCCAGAAGCCCATTGCCTTGGCTTCTGCAGCCGAATGGGCGAAGCCCCAGCTGCCGTCTGGTAGTTGACCGTAGGTCAGGTTCTGCAAGTGGTGCTGGATATAGCCCGAAGCGGTTTCTGCTGCCATGGTTGCCTCAAACGCCCTAAGGTCTCGAAAGTCTTTTATTCATCAGCAGGGGCGCGAACCAGCTGACCAAAAGGGTCAACGTGAAGACGCCGAATACTGCTAACGGCGCCAGTGGCTTCACTCCTGCGAAGGTCAGTGCAAAAAGCACTGCCGTCAAAATCATCTTGCCTGCCTCGCCAGCGTAGAACGACTTGACGATGGCTTGTGCCGCCCGGGCCCCGCTGAAGCGAAAAGCCTTCCAGGCGAAATACACATTGGGTAGCCAGGCAATCAAACCTCCGCAAAGGCCTGAATATCCACTGACCGCCCCTTTCCACTGCCACAACACCAACGTTGCCAGCAGCAGTACGACGAATTGAGCCAGCAGTACCGGGAAAACCGCCCAGCGATGGAAAGGCAGGCGGTTTGGCGTGCGGATTTCCATCACAACTGCTCCTCGGAAGTCGACCAACAAGTCAGTTATGACTTGGCATAATTTGTGCCGACAAAATGCGCGCAGAGTATAGGGGTGGATTAACCCCTATTCAACTCTTCGTAGTGATTTCCGACTGCGCGCTACAACAGGAATTGTTTCAGCGGATGTGAGCAAGCACGCCTTGCAACTCGTCAAGCGAGTTGTAACGAATAACCAATTGGCCCTTACCCTTGTTGCCATGACGGATCTGCACGGCCGAACCCAGGCGCTCTGCGAGCCGCTGTTCAAGGCGTGCGATATCCGGATCAGGTTTGCTCGGTTCGACCGGATCAGGTTTGTCGCTGAGCCACTGACGGACCAGTGCTTCGGTTTGGCGCACGGTGAGGCCACGTGCGACAACATGACGCGCCCCCTCCTCCTGACGGGGTTCTTCCAGGCCGAGCAATGCACGGGCGTGGCCCATCTCCAGGTCGCCATGGGCGAGCATGGTCTTGATCGCATCGGGCAGGGTGATCAGGCGCAGCAGATTGGCCACGGTTACCCGCGACTTGCCCACGGCATCGGCCACCTGTTGCTGGGTGAGCTCGAACTCCTGTTGCAGGCGCTGCAGGGCCAGGGCTTCTTCCAGCGGGTTGAGGTCTTCGCGCTGGATGTTCTCGATCAGTGCCATGGCGATGGCGGCTTCGTCGGGGACTTCGCGGACCATCGCCGGGATCTTGTCCATGCCAGCCTGCTGGGTGGCGCGCCAGCGGCGCTCACCGGCAATGATCTCGTAGCGGTTGCCATCGATCGGGCGCACCACGATCGGCTGCATCACGCCATGGTTGCGAATCGAGTGCGCGAGCTCTTCCAGCGCCTCCGGGTCCATGTCCCGGCGTGGCTGGTACTTGCCACGCTGGATCAGCTCGACCGGCAGGTGTTGCAGTTCTTTCTGGTCGATCTTCACAGCCTGCTCTTCGAGCGCGCTGACGGAAGGACCACTGAGCAGTGCATCCAACCCACGTCCGAGACCCCGTTTCTTGACGGCCATACGGATTCCTTAAGTTGTTTGTGCAGTGCGTGATTGACGGCGTTGACGGCGTACCAGTTCCCCAGCCAGGGCCAGATACGCCAGCGCGCCGCGCGATTGCTTGTCGTAGGCCAGGGCCGGCATGCCGAAGCTCGGGGCCTCGGCCAGGCGAATGTTACGCGGAATGACCGTGTCGTACAGCTGCGGGCCAAAGTGCTCCTTCAGCTGCGCAGAGACATCGTTGTTCAGGCTCAGGCGCGGATCGTACATGGTCCGCAGCAGGCCCTCGATCTTCAGCTCCGGATTCAACCGGGCAGCGATACGCTTGATGTTATCCACAAGGTCGCTGAGACCTTCCAGTGCGTAATACTCACACTGCATCGGGATGATCACGCCATCGGAGGCGACCAGGGCGTTGAGCGTGAGCATCGACAGCGACGGTGGGCAGTCGATGAGGATGTAGTCGTAGTTATCGCGGATCGGCGCCAGGGCATTGCGCAGGCGGCTTTCCTTGACCTGCATTTCCAGCAGCACCACTTCGGCGGCGGTCAGGTCACGGTTGGCTGGTAGCAACTGGAAACCACCGTGCTCGGAGTAATGCATGGCCTGGGCCAGGTCGCATTCCCCGATCAACAGGTCGTAGACCGAGTGCTCGAGCTCGTGCTTGTCCACACCGCTGCCCATGGTGGCGTTGCCCTGCGGATCGAGGTCGATCAGCAGCACACGACGCTTGGTCGCGGCCAGCGAGGCGGCGAGATTGATACAGGTGGTGGTCTTGCCCACACCACCTTTCTGGTTCGCGATTGCGAATACCTTAGCCATTGTTGCGTGTGTTCCCAGTCATGCCTTGCGGCGCAGTATCAGCAGATGGCGCTGGCCCTGGCAACCTGGAACGGTCAGGGCCTGCTCGCTTTCCACTGTGAAGTCTGCGGGCAATGCTACCAGTTCATCGGCAGGATGCAGCCCCTTCATTGCAAGCCATTGCGTCCCGTTGTCGCCCAGATGGCGGGTCCAGTTGGTGAAGTTCTCCATGCTGCTGAAAGCGCGGGAGATGATCCCGCTGAACGGTTGCGCCGGCTGGAAGGCTTCGACCCGACTGTGGATAACCGTGAGGTTGTCCAGCTTGAGCTCCATTTTCACCTGGGTCAGGAAGCGGGTCTTCTTGCCATTGGCGTCCAGCACCGTCACCTGCTTGTGCGGATGCAGGATAGCCAACGGGATGCCGGGCATGCCACCGCCACTGCCGACATCCAGCCAGTTGTCACGCTCGCTGTGGATAAACGGCATGACACTGAGGCTGTCGAGCAAGTGGCGCGACACCATCTCGTCGGGGTCGCGCACTGCGGTGAGGTTGTAGGCTTTGTTCCATTTGATCAACAGGGCCAGGTAGCCGAGCAGCTTTTCGTGATGCTCGGCACTCAGCTCGACACCGAGCTGGCGCGCACCTGTGGACAACTCTTCGGCGTGTTGCGGGGTGACCAGGGAACTCAAGCGCTTTGCTCCAATTCGCGGCCAGCGCCGCGTTTTTTCAAGTGAATCAGCAACAGGGAAATCGCCGCCGGGGTCACGCCCGGGATACGCGAAGCCTGACCCAGGGTTTCCGGGCGGGTCTGGCCCAGCTTGCCCTGGATTTCCTTGGACAGGCCGGAAATCGTCGCGTAATCGATATCCACAGGCAGGCGAGTGTCTTCGCTGGCGCGCAGGCGGGCGATTTCATCCTGCTGGCGGTCGATGTAACCGGCGTACTTGGTGCGGATCTCGACCTGCTCGGCGACCTGTGGATCGATCGCTTCGCCACCGGTTGCCTCGATCAGTCCGGCGTAGTCGATTTCCGGGCGCGCCAGCAGGTTGAGCAGGCTGTATTCGTGGCTGAGCGGGGTGCCGAACTTATCCACAATGGCCTGGCCTAGCTCGGTGTTCGGCCGTACCCAGGTCGACTTCAGGCGCTGCTCCTCGCGCTCGATGCCGTCGCGCTTGGCGCAGAAGGCGGCCCAGCGTTGGTCGTCGATCAGGCCGAGTTCGCGGCCCTTTTCGGTCAGGCGCAGGTCGGCGTTGTCTTCGCGCAGGATCAGGCGGTACTCGGCACGCGAAGTAAACATGCGGTACGGCTCCTGGGTACCCAGGGTAATCAGGTCGTCGACCAGTACGCCGATGTACGCCTCGTCGCGGCGTGGGCACCAGCTGTCACGGCCCTGCGCCCGCAGGGCGGCGTTGGTCCCGGCCAGCAAGCCCTGGGCGCCGGCTTCTTCGTAACCGGTGGTGCCGTTGATCTGGCCGGCGAAGAACAGGCCGCCGATGACTTTGGTCTCGAGGCTGTACTTGAGGTCGCGCGGGTCGAAGTAGTCGTATTCGATGGCGTAGCCCGGGCGCACGATGTGGGCGTTTTCCATGCCGCGGATCGAACGCACCAGCTCCAGCTGCACGTCGAACGGCAGCGAAGTGGAAATACCGTTGGGGTACAGCTCATGGGTGGTCAGGCCTTCCGGCTCGATGAACACCTGGTGGCTTTCCTTGTCGGCGAAGCGATGGATCTTGTCTTCGATCGACGGGCAGTAGCGCGGGCCGACACCTTCGATCACACCCGAGTACATCGGCGAACGGTCGAGGTTCGAGGCAATGATCTCGTGGGTGCGTGCATTGGTGTGGGTAATCCAGCAGCTCACCTGGCGCGGGTGCATCTGGGCATTGCCCATGAACGACATGACCGGGATCGGCGTATCGCCTGGCTGCTCGGTCATTACCGAGAAGTCCACCGAACGGCCGTCGATGCGTGGCGGGGTACCGGTTTTCAGGCGACCGACGCGCAGTGGCAGTTCACGCATGCGGTGAGCCAGGGCGATCGAAGGCGGATCACCGGCGCGACCACCGGAATGGTTTTGCAGACCGATGTGGATAAGCCCGCCGAGGAAGGTACCGGTGGTCAGTACCACCGATTCGGCGAAGAAACGCAGGCCCATCTGGGTCACCACGCCTTTGACCTGGTCCTGCTCGACGATCAGGTCGTCGCAGGACTGCTGGAATATCCACAGGTTCGGCTGGTTTTCCAGGATTTCACGCACCACGGCCTTGTAGATGGCGCGGTCGGCCTGTGCTCGGGTGGCGCGTACGGCCGGGCCCTTGCGGTTGTTCAGAACGCGGAACTGGATGCCGCTCTTGTCGGTGGCCAGCGCCATGGCGCCGCCGAGGGCATCGATCTCTTTGACCAGATGGCTTTTGCCAATACCGCCGATGGCGGGGTTGCAGCTCATGTGACCGAGGGTTTCCACGTTATGGGTCAGCAGCAGGGTTTTCACACCCATGCGTGCAGACGCAAGCGCAGCCTCGGTACCGGCATGGCCGCCGCCGATGACGATCACTTCAAAACGGGAAGGGAAATCCACCACGCACCTCGTGCCTGTTTTTGCGAATAGAGAAGGTAAGCGGACAAGTATAGGGACTTCAGCCCCTTTAAAGAAACCGTCTGAGCAAAATTTGACCAGCCTGTGGATGAGTGGCAGACAACAGAAATCAAAGAAGAGAAATTTAAAAAAGCTTTGTTTTTATGTTTATTCTTATGCACAGCCCTATCTGTGGATAACGTTCTGTAGCCCTTTATCTGCGCAGGATATAGCAAAATTAAACCCTGTGGCTGGAGTGCCATGAGGGCTATGGATAACGTGATTTAGCCTGTGGATTAAATGGCTATTTACCCACAGCCGGGTTTGTCCTCAGAAAAAAAGCCTGCTTATCAACGGAGCTGAAGGCCAGTTTTCCACAGGGCTCCTGAGCGCGGTATTCAACCTGAAAACAGAAAAATCCTCGAGCTGGGGCCAGATACGGACAAGGTGAGAGCGGGCGAGCCCGCTGCCACAGGTACTCGGTTCGCCTGACTACGCTCATAAGAATTTCAGGCAAAAAAAAGCCGCTCCCGAAGGAGCGGCTCTTGGCCTTGCCTGGCTGTGGATTACTTGCCGATGCAGAAGCTGGAAAAAATCCGCCCCAGCAGGTCGTCCGAGCTAAACGCCCCGGTAATCTCCCCCAGGGCCTGCTGCGCCTGGCGCAGGTCTTCCGCCAACAGCTCACCCGCGCCAGCCAGGGTCAGTTGTGCACGACCGTGTTCCAGGTGTTCACTGGCCTGACGCAGCGCATCCAGATGGCGCCGGCGGGCGCTGAAACCACTCTCAGCCGTCTGTTCATAACCCATGCAGGCCTTCAGGTGGTCGCGCAGCAGCTGCAGCCCTGCGTCGTCCCCCTTGGCACTGAGGGTGATCGTTACATGGCCGTCATCGCACTGTTCCAGCGCTACCCGCTCACCACTCAGGTCGGCCTTGTTGCGAATCAGCGTGACTTTGCCCGGGTCTGGGCGCTGGTCGAGAAATTCCGGCCACAGGGCGAACGGGTCGCTCGCCTCGGGTGCGGTGGAGTCCACCACCAGCAACACTCGGTCGGCCTCGCCAATGGCCTTCAGTGCGCGTTCCACGCCGATTTTTTCCACATGGTCATCGGTGTCGCGCAAACCGGCAGTATCGACCACGTGCAGCGGCATGCCGTCGATGTGGATATGTTCGCGAAGGATGTCCCGGGTGGTGCCGGCGATATCGGTGACGATGGCCGCTTCCCGCCCGGCCAGTTGGTTCAGCAGGCTCGACTTGCCGGCATTCGGCCGACCGGCGATAACCACGGTCATACCATCACGCAGCAAGGCCCCCTGCCCGGCTTCACGCTGCACTGTGGACAACTCGCCGCGCACTGTATCGAGCATCGCCAGCACGTGACCATCGGCGAGAAAGTCGATTTCCTCCTCGGGGAAGTCGATCGCCGCCTCGACGTAGATGCGCAGGGCTATCAACGCTTCGGTCAGGAAGCGCACACGCTTGGAGAACTCCCCCTGCAGTGAGCGCAGGGCATTGCGCGCCGCTTGGCTGGAGCTGGCCTCGATCAGGTCGGCAATGGCTTCGGCCTGGGCCAGGTCGAGCTTGTCGTTGAGGAACGCACGCTCGCTGAACTCGCCCGGGCGGGCCAGTCGGCAACCGACTTGTACACAGCGCTGCAGCAGCATATCCAGCACCACCGGGCCACCGTGGCCCTGCAGTTCCAGCACGTCCTCACCGGTGAACGAATTCGGCCCGGGGAAGAACAGCGCGATCCCTTCGTCCAGCACCAGCCCTTCCTCGTCGCGGAACGGGCCGTAATGGGCATGGCGCGGGGTAAGCGTACGGCCAGTGATCAACTGGCCGGCCTTGGCAGCCAAAGGGCCGGACAACCTGACAATACCCACACCGCCGCGGCCTTGGGCGGTGGCGATGGCGGCAATGGTTTCACGCACAGTGTTCATGCTCGAAAGCCTCTACGACAAAAACGACAGATAGCAAAAACGCCCCACTAGGGGCGTTTTTTATTCACAGGCTAGCGCAGTAGCCTGTCAAGCAGCAGCTTTTTTGCTGGCTGCTTCGATGCTGCGGGTGATGTACCACTGCTGTGCGATCGACAGGCAGTTGTTCACAACCCAGTACAGCACCAGACCCGCCGGGAACCACAGGAAGAAGAAGGTGAAGATGATCGGCATCATTTTCATCACCTTGGCCTGCATCGGATCCGGTGGCGTCGGGTTCAGGCGCTGCTGGATGAACATGGTGGCGCCCATGATGATCGGCAGGATGAAGAACGGATCCTTGATCGACAGGTCGGTAATCCACAGCATCCATGGGGCCTGGCGCATTTCCACGCTTTCCAGCAGTACCCAGTACAGGGCCAGGAACACCGGCATCTGCACCAGGATCGGCAGGCAGCCGCCCAGCGGATTGATCTTCTCTTTCTTGTACAGCTCCATCATCGCCTGGGACATCTTCTGGCGATCGTCACCGAAGCGTTCCTTCAACGCAGCGAGCTTCGGCGCAACGGCACGCATGCGCGCCATGGAGCGGTAGCTGGCAGCCGACAGCGGGAAGAACAGGCCTTTGATCAGCATGGTCAGCACGATGATCGACCAGCCCCAGTTACCCAGCAGGCTGTGGATATGTTGCAGCAGCCAGAAGATCGGCTGGGCGATGAACCACAGGAAGCCGTAGTCGACGGTCAGTTCCAGGCCTGGGGACAACTCTTTCAGCTTGGACTGGATTTTCGGGCCGGCGTACAGCATGGCGCTGGTTTCGACCTTGCCGCCAGCAGGCACGCTGATGGCCGGGCCGGTGTAACCGATGATGTAGTTGCCCTGGCTGTCCTTGCGGGTCTGGACAACGTTGTTGTCCGACTTGGCCGGAATCCAGGCAGTCACGAAGTAGTGTTGCAGCCAGGCAACCCAGCCGCCGGACACATTTTCTTTCAAACTACCTTTGTCGATGTCCTTCATCGAGACCTTTTTGTAAGGCTCGGAAGCTGTCCACAGGGCGGCGCCCAGGTAGGTAGCGGTGCCGGTGGCGGTGCTCGACGATGGATCGGAGCTGGCGTCGCGCTTGAGCTGGGCAAACATGTTGCCGCTCCAGGCCTGGCCGCTCTGGTTGTCGATCAGGTAGCTGACGGTCAGGTCGTACTCGCCGCGCTTGAAGCTGAAGCGCTTGATGTAGTTGACGCCGTTGTCGCTGAACTTCAGGTCGACCACCAGTTGCTGCTGGCCATCGGCCAACTGGTAACCTTTCTTGTCGGCAGCGTACAGCGGGCGACCGGCAGGACGGGCATCCGGACCGTTGACGCCGGTCAGACCGCTTTGTGCCAGGTAGACACGCTCACCACCGTTGTCGAACAGCTGGAACGGAATGTCCGGGTGGTCCTGACGACGTGGGTACTGCGGCAGGTTCAGCTGGACGATGTCACCACCGACCGGATCGATAGCCAGCTCCAGGACATCGGTCTTGACCCGGATCAGGTCCTTGCTGACCGCGACCGGCGCCAGTTCGGCTGCGCTGGTTTCGGCGTTGGCGCTTGGTACATCGGCGCTGGCGCCGGCATTACCGGCCGGTACGCCATCCGGCAAGCCCGGGGCAACAGTGCTGGCAGCAGTATTCTGAGTCGGCAGGGCAGCCTGGCCGTAGTCCTGGTTCCACTTGAGGACCATGACGTAGGACACGATTGCCAGGGCGACGATCAGGATCGTGCGTTTAATATCCATGATTACTCGGCTATCGAAGAAGTTCGGGAGGAAGGAGCGGGAGGAACGGGATCGAAACCGCCGTCGTTCCACGGATGACAACGTCCCAGGCGACGAACGGCTAGCCACCCACCACGCCAGAAGCCGTGGGTTTCGATGGCTTCATAAGCGTAACAGGAGCAACTGGGGAAGAAACGACAGTGATTGGCCATCAGAGGACTAATGGCATAACGGTAAAACTGGATCGGAACGAGCGCCAGTTTACGCATCTTGGCTGTCTACCCCTGCGGAATTGGCGGTTACTGCTGGAGCGGGCCGGCTGCGGGCCAGGCGTTTCCAGAGTTTGCCAAAGTGTTGGTGCAATTCCGGGTTTTCTATCTCACCCAATCCCTTGCGCGCGACGATCACAATGTCCAACCCGGCTAGCAATTGCTGGTTTAAACGAAAGGAATCGCGCATCAAGCGCTTGAGGCGGTTGCGTTGAACGGCGAGCTTGACGCTCTTCTTGCCGATCACCAAGCCAAGGCGTGGGTGATCGAGGCCGTTCTCGCGAGCAAGGATCAGCAGGTTTTTCCCTGGAACCTTGCCGGTTGGGGAGTCGAAGACCGCTTTGAAATGTCGGGGTGTAAGCAGTCGCTTTTCCCGACTGAAGTCCTGACTCACCACCTGTGCCGAAAAATCAAATGGCCAGACGCTTACGGCCTTTGGCACGACGACGCGACAGAACAGCGCGGCCGTTCTTGGTAGCCATACGGGCACGGAAGCCGTGGGTGCGCGCGCGCTTGATGGTGCTTGGTTGGAAAGTACGTTTCATGGCGTATTACCTGGTTTGTCGACGACGGGCCGGAATGGCCCCCTTTTTAAGAGACCGGCGATTCTAGAGAAAGCAAGCCCGTAGGTCAATTTCCAACCAGTCTTTCCATATAGAGCACGTGATGGACGGTACGTGCATGTCCATCACCAAGTGGTGCTTGATCGGACAGACGGATTGAGGACAACATGAAAAAAAAGAAGAGACATATAAAAAGCTTTTTTGAAGAATCTATAAATCTTAAGTGGATAACCTTCTGTGGATAACCTGCTTTAGGCCAGAAAGTACGCGCTGTACAGAGTTTTACAACTGTGTTCTCAACCGGTGCTGCGCCTGTTTTCTTCGTGGTCACAAGCTGTGGATGAAAATGCCGCTTATCCACAGCTGAGTTATCAACAGATCTCACCCTGGGGTTGTGCATAGCGCTCATGGTCGTTTATCCACAGGGCTTATTCACAGTGCAACGAAGCCGTTTTGGTCGATAAATGGCTGTTTTGTCATGGTTCCTAGCGTGTCCACATGTGGATAACTGAACGCTCGACCGGTACAATGGCGGTTTGTTTTTGCCTCATCCGGCTTTCAAACTCAGGGGATATCCGTGTCAGTGGAACTTTGGCAGCAGTGCGTGGAGCTTCTGCGCGATGAACTGCCTGCCCAGCAATTCAACACCTGGATCCGTCCGCTACAGGTCGAAGCCGAAGGCGACGAGTTGCGCGTCTATGCGCCTAACCGTTTCGTTCTCGATTGGGTCAATGAAAAGTACCTGGGTCGCTTGCTCGAGCTGTTGGGCGAAAACGGCAGTGGCATTGCGCCTGCCCTTTCCTTGTTGATAGGCAGCCGCCGCAGCTCGGCACCACGTGCGGCGCCCAACGCGCCAGTGAGTGCCGCCGTGGCCGCTTCGCTGGCGCACACCCAGACGCAGAGCCAGACACAGAAGGCAGCGCCGGCAGCGGTCGAACCTGTCGCGGTGGCAGCGGCCGAGCCTGTGCTGGTCGATGAACTGGCCGAGCCATCCTCGCGTGACAGCTTCGATGCCATGGCCGAGCCGGTTTCGGCGCCGACCGGCAGTGCCCGGACTGAACAGCGCACCGTGCAGGTTGAAGGTGCGCTCAAGCACACCAGCTACCTGAACCGCACCTTCACCTTCGATACCTTCGTTGAAGGTAAGTCGAACCAGCTGGCGCGCGCGGCTGCCTGGCAGGTGGCCGACAACCCCAAGCATGGCTATAACCCGCTCTTCCTTTATGGTGGTGTGGGCCTGGGTAAAACCCACCTCATGCATGCTGTGGGTAACCACCTGCTGAAGAAGAATCCGAACGCCAAGGTCGTGTACCTGCATTCGGAGCGCTTCGTCGCGGACATGGTCAAGGCGCTGCAGCTCAACGCCATCAACGAATTCAAGCGCTTCTACCGCTCGGTGGATGCGTTGCTGATCGACGATATCCAGTTCTTTGCCCGTAAAGAGCGCTCGCAGGAAGAGTTTTTCCACACCTTCAACGCCTTGCTCGAGGGCGGCCAGCAGGTAATCCTTACCTCTGACCGCTACCCCAAGGAGATCGAAGGCCTGGAAGAGCGCCTGAAGTCGCGCTTTGGCTGGGGCCTGACGGTTGCCGTCGAGCCACCAGAGCTGGAAACCCGCGTGGCGATCCTGATGAAGAAGGCCGACCAGGCCAAGGTCGAACTGCCGCATGACGCAGCCTTCTTCATTGCCCAACGTATCCGTTCCAACGTCCGCGAACTGGAAGGTGCATTGAAGCGGGTGATTGCTCACTCGCACTTCATGGGCCGTGACATCACCATCGAGCTGATCCGTGAGTCACTCAAGGACCTGTTGGCGCTGCAAGACAAGCTGGTCAGTGTGGATAACATTCAGCGTACCGTCGCCGAGTACTACAAGATCAAGATCTCCGATCTGTTGTCCAAGCGTCGTTCGCGTTCCGTGGCGCGTCCACGTCAGGTGGCCATGGCCCTGTCCAAGGAGCTGACCAACCACAGTCTGCCGGAAATCGGCGACATGTTCGGTGGCCGCGACCATACGACCGTGCTGCACGCCTGCCGCAAGATCAACGAATTGAAGGAATCCGACGCGGACATCCGCGAGGACTACAAGAACCTGCTGCGGACGCTGACGACCTGATGGCCGTCTGCGCAGCTAATTGAAGGCAAGGGACTAGACCATGCATTTCACCATTCAACGCGAAGCCCTGTTGAAACCCCTGCAACTGGTCGCCGGTGTCGTCGAGCGCCGTCAGACCTTGCCGGTCCTGTCCAACGTATTGCTGGTCGTGCAAGGCCAGCAATTGTCGTTGACTGGTACCGACCTGGAAGTCGAACTGGTAGGCCGCGTGCAACTGGAAGAGCCGGCCGAGCCTGGCGAAATCACTGTCCCGGCACGCAAGCTGATGGACATTTGCAAAAGCCTGCCGAACGACGCTCTGATCGATATCAAGGTCGACGAGCAGAAACTGTTGGTCAAGGCCGGCCGCAGCCGCTTCACCCTGTCGACCCTGCCAGCCAATGACTTCCCGACTGTGGAAGAAGGCCCAGGCTCGCTGACCTGCAACCTGGAACAGAGCAAGCTGCGCCGCCTGATCGAGCGCACCAGTTTCGCCATGGCCCAGCAGGATGTGCGCTACTACCTCAACGGCATGCTGCTGGAAGTGTCGCGCAACACCCTGCGGGCTGTGTCCACCGACGGCCATCGCCTGGCGCTGTGCTCCATGAGCGCGCCGATCGAGCAGGATGATCGCCACCAGGTCATCGTGCCACGCAAAGGTATCCTCGAACTGGCGCGCCTGCTGACCGACCCGGAAGGCATGGTCAGTATCGTTCTGGGCCAGCACCACATCCGCGCCACCACCGGTGAATTCACCTTCACTTCCAAGCTGGTGGACGGCAAGTTCCCGGACTACGAGCGCGTACTGCCCAAGGGTGGCGACAAGCTGGTGGTCGGTGACCGCCAGGCGCTGCGCGAAGCCTTTAGCCGTACTGCGATTCTTTCCAACGAAAAGTACCGCGGTATCCGCCTGCAACTGGCTGCTGGCCAACTGAAGATACAGGCCAACAACCCCGAGCAGGAAGAAGCTGAAGAAGAAATCAGCGTGGACTACGAAGGTAGCTCGCTGGAAATCGGCTTCAACGTCAGCTATCTGCTGGACGTGCTGGGCGTGATGACTACCGAGCAAGTTCGTCTGATCCTGTCTGATTCCAACAGCAGTGCCCTGCTGCAGGAAGCTGGCAATGACGATTCTTCCTATGTTGTCATGCCGATGCGCCTGTAACCCATAGCAGGCGAAATGTCCCTTCTACGTATCATAGTCACCGCGGTGCGCAACTTGCACCCGGTGACACTCTCACCCTCCCCCCGCATCAACATCCTTTACGGCGCCAACGGCAGCGGCAAGACCAGCGTGCTTGAAGCCGTGCACCTGCTCGGGCTGGCACGCTCATTCCGCAGCACCCGCCTGAACCCGGTTATCCAGTACGAACAGCCTGCCTGTACCGTGTTCGGCGAAGTGCAGTTGGCCGAGGGGGGCACCAGCAACCTGGGTGTATCCCGGGAGCGGCAAGGGGAGTTCACTATTCGCATCGATGGGCAGAATGCGCGGAGCGCGGCGCAGCTGGCTGAATTGCTACCACTTCAGCTCATCAACCCAGACAGTTTCCGCCTGTTGGAAGGTGCACCGAAGATACGCCGCCAGTTCCTGGATTGGGGGGTGTTCCACGTGGAACCTCGTTTCCTGCCAGCCTGGCAACGGCTGCAGAAGGCACTGCGGCAGCGGAACTCATGGTTGCGGCATGGTACACTTGACCCAGCTTCGCAAGCCGCCTGGGACCGGGAATTGTGCCTGGCCAGCGCGGAAATAGATGAATACCGTCGCAATTACATCAAGGCCTTGAAGCCCGTCTTCGAGCGAACCCTGAGCGAACTGGTCGAGCTGGACGGGTTGACCCTGAGCTACTACCGAGGCTGGGACAAGGACCGGGAACTGCAAGAAGTACTCGCCTCCTCTCTCCTTCGCGATCAGCAGATGGGCCACACCCAGGCCGGTCCGCAGCGCGCTGATCTGCGTCTTCGTCTGGCTGCCAATAACGCAGCCGACATCCTCTCGCGTGGTCAGCAAAAGCTGGTGGTGTGCGCATTGCGCATTGCCCAAGGCCACCTCGTTAGTCAGGCTCGCCGCGGTCACTGTATTTATCTCGTGGATGACTTGCCGTCCGAACTGGACGACCAGCATCGCCGCGCGCTGTGTCGCTTGCTTGAAGAATTACGCTGCCAGGTGTTCATCACCTGTGTAGATCACGAATTACTGAGGGAAGGCTGGCAGACGGAAACGCCAGTTGCTTTGTTCCACGTGGAACAAGGCCGTATCACCCAGACCCACGACCATCGGGAGTGAATGCATGAGCGAAAATCAAACGTACGACTCCTCCAGCATCAAGGTGCTGAAAGGTTTGGATGCCGTGCGCAAGCGCCCCGGCATGTACATTGGCGACACCGATGATGGCAGCGGCCTGCACCACATGGTCTTCGAGGTGGTCGACAACTCGATCGACGAAGCCCTCGCCGGTCACTGCGATGACATCACCGTCATCATCCATCCGGACGAATCCATCAGTGTGCGCGACAACGGTCGCGGCATTCCGGTCGACGTGCATAAAGAAGAAGGCGTTTCCGCGGCCGAGGTCATCATGACCGTGCTGCACGCTGGTGGTAAGTTCGACGACAACTCGTACAAGGTATCCGGTGGTCTGCACGGCGTAGGTGTTTCTGTTGTGAACGCCCTGTCCGAGAAGCTGGTACTGACCGTTCGCCGTAGCGGCAAGATCTGGGAACAGACCTACGTTCACGGTGTGCCACAGGCGCCGATGGCGGTTGTCGGTGATAGCGAAAGCACCGGTACCCACATCCACTTCAAGCCTTCGGCTGAAACCTTCAAGAACATTCACTTCAGCTGGGACATCCTGGCCAAGCGTATCCGCGAGCTGTCGTTCCTCAACTCGGGCGTTGGCATCCTGCTGAAGGATGAGCGCAGCGGTAAGGAAGAGTTCTTCAAGTACGAAGGTGGCCTGCGTGCATTCGTCGAATACCTGAACACCAACAAGACCCCGGTCAACTCCCAGGTATTCCACTTCAACGTCCAGCGTGACGATGGCGTGGGTGTTGAAGTCGCCCTGCAATGGAACGACAGCTTCAACGAGAACCTGCTGTGCTTCACCAACAACATTCCGCAGCGCGATGGCGGTACTCACCTGGTGGGCTTCCGTTCCTCGCTGACCCGTAGCCTGAACAGCTACATCGAACAGGAAGGCCTGGCCAAGAAGAACAAGGTGGCTACCACTGGTGATGACGCCCGTGAAGGCCTGACCGCGATCATCTCGGTGAAGGTACCGGACCCTAAGTTCAGCTCGCAGACCAAAGACAAGCTGGTCTCCTCGGAGGTGAAAACCGCCGTGGAACAGGAGATGAACAAGTACTTCGCCGACTTCCTGCTGGAAAACCCGAACGAGGCCAAGGCCGTCGTTGGCAAGATGATCGACGCGGCCCGTGCCCGTGAAGCGGCACGTAAAGCCCGTGAGATGACTCGCCGCAAAGGTGCGCTGGATATCGCCGGCCTGCCAGGCAAACTGGCGGACTGCCAGGAAAAAGACCCTGCCCTTTCCGAACTGTACCTGGTGGAGGGTGACTCCGCGGGTGGCTCGGCCAAGCAAGGCCGCAACCGTCGTACCCAGGCGATCCTGCCGTTGAAGGGTAAAATCCTCAACGTCGAGAAAGCGCGCTTCGACAAGATGATCTCATCCCAGGAAGTGGGCACGCTGATCACTGCGCTGGGCTGTGGTATCGGCCGCGAAGAGTACAACATCGACAAGCTGCGTTATCACAACATCATCATCATGACCGATGCTGACGTTGACGGTTCGCACATCCGTACCCTGCTGCTGACCTTCTTCTTCCGTCAGTTGCCGGAGCTGGTCGAGCGCGGCTACATCTACATTGCCCAGCCACCGCTGTACAAGGTGAAGAAAGGCAAGCAGGAACAGTACATCAAGGACGACGAGGCCATGGAAGAGTACATGACCCAGTCGGCCCTGGAAGATGCCAGCTTGCACCTGGACGAGTCGGCACCAGCGGTTTCCGGTGTGCAGTTGGAAGCACTGGTGAATGAATTCCGTAGTGTCATGAAGACCCTCAAGCGCCTGTCGCGCCTGTATCCGGAAGAGCTGACCGAGCACTTCATCTACTTGCCGGAAGTAACCTTGGAGCAGTTGGGTGACCATGCTGTGATGCAGGCCTGGCTGGCCCAACTCCAGGAACGTCTGAACAGCAGCCAGAAGTCCGGCCTGGTTTACAAGGCCAGCCTGCGCGAAGACAAAGAGCGCAACGTCTGGTTGCCAGAGGTGGAAATTACCTCCCACGGCCTGGCCAGCTACGTCACCTTCAACCGGGACTTCTTCGGCAGCAATGACTACCGTACCGTAGTCAACATTGGTGCCAAGCTGTCCAGCTTGTTGGGCGAAGGTGCTTACGTGCAGCGCGGTGAGCGCCGCAAGGCAATCGTCGAGTTCAAAGAAGGCCTTGATTGGCTGATGAACGAGACCACCAAGCGCCACACCATCCAGCGATACAAAGGGCTGGGTGAGATGAACCCGGACCAGCTGTGGGAAACCACCATGGATCCGACCGTTCGCCGTATGCTCAAGGTCACCATCGAGGATGCGATCGCTGCTGACCAGATCTTCAACACCCTGATGGGTGATGCAGTCGAGCCGCGTCGTGACTTCATTGAAAGCAACGCGCTGTCGGTGTCGAACCTGGACTTCTGATCAGGTGTAGGGTTTCACCTCCGCTTCTATTTGACCCCGTGATCACCAAGCCCGCGCAAGCGGGCTTTTTTTCGCCTCGAACCTACAGGCTGCTGCCTGCTGACCGAAGCCGCAATACGACACGAATTAGGTTCCGCAGACGGATCATACTTTGGGCGCCAATGTTCCACGTGGAACTCCTAATTCCACTGGGGTGGCCATGGCACTAAAAAGCCCGCGGATGCGGGCTTTTTAGTGCCTGTAGAAATCAGTAACCGCTGAGAATGTTGACGATCACACCACTGGCAATAGCCACCAGCACATAGTCCCCGTTCACATACAGCCAGCGGTGATCACGCGGTGGCGCATACAGGTGGCGTGCTTTCCAGTCGGTCACCCAGTAGCGGTCGCCACGGTAATGAGGGTCAACTACATGGCCACGCTGCCACTGTTGATGAGGTACCGGCATGCCCTGTTGTGGGCGGAAGTTCGGGTTGCGGTAAGCGGGACCGCGGCCATTGTCATGCTTGCCTTGGTGCTGTGGCTGTCCATGGGGTGGGTTGCCTTGGTGTGATGGGCCGCCATCATGCCGGTCAGATGGGCCCGGCTGCGCGAAGCTGGCCAAGGGGGCGCTGAGCATGAGCGTGGCGCAGATCACGGTCAGGTTTTTTTTCATTTGATGCGGTCCTCTGCATGTTAACGCCTGGCTGGAGCTGACTGGCTGCCAGGTTCGGTTAACTGATCAGACCACAATCATTCCCGCTTAATGTCAGGACAGAGGTAAAGGTCCGGTAAAGGTCTGAGGAGGCGCGGTAGATGGCACCGGCTTCGCCGGTGTTCGCGGGTGAACCCGCTCCCACAGGATTTTTGTTGCCCTCGGGAATACGCTGGCCCCTGTAGACCGCGTTAACAGAACGCGTCAATTCAGGCCAAGCTCCTTCAACCGGCGATACAGGGTGCGCTCACTCAGGCCAAGGTGACGGGCCAGTTCACTGCGCGAGCCTTTGAACTGTTCCAGTGCCTGCGCCAGCTCGCCCAGATGATTGCGCCGACCACCTGCCGTGATCGCGCCCGCCGGCCCGATATCCTCCGGCAAATGCTCGGGCCGAATCAGCCCGTCATCTGCAAACAGGCGCGCCCTTTCCAGAATGTTGCGCAGCTCGCGAATGTTGCCCGGGAATGGATGCAGCCCAAGTTGCTGCAAGGCATCGTCGCTAAGCCTGGGCGTCGGCGTGCCTGCCATGCGCTGCAACAGGCTCTGTGCTAACAGGGGCAAATCTTCCACCCGCTCGCGCAAGGCCGGCAGGCGGATCGGGAAGCCGCTGATGCGGTAATACAGGTCTTCGCGGAAGGTGCCATCCGCCACCATTTGCCCGAGGGGTTTGTGCGTTGCCGAGACCAGGCGAAAATCCGAATGCACCGTGCGCAGGCTGCCCACCGGGCGGAAGCTGCCGGACTCGATCAGGCGCAGCAGCTTCACCTGCATCGCCAGCGGTACTTCGCCAATTTCATCGAGGAACAGGGTGCCGCCATGCGCCGCTTCGGCGAGGCCAATCTTGCGCTGGTTGGCACCCGTGAACGCGCCCTTCTCGTAGCCGAACAGCTCGCTCTCGAACAACGACTCGGTCAGGCCGGTACAGTCGACCACCACCAATGGGCCGTTGGCCCTGGGGCTGCCCATGTGCACCGCGCGGGCGAACAGTTCCTTGCCAGTACCCGACTCACCCTGCAGCAACACCGGGATCTGCGCCGGCGCCGCACGTTGCAGGCTGGCCAGGGCCGCCTTGAACGCCGGCGCCCGGCCGACCAGCCCTTGCTCCTGAGGCTGCGCCGACGCGAGGGTGATGCTGCTCAGGCGTTCGACAAAGGCCACCACCCTGCCCTGTTCATCCAGGATCGGCCGCAGCTCGACATCCACATGCTCGGGGCCGCGTGGTGTGTGATGAATGTGCAGCACCCGCTCCGGCACCTTGCTGTGCCATGCCTTGCGCATCGGGCAATGCTCGCCGGCCTGGTCGCAAGGCACGGCATAGTGGTGCGAGACCTTGTGGCATTTTTCGCCCAGCGGCGCCTGCTCATGGCGACCGAACTGGCGGCGATAGGCAGCGTTGGCGGCCAGGATGTTGTAGTCGGTATCCAGCACGATGGTTGGCAGGGCATCGTGCTCAAGATAGGAAACCAGGGCTAGGATGAGGGGATGGGCTTCAGGCATGACGGCACCGATTGGATGACCGGCGCAGGGTAACAAGGACTGCCAAACACTGCCATTAGCTGACAGTCGACTGCCAGCCGCGCTGCCACTGTCATCGGCAACTGTCAGCAACGGGCCGGTTTCATTGGCCCGCTCGCGGGAAAATGCCTGGCATGCATCTTGATAAACCTCCTGGCACTGCCTACGCCTGTACAAGGCTGGGTGGATAAATTGGAGAACGTGATGATCATCGGCAACAACCTGCACGTGGACGCCTTTTACGACCAGGCGACCTCGACCATCAGCTACCTGGTCATGGACCGTGAAACCCGCCAGTGCGCATTGATTGACAGTGTGCTGGACTACGACCCCAAATCCGGGCGCACCTGCACTGCCTCGGCCGACCGCCTGATCCAGCGCGTGGCCGAGCTTGAAGCCAGCGTGCAGTGGGTGCTGGAAACCCATGTGCATGCCGACCACCTTTCGGCAGCGGCTTATTTAAAGGAAAAGCTCGGCGGCCATACCGCCATCGGCGCGCACATCACCCAGGTGCAGAAAGTGTTCGGTGCCTTGTTCAACGCCGAGCCAGGCTTCGCCCGCGATGGCAGCCAGTTCGATGTGCTGTTCGAAGACGAGGAAGGTTTCCGCATTGGCAACCTGCATGCCCGCGCGCTGCACACCCCAGGGCACACGCCTGCGTGCATGAGCTTCATGATCGAGGACGCTGGCGAGACCGTGGTGTTCGTCGGCGACACCTTGTTCATGCCCGACTACGGTACCGCCCGCTGTGACTTCCCGGGGGCCGATGCCCGCACCCTGTACCGCTCGATCCGTCGCCTGCTGGCCTTCCCTGACCAGACCCGGCTGTTCATGTGCCACGACTACCTGCCAGGTGGCCGCGACATGCAGTACGTCACCACCGTGGCCGAGCAGCGCGCCAGCAATATTCATATCCATCAGGGCGTCGATGAGGACAGCTTCGTCGCCATGCGTGAAGCCCGCGACAAGACCCTCGACATGCCCGTGCTGATCCTGCCGTCGGTGCAGGTGAACATGCGCAGCGGCCAGCTCCCCGCGCCGGAAGAGAACGGTGTGAGCTACCTGAAGATTCCGCTGAACAAGCTGTGACCGCCCTGCCCCATAACCAGATTTCCAGGATTTACCGCCAATGCCTGCCTTGTTCTCCCCTGCCAATACCGACCACCACAAAGTGGTCATCGTCGGTGCCGGTGCCGCCGGTATCGCCACTGCTTCCAGCCTGATCAGCCGTGACCCGTCGCTGGACGTAACCTTGATCGACCCCGCCGAGGTGCATTACTACCAGCCTGGTTGGACCATGGTCGGTGCCGGCGTGTTCAAGGCACCCAGCACTGCTCGTACCATGGCCTCGATCATCCCGCGGGGTGTGCGCTGGATAAAGGCACGGGTGCAGGGGTTCGACCCGCTGGGCCAACTGGTCCTCCTCGAAGGCGGCCGCGCCATCAGTTATGAACAGCTGGTGGTCTGCCCTGGCCTCAAGCTGGATTGGGCAGCCATTGATGGCCTCAGCGAGACCTTGGGCCGCAACGGCGTCACCTCCAACTACCGCTACGACCTGGCGCCCTACACCTGGGAGCTGGTGCAGAAGCTCAAGCAAGGTCGCGCCCTGTTCTGCCAGCCGCCCATGCCGATCAAGTGTGCGGGCGCGCCGCAGAAGGCGTTGTACCTGTCTTGCGACCACTGGCTGCGGCACGGTCACCTGGGGGCGGTGAAAGCCGGCTTCTTCAATGCCGGCGCGGTATTGTTCGGTGTGGCGGACTACGTGCCCGCACTGATGAAGTACATCGAGAAGTACGCCGTGGACCTCAATTTTTCCCATCGTCTGGTAGCCGTGGATGGTCCGGGCAAGCTCGCCACCTTTGTGCGTACCTTGGCTGATGGCAGCAGCGAAACCCGTATCGAGGCGTTCGACATGCTGCACGTGGTACCCCCGCAGGTGGCACCGGACTTCATTCGTGAAAGCCCGTTGGCTGACAGCGCGGGCTGGGTCGATGTCGATCCGCACACCCTGCGCCATCGCCACTTCACCAATGTCCATGCCCTGGGGGACGTGGCCAACACCAGCAATGCCAAGACCGCCGCCGCTGCGCGCAAGCAGGCACCGGTCGTGGCCAACAATGTGCTGGTGGCCCTGGGCAGGCTGCCTACCCTGGCCCGTTACGATGGTTATGGCTCGTGCCCGCTCACCGTCGAGCGCGGCAAGATTGTCCTGGCCGAGTTCACCTATGGCGGCAAGCTGGCACCGAGCTTCCCCAACTGGTTGCTGGATGGTCGCAAGCCGACGCGCCTGGCCTGGTTGCTCAAGGCACAGGCGCTGCCACCCTTGTACTGGAAAGGCATGCTCAAGGGCCGCGAGTGGTTGGCACGCCCGCAGTTGGTAGCCGAGGCTGGGCAGTGATCGAACATCAACTATTGGGCGCGGGCCTGGGCGCAATCATCGGCGCCGTGCTGGCGCTGACCGGTGCGGGCGGTGGCATCCTGGCAGTGCCTTTGCTGGTGTTCGGCCTGGGGCTGTCGATGGTCGAGGCGGCACCGGTCGGCCTGCTGGCCGTGGGTATGGCGGCGGCGGTGGGGGCTGTGCTGGGCTTGCGTCAGGGCCTGGTGCGCTACCGGGCGGCGCTGTTCATCGCATTGATCGGTGTGGCAGCGGCGCCGTTCGGGCTGATGCTGGCGCGCCGCCTGCCGAACACGCCACTGCAGTTGGTGTTCGCCGGGGTGCTGGTATACGCCTGCGTGCGCATCTGGCGCAAGGCGGCCAAGGAACTGCGCGGCGCAGCCAACGACGCCCATCGCTACATCGAACCCTGTGTGTTGAACCCGCTGCAGGGCCGTTTGCGCTGGACCCTGCCCTGCGCGCGCGCCCTGGCGTTCACCGGTGCATTGTCCGGGCTGCTGTCCGGCCTGCTTGGTGTGGGCGGTGGCTTTGTCATCATCCCGGCCCTGAACCGCTACACCAACCTGCGCATGGCCAGCATCGTCTCCACCTCGCTGGCGGTGATCGCGCTGGTGTCCACCGGCAGTGTGGTCAGCGCCAGCCTGGCGGGGGTGATGCACTGGCAGGTTGGCGCTCCTTTCGCCGGCGGCGCGGTGCTCGGCCTGCTGCTGGCGCGGCCATTGGCGGCCAGGCTGGCCGGGCCGCGCTTGCAGCAGATGTTTGCCGTGGCCGGTTGGGCAGCGGCCCTGTTGCTGGCCGGCAAGGCGCTACTGGGCTAACAGCTCGCTCTGTTCCGCCGCGCACAGCGCCAGCAGGTAGTCCCACACTACCCGCAGGCGCACCGACTTGTGCAGTTCGCGGCGGGTGCAGATCCAGTAGCTGCGCTGGATGGTTTCGCCTGGCAGCACGCGCACCAGCGTCGGGTCGTGGCGGGCCATGTAGTTGGGCAGTACGGCGATGCCCAGCCCGGCGCGGGCGGCGGTTTGCTGGGCGATTACGCTGGTGCTGCGAAACACCACGTTGGGCGCCCGGCAGAAGCTGTTGAGAAACAGCAGTTCCTGGCTGAACAGCAAGTCGTCGACGTAGCCGATCCAGCTGTGCCGGGCCAGGTCCTCGCGGTTGTGCAGAGAGGGGGCACGGTCCAGATAGTCCTGGCTGGCGTACAGGGCCAGGCGATAGTCAGTGAGTTTGCGGGTGATCAGCAGGTCGGCGTTGGGCCGTTCCAAGTGGATGCTGATCTCCGCCTCGCGGTTGAGGATGCTGACGAAGCGCGGCACCGCCACCAGTTCCACTTCCAGGCCGGGGTAGCGGTCGAACAGCGCATTCATGCGCGGGGTGAAGAACATGATGCCGATGCCTTCGGTCACCCCCAGGCGAATCTTGCCCAGCGGCGTGATGGCCTGGGTGATTTCTTCCTGCGCCAGCAGGGCGACGTTTTCCATGGCTTCGGCGTGCTTGAGCAGGGCCTGGCCCGAAGGGGTCAGTTCATAGCCCTGGGCATGCTGCACGAACAGCGCGGTACCCAGGCTTTGCTCGATGCTCTCGATGTGCCGGGCCACGGTGCTGTGGGTAGTGTTGAGGCGCTTGGCGGCGGTAAGCAGGCGGCCGCTGCGCTGCAACTCGAGGAAAAACCGCAGATCGTTCCAGTCGAACATGCTGATCCTTTTTGGCAGTTCGTTCCGGCCTCTTCGCGGGTAAACCCGCACCCACAAAGACCGCGCAGCCTTCAGAAGCAGCGCCAATCCTGTGGGAGCGGGTTTACCCGCGAAAGGGTCGGTACAGGCTTACCCCTGTGCTAAAACGCACAGCGGCTGCGCGAAATCTCGTGTTTCCCCCACGAAATTACTCACTAAGATGGTTCGGGACAAGAATAAAAATCAGGCGCGAGGTTGCACATGCCATCAGCCGATTGTGTCTTCGACTACGTGGTCGTAGGGGCCGGTCCCGCCGGTTGCCTGCTGGCCAATCGTTTGTCCGCCGACCCCTCCTGCCGCGTGCTGCTGTTGGAAGCGGGTGGCCGTGACAACTATCCCTGGATCCACATCCCCGTCGGTTATCTCTACTGCATCGGCAACCCGCGCACCGACTGGTGCTTCAAGACCGAGGCGCAGCCCGGCCTGGGCGGTCGAGCGCTGGGCTATCCACGCGGCAAGGTGCTGGGTGGCTGCTCCTCGATCAACGGCATGATCTACATGCGCGGCCAGGCCGCCGACTATGACCGTTGGGCCGAGCAAGGCAACGACGGCTGGGCCTGGAAGGACGTACTGCCGCTTTTCAAGGCCAGCGAAAGCCACTTTGCCGGCGCCAGCGAGCACCACGGTGGTGACGGCGAGTGGCGGGTCGAGCGTCAGCGCTACAGTTGGCCAATCCTCGATGCCTTCCGCGATGCCGCCGAGCAAAGCGGTATCGGCAAGGTCGATGACTTCAATACCGGCGACAACCAAGGCTGTGGATACTTTCAGGTGAACCAGCGTAGCGGTGTGCGCTGGAACGCCTCCAAGGCCTTCCTGCGGCCGGTCAAGGGCCGCACCAACCTCACCGTGCTGACCGGTGTTCAGGTTGACCAGGTGCTGCTCAACACCACCCGTGCGCGGGCGGTGAAGGCGTTCTGGCAAGGTGCCTGGCACGAGTTTGCGGCGCGTCGCGAGATCATTCTCTGTGCGGGTGCGGTGGGCTCACCCGGTATTCTGCAGCGCTCTGGCATCGGCCCGCGCCAGCTACTGGAAAGCCTGGGCATTGGCGTGCGTCACGACATGCCAGGCGTTGGCGGCAACCTGCAGGATCACCTGCAACTGCGCCTGATCTACCAGATCCGTAATACCCGTACCCTGAACCAGATGGCCAACAGCCTGTGGGGCAAGATGGGTATGGGCCTGCGCTATCTCTATGACCGCAGCGGCCCGCTGGCCATGGCACCGAGCCAGCTGGGCGCGTTCGTGCGTTCGAGCCCGGAGCAGGCCACCGCCAACCTGCAGTACCACGTGCAGCCGCTGTCACTTGAGCGCTTCGGTGAGCCATTGCACCCGTTCCCGGCCTTTACCGCCTCGGTGTGCAACCTGCGCCCGGCCAGCCGCGGGCGTATCGATATCTGCAGCAGCGACATGAACAGCACGCCGCTGATTGACCCCAAATACCTCAGCGACCCCCAGGACCTGCGCGTCGCCGCCGATGCCATTCGCCTTACCCGGCGTATCGTCCAGGCCCCTGCCCTCGCCGCGTTCGACCCAAAGGAATATCTGCCGGGTCCAGCCCTGCAAACCGAGCAAGAGCTGTTCGAAGCCGCCGGCAAGATCGGCACTACCATCTTCCATCCGGTCGGCACCTGCCGCATGGGCAATGGTGAACTGGACGTTGTGGATAATCAGCTGCGCGTACATGGCATCCCCGGCCTGCGCGTGGCGGACGCTTCGATCATGCCGCAGATCACCTCCGGCAATACCTGTTCGCCCACCCTGATGATCGCCGAGAAGGCGGCTCAACTGATCCTCAAAGGAGCTGCCACCCAGACCTATCTGAACGAAGACGCGATACCGACGCCCTGACCCCGGGTGCGTGCAGTAGCGGCAGCTAGCGGTCAGAAGCTGCCGACAGTGGAACAACAAGAATAATCACTGTGGCCTGCGGGCCGAGGACAGCAACGATGTCGGATTACATCCAAGAGCAGGGTGCGGCGACCAGCAGCGCCAGCGGCCGTGAAGAACGCAAGATCATTTTCGCGTCATCCCTCGGGACAGTTTTCGAGTGGTATGACTTTTTTCTCTATGGTGCGCTGGCAGCGGTCATCAGCAAGCAATTCTTCGCTGGCGTGAACGACACCACCGCCTTCATCTTCGCCCTCATGGCCTTTGCCGCCGGCTTCCTGGTGCGGCCGTTCGGCGCGCTAGTGTTTGGCCGTCTGGGCGACATGATCGGGCGCAAGTACACCTTCCTGGTCACCATCGTGCTGATGGGCCTGTCCACCTTCGCAGTGGGGCTGTTGCCCACCTACGCCAGCATCGGCATCGCTGCACCGATCATCCTGGTGGTTCTGCGCATGCTGCAGGGGCTGGCGCTGGGCGGTGAATACGGCGGTGCGGCCACCTATGTGGCGGAGCATGCGCCGCCCGGCAAGCGCGGCTTCCACACGGGCTTCATCCAGTCCACCGCCACCCTCGGCCTGCTGCTGTCGCTGTTAGTGGTGCTGGGCAGCCGCTATATCAGTGGCGACCAGTTCGAAACCTGGGGCTGGCGCCTGCCGTTCCTGCTGTCGATCGTACTGCTGGCGATTTCCACCTGGATCCGCATGAGCATGCACGAGTCGCCGGCCTTCGTGAAAATGAAGGCCCAAGGCAAGGTCAGCAAGTCGCCGATCCGTGAGTCGTTCACCTCCTGGCCGAACCTGAAAGTGGTGCTCACCGCCTTGTTCAGCATCAACGCCGGGCAGGCCGTGACCTTCTACACGGCGCAGTTCTACGTGTTGTTCTTCATGACCCAGATGCTGAAAATGGACCCGGCCCAGGCCAACACCCTGCTGATCATCAGCGTGGTCATTGGTGCGCCGTTCTTCGTGTTGTTCGGCTGGTTGTCCGACCGTATTGGCCGCAAACCGATCCTGATGCTCGGCTTGCTGCTGGCCACGGTGTTGTACTTCCCACTGTTCAAGGCGCTGAGCCACTACGCAAATCCACAGATCGACGCGGCCAGCCGCCAGGCGCCGATCGTGGTCACTGCCGACCCGCAAGGCTGCACCTTCCAGTTCGACCCGGTGGGCAAAGCGCGCTTCGACAGCCCGTGCGACAAGGTCAAGACCTTCCTGGTCAAGCAGGGCCTGCCGTACAGCTCGGTGGATGTGGCCGGTAGCGATGTGGTGGTGAATATCGGTGACAAGACCATCAACGGCTTCGACGAAGCGGCCATGCGTGCGGCGGTGGAACAGGCCGGCTACCCGGCCAAGGCCGACCCTGCGCAGGTCAACCAGGTGATGGTGGTGGTGTTGATCGTGGCGATGATCCTGATTGCGACCATGACCTATGGGCCACTGGCGGCGGTGATGGTCGAACTGTTCCCGACCCGCATCCGCTACACCTCGATGTCGCTGCCCTACCACATTGGTAACGGCTGGTTCGGTGGCTTCCTGCCAACGGTATCGTTCGCGCTGGTGGTGTATACCGGGGATATCTTCTACGGGCTGTGGTACCCGGTGCTGGTGACCGGGGTCAGCCTGGTGGTGGGGATCTTCTGCCTGAAAGAAACCAAGGATGTGGATATCGACAAGATCTGATGCAGCTCTAAGGCCTGCACCAAATGGTCAGGCGCTGAAGCGCTTCTTGTGGGAGCGGCCTTGTGTCGCGATTGGGCTGCGCAGCGGCCCCAGGATTTCAGCTGTGATGCATGAATTGCTGGGGCCGCCTTGCGGCCCTTTCGCGACGCAAGGCCGCTCCCACAGTCTTCTCCCACAGATGGTGCAATCCTGCTGTTGAGCCCATAAAAAAACCGGCTGTAAAAGCCGGTTTTCTTATGCCCCGAAAAAACTTATGCACGATTTTCAGAAAAATGTCATACACAGAAATAAACAGCTAATTCAAACACTTAGCGATCAATCCAGGCATTTCATTCAAAAACAGTTCACAAGTTATCCACAGATGCTCAGGCCATCTGCTCCTGGGGTTTTTCCTCTGCTGGCGGCAGCGAACCCATGGCCCGTTGGGTCGCTTCGTTCCATGCCGCGGCGCGGTCGTTGAGCTCGGCAATGGCTCGTGGCCCGGTGCCGTTGGCGTACATCGGCTTGCCAATCACGACCTCGATGGTGCCAGCGCGTTTGCCCCAACCGCTCTTCGGCCAGAACTTGCCGGCGTTGTGGGCAATCGGCAGCACCGGCAGCCCGGCATTCACCGCCAGCGCGGTACCGCCACGGGAGAACTTGCCCATGGTGCCGAATGGCACGCGGGTGCCTTCCGGGAAGATCAGCACCCAGGTCTTCTGCTTGAGCAACTCATCACCTTTGCTGGCTACCTGGCGCAGGGCTTCCTTGGGGTTATCGCGGTTGATCGCGATAGGCCGCAGCATGGCCATGGCCCAACCGAAGAACGGCACGTACAGCAACTCGCGCTTGAGCACCTGGCTCAGCGGCGAGAAGTACTGGGAAAGGAAGAAGGTTTCCCAGGTGCTCTGGTGGTTGGACAGGATCACGCAGGGCTCATCAGGCACGTTCTCGGCGCCAGTGACCTTGTAGTCGATGCCCAGGATGGTGCGCACCAGGAACAACGCGCAACGGCACCAGTACACGTTGATGAACTTGTAGCGCTTGGGGAACGACAAGAACGGCGCGACGAAGAAGCTCAGCGAGCACCACAGCAGCGAACTGGTGCCCAGCAGCAGGTAAAAAAGAAAGATTCTGATCGCCTGCAGGATCGACATAGTGGCTTGTACCGTTGCGGGGCATGCCCGCCTGAGAAAAATGCGCCAGAAGGCGCACTGTTTAAATTAGTTCTCTGGCGATAGCTGCCAGATCGTCGAAAATCAGTGTAGTTTCCGGGACGCCTTTTTCCAGGGTCCGCTCGCCCTTGCCGGTTTTCACCAGCACGGGTTGTGCACCGACGGCCAGGGCTGCCTCCAGGTCACCTTTGCTGTCGCCAACGAACCAGATGCCTTCCAGACCGACCTGGTAATGCTCGGCGATCGCCAGCAGCATGCCAGGCTTGGGCTTGCGGCAATTGCAGCCTTCGTCCGGCCCGTGTGGGCAATACACGATGTGACCCACCTTGCCACCCTGCTCGGCCACCAGCGCGCGCAGGCGCGCGTGCATGGCCTCGAGGGTTGCCAGCGCATAGTAGCCACGGGCAATGCCGGACTGGTTGGTGGCCACGGCCACCGTCCAGCCCGCTTTGCTCAACTGCGCGATCGCTTCGACCGAGCCAGGGATCGGCACCCACTCGTCCAGCGTCTTGATGTAGGCGTCGGAGTCGTAGTTGATTACCCCGTCACGGTCGAGAATCAGCAGTTTCAAGGCTTACCCCAGCAGCGAAATGTCGGCCACGCCCAGGAACAGGCCGCGCAGGCGGCTGAGCAGGGCATAACGGTTGGCGCGTACCTTGGCATCCTCGGCGTTGACCATCACCGCCTCGAAGAAGGCGTCGACCGGGTCACGCAGGGCCGCCAGGCGGGCCAGCGATTCGCTGTACTGGCGTGCAGCAGCCATCGGTTGCACGGCCTGGTCGGCCTGCTGGATGGCCGAGTACAGGGAGAACTCGTTGGCGTTGTCAAAGTACTTCGGCTCGACGTGATCGGCGATGGCGCCTTCGGCCTTGCTCAGCAGGTTCGACACGCGCTTGTTCACCGCGGCCAGGGCCTCGGCTTCCGGCAGCTTGCGGAAGGCTTGTACAGCCTGCACGCGCTGGTCGAAGTCCAGGGCGGAGCCTGGCTGCAGGGCACGTACCGACAGGTAGGTGGCCACGTCGATGCCTTCGTCTTCGTAACGGGCACGCAGGCGGTCGAAGATGAACTCCAGCACCTGTTCGGCCAGGCCGGCGGCTTTGACCTTGGTGCCGAACTGCTTGACCGCGAACTCGACCGCGCCGGTCAGGTTCAGGTCCAGCTGCTTTTCGATCAGGATACGCAGCACGCCCAGGGCGGCACGGCGCAGGGCGTACGGGTCCTTGCTGCCGGTAGGCAGCATGCCGATGCCGAAGATGCCGACCAGGGTGTCGAGCTTGTCGGCGATGGCCACGGCTGCACCGGTGAGGGTCTGCGGCAGCTCGGCGCCAGCACCGCGCGGCATGTACTGCTCGTTCAGGGCCAGGGCCACGTCTTCCGGCTCACCGTCGTTGAGCGCGTAGTAGTAACCGGCAACACCCTGCATTTCAGGGAATTCGCCGACCATCTCGGTGGCCAGGTCACACTTCGACAGCAGGCCGGCACGGCCGGCGCGCTGGGCGTCGCCGCCGATCAGCGGGGCGATGAAGGCGGCCAGCCTGGAAACGCGCTCGGCCTTGTCGTACACGGTACCCAACTGAGCCTGGAACACCACGTTCTTCAGGCGCTCGTTGAAAGTTTCCAGCGGCTGCTTCTTGTCCTGCTTGAAGAAGAACTCGGCGTCGGTCAGTCGTGGGCGCACGACCTTCTCGTTGCCTTGCACGATCTGCTTCGGGTCGCGGCTCTCGACGTTGGCCACGGTGATGAAGCGCGGCAGCAGCTTGCCTTCGCTGTCCAGCAGGCAGAAGTACTTCTGGTTGTCCTGCATGGTGGTGATCAGGGCTTCCTGCGGCACTTCGAGGAAACGCTCCTCGAACGAGCACACCAGCGGTACCGGCCACTCGACCAGGGCAGTCACTTCGTCCAGCAGCGCCGGCGGTACGATGGCGCTGCCTTCCTGTTGCATGGCCAATTCGGCGGTACGCTTGCTGATCAGCTCGCGGCGCTCGGCAAAGTCGGCCAGCACGTAGGCTTTGCGCAGGTCTTCGACGTAGTTGGCCGGGGTGGTGATGACCACGTTTTCCGGGTGGTGGAAGCGGTGACCACGGGATTCACGGCCGGCCTTCTGCGACAGGATGGTGCAGTCCACTACCTGGTCGCCCAGCAGCATCACCAGCCATTGGGTCGGGCGCACGAACTCTTCACGGCTGGCCGCCCAGCGCATGCGCTTGGGGATCGGCAGGTCATTGAGCGAATCTTCGACGATGGTCGGCAGCAGGCCAGTGGTGGCCTTGCCCGGGATGTGCTGGGAGAAGCGCAGCTTGGGGCCGCTCTGGTCGATTTCGGCCAGCTCCACGCCGCACTTCTTGGCGAAGCCCAGGGCAGCCTGGGTCGGCTCGCCTTCGGCGTTGAACGCTGCTTGCAGAGGTGGGCCATCGATGTTGATGCTGCGGTCAGGCTGCTGCACGTCCAGCTGGCGGATCAGCACGGCCAGGCGACGCGGCGCGGCGTAAATCTGCTTGCCGGTATAGTTCAGGCCAGCAGCCTGCAGGCCTTTCTCGATACCGGCCAGGAAGGCTTCGCCAAGGCTGGCGAGGGCCTTTGGTGGCAGCTCTTCGGTGCCCAGTTCTACCAGGAAATCTTGAGCACTCATTGTGCAGCCTCCAGCTTAGCCAACACTTCGTCACGCAGTTCAGGGGTAGCCATCGGGAAGCCCAGGCGTGCACGGGCTTGCAGGTAGCTTTGCGCCACGTCCCGGGCCAGGGTACGTACACGCAGGATGTAGCGCTGGCGCTCGGTTACCGAGATGGCGCGGCGGGCGTCCAGCAGGTTGAAGGTGTGCGAGGCCTTCAGGACCATTTCATAGGTCGGCAGCGGCAGCTCCAGCTTGATCAGGCGGTTGGCTTCGCTTTCGTAGAAGTCGAACAGTTCGAACAGCTTCTCGACGTTGGCGTGCTCGAAGTTGTAGGTCGACTGCTCCACCTCGTTCTGGTGGAACACGTCACCGTAGCTGACCTTGCCGAACGGGCCGTCGGCCCATACCAGGTCGTACACCGAGTCGACGCCCTGGATGTACATGGCCAGACGCTCCAGGCCGTAGGTGATTTCACCGGTGACCGGGTAGCACTCGATGCCGCCTACCTGCTGGAAGTAGGTGAACTGGGTGACTTCCATGCCGTTGAGCCAGATTTCCCAGCCCAGGCCCCAGGCGCCCAGGGTCGGCGATTCCCAGTTGTCTTCGACGAAGCGAATGTCGTGGACCAGCGGGTCCAGGCCGATGGCTTTCAGCGAGCCGAGGTACAGCTCCTGGAAGTTGGCCGGGTTGGGCTTGAGTACCACCTGGAACTGGTAGTAGTGCTGCAGGCGGTTGGGGTTTTCGCCATACCGCCCGTCGGCAGGGCGACGGCTAGGCTGCACATAGGCGGCGTTCCAGGTTTCTGGACCCACGGCGCGCAGGAATGTAGCGGTGTGGAAAGTGCCGGCGCCTACTTCCATATCGTAGGGCTGAAGCACCACACAACCTTGCTCGGCCCAGTAGTTCTGCAGGGCGAGGATCAGGTCTTGGAAGGTACGCACGGCTGGCGTAGGCTGGCTCACGAAATTCACCTGTATCTGGGGATGCGGATGTAAAGAGCGGGAGTATAACCTGATTCGCCTCGCCCTCTACTCATTGGAGCCTTATGCCACGCTGCTTTTGGTGTACCGACGATCCGTTGTACCAGGCCTACCATGACCAGGAATGGGGAACGCCACAGCGTGACCCGGCGTTGCTGTTCGAGATGCTTTTGCTCGAAGGGTTCCAGGCGGGGCTGTCGTGGATCACCGTTTTGCGTAAACGCGAGCGTTATCGCCAGGTGATGCACGGTTTTGACCCGGTAAAGCTGGCCGCCATGAGTGACGAACGCATCGAAGAGCTGATGCAGGATGCCGGCATCATCCGCAACCGTCTCAAGCTCAAGGCTGCCAGGCGCAATGCCCAGGCCTGGCTGGCTGTGGATAACCCCGTCGACTGGCTCTGGTCGTTCGTCGGTGGTGCGCCGAAGATCAACCACTTCACGGGCCGCAGCGAGGTGCCAGCGGTTACCGATGAAGCCAAGGCCATGAGCAAAGCCCTGCAGAAAGCCGGCTTCACGTTCGTTGGCCCGACCATCTGCTACGCCTTCATGCAGGCCACCGGCATGGTCATGGATCACACCATCGATTGCGATCGCTACGCCGCCTTGTTGCGCTGAGGGGTTACAATGCGCGCCTTGCTGAAATAAGGAATTCGCCTGTGGAAAAGTTCAAGGGCGCCCTGATGGTCGGGGTGCTGCGTCTGTTTGCCAAGCTGCCCTGGGGCGCTGTGCAGCGCGTCGGCGCCGGTATCGGCTGGCTGATGTGGAAGATCCCCAACGGCTCGCGCAATGTCGTGCGTATCAACCTGGCCAAGTGCTTCCCGGAGATGGCCCCGGCTGAACGCGAGCAACTGGTGGGCCGCGCGTTGAAGGACATTGGTAAATCCTTCGTCGAAAGTGCCTGTGCCTGGATCTGGCCGCCGCAGCGCTCGCTGGAGCTGGTCAAGGAAGTACACGGCCTGGAAGTGCTGGAACAGGCCCTGGCTTCGGGCAAGGGCGTGGTCGGTATCACCAGCCACCTGGGCAACTGGGAAGTGCTGAACCACTTCTATTGCAACCAGTGCAAACCGATCATCTTCTACCGCCCGCCGAAACTGAAGGCGGTCGATGACCTGCTGCGCGAGCAGCGGGTGCAGATGGGCAACCGCGTGGCGCCTTCGACCAAGGAAGGCATCCTCAGCGTGATCAAGGAAGTGCGCCGTGGTGGCCAGGTGGGTATCCCTGCGGATCCGGAGCCGGCAGAGTCGGCGGGGGTGTTCGTGCCGTTCCTGGGTACCCAGGCGCTGACCAGCAAGTTCGTGCCGAACATGCTGGCCGGGGGCAAGGCGGTGGGGGTGTTCCTGCATGCCCTGCGGCTGCCGGATGGCTCGGGCTTCAAGGTGTTCCTGGAGGCGGCGCCGGAAGAGATGTACAGCACCGATGTGAACGTGTCGGCGGCGGCGATGAGCAAGGTGGTCGAGCGCTATGTGCGCGAGTACCCGAGCCAGTACATGTGGAGCATGAAGCGCTTCAAGAAGCGCCCGGCCGGCGAGCCGCGCTGGTATTGAGATTTTCACTGTCCCCTGTGGGAGCGGGTTTACCCGCGAATGCGTCGTTGAATCCAACATCGCATTCGCGGGTGAACCCGCTCCCACAGGGACCGCGTTAACCTGATGTCTTGTTGAGCTTCTTCAGGAATACGGTCATTTCTTTTTCGGCCTGCTTGTCGCCATGGGCCTGCGCCGCCACGATCCCCTCCTCCCAGGCCTTGCGCGCAGCCGCCAGGTCACCCTGCAGCTGGTGCGCCTTGCCCAGCAGCTTCCACGCAGCGGAATACTTCGGGTCCTGCTCTACACAGCGCGCCAGGTGCACCGCCGCTTCAGCGCCGTTACCTTCATCCAGCCAAGCCTTGCCCAGGCCGAATCTCAGCAACGGGTTATCCACACCCTTGGCCAGCATCTTCTCCAGCGATTCGCGCATGCCCTGTTCTCCTAGAAGAAAGTCAAGCCGACGTGGAACAGCTTCTCCACATCCCGAATATGCTTTTTATCCACAACGAACAGGATCACATGGTCACCCGATTCGATCATGGTGTCGTCGTGGGCGATCATCACTTCTTCGTCGCGGATGATGGCGCCGATGGTGGTGCCCGGCGGCAGGGCGATGTCTTCGATGGCCTTGCCGACCACCTTGCTCGACTTCGAGTCCCCGTGCGCCACCGCCTCGATGGCCTCGGCCGCGCCGCGGCGCAGCGAGTGCACGCTGACGATGTCGCCCCGGCGCACGTGCGCCAGCAAGGTGCCGATAGTGGCCAGCTGCGGGCTGATGGCGATATCGATCTCACCGCCCTGCACCAGGTCGACATAGGCCGGGTTGTTGATGATGGTCATCACCTTGCGCGCACCCAGGCGCTTGGCCAGCAGCGACGACATGATGTTGGCCTCGTCGTCGTTGGTCAGGGCCAGGAAGATATCGGCGTCGGCGATGTTCTCTTCGAGCATCAGGTCCTTGTCCGAGGCGCTGCCCTGCAACACCACGGTGCTTTCCAGGTTGTCGGAGAGGTAGCGGCAACGGGCCGGGCTCATCTCGATGATCTTCACCTGGTAGCGGCTTTCGATGGCCTCGGCCAGGCGCTCGCCGATCTGCCCGCCACCGGCGATGACCACGCGCTTGTTGGTCTCGTCGATGCGGCGCAGCTCGCCCATCACGGCGCGGATGTCCTTCTTCGCCGCAATGAAGAACACTTCGTCGTCGGCTTCGATCACCGTGTCGCCGCGCGGGGTGATGGGCCGGTCGCGGCGGAAGATGGCCGCCACGCGGGTGTCGACGTTGGGCATGTGCGCGCGGATCTGGCGCAGTTGCTGGCCCACCAGCGGGCCGCCGTAGTACGCCTTCACCGCCACCAGCTGGGCCTTGCCTTCGGCGAAGTCGATCACCTGCAGCGAGCCCGGGTGCTCGATCAGGCGTTTGATGTAGTTGGTCACCACCTGCTCGGGGCTGATCAGCACGTCGACCGGGATATGGTCATTGTCGAACAGCTCTTCACGGGTCAGGTAGGCCGACTCGCGCACCCGGGCGATCTTGGTCGGGGTGTGGAACAGCGAATAGGCCACCTGGCAGGCGACCATGTTGGTCTCGTCACTGTTGGTTACTGCCACCAGCATGTCGGCGTCGTCGGCACCGGCCTGGCGCAGCACCGTGGGCAGCGAGCCGCGGCCCTGCACGGTGCGGATGTCCAGGCGGTCGCCGAGGTCGCGCAGGCGGTCGCCGTCGGTGTCGACCACGGTGATGTCGTTGGCTTCGCTGGCCAGGTGCTCCGCCAGCGTACCGCCTACCTGCCCTGCGCCGAGGATGATGATCTTCATCCGTTACTCCCTATCTTTTGTTCTTATCCGCGCGAGGCGGCGATCTTGATCAGCTTGGCATAATAGAACCCGTCGTGGCCCCCCTCCTGGGCCAGCAACTGGCGGCCGTGGGGCTGGCGCAGGCCGGCTTCGGTGGCCAGGTCCAGCTCACGGGCGCCCGGGGTGCGGGCGAGGAAGGCATCGATCACTTCGGTGTTCTCGGTCGGCAGGCTGGAGCAGGTGGCGTACAGCAGCATGCCGCCCACTTCCAGGGTCGGCCAAAGGGCGTCCAGCAGCTCGCCTTGCAGCGCGGCCAAGGCCGGGATGTCGTCGGCCTGGCGGGTCAGCTTGATGTCCGGGTGGCGGCGGATCACGCCGGTGGCCGAGCACGGCGCGTCGAGCAGGATGCGCTGGAACGGCTTGCCGTCCCACCAGCTGGCAGTGTCGCGGGCATCGCAGGCGATCAGCTCGGCGTCCAGCTGCAGGCGGTCGAGGTTCTCGCGCACGCGGGTCAGGCGCTTGGCTTCGAGGTCGATGGCCACTACCTGGGCCAGGCCGGCTTCGGCTTCCAGCAGGTGGCAGGTCTTGCCGCCCGGTGCACAGCAGGCGTCGAGCACGCGCTGGCCGGGGGCCAGTTCCAGCAGGTCGGCGGACAGCTGCGCGGCCTCGTCCTGCACGCTCACCCAGCCTTCGGCAAAGCCTGGCAGGCCGCGCACGTCGCAGGCTTCGGCCAGCACGATGCCGTCACGGCTGTACTGGCAGGCGCTGGCGCCAACGCCCGCCTCGGCCAGCAGTGCCAAATAGGCGTCGCGGCTGTGGTGACGACGGTTGACCCGCAAGATCATCGGCGGGTGGGCGTTGTTGGCGGCGCAGATAGCCTCCCACTGCTCCGGCCAGAAGGCTTTAAGCGACTTCTGCAGCCAGCGTGGATGCGCGGTGCGTACCACCGGGTCGCGCTGCATGCCAGCGAGCAATTCCTCGCCTTCGCGTTGGGCGCGGCGCAACACGGCATTGAGCAGGCCCTTGGCCCATGGCTTTTTCAGGTTGTCGGCGCAGCCGACGGTCTCGCCGATGGCGGCGTGGGCCGGAATACGGCTGTAGAACAGCTGGTACAGGCCGACCAGCAGCAGCGCCTGCACATCGGCATCGGCGGCCTTGAACGGTTTCTGCAGCAGTTGCGCAGCCAGCAGGTCGAGGCGTGGCTGCCAGCGCGCGGTGCCGAATGCCAGGTCCTGGGTCAGGCCGCGGTCACGTTCATCGACCTTGTCCAGTTGCGCCGGCAGCGAGCTGTTCAGCGAGGCCTTGCCGCTGAGCACAGCGGCAAGGGCACGGGCGGCGGCGAGGCGTGGGTTCATTGGCCCAGCACCTTGCCGCTGGCGAATTTCTCGCGGCGGCTGTTGAACAGGTCACTGAAGTTCAGCGCCTTGCCGCCAGGCAGTTGCAGGCGGGTCAGGCTCAGCGCCTGGTCACCGCAGGCGACCACCAGGCCGTCCTTGCTGGCGGAGAGGATCTCGCCGGGGGTGCCTGCCGCTGTGGACAAGTGGGCGGCCAGTACTTTCACACTTTCGCCATCGAGGGTGCTGTGGCACATCGGCCACGGGTTGAAGGCACGGATCAGGCGCTCCAGCTCGACGGCCGGGCGGCTCCAGTCGATACGCGCTTCGTCCTTGTTCAGCTTGTGCGCGTAGGTGGCCAGAGTATCGTCCTGTACTTCACCGTGCAGCGAACCGTCGGCCAGGCCGGCGATGGCCTGGACAACAGCCGGCGGGCCCATCTGTGCGAGGCGGTCGTGCAAGCTGCCGCCGGTGTCTTCGGCGCTGATCGGGGTGGCTACCTTGAGCAGCATCGGGCCGGTGTCCAGGCCGGCTTCCATGCGCATCACGGTCACACCGCTCTCGGCATCGCCGGCTTCCACGGCGCGCTGGATTGGTGCGGCACCGCGCCAGCGTGGCAGCAAGGAGGCGTGGCTGTTGATGCAGCCCAGGCGCGGGATATCCAGTACCACCTGTGGCAGGATCAGGCCATAGGCGACCACCACCATCAGGTCCGGGGTCAGCGCGGCCAGTTCGGCCTGGGCTTCGGCGTTGCGCAGGGTCGGCGGCTGGAACACCGGGATGTCATGGGCCACAGCCAGTTGCTTGACCGGGCTGGGCATCAGCTTCTGGCCGCGGCCGGCCGGGCGGTCGGGCTGGGTGTAGACGGCCACGATCTCGTACGGACTGTCGAGCAAGGCCTTGAGGTGTTCGGCGGCAAACTCTGGAGTGCCTGCAAAGACGATGCGCATGGAGTTCTCACTTCAAAAAAGAAGAAGGCTTGCCGGAGCAAGCCTTCTGGAAGGTAGGGATCAGGCTTGCTGGCGGTGCTGCTTTTCCAGCTTCTTCTTGATCCGGTCACGCTTGAGCTGCGACAGGTAGTCGACGAACAGCTTGCCGTTGAGGTGATCGAATTCATGCTGCACGCACACCGCCAGCAAGCCTTCGCATTCCAGCTCGTAGGGCTTGCCGTCGCGGTCCTGGGCCTTGACCCGCACACGCAGCGGGCGGTCGACGTTCTCGTAGAAGCCAGGTACCGACAGGCAGCCTTCCTGGTACTGGCCCATGTCGTGGGTCAGCTCTTCGACCGTGGGGTTGATGAACACCCGCGGCTCGCTACGGTCTTCGCTGAGGTCCATGACCACGACCTGCTGGTGCACGTTGACCTGGGTGGCCGCCAGGCCGATGCCAGGGGCTTCGTACATGGTTTCAAACATGTCGTCGATCAGCTGACGCAGGGCGTCGTCGAACTCCGTCACCGGTTTGGCGATGGTGCGCAGGCGCGGGTCCGGGAATTCGAGAATGTTCAAGATGGCCATAAGGTCAGGCAGTCACTGTGCGTTCGGTTGAAAACTGAGCACACATAATAAAGGGAAACGGGGATTTCAGCACCTGGCAAAGCTCGGCTAGGGTTTCCAAGGGCCGCTTATGGCCCATTTGATGGACAGGTTGTCAAAGCGTTATCAACAAAGTTATCCACAGTTTGTGCCACGTCGATGGCCCCGTTTTGATCAAGGATGATCCTCATGCTGAATCACCATTCGTCGCCTCTTCCGCCTGCCGAGCTGGAGGCGCGATTACGCCTGCACCGGCTGCCGGAAACGGGATTGCGTCGCTTTAACACCTTGCTGGAGGCCTTTGGCAGTGCCTCGTCGGCACTGTGCGCACCGGCCGGTGCCTGGCGCGCATTGGGCATACCACAGGCCACCATCGATGCCCGGCGCAGTGCCGAAGTACGTGAAGGTGCACTGGCGGCAATGGCCTGGCTAGAGCACCCGGGCCAGCATTTACTGATGTTGGACGGCCCTGGCTACCCGCCACTATTGGCGGAAATCGACGATGCCCCTCCGCTGCTTTTCGTCGCTGGCGACCCGGCCTTGCTCGAGCGCCCACAGCTGGCAATTGTGGGCAGCAGGCGTGCTTCACCCCCGGCGCTGGACACCGCCGCGGCATTTTCCCGTTACTTGGCGCAGGCCGGTTTCACCATCACCAGCGGCTTGGCCGTGGGCATCGACGGTGCCGCTCATCGGGCCGCAGTGCAGGCGGGTGGCGGCACGATTGGCGTGCTCGGCACAGGGTTGCAAAAACTTTATCCACAGCGCCACAAGTCGCTTGCGCAAGCGATGATCGACAATGGCGGCGCGCTAGTTTCCGAGTACCCGCTGGATGCCGGGCCGCTGCCCGGCAACTTCCCACGGCGCAATCGGATCATCAGTGGCCTGTCGCTGGGCGTGCTGGTGGTCGAGGCCAGCCTGGCCAGTGGTTCGCTGATCACCGCACGCCTGGCCGCCGAGCAAGGCCGCGAGGTGTATGCCATACCGGGCTCCATTCACCACCCGGGGGCCAAGGGCTGTCATCAGTTGATCCGTGATGGCGCGCTGCTGGTGGAGAGCGTGGAGCAGATCCTGGAAAGCCTGCAGAGCTGGCAGAACCTGCCGCCTGCAGTTGTGGATAAATTCGACCATCCCCTGCTTGCCTTGCTACATGCCGCACCACAAACCAGCGAAAGCCTGGCCCACTGCAGCGAGCAGCCGCTGGCCGAGGTACTGGCGCAGCTCACCGAACTGGAGCTGGAAGGCCGGGTCAGCAATGAAGCCGGGCGTTGGTTTGCCCGCGCGGGCTAAGTACACTGCTCACAAGCAAGGCATATAGGCGGAGAGACAGCAATGGTGAGCAGTTTTCGTGTGCAACAAGCCGCACGTGAGATCCGGGCGGGAGCAGTGATCGCCTACCCGACGGAAGCGGTCTGGGGCCTGGGCTGTGACCCATGGAACGAGGACGCGGTGTATCGCCTGCTGGCGCTGAAGTCGCGGCCTGTGGATAAAGGCTTGATCCTGGTTGCAGACAATATCCGCCAGTTCGACTTCCTGTTCGAGGACTTCCCCGAAGACTGGATCGACCGTATGGGCAGCACCTGGCCGGGGCCGAACACCTGGCTGGTACCACACCAGGACCTGTTGCCCGAGTGGGTGACCGGTGAGCATGACACCGTGGCGCTGCGGGTCAGTGACCACCCGGTGGTGCGTGAGCTGTGCGCGTTGGTGGGGCCGTTGATTTCCACCTCGTGCAACCCTGGCGGGCGCCCGGCGGCGAAGACCCGGTTGCGGGTGGAGCAGTACTTCCATGGTCAGTTGGATTTGGTGCTGGGTGGGGCGTTGGGTGGAAGGAAGAACCCGAGTGTGATTCGTGACCTGGTGACTGGCGAAGTTGTTCGCCCGGGCTGATACCGCTGGCGAGGGCTTCGCCCTCGATCGCCGGCAAGTCAGCTCCCACAGGTACTGCACATGACTTGAAATCGGCGTGGTCGGTGTGGGAGCTGGCTTGCCGGCGATTGGGCTGCAAAGCGGCCCCAGAACCCCGCAGATTTTTCTGATTTTGTCTCGAGTGGCTGTCCAGCTTGCGGCTTGGGAAATATCCTACGAGCCGCGTCCTCTGCCATCACCTTCTCAGTGGGAACCTCTGCCCTTAGGCTTCAGCCGTCGCCGAATAACTTGGCGATCGGGTGTGGTAACCCGGATGTGCTTGGGGCGTCACAGCTATGGCAGCTGTGCGCGGGAGGCGTCATGCCTGCCGGGTGCGCCTCCAGCCCGGTTTACCACCTCGCGTACAGCTGCCGCCTAAACCGTGTGGTAACGGCCTGGCGCCAGCTTCAATGCCTGGAGCAAGCCATGAACAAGATAGTGCCCGATCCACCCCTACCCTGCACCTCCACCCGCCCCTTCGGCCGATGCGATGCCGGCCATGACCCGCTCTTCACCGTCAACCCGAACATTTCCGCCGAGGACGCTCTGGTCCACGTAGCCCTGTACCTGCGCAGCGCCTACGAGACCGGCTACAAAGCCCTGGATTACATGCGCGAAGAAGGCCGTGGCATGTTCTGGTCGAACCTGCATGCGATTGAAATGGCAGAGGGTGTGGTGGAGGCGATACTCGATGGCATCGAGTCGACACCGCCGCCGAGGAAGTAAGCCAGAGATGAAGAGGCAAGCTGGTCAGACACCTCACCTAGATGAGACCGTGCACTTGCTTGCAGGTCAAACAAATGCAAGCCGGCTTCGCGCGTCTATCGAGCAGCTCAATTCTATTGATAACCAGATGCTGTGGGAGCTGTCCGTTGAATCTTCAATGCCTGTACTGACGCAATCGCCGGCAAGCCGGCTCCCATAGGGATAGCACTGTACTTAAGGCAGACGCAGTTCTTGTGGGAGCGGGTTCACCCGCGAACACCGGCAAAGCCGGTGCCATGCACCGCGGTGTCTTCTTCGCGGGTAAACCCGCTCCCACAGGTAAAGTGATTGGCCCCAGTTCTTGGGAACCTGTGGGAGTGGGCTCAGGGGATCAGTACAGTCGACCCCACAGTCCTGCGCGCCGACAGCTCCGCCTGTGCCTTGGCCGCCTCACTCAGCGGATACCGCTGCTGGATATCCACAACCAGCTTGCCGCTACCAATCATCGCAAACAGGTCATCGGCCATGGCCTGGGTATTCTCGGCATTGTTGGCATAGCTCGCCAGGGTCGGTCGCGTCACATACAGCGATCCCTTCTGCGCCAGAATCCCCAGGTTCACCCCGCTCACCGCGCCCGAGGCATTGCCAAAACTCACCATCAACCCGCGCGGCTGCAGGCAGTCCAGCGAGGTCAGCCAGGTGTCGGCACCCACACCGTCATACACCACCGGGCATTTCTTGCCGTCGGTCAGCTCCAGCACCCGCTTGGCCACGTCTTCACGGCTGTAATCAATGGTTGCCCACGCCCCCAGCGCCTTGGCCCGCTCGGCCTTCTCGGCAGAGCTCACGGTGCCGATCAGCTTGGCCCCCAGCGCCTTGGCCCACTGGCACGCCAGCGAGCCCACGCCTCCGGCTGCGGCATGGAACAGGATCACGTCACCCGGCTTGACCTCATAGGTCTGCTTCAGCAGGTACTGCACGGTCAAACCCTTGAGCATCACCGCCGCCGCCTGCTCGAAGCTGATGTTGTCGGGCAGCTTGACCAGGTTGGCCTCCGGCAGTGTATGCACTTCGCTGTACGCGCCCAGCGGGCCGCCAGCATGGGCCACGCGGTCACCGACCTTGAGGCGGGTCACGCCATCGCCCACGGCCTCGACCACGCCCGCCGCTTCGGTGCCCAGGCCCGAAGGCAGGGATGGCGGCGCATACAGCCCGCTGCGGAAGTAGGTATCGATGAAGTTCAGGCCGATCGCATGGTTACGCACACGCACCTGCTGCGGCCCGGGCGGGGCAGGTTCGAATTCCACAAACTGCAGCACTTCCGGGCCGCCATGCTGGCTGAACTGGACACGCTTGGCCATCTCGCACTCCTGTCGTCGGGATCGGGAAAGGCCTTCTATCGGACGCCTTTGCTTGATCGCCGTCAACTGCGGCGCGCGCGCTGGCGGTGGTATGCTACGCGGCGAATTCTTCCCTGCCCGTTCCTGGTGACCCGATGACTAGCCGCACCGAGGCCGTGAAAGCCTACCTGCTCGACCTGCAAGACCGCATCTGCTCTGCCCTCGAAACAGAAGACGGCGGTGCCCGCTTCGTCGAGGACGCCTGGGTGCGCGAAGCCGGTGGCGGGGGCCGCACGCGGGTGATCGGCGACGGCAAGGTGATCGAGAAGGGCGGGGTCAACTTCTCCCATGTGTTTGGCGCCGGCCTGCCGCCATCGGCCAGTGCCCACCGCCCGGAACTGGCGGGCCGTGGCTTCGAGGCCTTGGGCGTGTCGCTGGTGATCCACCCGCATAACCCGCATGTGCCCACCTCCCACGCCAACGTGCGCTTCTTCATCGCCGAAAAGGAAGGTGAAGAGGCTGTCTGGTGGTTCGGCGGCGGCTTCGACCTGACCCCGTACTACGGCAATGAAGAAGACTGCATCCACTGGCACCGCGTGGCCGAGCAGGCCTGTGCGCCGTTCGGTGCCGATGTGTATCCGCGCTACAAGGCCTGGTGCGATCGCTACTTCCACCTCAAGCATCGTGGCGAGCCACGCGGCATCGGCGGCCTGTTCTTCGATGACCTGAACGAGTGGGACTTCGACACCTGCTTCGCCTTCATCCGCGCCATTGGCGATGCCTACATCAACGCCTACCTGCCAATCATCCAGCGCCGCAAGGACACTCCCTACACTGCGCAGCAGCGTGAGTTTCAGGAATACCGCCGTGGCCGCTACGTAGAGTTCAACCTGGTCTATGACCGTGGCACCCTGTTCGGCCTGCAGTCTGGTGGCCGCACCGAGTCCATCCTCATGTCGCTGCCGCCGCAGGTGCGCTGGGGCTACGACTGGAAGCCTGCGCCCGGCAGCGAAGAAGCGCGCCTGACCGAGTACTTCCTGCAGGACCGCGACTGGCTCGGCCAGTAAGCCTGTGGATAATCAAGGAGCCGTCATGGACCAGTACGTCGTTTTTGGTAACCCTATCGGCCACAGCAAGTCGCCGCTGATCCATCGCCTGTTCGCCGAACAGACTGGCCAGGACCTGGAATACGCCACCCTGCTGGCGCCGTTGGACGAGTTCAGCGATTGCGCGCGCGGTTTCTTCAAGCAAGGCAGCGGCGCTAACGTCACCGTACCGTTCAAGGAAGAAGCCTATCGCTTGTGCGACAGCCTGACCCCGCGTGCCCAGCGCGCTGGTGCGGTGAACACGCTGAGCAAGCTGGCCGACGGCACTTTGCAGGGCGACAACACCGATGGCGCTGGCCTGGTGCGCGACCTGACGGTGAATGCCGGGGTCGAACTGGCGGGCAAACGCATTCTGATCCTGGGGGCTGGTGGTGCGGTGCGTGGCGTGCTGGAGCCGATCCTGGCGCACAAGCCGCAGTCGCTGGTGATTGCCAACCGGACGGTGGAAAAGGCCGAGCAGCTGGCGCGTGAGTTCGATGGACTGGGGCCGGTGGTGGCCAGCGGGTTTGCCTGGTTGCAGGAACCGGTGGATGTGATCATCAATGCCACATCGGCGAGCCTGGCCGGTGAGTTGCCGCCGATTGCCGAGAGCCTGGTCGAGGCGGGGCGGACGGTTTGCTACGACATGATGTATGGCAAGGAGCCGACGCCGTTTTGCCAGTGGGCTGAGAAGCTGGGCGCGGCCAAGGTACTGGATGGGTTGGGGATGCTGGCTGAGCAGGCGGCTGAGGCGTTCTTTATCTGGCGTGGGGTACGGCCGGATACGACGCCGGTTTTGGCAGAGTTGCGCCGGCAGCTTGCTCGCGGCTGAGGTTGTTGGGGCTGCTTTGCAGCCCATCGCAGGCAAGCCAGCTCCCACAGGGACAGCACCGGCCTCAGGCCTTGTGATATCCCTGTGGGAGCTGGCTTGCCTGCGATGGGCCGCAAAGCGGCCCCAATATCTCAGCCTCACTCCTCAAACCGGATCGGACACAGCTCCACCCCTTCCAGCTTCTGCAATTCCTCGATCACCTGCGGCCTGGCCCGGTGCAAGGTCAGACTGCCCCCCGCTCGCCGCAACCGCCGCGCCTCACGGTGCAGCATATCCACACCCGAGTAATCGATGAAGTTCACCTGGCGCGCGTCGATCACCACATGCGGCCCCTGGCAGCGCTGCAAGCGCACCTGCAGGTAATGCGCCGCGCCAAAGAAGATCGACCCGCCCACCCGCAGCACATCCGCCTCCCCTTCACGGCTCTGCTGCACCCGTGGCCGTGAGGTGCGCTTCAGATAGAAGAACAGCGACGCCAGCACTCCGGCATAGATCGCCGTCTGCAGCTCCAGCAACAAGGTCGCTGCCGCCGTCAGCGCCATCACCAGGAACTCCGAGCGGCTGACCCGGAACAGCGCACGAATCCCCCGGTGGTCCACCAATCCCCAGCAGATCAACAGAATGCTGCCAGCCATCGCCGGAATCGGCAGGTGCGCGATCAGCCTGGCCCCGGCAACGGCGAACAGCGCCACCCACAACGCCGAGAACACCCCGGCCATGGGCGAGCGGGCGCCGGCGTCGTAGCTCAGCCCGGAGCGGGTGAAGGAGCCGGAAGACAGGTACCCGGAGAAAAACGCACCGACGATGTTCGACAGGCCCTGTGCGCGTATTTCCTGGTCAGCTTCGATCAACTGCTCCGAACGTGCCGACAACGAGCGGGCAATCGACAGGCTGGTGACCAGCCCGAGCATGCCTACCGCCACGGCGCTGGGCAGCAGGCGCAGGATCAATTCCACATCCAGCAAGGGCAGCGGGCTGAAGGGTGGCAGCTGGCCGGTGAACGCCGGCACCCGTGGCACATGGCCAAAGAAGCCGGGCAGCAGCCAGGCAAGCAGGCTGACCATGATCAGGCTTATCAACAAGCTGGGCCAGCGTGGACGCCAGAGTTTGAAGGCGACACCGATCAGCACTGTGGCCAGGCCCAAGATCAAGGAAGGCAGGTCAACCTCCCCGGCATGGCTGGCCAGGTCCTGTACGGTCTTCAGCGCCGTGGCCTGGCTGGGCAGGTCCAAGCCCAGCAGGTTGGGTAACTGGCCCAGGGCAATGACGACCGCGGCGCCCAAGGTGAAGCCGAGCACCACGGAATGGGAGACGAAGTTGACCAGTGCGCCGAAGCGCAAAAGCCCCAGCAGCAACTGGAAGATGCCGCCGAGGAAGGTCAGCAGCAGCACCAGGCTGACATAGTCGGCGCTGCCGGCCACGGCCAGCGGACTGATGCTGGCGTAGAGCACGATGGAGATGGCGGCGGTCGGGCCGCAGATCAGGTGCCAGGATGAGCCCCACAGGCAGGCGATCAGCACCGGCACGATGGCGGCATACAGGCCGTATTCGGCGGGCAGGCCGGCAATCAGGGCGTAGGCGATGGATTGCGGCAGGGCGAGGATGGCACCGCTCAGGCCTACCAGCAGGTCCTGGCGCAGGCTGCGGCCCGATTGGCGGGGGAGCCAGGTGAGGAAGGGCAGCAGATGAGTGAGGCGATGCATGAGATATCCAGATTTCCGAAGATGCACTGTCCCCTGTGGGAGCGGGTTTACCCGCGAATGCGGCAGTGAGGCTACCGACGCATTCGCGGGTAAACCCGCTCCCACAGGATCGATTTAGAGCTTGGTTTTTACTGCTTCGCTAGCATCCCCGCCACTTTTTGTAGTCACACCTGCCAACCACCCTTCCAGCAACTCGGGATGCGCCTTCAGCCAAGCCTTGGCCGCATCATCGAAGCTGATCTTCTTGTCCACAACCTCGGCCATGATGGTGTTTTCCATGTCCAGCGTGAACTTCAGGTTGCCCAGCAGCTTGGCCGCGTTGGGGCAGGCTTGTGGATAACCCTTGCGGGTCAGGGTATACACCTCGCCCTTGCTGCCAAACCATTTTTCCCCGCCGCTCAGGTAATGCATCTTCAGCTTCACGTTCATCGGGTGCGGGGTCCAGCCGAGGAAGGTGATGAACTGTTGTTTCTTCACTGCCCGGTCCACCTGTGCCAGCATCGCCTGCTCGCTGGACTCCACCAGCTTCCACTGGCCAAGATTGAACTCATTCTTGTCGATGATTTCCTTCAACGACAGGTTGGCCGGTGCCCCGGAGCCAATCCCGTACAGCTTCTTGTCGAACTGGTCGGCGTGTTTCTGCAGGTCGGCGAAGTCCTTCACCCCGGCATTCCACACATAGTCGGGCACTGCCAGGGTGAACTCGGTTCCCTCCAGATTGCGCGAAAGCTGCTGCACATCGCCGTTGGCGATGAACTTGTCATGAAAGCCCTGCTGCGCCGGCATCCAGTTGCCGAGGAAGGCATCGACGCGGCCATCCTTGAGGCCGCCATAGATGATCGGCACGGCCAGGCTGTCGATTTTCACCTGGTAACCCAGGCTTTCCAGCAGCAGCCGGGCCACGGCGTTGGTGGAAGCGATATCGCTCCAGCCGGGGTCGGCCATTTTCACGGTGGTGCATTGCGCGTCGCTGTCGGCGGCGTGGATCGTGGCGGTACCGAGGCTCAGGGCCAGGGCGAACACGGCGGCGGAGAACTTGTGCATGGCGGCCTCTCTTCTCAATCCAAGGGGGCGGGCTGTGGATAACGTGCCTTGCGCTCGAGGTCGTCGAGATCGATGTGGTTACGCATGTACTGTTGGCTGGCGTCGACCAGGGGTTGGTGGTCCCAGCTTTTCAGTTTGCCGATGGACAGCGCTTCGGCCACCAGGCGGCGGCGGCGTTGGCTGGCCAGCACTTGCTGGCGCAGGCGGGGTATATCCCAGCGTTGCTGTGCTTCATCGACAAATGCCTGCAGCAGCGCCTGGTGCTCCGGGCTGCCGGTGAGGTTCTCCTGCTCGTGCGGGTCGCGGCTCAGGTCGTAGAGTAGGCATGGGTCATCTTCGCTGTACACGAACTTGTACGGCCCGCGGCGGATCATCATCAGCGGGCCGACGGTGCCTTCGGCCATGTACTCGCCGATCACTTCGTCATGGCCGCCCTGCCCTTGCAGGTGGCCGACCAGCGAGCGGCCATCCAGGTGCAGGTGGTTATCCACAGCGCCGCCGGCCAGTTCGACCAGGGTCGGCAGCAGGTCGCAGGTCGACACCGAGGCGCTGACCCGGGCCGGCGCGAAGCGCTTCGGCGCGTGCACCAGCAGCGGTACCCGCGCCGACATCTCGAACCAGTGCATCTTGTACCAGAGGCCGCGCTCGCCAAGCATGTCGCCGTGGTCGCCGGAGAACACGATCAGGGTGTCGTCGGCCAGGTTGCATTCCTCCAGGGTCTGCAGCAGCAGGCCGATGTTGTCGTCGATGTAGCTGCAGGCGCCGAAGTAGGCACGGCGGGCGTCACGGATCTTGTCCACGGGCAGTGGCTTGTTCCACAGGTCGTAGACCTTCAGCAGGCGCTGCGAGTGCGGGTCGAGTTCTGCCTGGCCGAACTCGGCGCGAGGCATGGGGATATCCACACCCTCGTAGCGATCCCAATAGCGCCTGGGGATGGTGTACGGGTCGTGCGGGTGGGTCATCGACACGGTCAGGCAGAACGGCCGGCCATCGTTTTCGCGCACATGGTCGTACAGGTACTGGCGCGCCTTGAACACCACTTCCTCGTCGAAATCCAGCTGGTTGGTGCGCACGCACGGGCCGGCCTGCAGCACCGAGGACATGTTGTGGTACCAGCTTGGGCGCACGTCCGGCTCATCCCAGTTCACCGCCCAGCCGTAGTCGGCCGGGTAGATATCACTGGTCAGGCGTTCTTCGTAGCCATGCAGCTGGTCCGGGCCGCAGAAGTGCATCTTGCCCGACAGCGCGGTGCGGTAGCCCAGGCGGCGCAGGTAATGGGCGTAGGTCGGCACGTCGGCGGGGAAGTCGGCGGCGTTGTCGTAGGCGCCAATGCGGCTGGGCAATTGTCCGCTGACCAGGGTGAAGCGCGACGGCGCGCACAGCGGGCTGTTGCAGTACGCCGAGTCGAACACCACCGCTTGCTCGGCCAGGCGACTCAGGTTTGGCATCTGTATCGGCGAAGGGCTGTAGATTGGCAGCAAGGGTGCGGCCATCTGGTCGGCCATGATGAACAGGATATTCGGGCGCGTCATGGTGGCTTCCATCGTTGAGTGTTATGCGAACCGCTTGCCTACCAAGATGCGACTGTGGATAACATGGGTAAAGCCCATGGCGGGCAATGACTGGGATTAGCTGCACTTATGTTTGAGCATCTTGCCGAGTTGTCGCTGGATACCTTGCGTGTGTTCGAGGCCGCAGCCCGCTTGCGCGGTTTCACTGCGGCGGCACTGGAGTTGGGCACCACGCAGCCGGCGGTAAGCCAGCAGGTCAAACGGCTGGAGGCACAGCTGGGCACGCGCCTGTTCGACCGCATCTACCGGGGCATCGAGCTGACCGAGGCTGGCCAGGTGCTGTTCGAACAGGTGCATCAGGGCCTGCAGGCCATGGAGGACGGCATTGCCCAGGCCAGTGGGCGTGGCCAGCGCGAAGTGCTGCAGGTGGCGACCGACTTCGCCTTTGCGGCGTTCTGGCTGATGCCACGGCTGCAGCGTTTTCACGAGGCTTATCCACAGGTGGATGTGAGCCTGGTGACCGGTGAGCGCAGCCAGGGCATGTTGCGCCCGGACATCGATGTGGCGGTGCTGTTTGGCGATGGGCGCTTTCACCAGGGCGAGAGCCGCTGGCTGTTCGACGAGGAAGTTTTCCCGGTGTGCAGCCCCCGGCTGATTCATGGCAAACCCTTGTCAGCCGTGGCTTTGCAACGATTGCCCTTGCTGCATTTGAAGGGCGAGCAGGCTAGCCGCTGGTTTGACTGGGCAGGGGTGTTTCGCGGGTTTGGCGTGGCCAGCCCGCCGCCGCCGGGGCAGTTGCGCTTTGATAACTATACGTTGCTGATCCAGGCTGCGATTGCCGGGCAAGGGGTGGCGATTGGCTGGGGACACCTGGTGGACGGGCTGGTGGAGCAAGGGTTGCTGTGCCGGCCATTGCAGGGGAGTTTGCGATCGGAACGTGGGTATTACGCGGTCCTGCCACCACGCAAGCGGCGTGGGGCGCTGATCGAGCGGTTTGTGAATTGGCTGGAACAAGAGCGCAGCCGTTGAGATTTGGGGCCGCTTTGCGGCCCATCGCAGCAGCCCCGGCAATCTAGACCACGAAGTTCAGATGCTCGCCCCGGTGCAAATCCAGCTCCAGCATATCCACCATCCCCGCCGCGACCCTGGCCAGGTGCCGCAACGGTTCAGCCAACCCCGGCTCCAGCGTACCTTCGGTGCTGCGAAAATGCTCCATCCCCAACCCAGGCATCTCTTGCGGTGCATTGATCAGGGTCCAGTGCAACGTACTACGCTGCAGCACATCAACCACCTGATCCACACACTCCCGCTCCACCTCGTTGTACTTGCCCGGCTCATCCAGCACGTCGAAATCGCCCAGCAGCACCAGCCGGCGTATAGTCGTGCGCTTCAGCCCCGCCACCAGCGCCTCGCTCATGCGGGCTTGCCCTGGCAGGTCACCCGGTGCCAGCGCCGACAACAGGGCAATCACCGCCGAACCGCCTGCCGCGCCCTGCTCCGCCTGGTCGGCATCGCCCAGCCCGCCTATCTTGAAATGCAGGCCCGGGCGCGCGGCGTGGCGGTTGAGGTCGCCGACCACGGCGATGACTTCGTGCTGGCGCGACAGCAGCTCGACCATCAGGGCATTGCCCAGGCTGCTTTCAGGCCCGAACAGGACCAGTTTGAATACTGGGGTTTCGGCATTTTTCACGGCATCATTCCCCTTGCAGGTGATGATGATTGGACCGCAATCAGGAGTTATCGTGCAGAGGATCAAGGGTTACCACGCCCACGTTTACTACGACGCAGCGACCATGGAGCAGGCCCGTGAACTGTGCGAGGAAGCCTCGCGGCTGTTCCCCGTGACCATGGGGCGCATGCATCAGCAACCGGTGGGGCCGCACCCGGACTGGAGCTGCCAGCTGGCGTTCGGGCCGGAGGTGGTGGGGGTGGTATTGCCTTGGTTGGCGTTGTATCGCAAGGGATTGGTGGTGTTCATGCACCCGTTGACCGGGGATGAACTGGCAGACCACCGGGACCATGCGATCTGGATGGGGGCTGTGCGGCCGCTGAATTTGTCGATTTTCGGGGGATAGGCCTCTATAGCCTGTGCCGGCCTCTTCGCGGGTAAACCCGCTCCCACAGGTTTTGCACAGCCTTGGAGAGCGGCGCGGTTCCTGTGGGAGCGGGTTTACCCGCGAAGCAGGCGATGCGGTTTAGCGGCGGGCGCCGCGCACCCCTTCAGCCAGTGCCGAGCACAGGCTCAATACATCGTTGACTGCCTGCTCGGCAGTCTTGGCCTGGGCAATCTTGTCGACCAGCGCCGAGCCCACCACCACGCCGTCCGACAGACGGGCAATGGCCGCAGCCTGCTCCGGTGTACGAATGCCGAAACCAACGCTGATCGGCAGATCGGTATGCCGACGCAGGCGGGCAATGGCCTCGGTCACGTGCTCGGTGGTCGCCGAGCCGGCACCGGTCACACCGGCCACCGACACGTAGTAGACGAACCCGGAGCTGCGCTCCAGCACGCGCGGCAGGCGCGCATCGTCGGTGGTCGGGGTGGTCAGGCGGATGAAGTCGATACCCGCAGCCTGGGCCGGGCTCGCCAGCTCGGCATCGTGCTCCGGCGGCAGGTCGACGATGATCAGGCCATCGACACCCGCTTGCTTGGCTTCGGCCACGAACTTTTCCACGCCAAAGCGGTGGATCGGGTTGTAGTAGCCCATCAGTACGATCGGTGTGGTCTGGTTATCCACACGGAACTCGCGAACCATCTGCAGGGTCTTGGCCAGGGTCTGACCGGCTTCCAGGGCACGCAGGGTGGCCAGCTGGATGGCCACGCCGTCGGCCATCGGGTCGGTGAACGGCATGCCCAGTTCGATCACGTCGGCACCGGCTGCCGGCAGGCCCTTGAGGATCTGCAGCGAGGCGTCATAGCCCGGGTCGCCCGCGGTGACGAAGGTGACCAGTGCCGAGCGGCCTTCGGCCTTCAGCTCGGCGAAGCGTTGTTCAAGACGGCTCATGCCTGTTTCTCCTGGGCGGCCATGTGGTTCATGACGGTTTGCATGTCTTTGTCGCCGCGGCCCGACAGGCACACGACCATCAGGTGGTCCTTGGGCAGCTTCGGTGCGCGTTTGATCGCCTCGGCCAGGGCATGGGAGCTTTCCAGGGCCGGAATGATGCCTTCCAGGCGGCAGGTGGCGTGGAACGCATCCAGCGCTTCGTCGTCGGTGATGCTGACGTACTCGACACGCTTCACTTCGTGCAGGTAGGCGTGCTCCGGGCCGATGCCCGGGTAGTCCAGGCCGGCGGAAATCGAGTGGGCGTCGGTGATCTGGCCGTCTTCGTCCTGCAGCAGGTAGGTGCGGTTGCCGTGCAGCACGCCCGGTACGCCGCCGTTCAGGCTGGCGGCGTGCTTGTCGGTGTGCACGCCGTGGCCACCGGCTTCCACGCCGATGATCTGCACGCTTGGCTCTTCGAGGAATTCATGGAACAGGCCCATGGCGTTGGAGCCGCCACCGACGCAGGCAACCAGGCTGTCTGGCAGGCGGCCTTCCTTTTCCTGCAGCTGGGCGCGGGTTTCCTTGCCGATGATCGACTGGAAGTCGCGGACCATGGCCGGGTACGGGTGCGGGCCGGCCACGGTGCCGATCAGGTAGAAGGTGTCTTCGACGTTGGTGACCCAGTCGCGCAGTGCCTCGTTCATGGCGTCCTTCAGGGTGCCGGTGCCGGCGGTGACCGGGACGATCTCGGCGCCCAGCAGCTTCATGCGGAACACGTTGGCTTGCTGGCGCTCGATGTCGGTGGCGCCCATGTAGATCACGCAAGGCAGGCCGAAGCGCGCGGCAACGGTGGCAGTGGCCACGCCGTGCATGCCAGCGCCGGTTTCGGCGATCAGGCGCTTCTTGCCCATGCGCTTGGCCAGCAGCACCTGGCCGATGCAGTTGTTTACCTTGTGCGCGCCGGTGTGGTTGAGCTCTTCACGCTTGAAGAAGATTTTCGCGCCGCCGCAGTGCTCGGTCAGGCGCTCGGCGAAGTACAGCGGGTTGGGGCGGCCGATGTAGTCGCGCTGGAAGTAGGCCAGCTCTTCGAGGAACTTGGGGTCTGCCTTGGCCGCTTCATATTCGCGGGCCAGGTCCAGCACCAGTGGCATCAGGGTTTCGGCCACGTAGCGGCCACCGAACGAACCGAACAGGCCGTTGGCGTCGGGGCCGGGGCGGTATTGGGACTGGGTCATGGGGCGCTCCAGGGCGTAATGAATGAGTGATGGGCTTTACTCTAACCACGGCAAGCCCGGCTGAAAACCGATAAGATTGCGCAAACTTGTCAGAAAAGCTCACAGATAAAATGGCCCACGACCTCCCTCCCCTCAACGCCCTGCGGGCCTTTGAGGCCACCGCGCGACTTAATAGCGTCAGCCAGGCGGCCGAAGCGTTGCACGTCACCCATGGCGCCGTCAGCCGGCAGATCAAGGTGCTCGAGGAGCACCTGGGCGTCGCGCTGTTCGTGAAGGACGGGCGTGGCATCAAACTCACAGATGCCGGTGTGCGTCTGCGCGATGCCAGTGGCGAAGCCTTCGACCGGCTGCGTAGCGTGTGTGCCGAGCTCAGCCACGATGTCAGCGAGGCGCCGTTCGTGCTGGGCTGCTCGGGCAGCCTGCTGGCGCGCTGGTTCATCCCGCGGTTGGGGCGGCTGCAGGCGGACCTGCCTGAGCTGCGCCTGCACCTGTCGGCGGGTGAAGGCGACCTCGACCCGCGGCGGCCTGGGCTGGATGCGCTGTTGGTGTATGCAGAGCCGCCATGGCCGGCGGACATGCAGGTGCATGTGCTGGTCGAGGAGCGCATCGGGCCGGTGCTCAGCCCGCATTTCGCCGGTTTCCAGCGCTTGCAGGGCGCGCCGGCCAAGGCCTTGCTGGGCGAGGCCTTGCTGCACACCACCTCGCGCCCGCAGGCTTGGCCGACCTGGGCGCTGGAGCAGGGACTGGAGCCGGCGGCCCTCCACTATGGCCAGGCTTTCGAGCACCTGTATTACCTGCTGGAAGCGGCCGTGGCCGGGCTGGGTGTGGCAATTGCGCCGCAGCCGCTGGTCGCCGATGACCTGCGGGCGGGCCGTTTGAGCGCACCGTGGGGCTTTTCACCTACCCGCGCGGCGCTGGCGTTATGGGTGCCCAGGCGCGCCGCGGACGGGCGCGCCGAGCAGTTGGCGCAGTGGCTACGGGCGGAACTGGCGCGGCAGAGCGCCTAGTTGCGTTTGCACATCAGGTACGCTGCCAGCAGGCCCAGCGCGCCAATGGCAACGCCGGCGGTGGTATACGGGTGTTCCTGGGCATAGTCGCGGGTGGCGATGCCGGTCTGGCGGGTGCGATGCTTCACTTCCTCGTAGGCATCGCTCAGCAGGTGGCGCGAATGACGCAGGGCACTTTCGGCGTTGCTGCGGATTGCCTTCACCGACTTCTGGGATTCCTCCGACGCATCATGCTTGAGGTTTTCCAGGCTTTTCAGAAGGCTCTCGATCTCCGCTTCCATGCTTTCCAGGGACGTTCTACGCAGCGAATGGCGGTGCATGTTGACTCTCCTTTGCAGTATGGACTGTAAGGATTGCGACCTTTGGCCGGCGTGAAAGTGCGATCGAACTTTTGCCCACGGTGACGGCTCGCAGGTAAACCCGGCCTGCGCTGCTAGGCTGAACCTCACCGTTATCCAAGGAGAGCGCTCATGACCGATCATCACACTTACAAGAAGATCGAACTGGTGGGGTCTTCGACCACCAGTATCGAAGAGGCGATCAACAATGCCCTGGCCGAAGCCGGCAAGAGCATCAAGCACCTGGAGTGGTTCGAAGTGATAGATACCCGTGGCCATATCCGCGACAACAAGGCGGCGCATTTTCAGGTCACGCTGAAGGTCGGCTTCCGTATCGCCAACAGCTGAAACACTGCCGGGCTGGATGAGCCCGGCATGATGGGGTATTCAGGAAGGGGGCGCCTTGGCCGGCGCCCTTTCTGATTTCATCTGCACAAGGAAAGCGAGTGATGAACAAACTGATTCTGGCGCTGGGCCTGATGACCCTGGCTGGTGGTGCACTGGCAGCGGGCAAGCCGTGCGAGGAGCTCAAGGCGGAAATTGCGGCGAAGCTGGATGCCAAGGGGGTTACCGGCTACAAGCTGGAGATCGTCGACAAGGGCGAGCCGGCTGGCAAGGTGATTGGTAGCTGTGAGGCGGGTACCAAGGAGATTGTGTACCGGCGCGGCTGATGCGGTGGCTTCTTCGCGGGTAAACCCGCTCGCACAGGGATATCACAGGGCCTGAGCCTGGCGCCGTACCTGTGGGAGCGGGTTTACCCGCGAAGAAGGTCACTCGGTCTTGAGAGCCTGCGCCATCAGTTCATAGGACCGGATCCGGTCGGCATGCTCATACAGGTCACAGGTAAAGATCAGCTCATCCGCGCCGGTCTGCTCCAGCAGCACTTCCACCTTGGCCCGCACCTTCTGCGGGCTGCCGATCATCGCCAGGCCGAGGAAGCTGCCCACCGCATCCCGCTCATGGGGCAGCCACAGGCCATCCATGCTTTCCACTGGCGGCTTCTGCATCAGGCTCTGCCCGCGAATCAGCGCGAGGATGCGCTGGTACACCGAAGTGGCCAGGTACTCGGCCTTTTCATCGGTTTCCGCCACCACCATGGGGACGCCGAGCATCACATACGGCTTGTCCAGCGTGGTCGAGGGCTTGAAGTGGTTGCGGTACACGCGGATCGCCTCGTGCATGTAGCGCGGCGCAAAGTGCGAGGCGAAGGCGTAGGGCATGCCGCGCATGCCGGCCAGCTGGGCGCTGAACAGGCTGGAACCGAGCAGCCACATCGGCACGTCGGTATCGTGCCCTGGCACGGCGATCACTTTTTGATCATCAGTACGTGGGCCGAGGTAGCGCGACAGTTCCTCGACATCGTCCGGGAAGTCATCCGGGCCACCGGCGCGGTCGCGGCGCAGCGCGTAGGCGGTCATCTGGTCGGAACCCGGCGCGCGGCCCAAGCCCAGGTCGATGCGCCCCGGGTACAGGCTGGCCAGGGTGCCGAACTGCTCGGCGATCACCAGCGGCGCATGGTTGGGCAGCATGACCCCGCCAGAGCCCACGCGAATGCTCGAGGTACCACCGGCCAGGTAGCCGATCAGCACCGCAGTCGCCGAACTGGCGATGCCGTCCATGTTGTGGTGCTCGGCCACCCAGAAGCGGTTGTAGCCAAAGCGCTCGACGTGCTGCGCCAGGTCCAGCGAGTTGCGCAGCGACTGCGCCGGGCCGGTGTCGGCGCGCACCGGCACCAGGTCGAGGGTGGAAATCTTCAGGTCACGCAGCTGCGTCATGGAGCCTCCGCAAAGGTATTTGGCCACAGGCCTTTTGAACTCTGTATGGGCACATTCGACGGATTCAATGCTTGCCTTGCGATTCCGAACTTGCCGTAGGCGGTTGGCCTCGGATTGGGGGAAGCGGTGCAATGAGAGCGGTTTGCTGTAGTCTAAACCGCGTCGGCAGCACCACTGCCCTTTCAGGAGCCGTTTCATGATTCGCGTAGCAATCGCCGTGTTGGCTTCCCTGGTCGCCACGTCTGCGCTGGCGGCGGTCAAGCCGTGTGAGGAGCTTAAAGCCGAGATCGAGGCGAAGATCCAGGCACAGGGGGTTTCGTCCTATACCCTGGAGATCGTGCCCAACAGCGAGGTCAAGGACCAGAACATGGTCGTCGGGACCTGTGATGGCGGGACCAGGAAGATCATTTACCAGAAGAATGATCAGTAGGTTTCAAGGCCCGATCGCCGACAAACCAATACCCACAGAGGGCTACTTCGCTCTTTGTGGGCGCTGCCTTGCCGGCGATCGGGCTGCGCAGCAGCCCCAGGTCAGGGAATGCAGAACACCTCGCTAGGCTCGTTCACCACCACCTTGCGGCTGCCGTCATACAGCAGCACCTGCGGCTCCATCACCGGCGCCCGTGCCTCCAGGCGGTAGCGTTCACCGGCCCTGAAGTCGTCAAAGCGTACGGTCAGGTAGCAGGTGCGGTCCCTGGGCTGGGTCATGAGGCCGCCACCGTAGATCTCGTAATCGAAGCGCACGACGAGTTCGTGCTTGCCCGGCGTTACCTGGAAGTAGCGGCCATCATCCAGGCGCTGGCCGTCGAGGCGGTCGGCCATGATCATTCTGCCGGGCGTCATGGTGTACAGGTCGACCCAGGCCTGCTTGGGGTCGACGGGCGGCAAGGGGCTGGCGCAAGCCCCCAGTGCACTGAGGGCGATCAGCATCATGGGCTGGCGCATGGCAAGACTCCCGCTTGCGATTTACACGCTACAAGCATAGCGCCGTTTGTGCGGTTCAGGTGCGCTGGCAGCCTGCAGGCAAGCCCTGACCAACCAGTTTTTGTTGATGGTCGTAGAGTTTGATCCAGGGGCGGAAACCGATGCTGCCAGCCTGCAGCTGGTAGCGTTGGCCGGCGCTGAAGTCCTTGAAGGTCAGCTTGACCTGGCAATCACGCCACAGCGGCTCGTCGACCGGCCCGATGTTGCTGGGGGTAACCGGGAATTGATAGCGCACAGTCAGCTCATGGCTGCCGGGCTGCACTTCGAAATAGCGGCTGTCGGCCCAGTCGCGTTCATCTACCTGCACGGCGTGCAGCGAGGTATTGTCGTAGGGCGTGAGGTCGACCCAGGCCTGGTTCGGGTCCGGGTCTGGCAAGGTCGAACAGGCGGATATCAGCAGCAGTGAGCCGGTGACCAACAGTGCACGCATGGCGAAACGCCCCCTTGGCGAGATAGTCTTGGAGTGAATCGGCCTTGAGCGAGTCAGACAGTCCCGGATGCTTCGACTTATTCTTATGCAGCGCTCAGGCCCTGGGCCACTCGACCTTGTTTTCACCCGTTTGGTTCCCCTGCTGGCGGCGCTCCTGCTGAACGGTTGTAGCAGCGCCGCCTACTATGGGCAGCTGGCTGAGGGCCAGTGGCAGCTGCTGCGTGCACGGCAGCCGGTGGAGCAGGTAATGGCCGACCCGGCCACCTCCGCGCAACTGCGCGCGCGCCTGGAGCATGCCGAGCAGGCCCGGGTATTTGCCAGCCAGCAGTTGAAGCTGCCGGACAACCGCAGCTACCGGGTGTATGCCGACATTGGCAGGCCCCATGTGGTGTGGAATGTGTTCGCCACCCCCGAGCTGTCGTTGCAGCCAGTGACGCACTGCTTCCCGATCGCGGGGTGTGTGGCCTATCGCGGCTACTACCAGCAAGGCGCGGCGCGTGGGGCGGCGGCGTTGATGCGCCAGGATGGCATGGATGTGTACGTGGGTGGAGTGGAGGCCTATTCGACCCTGGGCTGGTTCGACGACCCGATCCTGTCGTCAATGGTGGGCTGGAGCGACGAGCGCCTGGCCACACTGATCTTCCATGAGCTGGCTCACCAGCGCTTCTATGTGCAGGACGACACCGAGTTCAACGAGTCGTTTGCTTCCTTCGTCGAGCAGGAAGGCACGCGGCAATGGCGTGTGGCGCGTGGGCTCGCTGCGGTTGGCGGGGAGCAGGGGCAGCAGCGTGAGCAGTTCATCCGGTTGGTGCTGGCCAGCCGCGAGCGGCTGCAGGCGATGTATGCCGGGCCTCTGGATGATGTGCAGAAGCGGGCGGCCAAGCAGGCGGAGTTCGAGCGGCTAAGGCGGGAATACCGGCAGGTGCGTGATGGCCAGTGGGGGGGTGACAAGCGCTATGACGCCTGGATGTATGGGCCGATGAGCAATGCCAAGTTGTTGCCGTTCGGGCTGTATGACCAGTGGGTACCGGCGTTTGCGGCGCTGTTCCGTGAGGTGGGAGGGGACTGGGCGCGGTTTTATCAGCGGGTCGAGCAGTTGGGGCGGTTGCCGATCGATGAGCGGAAGGCGGCGTTGCAGCGGTTGATGGTTAGCCGGTGAGCTTTGGGGCCGCTTTGCGGCCCATCGCCGGCAAGCCAGCTCCCACCCCAACCGCATTGACCTCAAGCCATTCACTGTCCCTGTGGGAGCTGGCTTGCCGGCGATAGGCTGCAAAGCAGCCCCCATGGTCATCAAGCCTTGAGGAAGGCCTGATGCATCTCGGCCAAGGTCGCAAAGTGGTAGGCCGGTTCTTCCGCCATCAACTCTTCCTGGCTACCAAACCCATACCCCACCGCCACTGCCTGCAAACCATTGCTGCGCGCACCGATCAGGTCATGCTTGCGGTCGCCGATCATCAGGGTCTGCGCCGGGTCCAGCCCTTCTTCATCAAGCAGATGGCGAATCAGCTCGACCTTGTTGGTGCGCGTGCCGTCCAGCTCACTGCCGTAGATCACTTTGAAGTGGTGGTCGAAGGCGAAGTGCCGGGCGATTTCACGGGCGAACTTCCACGGCTTGGAGGTGGCGATGTACAGCGTGCGGCCCTGGCCGTTCAGGGCCTCGAGCAGCTCCGGCACACCGTCGAACACCAGGTTTTCGTACAGGCCGGTGACGCTGAAGCGTTCCCGATAGAAGTTCACCGCATCCCAGGCCTTGGCTTCGTCGAAGCTGTAGAACTGCATGAAAGCCTGCAGCAGGGGTGGGCCGATGAAGTGCTCGAGGCGGGTCAGGTCCGGCTCGTCGATACCCAGCTTGGCCAGGGCATACTGGATCGAGCGGGTGATGCCCTGGCGCGGGTCGGTCAGGGTGCCGTCGAGGTCGAAGAGGATGTTTTGCTGGTGCATGTACAGGGTTCCACTTGAGTGCTGCGTGGCCTTCTTCGCGGGTAAACCCGCTCCCACAGGGGTATCACAGGGCCTGAGGCCGACGCCGTACCTTGTGGGATTGGGTTTACCCGTGAATGCGGTCATTCAGGTTGATCGTAGCCTTCGGCCAGGTGCTGGTCCTTGAGCTTCACGTAGTTGCTGGCGCTGTAGGCGAAGAATGCGTGTTCCTGGTCGTTCAGCAGCCGGGCCTGTTTCACCGGGCTGCCAATGTACAGGTAGCCACTGACCAGGCGCTTGCCCGGCGGTACCAGGCTGCCGGCGCCGATGATCACTTCGTCCTCGACGATGGCGCCGTCCATGATGGTGCTGCCCATGCCGACCAGGATGCGGTTGCCCAAGGTGCAGCCATGCAGCATGACCTTGTGACCGATGGTCACTTCGTCACCGATGATCAGCGGGAAACCGTCCGGGTTGAAGGGGCCTGCGTGGGTGATGTGCAGCACGCTGCCGTCCTGCACGCTGGTGCGCGCGCCGATGCGGATGCGGTGCATGTCGCCGCGTACCACGGCCAACGGCCAGACCGAACTGTCTTCACCGATTTCCACGTCCCCCAGCACCACCGCCGACCGGTCGACGAAGGCCCGGGGCCCAACTTTCGGAGTGTGTTGCTGGAAGCTTCGGATGGCCATGATAGCGTCTCTCATCTGTGCCGATAGGCAGGCTGCCTGCTGCGGTCGGCGTCGATTGTAATTAAGATGGGGCAGTGTTTCTTCTGCCAAGGTATCCAAACCGTGAGTGCGAACAACCCGCTTCTGCAGTCCTACGATCTGCCGCCCTTCTCGCAAATCCGTGCCGAACACGTATTGCCGGCGATCGAAGCGATCCTGGCCGACAACCGTAAAGCCATTGCCGAGATCCTCGAAAAGCAGGGCAAGAACCCTACCTGGGCTGGCCTGGTGTTGGCCATGGACGAACTGAACGATCGCCTGGGCGCCGCCTGGAGCCCGGTCAGCCACCTCAATGCGGTGTGCAACAGCGCGGAGCTGCGCGAAGCCTACGAGTCGTGCCTGCCGGCGCTGAGCGCCTACTCTACCGAACTGGGTCAGAACCGTGCGCTGTTCGAAGCCTACCAGGCGCTGATCGACAGCCCGGAGGCCGCCAGCTTCGACGTGGCGCAAAAGACTATCCTTGAGCACGCCCTGCGTGACTTCCGCCTGTCGGGTATCGACCTGCCGGCTGATAAACAGCAGCGCTACGCCGAAGTGCAGAGCAAGCTCAGCGAGTTGGGCAGCCGTTTCTCCAACCAGCTGCTCGACGCTACCCAGGCCTGGACCAAGCACGTTACCGAGGAAGCTGCGCTGGCCGGCCTGACCGACTCGGCCAAGGCGCAGATGGCCGCCGCCGCCCAGGCCAAGGGCCTCGACGGCTGGCTGATCACCCTGGAATTCCCCAGCTACTACGCGGTGATGACCTACGCCAGCGACCGCGCCCTGCGCGAAGAGCTGTACGCCGCCTACTGCACCCGTGCCTCGGATCAAGGCCCGAATGCCGGCCAGTTCGACAACGGCCCGGTGATGCAGGAAATCCTCGGCCTGCGCCAGGAGCTGGCCGAACTGCTGGGCTACAAGAACTACGCCGAGTTGAGCCTGGCGACCAAGATGGCCGAGTCCAGCGACCAGGTGCTGAGCTTCCTGCGTGACCTGGCCAAGCGTTCCAGGCCGTTCGCCGCCCAGGACCTGGAGCAGCTCAAGGCCTACGCCGCCGAGCAGGGCTGCCCTGAGCTGGCCAGCTGGGACGCCGGTTACTTCGGTGAGAAGCTGCGCGAGCAGCGTTACAGCGTGTCGCAGGAAGCCCTGCGCGCCTACTTCCCGATCGACAAGGTGCTGAGCGGCCTGTTCAGCATCGTGCAGCGCTTGTACGGCATCGAAATTGCCGAGCTCAAGGGCTTCGACAGCTGGCACCCGGATGTGCGCCTGTTCGAGATCAAGGAGAATGGCCAACACGTCGGCCGCTTCTTCTTCGACCTCTACGCCCGCGCCAACAAACGTGGCGGCGCCTGGATGGATGGCGCGCGTGATCGTCGCCGCACCGCCGCCGGCCAGTTGCAGAGCCCGGTGGCCAACCTGGTGTGCAACTTCACCCCGGCCGCGCCCGGCAAGCCGGCGCTGTTGACCCACGATGAAGTCACCACCTTGTTCCATGAGTTCGGCCATGGCCTGCATCACATGCTGACCCGCATAGAGCATGCCGGTGTATCCGGCATCAACGGCGTGGCCTGGGACGCGGTCGAGCTGCCCAGCCAGTTCATGGAAAACTGGTGCTGGGAGCCGGAAGGCCTGGCGCTGATCTCCGGCCATTACGAAACCGGTGCGGCCCTGCCCCAGGACCTGCTGGACAAGATGCTGGCGGCGAAGAACTTCCAGTCGGGCATGATGATGGTGCGCCAGCTGGAGTTCTCGCTGTTCGACTTCGAACTGCACGCCAGCCAAGGTGACGGCCGCAGCGTGCTGCAGGTGCTCGAAGGCGTGCGCGACGAGGTGTCGGTCATGCGCCCACCGGCGTACAACCGCTTCCCCAACAGCTTTGCGCATATCTTCGCGGGCGGTTATGCAGCCGGCTACTACAGCTATAAGTGGGCCGAAGTGCTGTCGGCCGATGCCTTCTCGCGTTTCGAGGAAGAAGGTGTGCTGAATGCCGAAACCGGCCGTGCGTTCCGTGAAGCGATCCTGGCCCGCGGCGGTTCACGCGAACCCATGGAGCTGTTCGTCGACTTCCGTGGCCGTGAACCTTCCATCGATGCGTTGTTGCGCCACAGTGGCCTTACCGAGGACGCTGCAGCATGAGCGAGGTAGCTGTGAACCAGACCAAGAAGCGCTTCATAGCCGGGGCTGTGTGCCCGGCCTGCAGTGAGCCTGACAAGCTGATGATGTGGAGCGAAGACGACGTACCGCACCGCGAGTGCGTGGCCTGCGGTTTTACCGACACCCTCAACGAGCAGGGCTTGTCGGTGCCGAAGGAGCTCGGCACCCGGGTCAACCAGCTGGCACCAAAAGCGGCGCCGGCCAAGGTACAGACCGTGCAGTTCTTCCCCAACCCGAAGTTGAAGAAACCGGCTGAATAAAGCCGTCGTGCCGCCCGGGCGCTGTGCCCGGGCAGGCATGCTCGGGGTGGTAGATAGTCAGGCCACCCTCTCCTTGCTGGCCACGCAAGCTCACCTGCTTTTCACCACGAGCAAGGTAGCGCGTCATGGACAACCCACTGCTGCAAAAAAACAGTATCCCCGTCGATTATCCATCGATCACCCTGGAAAACATGCAAGAAGCGTTTGAGCATGTGCTGATGGCGCATGAGCAGGGTATCGAGCGTATCCTCATCGAGCAGGGCACCATGCCGACCTGGGACGACATGGTGCTGGCGGTGGACGAACTGGACGCCCGGTTAGTGGCAGCGCTGTATGCAGCCAGCCCGTTGGTCGCCAGGAGCGAAAGCTGGACCAGCAGCATCATGGGCTTTTTCGTCAGGGTGATAGCCCGGTTCGAACAGAAACTCGCCGACGGCAGGCTGCAGCAGTTATATGCGCGCCTGGCTGACAGCGATATCGGCAAGAATCTGGATGCCCACCAGCGTGCCACCCTGCGTTGGTACCTGGAAAAATTCAGCGCCAGCGGTGCACTGCTCGATGCGGCCGGACGGGCGCGGCTGACTGATCTGAACGCGAATATCTCCACGGCAAGCGAAGCGTTCCGCAGCAACATCAACCGGCCAGGCCTGGAGATTATCGATGAAAGCGAGTTGAGTGGCATACCGCAGCGGATACGCGACGAGCTGGCGGCTCGGGCGCGGGATGCGGGGCGGCCTGGCTGGCTGGTGGTGTGCGAAAGCGTAGCCACCGAGGCCGTGCTCAAGCACGCGGCAAACCGCCAGTTGCGTGAGCGCGTTTACAGGGCTTATCACGCACGGGGTGTCAGTGCTGATCCGCAGTTGGACAACCGCTCGCATCTTCAGCGACTGGCCCAGTTGCGCGAGGAAAAGGCGCAACTACTCGGTTTCGCCAGCCACCTGGAGCTGAGCTTGCAGGCGAAGAGCGCCGGCTCGGTCGAGCAAGTGCGCGGTTTCCTTCACGATCTTGCCGCACAGGTACGCCCTGCCATGCTGCAGTGGCGTTCGGATCTCGAACGCCAGGGCGCAGCCAAGGGCCTGGGCGAGGTCCAGCCGTGGGATGTCGACTACCTGCAGGCCCCCTCTCCCACCGAGCTTTCCACTGAGGCGTTACGCGAATACTTCCCGCTGAACACGGTTGTCAGCGCGTTGCAACAGCTAGCGGAAACGCTGTTCGGCGTGCTGCTGCTGCCCAGACAGCTCCCCACCTGGGATGACAGTGTGCAACCGTTCGAGGTGTGGCAGGACCACGCTTTTATTGGGTACCTGTATCTGGATGCCGTGCAACATGCCGGCAAGCAGGCAGACGCGGTGATGACCACCTACATAAACAACCGCCGCGTCGATGCCGAGGGGATCTACCAGCCTGCCTCGGTGATAGTCTTCTGCGACATACCGCAAGCGCCGACGGGTTCTGAGCCTCTGCTCGACCACCTGTCGTTGCGCAAGATGTTCCACGAGTTTGGTCATGCGCTGCAGCACTTGCTGGTGCGTACCACCAACCATGTGCTGTCCAACGTGACCGAACTCGGCACCGATGGTGCGGAGTTGTTCGGCAAGCTGTTCGAGCGCTGGGTCTGGGATGCGGACTACCTGGTGGCGATCTCGTCCCACCAGGCGGACGGCAACAAACTCACCCGTTCACGGGCCGATGAGTGCCTGCAGCGGTTGCGGCAGCAGGGCGTGCAGGAAACCGCCTACGGATTGAGCATGGCGCTGTTCGACATGGACCTGCACGGCACACCGAACGACGGCAGGTCCCTTGAGCAACGCCTGGATGATGCCCGAGAGCGTTGTGGTTATTGGCCGCTGGCCGACTTCGAGCACCCTGCGCATGCCTTCGACTACCTGGTCGCTGGCTACGATGCAGGCTATTACGCGTACCTGTGGTCGGATGTGCACGCCTTCGACCTTTTCACCCGCTTCGAGTCGGCGGGGCTGCTGGACCCGACTACAGGCCGGGAACTGCAGGAGACGTTGTTCGCCCCGGGGGCATCGCGGCCCTTGCGTGAAGGTATCGAGGCATTCCTTGGCCGGCAGGTGAGCCATACGCCGTACCTGCGTTGGTATGGTCTGGCGTGAAGGCACACTGACCAGAGGTGCTGGAATGATCTGAGTCTACAGGATACTGTATATGAATACAGTATCAGGGTAAGCCCATGATTCATCCAGCACCGCCAAAGGGCCGTGGTACGGCGCACAATCCGCATAACCGCTTCGCCCCAAGCCATTCGGTGGCAGAGGATGACGGCTGGTATCAGGAAGTACCGCAAACCCAGGGCACCGAGGTACGGGTCGAGACGGCCAAATCGGTGATCAGCCGCAATACGTCCCCCGACCTGCCATTCGATCGCGCCATCAACCCTTACCGCGGCTGCGAGCATGGCTGCATCTACTGCTATGCCCGCCCCTCCCATGCCTACTGGGACCTTTCCCCTGGCCTGGACTTCGAAACCAAGCTGATCGCCAAGACCAACGCTGCCGATGTACTCGCGCAGCAATTGAGCAAGCCGGGGTACGTGTGCGCCCCGATCAACCTGGGCTCCAACACCGATCCGTACCAGCCAATCGAGCGGGAACAGCTGCTGACCCGGCGCCTGCTCGACGTGCTGCTGCGTTTTCGCCATCCGGTGACCATCGTCACCAAGGGTTCGCTGGTGTTGCGCGACCTCGACCTGCTGGCCGAGATGGCTCGCCAGCGCCTGGTGCGGGTAATGATCAGCCTGACCACCCTGGATGACGACCTGAAGCGGGTGCTGGAGCCGCGTGCAGCATCACCCAAGGCGCGCTTGCGGGCTATCCGGGTGTTGCGCGAGGCGGGAGTGCCGGTTGGCGTACTGTGTTCGCCGATGATTCCGATGATCAACGACAGTGAACTGGAACGGCTGCTGGAGGCGGCCAGGGAGGCAGGTGCACAGAGTGCGGCCTACATGATGTTGCGCCTGCCGTTGGAGGTGGCGCCGTTGTTCGAGCAATGGCTGCGGGACCATTACCCGCAGCGGGCGGCACATGTATTGAGCCTGATTCGCCAGAGCCGGGGTGGCGAACTGTATGACAGCCGATTTGGCGCGCGCATGCGCGGTGAAGGGGTGTTTGCCGAGTTGCTGGCGCAGCGCTTTGCCAAGGCCATGAAGCGGCTGGATTTCGAGGGGCGGGAAGCGCAGGTGCTGGATTGCTCGGCGTTCTGCCCGCCGGGTGGGCAGATGGCCCTGTTCTGATCTCTCAGCGTGTGGGAGCGGGTAAACCCGCTCCTGCAGGCAACGTGCGATGCTCATAACTCAACTAATAACAGCCAATAACTGCGCTAATACATGTTGGCAGCTGATGTTTTTTTGCTATTATCCAATACCCGCCTTTCCTATCTGGAACACCCGTTCTAGAGCCTTCGAATTAAGTTTCAGTTAAGTTTTCCCCGCTAGCGTAGGCAACCAGTCCACGAAGACTGTGATCTATGGCCTGTGCGCGTCATCTAAATCCCTGCATAGCCAGAATCTTTCACCGGTAAAATGGATTTACCTACACACCGTCAAGAGGATGAATCATGCCCGTCAAGGACCCATCCAAGGTCGTACCGCAGGTCACCGCGGAGAGCGCCGATGCCGCCCTTAAGCACATCGTCGACGGCTTCCTGCGTTTTCACCATGACGTTTTCCCCGAGCAGCAAGAGCTGTTCAAGAAGCTCGCCACCGCGCAAACCCCGCGTGCCATGTTCATCACCTGCGCCGACTCGCGCATCGTCCCCGAGCTGATCACCCAGAGCTCGCCGGGCGACCTGTTCGTGACCCGCAACGTCGGTAACGTGGTACCACCTTATGGCCAGATGAACGGCGGCGTTTCCAGCGCCATCGAATATGCCGTGCTGGCACTGGGCGTGCACCATATCATCGTGTGCGGCCACTCCGACTGCGGCGCCATGCGTGCAGTACTCAATCCGCAATCGCTGACCAAGATGCCGACCGTGTCCGCCTGGTTGCGCCACGCCGAAGTGGCCCGCACCGTGGTCGAGAACAACTGCTCGTGCGGCAGCGAACACGAAACCATGCAAGTGCTGACCAAGGAAAACGTCATCGCCCAGCTGCATCACCTGCGCACTCACCCTTCGGTGGCTTCGCGCCTGGCCGCCGGGGAGCTGTTCATCCATGGCTGGGTCTACGACATCGAGACCAGCAAGATCGAAGCCTACGACGCCGCCAGCGACAGCTTCCTGCCCCTGGCTGCTGGCGAGCCAGTCCCCTGCGCCACTCCGAGAGGCCGCTACTAAGCGACCCGTCCACCTGCTGAAACCTTGATAGCCGGCTGCACCCTGTAGGGGTGTGGCGCGGCCTTCGGCTGCCCTGAATTCCCTGACTGCTTGCCGGCACGCCCGCTGGCGGCCCGCGCCTGCGCGTTCGTCAGGGGCAAACGTGCCCACGGCCAGGGGAATGGCTGTGTGACAGAGAAAGGAGAAACACGGTGAACATTACACAGTTGAAAGCGGCCCTGCCGCGTGAGTTGCTGGCGTCGGTGGTGGTCTTCCTGGTTGCCCTGCCGTTGTGCATGGGCATTGCGATCGCTTCGGGCATGCCGCCGGCCAAAGGCCTGATTACCGGCATTATCGGCGGTATTGTTGTCGGTTTCCTCGCCGGTTCGCCGCTGCAGGTCAGTGGCCCTGCCGCGGGCCTGGCGGTACTGGTATTCGAGCTGGTGCGCCAGCATGGCATGGCCATGCTCGGGCCGATTCTGCTGCTGGCCGGCTTGCTGCAGTTGCTGGCCGGGCGCCTGCGCCTGGGCTGCTGGTTCCGGGTTACCGCGCCGGCGGTGGTGTACGGCATGCTGGCGGGTATTGGCGTGCTGATCGTGCTGTCGCAGGTGCATGTGATGTTCGACACCGCGCCGCAGCCATCCGGCATGCAGAACCTGCTGGAGTTTCCGGCGACCGTGGCCGCCGCCCTGCCACAGGAAAGCACCGGCTCCGGTTGGATGGCCGGTGCGCTGGGCCTGGGCACCATCGCCATCATGTGGGGCTGGGAGCGCCTGCGGCCGCAGCGGCTGCGCTTCGTCCCGGGTGCCCTGCTGGGCGTGTCGGCCATGACGGCCATCAGTATGTGGCTGGCCTTGCCGGTGAACCGCGTGCAGGTGCCGGCCGACCTGTCTGAGGCCATCGACTGGATCCACCCTGGTGACCTGATGCAACTGGCCGACCCTACCCTGTTGGTTGCCGCTTTTGCCCTGGCCTTCATCGCCAGTGCCGAAACCTTGTTGTCAGCGGCTGCGGTTGACCGCATGCACAGCGGCCAGCGCTCGGACTTCGACCGTGAGCTGTCGGCTCAGGGCATCGGCAACATGCTGTGCGGGGTGTTGGGTGCGCTGCCGATGACCGGGGTGATCGTGCGTAGCTCGGCCAACGTGCAGGCGGGGGCACAGACCCGGGCTTCGGCGATCTTCCATGGCCTTTGGCTGTTGGCCTTTGTGGTGGTGCTGAGCAGCGTGCTGCAGCAGATCCCCGTGGCGAGCCTGGCGGGTGTGCTGGTGTTTACCGGGGTCAAGCTGGTGGATTTCAAGGCGTTTCGTGGGCTGGGCCGCTATGGCCGCATGCCGATGTTCACCTACGCGGCGACGGCGCTGGCGATCATCTTTACCGACCTGCTGACCGGCGTGCTGCTGGGCTTTGCCCTGACCTTGCTGAAGCTGGCGCTCAAGGCGGCGCGGCTGAAGATCAACCTGGTCAGCCTGGAGAAGGCTGGGCACATGGAGCTGCGGCTTAGTGGTGCGGCCACCTTCCTCAAGGTGCCAGCGCTGACCCAGGTGTTGGATAGCGTGCCGGTGGGGACCACACTGCATGTGCCGCTGGGTAATCTGAGTTATATCGACCACTCGTGCCTTGAGCTGCTTGAGGATTGGGGCCGCAGTAATTCGGCCAATGGCTCGCGGTTGCTGATCGAGCAGCGGCGCTTGAAGCGGCGGATCGAAGGGCGGATGCGGACCACGGCGGGGGTTGGGGCCTGAAGCTGAAAGTCTGTATCGCCTGAACTGGCCTCTTCGCGGGTAAACCCGCTCCCACATGCTCAGCACAGGATTCAAAGCCGGCGCAGTACCTGTGGGAGCGGGTTTACCCGCGAAGAGGCCGGAACAGCTTATATCAATGGGTCAGGTCGGTTGGCCCAGCTCCACACCCAGCTGTCGCGACAGGCACGGCCAGCGTTTCCAGGCCGCGCCGGTTTCCGGGCTGCTCAATTTCTCGCGGTAGGCTTCTACCGATTCCACCGCGAAGCTTTGGTCATTCAACATTTCGTCCACCGAGTGATGCACCACTTCATCCAGCTGGTTGGCAAAGGTCTCGCCAATCAACTGGTGGGCAATCAGGTTGGCGACGGTGGTGTCGACCGGGATCAGCGGCTGCTGGAAGTGACGGATGTACAGGTCGTTTACCTCTTCCACGAGGCGGTGCGCCAGGTAGGCCTCATCCAGCAGACAGTCCAGGCCGACATGCCCTTGCATCACGCTGGGCGGTTGCAGAAAGTAAGCCTCGGCAATTTTCAGTACAGGGGTGATCTGCGATTCGATCCCGGCCTCGCGGGCAACCTCGTGCGCGGCCTCCAGCAGTTCCGGAACCTGGTCGATGTAGGCGCTGACGAAGCGCGCCAAGGTACCCTGGGCGTCCTGCTCAGGCAGTTGGATCGAGGGGTGCAGGTGGGGCAGTTGCAGCTCGAGACGCTTTTTCAATTGGCCGGTCTGGCCTTCGTGTTGATGGGCTTGGCTTACCTGCTCGCGTACAGCAGCGATGTTCATGACAACTCCAGGGACATTACGTTTCAAACGGAAGACACTAAATTAGCTCGGTATACAGAATGCCTAAGACGCATTTGTTATAAATCGCGCAAACGTACGCATACTCAGGCATATCGAAATGCCATTATTGCGCCATGGCCTATCAAGCGCGCGCTTTTCAAGGCATTCAGCCATTTCATCAAGTTCATTTCACGGGCTTCGTTGCGTGCCGTTGGTCGCTGTCTATACTCCCGGTGAACGTGATTCGTTGATGAGGCCCGACTGCTTTTAGCAGGGGCTCGGTCGTCGAAGCCAGGTAGTCTTGACCACCGTTCCCTCTTGCCGCAGGCCACGCCTCCGGGACTACAAGAACGAGAAGGGGAACCCGCAATGATGCGACATCCACATGTCTGGATGGGCCTCCTGTTGTGGTCGGTTTTTGGTCAGGCCAACGCCGCCTGGACCGTGAACATGCACCCGGGGGCGACGGAAGTCTCCAACGCCGTCTTCGACCTGCACATGACCATCTTCTGGATCTGCGTGATCATCGGCGTAGTTGTCTTTGGCGCGATGTTCTGGTCCATGGTCATCCATCGCCGTTCCACCGGCCAGCAGGCTGCGCATTTCCACGAGCACACCTGGGTGGAAATCCTCTGGACCGTGGTCCCCTTCCTGATCCTGGTAGCCATGGCCATCCCGGCCACCAAGACCCTGATCGACATCTACGATGCCAGCGAGTCGGACCTCGATATCCAGGTTACCGGCTACCAGTGGAAGTGGCACTACAAATACCTTGGCCAGGACGTGGAGTTCTTCAGCAACCTGGCCACCCCCACCGAACAGATCCACAACAAGGCCCCCAAGGACGAGCACTACCTGCTCGAAGTCGACCAGCCGCTGGTGCTGCCGGTGGGCGCCAAGGTGCGCTTCCTGGTGACCGCTGCCGATGTCATCCACTCCTGGTGGGTGCCGGCCTTCGCGGTCAAGCGTGATGCCATCCCCGGCTTCGTCAACGAAGCCTGGACCCGTATCGAGAAGCCCGGCATCTACCGTGGCCAGTGCACCGAGCTATGCGGCAAGGACCACGGCTTCATGCCGGTGGTGGTCGAGGTCAAATCCAAGGCCGACTACGACACCTGGCTGGGCGAGCGCAAGGCTGAAGCTGCCAAGCTCAAGGAGCTGACCAGCAAGGAATGGACCCTGGAGGAACTGGTGGAGCGTGGTGACAAGGTCTACCACACCACCTGCGTGGCCTGTCACCAGGCCGAAGGCCAGGGCCTGCCGCCAATGTTCCCGGCGCTCAAGGGCTCGAAGATCGCCACCGGGCCGAAGGAAGCCCACCTTGGTATCGTCTTCCATGGCAAGCCCGGCACCGCCATGGCCGCGTTCGGCAAGCAGCTCTCGGAAGTCGACATCGCCGCCGTGGTCACCTACGAACGCAACGCCTGGGGCAACAACAAGGGTGACATGGTCACGCCAAAGGACGTACTGGCGCTGAAGCAGGCACAAGCGCAATGAACCGGGTTACTCGCGGCAATCAATGGATTGCAGGAGAGAGGACATGAGTGCAGTGATCGACGACCACGCCCACGGCCATGAACATGCGCACGGCCCGGCCAAGGGCCTGATGCGCTGGGTGCTGACCACCAATCACAAGGATATCGGCACGATGTACCTGTGGTTCAGCTTCATGATGTTCCTGCTCGGTGGCTCGTTCGCCATGGTGATCCGCGCCGAGCTGTTCCAGCCCGGGCTGCAGATCGTCCAGCCGGAGTTCTTCAACCAGATGACCACCATGCACGGCCTGATCATGGTGTTCGGCGCGGTGATGCCGGCCTTCGTCGGCCTGGCCAACTGGATGATCCCGCTGATGATCGGCGCGCCCGACATGGCCCTGCCGCGGATGAACAACTTCAGCTTCTGGCTGCTGCCGGCGGCTTTCCTGCTGCTGGTCTCGACCCTGTTCAGCCCGGGCGGCGGGCCCAACTTCGGCTGGACCTTCTACGCCCCGCTATCCACCACCTATGCGCCAGCCAGCGTCACCTTCTTCATCTTTGCCATCCACCTGATGGGCATCAGCTCGATCATGGGCGCGATCAACGTGATCGCCACCATCCTCAACCTGCGCGCCCCGGGCATGACCCTGATGAAGATGCCGCTGTTCGTCTGGACCTGGCTGATTACCGCGTTCCTGCTGATTGCGGTGATGCCGGTGCTGGCCGGCGTGGTGACCATGATGCTGATGGACATCCACTTCGGCACCAGTTTCTTCAGTGCCGCCGGCGGTGGTGACCCGGTGCTGTTCCAGCACGTGTTCTGGTTCTTCGGCCACCCCGAGGTGTACATCATGATCCTGCCGGCCTTCGGCGCGGTCAGCTCGATCATTCCGGCGTTCTCGCGCAAGCCGCTGTTCGGCTACACCTCGATGGTGTATGCCACCGGCGCCATCGCCTTCCTGTCGTTCATCGTCTGGGCCCACCATATGTTCGTGGTCGGTATCCCGGTGGTCGGCGAGCTGTTCTTCATGTACGCCACCATGCTGATCGCCGTGCCTACCGGGGTGAAGGTGTTCAACTGGGTCAGCACCATGTGGGAAGGTTCGCTGACCTTCGAGACACCGATGCTGTTCGCCATCGCCTTCGTCATCCTGTTCACCATCGGCGGATTCAGCGGGCTGATGCTGGCGATCGCCCCGGCGGACTTCCAGTACCACGACACCTACTTCGTGGTGGCGCACTTCCACTATGTACTGGTGCCTGGGGCGATCTTCGGCATCTTCGCCTCGGCCTACTACTGGCTGCCGAAATGGACTGGCCACATGTACGACGAAACCCTCGGCAAGCTGCACTTCTGGCTATCGTTCGTCGGCATGAACATGGCCTTCTTCCCCATGCACTTCGTGGGGCTGGCCGGCATGCCACGGCGGATCCCCGACTACAACCTGCAGTTCGCCGACTTCAACATGGTGTCGTCGATCGGCGCGTTCATGTTCGGCGCCACGCAGATCTTCTTCCTGTTCATCGTCATCAAGTGCATCCGCGGCGGTGCGCCGGCACCGGCCAAGCCCTGGGATGGTGCCGAGGGCCTGGAGTGGTCGATCCCTTCGCCTGCGCCCTACCACACCTTCCAGACGCCCCCGGAAGTGAAATAGGAACCGTGCCATGAACGGCCTGTCACTGAAACGCCTGGTACTGCGCCTGCTGATGCTGACGGTGGTGATGTTCGCCTTCGGCTTCGCCCTGGTGCCTGTCTATGACGTGATGTGCAAGGCCTTCGGCATCAACGGCAAGACTGGCGGGCAGTACGCAGGCAGCCAGGTCAGCGACCCGACGCGTTCGGTGCGGGTGCAGTTCATGTCGACCAATGCCAGTGACATGGTCTGGGACTTCTACTCCACCGCCGACCAGCTGGAGGTCAACCCCGGCGCGGTGAACCAGATGATCTTCATCGCCCACAACCCGACCGACCGGCCGATGAGTGCGCAAGCCATTCCCAGCATCACCCCGGCTGAGGCCGCGGCGTACTTCCACAAGACCGAGTGCTTCTGCTTTACCCAGCAGGTGCTGCAGCCCGGCGAACGCATCGAGATGCCGGTGCGCTTCATCGTCGACCGTGACCTGCCGGCCAGCGTGAAGCACCTGACACTGGCCTACACCTTGTTCGACATCACCGCTCGCCACCCGCCGGTCGCGCATGTCGCGGCCCAGGACGTCCAGGGCGCCCGTTAAGGGAAGGAGAACAGCAATGGCAAGTCATGAGCACTACTACGTCCCGGCGCAGAGCAAGTGGCCGATCATCGCCACCATCGGCATGTTCATCACGGTGTTCGGCCTGGGCACCTGGTTCAACGACATGAAGGCCGGCCACCCCGAGTCGCATGGGCCGCTGATCTTCTTCATCGGTGCGTTGTTCCTGGCCTACATGCTGTTCGGCTGGTTCGGTTCGGTGGTCCGCGAGAGCCGCGCGGGGCTGTACAGCCCGCAGCTGGACCGCTCGTTCCGCTGGGGCATGAGCTGGTTCATCTTCTCCGAGGTGATGTTCTTCCTGGCCTTCTTCGGTGCGCTGTTCTACGTGCGCGTGCTGGCCGGGCCGTGGCTGGGCGGTGAAGGGGCCAAGGGTGTTGCACACATGTTGTGGCCGACCTTCGAATTCACCTGGCCGCTGCTGCACACGCCCGACCCGAAACTGTTCCCGCCGCCCAAGGAAGTGATCGACCCGTGGCACCTGCCGCTGATCAACACCATCCTGCTGGTCAGCTCCAGCGTGACCATCACCATCGCCCACCATGCCTTGCGCCGTGGCCACCGTGGCCCGCTGAAATTCTGGATGGCGCTGACCATCATCCTGGGCGCCAGCTTCATCGCGTTGCAGGCTTACGAGTACCACGAGGCCTATACCAAGCTGGGGCTGACGCTGGGGTCGGGGATTTATGGCGCGACGTTCTTCATGCTCACCGGCTTCCACGGCGCCCACGTGACCTTGGGCACGATCATCCTGATCGTGATGTTCGTGCGCATTTTGCGTGGGCACTTCAACCCGGAGAAGCATTTCGGCTTCGAGGCGGCCAGTTGGTATTGGCATTTCGTCGATGTGGTGTGGGTGGGGTTGTTCATCTTTGTCTATGTGTTGTGAATAAAGAACCCTGTGGGAGCGGGTTTACCCGCGAAGCAGGCAACGCGATGGATGGCACGGGCTCCGCCCGTGTTCGCGGGTGAACCCGCTCCCACAGGGGTAGGTGAGAACTTCAGAAGGGGGCGTGTGAGACGAGCTGACCGCTGATAAAGCCCCAGGCGACCAGACCGATGGTCAGCGCCGCCAGGGTTACCCGCACGGTCAGCGCTTTCAGCAAACGGGTCGAGTTTTCATCGTCCTTGACCAGAAACACCAAGCCGCTGAACAGGCTGGCAATCGTGGCCAACAGCATCAGGACAATCGCGGCCTTGAGCATGGCGATACTCCGGGGGGATGCGGTGATGTGGGTAAGTATAGCGATCGACCTGGCGAGGCTCCGATGAGGCCGTTTCGCCCGGGCTGGGTACCAACCCTGGTGGTGCTTGCGCTACTGCCGGGGCTGATCGCGCTTGGCTGCTGGCAACTCGGCCGCGCCGAGGTAAAGCGCGCATTGCTGGCCAGCTATGCCGAGCGGCGCATTGAAGCACCATTGGCCACGACCCAGCTGACAAGCAACGAAGACAACGCCTTCCGCCGCGTGCACCTGTACGGCCGCTTCGACGCCGAGCACAGCCTGCTGCTGGACAACCGCATGCGCGATGGCCAGGCCGGTGTCGAGCTGCTGCAACCCTTCCATGACCAGGCTAGCGGCCGGTGGCTGCTGGTTAACCGCGGCTGGCTGCCCTGGCCGGATCGCCGCGTGCCGGTGCGTTTCGATACCCCTGCCGAGGCGTTGGCGCTGGACGCTTCGGTATACGTCGCGCCCGGCAGCATGTTCCAGCTGCATCCCGACCCTGCGGGCGGGCAGTGGCCGCACCTGCTGACCGCCGTGGATGCCGCGCGGCTATGGCAACAGCTCGATCGGGAAGGCTTCGTCCACGAGCTGCGCCTGGAACCTGGCCCGGCGACCTATCGCCTGGACTGGCCAGTCGTTGTCATGGGCCCGGAAAAACACTTGGGTTACGCAGTGCAGTGGTTTGCCCTGGCAATCGCGTTGGTACTGCTCTACCTCTACTTCGGCTGGCACCACAACAAGGAGAAACGCCATGGCCACCGCCACTCCACTGGAAGTGCCTGAACGTCGCAAACCCAGAGCCCGCGGGCGTTTGCAGCTGATCCTGATTCTGCTGGTGGTGCTCGGGCCGATGGTCCTGGCCACCAGCATGTACAAGCTCAAGTTCTGGGTGCCGGAAGGCCGCAGCTACCACGGTGCCATGATCGGCAACGGTGAAAGCCGCGCCGATCTTGGCGTGACTGGCCAGGACGAGCACTGGCAGCTGCTGGTGAGCGCGCCCGAAGTGTGTGCCGAGGACTGCCAGCGCCTGGTGTACCTGGCCCGGCAGATCCAGGTCGGTCTGGGCCGTGATGCCAGCCGTGCCAGCCATGCCCTGGCTACCGCCCAGCCGCTGAGCGCCGACTACCAGGCGCTGATCGGCCGCGAGTACCCGCAGCTGCAACGCTACCCGCTGGATGCACAACGCTACCTGCAGCAGGTCGGCGAGGCCGGCCCGCAGCTGTGGATCGTCGACCCGCACGGCAACCTGGTGCTGCGCTACGACGCCAAGGTCAACGGCAAGCATGTGCTGGACGACCTGCGCCATCTGCTCAAGCTGTCCAACATTGGCTAGGAGCCTGCCATGGCCAGACCCGGATTCCGCCTTGCTGTGTTCGCCACCCTGCTGGCACTGCTGGTCGTCCTGCTCGGTGCCTATACCCGCCTGACCCACGCTGGCCTCGGCTGCCCCGACTGGCCGGGTTGCTACGGCTTCATCAGCGTGCCCAAGAGCGAAGCGCAGCTGGCCCATGCCGAACTGCATTTCCCCGAGCACCCGGTGGAAGCCGCCAAGGGCTGGGCCGAGATGGTTCACCGCTATTTCGCCGGCACCCTGGCGATGGTGATCGCCCTGCTCGCCGTGCAGGCGCTGCGCCGGCATGCCCGCGATGGTCAGCCTTATCGCCTGCCCTTGCTGTTGCTGGGTGTGGTGCTGGCCCAGGCAGCCTTCGGCATGTGGACGGTCACTCTCAAGCTGTGGCCGCAGGTGGTCACTGCGCATCTACTCGGTGGTTTCACTACCCTGAGCTTGTTGTTCCTGTTGTCCCTGCGCCTGTCCCGGGCCTTTGCGCCCTTGCCCAAGCTGCCATTGAGCCTGCGCCGGATCGCCGCGCTGGCCTTGCTGGTGGTGATCGGCCAGATCGCCCTGGGCGGCTGGGTCAGTGCCAACTACGCAGCCGTCGCCTGCATCGACCTGCCCACCTGCCACGGCCAGTGGTGGCCGGCGGCGGACTTCAGCAACGGTTTCCACCTGACCCAGCACGTCGGGCCCAACTACCTGGGTGGGCAGCTGGACAGTGATGCGCGCACGGCCATCCATATCAGCCACCGCCTGGGCGCGTTGCTGGTGACTTGTGTGCTGCTGATGCTCAGCTGGAAGCTGCACCGTTGCGGCCTCCCTGGCCTGGCGCGGCTGGTGCTGCTGGCGCTGCTGGTGCAAGTCGGCCTGGGCATCAGCAATGTGCTGCTGCACCTGCCGCTGGCTGTGGCCGTGGCACATAACGCCGGTGGGGCGCTGTTGCTGCTGAGCATGGTGCTGGTGAACTACCGCATCCGCGTGGTCGACAAGGTGCGCGCGGGTATCGGCCATGGCTGGCGCCTGCGACCTGTGGCTGGCGTGGGCATCTCCCACCACATGAGGAATGATTCGTGGCGACGTTTCTGAGCGCACGGCGGGCCAGTTGGCGTGATTACCTGGAGCTGACCAAGCCCAAGGTGGTGGTGTTGATGCTGATCACCTCGCTGGCGGGCATGTTCCTCGCCACCCGTGCGGGTGTCAGCTGGAGCGTGCTGCTGTTCGGCAACCTGGGCATCGGCTTGTGTGCAGGCGGTGCGGCGGTGGTCAACCATGTGGTGGACCGACGCGTCGACGCACTGATGGCGCGGACCCACAAGCGGCCCGTGGCCCAGGGCCGCGTCGAGCCGCTGCCAGCGCTGCTGTTTGCCTTGGCGCTGGCGTTGCTGGGCATGGCGCTGCTGCTGATGTTCACCAACACCCTCACCGCCTGGCTGACACTGGCTTCGCTGATCGGCTATGCAGTGCTCTACACCGGCTTTCTCAAGCGTGCCACGCCGCAGAACATCGTCATCGGCGGCTTGGCCGGCGCCGCCCCGCCGCTGCTGGGCTGGGTTGCGGTCAGTGGTCATGTCAGCGCCGAGCCTCTGCTACTGGTGCTGATCATCTTCGCCTGGACCCCACCGCACTTCTGGGCCCTGGCCATCCACCGCAAGGAGGAATACGCCAAGGCCGATATTCCGATGCTGCCGGTGACCCACGGCGAGCGCTACACCAAGCTGCACATCCTGCTGTACACCCTGGTATTGCTGGCGGTGAGCCTGCTGCCTTACGCCATCCACATGAGCGGCCCGCTGTACCTGGCCTGTGCCCTGGTGCTGGGCCTGCGCTTCCTGCAATGGGCCTGGGTGTTGTACCGTGGCAGCCGGCCGCACGCGGCGATCGGCACCTTCAAGTACTCTATCGGCTACCTGTTCGCGCTGTTCATCGCCTTGCTCCTCGACCACTACCTGTTGCTGAGCCTATGACCCGAACCCAGAAAACCGTCTTCATCCTCGTTGCCCTGGTCGCATTGATCCTGGGCCTGACCGTCAACAAGGTGCTCAATGGCCGAGACCAGCCGAACCCCACCGAGCTGATCGATGCCGGCATCATCCTGCTGCCGCAGAGTCGTACCGTGGCCGACGTGACCATGACCAACCAGGACGGCCAGCCGGTGCGGCTGGATGACTTGAAGGGCAAGTGGTCGCTGCTGTTCTTCGGCTACACCTACTGCCCGGATATCTGCCCGACCACCCTGGCCCAGCTGCGCCAGGTGAAGAGCGAGCTGCCCAAGGAGGCCGTCGAGCGGCTGCAGGTGGTGCTGGTGAGCGTGGACCCGAACCGTGACACGCCGAACCAGCTGAAGCAGTACCTGGGGTATTTCGACAAGGATTTCGTCGGGGTGGCGGGGTCGATCGAGGATACCCAGAAGCTGGCCAATGCCTTGAGCATTCCGTTCATTCCGGCCGATACCAGCAAGCCGGGGTATACCGTTGATCACAGCGGCAACCTGGCGGTTGTGGGGCCGGATGGGCGTCAGCGCGGGTTCATTCGGGCGCCGTTCAACAACCAGAAGCTGGTGGCGCAGTTGCCGGGGCTTGTAAAGCGGGATTGATGGGGCTTCAAAAGCTTCGCGGGTAAACCCGCTCCCACAGGGATATCACAAGGCCTGAGGCTAGCGATGTACCTGTGGGAGCGGTTTTACCCGCGAAGAATCCAGCGCGATTGTGGGCTTAGAACGCCGGAACCACAGCGCCTTTGTACTTCTCGTTGATGAACTGCTTCACCTCAGGCGAGTGCAGCGCAGCGGCCAGTTTTTTCATGGCGTCCGAGTCCTTGTTGTCCGGGCGGGCAACCAGGATGTTCACGTACGGCGAGTCGCTGCCTTCGATGGCCAGGGCGTCTTTCTCCGGGTTCAGCTTGGCTTCCAGCGCGTAGTTGGTGTTGATCAGGGCAGCATCTACCTGGGTCAGCACGCGTGGGATGGTGGCTGCTTCCAGCTCACGGAACTTCAGGCTTTTCGGGTTCTCGGCAACATCCTTCACGGTGGACAGGATGTTCTTGTTGTCCTTGAGCTTGATCACGCCGGCCTTGTCCAGCAGCAGCAAGGCGCGGCCGCCGTTGGTGGCGTCGTTGGGGATGACCACGGTGGCGCCGGAGGACAGCTCGTCCAGCTTCTTGAGCTTGGTCGAGTACACGCCCAGCGGCTCGATGTGCACGCCGGCCACGCTCACCAGGTGGGTGCCCTTGGCCTTGTTGAACTCATCCAGGTATGGCTGGTGCTGGAAGAAGTTGGCGTCCAGGCGCTTTTCGGCAACCTGCACGTTCGGCTGGATATAGTCGGTGAATTCCTTGACTTTCAGCTCTACGCCTTCTTTCGCCAGTGCAGGTTTGACGAAGTTGAGGATCTCGGCGTGCGGCACCGGGGTAGCGGCAACAGTCAGGGATTCGGCGTGGGCCGAGAAGGCCGCGACAGCGGCGACAACAGCAAGCAGCTTCTTCATTGATCACTCCTTGTGAGGGCCGCGACGGCCCCCGAACGGGTCGGCCGGGCCGACCCCATTGGGGTTACTTACGGGAAAAATGCACGACCAGTTTGTCGCCCACGCTCTGCAGGACCTGGACCAGTACCAGCAATAGCACCACGGTGACGACCATCACGTCGGTCTGGAAACGCTGGTAGCCGAAGCGGATGGCCAGGTCGCCCAGGCCGCCGGCACCGACCACACCGGCCATGGCGGTGTACGACACCAGGGTGATGGCGGTCACGGTAATGGCTGCGAAGATGCCCGGGCGGGCCTCCGGCAGCAGTGCGTTGGTAATGATCTGGCGGGTGGTGGCGCCCATCGACTGGGTGGCTTCGATGATGCCTCGGTCCACTTCACGCAGGGCGGTTTCCACCAGGCGCGCGAAGAACGGCGTGGCGCCCACCACCAGCGGTGGAATGGCACCGGCGACACCCAGCGAGGTGCCGGTGATCAGCACGGTGAAGGGGATCATCACGATCAGCAGGATGATGAACGGCAGCGAGCGCAGAATGTTCACCACCAGCGACAGCAGCGCATACACGCCCTTCTGCTCGAACATCTGCTTCGGCCCGCAGAGGAACAGCAGCACACCCAGCGGCAGGCCCAGCAACACGGTGAAGAACAGCGAGCCGAACAGCATGATCATGGTATCGACGCTGGCCAGCCAGATTTCGGCCCAGTCGACGTTGGCGAAGAAACTCAGGGCGTCCATCAACGCAGTACCTCCATATGTACGTCAGCTGCCTTGAAGCGGGCGAACGCCGCTTCCATGTCACCACCGATCAGGGCGAGGGTGAGCTGGCCATAGGGGACATCCTTGATGCGGTCGATACGCCCGGCGAGGATGCTGTAGTCCACACCGGTTTCGCGGGCCACGGTGCCCAGCAGCGGCGCGTAGGTGGCGTCGCCCTGGAAGGTCAGGCGCACAATACGGCCCGGCACGTGGGCGAAGTCGTCACGCTGCTCGCCTTCGTCGACCTGCTCGTCTTCCTGGACGAAGCGCTTGGTGGTGGGGTGCTGCGGGTGCAGGAACACCTCGGCCACCGAGCCCTGTTCGACGATCTGGCCGGCGTCCATCACTGCCACGCGGTCGCAGACCCGGCGGATCACGTCCATTTCGTGGGTGATCAGCACGATGGTCAGTTTTAGCTCACGGTTGATTTCGGCCAGCAATTGCAGGACCGAGGCCGTGGTTTGCGGGTCGAGGGCGCTGGTGGCCTCGTCGCACAGCAGGATCTTCGGGTTGGTGGACAGGGCGCGGGCGATGCCGACGCGCTGCTTCTGGCCGCCGGACAGCTGCGCCGGGTACTTTCTGGCGTGGTCGGAAAGGCCGACACGGGCCAGCAGCTCGGTCACGCGCTTGTCGATTGCGCTGCGCGACAGCTCGCCGGCCAGGGTCAGTGGCAGGGCGACGTTGTCGGCGACGGTCTTGGAGGCCAGCAGGTTGAAGTGCTGGAAAATCATCCCGACCTGCTGGCGGAAACCGCGCAGCTGGCTGGCGTTGAACGCGGTAACGTCTTCGCCATCGACGATGATCTGGCCGCCGGAAGGTTCTTCCAGGCGGTTGATCAGGCGCAGCATGGTGCTCTTGCCGGCGCCGGAATGGCCGATCAGGCCGAACACCTGGCCATCTTCGATGATCAGGCTGGTCGGATTCAGTGCGGGGATTTCCCTACCGGCGACGCGGTAGGTCTTGTGTACCTGTTGGAACTCGATCACGTAGCGAACCTTGTGGGGCGCATGGAATTTGGGTCAGCGGTTGGCTGGGGTCGCGCATTTTAGCCTTTTCCCATAGCTGTTCTTAGCATTTATTTCGTAATGCACCAATCCTTCGGGCATATCGCGACAACCGGTAATTCTGATTGAACGCTCGGCAAAGCGCTCCGGTCACTACCTGAACAAGCCCGAACGGGCACGCCTGTAGACTGATGAGGAGAGCCGACCATGCCCAACAAGAACACGGACGCGCCAAAGCACAGCGAGGCCGCCGGCACCCAGACTCCGGACCGGGCCAATACCAACGCCAAGTTGCAAAGCCTGGAAGCTGACCGCAGCGATGCCACAGGCCGTGCGCTGCGTACCAATCAGGGGGTGCGCATCGCTGACAATCAGAACACGCTGAAGGCCGGTGGCCGAGGCCCCTCGCTGCTTGAAGATTTCATCATGCGCGAGAAAATCACGCACTTTGACCACGAGCGTATCCCGGAGCGCATCGTGCACGCCCGAGGGACGGGAGCGCATGGCTATTTCCAGAGCTATGGCAACCACGCCGAGCTGACCAAGGCAGGCTTCCTGCAGGACCCGGAGAAAGTCACGCCCGTTTTCGTGCGATTTTCCACGGTGCAAGGCCCGCGCGGCTCAGCCGACACCGTGCGTGACGTGCGAGGTTTTGCGGTCAAGTTCTACACCGACGAAGGTAACTTCGACCTGGTGGGCAACAATATGCCGGTGTTCTTCATTCAGGATGCAATCAAATTCCCCGATTTCGTCCACGCCGTTAAACCGGAGCCGCACAACGAAATCCCGACCGGTGCCTCGGCCCATGACACCTTTTGGGATTTCGTTTCGCTGGTCCCGGAGTCTGCCCATATGGTCATGTGGGCAATGTCGGACCGTGCGATCCCGCGCAGCTTGCGGATGATGGAAGGTTTCGGAGTGCATACCTTCCGCCTGATCAATGCCCAGGGCGTGGCCAGTTTCGTCAAGTTCCACTGGAAACCGCGCCATGGCGTGCATTCCCTGCTATGGGACGAAGCGCAGAAGCTGGCAGGCAAGGACGCTGATTTCCAGCGTCGCGATTTGTGGGAGGCTATCGAGACGGGCGATTACCCGGAATGGGAACTGGGCGTACAGATCGTGCCGGAGGCGGACGAGCACAAGTTCGATTTCGACCTGCTGGACCCGACCAAGATAATCCCGGAAGAGCTGGTGCCGGTTACACCATTGGGCAAGATGGTGTTGAACCGCAACCCGGACAACTTCTTTGCCGAAGTGGAACAGGTGGCGTTCTGCCCGGCCCATATCGTACCAGGCATCGACTTCACCAACGACCCGTTGCTGCAGGGGCGGTTGTTCTCCTACACCGACACCCAGCTTAGCCGCCTGGGTGGGCCCAACTTCCATCAGATCCCGGTCAACCGCCCCGTCGCTCCCAATCACAATAACCAGCGCGACGCCCTGCATCAGCATGTGGTGCACAAGGGGCGCGCTTCTTATGAGCCAAACTCCATCGATGGCGGCTGGCCGCAGGAAACCCCACCTGCCGCCCAGGATGGTGGTTTCGAGAGTTTTCAGGAACGCATCGATGCGCACAAGATCCGCCAGCGCAGCGCGTCGTTCGGCGACCACTTCTCGCAGGCGCGGTTGTTCTTCCAGAGCATGAGCCCGACCGAGCAGCAGCACATCATCAAGGCTTACAGCTTTGAACTGGGCAAAGTGGAGCGTGAACACATTCGCGCCCGGGAAGTGCATGAAATCCTTGCCAACATCGACTTGAAGCTGGCGGCGGCGGTTGCGGCCAACCTGGGCCTGCCTGCGCCGAGCGCGGGCACGGTGCAGGTGAAGGGGGGGCAACTGGCGCAGTCGCCTGCCTTGAGCCAGATGAACCACCCAGGTTCGGTGGGCATCAAGGGGCGCAAGATTGCCGTGCTGGTGGCTGATGGCGTGGACGCTGCCAGCTTAGACAAACTGGTCAAGGCGCTGGAAGCGCACAGTGCCCGGCCGATGCTGCTGGGGCCGACCTCGGCGCCGGTGAAGGCGGCAGATGGCAAGCAACTGCCGGTGGCTGCGTCGATGGAGGGGATGCCTTCGATCATGTTCGATGGAGTTGTCGTGCCGGGGGGGAAGGCTTCGATCGATGCTCTGGCGGCCAGCGGGTTGGCCAAGCATTTCCTGCTGGAAGCCTACAAGCACCTGAAGGCGATGCTATTGGCCAAGGAGCTGGTGGGGAGCCTGGGGCTCAAGGAGGATAAGGGGTTGCTGCTGGGGGATGAGCAAAAAGTAGTGGATGCCTTTGTCAAGACGGTAGAGGGGCATCGGGTGTGGGAGCGGGAGGCGGCTGCTGAGGCTGTGCCGGCCTAGGGGCTGCTTCGCAGCCCATCGCCGGCAAGCCAACTCCCACTGGTACTGCACAAGACTTGAAAGCGCTGCGGTCGAGGTGGGAGCTGGCTTACCGGCGATAGGGCCCAGGAGGTCTATTGCTGATGCGGAACCAGAACTACCTGCGCCGGCAACGACCGCTGAATCTCATGTTTCTGCTTCAGCTCGAACCCGCTGTCGATCTTGCGCACGCGCTTCTCCAGCAAGGTCTTCAGCCAAGGCGCATCCTCGGTGCGCGGCACCTGGAACAGCACCTCGCACTGGTAGCTCACCACATCGGCGGCAATGTCATCCAGCTGGCGGCGCATCGCACGGCTGTCAGTGGTCTTCAAAGCCACTACGGTGCTGGGAGCGGTCGGGTCAATGATGCGCGCCTTGGGCTTGGCCTCGGCCGCTTTCAACGCCGCTTCAGCCTTCTCCAGCTCGGCCTTGCGCGCCTGGGTCACGGCGTCGCCACCGGTCACCGCCGGGGCCTGTGGCATCAGCGCGCGGGCACGGGCCAGGGCGGTGGCCGCAGCGTTCACATCACCCTTTTGCAGGAAGATCTGGCTGCGTTGCAGGTAGGCTTCGGCGAGCTGGCGCTGGTATTGCTCCAGGCGCGCATCATCGGGCGCCTGGGCCTGCAGGGCTGCCAGCTGGTCTTCGGCGGTGGCCAGCTCGTTGCTGGCGATGTTCTGTTGCAACTGCTGCCAGGCATCGGCTTGGGCAGGTGCGGTGGCCTGTTCGACCGGCGCGCTGGTACACGCGGCCAGGAACAGGGAAAACGCGGCAACAAGCAGATAACGGGAGGCGAACGGCTTCATTCCTGCGACTCTCTATTTGCGCAAAAAGCGAGCAAGTCTACACCCAGGTGCGCACGCTCGAAAACAAGTCTTACAGACCCTTTACGTGCGAAAAGGTTGCAGGGCGCGCCTTCACGCGCCCTGTTTTTCAACGTTTGGGCAGGGCCAGGCTCAGCAAGAATAGCACCGCCGCGCAGACCACGATCGACGGGCCGGCGGGGGTGTCCTTGAACCAGGACATGGCCAGGCCGCCGCATACCGCGGTCACGCCCAGCAGGCTGGCGCCCAGGGCCATCTGCTCGGGAGAGCGGGCGTGACGCTGCGCTGCAGCTGCGGGGATGATCAGCAGCGAGGTGATCAGCAGCACGCCGACGATCTTCATGGCCACGGCAATCACCACCGCGATCAGCAGCATCAGCGCCATGCGCAGGCCGGCTACCGGCAGGCCTTCGACCATGGCCAGCTCCTCGTGCACAGTGACTGCCAGCAAAGGCCGCCACAGCACCGCGAGCAGCAGCAGGACCAGCGCGCTGCCGCCGAGTATCCAGGCCAGGTCGGTGGTGCTGATGGCCAGCAGGTCGCCGAACAGGTAGGCCATCAGGTCGATGCGCACGTCGTGCATGAAGCTCAGCACCACCAGGCCCAGCGACAAGGTGCTGGGGGCGAGGATACCGAGCAGGGTGTCGGAGGCCAGCGGTTGGCGTTGCTGCAAGGTCACCAGCAAGATCGCCAGCGACAGGCAGCCCACGGTTACTGCCAGCGCCGGGCTGACGTCCAGGGCAAAGCCCAGGGCCACGCCGAGCAGGGCGGCGTGGGACAGGGTGTCGCCAAAATAGGCCATGCGCCGCCACACCACGAAGGAGCCTAGTGGGCCGGCCACCAGCGCCAGGGACAAACCGGCAAGCAGGGCGTAGAGAAGAAAATCAGCCATGCTTGCAGTGCGCTCCGTGAACATGGGTGCCAGGGGCGACCACCGAGCCGTGCAGGTCGTGGCTGTGGTCGTGATGGTGGTGGTAGATGGCCAGGCTGGGTGCTGCGGTCTGGCCGAACAGCTCGACGAATGCCGGGTCGCCGCTGACCTGCTCGGGGTGGCCTGAGCAGCACACATGGCGGTTCAGGCACACCACCTGGTCGGTGGCGCTCATTACCAGGTGCAGGTCGTGGGAAACCATCAGCACGCCGCAGCCGTGGCGGTCGCGCAGGCGGGTAATGAGGTTGTACAACTCGGTCTGGCCGACCACGTCAACGCCCTGCACCGGCTCGTCGAGCACCAGCAACTGGGGTTCACGCAGCAAGGCGCGGGCCAGCAGCACGCGCTGCATCTCACCGCCGGAAATGGTCTGGATCGGGCTGTCGATGACCTGCTCGGCGCCCACTTCCTGCAACGCCGACAAGGCTGCCGCGCGGTCTACACCGGGCACCAGGCGCAAGAACCGCAGCACCGACAGCGGCAGCGTGGCATCGACCTGGATTTTTTGTGGCATGTAGCCAATGCGCAGTTTCGGCTTGCGCCATACCTTGCCGCGGTGCGGCTTGAGCAGGCCGAGCACGGCGCGCACCAGGGTGGTCTTACCCGCCCCGTTCGGGCCGATCAGGGTGACGATCTGGCCGGGTGCGACCGACAGGTCGATGCTGTCGAGCACCGCCTCGCCGCCGAAGCTGACGCCGACCTGCTCCAGGCGGATCAGTGCATCGCTCATGCCGCGCTCCGGCAATTGCTGCACAGGCCGACCACTTCCACAGTCTGGGTCTCGACCGTGAAGCCTACGCCCTTGGCGCTGCTGATGATGGCTTCGCTGATGCTGTCCTGTTCCAGCTCGATGGCCACATGGCAGGCCCGGCAGATCAGGAACTGGCCCTGGTGCAGGTGCTCCGGGTGGCTGCAGCCGATGAAGGCGTTGAGCGAGGCGATGCGGTGCACCAGGCCGTTTTCCAGCAGGAAGTCCAGGGCGCGGTATACCGTGGGGGGGGCGGCGCGGCGGCCGTCCTGCTCACTGAGCACGGCGAGGATGTCGTAGGCGCCCAGCGGCTTGTGGCTCTGCCACACCAGTTCCAGCACTCGACGGCGCAGCGCGGTCAGGCGCAGGCCCTGGCGGGTGCACAAGGCGTCGGCTTCAGCCAGTGCGCTGTGTACGCAATGGGAGTGATCGTGAGGACGGTTGGCCAGCGGCGTGATGGACATGGGCAGCGACGGTTCTGGATGGAGACGTTATTATGTTACCTGTTTCTGACGACTCGAGTATTCACCGTGTCCCGATTCCTAGTCCTTTTTGTCGCTTTCATCGCATTTTCCGCCCAGGCCGATGTGCGCGTGCTGACCAGTATCAAACCCCTGCAGCAGATTGCCGCCGCCGTGCAGGACGGAGTTGGCAGCCCTGAGGTGTTGCTGCCGCCGGGCGCCTCGCCGCATCACTACGCGCTGCGCCCGTCAGACGTACGGCGGGTGGGCGATGCCGACCTGCTGTACTGGATCGGCCCGGCCATGGAGGGCTTCCTGCCGCGGGTTCTGGGCAATCGCAGCAAGCCGACGGTGGCCGTGCAGGCGCTACCGGGCATGAAGCTGCGGCACTTTGGCGAGGACAGCCATTCCCATGAGGAAGAAGACCACGACGACCATGACCACGATCACCGCCCAGGCAGCCTGGACGCGCACCTGTGGCTATCGTCGGTCAACGCGCGGGTAATCGCAGCGAAAATGGCGGCTGACCTGGCACAAATCGACCCGGTCAATGCGGCGCGCTACCAGAGCAACCTGAAGGCCTTCGACGAACGCCTGGATGCACTGGATGGGCGGATCAAGGCACGGGTAGCCGGGATTGCCGGCAAGCCGTACTTCGTGTTCCACGAAGCGTTCGACTATTTCGAGGCCGAGTATGGCCTGAAGCACACCGGGGTGTTCAGCGTGGCCTCCGAGGTGCAGCCGGGTGCTCAGCACGTGGCAGCCATGCGCAAGCGCCTGCAGGAAGTGGGCAAGACCTGTGTGTTCAGCGAACCGCCGCTGCGGCCGCGGCTGGCCGAGACCTTGACCGCCGGGCTGCCGGTGCGCCTGGCCGAACTGGATGCCCTGGGCGGTAACGATCCGGTGGATGGCAAGGGCTATGAGCGCTTGCTGGAGAAGCTGGGTGGTGATCTGGCGGGGTGCCTGGAGCAGCTGTAGCCTGTGCCGGCCTCTTCGCGGGTAAACCCGCTCCCACAGGGATAGCGCCAGCCTCACGCCTGTCACCGTACCTGTGGGAGCGGGTTCACCCGCGAACAAGCAGACGCGGTCTCTAGAGGGCGAAAGGCAGGTGCAAGGCCACCTGCTGGCGCTGTGCCAAACGCACTTCGAACTCGCTCGGGTCGTGGATCATCACGTCCATCCCGGCAAACGATTCCGCTGCAATCAGGCGCGACAGCCAGAAGCGCACGCAGCCTACCCGCAACATCTCTGGCCACAGCTCGGCTTCGGCCGCGGTGAACGGCCGCAGCGCCGCATAGGCCGCCAGCAGTGCCTGGGCGCGAGGCACATCGATCGCACCGTGTTCATCCAGGCACCAGTCGTTCACGGTGATGGCGATGTCATACAGCATCGGCCCGGAACAGGCGTTGTAGAAGTCGATCACGCCGGTCAGGTGAGTGCCTTCGAACATCACGTTGTCGCGGAACAGGTCGGCATGCAGGTTGGCCCGTGGCAGGGCCAGGATCTGTGCCTTGTGCGCGCTGATTTCATCCAGCGCCGGCCGCAGCAGCGCGGTTTGCCCGGCGCTAAGGCGCGGCAGCAGTTCGGCACCCGAGGCCAGCATCCAGTCCAGGCCGCGGTCGGTGCGGCGCTCGATGATGTGCTCGCGGGTGGCCAGGTGAATGTGCGCCAGCAGCTCGCCGACCTGGGCGCAGTGCTGGGCATTCGGTGCCTTGATGTGTTTGCCCGACAGCCTTGGTTGCAACAGTGCCGGCTTGCCGCACAGTTCGCGCAGGCCATGGCCATCGCGGTCACGTATCGCATAGGGCACCGGCATGTCGGCCGCGTGCAGGGTGTCAAGCAGTTCGATGAAGAACGGCATGTCCTCGCTGGGCCCACGCTCGATCAGCGTCAGGACGAACTCCCCCTGTTCGAGGCTGACGAAGAAATTACTGTTCTCGGTGCCGGCGGCGATGCCCTGGAAATCGAGCAGACGACCCAGCGCGTACGGTGCCAGAAAGGTTTCCAGCTCAGGCCGGGTCACGGGGGTGAAAACTGACATGATGAAAATTTGCCCATACGGGCACTTCCGCCGGGAAGTGCCGGGTTGATGTGAACGGTGCGCGTCAGATTACCACTCGAAGATCTTCCAGGACGGAATCAGCATGTCCGGCTGGTCGGATCGAATGAAATTGCCATCAGAGCCATCGGCGCGTACCAGGAAATAAGGCTTGCCGTTTTTCGGCGTGATCTTGATCGCATACAGGAACCCGTTCTGCCGGTACTCCTGGATGGTTTTGTCGCCTTCCGTGCGAATGGTCACCTCGGGATCGGCCGAGGGGGCGTCGTCCGCCGCCAGGGTGACGACTGGCATGGTTGCCAACAGACCGAGCAGTAACAGGCGATTGAGTGTACGCATGATAACCTTGTCCCTTTGTCGTCAATGATTCTGGCTATTCTAGCGCCGGACCCGTCGAAAAGGTTGATTCTGCTCATGAGCCAAGCGCCCCTCGTCCTGGTGGACGGTTCCTCCTACCTGTACCGCGCCTTCCACGCGCTGCCGCCGCTGACCACCTCCAAGGGCATGCCGACCGGCGCGGTGAAGGGGGTGCTGAACATGCTCAAGAGCCTGCGCAAGCAATACCCCGACAGCCTGTTCGCGGTGGTGTTCGACGCCAAGGGTGGCACCTTCCGCGATGCCATGTTCGCCGAGTACAAGGCCAACCGCCCGAGCATGCCGGACGACCTGCGGGTGCAGATCGAGCCACTGCATGCCAGTGTCAAGGCGCTGGGCTACCCGCTGTTGTGCGTCGAAGGGGTCGAGGCCGACGACGTGATCGGTACCCTGGCGCGCAGCAGTGCAGCCCTGGGCCGGCCGGTAATCATCTCGACCGGTGACAAGGACATGGCGCAGCTGGTGGACGGGCACATTACCTTGGTCAATACCATGACCGGAAGCGTGCTGGACGTGGCTGGCGTGCACGAGAAATTTGGTGTCGGCCCGGAACACATCATCGACTTCCTGGCCCTGATGGGTGACAAGGTCGACAACATTCCCGGCGTGCCGGGTGTGGGCGAAAAAACCGCTGTGGGCCTGCTGACCGGCATCGGCGGTGGCCTCAGCGACCTGTACGCCAACCTGGACAAGGTTCCGACGCTGGCCATTCGCGGCGCCAAGACCCTGCCGGCCAAGCTGGAAGAACACCGCGACGCGGCGTTCCTGTCTTATGAGCTGGCTACCATCAAGGTCGATGTGCCCTTGGACATCGAAGTAGATGCCCTGGTGTGCGGCGAGCCGGACCGTGAAGCGTTGCTGGCGTTGTACACCGAGATGGAGTTCAAGAGCTGGATCGCCGAAGTGCAGCGCGACGCCGCCAAGGCCGGTGACGACATCGCGCCGGTCGCGGAGCCGGCGGCCAAGGCCGAGCCCAGGTACGAAACCATCCTCGACCAGGCCCGTCTCGACGTCTGGCTGGAGAAGCTGCGCCAGGCGCCACTGTTCGCCTTCGACACCGAGACCACCGGCCTGGACGCCCAGCAGGCGCAGCTGGTCGGCCTGTCGTTCGCCGTCGAGCCGCATGAAGCGGCCTATGTGCCGCTGGCCCATGACTATGAAGGGGCGCCGGTTCAACTGGACCGCGCCGCCGTGCTGCTGGCGCTGAAGCCGCTGCTGGAGGATCCGGCCAAGGCCAAGGTCGGGCAGAACGCCAAGTACGATATCAACATCCTCGCCAACGGCTCCCCCGCCATCGAAATGCGCGGCGTGGCCTACGACACCATGCTCGAGTCGTACGTGCTGAACTCTACCGCCACCCGTCACGACATGGACAGCCTGGCGCAGAAGTACCTCGACCATACCACCATCGCCTTCGAGGACATCGCCGGCAAGGGCGCCAAGCAGCTGACCTTCAACCAGATCCATCTGGACAAGGCCGGCCCCTACGCCGCCGAAGACGCCGACATCACCCTGCGCCTGCACCACGCACTGCAGGCGCGCCTGGCGCAGACGCCGAGCGTGCAGCCGGTGCTGATGGACATCGAGATGCCGCTGGTGCCGGTGCTGGCCAGGATCGAGCGCCAGGGGGCGTTGGTCGATGCCGCGCTGCTGCAGGTGCAGAGCGGTGAGCTGGGGGTGAAGATGGCCGAGCTGGAGCAGCGCGCCTATGAGCTGGCCGGTGAGGAGTTCAACCTTGGCTCGCCCAGGCAGCTGGGCGCGATCCTTTACGACAAGCTGGGCATGCCGGTGCTGAGCAAGACCACCAAGGGCCAGCCATCCACCGCAGAAGCTGTGCTCGACGAACTGGCCGAGCAAGGTTACCCGCTGCCAGAGGTACTGATGCAGTACCGCAGCCTGAGCAAGCTCAAGAGCACCTACACCGACAAGCTGCCGGGGCAGATCAACCCGCGCACCGGGCGTATCCACACTTCTTACCAGCAGGCGGTGGCGGCCACCGGCCGGCTGTCGTCGAGCGATCCGAACCTGCAGAACATCCCGATCCGTACGGCCGAAGGCCGGCGTATCCGCCAGGCCTTCATTGCCAGCCCCGGCTACAAGCTGCTGGCAGCGGACTACTCGCAGATCGAGTTGCGCATCATGGCTCACCTGGCCAAGGACGAAGGCTTGCTGCATGCCTTCCGCAATGACCTGGACGTGCACCGTGCCACGGCGGCGGAAGTGTTCGGCGTGGCATTGGCCGACGTCACCAGCGACCAGCGCCGTAGCGCCAAGGCCATCAACTTCGGCCTGATCTACGGCATGAGCGCCTTTGGCCTGGCCAAGCAGATCGGTGTCGACCGCAAGCAGTCGCAGGACTACATCGACCGCTACTTCACCCGCTACCCGGGCGTGCTGGCCTACATGGAGCGCACCCGCGCCCAGGCGGCGGCGCAAGGCTTTGTCGAAACCCTGTTCGGCCGCCGCCTGTACCTGCCGGATATCAATGCCAAGAACCCGGCCTTGCGCAAAGGCGCCGAGCGCACGGCGATCAACGCGCCGATGCAGGGCACGGCGGCCGACATCATCAAGCGGGCCATGGTCAATGTGGATAACTGGCTGAGCGCGAGCGGGCTGGATGCCCGGGTGATCCTGCAAGTGCACGACGAACTGGTGCTGGAAGTGCGCGAGGACCTGGTGGAGCAGGTAAAAGATGAAATTCGCCAGCACATGAGCCGGGCTGCGCAGCTGGATGTACCGCTGCTGGTCGAGGCAGGAATCGGCGCGAATTGGGACGAAGCTCACTGATCGAGCGGGGCAGGCTGTGTAGGATCCGTGAAGTAGGGATGCGGATCCTGGTACCCGCTCAGTGCCAGTGGTGCTGAGGTTTCATGAAACTATCGCAAATAGTTTTCAGACCGTTGGAACTAAACCGGTGAAGCGGAACTCAGAGTAACTGAATGGCTGGTGAAGCCTTTCGATGCTCCTATGTTGTGTTAAGTGTTGGCAGATATCTGGACCCCGCCCTAGCGGTCCGGACTTGGACCCCGAACTTCCCCCTCCCCATACGAAGTCCGGGGTTTTTTTTGCCCGGAATTTGACTTATGACGTGTAGAGAGCCTTGTGGGAGCGGGTAAATCCGCTCCCACAGGTTGCGAGCAAGCCTTCAAATGACTGGCTTGTCTTCCAGCTCCATCCAGTCTGCCAGCACCCGGTAGGCCTCCTCCACGCCGAGGCGCTTGGGCGCCGAGAACAGCTGGATGGTCACGCCATCACCCCAGCCCTTGCGGATTTCCGACTGCACCTTGAGCAGGGTGTTCTTGCCTGCGCCGTGGGTCAGCTTGTCGGCCTTGGTCAGCAGGATGTGCATCGGCATGCTGCTGGCCTTGGCCCAGTCGAGCATCATCTTGTCGAAGTCGGTCATCGGGTGGCGCACGTCCATCATCAGGATCACGCCACGCAGGCACTCCCGGCTGCCCAGGTAGGCTTCCAGGTGTTTCTGCCAATGCTGCTTGAGCGGAATCGGTACTTTTGCATAACCATAGCCTGGCAGGTCGACCAAACGCCGTTCATCGTCCAGACTGAAGAAATTCAACAGCTGGGTGCGCCCGGGGGTTTTCGAGGTGCGCGCCAGGCTGGCATGAGTCAGGGTGTTGAGGGCGCTGGATTTGCCGGCGTTGGAGCGGCCGGCGAAAGCCACCTCGTAACCCTGGTCGTCCGGGCATTGTTCGACCTTGGCAGCGCTGAGGGCGAATTTGGCTTTCTGGCAGAGGCCGAGGATGGGGTTCTTGACTTGCATGGGATATCCGATGTGGGTGTTGCCTGACTCTTTAGGCTCGAGCCCGGCAAGCGGTGTCGTTTCCGTTTGGATGGCGGAAGTATATAATGCCCCAGTTTTTGTGTGCTCATTCTCCCGGCGAAGGAGAACGGGCATGGGGTGTCGAACAATAGCTCGCGCAACAGAACGCAGCGCGGCCCCCAACCCTGAAGGTCGTTCCGCATGGCGAAATGGCTGCTTGCTGTCGGTATGTTCCTGCCGTTTTTCAGCGCACAGGCTACACAGGATCCCGAGGTGTTGTACAACCGCACGTGTGCGGCCTGTCACACCGGGCAGTTGCCACAGGCACCCAGGCAGGGTGACCGGGCAGCTTGGGAGCCAAGGCTGGCGCAGGGCATGGATGTACTGGTGAAGCACGTGACCCAGGGTTTCAAGGCTATGCCGCCGCGTGGATTGTGCATGGACTGCAGTGCCGAGGACTACCGTTTGGTCATCCTTTGGATGAGTGGCAGTCCCGATACATAACATTTCACCCTTAGCCGTGTTGGATTAGCTGATGAACAAACTAGTCGTGAGTCTGCTGTTGACCCTGGGTGTTGCAGGTGCGGCCACTGCTGCGCAACCCGTCAAAGGCGATGCCGCCGCCGGCCAGGCCAAGACGGCCGTCTGTGGCGCCTGCCACAACCCTGACGGCAACAGCCTGGCACCGAACTTCCCGAAACTGGCCGGTCAAGGCCAGCGCTATCTGGAAAAACAACTGCACGATATCAAGTCGGGCAAGCGTACCGTGCTGGAGATGACCGGCATGCTGGCCGCATTCAGTGACCAGGACCTGGCCGACATCGCCGCCTACTTCGCCAGCCAGAAAGGCAGTGTGGGCGCCGCCGATCCCAAACTGGTCGAACGTGGCCGGGCGCTGTTCAACGGCGGCGACCTGGAAAAAGGCATGCCTGCCTGCACCGGCTGCCACTCGCCGAACGGCGCGGGCATCGCTCTGGCCGGCTTCCCGCATCTGGGCGGCCAGCATGCGCAGTACGTGACCAAGCAGCTCACCGACTTCCGCGAAGGCAACCGCACCAACGATGGTGATGCCATGACCATGCGCACCATCGCCGGCAAGCTGAGCAACCATGACATAGAGGCGCTGGCCAGCTACATCCAGGGCCTGCACTGAGGCCTTCGGCAGCCTGTACCGGCCCTATCGCCGGCAAGCCGGCTCCCACAGGGACTTCGCATGACTTGAAGTCGATGTGGTCGAGGTGGGAGCCGGCTTGCCGGCGATAGGGCCATTACAGGCGGCGCATTAACTTTCAGTTAATGTTGTAGGCCAATGATGAAAGGGTGGCCGGACCGCCCTTTTTTCCGTCCGCAGCCGTTACACTACCGAACTCGGGCCCTTCCCGGCCTGTCTCAGTGCAGGTCGCGTCGTGGTGACCAATGACTGCTCAGGAGTAAAGCATGCGTAAACTGATTCTCAGCGCCGCGCTGGTCGCTGCCAGCGTATTCGGTATGACTGCCGTCCAGGCCGCCGAGCCTGTCGCTGGCAAGGAATACCTCGAGCTGAGCAACCCTGTTCCGGTTTCCGTGCCTGGCAAGATCGAAGTGGTCGAGCTGTTCTGGTACGGCTGCCCACACTGCTATCACTTCGAGCCGACCATCAACCCATGGGTCGAGAAACTGCCGAAGGACGTCAACTTCAAGCGCGTGCCAGCCATGTTCGGCGGCCCATGGGATGCACACGGCCAGATGTTCCTGACCCTCGAAGCCATGGGCGTCGAGCAGAAGGTGCATGCCGCGGTGTTCGATGCCATCCAGAACCAGCGCAAGCGCCTGACCGACCCGAAGGACATGGCTGACTTCCTCGCCACTCAGGGCGTGGACAAGGACAAGTTCCTCGCCACCTTCAACTCGTTCGCCATCAAGGGCCAGGTCAACCAGGCCAAGGAACTGGCGAAGAAGTACGAGATCACCGGCGTACCGAGCATGGTGGTCAATGGCAAGTATCGCTTCGACCTGGGTACCGCCGGCGGGCCGGAAGGCGTACTGAATGTTGCCGACCAGCTGATCGCCAAGGAGCGCGCCGCTAAGTAAGCGGCGTAACCCATGCGCCGCTTCCGGACCGCGCGTGGCATTGGCCTGCACCAGCCGCAGGTCAACGAACATCACCTGCGGGCCCCTGGCCTGCCCGAGGATGGTCGCCTGCGGCTGCTCAGTTTCAACATCCAGGTGGGCATCAGCACCGAGCGCTACCGGCATTACCTGACCCGCAGCTGGCAGCACCTGCTGCCGCACAACGGGCGTGCCGGCAACCTGCAGAAGATTGGCCAACTACTGGGCGACTTCGACCTGGTGGCCTTGCAGGAGGCCGATGGCGGCAGCCTGCGCTCGGGCTACGTCAACCAGGTCGAGCACCTGGCCCACCTGGGCGCCTTCCCCTACTGGTACCAGCAGCTCAACCGCAACCTTGGGCGTTTTGCCCAGCACAGCAATGGCGTGCTCAGCCGCCTGAAGCCGCAGTTGCTCGAGGACCACCCGTTGCCTGGCCCGGTTGGGCGTGGTGCAATCCTGGTGCGTTTTGGCGAGGGCGAAAATGCGCTGATCGTAGTGATGATGCACCTGGCCCTCGGCGCCAAGACCCGCGCCCTGCAGTTGGGCTACATCCGCGAACTGATTGGCGGTTACCGCCACCAGGTACTGATGGGCGACATGAACACCCATGCCAGCGACCTGCTGGAGCACTCGCCGTTGCGCGACCTGGGCCTGATTGCCCCGCAAGTCGAGGCCACCTTCCCCAGCTGGCGCCCACAGCGTTGCCTGGACCACATCCTGCTCAGCCCAAGCCTAACGCTGGAGCGTGTCGAGGTGCTGGCGCAGCCAATATCGGACCACCTTCCCGTTGCTGTCGAGATTCGATTGCCTGATGCATTGACTGTGGATACGCTGCCGGTCCTGAGCTAATTGCCATCACCGTTTGCGGACCCGGGCATGACTGAAGACGCTGAGCGCTGGAAAGAAAAATACCTGAAAAGCATCGAGCAGCAGGAAAGGCTCGAGCGCCGCTGGGACGCCCGCCTCGACCTGCTGCGCCGCGGCCTGGTACGCAGCACCCTGGCTGCCGAAGGCAGTGACAAGGTGGTGGACCAGTGCATGAAGGAAATGCGCGAGGTCATCCGCAGCGACAACATGGACGCCGGCCTTGCCGGGCTGATTCCGCGCCTTGAGAAGGCGGTGCTGGACTCCGAACAGCGCCGGGAAACCCGCATGAACCAAGTCAGCGATGCGCTGGTCGCGCTGGTCGCTCAACTGCAAGGCCTGCCGCTGCCAAACGATGTCTCGCGGCCGTTGAAAAAACTGGCGAAGAGGCTCGACGGCGGCGTGGCCCAGTCCCGCGACCTGCCACCGTTGCTGGGTGAGTTGAGTGGCTTGCAGGGCCGCGCGCTGTCAGCTCTGGGCAAGTCGGGGGAAGACGCCCGGCCCGGTTTCTTGCAGCGTTTGTTCGGCAGCCGCGAGGATGACGCGCAAGGCGAGCCAGCCCTTGTGGTGGCGCCTGTTGCCGAGACGCAGCCCTTGGCGGCGCCGGGCAGGGTCGATGCCGACGACGTGGATGCGCTACAGCCGCTGCCAGCCGCTTCAGCTTCTATTGTCGAGGTGCCCGTAGCGCCTGAGCCCGAGCTGGAGGCCACTGGCCCGGCGCTGATCGCAATCGCCGAACTGGTGCCAGCCCCGCTGCCGCAGCCGCTACCGGACGACGCGCCAGCACCGGAGGCTGCCGCCAGCGAGCCGCCGGCTGAAGCAGGACCGGCACAAACACTCGAAGAAAGCTTCGGCGAAGACGGCCCCTATGCCCTGCCCTACGCGGTGGAGCCGCCCTACAGCCAGGTTGCTGCGCACATCGAACAAACCCTGATCGGCCTGCTCGATGACCTCAGCCTGCCGGAGCGACACAAGGCCCAGGCGCTGAACATGCGCGAACGGGTCGCCCGCGGCTTGAACTGGTATGAGCTGATCCCGGTGCTGGATGACCTGGCCGTGCTCATGCTGGCGATTACCGACAGCGGCCAGCACGAATTCGAAACCTACCTGCAGCAGCTAAACGAACGCCTGGAAGGCTTCCAGAGTCACCTGCACGAGGCCAGCGCCGGTCATGCCGACAACAGCTCGGCCGCCCGCGAGCTGGATACCCAATTGCGTGAGCACGTCGATGGGCTGCAGAGCAGTGTGCAAGGTGCCGCCGATGTGGACAGCCTCAAGCACATTCTGGAAAACCGCCTGGAAGGCCTGCTGGTGACCATGGACGAGCACAAGCACGAGCGTGATCGCCGCGAGCAGGAGCTGGCCGGGCGCCTGCAAGGGCTGTCAGAGCGGGTGGCGAACATGGAGCAGGAGGCGCTCGGCTACCGCGAGCACCTGGAAGAGCAACGCCAGAAGGCCCTGCTCGATCCCCTTACCGGCCTGCCCAATCGTGCGGCCTGGAGCGAGCGGGTCGAGCGCGAAATACGCGAATGGCAGGCGCACGGCGGTCATCTGGCGATGGCGATCCTCGATCTGGACCATTTCAAGCGTATCAACGACAGCTATGGGCACCTGGCTGGGGACAAGGTGCTGAAGATCGTCGCCGACCAGTTGCGCAAGCGCCTGCGCGGCGACGACTTCATCGCCCGTTTTGGCGGCGAGGAGTTTGTCCTGCTGATGCCGCAGACTTCTCCGGCAACAGCCGCCCAGGTAGCCGAGGAGCTGCGGGCTGTGGTCGAGGCGTGCCCGTTCCACTTCAAGGGCGAACGGGTAGTGATCACCACGTCCATCGGCCTGGGTGCATTCCGTTCCGGCGAGCGCGGCGACCAGGTGCTCAAGCGCGCCGATGCGGCGCTGTACCGGGCCAAGGAGTTGGGGCGCAATCGCGTCGAGCAGGCATAGCCGGCAGCCGCTGACTCGTGGCAAGCACGGCCCTTGGGGAGCACGTTATACTGTAGCGCTCATACGCTGAGGCCACTGACGTGCTTTCCACGCTTAAGAAAACCCTGATTTCCTTCCTGCTGTTGTCTGTCGCCGGTTGCTCGACGGGCCTGCGCATCGACCGTAGCCACCCTTCGGCCAACCAGGACAACCGCATCCAGTTCGTTGTTCTGCACTACACCAATGCTTCGCTGGAGCGTTCCCTGGCGCTCCTGACCCGTGGCGAAGTCAGCAGCCATTACCTGATTGGTGACGGCCCGGCCACGGTCTACCAGTTGGTGGATGAAAGCCGCCGTGCCTGGCATGCCGGTGATAGCCAGTGGCAGGGGCGGACCTGGCTGAACTCTTCTTCCATCGGTATCGAAATCGTCAACCCGGGTTTTACCGACACGCCGAATGGCCGGGTCTGGCACCCTTACAGCGAAGCGCAGGTCCAGGCGCTGATCGCGCTGCTCAAGGACATCGTCAAACGTAACAACATCGAGCCACGGCACATTATTGGCCACAGCGATATCGCGCCGCTGCGCAAGCTGGACCCGGGGCCGCTGTTCCCGTGGAAGCGCCTGGCCGACGCCGGGCTGGGTGTCTGGCCGAATGCCAATGCCGTGGCACAGCAGCAGGCTTATTTCAGCGTCAACCCGCCGAGCGTTGGCTGGTATCAGCAGGAGCTGGCGCGGTTTGGCTATGCAATCGAGCAGACCGGGGTACTGGATGTTGCCACCCGCCATGTGATCGCCGCGTTCCAGATGCGTTTCCGCCCGCAGCGCTTCGATGGCATGCCGGATGCGCAGACCGCGGCGATGCTGCAGGTGCTCAACCGGATGCGCTGAGGTCCATCGCAGCTACGCAGCTCCCACAAGGATTGCGCAAGCTGTTGGATTCTGAGCAAGACAGTTGCCCCTGCAAGGGCCGGCGAAGGCTGCTGCGAAGCGCCAAACGGCGAAGGTGATTCCTGATTCAGTTGCTATACCTTAGTTATCAACTGGATGCCTTCGATGTCAGCCCTCATCGCGTTGCTGCGCCAAATTTTTTACCGTCCCTGGATGCTCGCCACATTGGCAGCACTGGCCAGCGCGGCACTGTTGCTATCCGCCAGCATCGGCATTGCCCTGCAACAGATGAAGCAAAGCGAAAGTGCACAGATGAACGCCCAGGGCGAGCGCTTTCTCGAACGCCTCGAGCAGGTGTTCGGCCAGTTGCGCGAAGGGGTCGACCTGTTGCAGGCGCAGCCCTTGCGCGGCTGCAGCCCGGCGATGCTGACGGCATTGCAGCAGGTAGGCCTGAGTTCACGCTTCATTTATGAAGCAGCCTACGTGGATGGTGATGTTGTCTGTTCCAACCGCGGTGATGAGCGGGCGTTCGAACCCTTGCGGGTCCCCGACATTCAGGGTCCGACCTACAGCTACTGGCTGAACACCACAACCGAGCCGAACGAGAACCTGGCCGCGCTGATGCTGGGCCGGGGCAAGTTCGTGGTCTCCACCTCCCGTGGGCACCTGACCGATGTGGTCGACCTGCCCCCGGGCGGCAGCCTGGTGGTGGTGCTGGACAACGGCACCCGGGCCATCCCCGTACTGGGCCCGCCGCAGGTATGGCCGCCGCCCTCGGCCTGGTCGACAAGCCACAAGTCGCTGCTCGAACTCAGCGACCGCCTGATCTACCGCATGCCGACCAAGTCACCGGACTACCAGTTGGTGCTGATTGCCCCGCGGGCGAGCCTGCCGTTGAGGATGAACGGCATGCTCTGGCTGCTGTTCCCCGGCAGTGTGCTGGCGGCCTGTTGCATCGGCTGGCTGGTACTGCAGCTGATCCTGCAGCGGCGGTCGATGAGCTCCGAGTTGCAGAATGCCTTGCGCCGTGGCGAGCTGCAGGTGCTCTACCAGCCGATCTTCGAACTCGACAGCCGGCGCTGTGTGGGGGCTGAGGCCCTGGTGCGCTGGCGCCGCCCGGACGGCACCCTGACCAGCCCGGACCTGTTCATTCCGTTGGCGGAAAACACCGGGCAGATTCGCCAGATCACTGACTTTGTCCTGCAGCGTTTGCTGGAACAGCTAGGGCAACTGCTGCGCTCACACCCCAACTTGTACATTTCGGTGAACCTGGCAGCCTGCGATGTGATGGTGCCGCGCATTGGCCGGGTGGCGGCGCGCTTGCTGGCCTTGCACCGGGTGTCGGCCAGCCAGATTGCCTTCGAAGTGACCGAACGCGGCCTGATCGACGTGGTGGTGGCCCGCGACAACCTGCAGGCGCTGCGCGCGGTGGGGCATCAGGTGCTGATCGACGACTTCGGTACGGGTTATTGCAGCCTGGCCTACCTGCAGACCCTGCCGGTGGATTGCCTGAAGATCGACAAGGCCTTTATCGACGCCCTGGGGCATGACGCCGCCAGCAGCGGTGTTGCCCCGCATATCATCCGCATGGCTCATGACTTGCACCTGCGGGTGATTGCCGAAGGCATCGAGTGTGAAGATCAGGCGGTGCTGCTGAACAGCGAAGGGGTCAATTATGGCCAGGGCTGGCTGTTTGCCCGGCCACTGAATGCCCGGCAGTTTGCCGAACTGGTTACCCGCGGACGGCTGCCGCGGCGGGTTGAGCATTGAGTGCGGTACCTGTGGGAGATCACCCAGCCCTTTGGGCTGCGCTCCCACAGAGGCCCTGCTAATTCAATGAGTAATGTGCAGTTCTATGGGCGCTGGCTTGCCGGCGATGAGGTCGGGACAGGCAACATTCAGACCGGCAGCGCCATGTAGAACTGGGTCCCCTGCCCCGGTCGGGAAAACACGCCCATGCGCCCGCCATGCAGCTGTACGATCTCTTTGCACAACGCCAGCCCCAGCCCCGCGCCGCCTTTCTTGCGCCCTACCTGCACGAAGGGCTCGAAGATGCGCCCCTGCTGCCCGTAGGCAATGCCCTCGCCGTTGTCCTCGACACTGATGATCACCCGCTCCGCATGCCGTCGTGCATGCAGGCGGATACGCCCGCCACTGGCGGTATGGCGGATGGCGTTATGCACCAGGTTGTCCAGCACCCGGTCGAGCTGGGCGACGTCGGCCTGGATACGCGGTAGCGGCGGCTCCAGCTCCGTGATCAACTCGATCTGCTTGTGCGCCACTGGCTCGGCAAAGCGCCGTTGTACACGCTCCAGCAGCTCGTCGATGGCGCAGGGGGCCAGGTCGAGCTTCTGCATCCCGCTCTGGTAGCGGCTGAAGTTGAGCAGGTCGTTGATCAACTGTGTCAGGCGCTGCATTTCCTCGCCGATGGTTTCCAGCAGGTCATGCTCGCGCGCCTCGGGCGGGAACGTGAGCCGCTCGCGCAACAGACCGAAGGCCATGTGCATGCCGGTCACCGGGGTGCGCAGCTCGTGGGAGGCGCGCAGCACGAACTCGCTGCGCACGCGTTCGAAGGCTCGCTGCTCGGTTACATCGTGCAGCACCATCACCGCACCGAGGATCGGCCCTTGCGGGTGGCTGACCGGGGTCAGGCTGTAGGCGAGCAGGCGCGTTTCGTCATCGACCTCGATGCTCAGGTCGTCCGGCTGGCGGTCGAGGTTGCCGCCGCGCAGTACCTGGCGTAGCTGTTGTTCCAGCTCCGGGCGCTGCAGGGCTTCGGCCAGGCTGCTGCCCACACGGCTGTCGGTCCAGCCCAGCTGGCGCTGCGCCACCGGGTTGAGGTGCTCCAGTCGGCCCTGGCGATCGATGATCAGCAGGCCATCGTCAATGCTGTCCAGTACGGCCTGCAAGCGTTGCTGGCCGGCCAGCAGTTCATCGACGTTGGTGGCCTGGTGCTTGCGCAAGGCATCGGCCATCAGGCCGAAGCGACGGGTCAGCTGGTTCAGTTCGGTGGCCTGGGTGACCGGCAGGGTGACGTCGAAATTGCCCTTGCCGAGTTGGTCGGCGGCTTTGGCCAAGGCTTCGATCGGCTGGCCGAAGCGCCGGGCGATGTTGTGTGCGGTAATGAAGCCCAGCACCAGCACCACCAGGCCCATCAGGCCAAGTACGCCGCTGACCAGCAGGGCGTGGTCGCGGGTGTGCTCCTCGCTGCGGGTGATGTATTCCAGGGCCTGCTTGTGGGAATCGATCAGGTCGGTGCGGACCTGGTTGAACGCCGCGCCCAATGGTTGCTCAACGCCCATGCTGCGGGCGGGCGCCGGGCTGTCGCGGTAGGCCTGGAGGAACGCCTGGTAGTTGCTGCTGGCTTTGCTGAAGCCAGTGCGCTCGCCGTCTTGTTCCAGCCCTTGGTTGAGCAGGGTCTGGAAGTTGTCCTGCAGCAGCCGCAGGTTCTCCGGGGCGGTCTGGTCATCGAGGATCAGGGTCAACTGTTCGCCAAGGTTCTGGCGCAGCTTCAACCCTACTTCCAGGGCGTGGGTGGTATCGCGGACCAGTCGCTGTTGCACTGTGGCCATCTGCAGCACGCTGACCAGGCCCAGCAGCAGCCCGAGCAGGGCCACGGTGATCAGCGCCGAAATGCTGAGGAACAGCCGCGTGCGCAGCTTCATGGGTGGCCACCTCATAGATTGTACTGCTTGCGTTTGCGGTACAGGGTGGAGGCATCGATCCCCAGGGTCTTGGCCGCCTGGTCCAGGGTGTCGCTGGCGGCAAGCACCGCGCCGATGTGGGCGCGCTCCAGCTCATCCAGGCTCAGCGCGGCGCCTACGCGCGGGGCATTGCCTGCGGGCTGCTCGCCCATGCCCAGGTGGCTGATTTCCACGCGTTCCTGCGGGCAGATGATGCTGGCCCGCTCCACCACGTTGCGCAGTTCACGAATGTTGCCAGGCCAGCGGTAGTTGAGCAGGGCGGTGCGGGCTTCGTCACTGAAACCACGGGCAGGACGGGAGTATTCCTTGACGAAGCGGGCGAGAAAGCGGTCGGCCAGGGTCAGGATGTCTTCACTGCGCTCGCGCAGGGGCGGCAGGTGCAGGGTGATGACGTTCAGGCGATACAGCAGGTCTTCGCGGAAGCGGCTTTCGCGCACCATCTCTTCGAGGTTGAGGTTGGTGGCGGCGAGGATACGCACATCGGCGCGGCGGGTGACCGGGTCGCCGACGCGCTCGTATTCCTTGTCCTGGATGAAACGCAACAGTTTGGGTTGCAAGGTCAGTGGGAAATCGCCGATTTCGTCGAGGAACAGCGTGCCCCCGTCAGCCTGGTTGACTCGCCCCAGGGTGCTTTCGCTGGCACCGGTGAAGGCGCCGCGGGTGTGGCCGAACAACTCGCTTTCCATCAACTCGGCGTTCAGCGACGGGCAGTTGATGGTCACGCAGGCTTTGCGCGCGCGCTTGCTCCAGCCATGGATGGCCCGGGCCAGCTCACCTTTACCGGTGCCCGATTCGCCAAGGATGAGGATGTTGGCATCGGTGGTGGCGACCTGGCGGGCGGTTTCCAGTACCGCCATCATGGCCGGGCTGTGCGAGTCGAGGCCGTCCTTGGGCTTGCGCACTTCACCTTCCAGGGCCTCCAGGCGTGCGGACAGCTGGCGCACTTCCAGCTGCTTGGCGGTAGCCAGGCGCAGCTGGTCGGGGCTGCACGGCTTGACCAGGTAATCGGCGGCGCCGGCCTGGATCGCGTCCACCGCGGTGTCGATCGCCGAGTGCGCGGTGACGATTACCACCCGCATCCAGGGCGCCTGGATGCGCATCTGCGCCAGCACATCGAGGCCGTTGTCTTCGCCCAGGCGCAAATCGAGGAAGCACAGGTCGAATACCTGGCGCTGCAGCAGGGCTTCGGCCTGTGCGGCGCTATTGGCGGTGGCCACGCTATAGCCCTCGTCCTCCAGGCAATAGCGGAAGGTGCGCAGGATCGCGGACTCGTCATCCACAAGCAGAATGCGGCCTTGGTTGTCCTGGGCTGGCTCCATGTGCTGCGCTCCTTGAGGGGTAGATCTTCATTTAGTGTGGGGAAAATCGGGCAAGTTGCATGGTCCATTGTGAAGGAACCTGTCCTTTGCATGCTAGCCAATGGCCAATCAACGCCTGGAGGCCGCGATATCCAAGTGATTTCCTTAGAGGTCCACGGTGGCACATTGGTTGCGAGGATTTTTAGCTTTTGCTCTGCAAAAAGGAGGCACTGCCATGTCCTTTTCCATTCGCACCGCCGTGTTGGCAGCCACCCTGCTGCCGATATTCACCCCGGCATTCGCCGGTCCGGTGCAGGACGCCCGCCTGGAGGGGGCCCTGCAAACTGCCCTGTCGCTGAACCGCATGCTCGACCCGTTCCGTATCCAGGTCGAGGTGGATGGCAAGCAGGCGCGGCTTTCCGGAGAGGTGGAGAATGACGTCGAGCGCCAACTGGCCGAGCATGTGGCCTTGGCTACCCGTGGCATCGAGCAAGTCGACAACCAGCTGCGGGTCAATGCCCAGCTGGTGGAGCGCCCGCTGGCGCTGCGTGCCTACGCCCAGCGCCTGGAGGATGCCACCCTGGCCGCGGTGATCCGTGCACGCCTGCTATGGAGCCGCACCACCGAGAAGGCGCCTATAGATGTACAGAGCAGCGAAGGTGTGGTGACCCTGCGCGGCAAGGTCGACAGTGCCGAGGCCAAGGAGCTGGCCGGCGTGGTGGCGCGTACCACCGAGGGCGTGCACCTGGTCAACAACCTGGTCAGCCTCGATACCGCCGCCATGGCCAAGGCCCGGGAGGTCCCGGTGGGGGCTCCGACCGGACCGCAGCCGAGCGACAGCTGGATCATCGACAAGATCCACAACAGCTACCGCTTCAGCCGCAACCTCGATGGCCTGAACCTGAAAGTAGCCAGCGAAGAGGGTTTGGTACGGCTTTCGGGCGAGGTGGTCAGCAGCGAGCAGAAAACCATTGCCGTGGAGATCGCCCGGCAGATCATCGGCGTGCGCGGGGTGGATGCCGACCTGCTCAAGGTGTCGACCAAGGTCGAGGGCTGATCGTGCAATTCGCACGATGGCCAGGGCGGCATCGTGCAGGATACATCTTTGCCGATTTTGCGTTTTTTTCGTAACTATTTGATTAATAAGGGATTTATATGGCGTGAAAGGCTGGCATGCAGGCTGCAATTACCTGTTCAGGTTTGAACAAGAATTACAGCAGGAGGAGCCGGCATGAACCGCCAATCCGTCAACCGCTTGCAGTACGCCGCACTGCCCGTGCGCCAGATGCTGTCCCTCGGCCTGGCGCTGCTGCTGACCTTGGCCGCTGGCCTCTTCTATTACAGCTGGCAAACCGCGCGTCTGGCCGAGCAAGTGGCGGCGCAGACCGCCCTGTTGACGCAGCTTCAGGCAAGCCGTGGCAACACCCTGGTCAAGGCCGCCGACCCGCTGCCAACCGGCCAGGCCACTGCCTCACCGGCCACCCTGGTAAATGTCGTACCCCAGGACCGCTGGGTGTTCTGACCGCCAGCCGGACCGATTTCGAAAAAGAAAGGAGAACCATCATGCTGAGTTGGGCTATCACTTTCCTCATCATCGCCATTGTCGCCGCCGTACTGGGCTTCGGTGGTATCGCGGGCGCTGCCACGGGTATCGCGAAGATTCTGTTCATTGTCTTCCTGGTGCTGTTCGTAGCCTCTTTCTTCTTTGGACGTGGACGAGGTTGAAGATGGGCAGGAAGCGTTGGACAGCCTTGGCTGCCGCCCTGGTACTGGGGGGCAGCGCGGCGGCGATGGCGGCCAATGACGGCCAGGTCCGGGTCGACCAGCTACTCGGCTCGGACCCGGAGTACCGGGAAACCTGGCAGGACACGATCAAAGGCGAGGAGCGCCTGCCCGATTGGGTGGTCAATCTGACCGGTAGTGCCCAGCAGCAGATGTCTGCCGTTACTGAAGACGGCGACCAGTACCTGGTCGGCCCGTTGTGCGAAGGCCAGGACAACTGCACCTACAAGCGCCTGATCGTGGCGTTCAGCTGGGACAAGGACGATGCTTACGGGATGCTCGTGGAGGTACCCGAAGGTTTGCCGAACGACAAGTCGCCCACCCGCCACGCGCAGTACCGCTGGCTGGGTGACCCGGACGACGGCATGAAGGCGATGCTGCAGGAGCAGCTGAAGCGTGACCCGAACTGGTACTGAGCGGTACGGATGAAAGGTCATGCACTGTCACGTAATAGAAGCTGAACCTCTTTATATTTCAGGCTTCTATGATGCGCCGCCCCGAGGAGGGGCGGCACATGACCAAGGGGCCGGGCTGTTCTGATTGTTGCAGGATCGGAGTGGCCTAGGGGTACAGGGAGTGCCTCCAGCAATGGGCCGGGTCAGGAAAGGCGGAATCGGAAGTTTCAGGTCGGCGGTGTCGTAGGGGCACTGACCAGACCTGGCTTCCGAGGAGCCATGTAGGAAACGTCTCTTCCCTGCGCGATTTCCTCCTCAGGACACATTTTGTCTCGACCGTACATCAAATTTTTTCGACCAACCCGGCGGTTGTTCAAGTGGCATTTCAGCCATTCGGATTGTCGAACAAGCCATCTTCCTCGTCCTTTTCGCCCTGCCAAATCTGCCTAAATATGGCGGTTTGGTCTTGTTCGGGATTCCGAACATTGTAAATCAAGCACTTGCGAACCTCCCGTTGTGGTCAGAAATGTTATGCATAATCGGCATGGGTCATACGTTTCAGGCATTAGATTTCCCCCTTTGCCATCGCAATAGTTGCCGCCTTTTTCGCTGGTCCGAGCGCCCTGTCGCTCGCCTGCGGTGTCCTTACATGAAGTCGCCGGACGGAAGCATCTGCTGCCCGTGACCTTGCCAACGGCTCTGTTACGCGCGTTTCCGTTGGGTGGCCATGACCACTAGAACAAAGGGTAAAGACATGAAGAAGGCAAAACTGAGCCTCGCCTGGCAGATCGTCATCGGTCTGGTCCTGGGTGTTGCAATCGGCGCTCTACTGAATCATTTCAGTGCAGAAAAGGCATGGTGGATCAGCAACGTCCTCCAGCCCGCTGGTGACATCTTCATTCGCCTGATCAAGATGATCGTCGTCCCGATCGTGATTTCGTCGCTGATCGTGGGTATCGCCGGGGTTGGCGACGCGAAGAAACTGGGCAGCATCGGCCTGAAGACCATCATCTACTTCGAAGTGGTCACCACCATCGCCATCGTCGTTGGCCTGGTGTTGGCCAACCTGTTCCACCCGGGCGCCGGCATCGACATGAGCACCCTGGGTACCGTGGACATCTCCAAGTACCAGGCCACCGCGGCCGAAGTGCAGCATGAGCACGCGTTCATCGAAACCCTGCTGAACCTGATCCCGTCGAACATTTTCGCAGCGCTGATGCGTGGCGAAATGCTGCCGATCATCTTCTTCTCGGTGATGTTCGGCCTGGGCCTGTCGAGCCTGCAGGCAGAGCTGCGCGACCCGCTGGTGCGTACCTTCCAGGCGGTTTCCGAGACCATGTTCAAAGTCACCCACATGATCATGAACTACGCCCCGATCGGCGTGTTCGCCCTGATCGCCGTGACCGTCGCCAACTTCGGTTTCAGCTCGCTGCTGCCGCTGGCCAAGCTGGTGCTGCTGGTGTACTTCGCCATCGCCTTCTTCGCCTTCATGGTGCTGGGCCTGGTTGCCCGCCTGTTCGGCTTCTCGGTGATCAAGATCATGCGCATCATGAAAGATGAGCTGATCCTCGCCTACTCCACCTCCAGCTCCGAGACCGTGCTGCCGCGCGTGATCGAGAAGATGGAGAAGTACGGTGCACCGAAATCGATCTGCTCGTTCGTGGTCCCGACCGGCTACTCGTTCAACCTCGACGGTTCGACCCTGTATCAGAGCATCGCGGCCATCTTCATTGCCCAGCTGTACGGTATCGACCTGTCGTGGAGCCAGCAGCTGCTGCTGGTGCTGACCCTGATGGTCACTTCCAAAGGCATCGCTGGCGTACCGGGTGTTTCCTTCGTGGTGCTGTTGGCCACCCTGGGCAGCGTGGGTATCCCGCTGGAAGGCCTGGCCTTCATCGCCGGTGTCGACCGCATCATGGACATGGCTCGTACCGCCTTGAACGTGGTGGGCAACGCCCTGGCAGCCTTGGTCATCGCCCGCTGGGAGGGTATGTACGACGCCGCCAAGGGCGAGAAGTACTACGCCTCGCTGATGGCCGGCAAACAGGAAGCGGCCATGGTTGGCGAAACCGCCAAGCGCTGAACCTGACCGCTGCATGACGAAGAGCCCCGACTTGTCGGGGCTTTTTGTTGCCTGTGAGATCTTGGGGCCGAGCAGTGGCCATTGTGGAAGCGGGTTTACCCGCGAATCAGGCAACACGGTGTATGGCACCGGCTTTGCCGGTGTTCGCGGGTAAACCCGCTCCCACAGGGGCCTGTGTGCGGCTGCGGTCTCCAGCCATACGCCCCGATACGCTATCATTCGGGCATTTTTCAGGGGGAATACACGGATGCTCAACGGCCTTTGGCTCGGCTTTTTCCTGGTGGCGGCAGTGTCCGCCCTGGCCCAATGGCTGGTAGGCGGCAACGCCGGCATCTTCGCGGCGATGGTCGAGAGCATCTTCGCCATGGCCAAGCTGTCGGTCGAGGTGATGGTGCTGCTGTTCGGCACCCTGACCCTGTGGCTGGGCTTTCTCAAGATCGCCGAGAAGGCTGGCATCGTCGAGTGGCTGGCCAAGGTGCTGGGCCCGCTGTTCGCCCGGCTGATGCCGGAAGTGCCGCCCGGCCACCCGGCCCTGGGCCTGATCACCATGAACTTCGCCGCCAACGGCCTGGGCCTGGACAACGCCGCCACGCCGATCGGCCTGAAGGCCATGCGTGCGCTGCAGGAGCTGAACCCCGGCAGCACCACGGCGAGCAATGCGCAGATTCTGTTCCTGGTGCTCAATGCTTCGTCGCTGACCCTGCTGCCGGTGACCATCTTCATGTACCGGGCTCAGCAAGGTGCGCCGGACCCGACCATGGTGTTCCTGCCCATCCTGCTGGCCACCAGCGTCTCGACCCTGGTCGGCCTGCTGTCGGTGGCGGTGATGCAGCGCCTGCGCCTGTGGGACCCGGTGGTGCTCGCCTACCTGATTCCCGGTGCCTTGCTGCTGGGCGCCTTCATGGCCTTCCTCGGCACCCTGTCGGCGGCCGCGCTGGCCAGCCTGTCGTCGATCCTGGGCAACCTCACGTTGTTTGGCGTGATCATCCTGTTCCTGGTGATCGGCGCCTTGAAGCGGGTGAAGGTGTATGAAGCCTTTGTCGAAGGCGCCAAGGAAGGCTTCGACGTGGCCAAGGGCCTGTTGCCTTACCTGGTGGCGATGCTGGTGGCGGTGGGGGTGCTGCGGGCTTCAGGCGCCCTGGAGCTGGCCCTGGACGGTATCCGCCATGCGGTGACCTGGCTGGGCCTGGATACCCGTTTCGTCGAGGGCCTGCCCACGGCGCTGGTCAAGCCGTTCTCCGGCAGCGCGGCGCGGGCGATGCTGATCGAGACCATGCAGACCCACGGCGTAGACAGCTTCCCGGCGCTGGTGGCGGCGACGATTCAGGGGAGTACCGAAACTACCTTCTATGTGTTGGCGGTGTACTTTGGTGCGGTAGGGATCCAGCGCGTGCGCCATGCTGTCGGTTGCGCATTGCTGGCGGAGTTCTCCGGTGTGGTCGCGGCAATCTTCGTCTGCTACTGGTTCTTCGCCTGACCTTTTGGGGCCGCTTTGCGGCCCATCGCCGGCAAGCCAGCTCCCACCTCGATCGTGCTGCATTCAAGGCCTGTGCAGTACCTGTGGGAGCTGGCTTGCCGGCGATGAGGCCCTGACAGAGCCTGGCTCAACGAACTGATGGTGGTTGGGTACTACCCGCCTGGGCAATGGTCCAGCCCACCACTTGCCCGGTCAGCTGGTCGCAGGCCTTCCCGAAGCCGGCAACCACCGCTGACACCTGCTTGTCGGCCAGCGGCTGGCGGATTTCAAAGCGTTTGCTAGCCAGAATGCGCTGGTTACGGCCTTGGACCAGGCGTGCGTCATAGCGGATCACCACCTCCACCGCCCCGCCCTCGCGGTATTCGGTCTGGAACGCCTGCAGCTCGCCAGCCAACTCGTAGTCGGCCTGCAGGTTGCTGTCGTCGGCGCTCAGGCGCTGTACCTGGCCGTCACGCTGGAAACCGTCGAGCAGGCGGTTGCGCAGCAGCACTGGCACCGCATCGCTCCAGCGCGCGCCCTTGTAGCTGCTGACCACATTGCCCTGGGGAATTACGGCAATCCGTGGCCCGGCCAGCACTTCGCTGGCCAGCGGCTTGTTCAGGCGCAATGACCAGTCCAGCGCCGCTGCCGTGCGGCTGGGCTGGTTCACTGGCAGGCGATAGAGGTCGACGGGTTCGCTCTGCGGCAGGATCGAGCAGGCACTGGCCAGGCTCAGTGCGGCCGCCAGGGCCAGCAGGCGCAGCGACGGTTTCATGGCTGGAACTCCTTGTTGTTGTCGCGGCCGAGCAGGTAGCCGCTGGGGTCGGCTTCCAGTTGCCGGGAAATGCCTTTGAGTGCGTTGAGGGTTTCGCGCAGTTCGCGAATCGCCGGGGTCAGCTGGTTCAGGCCCTGGGCACCGTCGCCGATGGCTTCGTGGTTGTCCTCGAGCAGGCGGTTGATGGTGGCGGTGCTCTCGGCCAGCGACTGCATGGCCTGCTCGGCGCTACCGATCGCTTGTTTGCCCTCGCTGCCCAGCAGGCCGTTGGCGTTGCGCATCAGTGCCTGGGTTTCGGCCAGGGTGGCGCTGGCCTGCTTGCCCACTTGCACCAGTTGTTCGATGGCCTGGGCGATGCTGCCGTGCTGGCCGGCGAAAGCGCCGGTGGTCTTGTCGAGGTTGGCCAGGGTGCTGCTGAGGTGGCCGATGTTGTCTTCGGAGAACATCTGGTTGGCGTTGTGCAGCAGCAGGTTGATGTTGGTTACCAGGTCGCTGCTGTCATTGAGCAGGCGCGAAATTGGCGAGGGCGAGGCGATGATCACCGGCAGTTTGCCGTCCTTGCCTTTCAGCTCTGGGCTTTGCGGGGTACCGCCGCTGAGCTGGATGAACGAGTTGCCGGTCACGCCGGCCAGGGTCAGCTTGGCCTGGGTGTCTTCCTTCACCGGGGTGTCGGCACTCAGGCGCACCCGTGCCAGTACCCGGCGCGGGTCCTTCGGGTCCAGGCGCAGGGTGGACACGTCGCCCACCTTGATGCCGTTGTACTGCACCGGGCTGCCGCGGGACAGGCCGGAGACGGCCTCGTTGAACACTACTTCGTAATCCTTGAAGGCATCGTCGACACTGGACTTGGCCAGCCACAGGCCGAACAGCATGGCACCGGCCACCACCAGGACGGTGACCAGGCCGATAAGGACGTGATGGGCTCGGGTTTCCATTGTTCAGCGCTCCTGCCCGGCACGGGTGGCGGCCTGCTCGGCTGCGCGCCCGCGTGGGCCATGAAAGTATTCCTGAATCCAGGTGTCGTTGGTCTGCTCGACTGCGGCCAGCGGGCCGGCCACCAGGACCTTCTTCTGCGACAGCACGGCGATGCGGTCGGTGATGGTGTACAGGGTGTCAAGGTCGTGGGTGATGAGGAACACCGACAAGCCCAGGGCGTCACGCAGGGTCAGGATCAACTGGTCGAAGGCGGCGGCGCCAATCGGGTCCAGGCCGGCGGTGGGTTCGTCGAGGAACAGGATATCAGGGTCCAGTGCCAGGGCCCGGGCCAGCGCGGCGCGCTTGATCATGCCCCCCGACAGCGAGGCCGGGTACTTGTCGGCGGCCGACATCGGCAGCCCGGCCAGGGCCAGCTTCACCCCGGCCAGGTGCTCGGCATCGGCGCGGGACAACCCGGCGTGCTCGATCAGCGGCAACGCCACGTTTTCGGTGACGGTCAGCGAAGAGAACAGCGCGCCCTTCTGGAACAGCACGCCGAAGCGCCGCTCGACCAGTGAGCGCTGCTCTTCGCGCAGGCCGGCCAGGTCCTGGCCGAACACCCTGATCTGCCCTTCGTTGGGCCGCCGCAGGCCGATGATGCTGCGTAACAGCACCGACTTGCCGCTGCCCGACCCGCCGACCACGGCGAGGATCTCGCCGCGGTACAGGTCAAGGTCGAGGTTTTCGTGCACGCTCTGGCGGCCGAAGCGGTTGCAGATGCCGCGGGCCTCGATCACGCTTTCCTGGCCACTCACCAGCCCATCTCCATGAAGAACAGGGCGGCCACCGCGTCCAGCACGATGACCACGAATATCGACTGCACCACCGCCGAAGTGGTGTGTGCGCCAACCGATTCGGCGCTGCCGCTGACCTTGAAGCCTTCCAGGCAGCCGATGGAGGCGATCAGGAAAGCGAAGAACGGTGCCTTGGCCAGGCCGACCAGAAAGTGCTGCACGCCGATGTCGCTTTGCAGCAGCGACAGGAACATGGCTGGCGAGATGTCCAGTGTCAGCGCGCACACCACCGCGCCGCCGACGATGCCGCAGATCATCGCGATGAAGGTCAGCAAGGGTAGCGCAATCAACAGCGCCAGTACTCGCGGCACCACCAGCAGCTCCATGGGGTTCAGGCCCAGGGTGCGGATGGCGTCGATTTCCTCGTTGGCCTTCATCGAGCCGATCTGCGCGGTGAACGCGCTGGCGGTGCGGCCGGCCATGAGGATGGCGGTCAGTAGTACGGCGAACTCGCGCAGGAACGAGAATGCCACCAGGTCGACGGTGAAGATGGTCGCGCCGAAATCGGCCAGCACCGTGGCGCCGAGGAAGGCTACCACCGCGCCCACCAGGAAGGTCAGCAGGGCGACGATGGGGGCGGCGTCCAGGCCGGTCTGTTCGATGTGCGCCACGACCGGGGTGAAGCGCCAGCGATGCGGTTGCAGGGCGCGGCGCAGCAGGGTTTCGAGGATCAGGCCAACGAAGCCGAGCAGTTGCATGGTGTCTTGCCACAAGATGCCGACGGCGCAGCCGATGCGCTCCAGCAGCAACAGCAGCACGTTACGCTCGGGTTCCTTGACCGGGATGCAGTAGTCCTGCACCGAGCAGTAGACGTTCTTGAGCAGTGCGCGGCTGGCTTCGGGCAGGTCGTGGGTGCAGCGCGACAGGCGCTCGGAGCCAAGCAGTTCGGCCAGCAGCGAGGCACCAGCGGTGTCCAGGCGGCCCAGTTGGCTGAGGTCGGCGACGGTATCGGCAGTGTACTGGGCGCGCAGGCGCTCGCTCTCACGCTTGAGGTTGGCGTAGTGCGCCAGGGTCCAGTCACCGGTAATGCGCAGGCAGGCCGGTTGGCTGCTGGTATCCAGGGTGGCGCTGGGGGTGGTCATCGGCTCCATGCTACTGACTCGGCGCTAAGGCTTAGGGGCTGATCATAGCGCAGCGGGCATGGGCTGTTTGGTGATTATGTGCTGTCTGCAGCCCCCTTTCACTCACCCCGCGGGTACATCGTCGACCACCTTGAAGCGCAGCACGCCGATGACCTGCCCATCCTCGGTCAGCACCCTCACCTGCCACTTGCCCACCGGGTTCGGCGGGAAGTTCTGCTTGTGGGTCCAGGCCCGGTAGCCTTCCTTGCGCCCGCCGTGGATGTCCAGGGCAATGCGGTCGACCTCCTGGCCATCCTTTTGCCACACGTGGTAGATCCGCTCGTTCAGGCCGCGTGGCGCGTTGATCGCGGTGTAGGCGTACAGGCCGCTGCTACGGATGCGGCTGGCGGCAATTTCGTCCAGCGAATCGCCCGGCTGGCGGTTCAGCACTTCGGTGCTGACCGCCACCTCGGTCATCCACAAGGTCGCCGGTGGTACCCAGGAGCGCAACAGCCAGCCCCCGCCGCCGACTGCCAGGGTGACCAGCACCAGGGCCACGGCGCGGCGCCAGTTGTTGATCGGGAAGCTGCTGGCCAGGCTGGGGAACGACAGGGCCATGGCCGCGATCAGGGCCAGCTTGAAGCTTTGCGCGGTGGTCAGGTGCAGGATGATCGGCAGCGCGGTCAGCAGGGCGGCGAACAGGGTCAGGGTATGCAGCGCCAGGAACAGCCAGCGCCGCGGTGCCAGCCACTTGTAGTACAGCGGGTCGATGATCGAAATCAGTCCGGCGGCACCGAGCAGGCCGGTGAACACCAGCTGGCCGCTGTTCCAGGTGGTGGTGATGAAGAAGAACGGCAGCACGAAGAACAGCGATTCCTGGTGGATCATCTGCGTTGCGTAGCGCAGCAGCGGTTGCGGGATTTCGCGGTTGAAGGTACGCGCGAACAGGCCGGTGAGGGTGTTTTCCAGCATCAGCCAGAGCCAGCTGACCAGCATGAGCACGGCTACCCAGCTTGCCAGGCCAGCCTGGCGGTCAACCAGGATGAAGCTGCCGATTCCGGAGAGGAAACCGCAGAGCGCGATGATGCCGGGGTAGCGTTTGAGCAGTTCGATGATGCGCTGGACGATATGGGGGATTTGGGGCATTGGGGGCTACAAAAGAAAGGATGGGTGACTGTGCCAGCCTCTTCGCGGGTGAACCCGCTCCCACAGGTACAGTGCAACTTTCAGGAATTGCACTAACCCTGTAGGAGCGGGTTTACCCGCGAAAGGGCCGGTACTGGCAAAAGGATACCGTCGTTTCACCGCTAGCGTGTAGCGCCACTCGGTTTTTCCGGACCATGCCGCCGCCAGCGCAACAGCCCCGCTGCCAGGATCAGCCCCAACAGCAAGGCAACCAGCCCGTAGAGTTCATCATAGCCAAGCAACGGCTTCTCGATACGCACATAGCCATCTTCCTTGAGCAGTTCCTTCAGCGCCTCGTTGGCCTGCGCCAGGCTGACCTGGCGCAGCTTGCGCACCGGGTTGGCAAAGCGCCCGTCGCTATAGTCGTTCAGTGCGCCCCAGTAGTAGTCGGCCAAGGCACTGTTGCCCTGGGTGCTCCAGCTTTCCTTGGCGACGCTGGCGTACTTGATGCGCTCGAAGGTGTCCGGGTCGAGGCCTTCCTTGCGCAGGTGGTCGAACATCGCCTGCATCACCTCGACCGCCTGGTCGATGTCCTCGCGCTCCAGGTCGGCGTTGAGGCTGAGCAGGCCTGTGTCGCCAAAGCTCTCGCGTTTTGCCGAGGGGCCGTAGGACAACCCGTTGCGCAGGCGCAGCTGGTCGTACAGCGCCCAGTCCAGATAGTGCGACAGCAGGTCGAGGGTGGCCTGGTGATCGTTGTCCAGCACCGGTTCGACGAACAGCCAGTGCAGCTTGACGCTGTCACCCAGCCAGCCGCGGGTCAGGTTGCGGCGCTGCTCAGCTTGCTGGCCGATGCTTTCCAGGGTACGGCGTTCCTCCGGCTCGGTGGCGGGCAGTTCGCCAAAAGTGCGCTCCAGGTAGGCCGGCAGCAGGCGGTCGAGGCCGCCGACCACGATCAGGGTCATGTTGTTGGCCGCGTACCAGCGGTCACGCAAGGTGTTCACCTGCTCCAGAGTCATGTCGTCGAGGTTGGAGCGCTCCGGACACTTCAGGCCCAGTTCGGTGGCCAGTTGGTCGCTGGCGGGATGGCCGATGTCCTGACGGTCGAGCCAGCGCTGCAGGTGGCCATAGTGGCCGCCATCCTCGCGCTCGATGATGCGCTTGGCGGTGGCCAGGGCCTTGGCATCGATGCGGGTGTCGTGGATCACCGCCAGCAGCAGGTCGAGGATTTTGCGTTGGTTGCGCGCCGGGGCTTCGATGACGAAGGTGGTGTCGGCGCTGCTGGTGTAGGCGTTCCATTCACCGCCCAGCGATTGCAGACGCTCTTCCAGGCCGCCCTCGCCGGTTTCGTCGATGCCGCTGAACAGCAGGTGTTCGAGCAGGTGCGGCAGCTCTTTCTGCTCGCACTTGAAGTCATCCAGGCCGACGCCGACCACCAGGCGAATCGCCACATGGTCACGTTCATAGCCGTTTTTCAGGATGACCTGCAGGCCATTGGGCAACAGGTAACCTTCGACCCGCGAGCGGTCGAGGGCGAATGAGGGCAGGCTGCAGATCAGCAGGCAAACGAACATCAGGCAACGCATGGGCGAGCTTGGGTCCTCAGGTAGGCGAAATCACGGCAGACGGGCTTCGTCCGGCACGCTGTCGAGCATCAGCCCGCCCGTGTCCGAGCCGCCCAGTACCACATAGGCACTGCTACAGAACAAAGAGTTCAACCGTTTCATGTCGGCGATCAGCTCCAAGTGTAGCGAACTGGTCTCGAGACTTTGCACTACCTTGCGCTGCAGACGGCTGACATGGGCGTGGGCAAGGCGCCGTTCCTGGGCGCGAAAACGGCGTTTTTCCCGCAGCAGCAAGCGGGCGCTTTCCGGGTCGGCACTGAGGAACACCGACAAGCCCAGGCGCAGGTTGGCCAGCAGTTGCTCCTGCAGGCCGGTCAGCTCCTCCAGGCCCACCTGGGAAAATTCCCGGCGCTGGCTGGTTTTCTGCTGCTGGACCTTGCGCAGCATGCGCTCGATCAGGTCGCAGGCCAGCTTGAGGTTGATCGCCAGCTCGATGATTTCTGCCCAGCGGCGGTTGTCCTGTTCGCTGAGGTCTTCACGCGACATCTGCGCCAGGTACAGCTTGATCGCGCTGTACAAGGCTTCGGCGTCCTCGCCCAAAGCGCGGACCTGCTGCGGCAAGGCGGTTTGGGTACCACGCAGGGCACCGAGCATGGCTTCGAGCAGGCTGTCGACGATATCGCCCAGGCGCAGGGTTTCTCGGGATGCATTGGCCAGGGCCAGGCTGGGTGTTTCCAGCGCTGAGGTGTCGAGGTGGCGCGGGCGTATCTGGCCGTTGCCGTTTTCCCGCTCGGGCAGCAGGGCGTTGCACAGCCGGCCCATGGGTTTGACCGTGGGCAGCATGATCAGGCAACGCAGCGTGTTGTAGAGCAGGTGGAAGCCGATGACCAGCTCCTGCGGGCTGAAGCTCAGCGAGTCCATCCAGCCCACCAGCGGGTGCAGCACGGGGATGATCAGCAGCAGGCCGATCAGCTTGTACAGCAGGCTGCCCAGGGCCACCCGGCGCCCGGCGGCGTTTTGCATGCTGGTGCTGATGAAGGCCAGCAGCCCGCTGCCGATGTTGGCGCCGACCACCAGGCCGATGGCCACCGGCAGGCTGATCACTTCGGCACCGGCCAGCGTCGCGGTGAGCAGCACCGCGGCCAGGCTGGAATAGGAAATCATCGCGAACAGTGCGCCGACCAAGGCGTCAAGCATGATGTCGCCGGTTAGCGAGGCAAACAGCACCTTGACACCCTGGGCGTGGGTAATTGGCGTAGCTGCCTGCACGATCAGCTCCAATGCCAGGATGATCAGGCCAAGCCCGATGCCTACCCTGCCCAGCTGGCCGGCCCGCGTCTGCTTGCGCGAGAGGAAGAAGATCACACCCAGGAAGATCAGCAGCGGCGACAGCCAGGACAGGTCCAGGGTCAGCACCCGGGCCATCAGCGCGGTACCCACGTCTGCGCCGAGCATGATCGCCAGGGCCGGGGTCATGGCCATCAGGCCCTGGCCGACGAACGAGGTGACCAGCATGGCGGTGGCGTTACTGCTTTGCACCATGGCCGTGACCAGAATGCCGGCGACGAACGCCAGCGGGCGTTTGCTCATGTTCTGGCTGATGATGCGCCGCAGGCTCGAACCGAATACCCGGAGGATGCCGGTACGCACGATGTGGGTGCCCCAGACCAGAAGCGTAACGGCCGAGAGCAGGTTGAGCAGGGTCAGCATGGCGACGGCCCCCTGTTGCATTGGCCCAGCGGGCCAAGAGACGAAGCGTGAGCGTTTGAGGAATTTTCGGTGCTCACTCAAAGCTTTAGTTGTTTTGCGTAGCTGTCGCCAGCTTCGCATGGCTGCCATTTATTTGAAACACATTGGGAATGAATGATTGCCTGTGCCGGCCTCTTCGCGGGTGAACCCGCTCCCACAGGAGCCACGTAGCCTGTAGGAGCGGGTTCACCCGCGAAGAGGCCGGCACAGGAGAGCCCTGTTTCTGGAGGCCAGGAATGAAAAAGGGCCCAGCGAAGGGCCCTTTCTGTCCTGCACTCCTGATCTTATTGACCCGGAATGTCCTTGCGCAGTTTCACCGGCTCATGCTCTTTGCCGCTCTTGCGGGCCAAGGCAGTGCGCATGCGAATGTTGATGGCTTCCACCGCCAGCGAGAAGGCCATGGCGAAGTAGACGTAGCCCTTCGGCACATGCACCTCGAAAGCTTCGGCGATCAGCACGGTACCGACCACGATCAGGAACGACAAAGCGAGCATCTTCAGCGACGGGTGCTTGTCGATGAAGTCGCTGATGGTGCCGGCGCACAGCATCATCACCAGCACGGCGACGACGATGGCGGCGATCATCACCGGTACGTGGGACACCATGCCCACCGCGGTGATCACCGAGTCCAGCGAGAACACGATGTCGATGATGGCGATCTGGATGATGGTGTAGAAGAACTTGCCACCCGCGCCTTTCGGCTCTTCCGGGTTCTCGTCCTCGCCTTCCAGGCCGTGGTAGATCTCTTGCGAGCTTTTCCACAGCAGGAACAGGCCACCAAAGAACAGGATCAGGTCACGCCCGGAGATACCCTGGCCAAGGACCACGAACAGGTCGTCGGTAAGGCGCATGACCCAGGTGATCGACAGCAGCAGCATGATACGGGTGACCATGGCCAGCGCCAGGCCGAAGATCCGGGTGCGCGGCTGCATGTGCTTGGGCATGCGGCTGACCAGAATCGAGATCATGATGATGTTGTCGATCCCGAGGACGATCTCAAGTGCAGTAAGGGTAAAAAAGGCAACCCAGATTTCCGGGCTGGTCAGCCATTCCATGTGTTTTCCTTCGAACGGTAAAGGCGACGCGCCCGGATCTGGGGCGCGTCGCGTTAGGGTAATACGCGTTTATTAAAGACTACTGAACAGCGGGAAAATGCCCATCAGCAGCGCGGCGAGCATTATGCACAGGCACACCAGCACTGCCCACTTCAAGGTGAAGCGCTGATGATCGCCGAACTCGATGCCGGCCAGGGCCACCAGCAGGTAGGTGGAGGGTACCAAGGGGCTGAGCAGGTGTACCGGTTGCCCGACGATCGATGCACGGGCCATTTCCACCGGGCTGATGCCGTAGTGGCTGGCGGCTTCGGCCAGCACCGGCAGCACACCGTAGTAGAACGCGTCGTTGGACATGAAGAAGGTGAACGGCATGCTCACGATCGCGGTGATCACCGCCAGGTACGGCCCCAGCGCCTCGGGGATGACCGCCAGCAGGCTCTTGGACATGGCGTCGACCATACCGGTGCCCGACAGGATGCCAGTGAAGATGCCGGCGGCGAAGATCAGCCCGGTGACCGCCAGCACGCTGCCGGCGTGGGCGGCGATGCGGTCTTTCTGCTGTTGCAGGCACGGGTAGTTGACGATCATGGCGATGCTGAAGGCGATCATGAACAGCACCGGCAGCGGCAGCACACCGGCAATCAGTGCGACCATCAGGGCGGCGGTCAGGGCGCCATTGAAGTACAGCAGTTTTGGCCGGCGCGCGTCCGGGTATTGCGAAACGGTAATTTCGCTGTGGTCGATGTCGTCGGTGGGCAGGTGCAGTTCGCCCAGGCGGGCACGTTCGCGCTTGCCGTACAGGTAGGCGATGGCCAGGATCGCCAGCACGCCGAACAGCATGGCCGGGATCATCGGTACGAAGATGTCCGACGGGTCCACGTGCAGGGCGCTGGCGGCGCGGGCGGTCGGGCCTCCCCAGGGGGTCATGTTCATCACCCCGCCGGCGAGGATGATCAGGCCGGCCATGATCCGCGGGCTCATGCCCAGGCGGCTGTACATCGGCAGCATGGCGGCGCAGCAGATCATGTAGGTGGTGGCGCCGTCACCGTCGAGCGAGACCACCAGGGCCAGTACTGCGGTGCCGACCGAGACTTTCAGCGGGTCGCCCTTGACCAGCTTGAGGATCTTGCGCACGGCCGGGTCGAACAGGCCGGAGTCGATCATCAGGGCGAAATAGAGGATGGCGAACATCAGCATCACGCCGGTAGGCGCGAGTTTGCTGATGCCCTCGAGCATCATCGGGCCGATCTTGGCGGAAAAGCCGCCGAACAGGGCGAACAGGATCGGTATCAGGATCAGTGCGATCAAGGCCGACAGGCGCTTGGTCATGATCAGGTACATGAAGGTGATGACCATGGCAAAGCCGAGGAAGGTCAGCATGGCAATACTCCAGGCGTGGCGCGGCGAAAGGAAAGTCGATTCGGGCGGATCAGCGCGTTTGGCGCTGTGCGGGGAGCATGCGAAGGGGGGCTACGAAAAGTCGGGCGCAGGCATACATCAGAATCACCATTGTTGTTGTTGATTGGGCCGGGCGCGGAGGTTACCGGGTGCCCTGGCTGACCGGTCTTGTGCCGGTAGTGGGGGCTATCCTATGAGGGCAAGCTTTCAGCCAGCTTTCGCCGAAGCAAAGGCGACGAGAGGTAGGTTATGCAGGATGTGACCGAGGGTGGCTGCCATTGTGGCGCCTTGCGCTATCGGCTGGAGGGCGACCTGACGGACATTGCCCACTGCCATTGTTCGATCTGCCGGCGGGTCAGCGGCGGGCTGGTGGTGACCTGGCTCACCCTGCCCCGCTCGGGGTTTCGGTGGCTGGCGGGCGAGCCGAACTGCTATATGGCGCCGGCCAGTTGCAGCCGGTACTTCTGTGGGCATTGCGGGGCGCATGTGGCACTGGTGACCACGCATAGCCCGGACACGGTGGATGTGACGGTGGCGACGCTGGACCACCCGGAGCGGGTCAGGGCCAGCCGGCATATCTGGGTGGGTAGCCGGTTGCCCTGGCTGCATCTGGATGAGGATTTGCCTTCGGAGACGGAGGAGAAGCTGTAGGCCTTGTGCTGCCTGTGCCGGCCTCTTCGCGGGCAAGCCCGCGCCTACAGGGCCCCACAAACCTCAAGATCGGCGCTATTCCTGTGGGAGATGGCCCAGCCCTTTGGGCTGCGCTGTCGCATAGAGAACTGAATTCGCAAGCGGTCCGAGCATCCTGTGGGAGCGGCTTTAGCCGCGAAGAATCCAACGCGGTGCATGGCACCGGCTGCGCCGGTGTTCGCGGCTAAAGCCGCTCCCACAGGGGGCCTGCTAATTCAACGAGTTATGTGCAGTTCTATGAGAGCGGGCTTGCCCGCGAAGAGGCCGGTACAGCAAGCATCACAATTGCAGGCCACCCGCAGCCTTGTGCAGCGCCCGCAGATGCTCACCCACCTGCTTCACATTAGCCTCCACCGCGGCAATTTCCCTGGCCCTCGATGGCTCCAGCAGCGCCCTCACCTCTTTGTCCAGGCTCGTGCTCAAGCGCAGCAACTGCGCCTGCCGCTCGCTGCTGACCTGCTCCAGGTGCTTGCGCTCCTGCGGCTGCGGTAGCCCGTAGCCCTTGCTATCGAGCAACTCTGCCGGGCGGCTGAGGAAGCCGCTGTTGGCAAGCATCTGCCTGAGGGTCGCATCGGCCTTGCTGACGCTGCCATCGTTCAGCGTGGCAGCATTCAGGTAGCGCTGCTTGACCTCGTCCTGGGCCAGCAGCAGTTGCCGGCGCAGGCTGGCCTGTTCAAGCAGCAGCAAGGCGGCGCTGGTGCGCAGGTCGGCCTGGGCGAACCAGCCCCGCCGTTGCTCGGCGTCCAGAGCCAGCCAGTCTTCGACCTTGGCCTGCTTGATTGGCAACTGCTTCTTCAATACCTCGAACATGGCCTGGTAACGGTCGCGGTAGGAGTCGAAGCGATAACCCAGGCGCAGCGCTTCGCGGGGGTCGTCAAGCACGCTGGTGTCGGCCAGCCCCCTGCCCTTGAGAACGGCCAGCAGGCCATTGGGCATGATGCTGTCGAGGTCGTTCAGGCGTGGGTTGGCGGTGCCGCTGCGCAGCAGCTTCAACGACTCTACCGCGCAGTTGTTGGACAGGAACCAGTAGTTGCCGTCGTAGCTCCAGTGCATTTCGGCAGCCTGGCGCACCAGGTTCTCGATCTCGTCGCGGCTGAGCCGCAGGGGCACCGAGGCCAGGCTGCGCAGTTCGGTCTTGGTGTATTCGTCGATCACCTGGCCCAGCGGCAGCACGAACAGCCGCGAGGGGTAGGCGCCGACCAGCCCGTCCCAGCTGGAAAGCTGCACATCGTTGACGAAGGCGCGGTACGACAGCACCAGGCTCTGGTCGAGGTCCAGGCGGCAGTCCGGCCCGCGTGGGCGGCCCGGCTTGCAGATTACCAGGCGCAGCATGCTGTGGCCCCAGCGGCTGACCAGGTTCTGGTTGGCTTCGGCCAGCAGGTAGTCCACCTCATAGACCCGCTCGGGGTCGATTTCGCCCAGCGGCTGGCGGGCGAAGTCGCTGCCGGCATTGATGAACGGCAGGCCCTTGGCGCAGCCGTCCTGTTGCGGTGCCCAGCCGAAGTGCTCGCGCAGGTACTGGTTCAGCGCCGGGCGGCGGCAACCGTAGCTCGGGTCGAGGAGGAAATACTCCATGTTGACCGCAATGTACTCCTTGGGGCTGCTCAGTTCATAGCTGTCGGGGCTGCGCACGAACTGGCCGTTGTGCTGCTCGCGCTCGCCGCGTCGGCCCACGTATTGCTGCCAGCCGGCCAGGTCGAGCAGGCGCGGGTCGTCGCTGAGGGTGAAGCGGCGCTCGGCCTGGCCACGGCATGCCTCGGGCAGGCCGACCTTGCCCAACGTACCTTGCTGGCGCTTGCAGCGGGCGATCAGCGCGTTTTCGGCGCTGGGCCACAGCCGGGCGCGGTCGTAGATATGGGTAAGCTCGTGCAGCACGGTGGCCAGCAGCTCTTCACGCACCGTGCCATGCGGGCGGTTGGTGCGCTCGGTGGCGGCACTGCCATCGGTGAGGCTCGGCAGCAGGCGGCGATTGAGCTCGAGGGTGGACACCAGCGATGCCTGGCCATAGGCGTCGGCCGGCATGTTGTCGCTCCAGCTGACCTGCACGCGGCGGTCCAGCTGTTGCTTGAAGCGAGGGGGCAGCTTGCCCAGAGCCTCGTCAAGCAGGGCCCGGGTGGCTTGGGCCTGCTGCGGGTCAAGGCCGGATGCCTGCAGCTGGAGCTGCAGGTCGGCCATGGCGGGCGTGCCGAGCAGCGTCAGGGCGCAGCCGAGCAGCCAGGCGCGCACGCGGTTCACAGCGCGAGGATGGCTTCGGCCAGTACCTGGTCGCTGGCGTCGCGCGCTTGCGGTACGCGCTCGCGCAGGGTATTGAAGGCCGCTTCGAGCTGGGCGCCGCGGATGTCACCGTTGCTGGCGACAAAGCTGGCGGCGTCGTCATGGGCTTCGCGCACCACTTTGGAATCGCGGATCGAGGTGGTGGTGTCAGAGGTGAAATCGATCGAACGGCCAAAGGCCCGCACGATGATATTGCTGGTGGCCACCAGGGTCTGTGCCTGGGCCAGGTCGGCCAGCAGCAGCATGCCGAGGGTAGCGGCAATCAGCGGTTTACGCATGGAGCATCTCCGAAAAATACAGGGAGTCAGGTGTAGTCATTGGACGAGAATTGCCTGCGCCAGTTCCAGATCGCCGACGGCCTGCCGTGCACAATTGTGGCGTAATGATTCCAGCGCCGCTTCCAGCCGCGCACCGCGGATCTGGCCGTCGCTGGCGACGAAGGCTGCGGCATCGTCCTGGGCCTGGCGGACCAGTTTGCGGTCGAACGGTGCGGTGGTGACCTGGCTGGTGACATAGCCGGTGATGACCAGGCCTTGCGTGGTGGTATCCATGGCATGGGCGCTGGCCATGCCAACAACGGAGAACAGCAACGGCAACAGATAACGCATGGGCTCTACGACAGCTGGAAACGTGGGGGGCAAAGGTGGGTACGGCTGTGCTGGTGGTGACCAGCACAGCTGAACGGCTCAGTCGGGGTCAGAGCGCCAGGATGGCCTGGGCCAGTTGCGCGTCGCTGGCCTGCAGGGCGGGCATCTGCGAGCGGATGTGCAGGAAAGCGCTTTCCAGCTTGGCGCCGCGGATGTCGCCCTGGCTGCCAACGAAGCTGGCGGCGTCGTCACGGGCGGCCTGGACGATCTTGTCGTCACGGAACGAGGAGGAAATATCGGAAGTGGCATCGGTGGACGCGGCCACCGCGCCAACGACGGCGTCAGTGGTGACAACGAAGCTGGTGGCGTTTGCGGTGCCGGCCAGGCTCAGCATCAGAGCGGCGCCAATCAGGTATTTACGGGACATGATCGTGGACTCCTGGACTAGGGTCGGGTGGTTCTGTTTATCGGACGCTCGCACAGCTCGTCGCGGTACTTTTCAACAGTGCGTTCTACCAGACTGTTACGCCAAGCGTATCACGCGCCGGTGTTTCTGGATGTTAATGAACAGCGCGCCAGTAAACTGTGCTGGTATGTTTTTGGATTTTATAAACTGTACAGGTCTATTGGCGGAAAGGCTCTGGCATGCCGCCTGAAAACAAAAAACCCGTCGCAGTCACCTGCAACGGGTTTCGGAAATTCGCGGTGCCGGCCGAAGCCGGCAAGCCGGAGCTTAACGCCAGAAAGGCTTGCTCAGCTCTTCGTAACGCTGCGACTCGCTGATACCGGCGTCGGCCAGCAGGCGGGCGTCCAGGCGAGCCAGTTGACGGCGGCTGGCCATGCGGCGCTGCCACAGCAGCAGGGTGGACAGAGCGCGCAGCGGCAGCGAAGCGTTGGATTGTTGGGCGTTGCTTTCAAAAACCAGACCGGAACTGAGGGTACGTTCCATGATGTTTCATCCTTCCGCTTATGGCGGGATTAGGTAGTGATTTAACTGATGCCAATGATCCTCCTCTGCCGTCCATAACAGTAGATACAGTTCAGTTGAAAGACGATGGTCCAGTTAACTGTGTAACCCTACTGTTGCACTCGAAACTGGCGTAACTGTACTGGTCTGCACTTGTTTGGTGCGTTTTTATTCAATTGAGGGGATTCTTCAGCCAGGAAGGCGTGAAAATACCAGTACAGTAGTACAGATTATATTGCTTCTGGCGGCGAGGTGTATTGATAGAAGGGTTTGACTGTTATGGCCCATTCGCAGGCTTGCCCGCGAAGAGGCCGGAACAGCGGAAGCAGGGCCGCCGTTCCGTACCACAACTGGATCAGCTAGCCAGCATGCGCCCGGTTTCTTCCAGGTTCTCGTGCCAGCTCAGGGCTTCGCGCAGGATGTGCGGGGTGTGGCCGCCTCGCTGGCAGGCACGATCGAAGTAGTCGTTCAGTGCCGCGCGGTAGTCCGGGTGCACACAGTTGTCGATGATCGCCCGGGCACGCTCGCGTGGCGCCAGGCCTCGCAGGTCGGCAAGGCCTTGCTCGGTGACCAGGATGTCCACGTCGTGCTCGGTGTGGTCGACATGGCTGACCATCGGCACCACGCTGGAAATCGCGCCACCCTTGGCAATCGACTTGGTGACGAACACGGCCAGGTGGGCGTTGCGGGCGAAGTCACCCGAGCCGCCGATGCCGTTCATCATCTTGGTGCCGCAGACGTGGGTGGAGTTGACGTTGCCGTAGATATCGAACTCCAGCGCGGTGTTGATACCGATGATGCCCAGGCGACGGACCACTTCCGGGTGGTTGGAAATTTCTTGCGGGCGCAGCACCAGCTTGTCCTTGTAACGCTCCAGGTTGCCGAACACATCGGCGTTGCGGCGGGTCGACAAGGTGATCGAGCTGCCCGAGGCGAAGCTCAGTTTGCCGGCGTCGATCAGGTCGAAGGTGGAGTCCTGCAGTACTTCGGAGTACATGGTCAGGTCTTCGAAGGGCGACTCGATCAGCCCGCACATCACCGCGTTGGCGATGCTGCCGATACCGGCCTGTAGCGGGCCGAGCTTGTTGGTCATGCGGCCAGCTTCGACTTCTTTCTTGAAGAAGCTGATCAGGTGGTCGGCGATGCCTTGGGTTTCGTCATCCGGCGGCAGTACGGTGGACGGCGAGTCCGGTTGGTCGCTGATGACGATGCCGACGATCTTGGCTGGGTCGATCGGGATGGCGGTGCTGCCGATACGGTCGTCGACCTTGACCAGCGGGATTGGCGTGCGGGTCGGGCGGTAGGTCGGGATGTAGATGTCGTGCAGGCCTTCGAGGTTGGTGTTGTGCGAGAGGTTGATCTCGACAATCACCTGCTTGGCAAAAATCGCGAAGCTGGCCGAGTTGCCCACCGAGGTGGTTGGCACGATATGGCCTTGTTCGGTGATGGCCACGGCTTCGATGACCGCGATGTCCGGCAGCTTCAGCTGCTGGTTGCGCAGTTGCTCGACGGTTTCCGACAGGTGCTGGTCGATGAACATCACCTGGCCGTCGTTGATGGCCTTGCGCAGGGTGCTGTCGACCTGGAACGGCATGCGGCGAGCCAGCACGCCGGCCTCGGTCAGTTGCTTGTCCAGGTCGTTGCCCAGGCTGGCGCCGGTCATCAGGCTGATTTTCAGTGGCGACTGCTTGGCACGTTCGGCCAGTGCATGTGGTACGGCCTTGGCTTCGCCGGCGCGGGTGAAACCGCTCATGCCGACGGTCATGCCGTCCTCGATCAGACCAGCGGCATCAGCCGCACTCATTACCTTGCTGTGCAGGGAGGACAAGCGGATACGATCACGGTACATGGATTGTTATCTCGGGCTACTGAAACTACTGCAGCGCAGTCTAGAGACTTCGCCCCCTGCCGTCCCACGACCATGGTCGTATGAGAAGCCTTGGGGTAGAGCCGTTGATCCGGATCAACAAAAGAAAAGCCCCGGCAGATTCTGACCGGGGCTTCCTTTATATCAGCTGGTTTGCAACAGCCGTTGTCACTCCACCGCCTTGACCATGTCTTCGATGACCTTCTTGGCGTCACCGAACACCATCATGGTCTTGTCGAGGTAGAACAGTTCGTTGTCCAGGCCGGCGTAGCCGCTGGCCATGGAGCGCTTGTTGACGATGATGGTCTTGGCCTTGAACGCTTCGAGGATCGGCATGCCGGCGATCGGCGACTTGGGATCGTTCTTCGCCGCCGGGTTGACCACATCGTTTGCGCCCAGCACCAGCACCACATCGGCCTGGCCGAACTCGGCGTTGATGTCTTCCATCTCGAACACCTGGTCGTAGGGCACTTCGGCCTCGGCCAGCAGCACGTTCATGTGCCCGGGCATACGGCCCGCCACCGGGTGGATGGCGTACTTCACGGTCACGCCGTTGTGGGTCAGCTTCTCGGTCAGTTCCTTCAGTGCGTGCTGGGCGCGGGCCACCGCCAGGCCGTAGCCCGGGACGATGATCACGCTGTCGGCGTTGCTGAGCAGGAAGGTGGCATCGTCGGCCGAGCCGGACTTCACCGGGCGCTGCTCTTTCGAACCTTGCGCTGCGCCGGCATCAGCATCACCACCGAAGCCACCGAGGATGACGTTGAAGAACGAACGGTTCATCGCCTTGCACATGATGTACGAGAGGATCGCACCGGACGAGCCGACCAGGGAGCCTGCGATGATCAGCATCGAGTTGTTCAGCGAGAAGCCGATACCGGCCGCTGCCCAGCCCGAATAGCTGTTGAGCATCGACACCACCACCGGCATGTCAGCGCCCCCGATCGGGATAATGATCAGCACGCCCATGATGAAGGCCAAGACCAGCATCAGGGTGAAGGCACTGTAGTGGCCAGTGAAGGTGAACAGCAGGCCCAGGGCGATGGTGGTCAGGCCGAGGATCAGGTTCAGCTTGTGCTGGCCGGCGAACTGGACCGGTGCGCCCTGGAACAGGCGGAACTTGTACTTGCCCGACAGCTTGCCGAAGGCGATTACCGAACCGGAGAAGGTAATGGCACCGATGGCCGCGCCGAGGAACAGCTCCAGGCGGTTGCCGGTGGGGATCGGGTCGCTCATGGCGGCAACGATGCCCATCGATTGCGGTTCCAGCACCGCGGCGATGGCGATGAACACCGCAGCCAGGCCGATCATGCTGTGCATGAAGGCGACCAGTTCCGGCATTTTGGTCATCTCGACACGCTTGGCCATGATCGAACCGGCGGTGCCACCGACCAGCAGGCCGATGATGACGTAGCCGATGCCGGCAGTAGCAAGCTCAGCCCCAAGTTTATAAATGAGGCCGACCGTAGTGACGATGGCGATGCCCATGCCGATCATGCCAAACAGGTTGCCGCGCCGCGAGGTAGTCGGGTGCGACAGGCCCTTGAGCGCCTGGATGAAGCACACCGAGGCGACGAGGTAGAGGAGCGTTACCAGATTCATGCTCATGCTTACTTCTGCGCCTCGTTCTTGGTTTTCTTCTTGAACATCTCAAGCATGCGACGGGTGACCAGGAAGCCACCGAACACGTTGACCGCGGCCAGGGCCACCGCCAGGGTGCCCATCAGCTTGCCGGCCGGGGTCACGGTAAGCGCGGCGGCCAGCATGGCGCCGACGATGACGATCGCGGAGATGGCGTTGGTCACGGCCATCAGTGGCGTGTGCAGCGCCGGGGTGACGTTCCATACCACGTGGTAGCCCACATAGATGGCCAGCACGAAGATGATCAGGTTGTAGATGCCATGGGAAATCAGCATGTCTTCCATTGTCGTGCTCCTTAGCCGTTCTTGCGGACGACCTGGCCATCACGGCACATCAGGCAGGCCGCGACGATGTCGTCTTCGAGGTTGATGACCAGCGCGCCGTCCTTGTCGAACAGCAGCTTCATGAAGTCCAGCAGGTTGCGGGCATACAGCGCCGAGGCATCGGCACCTACCTGGGCCGGCAGGTTGGTCGGGCCGACGATGATCACGCCGTTCTCCTGCACCACCTGGTCGGCGACGGTCAGCGGGCAGTTGCCGCCCTGGGCTGCCGCGAGGTCGATGACCACCGAGCCGGGCTTCATCTGCGCGACGGTTTCGGCGCTGAGCAGGGTCGGTGCCTTGCGCCCCGGGATCAGCGCAGTGGTGATGACGATATCCGCCTGCTTGGCGCGCTCGTGCACGGCCTGGGCCTGGCGTTGCATCCAGCTGGCCGGCATCGGCCGAGCGTAACCGCCGACGCCTTCGGCGCACTCGCGCTCTTCATCGGTTTCGTAGGGTACGTCGATGAACTTGGCGCCCAGCGACTCGATCTGCTCCTTCACGGCCGGGCGTACGTCGGACGCCTCGATCACCGCACCCAGGCGCTTGGCCGTGGCAATGGCCTGCAGGCCGGCAACGCCTGCGCCCAGGATCAGCACGCGCGCGGCTTTGACGGTGCCGGCGGCGGTCATCAGCATGGGCATGAAGCGTGGGTAGTGATGGGCAGCCAGCAACACCGCCTTGTAACCGGCGATGTTGGCCTGCGACGACAGCACGTCCAGGCTCTGCGCCCGCGAGGTACGCGGCGCGGCTTCCAGGGCGAACGCGGTAATGCCGCGCTCGGCCATCTTGCTGATCAACTCGCTGTTGAAGGGGTTGAGCATACCCACCAGGAGGCTGCCGCTGTTGATCAGGGCCAGTTCCTGGTCGTTGGGGGCGACCACTTTGAGCACCAATTGGGCGCCGTAGGCATCGGCTGCACTCCCCAGGGAAGCGCCCACGGCCTCATAGGCACCGTCCGGAATGCTGGCGTTGAGCCCTGCCCCCCGTTGGACGGTGACCTGATGGCCCTGGCCAATCAGTTTCTTGATGGTTTCCGGGGTCGCAGCGACCCTTGTCTCACCGGTCTGCGTCTCGAGAGGAACACCAATGTGCACGACTATTTCTCCTGCGGTGACCTTTTGTCTTTGTAAAAGCCAGCGCACTTCGGATGGTGCGCTGGGGCGGCTGTGGAGCGCCGACCCGCCGAATCCCGGGTGGGCGAAGCATTTTGCAGACGAAGCCAGGGGCCTTCAACCGGTTCTGAAGCGAAACGAAGTCAAAACTACAAGTCACCCTGTGACCGTATGTCGCAACGGTCAGGCTGCAGCCCGTCAAACATGGGCTATTGGCAGATTAGGAGAAAAATATAAAAATTTTGCAGCCAATTCGCCTATGGTTTGGTGAATGTCGCAAAATAACCCGCAAAGCCGCGCCCTAAGGAGGGTTTAAGAGGATTTTTGCACTTGTATAACAGTTTATGTAGATGCGACAAATACATACATCTGTAGGTGTTTAAAATAATTGACTACGAAGTCAACTTATTGCGCTTGCCTAGGTCTTTGCCGTGTACGCCCGGGCCTGGCTCACCAGCCAGTCGCGGAAGGCGCGCAGCGAAGCCGACTCCACCTTGCGCTCTGGAATCATCAGATAGTAGGCCTTGTCACTACTCAGGGCATGCCTGTTAGCGACCACCAGCCTACCCTCCTCCAACTCGCGCTGGATCAGGAACGGCGGAATCAGGGCGATGCCCATCTCATGCATGGCCGCCTGGGCGAGCATCGAGAATAGTTCATAGCGCGGGCCTGTCATGTCGCGCTCCACATTCATGCCGACGCTGCCGAACCACTGCCTCCAGGCATAGGGGCGTGTGCTCTGCTGCAGCAATGGCAGCTGTGCAATGCGCTGCGCGTCGAGCGTACCCTGCCCGCCCAGCAGCGCCGGGCTGCACACCGGTACCGGGTTTTCTCCCATCAGCCGGTGCGACTGGGTGCCGGACCAGTCGGCATCGCCGAAGTAGATGGCGGCATCGAAGGTGGTGTCGGCAAACAGGAATGGCCGGGTGCGGTTGGTGAGGTTGACCGTGACCTCCGGGTGGCGCTGCTGGAAGTCCTTGAGCCGCGGTAGCAGCCACTGGGTGCCGAAGGTGGGCACCACGGCCAGTTCGATCACGTTGGCGCCCTGCTGGCGCATTACCGACAAAGTGTCGCGCTCTACCGCGTCCAGTTGGGCGGCCACCTGGCGGCTGTAGGAAAGGCCGGCTTCGGTCAGCTTTACCCCGCGGCGCGAACGGCGGAACAGTTCCACATTAAGGAAGGCTTCAAGGCCGCCTATCTGCCGACAGACGGCACCTTGGGTCAGGGCAAGCTCCTGGGCAGCCTTGGTAAAGCTCTCGTTGCGCGCCGCCGCCTCGAAGCAAACCAGGGCGGCGGTACTGGGGATCTTGCGACGCATGTACGTCAACCTCACTCGTAAGGCTGTCAATATGGCGTTTTGCCGATTTACGAAGTGACAAATTATCACTAATTGGTGCGCAATCCTCGTTTGTCCCGGCGGCCGATCAGGCCTAGGCTCAAAGGCACAAGAAACTGCCCCCTATTTCGAGGATTTCGCTCATGGCCGGTAAAGCAAGCTTCAACTGGATCGACCCGCTGCTGCTCGATCAGCAGCTCACTGAAGAAGAGCGCATGGTGCGTGACAGCGCTTATCAGTTCGCCCAGGACAAGCTGGCCCCGCGTGTGCTCGAGGCCTTCCGTCATGAGCAGACCGACCCGGCGATCTTCCGTGAAATGGGTGAGGTCGGGTTGCTGGGCGCCACCATTCCCGAGCAATACGGTGGCAGTGGCCTGAATTACGTGTGCTATGGCCTGATTGCTCGCGAGGTAGAGCGTATCGACTCGGGGTACCGCTCGATGATGAGCGTGCAGTCGTCGCTGGTGATGGTGCCAATCAACGAGTTCGGTACCGAGGCACAAAAGCAGAAGTACCTGCCCAAGCTGGCCAGCGGCGAGTGGATCGGTTGCTTTGGCCTGACCGAGCCTAACCATGGCTCCGACCCGGGCTCGATGATCACCCGTGCCCGGAAGGTCGACGGCGGCTACCGCCTGACCGGCAGCAAGATGTGGATCACCAACAGCCCGATCGCCGATGTATTCGTGGTCTGGGCCAAGGATGATGCGGGTGATATCCGCGGCTTTGTCCTGGAAAAGGGTTGGCAAGGCCTCAGTGCCCCGGCGATCCACGGCAAGGTCGGTCTGCGCGCCTCGATCACTGGCGAAGTAGTCATGGACAACGTGTTCGTGCCGGAGGAAAACATCTTCCCGGATGTGCGCGGCCTCAAGGGGCCGTTCACCTGTCTGAACTCTGCCCGCTATGGCATCTCCTGGGGGGCGCTGGGCGCCGCCGAAGCCTGCTGGCACACCGCGCGCCAGTACACTCTGGACCGCCAGCAATTCGGCCGTCCGTTGGCTGCCAACCAGTTGATCCAGAAGAAGCTGGCTGACATGCAGACCGAAATAACCCTGGCGTTGCAGGGCTGCCTGCGGCTGGGGCGGATGAAGGACGAAGGCACGGCTGCAGTGGAGATCACTTCGATCATGAAGCGCAACTCCTGCGGCAAGGCGCTGGATATTGCCCGTATGGCGCGTGACATGCTGGGTGGCAATGGCATTTCCGATGAGTTCGGCGTGGCCCGTCACCTGGTCAACCTGGAGGTGGTCAACACCTATGAAGGTACTCACGATGTGCATGCACTGATCCTGGGGCGTGCGCAGACCGGTATCCAGGCCTTCTATTGATAAGGAGCCAGCCCATGGGCGCGCTATCACATCTGCGGGTGCTGGACCTTTCTCGCGTGCTGGCCGGCCCATGGTCTGGCCAGATTCTCGCTGACCTTGGTGCCGATGTGATCAAGGTCGAGCGCCCAGGCAGTGGTGATGATACCCGCTCGTGGGGGCCGCCCTTCCTCAAGGATGCCGAGGGCGAGAACACCAGTGAGGCGGCCTATTACCTGTCGGCCAACCGCAACAAGCGCTCGGTGACCATCGACTTTACCCAGGCCGAGGGGCAGCGCCTGGTGCGTGAGTTGGCAGCGAAGTCCGATATCGTCATCGAGAACTTCAAGGTAGGTGGGTTGGCTGCCTATGGTCTGGACTACCAGCGCCTGAAGGCGGTCAACCCGCGGCTGATCTATTGTTCCATCACCGGGTTTGGCCAGACCGGGCCTTATGCCAAGCGCGCGGGTTATGACTTCATGATCCAGGGGCTGGGCGGGTTGATGAGCCTGACCGGCCGCCCGGAGGGTGAAGAAGGTGCGGGGCCGGTCAAGGTAGGGGTGGCGCTGACTGATATCCTTACCGGGCTGTATTCCACGGTGGCGATCCTCGCTGCTCTCGCCCATCGGGAGCAGACCGGGGTAGGCCAGCATGTCGACATGGCGTTGCTCGATGTGCAGGTGGCCTGTCTGGCGAATCAGGCCATGAATTACCTGACCACGGGCAACCCGCCTCGCCGTCTGGGTAATGCGCATCCCAATATCGTGCCTTATCAGGATTTCCCGACGGCGGATGGCGACTTCATCCTTACTGTGGGCAACGACAGCCAGTTCCGCAAGTTCGCCGAGGTGGCCGGGCAGCCGCAATGGGCGGACGATCCACGCTTTGTTACCAATAAACAGCGGGTGGCCAACCGGGCCGAGCTGATTCCACTGATTCGCCAGGCCACGGTATTCAAGACCACGGCTGAGTGGGTGAGCCAGTTGGAGGCTGCAGGGGTGCCGTGCGGGCCGATCAACGACCTGGCGCAGATGTTCCAGGACCCGCAGGTGCTGGCGCGCGGGCTGGCGGTGAACATTCCGCATCCATTGGCGGGAAGCGTGCCGCAGGTGGCGAGCCCGATACGCCTGTCGGAGACGCCGGTGGAGTACCGTCGGGCGCCGCCGCTGCTGGGTGAGCATACCGAGGTGGTGCTGGAGGATGTATTGGGGCTGGATGCCGGTGAGGTGCAACGGCTGCGCAGTGCCGGCGTGCTTTAAGAGCGTGTGGCTTGATGAAAAGCGGGGAGGCCGTCAGGCCTCCCCGCTTTGCTTTTCGGCGATATCAAGGTTTCTTGAAATTAAGGGTTGACGCGGCTTCGAATCCCCT
>NZ_OLKL01000004.1 GCF_900291015.1 Pseudomonas persica
TCGCCGATGGTAGTGTGGGGTTTCCCCATGTGAGAGTAGGTCATCGTCAAGATTCATTTCGCAAAACCCCTATCTGCGCAGGCAGGTAGGGGTTTTGTCTTTAAGTAGGAACTACAGAGATTCGCCGGCACGTCCGAGAGACGGGCCAGCACACAGAATTTCTTGACGACCATAGAGCATTGGAACCACCTGATCCCATCCCGAACTCAGCAGTGAAACGATGCATCGCCGATGGTAGTGTGGGGTTTCCCCATGTGAGAGTAGGTCATCGTCAAGATTCAAACCCAAAGCCCCTGTCTGCGATGCAGACAGGGGCTTTGTCTTTTCCGGGTTATTACTTTCAGGCTAGCGCGATCCCGTGCCATGAATCAGCCGCCGCCATATGCTCAGAACTGATAGCTGACCGTGGCACTGACATTGCGCTCTTCACCCATGTAGCAGTAATTCAGGCTGGCACACGAGGTGATGTAGCGTTCATTGGTAAGGTTATTGGCGTTCAGGCGTACATCCACCCCCCGAAGGCCGACCTTGCCCAGGTCATAGCCGATCGAGGCGTCAAACAGGGTATAGGAAGGCACCTTCATGCTGTTTTCCGCATCCACCCAGCTGTACCCCACATACCGCACCCCACCGCCCAAGCGCAGGCCATCCAGTGTCCCTTGGTGGAAGTGGTAGTCAGCCCACAGCGAGAACATCTGTTTCGGTGCCTGGGTTGGCGCATTACCCTTGTTGTCCAGGTTGCCCGACACAAGGCTGGGCATCGACCTGGTGTACTCGATATCGGTAAAGGTATAGCCGCCCAGCAGCTTCAAGCTGTCGGTCAGCTGCACATGGGCTTCCAGCTCCAGCCCTTGTGAGCGCACTTGCCCTACAGGGCGATAGAAGTCCTCGTCAGGCTGCTTCGAGGCCAGGTTCTCCTGCTCGATGCGGAACACCGATGCGGTGAACAGGTTGTCACTACCCGGTGGCTGATACTTGATGCCGGCTTCCCATTGAGTGCCCTCGGTTGGTGCCAGAGGGCGGCCTTCCTGGTCGGACACGGTATTGGGGTTGAACGACTCCGAGTAGCTGACATAAGGCGCAATCCCGTTCTCGAACAGGTAGAGCACCCCGGCGCGGGTAGTGAATCTGGAGCGCTGATCACTGACCTTGGTGTTGCTCTCGCGATTCTCCTCGGACACCTTCACCCAGTCCTGGCGCAGCCCCAAGGAGAAGCGCCACTGGTCCAGCTCCACCAGGTCCTGCAGGTACACGCCAGTTTGCTGCAAACGCCGCTGGTAGCGGTTCTCGCCCAGCACCTGAAGATTGCCATTGCCGTACTGCGGGTTGCCGACATCCAGCGGCTCGACGGTGCCATAACGCCAGGCCACGTCGGCCTTGCGTCGCTGGTAGTCGGTGCCCGGCAGAAGGGTGTGTTTGGCGGCCCCAGTGAAGAATTCCGCCTGCAGCATGTTGTCGATGATGTACGAATGCAGGCGTTCGTCGCCGCCGGTATAGGCGCGGTTGAGGATATTGCTGTCGGCATCCGCCCAGCCGGCGGAATACACCTGGTCCATCGACACATCGGAATCCTGGTAGCGGAAATTCTGTCGTGCGGTGAACACATCGTTGAAGCGATGCTCGAACTGGTAGCTGAAGGATTGTTGGGTGCGCTCGTAATTGTCGATACCCGGCTCGCCTTCGAAGAAGTGGTCCGAGAGGCGCAAGCCGTTGCGCTTGTGCAGCATGCCGTCTGCGGGGTTACCGCCATGGTAGCCGCCGTTGGGGTCGTGTTGCAGGTAGGCCTGCAGGGTGAGCGAGGTGTCTTCGCTGAAGTCGATGCTGACGGCCGGCGCGATGGCGTAGCGATCTTCCTTGTTGTGGTCGAACTGCGTATCGGAAGCGTCCGCCAGGCCTGTCAGGCGATAAGCGATACGCTTGTCGTCATCCACGGGGCCGCTGAAGTCGAAACCCATGCCACGCTGGCCCTGGGTACCGAGCGTGGCCTGGACTTGATGGTAGGGGGTAAACAGTGGCTTCTTGGTGGTCAGTGCCACCAGGCCTCCTGGCGAGCTTCGGCCATACAGTACCGACGAAGGTCCCTTGAGGATATCGATGCGCTCAAGGAAGTATGGGGCCACCTGCATGGTGCTGTAGGTGCCGTTGTCTCCCATCGACTTGAGCCCGTCGACGTAGATGTTGTCCACCGAGCCGTCGTTGAAGCCACGCATGGCCACATAGTCATAACGATGGGTCGCACCGTAGGGGTTGGTCAGCACCCCAGGTGTGTAGCGCATGGCTTGGGCAACGGTTTGTGAGCCCTGGTCGTCCATCTGCTGGCGAGTAACCACCGAGACCGATTGTGATGTCTCAAGCAGCGGCATGCTGGTCTTGGTTGCCACCTGGCTGTGGGTGGCGTTGTAACCCGCCATGCTGCCCAGTGCGTTGCCAAGGGTGAAGCTACGGACATCGGTGTCTGGCAATGACACTGCAGCGCCCTGGGGTTGTGCCTGCAGCACGTAGCTGCGGCCGTTCTGGCTGAGCGCCTCCAGGCCGCTGCCATTGAGCAACTGGCGCAGTGCCTGAGCGGTGGGGTACTGGCCCTGCAGGCCGTTTGACTGCAAGCCTTGAGTGAGCTGGGGTGTGCTTGACAGGGTGATGCCAGCCTGGCGGGCGAACTGGTTGAGCACGTCATCCAGCTGGCCGGCCGGGATCGCATAGTGATGGCTCTGCTGGGGCGTTTCAGCTGCCACGGACAGTTGCGGGACCGCTATCAGGCCCAGGGCGGTGCCAAACAGGGCGGCCCGGACTGCTTTGCGCAATTGTGCTGAGTGCAAGACAGGTCGAAAATCATTCGCGTTGGAAACGTGCGTGTGCACGGGGGCAGTAGGCATGAGGGGTCCGTTGAAATGTGAGGGCAGGAGGTGTCGCTTACTGTCCTAGCCGGACCGGCATCCAAAACCCGTCAAAAAAGCTATTGGGGCCGTTGCGCGCCCCATCGCCGGCAAGCCAGCTCCCACAGGTATTGCATCGCCGTCAGGCCTTGTGCGATCCCTGTGGGGGCTGGCTTGCCGGCGATGGGCTGCATAGCAGCCCTGAACGCAATAGCCGCCGTCAGATCAGACCAGCCCCTCCACACGCACCCACCAACGTGTACGTTGGCGAAGCCGCACCGGCAGCGTCCGCGGCAGCAGCTGCAGCAGTTGTTCCGGGTCGTCGAGGCGGAACACACCCGACAGGCGTAAATCGGCAATGTCGTCACTGCAGCCCAGGTAACCATGGCGATAACGGCTGACCTGCGCGAGGAAGTCGAACAGGCGCATGTTCCGGGTGACGATCAGCCCCTCGGTCCAGGCCATCGCGTCCATGTCCACTTGCTCGAGCCGGTGTGCGCCTTGTGCATCCAGGCGCCAGTCCTGGCCACTTTCGATCCATTGCAGCTGGCCATTGCCAGGCCGGTGTATCGCCACCCTGCCATGGCTGACACTGAGCCGCGTGCAATCGCTGTCCTGGCGTACCACAAAGCGCCCTTCGAACCCTACCAGTAACGCGTCGCGCGTCTGTACGAGCAAGGGGGGCTGTGGGCTGCAGGTAATCATCATTTCCCCCTGCTTCAGGCGGACCAGGCGCTGCTGGTCATTGAAGGCCAGGTCCACGGCACTGCGGGTATTGAGTTGCATCAGTAAGCCATCGGGAAGCGCGAAGCTGCGTCGTTCACCCGTGCCGGTGGCGTAATCCGATACCCAGGCGTTGACCGTATCCAGGTCTTTGCCCAGCCATGCTGTCGTCCCCACCATGGCAACGCCGCCAAGCAGCTTCAGTGCCTGCCGGCGGTGCAGGCGGCGCTGGCTGGTCTCCAGGGTCTGCAAGGCCAGCCCGGCGCCGGGGGTGGCACGCAGGTCGAGGTCCTGGTGCAGGTGGATCACCCGTTGCCAGGCCTGTTCGTTTTCGTGGCGGGCACTGCGCCATTGCCTGCACTGTTGCAGCAGGGCAGGGTCATGCCCGTTCTCGCGTAGCCTCAGCATCCACTGGATGGCCTGCCTGACCGCTGTTGCGCCAGGCGGTGCGGTGGTCATCGCGTCAGCACTCGTCTGCGTAGCGCAGCAGGTAGCAATGGTAGAGCGCATCGGCGATGTAGCGCTCCACGGTACGCACCGAGATCCCCATCTGGTCGGCGATGGCCTGGTGCTTCAGCCCTTCGCATTGGGCCAGCAGGAATGCGCGGCGTACTTTGGGCTTGAGGCCGTCGAGCATGCGCGCGATGCGTTCCAGTAATTCCAGCAGCAGCTCACGGCTTTCGGCCGAGGGGGCTTGTGCTTCCGGCACCTGTGCCAGTGCCTCGAGATAGGCCCTGTGCAGTTCCTCGCGTCGCCACTGGTCGATCACCAGCCCACGCGCGACCGTACGCAGGAACGCCCGTGGGGTGGTCAGTTGCAGGTGTTCGCGACGCTGCAGCAGGCGCACGAAGGTGTCCTGGGCCAGGTCTGCGGCATCGGCTGCGTTGCCCAGCTTGCTGCGTAGCCAGGCATGCAACCAGCCGTGGTGGTCACGGTAGAGCGTTTGCACGGAGTCGTTGCTGGGCATGGGGGAGGGCGCTGGCATCAATGGACATGAATGATAACTAGTCTCATTGTTGGCGGGGGCCGATCAATTTGCAACCCATCCAACTGCGCCGTGCGCGCAGTTACTACCCGCTAGCGCCCCAGTTGCGTATCCAGGTACTTGCGGATTACCCGCGATGCGCTATTCAGGTGCCGCTCCAGCACTGCTACTGCTTCGTCCACCAGCTTGTCGCTGGCCGCATCCGCCAGTGCGTTGTGATCGTCCTGGGTGAGCTTGCCCAGGCCCATGGACGAAAGATGAAACCGCAGGAAGCGTTCTTCCTGGTTCAGTTCGTCCTCGATCAGGCGCAGCAGTTTCTTGTTCGGCGCCTTGTTGTACAACGACATGTGGAACAGACGATTGAGGCGGCCGATTTCGGCGTGGCGTGTTTCGTTCTCCAGTTGCTGGATATACCCGCGGGCGCTGGCGATGTCGCTGGCATCGAGCAGCGGAATGGACTGGCGCAGCGCCTCGGTCTCGAGCAGCACGCGCAAGGCATAGGTGTCCATCGCGTCCTCGCCGATCAATGGCGCAACCACCGCCCCCTTGTGCATCTCCACTTTCAGCAGCGATTGCGCTTCGAGCTGGCGCAGGGCCTCGCGCACGGGCATGCGGCTGACACCGAACAAGGTGGCGAGCTCTTGTTGTCGCACGGCAGTACCTGGGGGCAAGCGGCCATCAAGAATGGCACTGCGCAGGCGTTCTTCGATCACGCCACGGGCCTGGTGCGGCAACAGTTGCTCGCTGGCCAGCACATTGCTCAATTTGATTTTCTCGGCCACGCGACGTCTGCCTCAACGATGACTAAAGTTGGATCCAATGACACTAGTAACAGCTCATGGGGGTGTCAAACCTGCCCCGCAATGGAACGGGCGCCCCAAAAGCGCGGCTATGGTGGATGAAGTCGCCGGTCAAAGGAAGCGACCTATAGAAGGTTATAACCAGAAAGTGTAGGTCGACTGACCAGCGGGTGCATGATTGCAGGGTGCCATTGTCTTTTGCCGTGGCAAGCCGCACCATCGCTGCTTTCGACTGGCCTGAACAGGGCTTCGCAGTGGCGATATCCTGGATGCTCAAAACCGCTGTGCAACGTGTCGGCCTTGCTGCGCTGCTGGGCAGTCTGCTGCTGGGCGGCTTGCACGCGGATTGGGACTTTTCCCAGATCAGCCGCAAGTCGCAGGCCCTGTATGGGCAGCTAGGCGCCGGGCAGGGGCGTATCGATGCCTGGCAGAACCTGATGGCTACGCAGAAGCAGGGTACTGAGCTTGAGCGGTTGCAGGTGGTCAACCGTTTCTTCAACCAGCAATTGCGCTATGTCGAGGACATCGACCTGTGGCATGAGGTCGATTATTGGGCCACGCCGGTGCAGGCGCTGATCAAGGGCGCAGGGGACTGCGAGGACTACGCCATCGCCAAGTATTTCAGCCTGCGGCGCATGGGCATACCCAGCGAAAAGCTGCGCATCACCTACGTCAAGGCGCTGCGGCAGAACCGGGCGCACATGGTCCTGACCTATTATTCAAGCCCACAGGCACAACCATTGGTGCTCGACAGCCTGATGGATGCCATCAAGCCGGCCAGCCAGCGTACCGACCTGCTTCCGGTATATTCCTTCAATGGTGAGGGGCTGTGGCTGACGGGCGCCGCAGGCAACAAGAAGGTCGGCGATACCAAGCGGCTGTCACGCTGGCAGGATTTGCTGAAGAAAATGCAGGCCGAAGGGTTCCCGGCCGAGCCGGTTTACTGAAGGAGCACAGATGTCACTGTTCAAACAATTGCTGTTGGCCATTTGCCTGTTCCTGGTGGTCGCCTTCAGTGGCAGTTTCATGGTCAGCCTGGAAAGCTCGCGCAGCCAATACGTCAACCAGTTGCGCTCGCACGCCCAGGATGCGGCGACTGCACTGGCGCTGTCGCTGACGCCGAATATCGACGACCCGGCGATGGTCGAGCTGATGGTCAGTTCGATCTTCGACAGTGGTTACTACTCAAGCATCAAGGTCGTCGACCTGGGCTCCAATGCCGTGCTGGTGGAGCGCCACGCCGAGCCGGACCCCGGCGGTGTGCCGCGCTGGTTCGTGCACCTGATCGGCCTGGAAGCCGCCGGTGGCGATGCCATCGTCAGCCGCGGCTGGCAGCAGGCCGCACGCGTTGAAGTGATCAGCCACCCGATGTTCGCCATTGCCAAACTCTGGCAAAGCGCCCTGGGCAGCCTGGGCTGGTTGTTGCTGTGTGGCGCGGCCAGTGCCGTACTCGGTGCCTTGCTTTTGCGTCGCCAGTTGCGGCCGCTGGATTACATGGTCGAACAGTCCTACGCCATTGCCCGCCGTGAATTCCTCAGCCTGCCCGAACTGCCGCGTACGCCGGAGCTGCGCCGGGTGGTGCAGGCGATGAACCAGATGGTCGAGAAGCTCAAGGCACTGTTCACGGAGCAGGCTGAGCGCAGTGAGCGGCTGCGTGCCGAGTCCTACCAGGACAGCCTGACCGGGCTGTCCAACCGCCGTTATTTCGAGATGCAGCTGAATGCCCGGGTGAGTAACCTGGAAGAAGCGCGTGCCGGCTACCTACTGTTGCTGCGGGTCCAGGGGCTGGCGGGGTTGAACGCCCGCCTTGGCGGCCAGCGCACTGACCAGTTGCTACAGGCCGTGGGTGAGCAGTTGCGTCGCACCTGTGCCAGCTACCCGGAAACCAACGACCTGATTTCCCGCAGCCGTGGGGGGGAGTTCGCCGTACTGGCGCCGGGCATGGTGCATGAAGAGGCGGTACAGCTTGCCCAGGCCCTGGAAGCGAGCCTGCAAAGCCTGCATGAAACCGGCGCCAGTGATATCGACCCGGTGGCCTGCATCGGCCTTGCGCCCTACAGCCCTGGTGACGCACCTCAGGCGCTGCTCAAGCTCGCCGACGAAGCCCTGGCCCGCGCCGAGAACCAGCCGACGCCGGGTTGGGTCTGCCTCGAGCAGGGAGTGGCCGCGGTCGCCGCGGACAGCCAGCATGCCTGGCACGAGCGGCTCGACCAAGCGTTCATCGGCGGGCATTTCGAGCTGTTCTTCCAACCCGTGGTGGATTGCGGCACTGCGCAACGGGTACTGCACCACAAGGTGATTTCGCGCTTGCAGGATGGTCGGGGCGAGGCACTGCAGGCGGGGCGCTTCCTGCCCTGGCTGGAGCGCTTCGGCTGGATGTCGCGGCTGGACCTGCTGGTGCTGGAGAAGGTGCTTGCACACCTGCGCGGGCATGACCAGGTGCTGGCGCTTAACCTGTCTGCCGCTACCTTGGCCGACCCCAAGGCTCTGCAGCGTGTCTTCGAACTGCTGGGCCAGCATACGGCGCTGGGGCCACGCCTGATTTTCGAAATTGGCGAAGAGCAACTGCCCGAGCAGTCTGCCCTGGAGCAGCTGACCCGGCGCTTGCACGTGCTTGGCTTTGGCCTGGCGCTGCAACGCTTTGGTGGGCGCTTCAGCATGATCGGCAACCTGGCGCACCTGGGCCTGGCGTACCTGAAGATCGATGGCAGCTACATCCGCAACATTGACCATGAGCAGCACAAGCGGCTGTTCATCGAAGCAGTCCAGCGCGCGGCACACAGCATCGACGTGCCGCTGATTGCCGAGCGGGTCGAGACGGAAGGGGAGCGGCTGGTATTGAGAGAGATGGGGGTAGGTGGGATTCAGGGGCAGTTGGTGGGTGAGCCTGCACCCTGGCGCTGAGTTTCGGGTTTGCAGTTCTGGCCCTATCGCCCACAGGTACAGCACAAAGTTCAAGGCATGCGCTGCACCTGTGGGAGCTGGCTTGCCGGCGATAGGGCCAGGGAGGCCACTGAATACAGTGGCCAGGATCATCAACGCTCGCGCAGTGCTTCCGAACGCGCCTTCATGATCGGCTTGAGCAAGTAGCTCATGATGGTCTTCTTGCCGGTCATGATATCGACCGTCGCCACCATCCCCGGAATGATCAGCAGCGGCTTCTCGTCAGTGCCCAGGTGGCTGCGATCGGTGCGCAGCTTGATCAGGTAGTAGGTGGTCTTCTTGTCTTCATCGGTGATGGTGTCGGCACCGATCTGCTCCAGCTTGGCCTTGAGCCCACCGTAGATGGTGTAGTCATAGGCCGTGAACTTGACGGTCGCCTCCTGCCCCGGGTGCAAAAAGGCGATGTCCTTGGGCAGGATCTTCGCCTCAACGACCAGCGTATCGTCCAGTGGCACTACTTCGAGGATATCGCTGCCAGGCTGGATCACCCCGCCAATGGTGTTTACCAGCAGTTGCTTGACGATACCGCGCACCGGTGAAGTGACCATGGTGCGGTTCACCCGGTCGTCCAATGCCTTGCTGGTAGCCGTGGCCTTGTTCAACTCGGTGCGCGCTTCGTTCAGCTGGGTCAGCGCTTCGCTGCGGAATTTGCCGCGGGTCTCTTCAATCTTGCTTTGCACCTCGCGGATGGCTGCCTCGGCACGCGGAATCGCCAGCGCGGTGGAATCCAGCTGGCCGCGGTTCTCCACTTCGGCACGGCGCAGGCGCAGCACTTCAACCTGAGAGATCGCGCCGGTGGCCACCAGTGGCTCGGACATGTTGATCTCTTTGCGCAGCAGTTCCAGGCTATTGGCGTACTGGGCGCGTTTTGAACTGTACTCGCGCAGTTCCTGCTGGCGCTGTACCAGCTGCTGTTGCAGGCCACCAATTTCGTCCTGCAGTTGCTGGCGTCGGCTCTGGTACAGCGACTCTTCACTGGCCGCCTGGCTTGGCGCGGCCTTGCGCAGCGCCTCGTCGATTTTCAGCGGCCGGTCCTCGACCTCGGCACTCAGGCGCTCGACGCGCAAGGCCATGGCCAGACGGTCGGCCTCGGTTTCACCCACGTTGGAGGCGAAGCGGGTTTCATCCAGGCGCAGCAATGGCTGGCCCACTTCGACGATCTGCCCTTCCTTGGCGAAGATCTCGGCGACGATGCCGCCCTCCAGGTTCTGGATCTTCTGCACCTTGGATGACGGAATGGCCTTGCCTTCGCCCCGTGTAACCTCGTCGATGGGCGCGACGCTGGCCCACACGATCAGGAACACGAAGAACAGGATCACACCCCAGATGGTCAGCCGCACGACCCGCGGCGCATCCTCGATCAGGGCCTTGTTGACCTCTGGCAGCGGCTGGCCGCCCAGTGAATCGGAACCTTTGAAATAGCGCCGCAGGCCATCCTTGAATTGCCCTACATCCAGCTTATGCAACACTGATCTGCCCCTTCTTCAGCGCATCCATGACCGCGGCTTTCGGGCCGTCGGCAACAATCTGCCCGCGATCGATCACGATCAGCCGGTCCACCAGCGACAGCAGCGAGGCACGGTGCGTGACCAGCAGCACCGTCTTGCCTTCCACTACTGCCTGCATCCGCTGTTTGAGGCGTTCTTCACCGGTGTTGTCCATGGCGCTGGTCGGTTCGTCCAGCAGCAGGATCTGCGGGTTGAGCAATAGCGCGCGGCCCAGGGCGACGTTCTGGCGTTGGCCGCCGGACAGGTTCTGCCCGCGTTCACCCACTTGCAGCTCGTAGCCGTCCGGGTGCAGCCGGGCGAACTCATGCACGCCCGCCAGCTCGGCAGCCTGCAGAATCAGCTCATCCTCGATGTAGCGGGCTCCGCTGACCAGGTTATCGCGCAGGGTACCGGCCAGCAGCTGGATGTCCTGGGGCACGTAGCCGATGTTGTGGCGCAGTTCGCTGACGTCGATCTGGCGAATGTCCACGCCATCGACCAGCAGCGAGCCGCCATCGGCCTCGTAGAGGCCGACGATGAGCTTGGCCAGCGAGCTCTTGCCCGAGCCGCTGCGGCCGATAATGCCCACCTTCTCGCCAGGTCGGATGGTCAGGTTGATGTTCTTCAGGGCCAGGTTCTGTTGGTTCGGGTAGGTGAAATCGACCCCGCGGAACTCGACGCTGCCCTGCAGCACCTTGCGGCTCAGCGGGCGTTCTTCGAAATTGCGCTCCTGCGGCAGTTCCATCATGTGGTCAGTGGAGACCATGGTTACTTTGGCCTGCTGGTAGCGGGCGAGCAGGCCGTTGAGCTGGCCCAGCGGGCCGAGGGCGCGGCCGCTGAGCATGTAGCAGGCCACCAGGCCGCCCATGCTCAGGTTGCCGTCGATGATCAGGTACACGCCGACGCAGATCATTGCCACGCCTGCCAGTTGCTGGATCAGCAGGGTGATGTTCATCGCCAGGCTCGACAGCACCTTCACCCGCAGTTCCAGGCGGCTGAGAGTGCCGAGGGTCTGCTCCCACATGTATTGGCGTTCGCTTTCGGCGTTGTTGACCTTTACCGCATCCAGGCCGGCGAGGGTCTCGATCAGGCTGGACTGGCGCTCCGAGGCCAGGGCCATGGTCCGTTCCATGGTTGCCATCAGCGGCCGTTGCAGGGCGTAACCGATGCCCAGGGCCAGCGGGAAGGCGATGATCGGGATCCACACCAGGTGCCCGCCAATGATGGCGATGACGATCAGGATCAGGATGGTGAACGGCAGGTCGATCAGGCTGGTCAGGGTCAGCGAGGCGAGGAAGTCACGCAGGCCCTGGAACTCGTGAATGTTCTGGGCAAAGCTGCCGACCCTGGCCGGGCGGTACTTCATCGACATGCCGACGATGCGCTCGAACAGCGTTGCCGAAATGATCAGGTCGGTCTTCTTGCCGGCCAGGTCCAGGCACAAGCCACGTAGGCCCTTGAGGATCAGGTCGAAGATGTAGGCGCCGGCGATGCCGACGGCCAGCACCCAGAGGGTCGAGGTGGCCTGGTTGGGTACCACCCGGTCATATACGTTCATCACGAACAGCGGCGCGGCCAGGGCGATCAGGTTGATCACCAGGCTGGCGGCGATGGCATCGATATAAAGCCACTTGCTGCGCAGCAAGGTATCGCGGAACCACGACTTCGCCCGCGGGATGAGGTTGCCGTGGTTGACGTCGAACTTGTGCTGCGGCTGGGCGAAGAACACCCGGCCACTGTAATCGCTCTGCAGGGCCTCGCGGCTTACATGCACCTCGCCGCCATCGCTCTCGCTGAGCAGCAGGCGCGCGGTGTCTTCGTTCTCCCAGCCCAGCAGGACGGCGCTGCGGCCTTCCTTGAGCAGCAACATGGCCGGCATGGCGATGCTCGGGATCTGCTCCAGCTTGCGCTGCAGCAGGCGCCCCTGCAGGCCGGCCCGGGCGGCTGCGCGGGGCAGCAGCTCGGGGCTCAGGCGCTGGGCGGGCAGCGGCAGGCCGGTGGTCAGCATGACCCGGCTGGCGGGTTTCTGGTGCAGGACACACAGGCTCAACAGACTATCCAGCAGGGGATCGTCATGCTGACTGCGCGGATCGTGGCTGAGTTGGACTCGACTGACTTCGGATTCCACGCGGCGCTCTCTTCATCCTTGTGGTGGGTGGGGTGGGTGCGCCGACGTTCAGGTCGGCTCACCCTGGCGTTCAATGGTGCTGCCAGGCAGTGGTCATGAGGGCTATGGCACCCTGACGCTTGGGCAACCGGTCAATGGTCGCCTTGAATCGGTATGGAGTAAACAATTCTACGGTCTTCATTCCCGTCAGACGATGCCGGGTGGCAGATGTTTCATTTTTGATCCAGTCAGCATCCGGGCCGAAGCTAATCTCCAGCATAGCCTGCTATCCAGCTGGCGATAGAGGTGTAGTCGGGATCGACTTATACCTTTGTCAGGAAACAGGCGCTGACTGGTTGACGGTATTCTGCAACTAATTAGTCAAAATTCATCTATTAGAAAGCGGGTCGCTGACAGATCTGGGCTTAACAATCGGCAATGCTTTCTCATATTCGGGCTGGCAGTATTTGCGCAGTTGTTCGCTATCTCTTTGATCTACGGCAAATCGTTGCGTCGAGTTATGCAGCGCTACGGTCTGCCGATGCCGTGAGCTGTCGTACGGCCCCGACTCTGCCTGGCTTCCTCGGTCGCTGTCCGGCGGTCTTCAGGCAAGGTTTGTGCTTGTATAGCCAAGCAGTGGCCTGAGCGAGCCAAAGTGACCTGAATATTGACACCTGAACCTTTGACAGCTGCCGATCGACAGTTGTGCTACCGCAATGTTTGCGGCTACCGAGGCGTGGAAAAGGCACTTGAAGTGACCGCTGAATACGCTTTCGATGATGTACGACATTTGTCCTCAAGAAACGCTTGGCTAAGGTTCAAATATCAATGTGACATTACCTGGACGATTGTTTAGGATGGCATCCATAAGGTCAATAGTTTGGCAGTTAGTCAATTCCAAAAAGTTATAGACGGAATATTGACGTCAAAAAACGTCACGAGATCATCGACATAGTTCCGCCTGAAGTGGCTTACAAGTGCCGCTCTGGCAGGGAAGTACCCATCGGGTCACACGGAGAGTCCAATGAGCAGCGTTGTAGCCATCGTCAAAAGTATTGTCGGCCAGGTTATTGCGGTATCCCCAGAGGGCATCCGGCGTGTTCTGATCGAAGGGGACCGCCTGCTGGCCGGTGAGGAAGTGCTCACTGGCCCAGGCGGCGCCGTTACTTTGGAACTGGCCGATGGCCGTTTGCTCGACCTGGGTCGCGACAGCCAATGGAGCGCTGATGCGCCGGGCAGCAGCACCGACCTGAGCCAGGCGACCGCACAGGCCGCGCCGTCGGTGGAAGAGCTGCAGCAGGCGATCGCTGCCGGTGTCGACCCGACTACCGAGCTTGAAGCGACTGCGGCTGGCCCATCGGCGGCGGGCGGTGGTGGCGCGCTGGGCGGAGGCCACAGCTTTGTCATGCTCGAAGAGACCGGGGGCCGGGTCGACCCTACTGTCGGCTTCCAGACTGACGGGCTGGGCTTCGCCGCGGCGCCTGGTAGTGAAGAGGTTGGCGTGCTGGACACCACCAGCAACAACCTGGTGACTACACCGACGACGGAAGCCAACGTCACTACTGACCTGGTTCTTGGCGCTACCCCTGCCATCAGCGAAGCGGGTGGCGTAATCGTCTATACCGCTACGGTTGGCCAGGCGCCGACTACCAACCTGGTGGTCACCCTGTCCAACGGTGCGGTAATCGTCATTCCGGCCGGGCAGACCACTGGTAGCGTCAACGTCGTGGTGCCGGCGAACGATACCCCGTATATCGATGGTGGCCAGATTTCGGCGACCGTAACGGGCACCACCGGGGGCGGCGGGCTGACGGTGACAGTGCCGCAAACACCAGCGGTTACCCAGGTTACCGATACCATCGACACCACCACCGCGACCCTGACCGCTTCGCCAAGCGTGACCGAAGGCGGCGTGATCACCTACACCGTGACCCTGAGCAACCCGGCGCAGACTCCGGTGACTGTGACCCTGTCCAACGGCCAGACCATCACTGTTGAGGCGGGCAAGACCCAGGGCAGTGTTGATTTCGAGACCCCGGCCAACGACGTCTACAACAACGGCTCGACCGTCAGCGTGACCATCGAAGAGCCACGGGCGGTAACTTCGAGCAGCTGACGCCGAACCCGACCCCGGCCCAGACCACGATCAACGACTCGGTCGACACCACCACCGCGACCCTGACCGCTTCGCCAAGCGTGACCGAAGGCGGTGTGATCACCTACACCGTGACCCTGAGCAACCCGGCCCAGTCGCCGGTGACCGTGACCCTGTCCAATGGCCAGACCATTACCGTCGAAGCCGGCAAGACCCAGGGCAGTGTCGACTTTGAGACGCCGGCCAATGACGTCTACAACAACGGCTCGACCGTCAGCGTGACCATCGAGAGCGCCACGGGCGGTAACTTCGAGCAGCTGACGCCGAACCCGACCCCGGCCCAGACCACGATCAACGACTCGGTCGACACCACCACCGCGACCCTGACCGCTTCGCCAAGCGTGACCGAAGGCGGTGTGATCACCTACACCGTGACCCTGAGCAACCCGGCCCAGACCCCGGTGACTGTGACCCTGTCCAACGGCCAGACCATCACTGTTGAGGCGGGCAAGACCCAGGGCAGTGTTGATTTCGAGACCCCGGCCAACGACGTCTACAACAACGGCTCGACCGTCAGCACCATCGAGAGCGCCACGGGCGGTAACTTCGAGCAGCTGACGCCGAACCCGACCCCGGCCCAGACCACCATCAACGACTCGGTCGACACCACCACCGCGACCCTGACCGCTTCGCCAAGCGTGACCGAAGGCGGTGTGATCACCTACACCGTGACCCTGAGCAACCCGGCCCAGACCCCGGTGACCGTGACCCTGTCCAACGGCCAGACCATCACTGTTGAGGCGGGCAAGACCCAGGGCAGCGTTGACTTCGAGACCCCGGCCAACGACGTCTACAACAACGGCTCGACCGTCAGCGTGAGCATCGAAAGCGCCACCGGTGGTAACTTCGAGCAACTGACGCCGAACCCGACCCCGGCTCAGACCACCATCAATGACTCGGTGGATAACACCACGGCGACCCTGACGGCCACTCCGTCGGTGACCGAAGGTGGTGTGATCACCTACACCGTGACCCTGAGCAGTCCGGCTCAGTCGCCGGTGACTGTGACCCTGTCCAACGGCCAGACCATCACTGTTGAGGCGGGCAAGACCCAGGGCAG
>NZ_OLKL01000005.1 GCF_900291015.1 Pseudomonas persica
GGCTCGACCGTCAGCGTAAGCATCGAAAGCGCCACCGGCGGCAACTTCGAACAACTGACGCCGAATCCGACCCCGGCCCAGACCACCATCAACGACTCGGTCGACACCACCACCGCGACCCTGACTGCTTCGCCAAGCGTGACCGAAGGCGGTGTGATCACCTACACCGTGACCCTGAGCAACCCGGCCCAGACCCCGGTGACCGTGACCTTGTCCAACGGCCAGACCATCACTGTTGAGGCGGGCAAGACCCAGGGCAGCGTTGACTTCGAGACCCCGGCCAACGATGTCTACAACAACGGCTCGACCGTTAGCGTCACCATCGAAAGCGCCACGGGTGGCAACTTCGAGCAACTGACGCCGAACCCGACCCCGGCTCAGACCACCATCAACGACTCGGTCGATGTCACTACCGCCACCCTGACCGCTTCGCCAAGCGTGACCGAAGGCGGTGTGATCACCTACACGGTGACCCTGAGCAATCCGGCTCAGTCGCCGGTGACTGTCACCCTGTCCAATGGCCAGACCATCACCGTTGAAGCCGGCAAGACCCAGGGCAGCGTCGACTTCGAGACCCCGGCCAACGACGTCTATAACAACGGCTCAACCGTTAGCGTGACCATCGAAAGCGCCACGGGTGGCAACTTCGAGCAGCTGACGCCGAACCCGACCCCGGCTCAGACCACCATCAATGACTCGGTGGATAACACCACGGCGACCCTGACGGCCACGCCGTCGGTGACCGAAGGTGGCGTGATCACCTACACCGTGACCCTGAGCAACCCGGCGCAGTCGCCGGTGACTGTGACCCTGTCCAACGGCCAGACCATCACCGTCGAAGCCGGCAAGACCCAGGGCAGTGTCGACTTTGAGACGCCGGCCAACGACGTCTACAACAACGGCTCAACCGTCAGCACCACGATTACCGGTGCGACCGGTGGCAACTTTGAACAGCTGACGCCGAACCCGACCCCGGCTCAGACCGCGATCAACGACTCGGTCGATGTCACCACCGCCACCCTGACCGCTTCGCCAAGCGTGACCGAAGGCGGCGTGATCACCTACACGGTGACCCTGAGCAATCCGGCTCAGTCGCCGGTGACTGTCACCCTGTCCAATGGCCAGACCATCACTGTTGAGGCGGGCAAGACCCAGGGCAGTGTTGATTTCGAGACGCCGGCCAACGACGCGTACCCNGTCTACAACAATGGCTCGACCGTCAGCGTAAGCATCGAAAGCGCCACCGGCGGCAACTTCGAACAACTGACGCCGAACCCGACCCCGGCCTCGACTGTCATCAATGACAGCATCGATACTGTAACCGTAAGCATTGTCAGCAATGGCAACGTGACCGAAGACCAGCAGCCCTCCTTCACTGTGAAGGTAAGCCAGGCACTTGATCGTCCGCTGACTGTTACCCTGTCGAATGGCGATACCGTGACCATCGAGGCCGGCAAGATTGAAGTCGAGTACAAAACCTCGGCCCAGGGTGATGACGTCATCACGGACGCCAGCTCCGTCACCCTCAGCGTCACTGACGCCACCGTCTCGGGTGCCACCTTCGAGAAGCTGGCCCTTGGTGGCCCGGCGACCGTTGAAGTCTCGGACACCATCAGTGAAGTCGTCGCCACATTGACCGTCGACAAGGCTTCCGTGACTGAAGGTGGCCAGGTGACCTACACCGTCATCCTGACCAACGCACAGGGTCTGCCTGTTACCCAGCACGACGCGCTGACCTTCACCCTGAGCGATGGCACGAAAGTCACCATCCCGGCCAACAACGCGTCGGGCACCGCGACCATCACCGTCAACGACGACGTTTATGTCGGCGGTCAGGCGGCTATCGCGAACAAACTGGAGTCAGTATCGGGGGCGGGCAACTTCGAGAAGCTGACGCTTGGCGGTGATACCGTCACCACCTCTGTAACTGACGAGCCAGGCTCCGGTACTCCGGGCGCTGGCAATCAGGGTGATCTGGTACAGGTTAGCATCACCGCCGATCAGAACTCGGTGGCTGAAAACCTCAAACCGACCTTCACCGTGCGCATCAACGCGCCACTGGAACACGACCTGGTCGTGACCCTGAGCAACAATGCCCAGGTCACCATCAAGGCTGGCGATACCAGCGCGCCGTATACTCACGACGCACAGGGCGATGACGTCTATAACGACGCCGGCCAGATCAGTCTGGGCATCGAGTCGGCGGCAGATGTCGACGGGCGAGTTTTCGAGAACCTGCAGCTGGGCGGTCCCGTTTCAGTCGAGGTGACCGACACCATCAGCGAAGTGGTGGCCAAGCTGACGGCCACCGAGTCCGTCACCGAAGGTGGCGAGATCACCTACACCGTCACACTGACCAGCAAAGACGGCCTGCCGCTCAACAGCCACTCGACGCTGTACTTCACTCTCAGTGATGGCAAGACCGTTGTTGTGGTACCGGCCAACAGCACCACCGGTTCGATCACCGTGACCGCGCCGGACAACGTCTACGTCGGCGCCAATGCGCCAGTGGTCAACGCGATCGACTCGGTCAGCGGTGCAGACGCGTGGAAGTTCGAAAAACTGACCTTGGACAAGACCGCGGTCAGCACCACGGTGACTGACGAGCCTGGAACCCCAGGCCCTGATGGCGATATCGTCAAGGTCACCATCGAGGCCAACCAGGAGTCGGTCTTCGAGAACCAGAGCCCGACCTTCACCGTGAAGATCAACACCGTGCTGGCGCACGACCTGGTCGTGACCCTGAGCAACAATGCCCAGGTCACTATCAAGGCGGGCGAAACCAGCGTGCAATACACCCACGCCGAGCAGGGTGACGACGTTTATCAGGATGCCGGCGAAATCAGTGTGGGCCTCAAGTCGGCAGCCGATACCGCGGGCAGTAGCTTCGAAAACCTGCAACTGGGCGGCGATGCGTCGGTGAAAGTGACCGACACCATCAACGAAGTGGTGGCCAAGCTGACAGCCACCGAGTCCGTCACTGAAGGTGGTGAGATTACCTACACCGTAACGCTGACCAGTAAAGACGGCCTGCCGATCGATAGCCATTCGACGCTGTACTTTACCCTCAGCGATGGCAAGACCGTTGTTGTGGTGCCGGCCAACAGCACCACCGGTTCGATCACTGTGGCCGCGCCGAATGATGTCTATGTAGGCGCTCCGCCTGTCGTCAATGCGATCGACTCGGTCAGCGGTACAGACGCGTGGAAGTTTGAAAAGCTGACCTTGGACAAGACAGAGATCAGCACAACCGTCACAGACGGACCAGGCTCTGAGGACACTACCTGCCTGACCTTGTCTGCTACGCCAACAGTGGCCGAAGGCGGCAAGATCACCTACACCGCCACCTTGACCAACAAGGCCGGTACCGACCTGGTGATCAAGCTGAGCAACGGCGAGACCATCACCATCGCAGCCGGCTCGAAAGAAGCCTCGATCACCCTCGACGCCCCGAGCGACGACGTGTACGTCGATGCTGAAGACCTGAGCGTGACCATCACCGGTACCACCGGTGGCGACTTCGAGAAACTGGACGTCAGCAGCACGGCGGCTGTGACCAAGGTCACTGACACCATCGACACCACCACCGTCACCCTGACGGCAACCTCGACGGTTACTGAAGGTGGCGTGGTCACTTACACCGCGTCGGTCAATCACCAGGTCACCGGTTCCGACCTGGTGGTGAAACTGGCCAACGGCCAGACCATCACCATTCCAGTGGGTGAGTCGTCGGCGTCGGTACCGTTCACCGCGCCGAACAACGTCCACAACACCAACCTGGACCTGACCAACAAGATCACCGATATCTCGGGCGGTAATTACGAGAAGACCGTGGCGGTAGGCGAGCCAGTGACGACTGTCACTGACAACCCGGCCACACCTGACGTAACGAACCTGAGCCTCAGTGCAACCAGCACTGTCGCTGAAGGTGGCAAGATCACCTACACCGCTACCTTGACCAACAAGGCGGGTACCGACCTGGTGATCAAACTGAGCAACGGTGAAAGCATCACCATTGCCGCTGGCCAGAAGGAAGCGTCGATCACCATCGATGCGCCGAGCGACGACGTGTACGTCGATGCTGAAGACCTCAGCGTGACCATCACCGGTACCACCGGTGGTGATTTCGAGAAGCTGGACGTCAGCAGCACCGCGGCCGTGACCAAGGTTACCGATACCATCGACACCACTACGGTCACCCTGACGGCAACCTCGACGGTTACTGAAGGTGGCGTGGTGACTTACACCGCCTCGGTCAACCACCAGGTCACGGGTTCGGACCTGGTGATCAAGCTGGCTAACGGCCAGACCATCACCATTCCAGTGGGTGAGTCGTCGGCGTCGGTACCGTTCACCGCGCCGAACAACGTCCACAACACCAACCTGGACCTGACCAACAAGATCACCGATATCTCGGGCGGTAACTACGAGAAGACCGTGGCGGTAGGCGAGCCAGTGACAACCGTCACCGACAACCCGGCTACCCCGGACGCTACTGCGCTCACCCTGACCGCGACGGACACCGTGGCCGAAGGCGGCAAGATCACCTACACCGCCACCTTGACCAACAAGGCCGGTACCGACCTGGTGATCAAGCTGAGCAACGGTGAAAGCATCACCATCGCCGCCGGCTCGAAAGAAGCCTCGATCACCATCGATGCGCCGAGCGACGACGTGTACGTCGATGCTGAAGACCTCAGCGTGACCATCACCGGTACCACCGGCGGTGACTTCGAGAAACTGGATGTCAGCAGCACCGCTGCCGTGACCAAGGTTACCGATACCATCGACACCACTACGGTCACCCTGACCGCTACGCAAAGCGTGGTCGAGGGCGGTGTGGTGACTTACACCGCATCGGTCAATCACCAGGTCACCGGTTCCGACCTGGTGGTGAAACTGGCCAACGGCCAGACCATCACCATTCCGGTAGGCGAGTCGTCGGCATCGGTACCGTTTACCGCGCCGAACAACGTCCACAACACCAACCTGGACCTGACCAACAAGATCACCGATAACACCGTCTNCAGGTCACCGGTTCCGACCTGGTGGTGAAACTGGCCAACGGCCAGACCATCACCATTCCGGTAGGCGAGTCGTCGGCATCGGTACCGTTTACCGCGCCGAACAACGTCCACAACACCAACCTGGACCTGACCAACAAGATCACCGATATCTCGGGCGGTAACTACGAGAAGACCGTGGCGGTGGGCGAGCCGGTGACAACCGTCACTGACAACCCGGCTACCCCGGACGCCACTGCGCTCACCCTGACCGCGACGGACACCGTGGCCGAAGGCGGCAAGATCACCTACACCGCCACCTTGACCAACAAGGCCGGTACCGACCTGGTGATCAAGCTGAGCAACGGTGAAAGCATCACCATCGCCGCCGGCTCGAAAGAAGCCTCGATCACCATCGATGCGCCGAGCGACGACGTGTATGTCGATGCTGAAGACCTCAGCGTGACCATCACCGGTACCACCGGCGGTGACTTCGAGAAACTGGATGTCAGCAGCACCGCTGCCGTGACCAAGGTTACCGATACCATCGACACCACTACGGTCACCCTGACCGCTACGCAAAGCGTGGTCGAGGGTGGAGTGGTGACTTACACCGCGTCGGTCAATCACCAGGTCACCGGTTCCGACCTGGTGGTGAAACTGGCCAACGGCCAGACCATCACCATTCCAGTGGGTGAGTCGTCGGCGTCGGTGCCGTTCACCGCGCCGAACAACGTCCACAACACCAACCTGGACCTGACCAACAAGATCACCGATATCTCGGGCGGTAACTACGAGAAGACCGTGGCGGTAGGCGAGCCAGTGACAACCGTCACCGACAACCCGGCTACCCCGGACGCTACTGCGCTCACCCTGACCGCGACGGACACCGTGGCCGAAGGCGGCAAGATCACCTACACCGCCACCTTGACCAACAAGGCCGGTACCGACCTGGTGATCAAGCTGAGCAACGGTGAAAGCATCACCATCGCCGCCGGCTCGAAAGAAGCTTCGATCACCATCGATGCGCCGAGCGACGATGTGTATGTCGATGCTGAAGACCTCAGCGTGACCATCACCGGTACTACCGGTGGTGACTTCGAGAAACTGGATGTCAGCAGCACCGCTGCCGTGACCAAGGTTACCGATACCATCGACACCACTACGGTCACCCTGACGGCAACCTCGACGGTTACTGAAGGTGGCGTGGTGACTTACACCGCCTCGGTCAACCACCAGGTCACGGGTTCGGACCTGGTGATCAAGCTGGCTAACGGCCAGACCATCACCATTCCAGTGGGCGAGTCGTCGGCATCGGTACCGTTCATTGCACCGAACAACGTCCATAACACCAACCTGGACCTGAGCAACAAGATCACCGACATCTCGGGCGGCAATTACGAGAAGACCGTGGCGGTGGGCGAGCCGGTGACAACCGTCACTGACAACCCGGCTACCCCGGACGCCACTGCGCTCACCCTGACCGCCACGGACACCGTGGCCGAAGGCGGCAAGATCACCTACACCGCCACCTTGACCAACAAGGCCGGTACCGACCTGGTGATCAAGCTGAGCAACGGTGAAAGCATCACCATCGCCGCCGGCTCGAAAGAAGCTTCGATCACCATCGATGCGCCGAGCGACGATGTGTATGTCGATGCTGAAGACCTCAGCGTGACCATCACCGGTACCACCGGCGGTGACTTCGAGAAGCTGGATGTCAGCAGCACCGCGGCCGTGACCAAGGTTACCGATACCATCGACACCACTACGGTCACCCTGACCGCTACGCAAAGCGTGGTCGAGGGTGGAGTGGTGACTTACACCGCGTCGGTCAATCACCAGGTCACCGGTTCCGACCTGGTGGTGAAACTGGCCAACGGCCAGACCATCACCATTCCAGTGGGTGAGTCGTCGGCATCGGTACCGTTCACCGCGCCGAACAACGTCCACAACACCAACCTGGACCTGACCAACAAGATCACCGATATCTCGGG
>NZ_OLKL01000006.1 GCF_900291015.1 Pseudomonas persica
CGATAGCGTGACCAAGGTTACCGATACCATCGACACCACTACGGTCACCCTGACCGCTACGCAAAGCGTGGTCGAGGGCGGTGTGGTGACTTACACCGCGTCGGTCAATCACCAGGTCACCGGTTCCGACCTGGTGGTGAAACTGGCCAACGGTCAGACCATCACCATCCCGGTGGGCGAGTCGTCGGCGTCGGTACCGTTCACCGCGCCGAACAACGTCCACAACACCAACCTGGACCTGACCAACAAGATCACCGATATCTCGGGCGGTAACTACGAGAAGACCGTGGCGGTGGGCGAGCCGGTGACAACCGTCACTGACAACCCGGCTACCCCGGACGCCACTGCGCTCACCCTGACCGCCACGGACACCGTGGCCGAAGGCGGCAAGATCACCTACACCGCCACCTTGACCAACAAGGCCGGTACCGACCTGGTGATCAAGCTGAGCAACGGTGAAAGCATCACCATTGCCGCCGGCTCGAAAGAAGCCTCGATCACCATCGATGCGCCGAGCGACGATGTGTACGTCGATGCCGAAGACCTCAGCGTGACCATCACCGGTACCACCGGTGGTGACTTCGAGAAACTGGATGTCAGCAGCACCGCTGCCGTGACCAAGGTTACCGATACCATCGACACCACTACGGTCACCCTGACCGCTACGCAAAGCGTGGTCGAGGGCGGTGTGGTGACTTACACCGCATCGGTCAATCACCAGGTCACCGGTTCCGACCTGGTGGTGAAACTGGCCAACGGCCAGACCATCACCATTCCAGTGGGTGAGTCGTCGGCATCGGTACCGTTCACCGCGCCGAACAACGTCCACAACACCAACCTGGACCTGAGCAACAAGATCACCGATATCTCCGGTGGTAACTACGAGAAGACCGTGGCCGTGGGCGAGCCGGTGACAACCGTCACTGACAACCCGGCTACCCCGGACGCCACTGCGCTCACCCTGACCGCCACGGACACCGTGGCCGAAGGCGGCAAGATCACTTACACCGCCACCTTGACCAACAAGGCCGGTACCGACCTGGTGATCAAACTGAGCAACGGTGAAAGCATCACCATTGCCGCCGGCTCGAAAGAAGCCTCGATCACCATCGATGCGCCGAGCGACGACGTGTACGTCGATGCCGAAGACCTCAGCGTGACCATCACCGGTACCACCGGCGGTGACTTCGAGAAGCTGGATGTCAGCAGCACCGCGGCCGTGACCAAGGTTACCGATACCATCGACACCACTACGGTCACCCTGACCGCTACGCAAAGCGTGGTCGAGGGCGGTGTGGTGACTTACACCGCGTCGGTCAATCACCAGGTCACCGGTTCCGACCTGGTGGTGAAACTGGCCAACGGTCAGACCATCACCATTCCAGTGGGTGAGTCGTCGGCATCGGTACCGTTCACCGCGCCGAACAACGTCCACAACACCAACCTGGACCTGACCAACAAGATCACCGATATCTCGGGCGGTAATTACGAGAAGACCGTGGCGGTAGGCGAGCCAGTGACGACTGTCACTGACAACCCGGCCACACCTGATGTAACGAACCTGAGCCTCAGTACAACCAGCACTGTCGCTGAAGGCGGCAAGATCACCTACACCGCTACCTTGACCAACAAGGCGGGTACCGACCTGGTGATCAAACTGAGCAACGGTGAAAGCATCACCATTGCCGCTGGCCAGAAGGAAGCCTCGATCACCATCGACGCGCCGAGCGACGACGTGTACGTCGATGCTGAAGACCTCAGCGTGACCATCACCGGTACCACCGGTGGTGATTTCGAGAAACTGGACGTCAGCAGCACCGCGGCCGTGACCAAGGTCACCGACACCATCGACACCACCACCGTGACCCTGACCGCTACACAAAGCGTGGTCGAGGGCGGTGTGGTGACTTACACCGCATCGGTCAACCACCAGGTCACCGGTTCCGACCTGGTGGTGAAACTGGCCAACGGTCAGACCATCACCATTCCAGTGGGTGAGTCGTCGGCATCGGTACCGTTCACCGCGCCGAACAACGTCCACAACACCAACCTGGACCTGACCAACAAGATCACCGATATCTCGGGCGGTAATTACGAGAAGACCGTGGCCGTGGGCGAGCCGGTGACAACCGTCACTGACAACCCGGCTACCCCGGACGCCACTGCGCTCACCCTGACCGCGACGGACACCGTGGCCGAAGGCGGCAAGATCACTTACACCGCCACCTTGACCAACAAGGCCGGTACCGACCTGGTGATCAAACTGAGCAACGGTGAAAGCATCACCATTGCCGCTGGCCAGAAAGAAGCCTCGATCACCATCGACGCCCCGAGCGACGACGTGTACGTCGATGCCGAAGACCTCAGCGTGACCATCACTGGTACCACCGGTGGTGATTTCGAGAAGCTGGACGTCAGCAGCACCGCGGCCGTGACCAAGGTCACCGACACCATCGATACCACCACCGTGACGCTGACCGCGACTTCGACGGTCGATGAAGGCGGCGTGGTGACTTACACCGCGTCGGTCAACCACAAGGTCACCGGTTCGGACCTGGTGGTGAAACTGGCCAACGGCCAGACCATCACCATTCCAGTGGGTGAGTCGTCGGCTTCGGTACCGTTCATTGCACCGAACAACGTCCACAACACCAACCTGGACTTGAGCAACAAGATCACCGATATCTCCGGTGGTAACTACGAGAAGACCGTGGCCGTGGGCGAGCCAGTGACGACTGTCACCGACAACCCGGCTACCCCGGACGCCACTGCGCTCACCCTGACCGCGACGGACACCGTGGCCGAAGGCGGCAAGATCACCTACACCGCCACCTTGACCAACAAGGCCGGTACCGACCTGGTGATCAAGCTGAGCAACGGCGAGACCATCACCATTGCCGCCGGCTCGAAAGAAGCCTCGATCACCATCGACGCCCCGAGCGACGACGTGTACGTCGATGCCGAAGACCTCAGCGTGACCATCACCGGTACCACCGGCGGTGACTTCGAGAAGCTGGATGTCAGCAGCACCGCTGCCGTGACCAAGGTCACCGACACCATCGATACCACCACCGTGACCCTGACCGCTACGCAAAGCGTGGTCGAGGGCGGTGTGGTGACTTACACCGCGTCGGTCAATCACCAGGTCACCGGTTCCGACCTGGTGGTGAAACTGGCCAACGGTCAGACCATCACCATTCCAGTGGGTGAGTCGTCGGCATCGGTACCGTTCACCGCGCCGAACAACGTCCACAACACCAACCTGGACCTGAGCAACAAGATCACCGAGGTCTCGGGTGGCAACTACGAAAAGACCGTGGCCGTGGGCGAGCCAGTGACGACTGTCACCGACAACCCGGCTACCCCGGACGCCACTGCGCTCACCCTGACCGCGACCCCAACTGTCGACGAAGGCGGCAACATCACCTATACCGCCACCTTGACCAACAAGGCCGGCACCGAGATGACTGTCCGGTTGAGCAACGGCGAGACCATCACCATCGCCCAAGGTGCCACCCAGGGCAGCGTCACCGTCAAGGCACCTGCGGACGATCCGTACATCGATGCGGGCACGGTACAAGCCAAGATCAACGGCACTACGGGTGGTGACTTCGAGCTACTGTCCACCGACGGCGCCTACGCGGTCACCCAGGTCAAGGACACCATCGACCCCACCAGCCTGAGCCTCAGCGCCACGCCTGCCGTCGAGGAAGGTGGTCAGATCACCTACACCGCCACCTTGACCAACAAGGCCGGCACCGACATGACCATCAAGCTCAGCAACGGCGCTGTCATCAGTATCGAAGCGGGCAAGCTCTCCGGGACCGTTACCGTTCCGGCCCCAACCGATGACGTCTATATCGATGCAGGCAACGTTTCGGCGAAAATCACCGAAACCACCGGTGGCAACTTCGAGCAGCTGAACGTCAGCGATACGGCGGCAGTCACAGCGGTCACGGATACCATCCAGACCACCACCCTGAGCCTCAGCGGTACCACAGCGGTTGCTGAAGGTGGCAACGCCACATACGTCCTGAACCTGACCAACAAGGCTGAGACCGACGTCACCGTCAAACTGAGCTACACCGGCACCGCAGCCGATGGCACGGACTACACCGGCGTAGCCACCGTGGTGATCAAGGCCAACAGCACGCAGGCAACGTTCACCATCCCGACCTTCAAGGACAGCATCACCGAGGGTACCGAGCACTTCACCGTCAAGATCGATTCGGCCACAGGCGGCAACTTCGAGCAGCTCGACATCAGCTCCAGCGCCGGCAGCGTGACCACCCAGATCTTCGAGCCAGCCCCGGTTCTGGACCTGGATGGCAACGACTCCAGCGGCAAGACCGGTGCCGACTACCAGACCACCTTCACCGAGAACCAGCCAGGCAGTGGTGTGTCGATCGGCGATGTGGACGTCACCATCACCGACTTCGACAGCTCGCAGCTGACGGGCGCGACGGTCACCCTGACCAACCGCCAGCCGGGTGACGCGCTGAACCTAGGCAACAGTGTCAACGGCATCTCGATCAATGCCAACAGCACCGAAGGCAAGGTAGTCCTGACTCTGAGCGGCTCTGCATCGCTGGCCGACTATATCCAGGCAATCAAGAACATCACCTTCATCAACAGCAGCGAGAACCCGAGCACCACGCCTCGCATCATCACCGTGACGGTGACCGACGGCGTGAACACCTCGAACACCGCCACGACCACGGTGAATGTGATCGCGGTCAACGACGCACCGGTCGCCACCGGCGGCGCCGTCAGCGGCGTCGAAGACACGCCGCTGGTGCTGACCTGGAGCGACTTCAACATTTCCGACGTCGACAGCGCCCTGTCGAGCCTGGGTGTGACCTTCACCCAGCTGCCAGCGGGCTCCCTGCAGCTCTTCAACGGCAGCGCCTGGGTCAACGTTGCCCAGAACCAGGCCGTCAGCCAGGCCGACATCGCTGCCGGCAACCTGCGGTTCGTGCCGAAACCCAACGAGTCGGGTATCGACGGCTATGGCGGAACGGGCGTCGGCAACAAGCAGGCCGACTACGCCCAGATCAAGTACAAGCCTACCGACGGTAGCGCTGCAGGCAACGAGGCAACGCTGAAGGTCGACATCGCGCCGGTAGCCGACAAGCCTGACTTGAACATCGGCAGCAACAACCCCGATTCGCTCGGCCTGACCCGGGAAACCTGGAACAGCCTCACGGGCCTGGGCACCAACGGCAACGGCATCAGCGGTGCTGCGCTGAAGACCGTGTTCGCCAACTCTGGCAGTGCCAGCAAGACCGAGCAGGTTACCAGCGCCGATTCCGGCGGCAGCGTTACCGCCGGCACTGGCTCCAAGACCTCTGGCCTGATTTACCTGGAAGCCGGCCAGACCTACACCTTCAGCGGCGTCGCCGATGACAGCTTGCAGGTGTACATCGGCAAAACCAGTGTGGTCGGCGCTACCTGGGGTGCAGGCGGTACGATTTCCGGCAGCTTCTCGCCGCCTGTCAGCGGCTACTACACCCTGGAGATCTACCATGCCAACCAGGCCGGCCCGGGCAGCCTGGACATCAACGTCAAGGTCGGTAACGGCCCGGTGACCGACCTGAACAGCTCGGCCATTCCGATGTACCCGAACGTGACGGCGATGGGCAACGCAGGGCTTTCCGTGTCCGACTTCCACGGCAGTGACGGCCAGGGCTACTACGACGGCTACAGGCTCAACGAAGGGCCGGAGAACGGCACCGTCAAGCTGGTTGGCATTTCCACCAACCTGACCGACACCGACGGCTCCGAGAGCCTGAGCGTCAAGCTGGACGGCATTCCGGCAGGTTCGGTACTCAGCGATGGCGCCGGTCATACCGTCACCATCGGCGCCACTTCGGTTGACGTCACCGGCTGGAACCTCAACGGCCTGAGCATCAAGCCGCCGGCGTACTACCAGGGCAGTTTCGATGTGAAGGTCACCTCGACCGCCACCGAGAGCGTGGGCGGCAGCAAAGCCTCCACCGAAGGCACGATCAAGGTCACCGTCTATCCGGACACCTACACCGCCAGCAATCTGACCACCGACAGCGACACGTTCACCGGCACCGTCACCAGCGACATCATCGTTGCCGACATCAGTGGCCTGCACGTGACGCCGGGTCAGGACTACAACATTGCATTCATCGTCGATACGTCGGGCAGTATGGGCAGTGCGGTCGATGCCGCGCGCAACTCGCTGAAGTCGGTGTTCGATACCTTGGCCAACAGCGTCAAGGGCGCGCAGTCCGGCACAGTGAACATCCTGCTGGTGGACTTCTCCAGCCAGGTGAACAGTACGGTTTCGGTCAACCTGGGCGACAAGAACGCGCTGAGCGCGCTCTACACTGCGCTCAATACGCTCTATTCCAGCGGTTCGACCAACTACGAGGATGCCTTCAAGACCACCGCCAACTGGTTCAAGCAATTGATGGAGGCGGGCAACACCGGCAGCCGCCAGACATTCTTCATCACCGACGGGCAGCCGAACGTGTATCAGGCTGGCGAGCGTGAGGGCACCTTCAGGAACATTGGCACCACGGTGGATTCCGTGCTCAAGTCGATCGGCTACAAGTTGGGTGACGTGGTCACCAACAAGATGGTGGGCAGCGACAACCGCTTCAGCATCGATGCCAAAGGCAACATGACCGCCGAGTACTGGGGCAAAAAGGGCTGGACCAACGACGGTGGTGCGTCCGGACAGCTGCATGCCCAAGGTGATGGCACCTATGAGTTCTCCTATGTCGAAAGCGGTTACTATGCAGACTACAACTCCCAACAAAGCTTCCTGTTGCTGTCCAGTCTGTCTGGCGTGGAAGCCATCGGCCTCAACAGCGCGGTCAATGTCAACGACCTGAAGCCTTACGACACCGATAGCAAGCCGCAGACCAACATCGATCCGAGCAAGCTGGCGGAAGCGATCCTGGGGCACAGCGAAGCCACCGTACCGGGCAATGACACCGTCAACGGTGCTGATGGCAACGACATCATCTTCGGTGACCTGGTGAGCTTCGGTTCGGTCGCCGGCAACGGTGTCGAAGCCATACAGGGCTATGTGGCAGGCCAGCTGGGGATGGCCGTGGGTGATGTCGACGGTCGCGTGCTGCACAAGTACATCGTCGAGCACGTCAGCGAATTCGATGTCTCGCGTAGCAACGATGGCAATGACATCCTCAACGGTGGTGCGGGCAATGACCTGCTGTTCGGCCAGGGCGGCGACGACACCCTCGATGGCGGCAAGGGCAATGACATCCTGATCGGCGGCCTGGGCAAGGACACCCTGCTCGGCGGTGAAGGCAATGACATCCTGCTTGGCGGCAAGGGCGATGACACCATGACCGGTGGCAGTGGTGCCGACACCTTCGTGTGGAAGGCTGGCGATACCGGCAATGACGTGATCAAGGACTTCAAGGTGGCCGAGGGCGACCGCATCGACCTGAAGGACCTGCTCCAGGGCGAGAAGGGCAGCACCATCGACAACTACCTGAAACTCACCACGGTGGACGGCACGACGACGCTGCAGGTCAGCAGCGAAGGCAAGCTCAACGCCGCCGGTGGTATCGCCAACGCCGACGTGACTATCAAGCTGGAAGGGGTGAACTGGTCCAATACCACGATCAACTCGTTGATCAGCGGTGCTGACCCGACCATCATCATCCACAACAAGGACAGCTGATTGCTGATGCGCTAGCGGGCTGCTCTGCAGCCCGATCGCCGGCAAGCCAGCTCCCACAGGTACTGTGCAGCTCTTGAGAGTTGTGCAGTACCTGTGGGAGCTGGCTTACCGGCGATTGGCCGCTCAGCGGCCACGGCTCTTTCCGGACATCCTGCGACAGCGCATACTCTGGCGCCAGCCCTGCGTGCCCGGCGATCTTTGCCTATGCTGCTGTCTACCATCAAGGAACCAACGTGACGAGGGACACCGCCATGTTCTACGTGCAACGCGACACCGGCGGCAAGTTGCTGCGGGTAGAAGCAGCCGCCTTTGACCAGTTCACCGAAATGCTTCCCGCCGACCATGCCGATATCCAGGAATGGTTTGCCGAGGACGTCGTGGAAAACAGCCTCAACCAGCTCAAGCAAAGCGACCTCGACATGATCCGCGTGCTCGAGGACCTGATCGACGTGCTGACCGCCAAGGGTGTATTCAATATCACTGACCTGCCCGCTGGCGCGCAGGCCAAGCTGCTTAACCGCTCCAGGGCGCGCAAGGCGCTCAGCAGCCTGAACAACCTCATCGATGAAGAAGAGCAGGGCGGGCTTATCTGACGCGCAATGCCCCTGACAGCAGTGCTATGGTTATTCTTTAACGGTATTTAAAATATAAATCTTATGACTTTATAGTCGCTTCCACTGCGTACCCGTCGACCAATCGATGCGCCGCACGACTTGAACCCACACGGGAAATCCCCGTGCGTTTCTGATCGTTGCGCGCCATTGAAGTCGCGCACTGCGTGGGAGTGAAAAATGTCAACCGCCTCGAACGCCTTGTCGATCATCGACAGCGCCCAGCCGCAACGCTTCGAAATCCGCCCGTGCTCCGGTGCCGTAGGCGCCGAGATCATCGGCCTGGAGCTGGCCAGACCGGTCAGCACCGAGGATTTCGCCCGTATCCATCGCGCCCACCTCGACCACCATGTGCTGGTGTTCCGCGACCAGCGCATCAGCCCCGACCAGCAGATCGCCTTCAGCCGCCGCTTCGGCCCATTGCAGATCCATGTGCTCAAGCAGTTCCTGCTCGCCGGCCATCCCGAGATCCTGATCGTTTCCAACATCATCGAAAACGGCCAGAACATCGGCCTGGGGGACGCCGGCAAGTTCTGGCACTCGGACCTGTCGTACAAGGAACTGCCCAGCCTCGGTTCCATGCTGCACGCTCAGGAACTGCCGGATGAGGGCGGCGATACCCTGTTCGCCGACATGCACAAAGCCTGGGACGCCGTACCCGCAGCCCTGCGCAACGTGGTCGAGGGCCGCAGTGCTGCGCACTCCTATACCGCCCGTTATGCCGAGACCAAGTTCGAAGGCAACTGGCGCCCGACCCTGACCGCCGAGCAGCTGGCGCAGGTACAAGAAGTCATCCACCCGGTGGTCCGTACCCACCCGGAAAACGGCCGCGAGGCGCTATTCGTCAGCGAAGGCTTCACCACCCGCATCGTCGGCCTGCCAGACGACGAAAGCCGCGACGTGCTGCAACAACTGTATGCCCTGAGCGTGCTGGAACAGAACATCTACCGCCACCAGTGGCAGCCCCACGACCTGGTGTTCTGGGACAACCGCTCGCTGATCCACTTGGCTACCGGCTGCCCCGCACACCTGCGGCGCAAGCTGTACCGCACCACCATCCAGGGCGATGCCCCGTTCTGACGACTGAGGAAACCCATCATGCGTAAATCCATCAGCCACCTGGCGGCAAGCATCGGTCTGGGCGCAAGCCTGGTCGTCGGCAGCCTGGCAGCCCCCGCCACGGCGCAAGCAGAAGGCAAGCTTCGCATTGCCGAGCAGTTCGGCATCGTCTACCTGCTACTGAATGTAGTGCGTGACCAGCATCTGATCGAAAAACATGGCAAGGAGCAGGGCATCGACATCGAAGTCGATTGGGCCCAGTTGTCGGGTGGTTCGGCCATCAACGACGCACTGCTGTCCGGTTCGGTGGATATCGCCGGCGCCGGCGTCGGCCCGCTGTTGACCGTGTGGGACCGAACCAAGGGCCGACAGAACGTCAAGGCCGTGGCCTCGCTGGGCAACTTCCCATACTACCTGGTCAGCAGCAACCCCAACGTGAAGACCATTGCCGACCTCTCCGATAAAGACCGCATCGCCGTACCGGCGGTAGGCGTTTCGGTGCAGTCGCGCTTCCTGCAGTACGCCGCCGCCCAGCAGTGGGGCGACAAGGAATACAACCGCCTCGACAAATACACCCTGGCTGTGCCGCACCCGGATGCCACTGCCGCGCTGCTGGCCGGCGGTACCGAACTGAATGGGCACTTCTCCAACCCGCCGTTCCAGGACCAGGTGCTGGCTAACAAAAACGTGCACGTTGTGCTCGACAGCTACGAGCTGCTCGGCCCCAACTCGCCAACCTTGCTGTTCGCCACTGAGAAATTCCGCAAGGACAACCCCAAGACCTACAAGGCCTTCGTCGATGCGCTGGGCGAAGCTGCGGACTTCGCCCAGAAGGACAAGGCGGCTGCCGCCGACACCTACATCCGCGTGACCAAGGCCAAGATCGACCGCGACACGTTGATCAAGCTGATCGACAACCCGCAGTACGAATTCACCGTCACGCCAAAGAACACCTACAAGCTGGCCGACTTCCTCTATCGGGTAGGCGCCATCAAGCACAAGCCGGAATCGTGGAAGGACTACTTCTTCCAGGATGAACGCCCGCTGCAGGGGAGCTGACCGATCATGACCGCCCCATTGCCAGGCCACACGGCCAGCAACCTGAGCCGTGTCGCCACGCCACCGTTGCTCAAGGTGGATAACCTCAGCCTCGAATACCGCACCGCGCAACGCGTGGTGCGGGCCACCCACCGGGTCAGCTTCGCAGTCGACCGTGCCGACCGTTTCGTGCTGCTTGGCCCCTCCGGCTGCGGCAAGTCCACCTTGCTCAAGGCCGTGGCCGGGTTCATCTCGCCCCAGGAAGGGCAGATTCTGCTGCAGGGCCAGCCGGTCAATGGCCCTGGCCCCGACCGCATCGTGGTGTTCCAGGAATTCGACCAACTGCCGCCGTGGAAGACGGTGAAGCAGAACGTCATGTTCCCGCTGCTGGTGTCGGGTCGGCTGAAACGCGCTGAAGCCGAGGAGCGGGCACGGCACTATCTGGAAAAAGTCGGCCTGGCCGCTTTCGCCGATGCCTACCCGCACACCCTGTCGGGCGGCATGAAGGCGCGCGTGGCGATTGCCCGGGCCTTGGCCACGCAGCCGAAGATCCTGCTGATGGACGAACCGTTCGCGGCACTTGACGCGCTGACCCGGCGCAAGATGCAGGAAGAATTGCTGCTGCTGTGGGAAGAGGTGCGTTTTACCCTGCTGTTCGTTACTCACTCCATCGAAGAAGCACTGGTGGTCGGCAACCGCATCCTGCTGCTGTCGCCCCACCCGGGGCGGGTGCGTGCCGAAGTGCATAGCCACCAATACGACCTGGGCAGCCTGGGTGGCAGCGACTTCCAGGCCAGTGCCCGGCGCATCCATCGTTTGCTGTTCGATGAGGCGGATGCGCCTGAACAGCCCGACGATCTTGGTTTCAACGATATCCGTATCGCCTACTGACAGGAGCTTCAGCCATGACCGCTACACCTGTACGCCAGGAATACGAGGTGCAGCTGGAGCCCCTGCTCAGTGTGCCTTTGGAACGCCAGCTACCGCTGGCGCAACGCCTGTGGCAGCACGGCTGGCTGCGCAAGGCGGTCATCCTGCTGCTGATCGCCGTGCTGTGGGAGGCCATCGCCCGCTACCAGGGCAACGATCTGCTGCTGCCGACCTTCCTGCAGACGGCCACGGCGCTGTGGGACGGCCTGGTCAGCGGTGAGTTGCCGACCAAGGTTGGCGTGTCGCTGGTGATTTTGCTCAAGGGTTACCTGCTGGGGATCATCCTGGCCTTCGGCCTCACCAGTCTGGCGGTGTCGACCCAGCTTGGGCGCGATCTGCTGGGCAGCCTGACCTCGATGTTCAACCCGTTGCCGGCGATTGCCCTGTTGCCCCTGGCCTTGCTGTGGTTCGGGCTGGGTGACAACAGCCTGATCTTCGTGCTGGTGCACTCGGTGCTGTGGGCGCTGGCGCTGAACACCTATGCGGGCTTTCTCGGGGTGTCCGAGACCCTGCGCATGGCTGGACGCAACTATGGCCTCAAAGGGCTGCGGCTGGTGCTGCACATCCTGGTGCCGGCTGCCCTGCCGTCGATCCTGTCGGGGTTGAAGATCGGCTGGGCGTTCGCCTGGCGCACACTGATCGCTGCCGAGTTGGTGTTTGGTGCCAGCAGTGGCCAAGGCGGATTGGGTTGGTACATCTTCCAGAACCGCAACGAGCTGTACACCGACAAGGTGTTTGCCGGGTTGGCGGTGGTGATCCTGATCGGCTTGCTGGTGGAAGGGCTGGTGTTCAACACCTTGGAGCGGCTGACAGTGCGGCGCTGGGGGATGCAGCGCTAACGGGTAAGCCTATGCCGACCTCTTCGCGGGCAAGCCCGTGAAGAGGTCGGCACAGACTACAAATTCTGGTACTGCGCCGCCGCATTGCTGAGGATCCTGCCAATCTCCTCCCGCAAGCCAACAGGCTGCTCCACCACCACCCCATCCCCATGGCTCAACAGCCACCAGCGCAACGGCCAGCCATCGCTCACCGTGGCCCGCAACCGGTGCCCGTGCTCCAGCGCTGTCAGCTGCATGTCACTGCTCAGCGGCGCATCGCGCAACTGCCGCGCCAGCGCATCGCTGATCCGCGCCACCAACCCCACCCCCTCACCCCGGGCCGGTTGCAAGGCATCACCGCGCAGGTGTGTCAGCAAGTCGAAATTGCCGCGCAACTCGCCCACGGCGCTTGCCGACCAGTGCCAGCCAAACGGGATGCTCTTGTCATTGCGCTCCAGCGGAAATATCAGCGACAGCTCATTGAGATCGCGCTCGACAGTGCGTTTGCTGACAGTGAAGCCCACGTCACGCAGGCGCCAGACCAGCTCGGCGCTGGTAATGCCTGGGGAACGGCTGGGCAGCTGGCGCAGCAGCGCCCACTGCCGGCTGAGGGTGGCGCGAGTGGTGGCGAACGGCAAAAGATAACGTCCTTGTCTAGGCTTGCCGCAATAGGATGGCGGCAGGCGTGGGTCATGGCAATTGGCCACAGCCTGCTCAGATCAAGGAAGTCGCATTTGGTTGCCTGGTGCCGAATCGTTCGCGACAGGTTTTGACGTGACGTCACGCAGAATCACGCCTCATCACAGCCGAAGGTTGGGGTTGTGTGTCGTTCAATGAGGATGAACATGTCTGCTGCCAGCAATATCCATTCGCTGCTTGCCCGCCTTCTGCCCGAGCGGGTCATTGCCCCGCCGGCCGCTGTCGGGAGGCGACAGCGACTGTTTGTCGGGATAGGGTTGCCCAGCCAGCGCTCGCTGCTGGTCAGCCGCCTGGACGAAGCCAGCGATTTGCAGGCGGTGTATGTCGACCTGCGCCGCCAGGCCTTGCAAGGCAACGTAGCGGCGCTCAATGACCTTGGCTGGATCTGGCTCAACGGCAAATACTGGCGTGCTGACACCGGGTTGGCCGGCCACCTGTTGCGCATGGCGGCCCTGCAGGGTAATGCCGCGGCGTGGTTCAACCTTGGGCAGCAACATTACTTCGGCAAAGGCATCGAGCCCTCTTACGTGCAGGCGGCGGAGTGCTACCGGCAGGCGTTCGAGCGGGGCATGCTGCATGCCGCTGCCGCGCTGGGTGACCTGTACGAGGAAGAGGTGTGTAATGGCGGCCTGCAGTGGCAGGTCGACCTGGTGCAGGCCTACCAGTGGTTCCTGCGCGGGGCCGAGCGGGGCGAGGCACGCTGCCGTTTTGAGGTGGGCTACCGGTTGATGCACGGGCTGTACGTGGAGGCTGACCTCAAGGCCGCGCTGTACTGGCTGGAGTTGGCGGCAGCGGCGGGGGTGGTGCAGGCGGCCGAGGAGCTGGCGGTGCACTTCAGCAGCCGTGACGAGGCACGCTACCAGGAGTGGCGTGACCGGGCGGTGCAAATGGGCAGTACATTGGCCTTGACCATGAAGCTGGAAGACCAGATTCAGCGCTGATTGCTTTTGTTGCCTGTGCCGGCCTCTTCGCGGGTAAACCCGCTCCCACAAGTATTGGTCAGGGCTCAGGCTGGGTGCGGTCTCTGTGGGAGCGGGTTTACCCGCGAAGAGGCCGCTACAGACAAAAGCATGAACAATATTTCACCCCGTCGATCCGTCACCGTTGGTTGACGACAGGGGGAGGCACAAGCGTATATTGATAGTTAGCAAACTATGATTATCCTTGGTTCCTGTCATGTCCCTTGATCTCCTGCGTCTGCAAGTCAGCAGTGGCATGGTGGTTGCCGCCCGCCATTGGCGGCGCATCTGCCATACCGCCCTGACCGGTTACGGCATTTCCGAGGCCTGCGCCGCGCCGTTGCTGATGATCGTGCGCCTGGGCGACGGCGTGCATCAGGTGGCCGTGGCCCAGGCCGCCGGCCTGGAAAGCCCGTCGCTGGTGCGCCTGCTCGACCAGCTGTGCAAGGCTGGCCTGGTATGCCGCAGCGAAGACCCGCTGGACCGCCGCGCCAAGGCCCTGAGCCTGACCGCCGAAGGCCGCGCCCTGGCCGAATCCATCGAAGCCGAACTGGTACGCCTGCGCCGCGAGGTGCTGCATGGCATCGCCCAGGCCGACCTGGAAGCCGCACTGCGCGTGCTGCGTGCCTTCGAAGCTGCCGGCCTGGGCAATTCAGGCGGGGCGGCATGAACGGTTTCTTCAGTTCGGTGCCCCCGGCCCGCGACTGGTTCTATGGCGTGCGTACCTTTGCCGCGGCCATGATTGCCTTGTACATCGCCCTGCTCATGCAGTTGCCGCGCCCCTATTGGGCCATGGCCACGGTGTACATCGTCTCCAGCCCGTTCCTCGGCCCCACCAGCTCCAAGGCCCTGTACCGTGCCGTGGGCACGCTGCTCGGTGCCGGCGGGGCGATTTTCCTGGTACCACCGCTGGTGCAGTCGCCGTTGCTGCTGAGTATCGCCATCGCCCTGTGGACCGGCACCTTGCTGTTCCTTTCGCTGAACCTGCGTACCGCCAACAACTACGTGCTGATGCTGGCTGGCTACACCTTGCCGATGATTGCCCTGGCTGTGGTCGACAACCCGCTGGCAGTGTTCGACGTGGCGTCTTCCCGCGCCCAGGAAATCTGCCTGGGGATCGTCTGCGCGGCGGTGGTCGGGGCGATCTTCTGGCCACGCCGGCTGGCGCCGGTTGTAGTCGATGCCACCGGCAGCTGGTTCAGCGAGGCGATCCGCTACAGCGACACCTACCTGGCCCGCGATGTCGGCGCCGATAAAGTTGGCGGCATGCGTGGGGCGATGGTCGCTACCTTCAACTCGCTGGAATTGATGATCGGCCAGCTCGGCCATGAAGGCGCCGGTCCGCACACCCTGAAGAACGCCCGCGAGTTGCGTGGGCGTATGATCCACCTGCTGCCGGTGATCGACGCCCTCGACGACGCCCTGGTAGCCCTCGAAGGCCGCGCCCCGGCACAGTTCGCCCAGTTGCAAGCGCTGCTCGATGCCGCCCGCGAGTGGCTCAAGGGCACCGCCGACAGCGCCTCGGTCGCCCGCTGGACCGCCCTGCACGAACAGATCGAGCGCCTGCAACCCGGCGCCGCCGCCCTCGACCAGCGCGCCGAACTGCTACTGTCCAATGCCCTGTATCGCCTGACTGAATGGGCCGACCTGTGGCAGGACTGCTGCAGCCTGCAACATGCCTTGCGCAGTGACGATGCCAAACCCTGGCGCGCGGTGTATCGCCACTGGCGCCTGGGTCGCCTGACGGCGTTCTTCGACCGTGGCCTGATGCTGTACTCGGTGGCCTCAACCGTGCTGGCGATCATCGTCGCCTGCGGCCTGTGGATCGGCCTGGGCTGGAACGACGGCGCCAGCGCCGTGATCCTCGCCGCCGTGTCGTGCAGCTTCTTCGCCGCCATGGACGACCCGGCACCGCAGATCTACAGGTTCTTCTTCTGGACGCTGATGTCGGTCATCTTCTCCAGCCTGTACCTGTTCCTGGTGCTGCCCAACCTGCACGATTTCCCGATGCTGGTGCTGGCTTTCGCCGTGCCGTTCATCTGCGTCGGCACCCTGACCGTGCAACCGCGCTTCTACCTGGGCACCTTGCTGACCATCGTCAACACATCGACCTTCATCAGCATCCAGGGCGCCTACGACGCCGACTTCTTCACCTTCCTCAACTCCAACCTGGCCGGGCCCGTGGGGTTGCTGTTCGCCTTCATCTGGACCTTGGTGATGCGCCCGTTCGGCGTGGAGCTGGCGGCCAAGCGCATGACCCGCTTTGCCTGGCGCGACATTGTCGAAATGACCGAGCCGGCCACCCTGGTCGAGCACCGCCAGGTTGGGGTGCAAATGCTCGACCGCCTGATGCAGCACCTGCCGCGCCTGTCGCAAACCGGCCAGGACAGCGGCGTGGCACTGCGCGACCTGCGCGTGGGGCTGAACCTGCTCGACCTGCTGGCCTATATGCCGCGTGCCGGCCAGCAGGCTCGCGAGCGCCTGAGCACGGTGATCGAGGAAGTCGGCGCGCACTACGCCGCCTGCCTGCGTGCCAGCGAACGTCTGCACGCCCCTGCCGCGCTGCTGCGCAACATGGAGCGCGCCCGCCTGGCGCTGAACCTGGATGAACTGTACGAGCGCGGCGATGCCCGCACCCACCTGTTGCACGCCCTGAGCGGCCTGCGCCTGGCGCTGCTGCCTGGCGTGGAGGTGATGCTCGAGCCAGCCGAACAACCGCAACTGCCCCCCGGCCTCGACGGAGCGCCCCTGTGATTGGTGAACTGGATATCAGCGGGGTATTCCTGCCCACGCTGCTGGTGATGATGTTTGGTACCTACCTGCTGTTCCTCGGAGTACACGCGGTGCTGGTACGCCTGCATTTTTACCGCCTGGTCTGGCACCGGGCGTTGTTCAACGTTGCCCTGTATGCCGTGCTGCTTGGCGCGGTGGACCACTTTTGCCGAAACCTGATGCTGCCATGAAAAAACCTTTGCTGACCCTGGGCCGTGTGGTCCTGACCTTGCTGGTAGTGACCTTCGCCGCCGTGCTCGTGTGGCAGATGGTGGTGTATTACATGTTCGCCCCCTGGACGCGCGACGGCCACATCCGCGCTGACGTGATCCAGATTGCCCCGGATGTGTCCGGGCTGATCCAGAAGGTCGAGGTGCGTGACAACCAGACCGTCAAGCGCGGCGATGTGCTGTTCACCATCGACCAGGACCGCTTCACCCTGGCCCTGCGCCAGGCCAAGGCGACCCTGGGTGAACGCCAGGAAACCCTGGCCCAGGCCTCCCGCGAAGCGCAGCGCAACCGCAAGCTGGGCAACCTGGTGGCCGCCGAACAGCTGGAAGAAAGCCAGTCCCGCGAGGCCCGTGCCCGTTCCGCCGTCAGCGAAGCGCAGGTAGCCGTCGATACCGCTCAGCTCAACCTCGACCGCTCGGTGGTGCGCAGCCCGGTGGACGGCTACCTCAACGACCGCGCACCGCGTAATCACGAATTCGTCACCGCCGGCCACCCGGTGCTGTCGGTGGTCGACAGCGCCTCGTACCACGTCGATGGCTATTTCGAGGAAACCAAGCTTGGTGGTATCCACATCGGCGATGCCGTGGACATTCGTGTCATGGGCGACAACACCCGCCTGCGTGGCCATGTGCAAAGCTTTGCCGCCGGCATTGAGGACCGCGACCGCAGCAGCGGCGTCAACCTGCTGCCCAACGTCAACCCGGCGTTCAGCTGGGTACGCCTGGCCCAGCGTATTCCGGTGCGCATCGCCTTTGACGAAGTGCCGCAAGACTTCCGCATGATCGCCGGGCGAACCGCCACGGTGTCGATCATCGAGGGCCAGCACCCATGAAACAGCTGATCCTGGCCGGGCTGTGCCTGTCGCTGGGGGCCTGCATGATGGTCGGCCCCGACTACGAAGTACCACAGGACGCGGCGCTGCAGCGCAGCGACCTCAACGGCCCGCTGCGCCAGGATGCCGACAGCGTGGTATCGGCACCGGTGCCCGAGGACTGGTGGCAGCTGTATCAGGATCAACGGCTGAACGAGCTGGTGCGCCAGGCCCTGAGCGCCAACACCGAATTGCGCGTGGCTGCCGCCAACATCGCCAAGGCACGCGCCCAGGTCGAAGTGGCTGAGTCGCAAGGTGGCTTCAACGGCGGCGTCAAACTTGGCGCCCAGCGCCTGCAGGAGTCGGGTGAGGCCTTCCTGCTGCCCGAGAAAGTGCCGGTGGCCAACATCGGCGAGGCCATCATCAGTGCCTCGTACCAGTTCGACCTGTGGGGCACCTTCAAGCGTGGCACCGAGGCGGCCAAGGCCAATGCCGACGCAGTGCAGGCCGCTGCCGATACCGCCCGCATCACCCTGGTGGCGGACGTGGTCAAGGCCTACACCCAGGTGTGTTCGGCCAACGAGGAATACCATATTGCCCGCGAGTCGCTCGACCTGCAGGAGCAGAGCGTGAAACTCAACCAGCGCCTGCGCGATGCGGGCCGCGGCGACGAAACCCAGGTCACCCGCTCGCAGACCCAGTTCAAATCCTTGCGCGCCGAACTGCCACGCTTCAAGGCGGAGCGCGAGACCGGCATGTACACCCTGGCCGCGTTGTTGGCCAAACCGGTCGATCAGCTGCCTGCCGGCACTGCCGATTGTGCCGAGCTGCCGCACCTGAACCAGCTGGTCCCGGTGGGCGATGGCGCGGCGTTGCTCAAGCGCCGTCCCGACGTGCGCCAGGCCGAACGGCAGTTGGCCGCTGCCACTGCCTACATTGGTGTTGCCACCGGCGCGCTGTACCCGGACATCAGCATCGGCGCCCAGGTGGGCACCATCGGTATCCTCGAGAACCTCGGCGAGCCGTCGACCAACCGCTGGGGTTTCGGCCCGCAGATCAGCTGGACCATCCCCACCAACGGCACCCGCGCCCGCATTCGCATGGCCGAAGCTTCGACCCAGGCAGCCTTGGCGAATTTTGATGGGGTAGTGCTGAACGCCATTCGCGAGACCCAGACCCGCCTGGCGCAGTACAGTGCCCTATTGGACCGGCGTGACGCGCTGGCCGAGGCGGAGAAGTCGGCCAAGGAAGCGGCGGACCAGACGCATCGCTATTACCAGGCCGGGCGTGAGTCGTTCCTGGCCGACCTGCAGGCGACGCGCACCTATACCGACATGCGCGCGCAACTGGCGGCGGCCAATAGCCAAGTGGCGTTGGGGCAGATTGGGGTGTTCCTGGCGTTGGGTGGGGGGTGGAAGGGCACCGCCAAGCCTTGAGGCCCCATCGCCGGCAAGCCAGCTCCCACAGGTACTCCACTGCCTTAGAGCTCTGTGATTTACCTATGGGAGCTGGCTTGCCAGCGATGAGGCCCTGACAGGTCAGCAGCAGCTGCAAGGCAGGTGAGCACCCTGTGGGAGCCGGCTTGCCGGCGATAGGGCCCTCACAGACAGCACTCGGTCAGAGCCAGATCGCATCCCAATGCGGATAATCCCCAACCCTCGCAACCAGGCCCGCCCGTTTCGGGTTCATGACGATATACCGCGCCACATCTTGCACATCCTCCTCACGGCGCAACGCCCGGTCATGAAAACCCTTCTGCCAGAGCTGGCCGCTTCGCCCTTGATACCCGTTGATCATCATGGTGCTGCGAGACTTCACCCTGCGCATCAAGCGCTTCAGGCTGGCCGGCCCAAGCTCGACCAGCCAGTGAAAATGATCTGGCATTACCACCCAGGCGAGCGATCGGGCGGTACCTTCCTCCTCAGCCTGGCGGAACTCGGCCACCAGCAAGCGGGCCGAGTGAAAATCATTGAAAATTGGGGCTCTGTTAAGGGTGGTGCTGGTAAGCAAATACAATCGACTGGTTTCCGAGAACCGGCCAAGCCGTAACTGCCCTGAATGGGGACGATCCATGTTCCCTGTCTCCTGATGAATTGCTCAACAGGCTAGTGGCTATGGTCCTAACTGCGATGAATCAATGGATACCCGGTGTTTCTGGTGACATCGGTGCAGCCTTCATCGCCGGCAAGCCAGCTCCCACAGGTACTGCGACGCGGCCATCCCTCTTCATCTGATTTGTACCAAGATTTTTCGTGAAATCTGCCCTGTGCCCTTGAGCGAAGCAAAGTGGAAGTGAACAATGTTCTCTTTCGCATTCCCTTCGAGACTGGCCATGAATACCCGTTCCCGTCTGCTTGCCTGGCTACCGGCTCTACTGTTCGGCCCGGTGCTGGCGCTGTGCAGCACCCTGGCGCTGGCCGAAGCCCCCGCCGAGGCCACCAAGGCCCTGCACCTGCTGGACTACATTGGCGCCGACTACCCGCCGACCGTGCAAGACGGCAAGGTGATCGACGATGGTGAATACCGCGAGCAGCAGGAGTTCAGCGCGGTATTGGCCGACCTGGTCAAAGGCCTGCCTGCGCATGCTGAACAAGCAGCCCTGGAGCAGGGCGTCCAGGCGCTGCGCCAGGCCATCGACCAGCGCCAGGAGGGCGCGGCTGTTGCCAGGCAGGCCCGCCAGCTGGGCGCGCGCCTGGCGGTGGCCTATGAGGTCAGCCAGGCTCCGGTGATAACCCCGGACCCGGCCCGTGGCGCTTCGCTGTACGCGCAAAACTGCTCGATCTGTCACGGTGACAGCGGTGCCGGCGATGGCCCGGCAGGCGTGGGCCTGGAACCTGCGCCCGCTAACCTGCGCGATGTCGCGCGCCTCGACCAGTTGAGCCTGTTCGACCTCTACAACACCCTGGCCCTGGGCATCGACGGTACCGAGATGCCGTCCTTTGCCGACCAGCTGGATGATCGCCAGCGTTGGGACGTGGCCGCATACATTGCCGGTTTCACCGCCAATCCGCAGGCTGGCAAAGGCGACAAGACCTGGAACATCGCCGATCTGGCCCGCCAGACCCCGGCCGAAGTCGCCGCCAGCGAAGGTGGCACGGCCGTGGAGGCGTTCCGCGCCCAGCGTGCCCAGCCGCCACAGGTCAAGCGTGGCCCGGCGCAATTGCTCGAATACACCGCCAGCACCTTGGACAAGAGCCTGGCGGCCTACCGCGCAGGTGATCACGACCAGGCCTATGACCTGTCAGTAGCGGCCTACCTGGAAGGCTTCGAACTGGTGGAAAGTTCGCTGGACAACATCGACACCCAGGCGCGCAAGGACACCGAAAAAACGCTGATGGCCTACCGTCAGTCGCTGCAGGACGGCTTGCCGGTGGTCCAGGCCGAGCAACGCCTGAGCGAAGCCAAGGCCAAGCTCGAGCAGGCTTCCAAGCTGCTGGGCAGCGATGGCCTGAGCTGGTCGCTGAGCTTTGTATCCGGCTTGCTGATCCTGCTGCGCGAAGGCCTGGAGGCGATTCTGGTGTTGGCGGCGATCCTGGCCTTCCTGCGCAATACCGGCCAGCAGTCGGCGGTGCGCAGTGTCAACATCGGCTGGGGCCTGGCGCTGGTGGCCGGTTTCGCCACCTGGGCCCTGGCGGCCTACGTGATCGACGTCGGTGGCGCCCAGCGCGAACTGCTGGAAGGCTGCACGGCGCTTTTCGCCGCGGTGATGGTGCTGTGGCTTGGCGTGTGGATGCACGACCGCCGCCATGCCGCCGCCTGGAAGGACTACATCAAGAGCAGCCTGGTCAGTGGCGGCGGACGCTTCGGTTTTGCCGTGCTGGCATTCTTCTCGGTATACCGCGAACTGTTTGAAGTGATCCTGTTCTACGAAACCCTGTGGCTGCAGGCAGGCCCAGCCGGGCACCAGGCGGTGCTGGCGGGTGGTGCCACGGCGCTGGTGCTGCTGGTGGGATTGGCCTGGGTGATCCTGCGTGGTTCGGCCAAGCTGCCGCTGTCGCTGTTCTTCAGCATCAACGCCGCGATGCTATGTGCCTTGTCGGTGGTGTTCGCCGGGCATGGCGTGAAGGCGCTGCAAGAGGCCGGGGTGCTGGGCACGCGGCCGGTGGCGTTCTTCGAGTTCGACTGGCTGGGGATTCACGCCGATGCCTACTCGCTGTTGGCGCAGGCAGTGGCCTTGCTGGCCATCGTGTTCCTGTACGGGCGTTCGCGTCTGGTAGAAAAGCGCAGGACAGCGGCAAACTGAATGGGGCCGCAGCGCGGCCCCTTGCAATATCGGCTCAGGCCGGTTGTGGCGCCTTGAGAATGTTCTGCAGTAACTGGACACTTTCGACAGCGTCATGACCCAGGCTGGTCAGGTAGCCGCCATCAGGTTGATCGGTCAGCCCCTTTTCATACAGTCGTTGCGCAGCGGCAACCAGAGTGGGGGAGGCGTTCTTGTGAATCTTGATGCCTTCCTGGCTGCTGTCGTGTTTGAACAGCGCGAGCACTTCCAGTTCAGCGATCAGATCGGGGGTAAATGGCATGGCGACTCCTGACTTCCAGACAAGGATGACGGCACCGTTCTACGGTGCCTGACCTTCGAGTGTAGACGGGTTATTCGTCGTCGCCTTGATCCATCTCAGGCGGCAGCTCTGGCAGCGCCCGCAGGGCGCTTTCATACCACTCGCTGTTGAACGCACGGTCTTCCACCAGCATATTGTCGATCTCGAAGGCCAGCACATGGGCCATCAGGTTGAGAATGTCTTCACGCTCATAGCCAACCAAGGTCAGCTTGTTGAAGGTGGCCTTGGCCGCAGGCGGCTCGCCGCTTTCTATCTGGTTTTCGATAGCCTGGGTCAGCGTTGCCTCAGCGAAGGCTTCGTCGTCGTCATTGTCGATGTCGGTGGGCTCGCTCATGGCGGTACTCCTAGGATGGGATGCACAGTGTGCCACGCCTGTGGCAGCAATGCCCGGGCATTGACGGGGTGCATGACGCTAGTCAGAGCCGGGCGTACGGTCTATAAAGGCCAGGCCAACCCCTTACGGCCTGGAGGCTGTTACCTCATGCTCAAGCTTCATGGTTTTTCGGTCAGCAACTACTACAACATGGTCAAGCTGGCCCTGCTGGAAAAAGGCCTGCCCTTCGAGGAAATCACCTTCTATGGCGGCCAGGCGCCACAGGCGCTGGAAGTAAGCCCGCGAGGCAAGGTGCCGGTGCTGCAGACCGAACATGGCTTCCTCAGTGAGACCAGCGTGATCCTCGACTATATCGAGCAGACCCAGGGCGGCAAGGCGCTGCTGCCGACTGACCCGTTCGGCCAAGCCAAGGTGCGTGAGCTGCTCAAGGAAATCGAGCTGTACATCGAGCTGCCGGCGCGTACCTGCTACGCCGAGTCTTTCTTTGGCATGTCGGTGGAGCCGCTGATAAAGGAAAAAGCCCGTGCCGACCTGCTGGCCGGTTTTGCCACGCTCAAGCGCAACGGCCGCTTCGCGCCTTATGTGGCGGGTGAGCAACTGACCCTGGCAGACCTGATGTTCTGCTTCTCGGTCGACCTGGCCTGCGCCGTAGGCAAGAAGGTGCTGAACATCGACTTCCTGGCGGACTTCCCGCAGGCCAAGGCGTTGCTGCAGCTGATGCGCGACAACCCGCACATGGCGCGGATCGTGGCGGACAAGGAGGCGGCGATGCCGGCCTTCATGGAGATGATTCGTAGCGGCAAGCGCTGATATCGGTGTCTGGTCATTCGCGGGTAAACCCGCTCCCACAGCTTTTGCACTGCTTCTGAAGCCTCTGTAAACCCTCAGGCTCCCACAGGACTGCACTGCCTTTGAAGCCTGTGCGATACCTGTGGGAGCGGGTTCACCCGCGAACGAGGGCGAAGCCCTCGCCCCGGTGGTTAACGCGAAGCCAGCAGCACCTTGCCGCGAGCAACTGCCGCACGGACCTGCGCCGGCGCGGTACCACCAATGTGGTTACGGGCATTGACCGAGCCTTCCAGGGTCAGTACGGCAAACACGTCCTGCTCGATCTGGTCGCTGAACTGGCGCAGTTCGTCCAGGCTCATCTCGGCCAGGTCCTTGCCGGTGTCCACGCCATACTTCACCGCGTGGCCCACGATCTCGTGGCAGTCACGGAACGGCAGGCCACGGCGTACCAGGTAGTCGGCCAGGTCGGTGGCGGTGGAGAAACCGCGCAGGGCCGCTTCACGCATGATGGCGTGCTTGGGCTTGATTGCCGGGATCATGTCGGCAAAGGCACGCAGCGAGTCACGCAGGGTGTCGGCGGCGTCGAACAGTGGTTCCTTGTCTTCCTGGTTGTCCTTGTTGTAGGCCAGCGGCTGGCCTTTCATCAGGGTCAGCAGGCCGGTCAGGGCGCCGAACACGCGGCCGCTCTTGCCACGTACCAGTTCTGGCACGTCCGGGTTCTTTTTCTGCGGCATGATCGAGCTGCCGGTGCAGAAGCGGTCTGGCAGGTCGATGAACTGGAACTGCGCGCTGGTCCACAGCACCAGCTCTTCGGAGAAGCGCGACAGGTGCATCATCGCCACGCTGGCGGCGGCGCAGAATTCGATGGCGAAGTCGCGGTCCGACACGCCGTCCAGCGAGTTGCCGGCCACAGCTTCGAAGCCCAGCAGCTTGCAGGTGAGTTCGCGGTCGATCGGGTAGGTGGTGCCGGCCAGTGCGGCGCTGCCCAGGGGCATGCGGTTGGCACGCTTGCGGCAGTCGACCAGGCGCTCGTAGTCGCGGCTGAGCATTTCGAACCAGGCCAGCAGGTGGTGGCCGAAGGTGACCGGCTGGGCCGTCTGCAGGTGGGTGAAGCCGGGCATGATGGTTTCGGCTTCACGCTCGGCCTGCTCCAGCAGGCCCTGCTGCAGGCGGGTGATTTCGGCGAGGATCAGGTCGATTTCGTCACGTAGCCACAGGCGGATGTCGGTGGCCACCTGATCGTTGCGGCTACGGCCGGTATGCAGCTTCTTGCCGGTGATGCCGATACGGTCGGTCAGGCGTGCCTCGATGTTCATGTGCACATCTTCGAGATCGACGCGCCAGTCGAAGGTGCCGGCCTCGATCTCGCCCTGGATGGTCTTCAGGCCATCGATGATGGTGTCGCGCTCGGCATCGCTGAGCACGCCGACCTGCGCCAGCATGGTGGCATGGGCGATCGAACCCATGATGTCGTGGCGGTACAGGCGCTTGTCGAAATCGACCGAGGCGGTGAAACGGGCGACGAAGGCGTCGACGGGCTCACTGAAGCGGCCGCCCCAGGACTGATTGGTCTTGTCGGTGCTCATGGATTCACTCATTGCAGGCGTGAACGAAAAAGTGGCGTCGATGATAGCAGGGTTGGGCTGGCCGCCGCAGGGCGCTGGTCGTGAGAAATGCGCGGAAAACGATAGAGAAGGATTTGCAGGAATGAACGGCAGTGTTCCACGGACCGTCTACAGTTGGACTGAGGACTGGCAGTGAATCTGCCGGCCGAGTGAATCTTTGGCCATCGCACCGGTCTAGAGCGTGACCTTAGTGTCGCTCGAACCATACCTGTCTACGCTATACCTGTGCGAGACTCATTCAGGAATCCAGCGCAATTATGAATGTCCTGATCGTTGATGACGAACCCCAAGGCCGTGAGCGCCTTAGCCGGCTGCTCGGCGAACTGGAGGGTTACACCGTGCTGGAGCCTAGCGCCACCAACGGCGAGGAGGCCCTGGCGCTGATCGAAAGCCTCAAGCCCGATGTGGTCCTGCTGGACATCGGCATGCCAGGCCTGGACGGCCTGCAGGTTGCTGCTCGCCTGTGCGAGCGCGAAGCGCCGCCGGCGGTGGTGTTTTGCACCGGAGACGATGAATACGGTACCGAGGCGTTCAAGGACAGTACCCTCAGCCATGTGACCAAACCTTTCCAGGCCCAGGCCTTGCGCGACGCCTTGCGCAAGGCCGAAAAGCCCAACCGCACCCAGTTGGCAGCGCTCACCCGACCGGCCAATGAAGGTGGCGGCCCGCGTAGCCACATCAGTGCCCGCACGCGCAAAGGCATCGAGCTGATCCCTTTGCCCCAGGTGATCTACTTCATTGCCGACCACAAGTACGTGACCTTGCGCCACGAGGCTGGGGAAGTGCTGCTCGACGAGCCGCTCAAGGCTCTGGAAGACGAATTTGGCGAACGCTTCGTGCGTATCCATCGCAACGCGCTGGTTGCCCGTGAGCGTATCGAACGCCTGCAGCGTACCCCGCTGGGGCATTTCCAGCTGTACCTGAAAGGCCTGGACGGGGACGCCCTGACCGTCAGCCGGCGCCATGTGGCTGGTGTGCGCAAGATGATGCAGACTCTCTGAGCCTGTACCGGCCCAATCGCCGGCAAGCCAGCTCCCACAGGTATAGCGTCAGCCTTGAGCCTTGCTCGGCCCCTGTGGGAGCTGGCTTGCCGGCGATTGGGCCGGTACAGGTAAGCACAGGATCCTGATCCACATCTGCTAGCGATACCGGCGATGCTGTTATCATCGACAGCATTTCTCTGGATCGGGGCGTTCCATGTCCACTCGCGAAATCCGCATTGCCACCCGTAAAAGTGCCTTGGCCCTGTGGCAGGCCGAATACGTCAAAGCCCGCCTCGAGCAGGCCCACCCCGGTCTGCTGGTGACCCTGGTGCCCATGGTCAGCCGTGGCGACAAGCTGCTCGACGCGCCGCTGGCGAAGATCGGTGGCAAGGGGTTGTTCGTCAAGGAATTGGAAACCGCTCTGCTGGACAATGAAGCCGATATCGCCGTGCATTCGATGAAGGACGTGCCCATGGACTTCCCCGAGGGCCTGGGCCTGTACTGCATCTGCGAGCGCGAAGACCCGCGCGATGCCTTCGTCTCCAACCGCTTTGCCAGCCTCGACGCGCTGCCGGCCGGCAGCATCGTCGGTACCTCCAGCCTGCGTCGCCAGGCCCAGTTGCTGGCGCGTCGCCCGGACCTGCAAATCCGCTTTCTGCGTGGCAACGTCAATACTCGCCTGGCCAAGCTGGATGCTGGTGAGTACGACGCCATTATTCTTGCCGCCGCCGGCCTGATCCGTCTGGGCTTCGAAGACCGCATCACCTCCACCATCAGCGTCGATGACAGCCTGCCGGCTGGCGGCCAGGGGGCGGTGGGCATCGAGTGCCGCAGCGCCGACCAGCAGATCCACACGCTGCTGGCGCCGCTGCACCATGCCGATACCGCCGACCGGGTGGTGGCCGAACGCGCCTTGAACAAACGCCTGAATGGTGGCTGCCAGGTGCCGATTGCCTGCTATGCGGTACTGGAAGGTGACCAGCTGTGGCTGCGTGGCCTGGTCGGCCAGCCCAGCGGCGGTACCCTGCTGGTGGCCGATGCCCGTGCTCCTCGCGCTGCTGCCGAGGCCTTGGGCGTACAAGTGGCCGAAGACCTGCTGGGCCAGGGCGCCGAGGCCATCCTCAAGGAAGTCTACGGCGAGGCCGGCCACCCGTGAGCCAATGGCGCCTGTTGCTGACCCGGCCTGCCGAGGACTGTGCGGCACTGGCGCAAAGCCTGGCGGCGGCGGGGGTGGGCAGCAGCTGTCTGCCGCTGCTGGCGATCGAGCCCGTCGCTGTGGATAACCAGCAACGCCTGTTGCTGGAAGGCCTGCAGGGTTTCCAGGCGGTCATCGTGGTCAGCAAGCCGGCGGCCCGGTTGTTGCTTGAACAACTGGCCGAAGCCGGCCTGCAGCCCCCCGTGCAAGGCTGGTTCACTGTGGGCGAGGCGACCGCCGCCGTGCTGCAGAGCGCGGGCCTGGCGGTGAGCGTCCCGCCACGAGGGGATGACAGCGAAGCGTTGCTGGCACTGCCAGCCCTGCGCCAGGCAGTTGCCGTGCCGGCGCCGCGGGTCTTGATCGTGCGTGGTGTCGGAGGTCGCGAACTGCTGGCAGAGCGTCTTGCAGAGCAAGGTGCTAGTGTCGATTATCTGGAACTGTATCGTCGCTGCCTGCCGGTTTACCCGGTGGGCACCCTGATGCGCCGGATCGAAGCGGAACGCCTCAATGGCCTGGTGGTCAGCAGTGGGCAGGGTTTTGAACACTTGCAGCAGATGGCCGGTGCCGATTGGCCGCAGCTGGCGCGTCTGCCGCTGTTCGTGCCCAGCCCGCGGGTCGCCGAACAGGCCAGGGCCGCCGGGGCCCAACAGGTTGTGGATTGCCGTGGCGCCAGTGCCACGGCCTTGCTGGCAGCCGTGCAGCGCAGCGCTGCACCTGCCTCTTAAGGCGCTAAGCTGAACGCGATGCGCCCCCATGCAAAGGATGGATACGTGAGCGAGACTGTCTTGTCCAATAACGATCAGCCGTCGGCACAGGCGCCGGCGGAACCCGTCACCGCCCCACCTGCCAAGCGCTCCGGCAGTGGCCTGGCAACGCTGGCCCTGCTGTTGGGCGCGACCGGGGTGGCGGTAGGTGGCTGGGGTGTCTGGCAGGTGCGTCAACTGCAAGGCAGCGAATTCAACCAGGGCCAGCACATCGAGGCGTTGAACCTGCGCGCCGAGGCCCTGCAGCAGCGTGAGCAGCAGATCAGCGCGCAACTGGCCAGCCTGCCGGCGGCCAGCGAGCTGGAAGACCGCCGCCGCCTGGTGGCGCAGCTGCAAGGCGACCAGCAGCGCCTCAGCCAGCGCCTGGAAACCGTGCTGGGCGAAAGCCGCAAGGAATGGCGCCTGGCCGAGGCCGAGCACTTGCTGCGCCTGGCTACCCTGCGCCTGTCGGCGCTGCAGGACATTACCAGTGCCAAGGCCTTGGTCGAGGGTGCTGACGAGATCCTGCGCGAGCAGAGCGATCCGGGTGCCTTCGCCGCCCGTGAGCAGCTGGCGCGCAGCCTGGCCACGCTCAACAGCACCCAGCAGCCGGACCGTACCGGCTTGTTCCTGAAACTGGCCGCGCAGCGCGAGCTGGTGCAGCAACTCAGCGCCCAGTCGCCGGAGTTCGACAGCAATGCCGATGCCCTTGGCGCCCTGACTGCCGAGGGTGATGGTGCCAGTCGCCTGTCGCAGTGGTGGGCCGAGATCTCCAAGTACTTCCAGATCGACTTCAACGCCGATGACAACGTGCGTCCGCTGCTGGCCGGGCAGCAACTTAACCAGCTGCGCCTGGCCCTGAGCCTGACCATCGAGCAGGCCCAGTGGGCAGCGCTCAATGGCGACCCCAAGGTCTACACCCAGGCCTTGGACGACGCCCGCAGCGTGCTGCTGGCCAACTTCAACGCCGACAACCCGCAAAGCAAGGCCATGCTTGACAGCCTCAATGCCCTGGCCGAGCAACCGGTGTCGGTGGTTACCCCCGACCTCAGCGAAAGCCTGGCCGCAGTGCAGGCCTATATTCAGCGCCGCCACCTGCCGGTCGAAGCTGAGGGAGGCAAGCCATGAAGCGTGTCTACCTGCTGGCCGTGCTGGCGATTGTGGTTGCCGCGGCCCTGGGTATTGCGGTCGCCAAGCACAGCGGCTATGTGCTGATCTCCTATGGCAGCTTCCGCTACCAGTCGGGGTTGTGGGCGGCCCTGGCCGGCTTGCTGGCTGTGGTTGTGCTGCTGTGGCTGGTGCGCTACCTGGTCGGCCTGGTGTTGACTTCCAGCGGGGTAGTCAACCCGTGGTCGCGGCGTAACCGCAGCCGGCGCGTTCGTCTGGCCATCGAGCAGGGCCAGCTGGATCTCGCCGAGGGCCGTTGGGCCAGTGCCCAGCGCCACCTGCACCGTGCCGCCGAGGCCGAGCGCCAGCCGTTGCTGTACTACCTCGGTGCCGCGCGTGCCGCCAACGAGCAAGGCCGAACCGAAGACAGCGACAATCTGCTGGAACGTGCCCTGGAACGCCAGCCGCAAGCGGAACTGGCCATCGCGCTGACCCATGCGCAGCTGCAGATGGACCGTGGCGAAAGCGATGGCGCCCTGGAAACCCTGCTGGCCATGCAGGAGCGCCACCCGCACAACAGCCAGGTGCTGCGCCTGCTGCAGCGCCTGCACCTGGAGCGCGGCGACTGGTCGGCTCTGATCCGCCTGCTGCCCGACCTGCGCAAGGGCAAGGTGCTGCCGGGCGCCGAGCTGGCAGCCCTGGAACAACGTGCCTGGGGCCAGAACCTGAGCCTGGCCACCACCCGTGGCGAGGACGCGCAAAGTGCCCGTCAGGCTCTGGAGCGCGCCTGGCAGCAACTGACCGCGGCCCAGCGCCAGGAGCCACAGCTGGTGCTGGCCTACGCCGAGCAATTGCGCCAGGTGGGAGCCCAGAGCGAAGCCGAACAAGTGTTGCGCACTGCCCTCAAGCGTGAATACGAAAGCCACCTGGCCCGCCTGTACGGCCTGGTGCGCGGTGATGACCCGGCGCGCCAGCTGCAAACTGCCGAAGGTTGGCTCAAGGCCCACCCGCAAGACGCCAGCCTGCTGCTGACCCTGGGCCGCCTGAGCCTGCAGAACCGCCTGTGGGGCAAGGCGCGCGACTATCTGGAAAGCAGCCTGCGCATGGAGCGCAACCCCGAGGCCTGCGCCGAGCTGGCGCGCCTGCTCGCTGGCCTTGGCGAGACCGAGCGCAGCAACCAACTGTTCCAGGAGGGCCTCGGCCTGCTGGACGAGCGCCTGCTAGCCCTGCCTTTGCCCGAAGGCGTACGCGCCTGACCTACCCCAGAGCCCGCGCCAAGGTGCGGGCTCCGGGGGCGGGTAATTTGTCTGTCGATGTAAGTTAGATCTGCAGTCCTTTTCTTCAGACGTTTCCTACCGCATGACTGGAAATTTCCTTCGCGATTCAGCGACTTGTCATTGCTGTCGCGCCTTGAAACAAAGCGCGTCTTTCCTCTACCGTTTCAAGTCACTTCATTACCCCGGGACCTTCACCGCCCATGCTGCCGGCCCGTTTGCGCACCTTTTTCCTACCTGCCTGCCTCGCTGCACTGGCGGTACTGGCCGCGTCCTTCCACCTGGAAAATGTCCTGGGGTTGGTGCCGTGCCCGTTGTGCTTCAGCCAGCGGCTGTTGCTTGGCGTGTACGCGCTGCTGTGCCTGGCGGCAGTGTTGCAGGCACCGGATACGGCGGGCATTCGCTGTTACGCGCGGGCGACGCTGGGCTGCTCGCTGGCCGGGGCATTACTGGCAGGGCGACATGTCTGGTTGCAAGGGGATGACGGGGCCATCCCTGTCTGCCCTATGCCGCTCGGGCGGCTGCTTGAGCAGTCCTGGGGCGAGGCGGCCCGGCAACTGTTGTTCGGTGGCCCGGATTGCAACTCGCTGACCTGGAGCTTTCTCGACCTGACCCTGCCCGAGTGGAGCCTGCTGGCTTTCCTGCTGCTGGCGGTGCTGCCCTTGAGCTGCCTGCTGGCGTATCGTTTCCGCAGCCTGGCGAGAACATGACCTGGCGCAAGGTTGGGCCATTGGCACGACCAATGGCGATGTAACAGGGTATTAAACACTTGTATGAACTTTGTCCGCTGCGTACCTTGAAGGGCAGCACGCGCGGGAATAATCTCCCAGCACGCATACCGAAAACACAACTGCTCGATGCCGCCTGCTGATGTCACCTTTGTGCTGCACGGTCGTGGTGCGAGGTGCAGCGGCATTTACCCAGAAGGGAAGAGATCGCCATGCTCGATAGTTGTCAGAACGCTCAGGAACGCTGGGGTGGGGTTCACAAACTGATCGACCGCTGGCTGGAGGAGCGCCAGGAACTGGTGCAGGCTTTCCGCGCCTTGCGCGATGCCAAGCCGGCCTTCGCCGACAAGGACACGAACGGGGAGTTTTGCGCGCTCCTTGTCGACTACGTTTCGGCGTGGCATTTCGAAGTCTGCGAGCAGCTGGTCAGTGAGGCCAAGGCTTTCGGCGACGAGAAGGCGCTGAAGCTGGCCGAAGACATCAACCCACGGATCAACGACAGTACCCAGATCGCCCTGGCCTTCAATGACCATTGCGCCAAGGGGGAGTGCAAGGACACCGAACGCTTTGCCGAAAAGCTGGGCAAGCTGGGTGGCCTGCTACACGAGCGCTTCGAGCTCGAAGACTGTCTGATCGAAGTGCTGCACAACGCGCACAAGGAAGAGGGCGCAGTCCAGGCCTGAGGGTTGGCGTCAGTCGCCAACCGCCAGCAGTTCGATCTCGAACACCAGGGGTGTGTAGGGTGCGATCAGGTCACCCGCGCCCTCGGCGCCATAGGCTTGCGCCGACGGAATCACCAGGCGCCATTTGGTGCCGGTGTGCATCCGCGGCAATGCCACCTGCCACCCTTCGATCACCGAATCCAGGCTGAACCATTGGGGCGTCTGGTTCTGGTCGAACACCGAGCCGTCTGGCAGCCTGCCCACATAGCGCACCTGCACCTTGCCACCGGCTTTGGGCTGCGCGCCCGTACCTGCTTGCAGTTCGCTGTAGAGCACACCCTCCGGTAGTTCGTGCACACCATAACGACCGCGCTCGCTGGCCATGAAGCGCGTTTCGGCAGCCTGCAGCTTCTGCATGGCGGCATCGCCTTGCTGTGTTTCATGCTGCTGGAGCACGGCCTGCATGCGTGCCTTGTCGAGTTTCAGCGGTTGGCCTTGGTAGGACTGGCGCAGGCCTTCGACCAGCGCATCCAGTTGCAGGCCCGGCATCTCTTGGCGCAGCCGCTCACCCAGGCTGGCGCCGAGGCTGTAGGCGAGGTCATGTTCGTTGCTGTCGGCCAGGGCGATGGGCGCCAGCAGGCATAAACCTAAAACAAGATATCGAGACATGGTCAGTTCCTGCGCCAATGAGCGTGGAAGTATGCCAGTGTTTCGACAGATTTCAGTCTTTGTATCTACCGGTACTGGCCCTATCGCCGGCAAGCCAGCTCCCACTTTGACCGCATCGACTTCAAGTCAGGCGCAGTGCCTGTGGGCGCTGGCTTGCCAGCGATAGGGCCGGTACAGATAACTGCCAAATATCAGCAATGATTTATTCAGCAACTACACTTGCTCGGAGCTGCAAGATAACAACTTTGCCCAGGCATGCAACGCGGCGTAAACATTACTGTCAACATGCCCTAGCGGCGGTAGCAGCAGAAGCATAGTATGAGCCGCAATCTCGTCAGCCAGGAGGTAAACCATGTCGGCCAAAAAGAAGCCAGTAAGCACGCCGTTACACCTGCTCCAGCAACTTTCGGGCAGCTTGCTCGAACACTTGGAAGATGCCTGCTCGCAAGCGCTGGCTGATGCGGAAAAACTGCTGGCCAAGTTGGAAAAGCAGCGTGGCAAGGCCCAGGAAAAACTGCACAACGGTCGCCTGAAACTGCAAGACGCGGCCAAGGCAGGTAAAGCCAAGGCGCAGAGCAAGGCGCAAAAAGCCATTGGCGAAATTGAACAACTGCTCGACGCCCTCAAGGAGCGTCAAACCCAGACCCGTTCTTATATCCAGCAACTCAAGCGCGATGCCCAGGACAGCCTCAAGCTGGCCCAGGGTGTAGGCAAGGTTCGCGAAGCTGCAGCCAAGGCGCTTGACCAGCGTGCTGCCAAGACCAGCAAACCGGCAGCCGCCAAACCCGCCATCAGGGCTGCTGCGGCCAAACCTGTCGCCAAACCCGCCACCAGGGCTGCTGCGGCCAAACCTGTCGCCAAACCAGCTACCAAGGCCACTGTTGCGGCCAAGCCTGCTGCCAAGACCACTGCTGCTGGCAAACCTGCAGCGAAGCCTGCTGCCATGGCCACTGCTGCTGCCAAGCCTGCAGCGAAGCCTGCTGCCAAGGCCACTGCTGCTGCCAAGCCTGCAGCGAAGCCTGCTGCCAAGGCCACTGCTGCTGCCAAGCCTGCAGCGAAGCCAGCTGCCAAAGCCGCTGCTGCCAAGCCTGCAGCGAAGCCAGCTACCAAAGCCGCTGCTGCCAAGCCTGCAACCGCCAAACCTGCGGCCAAGCCCGCTGCCGCAGCCAAGCCAGCGGCGGCCAAAGCGCCAGCCAAAGCTGCTGCTAAGCCCGCCGCGAAACCAGCTACCGCCAAACCAGCAACTGCCAAGCCTGTTGCCAGCAAGCCAGCCGAAGCCAAACCGGCTACGTCTGCCGCCGGCACCCCGGCCGCCGCGACCAACTCGGCCACCCCGGCAGCTTCGGTAGCACCATCGACACCCGCCAGCAGCTCGGCTCAGGCACCGTCTTCGGCGTCCTGAAACGCTGCCGCCGCGACGCGCAATCGAGCCAGCGCGTCGTGGTGGCGGGCTTGGTCCGGCGCCAGCCGGGCCAGCCAGTCGTCCAGGGGCTCATGGGCGTCCGCCGACCACTGGCGCGAACGCTCCTGCAAACGCCCCAGCAAGGCTTTCTCGGCCTGTAACTCCAACCCCTTCAGCTGCTCACGCAACGCCGCCAGCTGCGCATCACTTTGCGCTGCGGCTCGCCACTGTTGGCGCAAGCTACGTAATGGGCTGACCACTTCGCGCTGCCAGGGCTCGGTAACCTCGCGCAATGCCTGTACGCGCTCGTCCCGCACAGCCACGCCACGCGCCTGCAGCCAGGTTGCGCACAGCAGCAGGCAGACATCGCCACCCAGCGTCTGCAGGTCAAGGCAGGCCGCTTCCACGCCGGGCCTGGCGTACAAGGCCAGGGTGTGATTCCACAGGTCGGTGTGCATGGTTCCACTCGCGCTATGGGTCGAGGAAGCTGGTAGACTCCGCGACCATCATGATCAGACTATCCAACCTCACTTTACAGCGTGGTCCGCAGCGCTTGCTAGAAGGCGCCGAGATGACCCTGCACACCGGTCACAAGGCCGGCCTGATCGGCGCCAACGGTGCCGGAAAATCCAGCCTGTTCGCCCTGCTGCGCGGTGAGCTGTCGCCCGATGCCGGCGATTGCCAGCTGCCCGCTGACTGGCGCATCGCCCACATGCGCCAGGAGGTCGACACCCTCGACCGCCTGGCCGTGGACTATGTGCTCGACGGCGACGCACGCCTGCGCAAGGTCCAGGCCGAACTGGCCGCGGCCGAGCAGGCCCACGACGGTACCGCCCTGGCGCGCCTGCACAGTGAGCTGGATAGCGCCGACGGCTATACCGCCGACGCCCGCGCGCGCAAGCTGCTGGCCGGCCTGGGCTTCACCAACGAGCAGATGGATCGCCGCGTCGGCGACTTCTCCGGTGGCTGGCGGATGCGCCTGAACCTGGCCCAGGCCCTGATGTGCCCGTCCGACCTGCTGCTGCTCGACGAGCCCACCAACCACCTGGACCTGGACGCTATCCTGTGGCTGGAGGACTGGCTCAAGAGCTACCCCGGTACGCTGTTGCTGATCTCCCACGACCGCGACTTCCTCGATGCCGTGGTCGACCATGTGCTGCACGTCGAGCAGCGCAAGCTGAACCTGTACAAGGGCGGTTACACCGCCTTCGAGCGCACCCGTGCCGAACGCCTGGCGCAACAGCAGCAGGCCTACGAGAAGCAGCAGGCCCAGCGTGCGCACATGGAAAAGTACATTGCCCGCTTCAAGGCCCAGGCCACCAAGGCCCGCCAGGCACAGAGCCGGATCAAGGCCCTGGAACGCATGGAGGAGCTGTCGGCGGCGCATGTCGATTCGCCGTTCGACTTCGTCTTCCGCGAATCGCAGAAAATCTCCAGCCCGCTGCTGAGCCTGTCCGAAGGCCGCCTGGGCTACGGTGACAAGGCGATCCTCGACAAGGTCAAGCTGCAGCTCACCCCCGGTGCGCGCATTGGCCTGCTCGGCCCCAACGGTGCCGGCAAGTCGACCCTGATCAAGAACCTCGCGGGCGAGCTCGAGCCGCTGTCGGGTCGCCTGGTGCGTGGCGAGAACCTGGCGGTGGGCTACTTTGCCCAGCACCAGTTGGACTCGCTGGACGACAAGGCCAGCCCGTTGCTGCACCTGCAGCGCATCGCCCCCACCGAGCGCGAGCAGACCCTGCGCGATTTCCTAGGTGGCTTCGACTTCCATGGCGACCGCGTCGACGAGCCGGTGGTGAACTTCTCCGGTGGTGAGAAAGCCCGCCTGGCACTGGCACTGATCGCCTGGGAGCGGCCGAACCTGCTGCTGCTCGACGAACCGACCAACCACCTCGATCTGGAAATGCGCCTGGCGCTGACCATGGCCCTGCAGGAGTTCGCCGGTGCTGTGGTAGTGGTATCGCACGACCGTCACCTGCTCAAGAGCACCACCGACGATTTCCTGCTGGTGGCGGAGGGCAAGGTCGAAACCTTCGACGGTGACCTGGACGACTACAGCCGCTGGCTGGTCGAGTACCGCCAGCGCAGCGCGCCGGCCAGTACCGCCCCGGTCAACCCGGACAAGACCGACAAGAAAGCCCAACGCCAGGCTGCCGCAACCTTGCGGCAGCAACTGGCCCCGCACAAGAAGGCCGCCGACAAGCTGGAAACCGAGCTCAACCAGGTGCATGCGCAACTGGCCGAGATCGAGACCGCGCTGGGTGATGGTGGCCTTTACGACGCGTCGCGCAAGGACGAGTTGCGTGACCTGCTGGCGCGCCAGACCAAGCTCAAGCAGCGTGAAGGCGAACTGGAAGAGGCCTGGATGGAAGCGCTGGAAACCCTCGAAAGCATGCAGGCCGAACTCGAGGCGCTGTCCTGATGGAGGAACTGCGTTCGCTGCTGCCGGGGCAATGGATGGACACCTTCTGGCTGGGCTTGCAGATTCTGTTGATCCTGGTGGCGGCCTTCGTCCTGCAGCGCATCGTCGCTCGCGGGTTGAGCCGCCTGGGCCGGCGTTACCCGTTGCCGCCGGAGCTGCTAATGCCGGTGCGTGGTGCCCTGCGCTGGCTGATCATGGGCAGCGCGCTGCTGTTCTTGCTGGAGCGGCTGGGGGTATCGGCGACGGTGCTGTGGACAGCACTGTCCGGCTTCGTCGCAGTGGCGGCGGTGGCCTTCTTCGCCATGTGGAGCGTGCTGTCCAACCTGCTGTGCGCGGTGCTCATCTTCACCGTCGGGCCGTTTCGCATCGGTGACGTGGTCGAACTGGTCGACACCCTGGACAAGCCGGGCGTGAAAGGCCGGGTGATCGCCATCAACCTGCTGTTCACCACCCTGATGGAAATGCCCGAGGCGGGCGGGGCGTTGGTGCAGGTGCCCAATAGCCAGTTCTTTCAGAAGTCGGTGCGGCGCTGGCGAGGTGCTGAGGTACAGGTTATGCACAAAGCGTCGCCTGCCGAGGCCGACTGAACCTGCACCGGCCTCTTCGCGGGTAAACCCGCGAAGAGGCCGGCACAGGCAATACAAATCCTCAGAAATCGCTGGTTATTTTTTCACCAACACCTTAGTTTAACGTTTTGCAACATATGTTCGAGCGAGGTGTGTGATGTCGATGGAGGTGTGGTTGGGCTTCTTTGCCGCCTGTTGGGTGATCAGCCTTTCACCCGGTGCCGGGGCGATTGCCTCGATGTCCAGCGGCCTGCAATACGGCTTCTGGCGTGGTTACTGGAACGCCCTGGGCCTGCAATTGGGCCTGATCGTGCAGATCGCCATCATTGCCGCCGGCGTCGGTGCCATCCTGGCAGCCTCGGCTACCGCCTTCCAGGTCATCAAATGGTTCGGTGTCGCCTACCTCATCTACCTGGCTTACAAGCAGTGGCGTGCCCTGCCCATGGACATGAGCGATGAATCCGCCGTGCGCCCGATCGGTAAACCACTGAGCCTGGTGTTCCGTGGCTTCCTGGTCAACGTCAGCAACCCCAAGGCGTTGGTGTTCATGCTGGCGGTGCTGCCGCAGTTCATCAACCCGCATGAGCCGCTGTTGCCACAGTATCTGGCGATCACCGTGACCATGGTCACCGTGGACATGCTGGTGATGGCGGGGTACACCGGGTTGGCTGCGCGGGTGTTGCGCTTGCTGCGTACACCCAAGCAGCAGAAGCGTTTGAACCGGACGTTCGCCGGGTTGTTCATTGGCGCGGCTACCTTCCTGGCTACGCTGCGCCGCGCGCCAGTCTGATAGATCGCCTTCAGGCCATTCGCGGGCAAGCCCGCGAATGGGCCACCGCTATTTTTGCTTGTCCACTAACCCCTTGAGCAAATCCACCGGCAGCGGAAAGACGATGGTCGAGCTCTTGTCCCCGGCAATCGTCCCCAGCGTCTGCATATAACGCAACTGCATCGCCCCCGGCTCCTTGCTCAGCATCTGCGCCGCCTGCATCAGCTTCTCCGACGCCTGCAACTCACCCTCGGCATGGATCACCTTGGCCCGCCGTTCACGCTCGGCTTCGGCCTGGCGGGCAATGGCGCGCACCATCGATTCGTTGAGGTCGACATGCTTGATCTCGACGTTGGCTACCTTGATGCCCCAGGCATCGGTCTGCGCATCCAGCACCTGGCGAATGTCCGAGTTCAACTGCTCGCGTTCGGCCAGCAGTTCATCCAGTTCGTGCTTGCCGAGCACCGCACGCAGTGTGGTCTGGGCCAGCTGGCTGGTTGCCACGAGAAAGTCCTCGACCTGGATGATCGCCTTCTGCGGATCGAGCACGCGGAAGTACAGCACGGCGTTGACCTTGACCGAGACGTTGTCGCGGGTGATCACATCCTGCGGTGGTACATCCAGCACCACGGTGCGCAGGTCGACCCGCACCATTTGCTGGATCACCGGGATCAACAGGATCAGCCCCGGCCCCTTCACCTGCCAGAAGCGCCCCAGCTGGAACACCACGCCGCGCTCGTATTCGCGCAGGATGCGGAACGCCGACAGCAACAGCATCGCCAGCACGATCAGCACCGCGCCGAAACCCAATTGCATGAACATGGTCATTCTCCTTGCGCCGCGGGCGCGGCGGCGCTGACTTCCAGCATGACGCCATGACGCGCGGTTACCCGCACGTTCTGGCCCGCTTGCAGTGGCGTTGCACACTGCGCCTGCCATTGCTCGCCCTGGGCCAGCACAAAGCCACAGAACGGGTTGCCCGCCATCACCTGGGTGACGGTGACCAGGCTGCCGACCAGACCGGCGTCACCGCTGACCAGCGCCCGTCGGCGGGCCTTGAGGGCCATGCCCAGCACACCGCCGATCAGCAGCGCCGAGAGCACCGCCAGGGTGCCGATCAGTGGCAGCGGAATGCCGAAACCGGGGGCATCGGTGTCGATCAGGATCAGCGCGCCGACCACGAAGGCGACGATGCCGCCGAAGCCGACCACGCCGAAACTGGGCAGGAAGGCTTCGGCGATCATGAAGGCGATGCCGAGCAATATCAGCGCCACCCCGGCGAAGCTCACCGGTAACAGCTGCAGGGCGTATAGCGCCAGCAGCAGGCAGATGCCGCCGACCACGCCACCTACCGTCGAGCCGGGGTTCATGAACTCGAACAGCAAGCCGTACACGCCGATCATGATCAGGATCAGCGCCACGCTGGGGTTGGTGATTACCGCCAGCACCCGTGTACGCCAGTCCGGCAAGCGCTCGACCAGGCTGGCGCCAGCGGTCTGCAACGGGTAGGGCTGGCCAGCGATCGTGAGTGTTTTGCCATCGAGCTTGCGCAGCAGGTCAGGCAGGTCATCGGCCACCTGGTCGATCACGTTCAGCCGCAAGGCCTCACTGGCGGACAGGCTGACCGCCTCGCGCACAGCCTTTTCCGCCCAGTCGGCATTGCGCCCGCGCAGTTGCGCCAGGCCACGCATGTAGGCCGCCGCATCGTTGACCTGCTTGCGCGCGAGGGTTTCATCATCGCTGCCTTTGGCCTTGTCGTCCTTCGGCGTGCCTGGCGGGGCGCCGATCTGCACGGGCGTGGCGGCACCCAGGTTGGTCCCGGGCGCCATGGCCGCGATATGGCTGGCGTAGAGGATATAAGTGCCGGCGCTGGCGGCGCGGGCACCGCTGGGGGCGACAAAGGTGGCGACCGGTACGGGGCTGGCGATAATCGCCTTGATCATCTGGCGCATGGCGCTGTCCAGCCCGCCCGGGGTGTCCATGCGGATAACCACCAGTTGCGCGCCCTGCGCCTGGGCCTGATCGAGGCTGCGCACCAGGTAGTCGGCACTGGCCGGGCCGATGGCGTCATCGATGCCCAGCACCCAGACTGCACCGGGCGCTGCCAGGCCGCCTGGCGTGATGCCAAGCAGCAACAGCAGCAACAGCCAGCGCCAGCAGCGGGCGATCACCTGTCGTCACCTCGTTTGTCTGTATTGCACAAGTTTAGCCCTGCCCGCTGGTAGTCGGCCTAAAATTGGAAATTGGGGGGCGAAACCGGAGGTGCATCATGCGTATGGCAAAGACCCTGCAGGATCGCCTGGACAAGGCCAACTGCGACTACGACATCATTCCCCATCCACATTCAGCCACCAGTCTGGAGTCGGCCCGCACGGCCGGCGTACCCGCCGAGCGGGTCGCCAAGTCGGTGATGCTCGATGACCGGCATGGCAACTACATCATGGCCGTGCTACCGGCCAACCGGCATCTGGACATGACCAAGGTGCGCATGTCCGGGGCCTGGCAACTGACCCGTGAAAGCGGCCTGCCGAGCTTGTTCGGCGACTGCGAGCGCGGTGCCGTACCGGCCCTTGGTGATGCCTACCAGATAAAAATGCTGGTCGACCCGAGCCTGACCCGCCAGGGTGATGTCTACCTGGAAGCGGGTGACCACGATCATCTGATTCACATGAGCATGGAGCAGTACATGAAACTGGTGCCGCACGCCGAAGTGCGCGAGCTGTGCTGATGTTCTCACACCAATGCCGGGCGGGCGTCGTGGACGGCTTGCCTGGCTCTCAGGAGGAACCATGGAAGCGCCGATCCATCCGTTTGCCGAGCTGTTCAAACAACTGGGCCTGCCTGACGATGCGGTGAGCATCGATCAGTTCATTGCTAGTCACTCGCCACTGAAGAACGACATCAAGCTGGTGGATGCGCCGTTCTGGAACGCTTCTCAGCGCGAGTTCCTCAAGGACAGCATCAACGAGGATGCCGACTGGGCGGAGCCGTTCGATCAACTCAACGAAGCGTTGCGTCGCCCTCGAAAATAAAGCGCCGAGTGGCACCTGACGAGTGATTGGCCGTTGCTATGCTCAGGAAAACAACAGGGGATAGCGCGATGAAAGATCCCTACGCACCGGGGTTCTGGTGCTCCGTGACGATCCTGGGCGCCCTGACGGCCAGTTACTTCTATGGCATCAGGCAGACGCAACAGATGAACCAGGCGGTGCATTTCCTGTACGCCGCTGCCGCTGTCACTGTGGCGGTTGCACTGGTGGCGCTGGCGTGGATCGCCTGGCAGCAGTTGCACCTGAACAAGCGCGAAGTGGTGCAGGGGCGAACGTTGCTGACCATCTGGAACACCAAAGTCGCGCTGCGCCGCGTCGAGACGGTGTTCGACCGCTATTTCTGGGGCAGCTACTGGCATTCGGGGCGCACCTTCGAAGAGGTCATGGGCGAGCTCAAGGGCACGCCGCTGGAGCAGAGCCTGGATGCCCTGAAACGCCAGTGCCGCTTGCTTGACCGCGAAATTCATGACCACCATCACCATTGGCTGGCCAATGCCCGCGACCTGTCGAGCGTGGCCCAGGCCATGGCCCGAGAACGCTACCAACTGGATCTGGGCGAGCCAACCCCCAGCGGCCATGGCAATACTGCCGTGCTCAACCGGGACCTGGAAGTGCTGGTGTACACCTGGTCGGCGCGCCTGCGCAGTTTCGACCATCAGCTGGACGAGCTGGAGCGCGCCTACCATTGAGGCGCTTCATTCACCGCGGATGTATTGCTCCAGTTGCAGGATCAGGCGGGCCTGTTCGGCGATGGTTTCCTTGACCAGGTCACCGATCGACAGCAGGCCGAGCAGCTCGCCATTGCTGACCACCGGCAGGTGGCGCAGGTGACGGTTGGTCATCAGGTTCATGCAGTACTCGAGATTCTGCTTCGGTTCCACGGTGACCACCGGCGCACTCATGATCTCGCGCACGGGGGTAGCGGCGGACGAGCGGCCCTTGAGCACCAGTTTGCGCGCATAGTCCCGTTCACTGACGATACCCACCACCTGGTTGCTCTCGACCACCGGTAGCGCACCGACGTTTTTCTCCGCCAGCAGCTTCAGGGCGTCGAGTACCGAGTCATCCGGGCCGATGGTGTAAACGGTCTGGTGCTGGGACTTGGTCTTGAGGATTTGTTCGACGGTCTTCATACGGGCCTCTGCGGGTGGAAAAAGCGATGTCTCGGTGTAAATAAAGCATCCGGTACGGCGCTCTGCACGGCAATGCAGGAAACGGCATCGAGTCGATTGAAAAACGTCATGAGTTGTCACCTGTGCCGGCCTCTTCGCGGCTAAAGCCGCTCCCACATTGAAACCTGTGCGATCCCTGTGGGCGCGGCTTCAGCCGCGAAGAGGCCGGCACAGTCAATCAGAGTTTCGGCATCTGCCCGATCCGCGCCACCATCTCGCTCACTACCTGCAAGTCCAGCATGAACTGCTCCACGGTCTTGAACTCATTGTCGTTGTGCCCGGTGTACTTCACATCCGGCATGGCCAGACCGAACTGCACGCCGTTAGGCAGGTCGTGTACCGAGGTCGCACCCGCCGAGGATCCGAACTCGTGCTTCATGCCCAGGTTTTCGGTGGCCACGGCAAGCAAGGCCTTGACCCACTCGCCCTCGGGGTTGCGGTACATCGGCTCGTCAAGGCTGTAGTCGAAGGCCACCGAGGTGTGGCTTTGCCGGGTCCATTTGCCCAGTTTGTCGGCCAGTTCGTCCTTGATCGTGGCAATTGGCTTGCCTTTCGGAATGCGCAGGTTCACCGCCAGTTTCAGGCCTTTTTCATCCACCCCGACAAAGGTCAGCGAGGCGGTCAGCGGGCCCATGAACGGGTCCTTGAAGGCCACGCCGAGCGTGTTGCCCAGATAGTCCAGGCCCCAGTTGTCGGCGGCGTAGCGGGCGGCGTCGGTGAAGTGGTTGTGCTTGAGCGGCACCCGCTGGCCCAGGCCGTTGATGAAGCCGAGCATGCGCGCCACCGGGTTGACTCCGGACTCCGGCTCCGAAGAGTGGGCGGAAACGCCGGTCACGGTGAGCAACACCTGCTTGCCCTCGGCCTTGGCAGCGATGCTGAAGTCGCCGCCATTGCGCTTCACGTAATCGGCGCCGGCTTTTTCCAGCTGGCTGGCCAGCTTCGCCGGGTTGTCGGTGACCAGGGTCGCGACCGAGGTGGTCGGGATCTGGTTGGTGGCCAGGCCGCCGGTCAGGTTGACGATCTCGGCACCCTTGCCGCTGGCCGGGCGCTTGCTGAAGCTGGCCATGACCGTGCCGTAGCCCTTCTCGGCGATGACCACCGGGTAGCCGCCATCGAGGGCCAGGTTGTAGTCGGGCGTGGGGTTGCGCTCGAAATAGTAGGGGATGGCATCGCCGCTGGTTTCTTCAGTGGTGTCGATCAGCAGCTTGAACTGGCGGGCCAGCGGCAGGTTCTCGTCCTTGGCCACTTTCAGCGCGTACATCGCCACGACAATGCCGTTCTTGTCGTCTTCGGTGCCGCGGCCGTACATACGGTCGCCGACCAGGGTGACCTTGAACGGGTCCAGGCGCGTGCCATCGGCCAGCTTCCAGTTGTCCGGGTTGACCGGTACCACGTCGGCGTGGGCATGGATGCCGACCACTTCCTGGCCACTGCCCAGCGAAATCTCGTACACCCGATTGTCGATGTTGCGGAAAGCCAGGCCGAAGCTGTCGGCCAGGGCCTTGATCTTGTCGGCGATCCGGAGGAACTCGGGGTTCTCGTGCTGCGGTGTGCCCTCGACGTTGAAGGTGGGAATGGCCACCAGTTCACGCAGGGTTTCGCTGGCAGCCTTGCCGTACTTGATGCGGGTGTACAGGCCGAGCAGGCGGTTGATCTCGTTCTGCTGCTCGGCGGCCAATGGCTTGCCGGCCAGGTAGGTATCGAGGGTTGCTTCGAGGTTGTCGGCCTTGGCCAGGTCGCTGCCTTTGAGCTTGCCGATGAACTGCTTGAAGTCGCTTGGGTCGCTGCCGTCGAAGGCTTTGACGATGGCAGCCGACTGCTGTTGGGTAAGGTTGGCCTGGGCCGGCTGGGTGAACAGGCCGATGCTGGCCAGCAGCAAGGTGGCGGCGGTGATTTTTTTCAGGTGCATGGTTGTGCGCATTCCTTCGCCAATCATTGTTGTGGGTTACCCGTCGGGAAACGGGAAGACGCTCACGCTAACACCAATGACCCGTGGTACGGGAGTGCCAGAAACGCGACATGTCGCACAAACGAAAAAGCCCCGGGCGGGTTGCCGGGGCCTTTTCAGTGCTTCGAACGGTGATTACAGCCCGTTGGGCAGGAACCTCGTGGCACCGCTGACATCGTCGATCTTCTTGATGCGGAAGGCCTTGATGCAGGTTTCGTTGCGGGTGTTGCTGTCCGGGCAGTATTGCTGGACGAAGTCATTGAAGGCCATGTCCTGGCCGTTCACGCTCAGGACGCGCTTGAAGTACTCGCCCTGGATACCCTGCGCCTGTCGCGAGGCGGTCATTTCCTGGTCGACGACCAGTCGGCCGTGCAGATCGACGGCGGGGAACTTGGCTTCTTCCTGCAGGCAGCCGCTCAGCAGCAGGCCGGCTGTGGCCAGCATGATCAGACGTAGCATGATGTTGTCTCTGCAACGGGCGGCCCCGGCCAGCGGGCCGGGGCTGCACCTGGATGGTTACTCGCCGAACAGGCTGCCGGCGCGTTTCACTTCTGCCTTGCCGGAATCCTCGAGCAGCGACTTGGCGCCCGAGGTGACATTGCGTGCCGAATCGGCATTGGACTGGATCACATCGGTGCGTGCGGCGCTGTCGCGCAGCTCGGCATCGATAAAGTCGTTGGCGCGGGCGACCTTTGCCTTTTTCGCTTGCAGGGCCAGGCGGCGCTCTTCCAGCTCCAATGCACGCAGCTCGTCCTCGTAGGCTTCCTCGCGGGTCTGCACGCGCTTGTGCTCGGCTGCTTGCGCCTGCTGTTTCTCGGCGGCACGCTGCGCGGAGGCACGCTGGGCCGCTGCGCGCTGTTGGCGGGCAGCGGCTTCGCGAGCTTCGGCGCGCTGCTCGGCGGCGGCGGCCTGGCGCAGGCGTTCGGTTTCCAGTGCGGCTTCGGATTGCTTGGTCTGCTGCTCGATCTGGTAGAGCTGATCGAACTGGCCCGCTGCGGCAGTTGCGGCAGACAGTACGAGGGCGGTGCCCAGAACAAAGTGCTTCATGTGCTCAGGCCTCAGCTCTTTTTCGGATCTGGGCAGGTCGCATTTGGCTGGATGCGGGTTTCGTTGGAGATGGTCATCACCATCAGGGAGATGCCACCCACTTCGAAATCGCATGGGCGGCCAACCTGGGCGGAGGTGTAGATCTTGCCGTTTTCCGAGTAGCCGATCAGCACGCCAGGCACCAGCGAGGTATCGCTGACCAGGGAACCGGCCAGGGCGCCAGCGCCACCGCCAGCCACGCCGCCGATGATCGCGGTGTCCTTGTTGTGGCCCGCACCCAGCGCCGCGCCACCCAGCGCGCCCAGTACACCGCCAACCATCATTGCGGCCTTCTGGTTCTTCTCGTTGCTGACCTTGATCTTGGTCGGCGATACCGTGATGATTTTCACGGTCTTGGCTTCCTGCTGGGTGTTTACCTGGCTGGCATCGAACACATCGGATTGGTATTGCTCACCGGTCGCCTGGCAACCCACGAGAGTGGCGGCGATGGTCAAGGCCAGACAGTGTTTCAGCATTTTCATTCCTGAGTCCCTGGAGGGTATGGTTAACCTTGCGACGATCCATCTGAAGGATGAGGCATAATGCCACTATTCTAAGCAGATGGATCCAGACAGGTAAAGCCATCAGAACTGAAGCCGGCTTTGATAAGCGCCAAACGAAATAACGCGAGCAGGCCGGTGCTGATTTGCAGAAACGACAAAGCCCGCGCAAGGCGGGCTTTGTGAGGGATATGGCGCACTCGGCGGGATTCGAACCCACGACCCCTGCCTTCGGAGGGCAGTACTCTATCCAGCTGAGCTACGAGTGCAACGCGCACGCATGATACCCATCTGATCCGGTGGCGTCCATCGCCTTGATCTGTAGCTGTTTTTCCTCTGCTGCCTGTGCCGGCCTCTTCGGCATCGTGGGGTGGAGGGCCGTCGGTCCTCCCATCACATTTCCTTCAGCTCCTTCGTCTAACCTGTACTGGCCTCTTCGCGGGTAAACCCGCTCCCACAGGTACTGCACAGATTCTGCATTCTGTGGAGATCCTGTGGGAGCGGTTTTACCCGCGAAGAGGCCGGTTGCCATTACGCAGATGATGAAATTTCCGCCAGGGTGTTCAACCATTCGTTCTTTTTTTCGAACAGCCTATTGTCCAACACCCCAGCAGCCGCTTAGCATTCGTTTGAGATTTCAAACGCTCGATGCCCTGCCTTGGGCGCTTTTCAACAATCAACAATTCGGGAAGCCGACATGCAGCTCAAAGACGCTCAGTTGTTCCGCCAGCAAGCCTACATCAATGGTGAGTGGCTGGATGCGGACAACGGCCAGACCATCAAGGTCACCAACCCGGCCACTGGTGAAGTCATCGGTACCGTGCCGAAGATGGGCACTGCGGAAACCCGCCGCGCCATCGAAGCCGCCGACAAGGCCCTGCCGGCCTGGCGTGCCCTGACCGCCAAAGAGCGTTCGGCCAAGCTGCGTCGCTGGTTCGAACTGATGATCGAGAACCAGGACGACCTGGCTCGCCTGATGACCACCGAACAAGGCAAGCCGCTGGCCGAAGCCAAGGGCGAAATCGCCTATGCCGCCTCGTTCATCGAGTGGTTCGCCGAAGAAGCCAAGCGCGTCTACGGTGACACCATCCCGGGCCACCAGCCAGACAAGCGCCTGATCGTCATCAAGCAGCCAATCGGCGTTACCGCGGCCATCACCCCGTGGAACTTCCCGGCCGCCATGATCACCCGTAAAGCCGGCCCGGCCCTGGCCGCTGGCTGCACCATGGTGCTCAAGCCTGCCTCGCAGACCCCGTACTCTGCCCTGGCGCTGGTCGAGCTGGCCCACCGTGCCGGCATCCCGGCTGGCGTGTTGAGCGTGGTTACCGGCAGCGCTGGCGAAGTTGGCGGCGAACTGACCGGCAACTCCCTGGTCCGCAAGCTGTCCTTCACCGGCTCGACCGAAATCGGTCGCCAGCTGATGGAAGAATGCGCCAAGGACATCAAGAAGGTTTCCCTGGAGCTGGGTGGCAACGCCCCGTTCATCGTGTTCGACGACGCCGACCTGGACAAGGCGGTCGAGGGCGCGATCATCTCCAAGTACCGCAACAACGGCCAGACCTGCGTCTGCGCCAACCGTATCTACGTGCAGGACGGTGTCTACGACGCGTTCGCCCAGAAGCTGGCCGCCGCTGTTGCCAAGCTGAAGATCGGTAACGGCCTGGAAGAAGGCACCACCACTGGCCCGCTGATCGACGGCAAGGCTGTCGCCAAGGTCCAGGAACACATCGAAGACGCCGTCTCCAAAGGCGCCAAGGTGCTGTCCGGTGGCAAGATCATCGAAGGCAACTTCTTCGAGCCGACCATCCTGGTCGACGTGCCGAAGACCGCTGCCGTCGCCAAGGAAGAGACCTTCGGCCCGCTGGCGCCGCTGTTCCGCTTCAAGGACGAGGCCGAAGTCATCGCCATGTCCAACGACACCGAGTTCGGCCTGGCCTCGTACTTCTATGCCCGCGACATGAGCCGTGTGTTCCGTGTTGCCGAAGCCCTGGAATATGGCATGGTGGGTATCAACACCGGCCTGATCTCCAACGAAGTAGCACCATTCGGTGGCATCAAGGCTTCGGGCCTGGGCCGCGAAGGTTCCAAGTACGGTATCGAGGACTACCTCGAAATCAAATACCTGTGCATCAGCGTCTGATCGCACGGTAACGGCTTTACCTCTGCCAGCGGGGCGCGAGAGCGACGTCTCGCTGGCCTTTTTTACATCGCAGTACCTGGTGGCCAGGGCGTTCACGGCAGTCGATCAACGAATACTGTTCGCGAGCACTCCCAGCCACCCCCGAATAAAAGCGCCACTCCAAACCGGCGCAATGAGGGCATTATGAGCAAGACCAACGAATCCTTGATGCAACGTCGTGTCGCCGCCGTCCCACGTGGCGTTGGCCAGATCCACCCGATCTTCGTCGATACCGCGAAGAACTCGACCGTGATCGACGTTGAAGGCCGCGAACTGATCGACTTCGCCGGTGGCATCGCAGTACTGAACACCGGCCACCTGCACCCGAAAGTGGTTGCGGCCGTGCAAGAGCAGCTGACCAAGGTCAGCCACACCTGCTTCCAGGTGCTGGCCTACGAACCCTATGTAGAGCTGTGCGAAAAGATCAACAAGCTGGTCCCAGGCAACTTCGACAAGAAGACCCTGCTGGTCACCACCGGCTCCGAAGCCGTTGAAAACGCCGTCAAGATCGCCCGTGCCGCCACTGGCCGCGCTGGCGTCATCGCCTTCACCGGCGGCTACCACGGCCGTACCATGATGACCCTGGGCCTGACCGGCAAGGTCGTGCCGTACTCCGCTGGCATGGGCCTGATGCCAGGTGGCATCTTCCGCGCCCTGTTCCCGAGCGAACTGCACGGTATCAGCGTTGACGACGCCATCGCCTCGGTCGAGCGCATCTTCAAGAACGACGCCGAGCCACGCGACATCGCCGCGATCATCCTCGAGCCGGTACAAGGCGAAGGCGGCTTCCTGCCCGCGCCGAAAGAGCTGATGCAGCGCCTGCGCGCCCTGTGCGACCAGCACGGCATCCTGTTGATCGCCGACGAAGTACAGACCGGCGCTGGCCGTACTGGCACCTTCTTCGCCATGGAACAGATGGGCGTTGCGCCTGACCTGACCACCTTCGCCAAATCCATCGCTGGCGGCTTCCCGCTGGCCGGTGTGTGCGGCAAGGCCGAGTACATGGACGCCATCGCTCCGGGCGGCCTGGGCGGCACCTACGCCGGTTCGCCGATCGCGTGCGCCGCGGCCCTGGCCGTGATCGAAGTGTTCGAAGAAGAGAAACTGCTGGACCGTAGTAAAGCGGTGGGTGAGCGCCTGACCGCTGGCCTGCGCGAAATCCAGAAAAAATACCCGATCATCGGCGACGTCCGTGGTCTGGGCTCGATGGTCGCTGTCGAAGTCTTCGAAAAAGGCACCCACACCCCGAACGCTGCTGCTGTTGGCCAGGTTGTCGCCAAGGCCCGCGAGAAGGGCCTGATCCTGCTGTCCTGCGGCACCTACGGCAACGTCCTGCGTATCCTGGTTCCGCTGACCGCCGAAGACGCTCTGCTGGACAAAGGCCTGGCTATCATCGAAGAGTGCTTCGCTGAAATCGCCTGATGTGACACGCTTCAGAAAAAACCCGCTTCGGCGGGTTTTTTTTGTGCCCAGGAAAGCCATGGGGCGCTATCGTTGTCGGAGGATTTGCTCAGGAAGCTGCGACGGACTGTGTGGCAGGGCTATTCAGGAGTTGGCGATGAACGCTGCAGACCCCACCCCACCAAGCGTACTGATTGTCGAGGGCGACCCTTGGGTACGTGACATGCTCAGCGAAATGCTGCTCAGCGTGCGTTGTGATGCCCGCCTGCAGGTGTGCGCCGACGGTTCGCAGGCACTGAGCGCGCTGTCCAGCAAGCCCGACCTGATCATCGCCGCGCGCGAACTGGCTGGTGTCGATGGCCTCGACCTGTTGCGCAAGGTGCGCGCCAAAGGCTCGGGGTTGCCGTTCATACTCATGAGCAACCGCAGTGACAGCGCCAGTGTGCGCGAGGCACTGCCACTGCACCCCACAGCCTACCTGAGCAAACCGCTGAATCTGGACACCCTGCGCAAGCGCCTGGAAGAGCTGCTGCTGGCGGTTGGCGAAGAGATCGCCTGCCCGGCACCGGCCTTGCAGGCAGGTGCCAGCCTGCCGGCCTACCTCGAACAGCGTCGCGCTAGCGCCGATGGCGGGCCGCTGCTGGCCGATGTGCAGGTGGCGATCAAGCGCGCGCTCAACCCCCAGGGCCTGAACCTGAGAGTGCTCGAAGAGGAAGTGCAGCGCGACCCGCAAATCACCGCTGTCCTGATCGCTGCGGCCAACAGCGCAGCGCTGCACCGCGAAGCACCGGTGCAGACGTTGTTGCAGGCCCTGAACAAGCTTGGCAGCACCCAGAGCATGAACCTGATCCTGGGCATGACCCTCAAGCGCAGCGCGCGCCTCAGCGACCCGTTGCTGGCCGAGCATGCGGCCCGTTACTGGGACCTTTCGCTGCACGCTGCCGAATATGGGCGAACCTTGGCGCGCATGCTTGAACTGGACGAGGGGCGTTGCTACTGCGCAGGGCTGCTGCATTGCCTGGGCGACCTGGCGGTGCTGCGCTGCCTGCAGGAGTGGCGACTGGCCGGGGGCGAGCTGGATGAGGACCAGGTCCAGCTGTCGCTCAACGAGTTCGGCGCTGCGTTCGGCTCGGCGCTGCGTACGCGCTGGCGGTTGCCGCTGGGATTACGCGAGTTGATCGCGGCGATCTACCAGTTGGGCGGCGGCGTGTACTCGCGGGAGATCCTGGCCATGAACCTGGCTGGGCAGCTGTCGCGGCTGCCACCTGAACTGGGGCTGGAGAAGGTGGCCAGCAGCAAGACTGCGCGCCTGCTCAAGCTTGGCCTGCCGGAGCTGAGCCGGCTGCGCAAGGTGGAGAACCCGGAAGTAAAGCCGCAGGAAGAGCCGCCGGTGGCTGAGGCCGAGGTTTCCAGCTGAGATTCTGGGGCCGCTTTGCAGCCCATCGCTGGCTTGCCGGTGATCGGGGGGCAAAGCCTCCCAAAGCTCAGCCGCGGACGATCTGGTTCTTGCCCTGCCTCTTGGCCTGGTACATTGCCGCGTCGGCCCGGGCATACAGGCTGTCCAGCGCTACATCCTCATCAGTCAGCCCGGTCACCCCCTGACTCACCGTCACCCCGTAGGTCTGCTCCCCATGGCTGAAGCTCAGCCGCTGGATCTGGCGCTGCAAGCGCTCGGCAATCTGCTCCGCCACCTGGGCACTGCAGCCCGGGAACACCGCTGCGAACTCCTCGCCACCAATGCGCCCGAACAGGTCGCCGCGGCGCAGTACGGCCTTGCCGCTGTCGGCGATGTGTTGCAACACCTGGTCGCCTTCCTGGTGGCCGTAGCTGTCGTTGATGCGCTTGAAGTCGTCGATGTCCAGTAGCAGGAAGGCCAGTGGCGTACCGTCTTCGCGGGCGCTGTCGAAGGCTTGCTGGGCGCACTCGAAGAAGTGTCGGCGGTTGCTGCTCTGGGTCAGTACGTCGGTGGTGGCCAGGCGCTGCAGCTCACCTTCGAGCCGCTTCTTCTCGGTGATATCTTCGGCGATGCCGACGATGATCACCCGGTCGCCATCACGTTGCTGGTTGATGTAGCACTTGTCGCTCAGCCAGCGTAGCTGGCCGTCGGCATTGAGGATACGGTACTCGCGGTCTTCCACCGAGCCCTTGAGCAGTACCTGGGCCAGGCTGCGCTCGGCGAACTCCAGGTCGTCCGGGTAGATGCTGTCGCGCCACTCGTTGTAGTCGGCCAGTACCAGGCTGGCCGGGCGACCGAAGATGCGCTCGTAGGCGGGGCTGACGTACAGCATCTGGCGGGTTTCCCAGTCGAAGGCCCAAAGCACCGCGTTGACGCTGTCGAGCAGCGAACTGAACAGCTGCTCGCGCTCGCTCAGGCGGGCAACCTCGCCCTGCGCGTGGAGCAGCGCAAGCAAGGTCTGGGCGGCCTCGGAAAGGGGGGTGCCGGGCAGCGTCGTTGGAATGTTCTTGGCCATGTGCACGGAGTAGGTCTCGACGTGAAAGCGTGCGGCCAGCATCCGGCCCGCCACGCGGGCGATGTGCCGGGTTTGAGTGGAAACGAGGGGGCGAAGTTCCGGGCGGCACGCCCCGCCAAGGGGCGTGCCGATCAACGGCGGTCAGGTACCGGTCGGGCGCAGCGAGTAGGTCTTCAGTTGTGCCGCGAAGTCGCGCAGGGCATGGATGCCGCTGGTTTCGGCCTCGTGTACCCAGTCTTTCATGGCGGCCAGCATGTCGTGGCCATTGGCGCTGGTGCGCGCCCAGATCTGCTGCAGAGCCAGGCGTTTTTCGTAGATGGTCTTCAACGCCTGGCTGTGGGCGAGCATCGACTCGATGCGCACATGGTGGCGGTCCTCCAGCAGGCTGGTCTCGCGCGACAACAGGCGCTTGGCGCGACGGAAGTGGTGGCGCAGAGAGGCATCGACGCGGGCCAGTTCCTGCTTGACCAGCGGGGCGATCACCAGCTTGCGATACTGGGCCATGATCTGGAAGCGGTTGTTGAGGATGGCCATGGCAGTGTCCATGTCCAGGCTGGCCTTGCCGGCCACCTGGTGGGCGATGGGCGCCACGCGCTGCACCTTGGCCAGGCGCAGCAGGCAGAACAGGCGGATCCACGCCCAGCCCATGTCGAACTCCCAGCGCTTGACCGACAGCTTGGCCGAGTTGGGGTAGGTGTGGTGATTGTTGTGCAGCTCTTCACCACCGATGACGATGCCCCACGGCACCAGGTTGGTGGCGGCGTCGCGGCACTCGAAGTTGCGGTAGCCGAGGGCGTGGCCCAGGCCGTTGACCACACCGGCGGCCCAGAACGGAATCCACATCATCTGCACCGCCCAGATGGTGATGCCGATGGTGCCGAACAGCAGCAGGTCGATCACCGCCATCAGCGCGATGCCGCCCAGCTTGTAGCGTGCGTATAGGTTGCGCTCGATCCAGTCGTCCGGGCAGTTCTTGCCGTAGATGCGCAGGGTTTCGGGGTTGCGCGCCTCTTCCCGGTAGAGCTCGGCACCTTTGCGCAGCACCGTACCCAGGCCCTTGTACAGCGGGCTGTGCGGGTCGTCGGGGGTTTCGCATTTGGCGTGATGCTTGCGGTGGACGGCGGTCCATTCGCGGGTGTTCTGCGCCGTGGTCAGCCACAGCCAGAAACGGAAGAAGTGCTTGAGCGCGCCGTTGAGCTCCAGGGCCCGGTGCGCGGAGTAGCGGTGCAGGTAGACCGTGACGCTGACGATGGTCACGTGGGTCATCAACAGGGTGATGCCGACCAGTTGCCAGGCCGACAAGTCGAGCAGGCCGTTGTACCACATAGGTGTAAATACCCTCGGAATGCAGGGGGAAGGGGTGATTATCCCTTGGCAGGGAAATAAAACCAGTCAACCGTTCAGATAGGAGGTCACGACATGTTTCAGCCTTTATAATGCCCCCTCCTTTCTGATGGGCTATCGCACCCGACATGTCTGTTTCCGTTCGCGACGCCTTGCGCATGGCTGCGCTGTATGTGGTGCTCTCGATCCTCTGGCTGACGCTGGCCGAGGTGGTGCTGCACGGCATGACTGACGACCCTCTGGCACTGACCGTGGGCCGGCAGATCAACGTGGTGGTCTGGGTGCTGCTCAGCGCCTTGCTGATCTATGTGTCACGGGTGCGCCTGCTCAACTTCATCGGTGTTGGCGCGCGTATGCGTGGCGAAGACCGTGAACGCTTGCGCATGGCCGCGGCAGTGTTCGACAGCACCCTCGAAGGTGTGCTGGTGACCGACCGCAATGGCCTGATCGTGCACGTCAACCGTGCCTTCATGCGCATCACCGGCTACCGGCAGGACGAGGTCATCGGCCAGCGCCCGAACAAGTTCAAGTCGGGCCGCCATGGCCTGGTCTTTTACCAGCAGGTCTTCGCCACCCTGGCCGAGAAGGGCGAGTGGAGCGGCGAAATCTGGAACCGGCGCAAGAGCGGCGAAATCTACCCGCAGTGGCAGACCATTTGCGCCATCCGCGACGACGAAGGCGAGCTCAGCCATTACGTGGCGGTGTTCAGTGACATCAGCGCGATCAAGCATTCGGAACAGGAGCTGGCCTACCTGGCCCACCACGACCCGCTGACCGGCCTGCCCAACCGCCTGTTGTTCACCGACCGGGTCGAGCAGGCCCTGGCCGCAGCCCAGGCCAACAAGCGCGGTTGTGCCCTGCTGTTGCTGGACCTGGACCATTTCCAGAGCATCAACGACGGCCTTGGTCACACTGTCGGCGACCAGTTGCTGAAGCTGGTGGGCGAGCGCTTGGGTGACGTGCTGGGCAGCGGCGTGACCCTGGCGCGTCTGGGCGGCGACGAATTTGCCGTGCTGGCGGAGAGCTGCCAGGAGGTCGGCCAGGCGGGCAGGCTGGCGCAGGGCATCATCGAGCGCATGCGCGAGCCGTTTCTGTTCGACGGTAACCGCCTGTTCATCAGTGTCAGTGCAGGCATCAGCCTGTTCCCCAGCGATGCCTTGAGTGCCGAGCAGTTGCTGCGCAATGCCGACTCGGCCTTGTACAAGGCCAAGAGCAACGGGCGGGCCTGCTATGCGTTGTACACCGAAGAGCTGACCGCCCACGCCCAGCACCGGGTCGAAACCGCCGGCGAGCTGCGCCGGGCCCTGGAGCAGGACGAGCTGCGGGTGTTCTACCAGCCGGTGCACGACCTGGCGACCGGCTACCAGGTCGGCGTCGAGGCGCTGGTGCGCTGGCAGCATCCCCAGCGCGGCCTGGTACCACCGGGCGAATTCATCCCGATTGCCGAGCGCAACGGGCTGATTGCCGAGATCGATGCCTGGGTATTGCGCCAGACGTGTCGGCAGATGGTGCAGTGGCAGGGAGAAGGCCGGCAACTGGCATTCGTGGCGGTGAACATCTCCAGCCGCCTGTTTGGCCAGCATGAGTTGTACCAGCAGGTGGCCGAAGTGCTGCACGACACCGGCCTGGCCCCGGCCTTGCTGGAGCTGGAGGTGACCGAGAGTGCGGTGATGGAAGATCCGGAGGTAGCGCTGGAGCAGTTGCATCGCCTGCGTGAGCTGGGGGTGACCTTGGCCATCGACGACTTTGGCACCGGGTATTCATCGTTGCTGCGGCTCAAGCGTTTGCCGGTGCAGAAGCTGAAGATCGACCAGGGCTTTGTCGCCGGCTTGCCGCATGATGAGGACGATATCGCGATCGTCCGGGTGATCATCGCCCTGGCCCGCAGCATGGGCATGCAGGTGCATGCCGAGGGTATCGAGCAGGCGGAGCAGGCCAGCTTTCTGCTGCAGGAGCAATGTCAGCTGGGGCAGGGGTACTGGTTCGGGCGGCCGGTGCCGGCTGCGGATTTGCGCTGGGGTTGAGGGCCTCTTCGCGGGTAAACCCGCTCCCACAGGTACTGCACAGGGTTTGATGTCAGTGATATCCCTGTGGGAGCGGGTTTACCCGCGAAGAATTCAACGCTTGTTCAGGCTTTTCGCCAACCGGTCGCCACCGAGCTGGATCAACGCCACCAATGCCACCAGCATGGCAATCACGGTCAGCATGATCTGGCTGTCGAAGCGTTGGTAGCCGTAGCGGTAGGCGATATCCCCCAAGCCCCCGGCACCGATCGCCCCGGCCATGGCCGAGGAGTTGATCAGGGTCACCAGGGTAATGGTGAACCCCCCCACGATACCCGGCAGCGCCTCGGGCAGCAGCACGTGCCAGACGATGTGCCCGCGCCGGCAACCCATGGCCTGCGCAGCTTCCACCAGGCCGTGGTCAACTTCACGCAGGCTGACCTCGGCAATCCGTGCGAAGAACGGTGTGGCGGCAATGGTCAGCGGCACCACCGCCGCCCATACGCCGTAGGTGGTGCCCACCACCAGGCGGGTAAAGGGGATCAGCGCGACCATCAGGATCAGGAACGGGATCGAGCGGAACAGGTTGACGAAGGCGCCCAGCACCCGGTTCAGCAGCGGCGCCTCGAAGATCCCGCCCTTGTCGCTGGTGACCAGCAGCACCGCCATCGGTACCCCCACCAGCAGGGCGATCAGCGACGACACGCCGACCATCAGCAGGGTATCGAGCAAACCTTCCAGCAGGCGATCAAACCACATGCCCCAGTACCTCCACGTCCTCGGCCCAGCGGCGGGCGCGTTCCAGCAATTGATGGGTGTCGTGCGGCGAGTGCTGCACCGACAGGATCAGCTGCCCAAGGGCATGCTCGCCAATGGTTTGCACACCGCCCTGCAGCAGGCGCACGCGGCCACCAAGGTCGTTGAACAGGGCAGACAGTTCGGGCTCGCCGAGCAGGGTCAGCTTCAGCACCACGGCGCTGTCGCGGCTCGCCGGGCTGGCCCGCAGGCTGGCTTGCAGCGCGGCTGGCAACCTGGCCTGCAACGGCGCAAGCAGGGTGCGGGTGACCTCGTGGCGTGGTGAGCCAAACACCCCCCAGACCTCACCCTGCTCGACCACTTCTCCGCGTTCCAGCACCACCACCCGGTGGCAGATATCGCGGATTACCGCCATCTCGTGAGTGATCAGCACGATGGTCAGGCCCAGGCGCTGGTTGATGTTGCGCAACAGTTCGAGAATGGAAGCGGTGGTTTCCGGGTCCAGCGCCGAGGTGGCCTCGTCGCACAGCAGGATCTCGGGGGCATGCACCAGCGCCCGGGCAATGCCCACGCGCTGCTTCTGCCCGCCGGACAGCTGCGCCGGATACACGTGGTGCTTTTCCTGCAGGCCGACCAGTTCCAGCAGTTCGCGTACCTTGCGCTGGCGTTCGGCCTTGGCCACGCCGGCCACCTTCAGGGGCAGCTCGACGTTCTGCCACACAGTCTTGGCTGACATCAGGTTGAAGTGCTGGAAGATCATGCCGATGCGCCGGCGCAGGGCCACCAGGTGGTCCTCGTCGAAGGGTGCGATGTCCACTTGGTCGATCAGTACCCGGCCCTGGCTGGGTTGTTCCAGGCGGTTGATGGTGCGCAGCAATGATGACTTGCCGGCGCCGCTGCGGCCGATGATGCCGAAGATCTCGCCCCGGCGGATGTTCAGGTCGATGCTTTGCAGGGCCGGTTGCGCCTGGCCCGGGTAGGTCTTGCCCAGGCCGATGAAGCGCACGTGGGCTTCATTGACCTCCGGGCGCAGGGCCTGCTCCCTGGCCGTTGGCGGCAGTGGTTGTATGGTGGGCGCCCGGAGCGCGCTGGCCTGGCTCATGTCAGCCCTCCCAACCGGCCTGGTAGAGCTTGCCGTGGGCTTTGTCCAGGGCTGCGCGCACCGCTGGCGAGTGCTGGTAGATGTCGACGAACCTGGCCAGGCGCGGGTCGTCCTTGCTTTGCGGGCGAATGACGAACTGGATCACGTACTCCTTGTTCTCCAGGCCGTCGAACAGCAGTGCGGAGTTGGCGTCGAAGCTGTTGGCCAGGCGGATGTAGGCCGGGTAGCCCTGCACCAGGTCGGCGTCGTCATAGGCACGTACCAGCTGCACGGCTTCGACCTGAAGGATCTTCAATTTTTTCGGGTTGGTAACGATGTCGTCCTCGGTGGCCTTGTAGCCGACCCCCGGCTTGAGGGTGATCAGCCCGGCCTTGGCCAGCAGTTGCAGGCCACGGCCACTGTTTATCGGGTCGTTGGCGATGGCCACGCTGGCGCCTTCAGGCAGCTCGGCGAAGCTTTGGTACTTTTTCGAGTACAGGCCGACGTTGTTGATGATGCCCGGGGCGTAGGGCACCAGATTGAAGCCCGCGGCCGCCTTGGCGTTTTCCAGGAACGGGATGTGCTGGAAGTAGTTCACGTCGATGTCGCCGCTGTTGAGGCTGACATTCGGCGCGATCCAGTCGCTGAACTCGACCAGCTTCACTTCCAGGCCTTGCTTGTGTGCTTCTTCCACTGCGGCTTCCAGCGGGATGGCAAAGGCCGAGGTGGTGCCGATCTTCAGCGGTTCGGCCGCCAAGGCGCTGGCGGACAGGCCGAGGGTGAGGGCAATGGCCGCGACGGGCCGGAACAGTTTATCAAGCATGGTGCAGGGCTCCAGTCGGGGTAGAGGTATAGCGGTAAGCCGAGCCGGGGTGGTCGGCAGGCAGGTGCGGGTGGTCGGCCTGGAACAGTTTTTCGCGCAGGGTGCCTTCGGCGTAGGCGGTCTTGTAGCGGCCACGCTGTTGCAACTGCGGGATGACCAGGTCGATGAAGTCCTCGAAGCTTTCCGGGGTTACGGTGCGGGTCAGGTTGAAACCGTCCAGGCCGGTTTCATCGATCCAGGCAATCAGCTGCTCGGCCACCTGTTCGGGCGCACCGACCAGGGTCACGTAGCGGCCACCCAGGGCGTGCTGCCGCAGCAGGCGCCGGCGGGTCCAGGCGTTGTCCTGCAACTGGCGCGTGGCGGACTGGATGGCGTTGCCCTGGCTGAAGGCAATCGGCTCGTCCAGCGCGTAGGCGGCGAAGTCGATACCGGTGGACGCGGCGAAGTGCGCGACCCCGGCCTCGGCGCTGGCATGGCGCAGGTACTCGGCGTGCCTGGCCTGGGCCTGCTGCTCGGTGGCGGCGACGATCACCGTGATGCCCATGAACACCTTGACCGCCTGCGGGTCGCGGCCAGCGGCCTGGGCGGCGGCGCGCACCTTGTCGACCTGGGCACGGGTGGTGGCCTTGTCCTGGCCACTGATGAACACGCATTCGGCATGGTTGCCGGCGAACGCCAGGCCACGCTGCGAGCTGCCGGCCTGGAACAGCACCGGGGTACGCTGTGGCGAGGGTTCGCACAGGTGGTAGCCGTCGACCTTGTAGAACTCGCCCTGATGCCGGACCTTGCGCACCTTGTCGGGCCTGGCGTAGACACGCTGCTGGCGGTCGGCGACCACGGCATCGTCGGCCCAGCTGCCTTCCAGCAGCTTGTACAGCACCTGCAGGTACTCGTCGGCCTGGTCGTAGCGGCGGTCATGCTCCGGTTGCTGCGCCAGGCCCATGGCCCGGGCGGCGCTGTCGAGGTAGCCGGTGACGATGTTCCAGCCCACCCGGCCATTGCTCAGGTGGTCCAGGGTGGAAAGGCGCCGGGCGAACAGGTACGGCGCCTCGTAGGTGAGGTTGGCGGTAACACCGAAACCCAGGTGGCGGGTGACGGCGGCCATGGCCGAGACCAGCAGCAGCGGGTCGTTGACCGGCAGCTGGATCGACTCCTTGAGGGTGACGTCCAGCGACTGGCCGTAGATGTCGTAGGTGCCGACGATGTCGGCGATGAACAGCCCGTCGAACAGGCCACGCTCCAGCAGGCGCGCCAGGCTGGTCCAGTAGTCCAGGGTCTTGTACTGGGTCGAGGTGTCCCGTGGGTGAGTCCACAGGCCGTGGTTGATGTGCCCGATGCAGTTCATGTTGAAGGCATTGAGCAGGATCTGCCTGGCCATCAGATGGTCCCCCGGCGTGGCGGGTTGGTATCGTTGAGGTAGTAGTTGCCGATGGCTTGGTATTTCCAGCGCACCGGGTCGTGCAGGGTGTGCACGCGGGCGTTGCGCCAGTGGCGGTCGAGGTTGTGTTCGGCCAGGGTGGCCTGGCTACCGCCAAGTTCGAACAGGGTGGTGCTGGCCGCGAGGGAAATCTCGGTACTGATGGCGCGGGCCTCGGCCACTGCAATGGACGCGGTGGCCACGTTGTCGGCAGTGCTGTCGTCGCGGGCGCGGTCCAGGTATTCGCCGGCGCGCTCCAGCAAGGCTTCGGCGGCATGCAGGCGGATCGCCAGGTGGCCGAAGCTCTTCAGTGTCAGCGGGTCATCGCTGGCCTTGTCCAGGCCGGAGTCGACCCAGGGGCGGCTGCGGGTACGCACGAAGTGCAGGGCATCATCAAAGGCGGCGCGGGCAATGCCGGTGTCGATGGCAGCATGAAGGATCTGCGCCAGCGGGCCGACCGGGGTGGGGCGTTCGAAGGCGCTCTGGAACGGCACCACATCGGCGGCGCTGACGTATACATTGTCGAACACCACCGAGCCGCTGCCGGTGGTGCGCTGGCCGAAGCCACTCCAGTCGTCGATCACCTGCAGGCCCTGGCTGTCGGCCGGAACGAAGGCCAGGTGCTGCACGCCGTGCTCATCGACCACCGAGGTGGGAATGCGCTGGGCGTAGATGGCGCCGGTGGCGTAGAACTTGCGGCCATTGATGCGGAGGCCATCGCCGTCGCGGGTCAGGCGAGTGGTGCGTTCGTTGGCGGTCCTGGTACCCAGTTCGGCCAGGGCGTTGCCGAAGCGGTTGCCCGCCAGTACTTCGGCGTACAGGCGCTGTTGCTGTTCGGGTGTGCCGTTTACCCGCAGCACTTCCAGGGCGTAAAAATGGTTTTGCGGGATCTGCCCGAGCGAGCCGTCGGCCTGGGCGACGCGGGCGATGACCTTGGCCAGGGTGACGTTGGACACGCCGGCGCCGCCGAAGGCCTTGGGTACACTGATGGCCCACAGGCCGGAGCGGGTGAACAGTTCCAGTTCGGCGTGCGGCAGACGGCGCTCGCGGTCGCGCAGGGCGCTGTCGCGGCGCAGTTGCTGGGCGATGTCTTCGGCGACATTCAGGGCCTGGGTGTCGCTGGTGATGATTGCTGTAGTCATATTGCTCTCCGGGGCCCTAGGGGCCGCTTCGCGCCCCAATCGCCGGCAAGCCAGCTCCCACAGGTCCTGCACTGCCTTCCAGGCCTGTACGGTCCCTGTGGGAGCTGGCTTGCCGGCGATTGGGCTGCAAAGCAGCCCCCAGGGCCCTCAAATCAGATCCAGGAATGCCGCGCTGGCAAGGTACCGTTAAGGTGGTAAGCGCCAACCGCGTGGTACTTCCAGCGCACCGGGTCATGCAGGGTGTGCACCCGGGCATTGCGCCAGTGGCGGTCGAGGTTGAACTCGGCGAGGGTGGCGCGGCTACCGGCCAGCTCGAACAGCTTCTCGCTGGCCTGCAGGGCAACTTCGGTAGTCAGCACCTTGGCCTCGGCCACTGCTATCGAGGCCCGCGCCGCGCTGGCTGCATCGATCGGCGCCGCATGGACCTCGTCGAGTACTCGCGCGGCCTTGCGCAGCAGCGCTTCGGCAGCGTGCAGCTCGAGCTGCAGACGGCCGATGTCGGCGATTACATAGGGGTCGTCGCTGGCGCGGTCGACCTTGGCCTCGATCCATGGCCGGGCCTTTTCGCGCACGAAGCTGATGGCGTCTTCGATCGCCGCTTCGGCAATGCCGGCATCGATCGCCGCCTGGATCAACTGCGAGGCCGCGCCCTGGATGTTGGGAATGTCGCGCTGGCGCCAGTTGTCGATCACCAGGTCGGCAGCCACCGGTACCTGGTCGAGCAGCACGGTGCCGCTGGCAGTGGTGCGCTGGCCGAACCCGGACCAGTCATCGACGATGCGCAGCCCCGGGCTGCCCCGGCGTACGAACGCCAGGCGCTGGCGGCCTTCGTCGTCCAGTGCCTTGACCGCCACCCAGTGGGCGAACAGGGCACCGGTGGAATAGAACTTCTCGCCGCTGATGCGATAGCTGTCGCCGAGGCGGGTGATCCTGGCCTTGAGGGTGAGGGTGTCCTTGGTGCCGCGTTCGGGGCCGGCATTGCCGATGCGCCAGCCGTCGAGCACGCTGCGGAAGATCAGCGCCTGCTGCGCCTCGGTGGCGGTCAGGCGCAGCAGTTGCAGGATGCCGAACTGGTTCTGCGGGATTTGCCCCAGGGCGGGGTCGGCGGCGCTGATCAGGCGGAACACTTCGGCCACGGTCTCGAACGACACATCGGGGCCACCATGGGCCTTGGGTACGCTGATGCTACCCAGGCCGCTGCGGGTGAACAGTTCGATCTCGGCCCATGGCAGTTTGCGTTGCTGGTCGCGGCGGGCGGCCTGCTCGCGGGCGACCTCGGCCAGTTCGCGGGCTGCTTGCAGGGCTTCGGCGTCGTTGCGCAGTACCTTGGCCGGCAGCAGCAGGGGCGAGCTGTCGAGATCGCTGTGGAATTGGGTATCGGGTTGGCTGGACATCAGTACCGCTCCTTGGCTGCACTCAATGCCCGGGCGTTACGCACTGGGGTGATGGTGATCCTGACCATTCCTGACCTCACAAAAAAGTTATGCCGCTACAGCTGATCGCGGCAGATGTGTGCTGGTCCGGTGGTCCGGTTTATATACCCTAATGCTTTATAAAAACTTTATGAACTAACACTTTGGAATATGTATAGAAGGAGGGATTTGCAGTGGATGTGCCCGGCCTTTTCGCGGGTAGACCCGCTCCCACAGGGGCCTCACAGCTCTTGAGTGTGGTGGGAACCTTGTGGGAGCGGGTTTACCCGCGAAGAGGCCGGTGCAGGTTTACCCGGAGGCAGCAGTCCCGAGGAACTTGCGCAAGAACTGCCGGGTACGCTCCTCCTTCGGCGCCGCAAATAGCGCCTTGGCCTCGCCCTGTTCCACAATCATGCCCTTGTCGAAGAAGATCACCCGGTTCGCCACATCCCGGGCAAAAGTCATCTCGTGGGTGACGATGATCATGGTGCGCTTCTCCTCGGCCAAGCCGCGGATGGTCGCCAGCACTTCACCCACCAGTTCGGGGTCCAGCGCCGAGGTCGGTTCGTCGAACAGGATCACCTCCGGCTCCATGGCCAGGGCGCGGGCGATGGCCACCCGCTGCTGCTGGCCACCGGACAGGCGCCGCGGGTAGGCGTCTTCCTTGCCCGCCAGGCCGACCTTGGCCAGCAGGCGCCGGCCCAGTTCGATGGCCTGCTCGCGGGGCGTCTTCTTGACGATCACTGGTCCCTCGATCACGTTTTCCAGGGCCGTGCGGTGAGGGAACAGGTTGAAGTTCTGGAACACGAACCCGGCCTGCTGGCGCAAGCGGCGGATCGCACTTTGCTGCCCACCCAGCGGGCGGTTGGCGTCGATGCTGATGTCGCCAATCTGGATCTGCCCGGCATCGGGTGTTTCCAGCAAGTTGAGGCAACGCAGGAAGGTGGTCTTGCCGGAGCCGCTGGGGCCGATGATGGCCACCACTTCGCCGGGCTGCACGGTCAGGTCGATACCGTCGAGCACGGTCTGGCCCTTGAACCGCTTGGTCAGGCCTTGCACTTCAATCATGCTCAATGCTCCTGGTCATGCTGGTTGACTCGCGCTTCCATGCGGTTCTGGAAGTGCGCGAGGATGCTGCACAGCACCCAGTAGATGACCGCCACCGCCACGTACATGGTGAACACTTCAAAGGTGCGCGCGGTAATCAGCTGGGCCTGGCGGAACAGTTCGGGCACCTGGATGGTCGCCGCCAGGGCGGTGTCCTTGACCAGCGAGATGAAACTGTTGCCCAACGGTGGCAGGGCGGTGCGCAAGGCCTGGGGCAGGATCGCCCGGCGCATGGCCTGGACACGGGTCATGCCGATACTGGCAGCGGCTTCCCACTGGCCACGGTCGATCGAGGAAATCGCCGCGCGCAGGATTTCGCAGATGTAGGCGGCCATGTTCAGCGACAGGCCGATCAGCGAGGCCGGGATCGGGTCGAGCTCGATGCCGATCTGTGGCATGCCGAAGTAGATGACGAACAGCTGCACCAGCAGCGGCGTGCCGCGGAAGAACGACACGTAGACCCGCGCCAGCCAGTTAAGTGGCAAGATCTTCGACAACCGCATCAATGCCAGGGCAAAGCCCAGCAGCAGGCCGAAGAACATGCCGCCAACACTGAGCAGCACTGTATAACCCGCGCCCTTCAGCAGGAAGGGCGTGGAGTCGACAACGAGTTGCAGGCTTTCAGCGATCATTTGGTGACATCGGCACCGAAGTATTTCTCGGACAGCTTGGCCAGCGTGCCGTCAGCCTTGAGCTTGTCCAGCGCCTTGTTGATCGCTGCCAGCAGTTCCGGCTCGCCCTTGCGCAGCGTCACGCCGCTTTCCAGGCGTGAGAAAGCATCGCCGGCCAGTTCGGTGTCCTTGGCCTTTTGCGCGTATTCCAGCGCGGCCAGGCGGTCGATCAGGATGGCGTCGATGCGCCCGTTGCGCAGGTCGGCGAATTTGCTCGGGTCGTCTTCATAGGTGCGTACATCGGCTTGCGGCACGTCCTGCTTGACCCATTGCTCGTAGTTGGTGCCCAGGCCGACACCGACCTTCTTGCCGGCCAGGTCGGCAGCCTTGTGGATGTTCAGCTGCTCGGCTTTCTTCTTCAGGATCAGCGCCTGGATGCCGGAGATGGTGTAAGGCTCGGAGAAGTCATACTTCTTCTTGCGCTCTTCGGAAATGGTCACCTGGTTGATCACCACGTCCAGGCGCTTGGACTCCAGTGCGGCGAGGATGCCGTCCCACTTGGTCGGCTGTACCTTGGCCTTTACCCCCAGCTCCTTGGCCAGCAGCTCGGACAGCTCCACTTCGAAGCCGGTCAGCTTGCCGTTTTCGTCCTGGAAGCTGAACGGTGGGTAGGTGCCTTCAAGGCCGACGTTGATTACGCCTTTTTCCTGGATGGTCTTCAGCTGCTCGCCGGCGAAGGCCTGGCTGAGCAGGCCGGCACCCAGCAGGAGGGCCAGGCTGGCGTTGAGTAGCGGTTTGGCGAATTTCGACATGTCAGAGCCCCGCGCTTGTTGTGGAAGTAGTGGGTGGCGACTATAGGGTTGGCTGCTTAGGCCAGGAAATACTAAAAAATTATTTTGTTATTTCCGTTTTGGTATTTGCCAGTTGCTGGCTGCTTTGAGGGTAGGCGAGGTTGCCTGCTCCGTCATCGCGGCTTATGCCTGACTTAGCGCAGGATGGAATAAAGCGTTGTTTTTTCCAAGAGTCGGATTTGACGTAGAGTGGATTGCATGTAGGCAGGTCCGGCCCTTTCGCGGGTGAACCCGCTCCCACAGGGAACCCACAGATCTTGGCCCTTGTGGTGTACCTGCGGGAGCGGGTTTACCCGCGAAGAGGCCTGACCTGCCGATAAAAACAGTTGGCCTCTTCAGGCAGGAGAAAACCGTGAGCGAACAACCTTCATCCGGGCACTGGCAGTTGCAGAGCATCGTCACCGGCCTGCGCGGCGCCCGTGAACAATGGCGCACCCGCAACGGCCGCAGCAGCGGCGAGCAGGGCGGGCGTGAGCTGCCTTCGCGCGAGGCGATGCGGCAGATTCTGGAGCAACTGTGCGGCGCACTGTTCCCCATGCGCCTTGGCCCGGTCGACCTGCGCGAAGAAAGTGAAGACTTTTACGTAGGCCATACCCTGGATGCCGCGCTGACCGCCTTGCTGGCCCAGGCCCGCCTGGAGCTGCGCTACGCCGCGCGGCATAGCAAGGGCGAGCTGGCCGGCGTCGATGCTCATGCGCTGAGCCTGGTGCAGGGCTTCGCCGCTGCCTTGCCGGGCCTGCGCGTGCTGCTCGACACCGACGTGCTGGCCGCCTACCACGGTGACCCGGCGGCGCGCAGCGTCGATGAAGTGCTGCTGTGCTACCCGGGCATCCTGGCAATCATCCACCACCGCCTGGCGCATCACCTGTACCAGGCCGGCCTGCCGTTGCTGGCGCGGATCAGCTCGGAGCTGGCGCATTCGGCCACGGGGATCGACATTCACCCCGGGGCGCAGATCGGCCCGAGCTTCTTCATCGACCACGGTACTGGCGTGGTGATCGGCGAAACCGCGATCATCGGCGAGCGCGTGCGCATCTACCAGGCGGTGACCCTGGGCGCCAAGCGCTTCCCCAGCGATGAATCGGGCACCCTGCACAAGGGCCTGCCACGCCACCCGATCGTCGAGGATGATGTGGTGATCTATGCCGGGGCCACGGTGCTGGGGCGGATCACCATCGGCAAAGGCTCGACCATTGGCGGCAATGTGTGGCTGACCCGCAGTGTGCCGCCCGAGAGCAACATTACCCAGGCCAACCTGCAACTGGATTGCCAGGACAAGAACTGATCTGACATTTTCGTGGCCGAGACCGGCCTCTTCGAGGGTAAACCCGCTCCCACAGGGACTCCACAGATTTTGAGTCCTGTGCGGTACCTGTGGGAGCGGGTTTACCCGCGAAAGGGCCAGAACAGGAGGGCACCAATCAGCGCCGCAATTCGCATTGAAATCCGATCCATGTTTAACTTGAACGCTTGTTCAATGAAAAACGCTGGTCCGCTGCCGGTGTTCAACAGGAGGATTCCTTTGCTGAACCCGTTCATTCCGAGCCTTACGTCATTCGACGAGGTGCACCCCCAATGAGTGCACCGACCCCGTCCCTTGCCAACGGCAAGATCCGCATGAACCCCCCGGTGTTCTATTTCGCGGCAAGTTTCATCCTCATCTTCGGCCTGGTGGTCATTTCCTATCCGCAAGCAGCAGGCGACTGGTTGCTGGCGGCGCAGAACTGGGCGGCCAACACGGTCGGCTGGTACTACATGCTGGCGATGACGCTGTACCTGGTCTTCGTGGTGGTCACCGCCTTGTCCGGCTATGGCAAGATCAAGCTCGGTGCCGACCACGACGAGCCCGAGTTCAGCTACCTGTCGTGGGCCGGCATGCTGTTCGCCGCTGGCATCAGTATCACCTTGTTCTTCTTCTGCGTTTCCGAACCCCTGACCCACATGCTGCAGCCACCCCAGGGCGAAGCGGGCACGGTCGAGGCCGGGCGCCAGGCGATGCAGATCCTGTTCCTGCACTGGGGCCTGCATGGCTGGGGCGTGTTCGCCTTTGTCGGCATGGCCCTGGCCTACTTCGCCTACCGGCATAACCTGCCGCTGGCCTTGCGCTCGGCCTTGTACCCGTTGATCGGCAAGCGCATCAACGGGCCGATCGGTTATGCGGTGGATGGCTTCGGCATCATCGCCACAGTGTTCGGCCTGGGCGCCGACATGGGCTTTGGCGTGCTGCACCTGAACGCCGGTCTCGAGTACCTGTTCGGCATCAGCCACAGCCAGTGGGTGCAGGTGCTGCTCATCACCCTGATGATGGGCGCGGCGGTGGCCGTGGCCGTCGCCGGGGTGGAGAAGGGCGTGCGGGTGATGAGCGACATCAACCTGTTCCTGGCCTGTGCGCTGCTGCTGTTCGTGTTGTTCGCCGGGCCTACCCAACACCTGTTCAACACGCTGATCCAGAACCTCGGCGACTACCTGGGGGCCTTGCCGCGCAAGAGCTTCGACGTTTATGCCTACGGCGAGAACCGCGACTGGCTGGGCGGCTGGACGGTGTTCTACTGGGCCTGGTGGATTGCCTGGGCGCCGTTCGTGGGCCTGTTCATCGCCCGCATCTCCCGTGGCCGCACCATCCGCGAGTTCGTTTTCGGTGTGCTGCTGATTCCGCTGGGCTTCACCCTGGCGTGGATGTCGATCTTCGGCAACAGCGCCCTCGACCAGGTGATCAACCACGGCATGACCGCGCTGGGCCAGTCGGCGCTGGATAACCCGTCGATGAGCCTGTACCTGCTGCTGGAGACCTACCCCTGGAGCAAGACGGTGATCGCCATGACGGTGTTCATCAGTTTCGTGTTCTTCGTCACCTCGGCCGATTCGGGCACCGTGGTGCTGTCGACCTTGTCGGCCAAGGGCGGTGATACCGACCAGGACGGGCCGAACTGGCTGCGCATCTTCTGGGGTGCGATGACGGCGCTGATCACCAGTGCGCTGTTGTTCGCCGGCAGCATCGATTCGCTGAAGTCGGCGGTGGTGCTGACCTCGTTGCCGTTTTCGCTGATCTTGCTGTGCATGATGTGGGGGCTGCACAAGGCCTTCTACCTGGAGTCGCAACGGCAGATCGCACAGATGCATTCGCTGGCCCCGTTCGCCCAGTCACGCCGCGGCCGTGGCGGCTGGCGCCAGCGCCTGAGCCAGGCGGTGCACTTCCCGTCGCGTGATGAGGTGTACCGCTTCATGGACGACGTGGTGCGCCCGGCGATTGCCGATGTGCGTGAAGTGTTCGAGCAGAAGGGCTTGGTGCTGATTACCCAGGACGACCCGAGCCACGACAACGTCAGCCTGAAGATTGGCCACGGCGAGGAACAGCCGTTCATTTACCAGGTGCAGATGCGTGGCTACTTCACGCCATCGTTCGCCCTGGGTGGGTTGGGTACGCAGGAGTTGAAGAACCGCCGTTACTACCGGGCGGAGGTGCACCTGAGCGAAGGCAGCCAGAACTATGACCTGGTGGGCTACAGCAAGGAGCAGATCATCAACGACATCCTCGACCAGTACGAACGGCACATGCAGTTCCTGCATCTGGTCAGGTAATAACCTGCACCGGCCTCTTCGCGGATATAACACTGGCTTCAATACCGGTGCGGTACCTGTGGGAGCGGGTTTACCCGCGAAGAGGCCGGCACTGCTGATGCATTTCTATCAGAAGGGCGCATCTCCAAGAATGGTCGCCCGATGCATCACCCGTCGGTTCGGCCGGTAATCGTCCACGGCAAAATGTTGGGTCACGCGGTTGTCCCAGAACGCCACATCATTTTCCTGCCACCGCCAGCGAATGCTGAACTCCGTCCGCGTCGCATGGGCGAACAGCAGTTTCAGCAGCGCCTCGCTTTCCAGCTCGCTCAGCTGTGCGCGCACTACCGGGTGCGACAGCGGCGGGTTGTTGCGCCGCTTGGCGCTGCCAGGCTTTTTCGTCCCGATAGAACGATACGGAATTAGGGTATTAGCAAACGTTTGCAAATAACCAATAGTTATTAAAAAACGATCTACTACGAACTAATGGCAGTAACAGTTCCTAACATATTCCGTAAAAATCTTACCAATTCATAAAACGGTCATTTTGGATTTATAGGATTGTCATTATCCTGTAGCGCAGGTGGCGTCTTAGACCAAAGTCGCGAAACGTTTAGAAACGATTGACTTAACGGTCACCCTTTGGGACTAAATCGCCAATCCACGGTGAGCGGGGCAGAAGACCCCTCCGCCAGAGATACACAAAAATTAGAACGTAGAGGAGCAAAACATGTACAAGTCCAGCCTGGCTCTGGCCGTGGCACTGGGGGTTCTCGCCCAACAAGCAGGCGCTGCCGGTTTCGTCGAAGACAGCAAGCTGTCGCTCAGCTCGCGCACCATGTACTTCAACGATGACAACCGCGAAAGCGGTATTGACCAGAAAGAAAGCGGTCAGGGCTTCAAGCTCGACTACCTGTCTGGCTTCACCGAAGGCACCGTAGGTTTTGGTGTCGACGTTCAGGCACTGTGGGGCATTCACCTGGATGGTGGCCGTGGCAGCCGTCCAAATGCCAACAACACCTTCTTCCCAAGCGACTCCGATGGTTCGGCAGTCCATGACTGGGCACGCATTGGCGGTAATGCCAAGGCTCGCTTCTCCAAGACAGAGATCCACTACGGTAGCGCCCTGGCGCCTAACCTGCCGATCCTAGTCTCCAACGACGGTCGTCTGCTGCCGCAGACCTTCGAAGGTGGCACCCTGCAGTCGAAGGAAATCGACAATCTGACCCTCAACGCTGGTCAACTGACCCACGCCATGGGTCGTGCGTCGAGCAACCGTACCGGTCTTTCCGTTTCTGGCGCCTTCCGCGACAGCAACAAGTTCCAGTTCGCCGGTGGTGACTACAAGCTCACTCCAGACCTGACCCTGCAGTACTACTACTCGAACCTGGAAGACTTCTACAAGCAGCACTTCCTGGGTGCTACCCACGTCTTCAAGATTTCCGACAACCAGTCGTTCAAGACTGACCTGCGCTATTTCGACAGCAGCAGCGATGGCAAGAATGGCCAGACCGGTTACACCTTCGACAACAACGGTGGCTACGCGAAGAACGTGGGCGAGGTCGATAACAAGACCTGGAGCGCCATGTTCACTTATACCCTGGGTGGCCACGCGCTGATGCTCGGCCACCAGCAGGTGGGTGATGATGGTGGTTTCGTCTGGCTGAACCAGGGTAGCGTTCGCAAGGACGGCGCCACTTCTTCGCTGGAAGGCAATGGCGGCGCGAGCTTCTACCTGTTCACCGACAGCATGATCAACCAGTTCGCCCGCGCTGGCGAAAACACCACCTTCGGTCAGTACTCCTATGACTTCGCGGCCCTGGGCGTTCCAGGCCTTAAGGCTTCGGTTGCATACCTGCGTGGTGATGACATCAAGAATGCTAGGACCAGCGGTACCTACAACGAATGGGAACGTGACGCACGTGTCGACTACACCCTGCAGCAGGGTACCTTCAAAGGCCTGGGCTTCAGCCTGCGTCAAGGTGTCTACCGTGGTAGCGGCGAAAGCAACCCGGACAAAGATCAGACTCGCTTCATCGTGAACTACACTTACGCCTTCATGTAAGCTCTAGCGTTACCGAAAGAGCCTCGCCTAGTGCGAGGCTTTTTTGTGTCTGTAATCATAAATTCCATATAGTTATAAATAAATCGATATTTATTCTTTTTATTTTTAATCGAATGCAGGCACATTGAACCCACACGGTCCAGAACCCAGCACAGGAGCCGCAGCCCATGAGCCTCAAACTCGGCGATATCGCCCCCGATTTCGAACAGGATTCCAGCGAAGGCAAAATCCGCTTCCACGAGTGGCTGGGCAACAGCTGGGGGGTGTTGTTCTCTCACCCGGCCGACTTCACCCCGGTGTGCACCACCGAGCTGGGCCTGACTGCCAAGCTCAAGGACGAGTTCGCCAAGCGCGGGGTCAAGGCCATTGCTCTGTCGGTGGACCCGGTCGACTCGCACCACAAGTGGATCGATGACATCAACGAGACCCAGAACACCGTGGTCAATTTCCCGATCATCGCCGACGCCGACCGCAAGGTTTCCGACCTGTACGACCTGATCCACCCGAACGCCAGCGACACCCTGACCGTGCGCTCGCTGTTTGTCATCGACCCGAACAAGAAGGTACGCCTGACCATCACCTATCCGGCCAGTACCGGGCGCAACTTCAACGAAATCCTGCGGGTGATCGACTCGCTGCAGCTGACCGACAACCACAAGGTCGCCACGCCAGGTAACTGGCAGGACGGTGACGATGTGGTGATCGTGCCCTCGCTCAAGGACGAGGAAGAGATCAGGCAGCGCTTTCCCAAAGGTTATCGGGCGGTCAAACCCTATCTGCGGCTGACCCCGCAGCCCAATCGTTAAAGAATTCCTCGTTGCATTGCTCTTAGCCATAGCAGGGATATTCGGGCCGTTTCGACGGCCCTTTTTTATGCCTGCAGGAAACGTGTGCCCCCCTTCGCGGGTAAACCCGCGCCCACAGGAATCGCACGCGAAAGGGCCGGCACAGAAGGTTGATAAAATGGAATAAACAAATGAAAAAATATGATTTCTAGATATATGCGGTGGCTGTTAATGTCACTCCCAACAGAACACAAGGAAGCGCTGCAATGCTGGTCGTCTCAATCGGTGGTAGCCCCAGTCCCCGTTCACGCTCCGGCGTGCTGCTGGAGCGTTCGCGCCAGTGGCTACAGGACCGTGGCGTCGAGGTAGTGACGTTCCAGGTACGTGACTTCCCCGCCGAAGACCTGCTGCACGCCCGTTTCGACAGCCCGCAGGTGCAGCACTTCCAGCAGCTGGTGGCGCAGGCCGATGGCCTGATCGTCGCTACTCCGGTGTACAAGGCATCGTTTGCCGGGGCGCTGAAAACCTTGCTTGACCTGCTGCCCGAACGCGCCCTGGCGCACAAGATCGTGTTGCCGATCGCCACTGGCGGCAGCATCGCCCACATGCTGGCGGTGGATTACGCACTCAAGCCCGTGCTGTCGGCACTCAAGGCGCAGGAGACCCTGCAAGGGATCTTCGCCGACGACAGCCAGGTCGCTTACGCGCAGGGCGGCAAGCCCGCGCAGCTGGTACCGGCACTGGACGAGCGTCTGCACGACTCGCTGGAAACCTTCTACGTTGCGCTGGCCCGTCGGCCGCGCCCCGTGGTCCCCGGTGTACTGAATGAACGCCTGATCAGCGCTCGCTGGAGCATCTGACCGGCCCGACCCGCTTCACCACCTTACTCGCCCGACAACGAGGCAAGCAGGTGCCACCCGAACCCACTCGCACAGGAGAGCGCCATGCGCACAGTCTTCTTGCGTCGCGGTCTGGTCGCCCTGTTTGCGGCGGCTGTGTCCTTCGGCGCCATCACCCAAGCCCAGGCCGAGAGCCTGCGTATCGGTTACCAGAAATACGGCACCCTGGTGCTGCTCAAGGCCAAGGGCACGCTGGAAAAGCGCCTGGCCGAGCAGGGCGTGCAGGTGCAATGGACCGAGTTCCCCGGCGGCCCGCAGCTGCTTGAAGGACTGAACGTCGGCTCCATCGATTTTGGCGTCACCGGCGAAACCCCACCGGTGTTCGCCCAGGCCGCCGGTGCCGATCTGTTGTACGTCGCCTACGAGCCGCCAGCGCCGCACAGCGAGGCGATCCTGGTACCGAAGGGCTCGCCGATCCAGTCGGTCAAAGACCTCAAGGGCAAGAAAGTCGCTCTCAACAAAGGCTCCAACGTCCACTACCTGCTGGTCCGCGCCCTGGAGGACGCGGGCCTGAAGTACAGCGACATCCAGCCGGTGTACCTGCCCCCGGCCGACGCCCGTGCCGCCTTCGAGCGCGGCAGCGTGGACGCCTGGGTGATCTGGGACCCGTACCAGGCTGCCGCCGAGAAACAGCTGCAGGCTCATACCCTGCGCGACGGCAAGGGCCTGGTCGACAACCATCAGTTCTACCTGGCCACCCGCAACTACGCGACCCAGCACCCGGCAGTGATCAATACCCTGATTGAAGAAGTGCGCGCCGTAGGTGAATGGTCCCAGGCCAACCCTCAGCAGGTCACTGACCAGGTCGCCCCCCTGCTCGGCCTGCCTGTGGACATCACCCTGACCTCGGTCAAGCGCCAGGGCTACGGTGCGGCAACGCTCACCCCCGAAGTGATAGCCGCGCAACAGAAGATCGCAGACGCCTTCCAGGCACTCAAGCTGATACCCAAGCCGCTGAGCATCAAGGATGTGATCTGGACCCCACCGGCCAAGGTCGCCAGCGCGCCTTGATTGATTTGCCTGAGCCGGGGCGTCACTCCGGCTTGAGCCACCCCTGAGGAGACAACTCCAATGAGCCTTAACATTTTCTGGTTCCTCCCTACCCATGGTGACGGCAAGTACCTGGGCACTTCCGAGGGCGCCCGCGCCGTCGACCACGGCTACCTGCAGCAGATCGCCCAGGCTGCCGACCGCCTCGGTTTTGGCGGGGTGCTGATCCCCACCGGACGCTCCTGCGAGGATTCCTGGCTGGTGGCAGCGTCGCTGATCCCAGTGACCGAGCGCCTGAAATTCCTGGTCGCCCTGCGCCCCGGGATCATTTCGCCGACCGTGGCGGCACGCCAAGCGGCAACCCTTGACCGCCTGTCCAATGGCCGCGCGCTGTTCAACCTGGTGACCGGTGGCGATCCGGATGAGCTGGCTGGTGATGGCCTGCACCTTAGCCATGAAGAGCGCTATGAAGCCTCGGTAGAATTCACCCGTATCTGGCGCAGGGTGCTGGAAGGTGAAAACGTCGATTACGACGGCAAACACATTCAGGTGAAGGGCGCCAAGCTGCTCTATCCACCGATCCAGCAGCCTCGACCACCCCTGTATTTCGGTGGTTCGTCCGAAGCTGCGCAGGACCTGGCCGCCGAGCAGGTCGAGCTATACCTGACCTGGGGCGAGCCACCGGCAGCCGTTGCCGAAAAAATCGCGCAGGTGCGTGAAAAAGCTGCCGCTCAAGGCCGGGAAGTCCGCTTCGGTATCCGCCTGCATGTGATCGTGCGGGAAACCAACGAGGAAGCCTGGGCTGCTGCCGACCGCCTGATCTCGCATCTGGACGATGACACCATCGCCCGTGCCCAGGCATCGCTGGCGCGTTTCGACTCGGTGGGCCAGCAGCGCATGGCGGCCCTGCACGGCGGCAAACGCGACAACCTGGAAGTCAGCCCCAACCTCTGGGCGGGTGTCGGCCTGGTACGTGGCGGTGCCGGCACTGCACTGGTCGGCGATGGCCCGACCGTGGCTGCACGGGTCAAGGAATATGCCGAGCTGGGCATCGATACCTTCATCTTCTCCGGTTACCCGCACCTGGAAGAATCGTACCGGGTGGCCGAGCTGCTGTTCCCGCATCTGGATGTGCAACGCCCGGAGCAAGCCATGACTGGCGGTTATGTGAGCCCGTTTGGCGAAATGGTGGCCAACGACATCCTGCCCAAGTCCGTCGCGCAGAGCTGAGGGCCAGGCCATGACTCGTGCAACTTTCAACAACCTGGCCCAGCGCCTGGCGCCGTGGGCGCTGCCGGTACTGCTGCTGGCGGTCTGGCAGCTGGCGGTCAGCGCTGGCTGGTTGTCGACGCGCATCCTGCCGGCGCCCAGCGCCGTGGTCAGCGCCGGCATCGAGCTGGTGCGCAGTGGCGAGATCTGGACTCACCTGGCCATCAGTGGCTGGCGTGCCGGGCTGGGCTTTGTCATCGGTGGCAGCATCGGCCTGGTGCTGGGCTTCATCACCGGCCTGTCGAACTGGGGCGAACGCCTGCTCGACAGCTCGGTGCAGATGATCCGCAACGTGCCACACCTGGCGCTGATCCCGCTGGTGATCCTGTGGTTCGGTATCGACGAGTCGGCAAAGATCTTCCTGGTCGCGCTGGGCACGTTGTTTCCGATCTACCTGAACACCTACCACGGCATCCGCAACGTCGACCCGGCGCTGGTGGAGATGGCGCGCAGCTATGGCCTGTCCGGCTTCAGCCTGTTCCGCCAGGTGATCCTGCCCGGGGCGCTGCCTTCGATCCTGGTCGGTGTGCGTTTTGCCCTGGGCTTCATGTGGCTGACCCTGATCGTTGCCGAAACCATCTCGGCCAACGCCGGCATTGGTTACCTGGCAATGAACGCCCGCGAATTCCTGCAGACCGACGTGGTGGTGCTGGCCATCGTCCTGTATGCCGTGCTCGGCAAGCTTGCCGACCTCGCCGCCCGCGGCCTGGAACGTGTGTGGCTGCGCTGGCACCCGGCCTATCAAGTGGCCAGGAAGGAGGGCGCATGAGCGTACTCAAGGAGCAGCCGCCACGCCTGCTGCGTGGTATCCCGCTGGCTTCCAGCGGCCTGCGCAAGACCTTTGGTCAGCGCGAAGTGCTCAAGGGCATCGAACTGCATATTCCGGCCGGCCAGTTCGTCGCCATCGTCGGCCGCAGCGGCTGCGGCAAGAGTACCTTGTTGCGCTTGCTGGCCGGCCTCGACCAGCCCACTGCAGGCCAGTTGCTGGCCGGTGCCGCGCCGCTGGAACAGGCCCGCGAAGAGACCCGCCTGATGTTCCAGGACGCGCGCCTGCTGCCGTGGAGGAAAGTAATCGACAACGTTGGCCTGGGCCTGTCTGGCGACTGGCGCCCGCGTGCGCTGGAAGCGTTGGAGTCAGTTGGCCTGGCCGACCGCGCCAATGAATGGCCGGCAGCGCTCTCGGGTGGCCAGAAGCAGCGTGTGGCCCTGGCCCGGGCGCTGATTCACCAGCCACGCCTGCTGCTGCTGGACGAGCCGCTCGGTGCACTGGATGCATTGACCCGTATCGAGATGCAGCAACTGATCGAACGCCTGTGGCGTCAGCACGGTTTCACCGTGTTGCTGGTTACCCACGATGTCAGCGAGGCAGTCGCCGTGGCTGACCGGGTGATCCTGATCGAGGACGGCGAGGTCGGGCTCGACCTCACTGTCGACCTGGCACGGCCTCGGGCGCGTGGTTCGCACCGCCTGGCCGCGCTGGAAAGCGAAGTGCTCAACCGTGTTCTGTCGGCCCCGGGCGTTGCGCCCGAGCCGGATCCTGTAGCCCCGCTGCCCACGCAGCTGCGGTGGGCGCACTGAATGACTCACTCACCAGACTGAAGCCAAAGAGAAGGAAGCCAATCATGACCATCAAAGCCATCAACGTTCGCAACCAGTTCAAAGGCACCGTGAAAGAAATCCTCGAAGGGCCGGTACTGTCGGAAATCGACGTGCAGACTGCCTCGGGCATCGTCACTTCGGTCATCACTACCCGCTCCGTGCGTGAGCTGGAGCTGCAGGTGGGCAGTGAGGTGATTGCCTTTGTCAAATCGACTGAAGTGTCTATCGCCAAGCTGTAAGCGGTCACCACCTGGGTTGGCTGCCAGCCCAGGTGGTGACACAGGATCAACTGGCCGGCCGCAGGTTTTCAAATAGCTTGCTAGCTTGCGTCTCGGTCATGCTGCCCCGCCAGGCGCCTTCGCCCAGGTCGCGTTCGCGCGCCAGTTTCAGGTGGCCTGCCTCCAGCCGTGTAAAGCCGTGTGCCGGTTTCTGCCGGAAGTGGAAGTGCGCATACCACAATACTTGCCGGGTAACCCGATCGAGGATGCGATATTCCTCCAGATACTCGACGGGCTTGCCCTTGCGGTCCAGCTTGGGGGGCAAGGTACGCGACCAGGCAATTTCCACTTCTTGCTGCTCAACCAGGTATTCCAGGTAACCCACGGTCGGCTTGCTGGTCGCTTTGGTCTGGGCGGTGCGCAACTGGCGGCCCAGTGCCTCCATTTGCTCGGCGGCGGTTGCCAGCCTTTGTGTCAAGGCGGTTTGCTCAGCAGTCATGGTGTTGCCCGCTTTCTGGCGAATCCTGTCGGCGATGAAGCGCAGTTGCTGCGCGTGTCCCTGGGCGATGTCTTGCAGATCAACAGGCAACGCTTGCGGTATCTGGTACTGGCGCAGCCTGGCCTGTTGCCGTGGGACATCCTCCAGACGCGCAGTGGCAGTTTTCACCAGGCTAGACATCGACTGCGTAGGCGCCGTGGGTACTGGCGCGGATATTTGCCAATGACCTGCCTCGTTCCTGGCATAGACGGTATGGGGCTGATCGGAATGCGGCTGGTTGATGCGCATGCGTGTCTGCCCGTGCTCCACGAACTCGTTGCCGATCCGCGGCCCGTCCGCGGTTTCGAACAAGCGCGGTCGGCTAGCGCCACGACCGGGTTTGCTGGCAGTGCGTTGCCGGGCCGTGTTGATCTTGCCGAGGGTGTTCTCGATTTCATCGATCAACTGGCGCAACAGTTGGCGCAAAGCCTGGGTTTCAGTAGCTGACAGTAGCTCCTCGAAGTTGTCTTGCCATGCCGTGACATGGCTCAGAAAGCGCTGATAGTGGCTTTGCGCATTGCTCAGGAAGCTGCGTTCCTGGGTTCTGCCAAGGCTGGCGTTCGGCATCTGCAGGTGACTGTAGAGGACGTTGCGCAACGCAGTACCTTGTTCATTGAAATGCACCAGGAATGCGCCCAATTGCGGATGCTCGACAGCGCTAGCATCGAACAGCGTCGACGAGAGGATGGATGCTCGAACGAGTTGTGCATTGGTCACGTCAAGCGTCATGCCCGTACCTTCAACCTTCCTCAGGTAATCGGTCAGTGCCCTGCCCTGCAAGACATTGCGCCTGGCGTTATGGCGAATAGCCAAGCGCTCTACTTCCAGCAAGGTAGCAATCATTTCCCTGTTTGCCTTCAGCGAGTCCTGTGTCAGGCGCATTACCAATGCGGCGGGGGCTGTGGGCCCGGGCAGAGCCTGGATTGCATTCACTGCCAGCCTTACCTCATTCGTAGCCATGACGAGACGGTCGGAAATCAGCTGCATATCGAGAACGCTCATTTCGCTGATGTTTTCCTCACACAGTGAGACGAACCTGGTGTAGTCCGCCCTGCTCAAGGTCGCCCGGTGTTCCCTGAGGCGGGCAATGCTGCGCGAGTTGAATTCGATATTCTGGTTGAGCTCATCACTCAGTTGATTGCGTGCGCTGACGATTGCTGCCTTGTGCGCATCGGTCAGTGGTACTTCGGCGGCCTGTCGTTTGGTTGTGTTGTAAGCCGTCTGTTTGGAGCGCATGCGTAGGACGATGCGTTTGAGTTCGTCGTTTATGTCGTGTGCGAGCGCCATACCGGTCAACCTTGGCGGTTGTCGGCGAAGCGCCATGCGCCAGTAGGCTACGCCATGGTTGTAGAGGGTAGTGAGCGCGCCACCGCCACCAGCCAGGCCGTTGTCGACCAGCAGACCGCTCAGCCTGCCAGGGGTATCCCATATGCCCTGATCATTCAGGCGCACTGCTTGACGGTAGGAGCGGGTGCCCTGGGGTTTGAGCCTCCAGCTAGCGTTTGTCGGATCCCACTCGACGGCGTGCCATACGTTGTTACGCGCAATGTATTGTTGCCGGGTTGCTACGTGCTCGAATACCCCCACGCCTTGCGGGTGCGTGGAGCGCACCATCGGGCCTGTTGGCAACTCCACTTCATAACCGGCAAACGGGCTGGGGCGCATTTTGCGAATACTGGCCACAGGCCGAAGGGTGCCTCCGCTCTGGCGTTGCCGGGTCAACTGGCGTGCCGTCGTCGCAGGCCCGGCGGGGATGGCAGCCAGCGGCGCTAGGGTGAGAACGGCATCATTCAATGATTGCAGCAGGCTGGTCAGGTGTTGGAGGCCCTCTTCCACATTGCTTGCTTCGAAGGCCCTGACGGCGGCGTTCGCCGCCTGCCAGCCATCGTAAAGCGCGATCGCCGTGGCCACGCCTGGCAAGAAGCAAAGCGCCAGTTTCAGCCCCATGAAGAAATGATGGTCGAAGGTGTCGGCGGCCGTTAGCGCCAGGTCGGCCTGACTGCGTGAGGTGGCGCGGTGCTTGCGGATTCGCTCGCCCATGTCCAGGTGAGACTCATGCGCCGACAAGGATTCGGAGCGCGCCGAACCGATCCCGATGAAGCCGCTGAAGTTCTTTTGCTGGGCAGTCTTGATGTAGCTTGCATGGCGGTCCGGGTCGCCAGACTGGGACCGGGCAGCCAGAAAACGGGCCATCTTGTCGTCCAGCGCCATGCGTTGCAGGGCTCGGCAGGCCTCGGAGGGGCTGGCGTACTGGCTGATGACCTTGCCATTGGGTGCATCCGGAATATACAGCAGCACGGGCCCCGTCGAGCCCTTTATGACATGGATGGCTGAAAGCCCCACGCTGTCGCTTGAGCCGTCTGCTGCCTCACCAGGTCTAAGTATCACCGGATGATAGGCTATCGTTCTGGCTGTTACCGTATCGGCCTGTTTCTGGCAGAACTGTTCCAGCAGGCGCTGGCCATCGGCGTCAAGGCTGGTCGGGCGGGAAAGCACCAGCAATCGCAGGCGGTGTTGGAAAGGGAGACGGAGGGTTTCCTGGCGCCATTGCACCTGCCAGGACGACTCCTGCTCGAATCCCTGGTACGCACTGATGATGCGTTTTTCATAGCTGCCCGCCATGTCCATTTGTTCGATCAGCTTGGCAATGTAGGCCGGGGTAATCGTTTTTTGCAGTAACGGGTTGCTGGCCGGCTCGAACTTGATCCTGGCGTTGCCCAGTCGCAGGCGCCGTTCATCATCGAGCGCCCACAGCATGAATGACTCCAGGGCAACGTCACTGCGCGCCTCGCTGAATACTGCTACCTCTCTTGATCCGGCGCCACCGATTGCCGATTGACCAGTCACAATCCTTTTCAGGGTGACGCTGTCGGCGATGTCGAGGGTAATTTGCGGTATTTGCCGCAGGTTGAATTCGCTGCGCAGGTGTTGCTGCAGTTTCACCCGGGCGAATTGCTGGCGCGGTGGCAGGCTCCGTCTGAGCAACTCGCCAGAGGCATGTAGAGAGCGCTCCAGCGAGCTTATGTGGGTGGCCAGTTCGGTCAGCTGTTGCGTGCCAAGGTGCCGCAATGGTGTCAGTTGCGTCTGGATATAGCTGCTGCGGTTCTGTTCCGCGAACCGCGCCAGAGCCTGCGCCCTGGCGCGGTTTTCACTTATGCACAGGCGCTGTCTGCATTGCTCCCTTGTAGCGTTGGCGGGGAGCGCGTTGATGACAGTCTGCACGCAATGCTGCATGAAGTGCCTAAGAACAGGAAGGTACTTGAGGGTTATCGTTGGCGAGTTGGCCAGCACCGCGAAAAGCCGTGAGGTGTCGGTTGGCAGGGCAGACTCGAGCAGTGCGTCCGGCCATGCGCCGTGGAGGGTAGCCAGCAGGCGTCTGTTGAGCTCGGTCTCATTCTCGAATGCCATCAGGCCGCCGCGCTGGCCAGGCCGGTAGAGCAGCACCGTATCATCCTGGGCGACGTCATCGTCTTCGGGGATGGCACGGAATGTCATGTAGCCACACAGCTGCCAGGTATGGTCGCCAGCAACCAGTTCCAGCGCGCTGACCTGCACCTGGCGTTGCAGACTCGGTACAGGCCTGTCGACGAGCTGTTCGATCCAGTCCAGATGGGATGCTGACAGGTTGCCTAACGTATTCTGCAGACGTGCTTCTTTCAGCAGGGCCTGGCACAACCCCTGGCTGATCTGTTCTGCCCGGCTCAGTTCACCGCTGTTTGCCTGCAGGTCGTTGCGCGTCACCGGCTCGGGCAGCGTTAACAGGAAGGTGTCCAGCGAATCCTGCAGCAGGTCCAGGGCGGCTTGGCGTTCACGCAATAGCGTTACCTTGGCCGAAGTGGGTGCTACTTCGCCATCCAGATACTGTTCCAGCAGTGCTGCCTGGTGCTCGATATGCTGATTGCGCCAGCCTATCGGCGTGTACTCCTCCAGGCAGGCAAAGTGAACCTCTTCGTCCGCCAGTGCGAGGTCGGCCGCGATCACCTCGTCGATAGTGGCTTCGACCGTGGGGGACAGGGACGCCCGCACGATCGTGTTGCGCTTGGCCTCCCAGATCTGTAAATCAGTCCAGTCCAGGGGGCTGGTTTCGCTGTGCTTGCTGGCCTGTAGTAGATAATGGTCGGAAACCGCCTGGAACTGCAGCAGATATTCCGCTATTTGCGTGCTGAAGCCATCCTCATGAATCCTCGTGACGATAACGTCGTCGCGTGTGCCGGCGGAAATTGGCGACCTGGGGTCCGACCAAAACATGAAGCGATTCAGGAAGATCCAGTCGCGCATGTTTTCAAGGCTAGCGAACGCCAGGACTGTGTTCTGTACGCTCGGCAGGTAAATTAGCCAGCGTGTGTCGCTGGCTTGCGGGCCGATCAACAGTGCTGCCGTGCTGGTAAGCCGGCGTCCGGTTGGAAGGCGCCATTCCACGTGTGCATGGGGCGGTTCGGGCTGTTTACCTTGCTGCCAGCTTTTGCTGTCCAGCTCGCCGATACCGAACGCAATATCCAGGCTGCTGGAGAAATGTTGACGCAGCAGGTTGCTTGCGTGTTTTTGCCGCGACACGGCAGTGCCCGGCATTCGCCCCTTCCAGTAGTCGCTGTCAGCGCGCAGTTTCGCTGCGTTCACAATCGGTGTGAGGTTGTATGTCCAGTCTGCGGCAGTCCATTTGGCCTGTGCCGCTGAGTGGTCGAAACCCCATGTGGACCAATCGGCAAAGGGGTTGGCGAACACTGGGCCAGCCAGTAGGCGAGCAGCGAAGGTCAGCATGGTCACTTGGTGTTCGCCATAGAGCAGGCCACACTCGGTGGGGTCTACCTGCAGGTGAGCTTGCAACGCGTTATGCACGGTTTGACGCAATTCCGGGGCTTGGCTGAAAAGGCTGCGCAGTTGCTCGGCACAACTTTTCTGCGTTTGCCGGGCGGCCACGAGGAGATTGCTTTTGCCGGCCAACTGATGGCCGATGGTGGCTGTGTTGGCGCGAGGTAACGCCTTGACGATGTCGGGGCTGCGTTCTGATGTTGGCATGAACAATGATCTCTATGAGGATGCGCGTGCGCTGAGAGCTCATTGAATCGATCGTTGCGGGCTGCCGGGCAGTAGATGTATATCGGCTCAGACGGTCCGACGTTTAGGCAGGAAAGGCGGGAGGTAGAGCGCCATATAGGCTTCGAACACACGCATGCCTTCTTCTGCCATGCGTGGCGTGATCTGTTCGAACAGCTGCATCGACCGGGCGTAGACGCGGTCGCTCAGCTCCATGGCCAGGGCGAAGACATCCACGTCGCTCGGCATTGTCGGCAGCTGGAAATGCCGATCGAACAAGCTATGCATCAGTTCGCCTAGCTCCATGTCGTGCTGGCGGTCGGCCTGCACCACCTCGCTCAACCCATGCTGGGCGAGGATCAACTGACGCGCTGCGGCATCTTCGTTGTAGATATCGAGCATGCGCTGCTCGACCAGCCGCGACAGTTGCTGCCAGGTGCTGAAAGCACAGCTGTCGATCGGTGCACTCAAGGCCTCGCGAAAAGCCCGGTGCACATCGGCTGTCAGCGCTTCCAGCAACGCAGGTACGCTGGCGAAGAAGTGGTATACCGAGGACGGCGGAATCTGTGCGCGCTCGGCCACGCTATAGATCGACAGCGCCGCCACCCCTTGCTCGGCCAGCAACTCGCGTGCAGCCGCCAGGATTGCCTCGATCCTGGCCTGGCTGCTGGCGCGCGGCTTGCGCGGGGAGGCGCTGCGGTTCATCAGTTGCTGATCGCCAGGATGCTGGCCTGATAGGCGCCGACGAACAGGTCGAAGTCGCCGACTTCCTGCTGCTCCAGGCGCGACTGTTCGGCCAGTGATTCTCGGGCGAGGGTTTCGAAGGCCTGCTGTCGCTCGGCGGGCAGTGGCTGCTCGCGGAAGGTTTCGGCGTGAATACGGCTCTGGCGCAGGGCGAACCTGACGAAACTTTCGTCATGCTCGGCCATGCGCGCCAGCACCTGGGCCGACGGGGTCAGCGAGGCGTCGTCGACCTTGGCCTGCTGGGCATCCAGGGCCTTGGCGTGTTCTTCGCCGCCTTGCGCCTGGTCGAGCAGGTCAGCCAGTGAGCGGATGTGCTCGATCAGCTCGCTGGCCCAGTCCTTCAGGCCGATCGGCCGGCCATTGCGCTGCAGCTCCAGGCCCGGGCGACGGCCTTCCTTGACCACGGTCAGGAAGTTGCTGGTGCACTGGCCGCATTCGCCGTTGTCCAGCGGAGGGCTGTCTTCCAGCGCGCAGAACAGCAGGAACGCATCGAGGAAGCGCGCCTCGGTCAGGTCGATGCCCACCGGCAGGAACGGGTTGATGTCCAGGCAGCGCACTTCCACATACTGCACGCCGCGCGAGGTCAGGGCCTGGATCGGCCGCTCGCCGGTGTAGGTGACACGCTTGGGGCGGATGTTCGAGTAGTACTCGTTTTCGATCTGCAGGATGTTGGTGTTCAGCTGGACCCACTCGCCATCCACGTGGGTGCCGACTTCAACGTAGGGCGGGTAGGGCGTGCCCACCGCCTTGCGCAGGCTGTCGGTATAGCTGGCCAGGTTGTTGTAGCACGGCGTGAGGCCAGCCTGGGCGTTGCTCTGGTAGCCCAGGTCGCTCATGCGCAGGCTGGTCGCGTAGGGCAGGTACAGGGTTTCGGCGTCCAGCTCTTCGAGCTGGTGCGGGCGGCCACGCAGGAAGCCTTTGTCCAGGGCCGGCGAGGCGCCGAACAGGTACATCAGCAGCCAGCTGTAGCGGCGGAAATTGCGGATCAGCGCGATATAGGCCGACGACTGGTAGTCGCGGTCGCTCTCGCTGCCGCCTTCGGCGGCGCGCAGCAGCGGCCACAGCGCTTCGGGCAGCGAGAAGTTGTAATGGATACCGGCGATGCACTGCATGGTGCGGCCGTAGCGCAGGGCCAGGCCCTTGCGGTAGACGTGCTTGAGCTTGCCGATGTTCGAGCTGCCGTACTCGGCGATCGGGATGTCCTCCTCGGCTGGCAGCGTGCAGGGCATCGACGGGCTCCACAGGTATTCGTCGCCCAGCTTGCTGTAGACGAAACGGTGGGTCTCTTCGAGGCTTTCGAGCACCTTGGCCGGGTCGGGCAGGGCCGGAGTGATGAACTCCAGCAGCGACTCGGAATAATCGGTGGTGATCTGCTCGTTGGTCAGCGCCGATCCCAAGGCTTGCGGATGCGGAGTCTGGGCCAGGCGACCTTGGTCGGTCACGCGCAGGCATTCGCGCTCAATACCGTGCAGGCACTGCTTGAGCAGGGGGAGATTGGCGCCGAGCAGGCTCAGGCGGCGGTTGAGGAGGTCGCTCAAGATGTATTCCTTCACGCGTCAGTCGCCCCAATATGGGGGTAGAAAAGACGGTCTACAAGGGTAGTGGGAAAAGGAACTGGCGTTGTCGCCTGGTTTACGCGGTTCCGGCATTGCGCAGCGCCGACTTCGGGGGCCGCTTCGCAGCCCATCGCCGGCAAGCCGGGCTCCCACAGGTAATCCTGAATATTCAGGCTTGTGTATTACCTGTGGGAGCCCGGCTTGCCGGCGATGGGGCACGAAGCGGCCCCGGTTGTTGCCGAAAATACCGCAGATACTGCTTGGTGAGCTAGAGAACCGCGAAGGTTCCTTGCGCTTTCGCCACCAGCTTGTCGCCCTGAACTACGTCGGCGTCGACCACCAGGGTGCGCCGCCCGGCGTGCAGCACACGGGCGGTGCACAGTACCTCGCCGTCACTGACGGCGCGCATGTAGTTGATCTTGCACTCGATGGTGACGCTTTGCTGGTCAAAGCCATGGCTGGACGAGCAGGCCAGGCCCATGGCGATGTCCACCAGGCTGAAGATCGCTCCGCCGTGCAGCTTCTGGCCACGGTTGCGCAAGTGTGGCTCGAGCGCCAGGGCTACCCCGGCAACACCTGTTTCCAGGCGTTGCAGGCGGCAGCCGAGCAGCTGGCTGAAGGCGCTTTCGACGTACTCGCGTGGTACGTCCATCACTTCTTCTTCAGCTGCTTGGCGTTGGCGAACAGGGCAGCCATGGCGTTGTTGGCCGGGGCGGCAGTGGCGGTTTCGCGCTGACGCGGCGCCTGCTGCTGGCGGTTGCCGCCATTGCCACGGTTACCACCGCGGTTGCCGTCGACCTTCTCGCCCGGGGTGTCGCTCATGCGCATGGACAGGCCGACGCGCTTGCGCGGGATGTCCACTTCCATGACCTTGACCTTGACCACGTCGCCGGCCTTGACCGCTTCACGCGGGTCCTTGACGAACTTTTCCGACAGCGCCGAGATGTGCACCAGGCCGTCCTGGTGCACGCCGATGTCGACGAAGGCACCGAAGTTGGTGACGTTGGTCACCACGCCTTCGAGGATCATGCCCGGTTCCAGGTCCTTGAGGTCTTCGACGCCGTCCTGGAAGGTGGCGGTCTTGAACTCGGGGCGTGGGTCGCGGCCAGGCTTGTCCAGTTCCTGCAGGATGTCGGTGACGGTGGGCAGGCCGAAGGTTTCGTCGGTGAACTGTTTCGGGTCCAGGCGCTTGAGGAAACTGCTGTCGCCGATCAGCGAGCGGATGTCGCGGTGGGTGTCGGCGGCAATGCGCTGTACCAGCGGGTAGGCCTCAGGGTGCACTGCGGAGGCGTCCAGCGGGTTGTCGCCGTTCATCACGCGCAGGAAGCCTGCGGCCTGTTCGAAGGTTTTTTCACCCAGGCGGCTGACCTTTTTCAGCGCCGCGCGGGTAGCGAACGGGCCGTTGGCATCGCGGTGGGCGACGATGTTCTGCGCCAGGGTGGCGTTGAGGCCGGAGATGCGCGTCAGCAGCGCCACCGAGGCGGTGTTGACGTCCACACCCACGGCGTTCACGCAGTCCTCGACCACGGCGTCCAGGCCCCGCGCCAGTTTCAGCTGGGACACGTCGTGTTGGTACTGGCCGACACCGATGGATTTCGGGTCGATCTTCACCAGCTCCGCCAGCGGGTCCTGCAGGCGGCGGGCAATCGACACGGCGCCACGGATCGACACGTCCAGGTCCGGGAACTCGCGGGCGGCCAGTTCCGATGCGGAATACACCGAAGCGCCAGCCTCGGAAACCATGACTTTGGTGATCTTCAGCGCTGGGTACTTTTTGACCAGCTCTGTCACCAGCTTGTCGCTTTCGCGGCTGGCGGTGCCGTTGCCGATGGCGATCAGCTCCACCGAGTGCTTGGCGCACAGCGCGGCCATGATGGAAATGGTGCGGTCCCAGTCGTTCTTCGGCGCGTGCGGGTAGACCGTGGTGTGGTCCAGCAGCTTGCCGGTGGCATCGACCACGGCGATCTTGCAGCCGGTACGCAGGCCCGGGTCGAAGCCCAGGGTGGCGCGCGGGCCGGCCGGGGCGGCCAGCAGCAGGTCGTGCAGGTTGTGGGCGAACACGTTGATCGCCTCGCCTTCGGCGTTGTCGCGCAGCTCGCCGAACAGGTCGGTTTCCAGGTGGGTGTAAAGCTTGACCTTCCAGGTCCAGCGCACCACTTCGCCGAGCCACTTGTCGGCCGGGCGGTTGCGGTTCTCGATGCCAACATGGTTGCCGATCATCAGCTCGCACGGGTGCAGGGTGCCGGGCAGTTCTTCGCCGACTTTCAGCGAGGCGCTCAGCACGCCTTCATTACGCCCGCGGAAAATTGCCAGGGCGCGGTGCGACGGGGCGTTGCGCAGCAGTTCGTCATGGGCGAAGTAGTCGCGGAACTTGGCGCCTTCTTCTTCCTTGCCAGGTACGACGCGGGCGCTGAGCACCGACTCCTGCTTGAGGAAGCTGCGCAGTTTGTCGAGCAGGGCGGCGTCTTCGGCGAAGCGCTCCATCAGGATGTACTTGGCGCCTTCCAGTGCGGCCTTGACGTCGGCCACGCCTTTGTCGGCGTTGACGAAGCGCGCGGCTTCGCTTTCCGGGGCCAGGTCGGGGTTGTTGAACAGGCCGTCGGCCAGCTCGCCGAGGCCGGCTTCCAGGGCGATCTGGCCCTTGGTACGGCGCTTCTGCTTGTACGGCAGGTACAGGTCTTCGAGGCGGGTCTTGGTGTCGGCCAGCTTGATCTCACGGGCCAGTCCCGGGGTCAGCTTGCCCTGTTCCTCGATGCTGGCCAGGATGCTGGCGCGGCGCTCGTCGAGTTCGCGCAAGTAGCGCAGGCGCTCTTCCAGATGGCGCAGCTGGGTATCGTCCAGGCTACCGGTCACTTCCTTGCGGTAACGGGCGATGAAGGGCACGGTCGAGCCTTCGTCCAACAGGCCCACGGCCGCCTCGACCTGCTGGGGGCGTACGCCCAGTTCCTCGGCGATACGGCTGTTGATGCTGTCCATGTAAACCACCTGACATTTGTGAATACGGGGGTCGCCTGTGGGCCTGTCGCCCGGCGGCGCTGGATGAAAGCCGCGCATTATACCCATCGCAAACGGCTTGCGGTGATGGCGCCCGGCCAGCCGGAACTGGCGCCGGGGGAAAAATCTGCTAACAATGCTCACGCAACGTGCAGCAATGGCTACGCCATAATGCGCGGCGATATCAGAGGAGTTATTCATGACCGGCACGCCAAACACCGCTGAAGGTGACAAGATTCTCATCGTCGATGACGACCCGGGGCTGAGCAGCCTGCTGGAACGTTTCTTCACCAGCAAGGGCTACCGTGCCCGCGCAGTGCCCAACACCGAGCAGATGGACCGCCTGCTGCAGCGTGAGGTGTTCAACCTGGTGGTGCTCGACCTGATGCTGCCTGGCGAGGATGGCCTGTCGGCGTGCAAGCGCCTGCGTCAGCAGAACAACCAGATCCCGATCATCATGCTTACCGCCAAGGGTGACGAGCTCAGCCGTATCAAGGGCCTGGAGCTGGGCGCCGACGACTACCTCGGCAAGCCGTTCAACCCGGACGAGCTGATGGCCCGGGTCAAGGCCGTGCTGCGCCGCCAGGCACCGAGCGTGCCGGGTGCGCCTGGTAGCGAAGACGAGTCGGTCACCTTCGGCGACTACGAGCTGTCGCTGGCCACCCGCGAACTCAAGCGTGGCGACGAAGTGCACATGCTCACCACCGGCGAGTTCGCCGTGCTCAAGGCGCTGGTGATGCACGCCCGCGAGCCGCTGACCCGCGACAAGCTGATGAACCTGGCCCGGGGCCGCGAATGGGATGCGCTGGAGCGCTCCATCGACGTGCAGATTTCGCGCCTGCGCCGCATGATCGAACCGGACCCGTCCAAGCCGCGTTATATCCAGACCGTCTGGGGCGTGGGCTATGTGTTCGTGCCGGACGGAAACGCCGGTAAATGATGCCGCGCCGTCGATGAAAACACCGCTCTGGTTTCCGCAAAGTTTCTTCGCCCGCACCCTATGGCTGGTGCTGATCGTCGTCCTGTTCTCCAAGGCCTTGACCCTGGTCTACCTGTTGATGAACGAGGACGTGCTGGTCGACCGTCAGTACAGCCACGGTGTGGCGCTGACCTTGCGCGCCTATTGGGCTGCCGATGAAGAAAACCGCGACAGAATCGCTGAGGCGGCAGGCCTTATCCGCGTGACCGGCTCGGGTGTGCCCGAAGGCGAGCAGCACTGGCCCTACAGCGAAATCTACCAGCGGCAGATGCAGGCCGAGCTGGGCGAAGACACCGAGGTGCGGCTGCGTATTCATGCGCCACCGGCGTTGTGGGTCAACGCGCCAAGCCTGGGCCCAGGCTGGTTGAAGGTACCGCTGTACCCGCACCCGCTGCGTGGGCAGAAGATCTGGAACGTGCTGGGCTGGTTCCTGGCCATCGGGCTGTTGTCCACCGCCTCGGCGTGGATCTTCGTGCGCCAGCTGAACCAGCCGCTCAAACGCCTGGTATTCGCTGCCCGTCAGCTGGGCCAGGGGCGCAGTGTGCGCCTGCCGATCAGCGATACGCCCAGCGAGATGACCGAGGTGTACAAGGCCTTCAACCAGATGGCCGAGGATGTCGAACAGGCCGGGCGTGAGCGCGAGCTGATGCTGGCCGGGGTTTCCCACGACCTGCGAACACCGCTGACGCGCCTGCGCCTGTCGCTGTCGTTGTTGAACAGCGACAACGAACTGAGTGACGACATGGTTCGCGATATCGAGGACATGGACGCGATCCTCGACCAGTTCCTGGCCTTTATCCGCGATGGCCGGGACGAGCCGGTGGAGGAGGTCGACCTTGCCGACCTGGTGCGCGAGGTGGTGGCGCCGTACAACCAGCCGGAAGAACGGGTGCGGCTGTGCCTGGAGCCGATCCCACCGTTCCCGCTACGCCGGGTTTCGCTCAAGCGCATGCTGGGCAACCTGATCGGCAATGCCCTGCACCATGCCGGCAAGGGGGTCGAGGTGGCCGCCTACGTGTCGGGCGACGAGAGTGCGCCGTATGTGGTGCTGAGCGTGCTGGACCGCGGGACGGGGATCGACGAGTCGGAGCTGGAGACCATCTTCAACCCGTTCATTCGGGGCGACCGGGCGCGCGGGGGCAAGGGCACCGGGCTGGGGTTGGCGATCGTCAAGCGGATCGCGGCGCAGCATGGTGGGAATGTGGAATTGCGCAACCGCTCCGGTGGTGGGATCGAGGCGCGGGTAAGGTTGCCGTTGGGGCTGTTGTTGCCACGTAATGCTGTGTGAGCTTTACCGGCCTCTTCGCGGCTAAAGCCGCTCCCACAGGTTGCACAGGCCTGTGGGCTGCGGTGATCCTGTGGGAGCGGCTTTAGCCGCGAATAGGCCGGAACAGGCTTGAATCAACCTTTCCCTTTGGTCCGGGTCTGATTAGGCCCGCCATTCTTCTCCAGATGCTCGATGATCATCCCGGCCACGTTCTTGCCGGTGGTCACTTCAATGCCTTCCAGCCCCGGCGACGAGTTCACCTCCATTACCAGCGGCCCATGGTTGGAACGCAGGATATCCACACCCGCCACACTCAACCCCATCACCTTGGCCGCGCGTATGGCGGTCATGCGTTCTTCCGGGGTGATCTTGATCAGGCTGGCCACCCCGCCGCGGTGCAAGTTGGAGCGGAATTCCCCTGGCTTGGCCTGGCGCTTCATCGAGGCAATCACCTTGTCGCCGACCACGAAGCAGCGGATGTCCGCGCCACCCGCTTCCTTGATGTATTCCTGCACCATGATGTTCTGCTTCAGGCCCATGAATGCCTCGATCACCGATTCGGCGGCCTTGGTGGTTTCGCACAGCACCACGCCGATGCCTTGGGTACCTTCCAGCACCTTGATCACCAGCGGGGCGCCGTTGACCATCTGGATCAGGTCGGGGATGTCGTCCGGCGAGTGGGCGAAGCCGGTAATCGGCAGGCCGATGCCGCGCCGCGACAGCAGTTGCAGCGAACGCAATTTGTCACGGGAGCGGGCAATCGCTACCGACTCGTTGAGCGGATATACGCCCATCATCTCGAACTGGCGCAGCACCGCGCAGCCATAGAAAGTTACCGAGGCACCAATGCGCGGGATCACCGCGTCGAAGCCTTCCAGCGGCTTGCCGCGATAGTGGATCTGCGGCTTGTGGCTGGCAATGTTCATGTAGGCCCGCAGGGTATCGATCACCACCATTTCGTGGCCCCGCTGGGTACCGGCTTCGACCAGGCGGCGGGTGGAATACAGACGCGGATTGCGCGACAGCACAGCGATCTTCATGCAGCACCTGTGACAGGGGAGAGGGTGGCCGGAAAGGCCGGTTTGTCTTGGACGTACTTCAGGCCAGGGTTGACCACCAACTGACCATGGATCAGGGCCTTGGAACCCAGCAACAGGCGATAACGCATGTTCTTGCGGCAGGCCAGGGTGAATTCTACCTCCCACACACCATCGCCCAGGGCCAGTGACGTACGGATGACATAGCGGGTCTGGGCCTGGCCGTTGGAGCTCTTGATGGTTTTCATGGTCACCAGCGGTGCCTCGCAGCGACGGTGGCGCAACTGCACCACCGAGCCCAGGTGTGCGGTGAAGCGGACCCAGGGCTGGCCGTCGCGCTCGAACGGTTCCACCTCGGTGGCGTGCAGGCTGGAGGTACTGGCGCCGGTGTCGATCTTGGCGCGCAGCCCGGCCACACCAAGGTCGGGCAGGGCGACCCACTCGCGCAGGCCGATTACAGTCAAATGGTCAAATGTCTTCACGAAGCGCACCCTGCTGCTGAGGTGTTGAACTGTAAGCACGGCGGGGATTTTTTGCATCCGATCGTTACGGTAGTACAGTTCGATGAAACACAGTGTTCGAGGTAACGGGATGGCACAAAAAGCCGAAGACGACGACAAGGTCCGCCTGGACAAATGGCTATGGGCGGCACGCTTCTACAAGACCCGTGCGCTGGCCAAGGCGGCGATTGAAAGCGGCAAGGTGCATTGCCGGGGCGAGCGCTGCAAGCCGGGCAAGGAACCGCGGGTGGGTGACGAGTTTGTGCTGCGCACCGGGTTCGATGAACGTACCGTAGTGGTGAAGGCGCTGTCCGTGGTGCGGCGTGGGGCGCCAGAGGCGCAGACGCTGTATGAAGAAACCGAAGAGAGTGTGCGCCGGCGTGAACAAGCGGCCGAAATGCGCAAGGCGGGGGCGATGGGCGTGACTACCGATGGCCGGCCGAACAAGAAGCAGCGGCGGCAGATTCACCAGCTGCATGGGAGCTTTGAATAGCCGGTGCCGCTTTGCGGCCCATCGCCGGCAAGCCAGCTCTCATAGAACTGCACATAACTCGTTGAATTAGCAGGGGCCCTGTGGGAGCGGCTTTAGCCGCGAACACCGGCGCAGCCGGTGCCATGCACCGCGTTGGATTCTTCGCGGCTAAAGCCGCTCCCACAGGATGCACGGACCGCTTGCGAATTCAGTTCTCTATGCGACAGCGCAGCCCAAAGGGCTGGGCCCATCTCCCACAGGTAATGCGCAAGCCCTGAAACGTGTGCGATCCCTGTGGGAGCTGGCTTGCCGGCGATGGGCTGCGCAGCAGCCCCATGGCCCTAACGGGTGACGGCCAGCCGTCCGATCAGTGGTAATTTGCCCAGCAGGTTGAACAGCGGCGCCGGCCAGCGTATCAACGCTTCGCTACCCATGGCCGCCAGCGGCGTATAGCAGCTCCAGCCCAACGCCAGCACCGCCATCAGCAACCCGCCGATATAGTCATCCTGCCCCCAGTGCGCCCCGGCCACCAGCCGCGGCAACATGAACAGCACCGCCAGCCCCCAGACCACCAGGTACTGCATCAGGCGGCGGCTGAACACGCTCATGAACAGCGCCCAGATCAGCAGCACCGAGGCATGGTCCCCCGGGAAACTCTTGCTGGAACGGTCCTTGAGCTCCCAGGCCGCCTCCAGGTTCGGGTAGTAGTCGCTGAGGTGTACCACCTCGTCGAACATCATCGACGGGCTCTTGTGCTGCCAGCCGGCTGCATCCACCCACTTGGAAAACAGCGCGCGAATCACCACTAAGAGGATTAGCGTGACCAGAAAGCCGAAAAATGCCTGGCGAACCTGGGTTGCCTTGAACACCCAGTCGCCACGGATAAGCACTGCCAGAAGGATCAGGCCGACGACGATGTCGAACGGGCGCAGGCTGCCGACGGTCCAGATGTAGCGCCAGATGGTGTTGTCGGCTAGCGGCGCATTTAGGCTGTGGAATAGCCACTCGTCGAAAGTCAGGCACAGGATCTGGCCAATGGGCCATAACCAGAAACACAGTAGAGCAATGGGAAGCAGCGTACAGGCTGCCAATGGCCCCCAGGACCACCTTGCTTGGAACAGTGGTCGATTGTCCATAAAATACCTCTATTGCAAACAGGAGTCGGAGCGCCTTGTGAGCGCTCTGTCACAGGGTTCTCGCATGTGTTCCGACAACCCTTGTAACCATTTATGTCACCATTTTCAGATAGCCAAAACCTATGAGCGACTTGCCTGATACCGATTTCACCCAACGTTTCATCTTCGACGAGCGCGATGTGCGCGGCGAGTGGGTGTCTCTCGATGACAGCTACGCCGCGGTGCTGGCGCGTCATGAGTACCCGCAGCCGGTGCAGGTACTGCTCGGCGAGCTGATGGCCGCCACCGCCTTGCTGGTGGGGGCGCTGAAGTTCGACGGCCTACTGATTCTGCAGGCGCGTTCGCAAGGGCCGATCCCGCTGCTGATGGTGGAGTGCTCGGGCGAGCGCGATATCCGCGGCATGGCTCGCTATGACGCCGAACAGATCCCTGACGGCGCCAGCCTGTCGCAACTGATGCCCGATGGCCATCTGACCCTGACCATCGACCCGGTCAAGGGCCAGCGCTACCAGGGTACCGTTGACCTCGATGGCGCCGACCTGTCGGAATGCTTCACCAACTACTTCGTGCAGTCGCAGCAGCTGAATACGCGCTTCTGGCTCAATGCCGAAGGCGGCAAGGCCCGTGGCCTGCTGCTGCAGCAGCTGCCGCGTGATCGCCAGCCGGATGATGAAGAGCGTGAGGATAGCTGGCAGCACGTAGTGGCCCTGGCCAAGACCCTCAAACCCGAGGAATGGGCCGAAGGCAACGAAACCCTGCTGCACCGCCTGTACCACGAAGACGCCGTGCGCCTGTTCGATATCCAGCCGCTGCGCTTCAACTGCAGCTGCTCGCGCGAACGTTCCGGCAATGCGCTGGTCAGTTTGGGCGAGCACGACGCCAAGACGCTGGTGGAAGAATGCGGCGGGCAGGTGGAGATCGATTGCCAGTTCTGCAACGAGCGCTATTTCTTCGACGCCAACGACGTCGCGCAACTGTTTGCCGGTGGCGGCACTGACGTAGCCTCAGAAACTCGTCACTGAAACGTTTAAGCACAGGACAATCTCCTGTCGAATTGCGCAAAAGCGCAGTTCTGACAGGAGGGGCCTACTTTTTTTGGGCGTTTCTGGCATAATCCGGCCACTTTTTTCGCTGTAGTAGTTTTTTCAAGACAACTACAAAACGTTTGGAGCACTCGGCCTCGGGCCGGATGGGGTATCTCATGACGCAAGCCAACAACACCGTGTACACCGACCTGAGCGTCGATGAGCTGGTAAAAGAAGCGCTGCAACGCGGTGAAGGCGTACTAGCCGATACTGGTGCACTGGTCGTGGAGACTGGTCACCGTACTGGCCGTTCGCCGGCTGACCGTTTCATCGTCGAAGAGCCTTCCACCCAGGACGCCATTGCCTGGGGCCCGATCAACCGCAAGTTCCCGGCCGACAAGTTCGATGCCCTGTGGGACCGCGTCGAGGCGTTCAACAACGCCCAGGATCACTTCGTTTCCTACGTCCACGTAGGGGCAGCCGCCGAGCACTACCTGCCGGTGAAGATGACCACCCAGACGGCCTGGCAGAACCTGTTCGGGCGTTGCCTGTTCATCAACCCGGAACAGTACAACCCGGCTGGCCGTGGCGAGTGGCAGGTCCTCAACGTCGCCAACTTCGTGTGCGAGCCCGAGCGTGACGGCACCAACTCCGATGGTTGCGTGATCATCAACTTCGCCCAGAAGAAGGTGCTGATCGCTGGCATGCGCTACGCCGGCGAAATGAAGAAAGCCATGTTCTCGGTGCAGAACTTCCTGCTGCCGGCTGCCGACGTACTGCCAATGCATTGCGCCGCCAACATCGGCGAAGCAGGCGATGTGACCCTGTTCTTCGGCCTGTCCGGCACCGGCAAGACCACCCTGTCGGCCGACGAAAGCCGTTACCTGATCGGTGACGACGAGCACGGCTGGGGCGAGGGCGTGGTCTTCAACATCGAAGGCGGTTGCTACGCCAAGTGCATCGACTTGTCCGAGAAGAACGAGCCGGTCATCTGGAAGGCCATCAAGCATGGTGCCGTGCTGGAAAACGTCGTTCTCGACGCCAACAAGCACGCCGACTACACCGATGTCAGCCTGACCCAGAACAGCCGTGCGGCCTACCCGCTGGAGCACGTTGCCAAGCGTTCCGCAGCGAACCTGGGCGGCGAGCCGAATGCAGTCATCTTCCTGACCTGCGACCTGACGGGTGTTCTGCCTCCGGTTTCGATCCTGAACAACGAGCAGGCGGCCTACCACTTCCTGTCCGGTTACACCGCGCTGGTCGGTTCCACCGAAATGGGTTCGGGTAGCGGCATCAAGTCGACCTTCTCCACCTGCTTCGGCGCCCCGTTCTTCCCGCGCCCGGCTGGCGAGTACGCCGAGCTGCTGATCAAGCGTATCAAGGGCTTCGACTCGAAGGTGTACCTGGTCAACACCGGCTGGACCGGCGGAGGCTACGGCGTTGGCAAGCGCTTCAGCATCCCGACCACCCGTGCCGTGATCGCTGCGATCCAGAGCGGCGCGCTGGTCGGTGCCGAAACCGAGCACCTGGACATCATCAACCTGGACGTGCCGAAGGCCGTTCCGGGCGTGGATACCGAGCTGCTCAACCCACGCACCAACTGGGCTGACAAGGCTGCCTACGACGAGGCCGCCAACGGCCTGGCCAAGCTGTTCATCGAAAACTTCAAGAAGTTCGAAGTTTCCGACGCCATCAAGGCCGCTGGCCCACAGCTGTAAGCTGAACCAGCCGCAACCAGAAAGCCGTCCCTAGGGGCGGCTTTTTTATTATCCGCTGTCTGTGCGGGCAAAATCCGCAATTTCTGTTTCACTATCAGCATCCATTGTGAAGACAAGAGCCTGCCAGATGACCGAATCGCCTCAGCGCACTGCTTTCTCCCACTTCCACCCCATCCTCACCCGCCCCCAGGATAACGACCTGAACGGCCACCTCGCCGGTGCCACCGTACACGGCTTCTTCGAAACCGCCATCCAGGCGTTCCTTGTCGAACAGGCCGAGCTGGACCTGCGTGATGGCGAGCTGGCGGCCTTCGTGGTCAGTTCGGCGGCGGACTTTTACGCACTGCCAGGCTTCCCGGATGTGCTGGAGGTGGGGTTGGGGGTAGCACGCCTGGCGGGCAGCACGGTGGACTACCGCCTGGCGCTGTTCCGCCCAGGGGAACCGGAGGCGTGTGCCGCAGGCACGGTGGTGCAGGTGTTCATCGAGCGCGCCAGTGGCCGGCCTGTGGCGCTGCCAGCGGCGCTGCAGGTGATTCTGTCTGGCATCCTGCTGGAATCGCAGGCATAAAAAAGCCCCGCTGGCAGGGGCGGGGCTGTTGTTGCCGGGGCAGAGCCCTCAGGCGTTAGTCGCGCCAGTGGCGCTTGTGCTTGCGGTGGCCGTAATGGTGACCACGGTCCCAGTGACGGCGGTCATCATCGTAGCCACGACGGTAGCGACGGCCATCGTGGTAGTCGTCTCTGTCGGCCTCTTTGCCCATGTAGTTACCCAGTGCGCCACCGGCGCCACCGCCGGCTGCTGCGCCAATGTAACTACCGGTAGTACCGCCCATGGAGCGGCCGACCACGTTGCCGCCTGCGGCGCCCAATGCGCCACCGATGGCTGCCTCACCACGCTGGTGCTTGTTGGCACCGACTGCACTGCCAGCTGCGCCGCCCAGGCCAGCGCCGATCGCGCCGCCTGTGCTACCACCAATGGACTGGCCCACGACAGAGCCCAGTACCCCACCCAATGCGCCGCCAATGCCGGCCTCGGTGGTGCCGCCTGCCATGGCAACGCCGCTGAGCAAGCTGAAAGACAACAACAGTATCGAGGAGTACTTCTTCATCAAGAGAGCCTCATAGGGATGACGAGGCGAATTTGAGCCTAACAAACGGCTCTGGCAACGGAAATCCGACGAGTAACACGACTTGTACACAATTCTCTAACTTACTGTATTTATTGTGAAACTTTATCGTTTTTTGGCTGTCTGAGACTTTTATGACGAAGCCCTGAACCACATTGGAACAGGGCTTTTTTCGTTTTTGGCGGTGGGGCTTTCGGCCTCTTCGCGGGTGAACCCGCTCCTACAGGGAATCACCATTCTCAGGTCATGTGTTGCCCCTGTGGGAGCGGGTTCACCCGCGAAGAAGCCAACACAATGCCTACAGGATACGCCCCTGGTCCCGCGCCCGCTCCAGCTTGATGGCAATGAACTTCGACGTCGGCGTATGGCTGCCATCGCCAATGCTTTCCAGCGGCACCAGCGGGTTCACCTCCGGGTAGTACGCCGCCGCTTGCCCGGCCGGGATGTCGAAGGCCAGCAGAGTAAAGCCGTGCACACGGCGCACATGCTCATCCCCCCACAACGACACGATGTCGACCTGCTGCCCCGGCTGGAAGCCCAGGCGGATGATGTCGGCTTCGTTGGCGAACAGCACCTCGCGCTGGCCGCGCACGCCGCGGTAGCGGTCGTCCAGGCCGTAGATGGTGGTGTTGTACTGATCGTGCGAGCGCAGCGACTGCATGATCAGGTCCGGCAGCTGGCCGCTGGCGCGCACGCGCTCGTCGAGCAGCGTGTCGGGCAGCAGGTTGGCCTTGAAGTTGGCGCGGCCGCTGCTGGTTTTCCATTCGCGGCTGGCGGCGCTGTTGCCCAGGTAGAAACCGCCCGGCTCGCGCAGGCGCTGGTTGAAGCCGCTGAAGCCGTCGATGGTGTCGCCGATCAGCTCGCGGATGCGGTCGTAGTCAGCCACCAGCCAGTGCCAGTCCACGGGCTTCTTGCCCAGGGTGGCGGCGGCGATACCAGCGATTACCGCCGGCTCCGAGCGCATTTGCGTCGACAGCGGCTTCAGCTGGCCATTGGAGGCGTGGACCATGCTGAAGGAATCTTCCACCGTTACCGCCTGTGGCCCGTCGGCCTGCAGGTCGATATCGGTGCGCCCCAGGCACGGCAGGATCAGTGCCTGTTTGCCGTGCACCAGGTGGCTGCGGTTGAGCTTGGTACTGATGTGTACGGTCAGCTCGCAGTTGCGCAGTGCCTGGGCGGTGCGCTCGGTGTCCGGCGTGGCCTGGGCGAAGTTGCCTCCCAGGCCGATGAACACCTTGGCCCGGCCGTCGAGCATGGCGTGGATCGCCTCGACGGTGTTGTGGCCGTTGTGCCGGGGCACGGGGAAGCCGAAGCGCTGCTCGATGGCGTCCAGCAGGGCCGCCGGCGGGCGTTCGTTGATGCCCATGGTACGGTCACCCTGCACATTACTGTGGCCGCGCACCGGGCACAGGCCGGCGCCTGGCACGCCGATGTTGCCGCGCAGCATCTGCAGGTTGACGATTTCCTGGATGGTCGGCACCGAATGGCGGTGCTGGGTAATGCCCATCGCCCAGCACATGATCACCCGCTTGCCGCGGCAGTACATGCGCGCGGCCAGTTCGATGTCGGTCAGCGCCAAGCCGGACTGGGTCTGGATGTGTTCCCACGGGGTGGCATCCACTACCGCCAGATAGTCGTCGACGCCATGGCCATGTTCGGCGATGAAGGCGTGGTCGAAGACGGCCGGTTCGCCCTTGGCCTGGGCTTCGCGCTCCCATTGCAGGACGAACTTGGCCATGCCGCGCAGCATCGCCATGTCGCCGCCCAGGGCCGGGCGGAAGAATGCGGTGTTGGTCGGCCGGTCGCTATTGGTCAGCATTTCCAGCGGGTTCTGCGGGTGCTGGAAGCGCTCCAGGCCACGCTCCTTGAGCGGGTTGATGCACACCACCTGAGCTCCGCGTTTTACCGCATCGCGCAGCGGGTCGAGCATGCGCGGGTGGTTGGTACCGGGGTTCTGGCCCCAGACGAAAATTGCGTCGGCATGCTCGAAGTCGTCGAAGGTGACGGTGCCCTTGCCGACCCCGATGCTTTGCCCCAGGGCCACGCCACTGGCCTCGTGGCACATGTTCGAGCAGTCGGGGAAGTTGTTGGTGCCGTAGGCGCGCACGAACAACTGGTACAGGTATGCCGCCTCGTTGCTGGCGCGTCCCGACGTGTAGAACTCGGCCTGGTCCGGGTTGGCCAGTTTGTTCAGTTCGCGGGCGATCAGGGTGAAGGCGGCGTCCCAGCTGATTGGCTGGTAGCGGTCGCTGGGTGCGTCATAGACCATCGGCTCGGTCAGGCGCCCCTGGTACTCCAGCCAGTAATCGCTCTGCTGCAGTAGCGAAGTGACGCTGTAGCGGGCAAAAAAGGCCGCATCGACGCGGCGCTTGGTCGCCTCCCAGTTCACTGCCTTGGCACCGTTCTCGCAGAACTTGACCATGCCGCTTTCCGGCGCGTCGCCCCAGGCGCAGCCGGGGCAGTCGAAACCGCCGTTCTGGTTGGTCTTGAGCAGGGCGCGAATGTTCTTCAGCGCGTTATCGCTGCCGACCCAGGCCTTGGCCACGCTGCGCAGCGCGCCCCAGCCACCGGCGGGGCCGTGGTAGGGCTTGTAGCGAGGGGAGGAGGCTGGGGCGTTGTTCGGGAGGTGTTGGTACGAGGTCACGAGTGTTACGACTCCGCCGCTGGGCTGTAGACCCGCGGTGCGCTGTGCTTGGGCAGATGGATAAGGTTGAGGTTGTGCTTGCGCGCCCATTGCAGGGCAAGGCCGGTGGGCGCTGACAGGCTGACCAGGGTCTGGATACCGGCCCGCAACACCTTCTGGATCAGTTCCAGGCTGCAGCGGCTGGTAACGATGGCCAGGCCGCCCTGGCTGTCGATGCCTTGGCGCAGCAGGGCGCCGATCAGCTTGTCGAGGGCGTTGTGCCGGCCGATGTCTTCGCGGCCGAGCAGCAGTTCGCCGTGGCGGTCCATGAACAGCGCCGCATGCACCGCGCCACAGTGCTGGCCGAGGGGCTGGAAGGCATCGATGCGCTGACGCAGGCCGACCAGCCATTGCGCCGGTGGCAAGGGCGCACCAGGCAGCTCGGCCAGCTCTGGCAATGCCTGCTCCAGCGCTTCGACCCCGCACAGGCCGCAACCACTGGTACCGGCCAGCTGGCGGCGCTGGTTTTTCAGGTTCCAGAATGCACGGCTGGAAATCTCCAGGTCGGCATACATCGCCGAGCCGCTGCCGGAGAGCTTCAGGTCGTAGATTTCCGTGGTGCCTTCGACAATGCCGCTGCCGACACTGAAGCCGACGGCGAAGTCTTCCAGGTCGGTGGGGCTGACCAGCATCACCGCCTGGTTGAGGCCGTTGTAGGCAATGGCCAGGGCCACTTCTTCGGCCAAGGGCGTGCTGTCGCGTCTGGCATCGCTGAGCTGGACGTAATCGTAGGTGTTGCTGGCGGCGGGCATGGACAGGGGTGATGAGGCCGCGCAGACCGGAGGCTTGCTTTTCATCGGGGCGGTATCGGGGCTATCGGCAGCTCTTTGATAGCACAAGCCTAGGCGTGCGGGCCGGCGGCGTCTAATCGCTAGGGTCTATGCCTTGATAGACAGCGTCGATTGGTCGTACAGGGGCGGTAGGAGAAAAGCTGGCCTAGACTGCTGTGTCCGAGGCTTCATCAACAAGGAGAGCGCTATGAGCTTGTTCAGTTTCGTCAAGGAAGCGGGGGAGAAGTTGATCGACCTGCTGACCCCCGGTAACGCCAATGCCGAAGAGCAGCTGAAGAAACACGTGGAAAGTGTCGGCCTGGGCAACCCGAATATCAGCGCCACTGTAGAGGGCGACACGATCATCCTCAAGGGCGAGGTGGCCAGCCAGGAGGAGAAAGAGAAGATCATCCTGGCGGCGGGCAACATTGCTGGCGTGGCCAGTGTCGATGACCAGATCACCGTGACTGGGCCGGTGGCGCAGGCGGCGCGGTTCGTGACGGTGGCGAAGGGTGACACGTTGAGTGCCATTTCGAAGAAGGAGTATGGCGACCCCAACAAGTACCAGAAGATCTTCGAGGCCAACAAACCGATGCTCAAGCACCCGGACAAGATCTATCCGGGGCAGGTGCTGCGTATTCCTGACTGATCTCTGCCGCCTGTACCGGCCTCTTCGCGGGTAAACCCGCTCCCACAGGGATCGCACACAGTTCAGACCTGTGGTGATCCTGTGGGAGCGGGTTTACCCGCGAAAGGGCCTTCACAGGCCTACCAATAATTCCCGGTAGTCCTCGACCGCCGCAAACTCCTCGGTATCCCGAGGCTCTGCCTGGCTATCCGGCTGGCGCACCGCCAGCAGATGCCCCACACCAAACCTGCGCGCACTGCGCAGAATCGCCAGGGTGTCATCGATGAACAGGCTGCGCCCCGGCTCAAAGCCGATGTCCGCCTGCAATGCATCCCAGAACTGCGGGCTTTCCTTCGGGTAGCCATAGTCATGCGAGCTGATCAGCCGCTCGAAATACGGCGCCAGCTCCACCCGCTCCAGCTTCAGCGACAGCGAATCCCGGTGCGCATTGGTGATCATCACCACGCGCTTGCCCGCGTCGCGGATCGCTGCCAGGAAGGTATCGGCATCCGGGCGCAGGGCAATCAGGTCGGCGATTTCCTGTTTCAGCTCGCGGATCGGCAGGCGCAGCTCGCGGCTCCAGAAGTCCAGGCAATACCAGTTCAGCGTGCCGGCATTGCGTTCGAACAGCGGCTGCAGCTCCATTTCCGCCATGGCCCGGCTCACCCCGTGCAGCTCGGCATAGCGCTGGGGCAGGTGGTCCAGCCAGAAACGGTTGTCGTAATGCAGGTCGAGCAGGGTGCCATCCATGTCCAGCAGGACGGTATCGATGGCAGACCAGGGAAGAACAGGCATGGGAAACTCTCGATCAGTCGGCAAGCCACGGTATAGTAACCCGTTCACGCCAAGGAGCCGCCCCATGCGCCAGAAACCCACCGTCCTCAGCCGCGAAATCGTCGCCAGCAGCCGCCTGTTTCGCGTCGAAGCCGTGCAATTGCGCTTCAGCAATGGCAACGAGCGCACCTACGAGCGCCTGGTGGGCCGGGGCAATGGCTACGGCGCGGTGATGATCGTGGCCATGCTCGACGCCGAGCACGCGGTGCTGGTGGAGGAATACTGCGGTGGCACCGACGAATACGAGCTGTCGTTGCCCAAGGGCCTGATCGAGCCGGGCGAGGACGTGCTGGCGGCCGCCGACCGGGAGCTCAAGGAAGAAGCCGGTTTTGGCGCGCGCCAGCTGGAGCACCTGACCGAGCTGTCGCTGTCGCCGGGCTACATGAGCCAGAAGATCCAGGTGGTGCTGGCCAGCGAGCTGTACGAGGAGCGCCTGGAAGGCGATGAGCCGGAGCCGATGCGGGTCGACAAGGTCAACCTGCGCGAACTCTCGGCCCTGGCCATGCACCCGCAGTTCACCGAGGGGCGTGCCTTGGCTGCGCTATACCTGGCGCGTGACCTGCTGATTCAGCGGGGGCTGCTGGAAGCATGAACGACCTGCAATTGATGCACGAAGTGGTCAAGCTGGCCTTGTTGGCGGGTGAGGCGATCCTGCCGTTCTGGCGTGCCGATGTGGCCGTGACCAACAAGGCCGACGATTCGCCGGTCACCGCCGCCGACCTGGCGGCACACCGGGTGATTGCCGATGGCCTGCTGGCGCTGGCGCCGCAGATCCCGGTGCTGTCCGAAGAGGACTGCAACATTCCGCTGGCCGAGCGCCAGGGCTGGAGCCGCTGGTGGCTGGTCGACCCGCTGGACGGTACCAAGGAGTTCATCGCCGGCAGCGAAGAGTTCACGGTCAACATCGCCCTGGTTGAAAACGGCGAGGTGGTGTTTGGCGTGGTGTCCATGCCGACCAACGGGCGCTGCTACTTCGGGGGGCGCGGCTTGGGTGCCTGGCGTGCGCAAGCCGGTGACGCCGCCCAGCCGATCCAGGTACGCAACGCGCCGCCGGCGGGTGGGCGTTTCACCGTGGTTGCCAGCCGTCGCCATTCCAGCCCGGAACAGGAAGCGCTGTTGGCCGGGTTGGGGGCTGCGGTGGGTGAACTGGAGCTGGCCAATATCGGCAGTTCGTTGAAGTTCTGCCTGTTGGCCGAGGGTAGCGCCGATTGCTATCCGCGTCTGGCGCCGACTTCGCAGTGGGATACCGCGGCGGCGCAGGGGGTGGTGGAAGGCGCCGGGGGCGAGGTGATCGGCGTTGATGGCTTGCCGTTCCGGTACCCGGCGCGGGAGTCGTTGCTCAATCCGTATTTCCTGGCGTTGCCGGCAAATGCTGCCTGGCGCCAAGCCTTCCTGAACCTGATCTGACAGCCTTGGCGCGATCCCACAGAGATCGCGACAGCCTTCCAGTTTCAGCGGTGCAGGACGTACTGGCCGCTGAAGGTAACAGCAGGCTCGTCACTACTGGCATTGCTCACCGTGGTCTGCAGCGTCAACCGCGCGCGGCCGCGCCGCTGGTACATGTTCAGGAACCGCTCCCAAGTCTTCTCATCCGGCGCCGCACAACGCGCCACCGCCGCCCCGGTAACCGGCAGCGGATAACTGATCTGCCCTTCCTGGATGACGATATGCCCGTCATCGATCCCCAGCTCGCGCAGGCGCAGGTGCAGCCAGCCCCAACCCACCAGCACGGCGGCGCAGTACAGGCTGCCGCCGAACATGGTGCTCTTGTGGTTGACGTTGGCCGCCAGCGGCAGTTGCAGGCGCAGGGTGTGCTGCTGCCAATCGAGCACTTCCAGGCCCATTTCGCGGGTCAGGGGGATGTCGCCGTGCAGGACGGACTGCAGGTACTGGCTATCGCTGTTCATTAACGGATGTCCTCTTGATCGTCATGCCCGCCGCTACCGCCGTCGAAGCTCAAGCCATGCTTGCGCAGCTTGTCGTGCAGGGTCTTGCGGGGGATACCCAGCGCCTCGGCCAGGCTGCGCATGGAGCTGTGTGGCTGGGCCAGTTCGGCAGCAATCAGCGAGCGTTCGAACTGCTCGACCTGTTCGCTGAGGTTGCCGCTCGGCATCGGTACCGAAGGCATTGCCGCAGGTGGCGCCTGGCCGTCCAGGGCCAGTTCCAGGCCAAGGGCGAAACGCTCGGCGGCGTTTTGCAGCTCGCGTACGTTACCGGGCCAGTCGTGACGCAGCAGCATGGCGCGCTGGGCCGGCTGCAGGGCGTGCGGCGACAGGCCATGGCGCTGGCTGGCAGCGTCGGCGAAGTACTGGAACAGCACCAGAATGTCATCGCCGCGTTCGCGCAGCGGTGGAATACGCAGCGGCGCCACGTTCAGGCGGTAATACAGGTCGGCGCGGAAGCGCCCTTGGTCGGCGGACTGGCGCAGGTCTTCCTTGGTCGCGGCGATGATGCGGATGTCCAGCGGGATCAGCTGGTTGCCGCCCAGGCGCTCGACCACCCGCTCCTGCAGCATGCGCAGCAGTTTCACCTGCACATCCAGGCTCATGCTCTCGATTTCGTCGAGGAACAGCGTGCCGCCGTTGGCGAACTCGAACTTGCCGATGCGGCGTTTCTGTGCGCCGGTGAACGCACCGGGCTCATGGCCGAACAGCTCGCTTTCGACCACCGATTCGGCCAGTGCGCCGGCGTTGATCGCCACGAACGGCCCGTCGCGGCGGCTGGACAGGTCGTGCAGGGCGCGGGCCACCACCTCTTTGCCGGCACCGGTCTCACCCAGTATCAGCACATCGGCGCGGGTGCCGGCCAAGGCACCGATCTGCTCGCGCAGGCGCTGCATGGACGGCGACTGGCCCACCAGGCGGGTGGCCAGTTGCTGGCGGTCGCTCAGGGCCAGGCGCAGGCTGCGGTTGTCCAGTACCAGGCGGCGCAGGGCCAGGGCGCGGCGCACGCTGTCGAGCAAGGCGTCGCTGGCGAAGGGTTTTTCCAGGAAGTCATAGGCCCCGGCGCGCATCGCCTGAACCGCCAGCGGCACGTCGCCGTGGCCGGTGATCAACAGCACCGGCAGCTCGTTGTCACGGCCGTGCAGTTGCTCCAGCAGTTGCAGGCCATCGATGCCCGGCATGCGGATGTCGCTGACCACCACGCCGGGCCAGTCGGCCTCGATGCGTTCGGCCAGGCCCTGGGCATCGGCCAGGGCAACCACCTTGAGCCCGGCCAGGTCCAGGGTCTGGCTCAGGGCCTGGCGCAGGTGCGGGTCATCATCGACCAGGATGACCTGGGCTCGGCTGTCGATCAGTGTCTCGGTGGTCATGCCGAGGGGTCCTCCGAATTGGGCAAAGTAGCGCCAGGTGCGGCCACACGCAGTTGCAGGGTCAGCAGTGCGCCACCTTCCGGGTGGTTGGCCAGCAGCAGTTCACCGCCCAGGGCGCGCATCAGGCTTTCGCAGATGGCCAGCCCCAGGCCCAGGCCCTGGGTGCGGGTCTTGGTGGTGAAGAACGGCTCCTTGGCGTGCTCCAGGGCCTGGCGGCTGAAGCCGGGGCCGTTGTCGCGAATGTACAGGTAGACGCAGTCATCGCGCTGCTCGGCACTTAGCCACAGGCGGCGCGGGTTGGCTTTTTCGGTCAGGGCGTCGAGGGCATTGGCCAGCAGGTTGCCGAGCACCTGGCGCAGGCGGGTCTCGCCGGCCTGCACCCACAAGGTGGCCTCCGGCAGGTCGCGGATCAGCTCCACGGCCATGGCCCGGCGGCGCTTGGCCAGCAGCGCCAGGGCATCGTCCAGGGCCGGCTGCAGGGCCACGCTCTCCGGGGCGTGGCGGTCGCGGCGGGCGAAGGCGCGCAGGTGGGCGATGATCGAGGCCATGCGCCCGGTCAGCTCGCCGATCAGCTTGAGGTTGCTGCGGGCGTCCTCGGTACGCTGGTGGTCGAGCAGGATCTCGGCGTTTTCCGCATAGCTGCGGATGGCGGCCAGCGGCTGGTTGAGCTCGTGGCTGATGCTGGCCGACATGGTACCGAGCACCGACAGCTTGCCGGCCTGCACCAGCTCATCCTGGGCGCGCACGGCCTCCTGTTGGGCGTTCTCGCGTTCCAGCACGGCGCTCTTGAGCCGGGTGTTCAGGCCTTCGAGGTCGGCGGTGCGCTCGGCCACGCGTTTTTCCAGCTCCTGGCGGCCACGGGCCTCGAAGTCGATGCGGTCGATGTAGTGGCGGCGCCGCTGCATCACCAGGCCGGCCAGCAGCATCAGCACCAGCAGGGTGCCGGCGCCGATGGCCATCACGGTTTGCACCGAACGGTCGACCAGCATGCGCGGGGCGAGGATGCTGACCTGCCAGCCGGTTTCCTTGATGTCGCGGGTCTGGCTGATCCAGGCGTCCGGGTTGAGCACCAGCGGTTGCGGGGCCTGGGTCGGGTAGGGCTGGATGGCGATGATGGCCTGGCGCTCGGCCTCGGTCAGTGCGCGGGTCGCGCGGAAGCGCCAGTCCGGCCGCGAGGTCAGGATGACCACGCCATTGTGGTCGGTGAGCAATAGCTGCTCGGGGGTGCGACCCCACAGGGTTTCGGTGTGGTCAAGGTCGACCTTGACCACCAGTACGCCAACGATGCGTTCACGGTCATGCACGGCGGCGGCGAAGAAGTAGCCGCGCTTGGCCGATGTGGTGCCTTGGCCGAAGAAGCGTCCCAGGCGGCCGGCCATGGCTTCGTTGAAGTAGGGGCGGAAGGCGAAGTTGCGGCCGACGAAGCTGTCGCGTTTGTCCCAGTTGGAGGCGGCCAGGGTGTTGCCGTTGACGTCCATCAGGTACATCACCTCGGCGCCGGTCTGCTGGACGATGTCCTTGAGCAGGCGGTTGGCGTTGGTCACCGCTTCCAGGCGCAACGGGTCGGCCAGTACCCCGCGCAGCGCCGGCAGGTCGCCGAGTATCTGCGGCAAGGTTTCGTAGCGATGCAGGGTACCGAGCAGGTTGGCGACGTACAGGTCGAGGGTCTGGCGGTTCTGCGAGGCCAGTTCTTCCTGGTAGTAACGTTCGGCCAGGTGATGCAGGGGCCACAGTAATGGGGCCAGGCACAGGGCCAACAGGGCCAGGCTGCGCCAGCGGGGACGGCGTGGGGGCGTGGGTTTTGCAATCATCACGTAAAGGCGCCAGAAAAGTCTGACGCAATTATGCGCTAGTTAAGGCAGCAGTTCCGCCTCCGCCAGCGGCAGGCCGCGCTTGTCCTTGTCCGACAGCAGCGGTGGTTGCTGCAGCCGCCAGTCGATGGCCAGGGTCGGGTCATCCCAGCGGATGCAACGGTCGGCGCCCGGGTTGTAGTAGTCGGTGGTCTTGTAGAGGAACTCGGCCGACTCGCTCATCACTGCAAAGCCATGGGCGAAGCCAGGTGGAATCCACAGCTGGCGATGGTTGTCGGCCGACAGCTGCACCGCCACCCATTGGCCGAAAGTCGGCGAGCTTTTGCGCACGTCCACGGCAATATCACGGATTTCTCCCTGCACCACGCGCACCAGCTTGCCTTGGGTGTTTTCCACCTGGTAGTGCAGACCACGCAGCACACCTTTGATGGAGCGCGAGTGGTTGTCCTGGACGAACTCGACATTCACGCCGGTTCGCCGGGCGAACTCACGGGCGTTGAATGCCTCGAAGAAAAAACCACGGCTGTCACCGAAAACCTTCGGCTCGATGATCAGTACTTCAGGTATTGCGGTAGGGATGATGTTCATGGTGATTCGCTGGCCCGTTTTGCTCACCTATTGACCGTAGCCGGTCTCACCGGTTTTTTCCGCCTTGCGCTGTAACGGGGTTCACAAGGTCTCGCCATGGTAGCTGTCAGGCCGTTTTGCTCACCAGCCAAGGCTGCTTTAGTGTCGATTGTTATCGGTTTAAGTGCAGGGGTGATTGGCGTATTTCCCGATTATCGGGCTTCAAATATCGATATATATCGGTTATAAATTAACGAACGCCCCAGCACAGTCCGGCTCAGGGCCATCACAGAGGTCAACCATGAAAACCCTCAACTCCACTCCCCGTGCCGATGGTTTCCACATGCCCGCCGAGTGGGCCCCGCAAACCCAGGTGTGGATGGTCTGGCCGGAGCGCCCGGACAACTGGCGCCTGGGCGGCAAGCCGGCGCAGGCTGCCCATGTGACCCTGGCCAAGGCCATTGCCCGCTTCGAGCCGGTAACCGTCGCGGTTTCCGCTGGCCAGTACGAAAATGCCCGTCGCCAGCTCGACCTGCCGAACATCCGCGTGGTCGAGATCAGCAACGACGATGCCTGGGTGCGTGACACCGGTCCGACCTTCGTCATCAACGACCAGGGTGAGGTGCGTGGCGTGGACTGGGGCTTCAATGCCTGGGGCGGCTTCGATGGCGGCCTGTACGCACCGTGGAACCGCGACGAGGAGCTGGCGGCCAAGGTCCTGGAAATGGAGCGCTGCCAGCGCTACCACACCGAAGGCTTCGTGCTCGAGGGCGGCTCGATCCACGTGGACGGCGAAGGTACCGTCATCACCACCGAAGAATGCCTGCTCAATCGCAACCGCAACCCGCACCTGAACCGCGAGCAGATCGAAGCGGTGCTGCGCGACCACTTGGCGGTGGACACCGTGGTCTGGCTGCCGGATGGCCTGTACAACGACGAGACCGACGGCCACGTCGACAACTTCTGTTGTTACGTGCGCCCGGGCGAAGTGTTACTGGCCTGGACCGATGATTCCAACGACCCCAACTATGCACGTTGCCACGCCGCCATGGAGGTGTTGAAGAACACCCGCGACGCCAAGGGCCGTGAGTTCATCGTGCACAAGATGCCGATCCCGGGGCCGCTGTTTGCCACCGCCGAAGAGTGTGCCGGTGTCGATCAGGTGGCCGGCAGCCAGGAGCGTGACCCGTCGGTGCGCCTGGCCGGTTCGTACGTGAACTTCCTGATCGTCAATGGCGGCATCATTGCGCCAAGCTTCGACGACCCGGCAGATTCCGAGGCCAGAGCGATCCTGGCGAAAATCTTCCCGGACCATGAAGTGGTGATGATCCCTGGCCGTGAGCTGCTGTTGGGCGGTGGCAACATCCACTGTCTGACCCAGCAGCAACCGGCGCCGGTCAAGCGTTGAGCGCACAGTGAATGAAGGGGCCCGTCACATGACGGGCCTTTTTTGTTTCCGAGGGCCGTCCGCAGGCCTGTGATGGCATATGTTTTGTATAGTTTTCAGTGAGATAGCTCGGCCATGCCGCGCTCTCGGATCTGTAACAAACCTTACGTAAATTAGCCGCTCACGGGCCAGGGAGTACGTATAGAAATGAATGCAGCAAGTGAGTCGGCTTTGCGCCCATCGGCAGTGAATCACCAATCGCTCAGGCTTGTGGCGAAGTGGTTGAAACACCATGGAAGCATCAGGGTCAGGACGACCGACACACGACGTCTGCTTGCCGGGCGATACCCTCAAGGACTGATCAGCGAAGCAGAAATGCAGGCGCTGATGGCAGTGTGGCACTGATCGATTGCTTGAACCTGTACCGGCCCCTTCGCGGCTAAAGCCGCTCCCACAGGGACATCATATGTCTCGAACCCTGTGGAGTACCTGTGGGAGCGGGCAAGCCCGCGAAGAGGCCGGTACAGGCAACAAAGATCAGAAGCTGTAACTGCCCGTCACCACCAGGCTGCGCGGGTCACCCACCTGGATCTGCGCCGCACTGGTCGCCGAGCTGTAGTAGGTCTTGTCGGCAATGTTGCTCAGCGCCGCCCGCACATCCCAGTCATGCGTGCGGTACCCCGCCAATGCATCCCAGCGGCCATACCCCGGCAACACCGTGGTGTTCTGGTTGTCCGCATAACGCTCACCCACCAGCGTCAGGCCGGTTTCGGCGTACCAGCCCAGTTCCGGTTTCCAGGTCACGAACAGGCTGGCGTTACGCTTGGCCACGTCATTGATGCGGTTGCCTTCCTGGCCATTGTTGTCCTTGACGATGATCGCATCCTGCAGGCCGATGCCACCGCGTACATACCAGTTGCCAACGATATTGCCGGTGGCGGTCAACTCGATACCACGCGAACGCTGCAAGCCGCTGAGCAGGATGTTTGCCGGGTCATGCGGGTCGCGGGTGCGGCGGTTGTACAGTTCCAGCTCGTAGATGGCCAGGGTGGTGGTCAGACGCTGGTCGAGCCAGTCGCTTTTCACCCCGATCTCTTTCTGCCGGGTCTCTTCCGGCTTGGTCTTGTTGGTGTTGCCCTTTGCGCCTGGGGTGATGCCGATCAGACCGCCGCCTACCGGCGAGAAGGTCTTGCTCCACGAGGCGTAGAACGAATGGTCGCGCCACGGTGTGTAGACCACACCCAGGCGTGGGCTGGTGCTGTTGCTGTCCTGTGGTTCGCGGCGACCATCCTTGTCGGTGGTCTGCACTTCGAACTGGTCGAAGCGCACGCCGGCAAGCACCTGCCATTCATCGTTCAGGCGGATCTGGTCCTGCAGGTACAGGCCGCGGCTATCGACCACGGTGTGGTTGTCGCTCCACAGCGCCAGGTTGCCATTGAGCTGCTGGTTGCCGCCGGGTTTGCCCAGGCCTGGCAGCTTCTGGTCAACCGCTTTATACAGCACCGGGTCACGCTTCTGGTTGCCGAACTCCAGGCCCAGCAACAGCTTGTGCTCCAGGCCCAGGGTGTCGAAGTCGCCCTCGGCCTCCAGGGTGTTGAACAGGTTGCGGGTGTTCAGATCCTGCTGCCAGCGCTGGCGGGTCAAGATGTCGGTGCTGGCGTCGTAGCCCGTGACGTAGGTGTTGTCGAACTCGCTGTCGAGCTTGAACAGGCCCAGGGTGTGGCGCAGCTGCCAGGTCTCGTTCAGCTGGTAGTTCAGGCGTGAGCGTAGCGACTGGGCGCGGTCGTCGATGTAGTCGCGCTGGTCGCCATAAGTGGTGCTGCGGCTGACATCGGCCGGGCGGCCGTTGACCCCGGGGATGCCACGGTCCGGGGTGCGGTTGTAGCGGCTGTATTCGTATTGCACCAGCCAGTTCAGGTCGGGGGTGAGCTGCCAGCTGATCGACGGAGCAAACAGCTGGCGGCTGCCATCGATGCCGTCGCGGAAGCTGTTGTTGTCCTGGTTGCCCATGTTCAGGCGCAGGCTGACGGTGTCGCTGGGGTCGGTGCTGAGGTCGGCATACAGGCTGCGCAGGTCTTCGCTGCCGGCCTGCGCCTCGATGGTCGAGCGGCGGCCGGGCTCCGGCGCCTTGCTGACCCGGTTGACGATACCGCCCTGGCTGCCACGGCCATACAGCACCGCTGCCGGCCCCTTGAGCACTTCGACCCGCTCGATGTTATGCAGGTCGCGGATGTACTGGCTGTCGTCGCGAATGCCGTCCAGGTAGAAGTCGTTGCTGGCCTCGAAGCCGCGAATGCGCACGCTGTCGAAGCGGGTGTCGGCACCGCTGCTGACGTTGGGGATGCCTTCCAGCGCCTTGCCCAGGGTGTTGCTGCCGTAATCCAGCACGTTGGCGGTCTTCACCGTGTCGATGGCCTGCGGCACATAGCGCACCGGTGTCGAGGTGCGGGTCGCGGTGCTTACCTCCTTGACTCGCGGGTTGTCCTTCTCGCGCTCACTGTCGGCGGTGACCGACAGTTCCGGCAGGGTGGTGGAGGCGGCACTGGCCAGGCCGGCGCTGAACAGCAGCGACAGGCCAAGTGTCAGGGGTGAAAGACGGCAGGGTACAAGCATGGGCACATCCGGATCGAGCAGGTGAAAAAGAGGTGCGGATGGTAATGCTTGCTATTTGCTATTGCATGAGTATTTGTAAAGGCTTGTCGTTACATGTGTGTCTTTTTGTTGCGGTCTCTGCCGGGGCGGGTGTTCCTGCAGGAACAGCCTTGTGCTGCGAAAGCGCCGGCACAAGAAAATTGTCCGGTCGATCAAAAGGCCATTTCGCACACAAGATAAATTGTCCCCTGATAGCGCGAACCTGCATGGAAATGCACCAGCCCCGCAGGATATTTTGGTTATATCAACCTGCATTTCACGATTTTTTGACATTTGTAATCGCACACGGCTAGGATTCGGCCAACGCCTGCTGGCCATGATCTTGGCCATGCTGCTGCCAGAGGCCGCCGTGTCATTACCGGCCGGCCTTCCAGTCTGGATCCGCATAGCGTCGAACCTACGAAGGGGCGTTGGTTCCTGGCGTCATATTGCAGAGCGTTTTTGATTAGGAAATAAGGAAAACAACATGTTGAAAACCAGGATCAGCCTGGTCGCCCTGGCGATGATCGCCGCGACCCAGGCACAGGCCAATGATCAGGCCGACAGCAAAGGCTTCATCGAGGACAGCCACGCCAACGTCCTGCTGCGTAACGCCTACATCAACCGCGACAAGAAACACGGCACCGACGACCAGATCGAATGGGGCCAGGGCGTCATCGCCAACTTCTCCTCCGGCTTCACCCAGGGCACTGTCGGTGTCGGCGTCGATGCATTCGGCCTGTACGCCGTGCGTCTGGACGGCGGCAAGGGCCACAACGGTGGCGCTGGTGTCGACTTCTTCAAGCCTTCGGACTTCAAGGACGAGAACGGCAACGCCAACTCGCCGCACAACCTGGCCCGTGGTGGCGCTGCGGTGAAGTTCCGCATCTCCAACACCGTGCTCAAGTACGGTGACCAGATGCCGGCCCTGCCAGTGCTGCAGTACGACGACGCCCGTCTGCTGCCAGAAAGCTTCACCGGTACCCTGATCACCTCCAAGGAGATCCAGGGCCTGGAACTGAACGCCGGCCGCTTCACCCAGGAAGCGCGCAAGAGCGCCGAGCGCCGTGACGGTGGTGGCCTGAAGTCGATCAACGTCCTCGGTGGTAGCTACAAGTTCACCGACAACTTCACCGCTTCGCTGTACACCGCCGACAACGAAGACGTGATGAAGAAGCACTACCTGGGCCTGAACTACGTCTTCCCGATCGCCAACGACCAGTCCCTGACCCTGGACTTCAACGGCTACAAGTCGGACATCGACAACAAGTTCGTCAAGAGCGCCGAACTCAACGGCGACTCCAACACCATCTGGAGCCTGGCAGCCACCTACGCGTACGGTGCGCACTCGTTCACCCTCGCGCACCAGCGCAGCACCGGCAGCACCGGCTACAACTATGGCTGGTACCAGAACGCCGGTGGCGTGGGTGACGGTGGTTCGACCATCTACCTGGCCAACTCGTACTGGTCCGACTTCAACGCCGAAGACGAGCGCTCCTGGCAGCTGGGCTACGGCCTGGACTTCGGTGCCTACGGCATCCCGGGCCTGACCTACAAGCTGGCCTACGTGGTGGGTGACAACATCAACACCCGCAACGTCGCCAACCCGCAGGGCTTCGGTGAAGGTAAAGAGCGCGAGATCTTCAACCAGATCCGTTACGTGGTGCAGGACGGCCCGGCCAAGGACCTGTCGATCAAGCTGCGTAGCTCGTTCGTGCGTACCAACAACGCCGTGCAGCAGAACGGTTACAACGACGACGGCAACGAAGTCCGCGTATTCGTCGAGTACCCGATCAGCATCTTCTGATCCTGATCTGATGGCCTAGGGGCTGCTTTGCAGCCCCCGGGCTCTCATAGAACTGCACATTACTCATTGAATTAGCAGGGCCTCTGTGGGAGCGGCTTTAGCCGCGAACACCGGCGCAGCCGGTGCCATGCACCGCGTTGGACTCTTCGCGGCTAAAGCCCACAGGGTATGCGGGCCGCTTGCGAACCCGGTTCTCTACGCGACAGCGCAGCCCAAAGGGCTGGGTGATCTCTCACAGGTACAGCGCATGCCTTGAGCCCGGCACGATCCCTGTAGCGGGCGCCCCCTTTCACCTGGGCCCAGTCCCTTGCTCGCGATCAATCGGCTTCTCCAGCCGGTCCTCGAAACTGTCCCAGTCCTCGCCAAACAGTTCCACCGGGTGCATGGTTCGACTCGCCCCATTGCCACAGGCCAATGCCTTGGCCGGGCAGTACAGGTCACAGCCCCAGCAGATGCGCTCCGGGTGACTGGGGTTTGTGGGGAATTTCTTGGCCATGGTTTCCTTCCCTCAAGGGCTGACTGATCTCAGGCTATGCTGCGTGCCGACGTCAGGCTTGATTGAGATCAATCTTGGGGAGGAGTACAGCCACTACAAACCTCAACTGACCCAACATTACCGGATCAGTGGTGAGGGGGACGCGTTGCCAACTGGGCATAGCCATTCGGCAGATGATGGGCGTCTACAAAGTGCCGGGTTTGCAGTTCTAGCACCATGTTCATCAGACTGGATACGGGCTCAGCCACGCCCCATGTAGCAGCAACCTTGTCGTAACGGTTTACCGCTTGCGCCTTTTCTACCTGTTTTCCATTCAGACCTTGAGCCAGGTCCTTCCAGCGGGTGACCAGCTGCTTCATCTGCTCGGCTTGTTCCGGCTTCATGCATGGAGAACGGCGAAGCCGGTCAACCAGATACATCAGGCGCCGATTCCTTACGGGGGCGAGCCTTGGCATGTTCAAGCGATTCTCCAGTGCTTCGCGCATTTCCTCGTTTCTGTACCAGAAGAGGAGAGCGAAGGTCTCGGCAACGGCCTTGTCGAGCGAGGTTTTTGTAGCTTGAACGACCAGGTGCTCGAGTGCCTGACGGGCATGTTGATCAGAGGGGGGCATGTCAGAGGACACAAGCGCCCAGAGTTTTTCTAGCGAGTAATCGAGCGGTGAGGTGTCGCAATGCTGGGCCCCATGCGCCGTATTCGAGGGCACAGCCATCGCCTCACTTGGTTTGTCGTTCTTTGATTTTAAAAGGGCTGGGGGCCAGATAGGTTTCAAGCTAGCCTGACCCCTGCATACATTAGCGCTGTATTGGTTCTGCTCGTGAAATTTCACTCAGGTTAGTGCAGTTTGTGATGTAGTACCTTAGTTGTTAAATTGATAATGCATTCAGCTCATCTTTGTAAGGCATTTTTGACGAGTATAAATTATGGAATGCTTTTCCAATGGCTCCTGAGAAAAGAATTAGTTCTGGATTGTTGGTGCCGCCCATGAGTATGTGGCTCATTGCAATTCCAGGGTATGGATCAATGTAATAAATTTCTTTTACGCCGAGTTGATATGCTTTTTTTGCACAGAGTTCGCAAGGGCTTGCGGTTGTAAATAGTTTTCCGTGTTCTATACCTCTGCCACCATATTTGGACAGTTGCAAAAACGCATTCTCTTCCGCATGTAGAGAGCGGGTGTGCACTTGATTTTTTTCACCGATTAAATCGTTGTATTCGCTTTTAAAACAGTACGAGACATTTCTTCCTGTGCTTTCTATTTTTTTGTACCTGCTGCTTTCTTTGGTGAATCTAGCGATGTATTTAATGTCGGACTTTTCATATTCGGAATATGCTTCTTGGTCGTTACCGTTAACTAAGTCAAATCTGTTTCTCAAACTGCAAGGAACTTGCCCAAATGGGGTGTCATTCCATCCTACGGATTGGACTGAGAAATTTTTGTCTGTTACTACAGCGCCGACCTGCCTAGAAATACAGCCTGAGTTCAGTTTTGCGGTGTAAGCTATTTGCATGCATCTTTCTAATGGTGTGGGTGTTACTAATCCTGGGCGAACCATCAAACAAACGAAAGTGATGATCTGATTTGCCAGCAAACTATAATGTGAAACTGTGTTGCTTGAGTTCGGGTTGCTAACATAAAGATCAGAGCGTTGTAAGCAGGCTTGAATGTCCTGTTTTATATATGTGGATTTGTCGGTTAGTTTTCTGTCGCCGTACTCTTCGTCGTCCATCGCTTTTATTTGCTTGTCCGTATGCCCCAGTGCTCTGAGCCTGGCTTTTCGTTGGTCATCCTCACAAGAAACAGCCATCAAATAAAATGATGAGTATCTATCTTGGAAGTAGATTGCTTCGAATGGATTTCGGATAGCGTCTATGACGATGAATGTCTTTTGACCTTTGTTCCTAGCCTTACGTATATCTTTGATTATTTTGTTGATCCGTTCGGCTAGAGAAAAGAAATTTCCGCCGTTGACCTCGTCTGAGGTTGGGTCGCCGGAGTTCCTGACATTATTGCCAACTGTTTGGAATAGAGAGACATAGCCAGCTCCCCCAATTTGCTTTTTTAGCTCATTGTTTTTATTTGGTAGGAACTCGGTGTAAAAAAATCTTAGTGCATCAATATCTTGATGGTTTAGGGTGTTGTGCGAGTCTTTTATTGTTTTAATTGTCTCTATGATTATTTTTTGCAGTTCACTGGTAAGTTCTGCTACTCCCCCCACGAATCTTGCAACATCTTCAATGCTTTTTTCACTAAGCAGCAATGTTAATATTGAACTGGCTTGTATTGAGATAAAAGGGTTCCAGGTTTGTTCAAAGCATTTGTATATTATTTTTTCTTTTCTTTGGGTGTTGTTGTTCGGGGAGTTACCTTTATATAAAGAGTGCTTTATTTGTTCTTGTCTTTTTGAAAGGATACTTGCTACGGTTGAACACCCGCTACCGGTTTGCCCAGTCAGTCCTATAATTATAAAATCGTCTTTATCACCATAAATTTTCGAAATGGTATCTTCAAAGTAAGTTGTCATATTTTCGTCCTTGTGCCGGGGCAATTGGGTACGCATAGGCATGCGCTGAGGCAATATGCCATTACTTTTCTTATGATATCAAGGATTGGGTTGCAGCGACGCGGCTTATTGGATCCTGTCGTCCCTGCCGCAATCCGCTTAGATGCCCCGTGCAGCGATCATTCTTAAGCGTAATGCCACTGTCGAGCTGGTCCGAAAATGTTTAAGGGCCAGCGTCGTTCAGTTCTCGGTCGTAACCAGAGTTGCCCTGCCTTCCAACCAATACGACATAGTCCTTTTCACAGATTTAAACGATTGAGACCTTCCCCACGTCTTCCCGCCAACAATGCTGAGTGTTATCAGGGATCAAGGCCCCTGCGACCTGTGGGGATGTCCTTTAAAGCGGGACTGGCGGCTCCTTACGATCGGGAGCAAGGGCACCTCATGATCTGGCCTCCTGAACACCGTTACCGGTGGGCGGGTGGAGGCTGCATTGGCTGACGAGACCAACGCCTGAAGATCCTGAGCCGGGTAAACGCAGTGGTGCGATGACCGGGGCATGCCTGACTGTCAGTCAGGTGCAGTCCATTCCTCGGTCTGCGGCACCATCATCTACATCGCTGTTGCTGGTGACATCGGCGTTTGTCACGCTGATTGTCACGAGTAGAGTATCCGCAAAGCCAACAGCGATGAGGGCTGCAGCTGTGCTAAAAGCGCCCGTCTCTTTCCAGGAGAAAGAGACGGGCGCAGGTTGGCGCAAGATTCGGCCAAGCGGATAGGTTGCTGCAGGGCAGCGAAGTAGAAAGTGTTGTCTGGCGCACGAGGGCCATGATCTGAAGTAGGCATCCATCACCGGGGAGGTGACCGGGCGAGCTGCCGGACGCGAATCGCCATTTGGGGGAGAACCACCGCAGGAGCGGCGTGACCTTGAAGGTTCGGATCACCTGGGTGCTGTCAAAGACAGCGTTTGCAACCTCAGTTCTACGCCTGTGGATAATGTTGGTCAACGCCCTGATTTTCTTAGCTTCTAGGCTTGTGCATGAAATTATCCACCGGTGGAAATCAGTGGTGTCCAAAGGATTCGTGTCGGCTTTTAGCTTTGCAAAGCGAGGTCCATCCAAACAGGGCGGCTTTGCAGCCCTGTTTGGATGGACCCGAATTAAAGAGCGGCCAGTGGCGATCTGGAAGGTTTAATGACGATTGAATGCGTCACGCCCTCTTGGCAAGGGGGTGATGTTGTCGCCCGCTGGGTGGGCGAACTCATGTGGAGTGACATGCCCCGATCTGTTGGCATCGATGTAATTACTCCACCACGCCATGATCAGCCGACGCTGTTCCAGAAATTCGGCCTTATGGATATAGGCGGCGCGCACGCGATTGCGTTCCTTGTGGCTCATCTGCCGTTCGATAGCAGTCCCCGACCACAGCCCGGACTCGACCAGCGCACTGCACGCCATGGCTCGGAACCCGTGGCCGCAGATATCCACCTTGGTGTCGTAGCCCATCGTCCTGAGCGCGGTATTCACCGTGTTCTCGGACATCGGTTTCCACGGTTTGGCATCCCCCGCCAACACTAGGTCGAATTTGCCGTGACTACGTGGACCTGCTCAAGCAAAGCCACTGCTAGAGACGATAAGGGCTCAACGTGAATGTCCCCGTCGAACTGGTATTAACGGACGAAAGAAACACGATATTTCAGGCTCATACCGCGAAACATTTCTATTCCCGCCAACTGCAAGCGACTGCGCTAAATTCCCCGCCCACTGGCCTCCATGCCGTCTACACATCCAATCTCTCGTCGTAGGTTGACCGTTGAAAAAGTTTGCGTTTGTGAGTGCTGCCGCGGAGCGTGAATACAAGGACCTACCCAAGGACGTTCAGGACGACTTCGGCAAAGACCTTCGACGCATCCAGTATGGTCAGGACCCTGATCGGCCGATCAAGTCGTTGACGGAGTCCGTAGGGGCGGGTGCGATCGAGCTCATCATAAACGGCAGCCCTGCATTCCGATGCGTGTATGTAGCCAAATTTGCGGACATGGTCGTGGTGCTGCATTCATTCGTAAAAACGACCAACAGGTCCGACCGGCACGCGATGCAGGTTGCAGAAGAGCGGATGAAGGAGTTCAAACACGAGCTGCGGAAAATGGGGTACAGGGTTTAGCTGCCAGGCGCTTGAGTGATCACGATCTGCGGCGGTGAACCGGCATCGTTCGAGGGCAGGGTGAGGGTCGTGCGAAAGCCGAGCTTGTCGAGCATGTCCATCATGGCATCGAGGGTGAATTTCTCGATCTTGCCATTTGCAAGCTCGGATATTCGGGATTGGGTTACGTTCAGCCTGACCGCAGCATCATGCTGCTTGAGGCCCATTTTTTTGATGCAGTCGGTGATGAAGATGGACAGGTCCATTTTCAAGGCCATTTTGCTGGCCGTGTCTGCATCGTGGGTGGCGTGGAAAGGGCTTTCGTGGAATTGAAGCGCCATTGGCTTGCCTCAGTAGGAATATCTAAAATTTACGATAAAATCCTAGCTGGGCTTGATCGGTGAGTCAAAGCGTTTCTGTTGGAAGACGTGTCTGCGCTTTGGCTGCGCTTTTGAGAAGAAAATTGTGTCTTCTTTGGGATCGTTGGGGGCCGCTGCGCAGCCCATCGCAGGCAAGCCAGCTCCTACACCGACCGCATCGACCTCGAGCCTTGTGCAGTACCTGTGGGAGCTGGCTTGCCGGCGATAGGGCCAGAACAGGCAGCACAAGACAGTTGTTCCGACACCGACCACGCCGGCTTCAGTCCATTTGTTCCAACTAACCCAGGCTGGGCCAAGGCTGATGTGGTTGGGTGACCCTGAAAACAAAAAAGGCCCACCTTTCGGTGAGCCTTTTTTGATACTGCCTATGGTGCGGCACCAGGAGTCGAAAAAGACAGTAACTATATGATTTTGTTATTTTTTGACTTGATCTTCTTCTGTCGCTATCTCTAAAACTATCCTTTGGCATTCGTGTGATCGTTCTTAGGCTAGAGAGAAACCTAAGATGCACTGAGATCCTAAATGAATAATTTTCTGTTTGGGGGAATCAACCTCACCCCCTGCACAGGAATAAATATTCTGTGCAGGGAGTTATATTTTAGGGGCAGATGCTACATGTCATGGTTTACCCATGAACAAAGCAAGAATTTTTTCTGCCAACCAATCTTCTATGAATTTGTTAACCTTTTTTACATCTAGACCAAAAACCCAGCTTGATATTCCCCATGCCAAGGTCGTTAGGACTGTAATTGATATGGTGGTTGCTGAAAGTTTCAGGCCTTCAAATAATGTCGCGTCTTGTAGAATTTGTGGGATAACGCCGGCGGGCAGTGATTGAATACTCGCAACTATCAGGAAGACAACAAGAGTGAGACATATTGGAGTTGATATGCAGCGGGCGAGGACCCTGGAAAATTTCCGTATTTTCGTCTCAAGAGCTTGATGTCTTAAAACTATTGTGTCTTTTTCTGCTTGCGCGGTATCTCTAGCTTCTCGTTCAGTAGCCAATGCAGCTTGGGCGTTAACTTGTAGTTTGTGGATTTCTTCAGCCTGCTGTTGCTGTAGATCCGCAATAGCCTGTTCAGAGTCAGCGAGGTACTTCCGCTTTATTCCATCAACAATATCGAATACATCTTCTTCGGAGAATTCATCGCCGACTTCGACGGAAGCATCTTGCACCATTCGGAGAAGATCAGCATCCCAGCGAACCAGTACAAAGTCTTCCTCGGAAATGTCACCACGCCTCTTAATCGTGTCGAGGCGGTCGAGGAATGCATCCCAAAATTTGTCGTCGGTGTAAAGAAGACTGTAAGCAGTCGCTACTACCTGGTCTGTAGCTAACTTGCCTGTCATGTCTGGGTTCTTAAGCCAGAACATGATTGTCATCCATTGCTCAGAAACCACAATTGGAATGGGGCTGGAATAACCATTCTTGCTGAAAAAACCGTTCGCGTATTTTGCTAGTCCGGTGTTCCTAGTTACGAATACAGAAAAGCTTTCACTCAATTCGCGTATGTGACGGCCTTCCCGCGTGTTGTGAACGCGCGAGATGCAGATAGTGTCATGCTCTAAGTTTTTTTCTTTCTTGAAATTTTCGGCAATAGCTTTCTCTAGCGCATCTTCGTCGCATTGGAATCGTTCCTTTGCGGAAAATCCTAAGACTATACTAATGCCCTTATTTTCAATGGTGCGATGGAGGGTTTTTATTTCCGTATCGAGCCGCGCTTCATCATAACCCTGAGATCTAAGTAGTTCCAATGTTTTTGTATTAAAGCGTCTGAAGGATTTTCTTGCTATATCGCTTTTCCCACGCTGATAAAAGTCGTTCGATCTCATCTAGAGTCTTGTCAAAAATACATACTTTGATCTTCAGTGACGTCAGAAGCTCAACAAATTCTTCATTTGCTTGTTTGTTGAACGGTCCGTTAAATCCTAGCAAGCCAATGATGAGCGGGGAATCTAAGTAGACTGTTATTTTTTCGAATGTTTTCTTTTGTGTTCGCTTGTCGGCAAAGTAAAGGTAGTTCGCAAGTAACATACCTTTGACACATCTGCCAAAATGCTCCAGCAACACAGGTTCTTTTTTGTGTATGTGGCCAATAAATGATGCAGTTATATGGCTGGTGTTTTTTATTGAGTTTTCCAATTCTGCCTTGTTATAGGCTCTACGGCTAACCGCTGCTGAAACGTTTTCTTCGATGAACTGAAAAATCAAACTCTCGGCTTCAGCTAACGGTAACTCTTTTTGGAAGCGTTCTCTAGTATATTCGACGAAACCTCTTTTTAAACTACCAAGCGATACTTCCAGATCTTCTTTTTTCTTGGAATAACCGTTTGACCATTCTTGGATTTTTTCCGCCCTAGGTATATACGCGTGATTTTCCTTGATTAGGAGATTTTTATTTTTTGCACGGGTCATCAACACCCGGATTGCGGAGATTGGTGGGTGAAATCCAAATAGTTCGCTTAGCTTCGTCTGTATATCTGCAGCTTGGACCGTAGGCAATCCAAGCTCTGAGATTGTAACCGCTATAAATGGGAGGAAAAGATCAATTTCGTCGCTAAACTTTTCTGTTTTAAGAGCTTCGAGAAGTGCGAGGTTGATTAATGGGCTTTCCATGTGCTCTTTATCTTATCTATGAGGCCGTATTTGGCAAATTTTAAGACTTATTTTTGTTAATTTTGGAACAGCGGTAGAGGCGTATGATATTTAGGGTAAGTTTTATCTTACACCAAAATGCCATCATAGACATAGGGCATTCGTTTGCGGCCATGCTGGAATGATTAAGCTCCAAAGCGTGTGTCGCTCACCGAGACTTGTCCCTATCGCGGCACCGTATCTGCGTTTAGCCGGCCGCTGCCAGTCATTATTAGCATTCGGTCTTAAGCGTGGATTGAAAATCCCATGACCTTTCTAAGCGTCGAATGAGCAGCCGGACCGTCAGTAAGTAGTAGTAGCGCGTCGCCTTGCTGCGCCGTTCTAGGCGATGTTCGAGAAACCAAGCCAAATGCTTTCTCCGCCAGGCCCAAGGTGTTTTTAGTTGCCAGCGGTCTGCGATTTCGGCTTGGATAAGTGTTGCCTGCCGCAAGTGGCGTTGCCTCGTCGCGTGCGACCCGGTCAGCATGCCAGCCAAGAACAACTCCATATCGAATGGCTTACTCATCTGCCACCTCCGATATAGGCAGCGACCACGTCGATCCGGCCGTGCCCCAGCTCATAGCTGATTTGCCTCCGGGCCTCACGATCAAGGCACCTATCTACCTGCCCACATTGGCCACCGTTGATAGGCGCGCGGTGTTGGGTGACTTGCTCATAGCGCTCACACGCGTACGCCGCTCGTAGCTCATGGAAGCCTTTGAGGTTGTGTGCCTGCAGGATGTCCCGTGCAGGGCGGATGATTTCTTGCAGAACATTCAGGTAGCTTTCATGTGGCGCAATCAGGTTGCGGCTACCCCCAGGCGAAATCTGCCGTGCAAACTCAAGTGCACCACGAATATGATCGTCCACTGTTATCCAACGTGGCGCCGAGGCACCGGCGCGTCCGCCTTTGGTGCCATCCTGAATATTGATCTTGCCTAGGTTGTTAGCCTCACGGCTTAGCCGTGGCAGGTCAGCCAAGATGGCCTCACGCAAGCGCATACCGGTGGCTCGCGCCAACAGAACAATCGCAGCGGCTCGTAGCTGATGATGCCGGCAAAGCGCATCGACGATCTGTTTAACCTGTTCGCGATCTTGTCCCTGCGGCACCGAGTGGCGAACTCCGGTGCGCTGCATACCCAACGCCTTACTCGGGCTGGGCAATTTCACGTACTGATCACCGCGAAGCGCAGCCATGGTCCTGTTAACGCTGGACAGTCGGTTTTGTGCGGTGCTGACCGTGAGGTCACCGCGCTTAACCACCTCGCGCAGGTACGCCGCATAGTCGGCCATCACCTTTCGATCAATCTGCCGCGCATCATTGATACCGGGCCCCTGTTCGGAGCGGCACCACTTCACGAATGCCTGCCACCGATCACAGTGTGCCTTGACCGTGCCGTAGTGGCCGCCGCCGAACATGTCTTTCAACGCCTGCGGCCCTGCGTAGCTCAGTTGCCTGCCGTAACCGAAATTGCGGCCATCGCGTCTACCCACCAATGCCATGCCGATCACCTCATCTACCGTTCTCCGATCCTCGCCCCACGTCATCCCGCCAAGAATGTTGAGTGTTATCAGGGATCAAGGCCCCTGCGACCTGTGGGGATGTCCTCTAACGCGGGACTGGCGGCTCCTTACTTCCGGGAGCAAGGGCATCTCATGATCTGGCCTCCTGAGCACCGTTACCGGTGGGCGGGTGGAGGCTGCATTGGCTGACGAGACCAGTGCCGCGAGATCCTGAGCCGGGTGAACGCAGCGATGCGATGACCGGGGCATGCCTGACTGTCAGTCAGGTGCAGTCCATTCCTTGGTCTGCGGCACCATCATCTGCATGGCTGTTGCTGGTGACATCGGCGTTTGTCACGCCAATTGTCACGAGGGGAATTGTCGCTGAGCCATGTGCGATCAGGGCTGCAGCAGTGTCAGGAGCGCCCGTCTCTTTCCAGGAGAAAGAGACGGGCGCAGGTTGGCGCACGCGAAATGGCCAAGCGGATAGGTTGCTGCTGAGCAGATGGGTAGGGTGGTTGCCGCAGGGGCAACGATATTGAGTTGGCATCCATCACATGGGTAGTGACCGTACGAGCTGCCGGACGCGAATCGTACTTGCGGGTGAACCACCGCGGGAGCGGCGTGACCTTTAAGGTTCGGGTCACCTGGGGTGCTGTCATCGACAGCTCTTGCGACTCCCGGTCTACGCTTGTGGACAATATTCGTCAAGCAGCGCGATATCAGGGATTTAGCGCCTGTGGATAAAACTATCCCCCGGTGGACATCAGTGGTTTTCCACAGACGTAAGCTGTGCCAGCAGTTTTTTTCTTAGGTATGGTCCTTTCAAACGGGGCGGCTTTGCAGCCCCGTTTGAAAGGACCCGCGCGGAAGAGCTTCATACGGTGCTGTGGGTAACTTCACAGCGAGTTGAGGTGGTGGTGCGGCGGGTTACTCGGTCCTCTTGGCACTGCGAAGCCGCGTGACGTTCTCGCCCGTCTGCTTGGCAAACTCATGCGGCGTCACATGGTCCTCGCGGTTCGCCTCCAGAAACCGGCTCCACCAGGTCATGATCATCCGGCGCTCTTCGAGGAACTCGGCCTTGTGGGTATAAGCCGCCCGCACGTTGTTGCGTTCCTTGTGGCTCATCTGGCGCTCGATCGCTATCTCTGACCACAGCCCGGACTCGACCAGCGCACTGCACGCCATGGCTCGGAATCCGTGGCCGCAGATATCCACCTTGGTGTCGTAGCCCATCGTCCTGAGCGCGGCATTCACCGTGTTCTCGGACATCGGTTTCCACGGTTTGGCATCTCCCGCGAACACCAGGTCGAACTTGCCGGTGATCGCGTGGATTTGCTCAAGCAAGGCCACTGCCTGCGGCGATAAGGGTACAACGTGAATGTCCCCGGCCATCTTCGTACCCCTTGTGGAAAACGGCACGCCGTCCAGCGCCGGGCGGGTGTCGGGAATCTCCCAGATTCCGCGCTTGAGGTCGAACTCGTTCCAACGGGCGAAACGCAGTTCGCTGGAGCGTACGAATACATGTAACGACAGCATCACCGTGAGGCTCGTGAGCGGGCGACCTCTGTAGTCCTCGATGCATGCCAGTAGCTCTGGCAGCCGCGATAAGGGTAGTGCGGGTCGGTGAGTTACCCGTGGTGTCTTGATCGAGCCATCGAGGTCATGAGCCGGGTTCGCCGTAATCAGTCGCAGCCGTTTGGCTTCACGCATGATGCTTTGCAGGTAGTTCTTGATCCGGAGCGCCACATCAATGGTGCCGCGCTTCGTCACGGCCTCCAGTGGCTGCATGAGGTCGTGGGTGTCCAGCTCAACGATTGCTCTGGCACCGATTAAAGGGAACACGTGGGTTTTCAATCGGCTGAGTACAGTCTTGGCGTGGCCGGGCGCCCACTTCGGCACCATGCTCGCGTGCCAGTCGAGCGCAACGCTTTCGAAGCTCCGACCGTTGATCACGGCCTGAGTCTTGGTTTGTTGCTTGTACTGGATGGGATCTATGCCGTTGGCGAGCTGCTGCTTGATCTCGAAGCGCTTGCGGCGTGCGTCACCCAGCCCGACTACCGGGTAGCTGCCGAGGGCGGTCAGGCCTTCGCGGCCATCGGGTTTCACGTACCTGAGCCGCCAGCCTTTGCGGCCGTTGGGTTGCACAAGCAGGTAGAGACCGTCGCCGTCGAAAAGCTTGTACTCGCGCTCTCTGGGCTTTGCCGTGCGGCAGGCGGTGTCTGTAAGCGGCGCAGTGGTGCGGGCCATAAGGGTAGTCTCCGATATCGAAACGGACCTCTATCCTTAAAACTACCCTTATTAACGCTGGCTACCCTCGGAATCCGACGGAACGCCAAAACGAAAAAACCCGCCAGAAGGCGGGTTTTTCGGGGGTTCCAGAGATTTTGAAAGCTTTCTATGGAACCTTGAATGGTGCCGGCACCAGGAATCGAACCCGGGACCTACTGATTACAAGTCAGTTGCTCTACCATCTGAGCTATACCGGCAATGGGGCGTCATTATAACGATCGGTTGGCGCCTGTAAACCACTTCGTTGCGAATGTTCGCAAATGACCTAAGTCACCGGCCCAAAAGAAGAATTTTCCTACCAGCCGCGGTGAATGGTGGTGACGCTTGGCTCGCTTTTGCCCGGGTTGAAGAACAGCTTGTCGTTGTCGCAACCGCGCTTGCGGCAGGGGCTTTCGCTGCGCAGGGGCAGGCCGTTGTCGCCGCCCAGCTGCATGCCGGGGTGGTTCCAGCCCAGGCTGCTGGGGTGGTGCGGGGCGGTGCCGCTGGCGCAGCCGGTCAGGGCCAGGGTGAGGGTCAGCAGGGCGAAGGGCTTGGTCTGGGTCACGATGGTCGGGTCCGTTAGTCCATGTCGGTTCTGGCGCAACGCCAGAAGGTCGCGGGGCTGGCGGGCAGCGCGCGACGTCACTTTTTAATGATTTGGGGGGTGGATGATACACCGTTGGGTGGGGATCTGCGGTGGGGCTTTAGCTTTTTGTTGCCTGTTCTGGCCTCTTCGCGGGTGAACCCGCTCCCACAGGGATATCACTGTTCTCACATCTTGTTTGGTACCTGTGGGAGCGGGTTTACCCGCGAAGGGGTCATCAGTTGTACGAAGATTCTGAACTTGGGGGCTAAAAGCTTCAGGGTTTGGTGGCTTCGGAACTATCCTACGCGCGCCGCCGAAGTAGCGCTGTTGTCGGGGAAATGGCTCACGGATACCGTTCTCGGGTCGCTCAGGCGACCGGGTGTGAGAACCCTCCTCGAATAAGCGCTACCCATTTATGGTGGCCGTACGCGGGCAGACTTCGGTCTGGCCGGGCTTCCTTATTCGACCGGTTTCTCACCCCGCGTACGGCTGCCACCCCAATCCGTGAGAAAGATTTGTGGCAGTTCCTCCCTCGAGTAAGGACTTATGCCATGAAGAAAACCATTGTCGAACCTATCACCACCGCAGGCGTGGAAACCTTCCTCGCAGCCGGTAACCCATCCCTCAACCTGCTACGCGTCGAGCCCGGCGTCCCGGTCGATGCTGCCTACGAGCATGTCTCGATCCTGATGGGCTACATCAAGCACCTGGTGCGCGAGGGGGATATGGAGGACGACCATAAATTCCTCGGCGCCGCCGATTATCTGTGCGACATGGCCAAGGCGCTGATGAACGATATCGAGATTGCCAAGAACAAGGCGCATTGAGCCCTGACGCGGTCTGTGTGGGAGCGGCCTTGTGTCGCGATGGGCCGCAAAGCGGCCCCCGTTTTTGGCGTATTTGCAGAGATCGCTGGGGCTGCGTTGCAGCCCTTTCGCGACACAAGGCCGCTCCCACAAGAGACCGCGCAAATCAGGCCATTCTGGGTAAGGCTTTAGCCGCAGTCCCCAACCACAAGAAATGTTTATGCACAAGTGGCATCGGCGCCTTGCGCGAAAGGCATGCCGGACAGCCACACCGCCGGTCTTTGCGCAAACGCCTGTTTTTACTGGCCTTGACGCACAAGCCGGAATAAGCCGAGTGCTTGAAATAGCGCTTGGATCCAACAGGTAATCACAAGCTTGTTCACAGAGTTATCCACAGGTTGTGCTGCGGCTAACAGTCGCGTTCGGCGAGGATGAGCAGGTTGCGTGGGGTGAGTGGATAGTCGCAGAACAGGCCAAGGCGCACGTTGTAGCCTTGTTCTTCGAGGAACAGGGCGCGATCGAGTACCAACCACAGCTCCAGCGGCCGGCGGAACAGGTTGCGCACGCGTTCCAGGTTGCGGACCTCGGCCAGGCGCTGCCAGCCGGCAGTTTCCAGGGCTGTCCAGTCCGGGTTGCCAGTCAGTTGCAGTTGCTTGAGTTCGGCCAGGTCGCGGCAGTATTCCGCGAAGGGCTTCTCCAGCCAGGCCACGGGCAGCGATGGCGTCGGCAGGTATTCGCCATTCTGGCGCTGCTGGCGCTGCAGCAGGTCGAAGCCCAGGCGCCGGGCCATCGAGGTGTCACGCTGGCGCCGCACGCGGGCGCCGGCGGTAACGGTTTCGCTCAGGGGCAGGCCCAAGTCGTCCAGCGACAGTTGCAGGCTCGATGCCTGCGCGGCTGTGGATAGCGCCTGGTACTGCTGCGCCGCAATGCGGTTGTAGCAGCAGGGCGCCACGGCCAGTTGCCGGCAACCTTGCTGGCTGGCCAGTTGCATCAGGCGTACATGCAGGTCACCACAGGCGTGCAGGGCGACCACGCTTTTGTCGCCAGCCAGGTGGCGGGCGCTGTCGTTGGCCATCACATCCTGGTGCATGTGCTGCGCTGGCAGGTGGTGGTGCGCGCTCAGGGCCTGGCCGGCGGTTACCAGTTCGGCATCGTATTCCAGGCAGGTCAGCTGCTGGCCGGGTTGCAGCAGGCGGCGGCCGAGGTGGCCTTTACCGGAGCACCAGTCCAGCCAGTGACGGGGCTGTCCGCGGAACGCCAGGTGGCTGGCGAAGGCTTCGATCTGTTGCCATTTGCGGCCGGGGACGGCGACGTCGAGGCGGTGCGCGGCGGGGGGCAGATCGGTTTCCGGGAGGTAGCCGAGTGCCGAAAGCTGTCGGGCTTGCTGTGCCAGTTGCGGGAACGGGGCAGGCAAGGGGGCAACGGTGCTGTCGGTTTCGGCGTCTGCCAGGGAGCATTGGCGCAGGTGGGCGGCAAGCTCGGGATATTCGGTTTCCCAGCCCAGTTGCAGGGTGGTGAAGGGGCGGGGTTTCCACAGCTGCTGGTGCTCGAGCAGGAACTGGTCGAGGGCCTGGAAGCGGGGGCTTAGGTGGGGGCTGTGGAGGTGGTTGGGCATGGGGGGGACGTGTGTTGGGTTTTGAGGCCACTTCGCGGGTGAACCCGCGAAGAAGGCCAGGAGGTCTCAGCGGCCCTGGCACGCATCCACGCGCAACCAGCGCTCCAGCAGCTTGAAGCCCTGCACCAGCACGAACGAGATCACCAGGTAGAACAACCCGGCGGCAAAGAAGATCTCTACCGGCAGATAGGTGCGGGCAATGATGGTACGGGCCATGCCGGTCAGTTCCAGCAGGGTCACGGTACTGGCCAGGGCGCTGGCCTTGAGCATCAGGATCACTTCGTTGCTGTACGCCGGCAGGCCGATGCGCGCAGCGCGTGGCAGCATGATGTAGAACAGCGTCTTGCCCCGCGACATGCCCAACGCCCGTGCCGCCTCGATCTCACCCTTGGGGATCGACTGCAGCGCGCCGCGCAGGATCTCGGCGATGTAGGCAGCCGTGTGCAAGGTCATGGTCAGCACGGTGCACCAGAACGGATCGCGCAGGTACGGCCACAGCGAGCTCGTACGCACCGTGTCGAACTGCGCCAGGCCGTAGTAGACCAGGAACAGCTGCACCAGCAACGGCGTGCCACGGAAGAAGAAGATGTAGCTGAACGGCACCGCGCGCACGTACCAGTGGCGCGAGGAGCGGGCGATGCCCAGCGGGATGGCCAGGATCAACCCGGCAACCACCGCGATGGCCACCAGCTCCAGGGTCAGGGTCGCGCCCTGGGCCAGGCGTGGCAGCCATTTGATGATGACTTCCCAATTCATTATTCAGCCCTCGCAAAGCCGCGAGCGGCGCGTTTTTCCATGAAGTGCATGCCGGTCATGGCAATGATGGTCAGGCTCAGGTAGATGCAGGCCGCGACCATGTAGAAGGTGAATGGCTCTTTGGTCACGGTCACGCCGATTTGCGCATGACGCATGATTTCTTCCAGGCCGATCACCGACACCAGGGCGGTGTCCTTCATCAGGATCATGAACAGGTTGCCAAGGCCGGGCAGGGCGATGCGCCACATCTGCGGCAGGATGATCCGCGACAGGATGCGGCCCTTGGACAGGCCCAGTGCCAGGCCGGCCTCACGGTGGCCCTTGGGGATCGCCAGGATGGCACCACGGAACACTTCGGTGGCATAGGCGCCGAAGCACAGGCCCAGGGCGAGTACGCCGGCGGCGAAGGCGCTGAGTTCCAGGCCCGGCAGGTTAAGGGCTTCGCCGAGGGCGTTCATCAACCCGACGGTGCCGAAATAGATAAGCAACACCCAGAGCAGTTCGGGCACGCCGCGCACCAGGGTCGAGTAGAAGCCGCCAAGCCATTGCAGCGGCTTGATCGAGGAGGTCTTGGCCAGGGCGCCGAGCAGGCCCAAAACCAGGCCCAGCAGCAAGGCGCAAAGCGCCAGTTTTACGGTCATCAGGGTGCCAGCCATCATGGCCGGACCGAATCCGTGCAGGTCGATATTCATGGGCAGGTCATTCTAGGGACTGGCGCGCCGCAGGGGCGCGCCGGTCGGGGCGGATCATTCGATGCTGAACGGGAAGTACTTGTCGTTGATCTTCTTGTACGTGCCGTCGGCCTTGATTTCTGCCAGGGCCTTGTTCAGGTCGTCGCGCAGCTTGGTGTCACCCTTGCGCACGGCAATACCGATCTTGTCGCTGTCCATCACTGGCTCGCCCTTGAACTCGAAGTTCGAGCCGTCTTTGCTCTTCAGCCACTCGTACTGCACGTACTTGTCGGCGAGGATGCCGTCAATGCGGCCGGAAACCAGGTCGAGGTAGGCGTTTTCCTGGGTGTCGTACAGCTTGATCTGTACGTCGTCACCGTAGTTGTCTTCCAGCCAGGTGCCAGCCAGGGTGGCGCGCTGGGTACCGATCACCTTGCCTTTGAGCGAGGCCTTGTCGGTCTTGAAGTCGGCGTTTTTCGGCGCGATGAACTGCAGCTTGTTGGAGTAGTACGGCTCGGTGAAGTCCACGGCCTGCTTGCGCTCGTCGGTGATCGACAGCGACGACACCAGGAAGTCGAACTTCTTGGCGTTCAGGGCCGGGATGATGCCGTCCCAGTCGGAGGTGACGACCGAGCACTCGACTTTCATCTTGGCGCACAGGGCGTCGCCGATGTCCTTGTCGAAGCCGACCACGTTACCGCTGGCATCCTTGTTGTTGAACGGTGGGTAGGCAGCTTCGATACCCATGCGCAGTTTTTCTGCGGCCAGGGCATTGGCCGACATCACCAGCGTGGCAGCAGCTGCCAGGAGGAACTTCTTGTAAGTGTGCATGTATTGCTCCGTTAGCGGTGGCTGGACATGAATTGCTTGCAACGCGCCGAGGTCGGGTTTTCGAAGACCTGCTGCGGCGATCCCTGCTCTTCGACCAGGCCCTGGTGCAGGAAGACCACTTCACTGGACACATGGCGGGCAAAGCTCATCTCGTGCGTCACCAGCAGCATGGTACGGCCTTCTTCGGCCAATGCGCGGATAACGTTTAGCACTTCCTGGACCATTTCCGGGTCGAGCGCCGAAGTTGGCTCGTCGAACAGGATGACCTTGGGCTTCATGGCCAGGGTACGGGCAATGGCGGCGCGCTGTTGCTGGCCACCGGAAAGCTGGGCGGGGTAACTGTGGCGTTTGTCGTAGATGCCGACTTTGTTCAGCAGGGCTTCGGCGGCTTCGATGGCCTCGGCCTTGCTCTGGCCGAGCACGCGGCGTGGTGCCTCGATGATGTTGTCGAGGATCGACATGTGTGGCCACAGGTTGAAGTTCTGGAAGACGAAGCCGATCTCGCTGCGCAGGCGGTTGATCTGGCGGTTGTCGGCGGCAACCAGGTCGCCGTTCTTGGCGGCCTTGAGCTTGAGGGCTTCACCGGCGACCAGGATTTCGCCCTGGTGCGGGTTCTCGAGCAGGTTGATGCAGCGCAGCAGGGTGGACTTGCCGGAGCCGGACGACCCCAGGATGGAGATCACGTCACCGTCGCGAGCGGTCAGCGAAATGCCCTTGAGAATTTCCTGCTCGCCGTAGCGTTTGTGCAGATTGCGGATTTCCAGCGCGGGCGTGGCCTGAGCCATGTGCGGTCCTCATGTGTTCGGGTGCGTTCCCAGCTGTTGGGGGCCTTCCTGGCGTGCGCCAAGCTAGCATAGCGGCATTATCACGGCCAACAGGGTCGCCGGGGACTCGGGGCGCTGGTGGGGCAGTTTGTCGCATCGCTACAGCGTAACGTCGCGCGGATGTCCGCGAAGGTCTCGCCCAGCACCAGAGCCTTGATGAAAAAAGGCGCGATGGTGCCAGCTTTGGCCGGCTCTTGGAAGCGGTTTTAGACCATTCGACGGGGTAAACCTGACTTATCAGCCAGACGACCCTGTAGGCGCGGGTTTACCCGCGAAGGCCTTTGCGAGATATCGGGTTGTACCTTGAGGTTGCACTTTTTGGCATTGCAGTGGTGCACGGGTGTTACCGGGGAGCACCTTTGGTGCGTTTGTAAGTGGGTATTTCAGTAATCCGATGATTTGATGGTCTTTCGGTCAGGGATTGGCGGAAAGCCCTCCAAACCTCATGTTAAAAGGCCCGCCGGCTTTTCTGACGAGTGCGTTCAGCACATGGCGCGCTTATTGCCAGTAGGAAACCGCCGATTGCAGTGACGCCTAGGTCAACCCCTGGCGCGCTCCGTAACCCGCAGTCGGAGTGGTCCACTCCTTACAAAGGTAGTTTCAATGAGCGGTAACAATTCCAATGACCTCGCTCAGGGGCTCAAACAACGGCATGTGACCATGCTGTCCATCGCCGGCGTCATCGGTGCCGGCCTGTTCGTAGGCTCCGGGCACGCCATCGCCGCTGCCGGCCCGGCCGTGCTGCTGGCTTACGCCGCCGCCGGTACGCTGGTCGTGCTGGTGATGCGCATGCTGGGTGAAATGGCGGTCGCTTCGCCAGACACCGGTTCGTTCTCTACATATGCCGACCGCGCCATCGGGCGTTGGGCCGGTTTCACCATTGGCTGGCTGTACTGGTGGTTCTGGGTACTGGTGATTCCACTGGAGGCCAACGCCGCCGCGGCCATTCTGCATGCCTGGTTCCCAGCGGTTGACCTGTGGGCCTTCTCCCTCATCATTACCCTGGCGCTGACTCTGACCAACCTGTGCAGCGTGAAGAACTACGGTGAGTTCGAGTTCTGGTTCGCCCTGCTCAAGGTGCTGGCGATCATCGGCTTCATCGCCGTGGGTTGTGCTGCCTTGTTCGGCTTTGTGCCGAGCAGCCAGGTGAGCGGTGCCAGCCACCTGTTCGATACCCAGGGCTTCATGCCTAACGGCTTGGGCGCGGTGCTGGCAGCCATGCTGACCACCATGTTCTCGTTCATGGGTACCGAAATCGTCACCATCGCCGCTGCCGAGTCGAAGGACCCGGGCAGGCAGATCAGCCGCGCCACCAACTCGGTGATCTGGCGTATCTGCCTGTTCTACCTGGTGTCGATTTTCCTGGTCGTGGCCCTGGTGCCGTGGAACGACCCGGCGCTGGCCGAGACCGGTTCCTACCAGACCGTGCTGAGCCGCATTGGCGTGCCGAATGCCAAGCTGATCGTCGACATCGTGGTGCTGGTTGCCGTGACCAGCTGCCTGAACTCGGCGCTGTACACCTCGTCGCGCATGCTGTTCTCGCTGAGCAAGCGTGGTGACGCCCCGGTCATTGCCCAGCGCACCACCAAGGCGGCGACCCCGCACGTGGCGGTACTGCTGTCCACCGCAGCGGCGTTCCTTTGCGTGTTCGCCAACTTCGTGGCCCCGGCCCAGGTATTCGAGTTCCTGCTGGCCAGCTCCGGTGCCATTGCACTGCTGGTGTACCTGGTGATTGCCGTATCGCAGCTGCGCATGCGCGCCCAGCGTGAAGCCCGCGGCGAGAAGATCACCTTCAAGATGTGGCTGTTCCCGGGCCTGACCTGGGCGACCATTGCCTTCATCATTGCCATTCTGGTGGTGATGGCGCTGCGTGAGGACCACCGCGCCGAAATCATCGCGACCGCACTGCTGAGTATTGGTGTGGTGGCGGCTGGCTTGCTGGTGCATCGCAAGCGTGAAGCTGCCGGGCGGGTGGCGCTGGATAACTGATCCGCGCTGGCTGAAATGAAAAGGCCGCGTCCTGTGTGGGGCGCGGCCTTTTTTGTTGTCTGTTCCGGCCCTTTCGCGGGTAAACCCGCCCCCACAGGTTCGCCGCAGGCCTTGATGCCGGCGCGGGCCCTGTGGGAGCGGGTTACCCGCGAAGAGGCCGGGATAGGTTGCGCAGCGATATCAGCCAAACTGCTTCTGTTGCTGCTTGGCAACCAGCTCTGAGGCCGCTACATAGGCTGCCTGGAACTCATCGCTCTCCAGCCAGGCCATGGTGGCTTCTTCATCAGCCCCGTCCAGCCATTTGCGGTAGGCGTTGAACACCAGCACGATGTAGTCGGTGGCATGTTCTTCCTTGTGCCCCTTGAGCACCAGGGCCAGCAGCGGGTCCACCAGGAACACCGAGATCATCGGCACCAGGCCGCCTTCCTGGGCTTCCTTCATCTTCTTGAACAGCGGGTCGTAGCTGCCCGACTCCATGGCCTTGTTGTACACCTGCTCGATGCTGGCGCTGTCGCCGGCACTGGCCTTGACCGCCTGGCCACTGCGTACCATGCGGTTCTGCTTGGCCTTGCTGGCGGCGCGCTTGGCGCGTTTCTGTTGTTTGGTTGGGGTAGCCATGGAGAATCCTGGGGTTGCCTGAAAGTGCGCGTATTGAAGCGCAGTTGCCGGGGAAACCCAAGTGTCGCAGAAGGGGGCTGCAAAGCAGCCTCGACGAGTCAACTGGCCTGCGGCTCTGCCTCATCTTCCTCGAAGCCGCGGGAAGCTCGCCCTACCAGTAGCGCATCCGGCGCATGGGCCACGCTGTGGTCCTTGCCCGGGTAGTCCAGCGCATGCAGAAAATGCCGAATGCAGTTGATTCGTGCACGCTTCTTGTCATCGGACTTGATCACCGTCCACGGTGCATCGGCCGTGTCGGTATGGAAGAACATCGCTTCCTTGGCAGCGGTGTAGTCGTCCCACTTGTCCAGCGACTTGATGTCGATGGGCGACAGTTTCCAGTGCTTGAGCGGGTCGTCGCGGCGTGAGATGAAGCGGCGCAACTGCTCTTCGCGGTTCACCGAGAACCAGTACTTGAACAGCAGGATGCCGCTGTTGCACAGCATCCGCTCCAGGTCCGGGGCCTGGCGCATGAATTCCAGGTACTGCAGCGGCGTGCAGAAATCCATCACCTTCTCGACCCCGGCGCGGTTGTACCAGGAGCGGTCGAAGAACACCATTTCACCTGCCGTGGGCAAATGCTCGATATAGCGCTGGAAGTACCACTGGCCTTTTTCCTGCTCGGAAGGCTTTTCCAGGGCAACGATACGCGCACCACGAGGGTTGAGATGTTCCATGAACCGCTTGATGGTGCCGCCCTTGCCTGCCGCATCGCGCCCTTCGAACAGGATCACCACGCGCTGGCCGGTTTCCTTCACCCAGCTCTGTACCTTCAGCAACTCGATCTGCAGCGCGTGCTTGGCCTTTTCGTAGTCCTGGCGGCGCAGGCGGGTGCGGTAGGGGTAGGTGGCAGGCAGGCGGGCCGAGGTGCTGTCTTCGTTGCTGCCCTTGGGGGCGGTGGCAACTTCCAGAGCAGCGGGCTGCTGGCTGATGCTGGTGATCGTCAGTTCCGGCTTGCGCTGGCGTGGACGGCGCGTGCGGGCTTTGGTGATGGCGGGCTCGCTGGGGGCGGGGAGCAGGAGGGGGGATTCTTCGCTCATGGAGTTCCTTGCAAATCGATTCGGATGTCCGTCTTCGATTATGTAGGTGAGCGTTTGATGGCTATTTGATGCTGGTCAATGAGCAAAAAAATCACAGACAACAAAAAACCCGCACTAGGCGGGTTTCTTGTTGTCGCTTCGGGTAACTTTGCAACCACCAGAAGCTTGAAGGTGGTGCCCAGAGACGGAGTCGAACCGCCGACACGAGGATTTTCAATCCTCTGCTCTACCGACTGAGCTATCTGGGCGACGAGGTGAATTAAATAGACTTTCAGACCGCTCGTCAACGACTTTTTGAAAAAATTTTAAATTAATTCCGTCGCTTACGTTCCGTGGGGTCATTCCGAGGGGGGAACGTAGCCTTCCGCCTGGGCGTATTCTTCGCCGGCAAAAAACTTGTCCATCTCGCCCTGGAGGAATTTACGGTCCTCGGCGTTCATCATGTTCAGGCGCTTTTCGTTGATCAGCATGGTCTGGTGCTTCTGCCAGTCGGCCCAGGCCTTCTGCGAGATGTGTTCGAAGATGTCCTGGCCCTTGGCGCCGGGGTAGGGCGGGCGCTCCAGGCCTGGCAGTTGTTCTTTGTACTTGCGGCACATAACGGTGCGGGTCATCGGGCGTCTCCTGCAATCAATTCGTCGGCCGCGCGTTTGAGCAGCTTTTTCACCGGGGCGGCGAGGCCCAGGCGCGGCGGGGTGGCGAGGTTATACCAGAGCCAGTCGGCCTCGGCCACGTGCTGGCCGACCGGGTCGACGCGCACCAGCCAGGGTTCGATCGCCAGCTGGAAGTGGCTGAAGGTATGGGTCAGGCCGTCCATGGCGCGGCTGCCAGCCAGGCGCAGGCCGTGCTGGTAGGCCAGGTCGTCGAGCTGGGCGATATCGTCCAGCTCCGGCAGGCTCCACAGGCCACCCCACAGGCCGCTGGACGGGCGGCGGTAAAGCAGGATGGCGCCTTCGTGGTTGGCCAGCAGCGGCATCAGCGTGCGCCGTTGCGGCAGGGCCTTGCGCGGTTTGGGCTCGGGGTAGCGGGTTTCTTCACCGTGCAGGTGCGCTTCGCAGCCGCGCCGCAGCGGGCAGATCAGGCAACTGGGCTTGCTGCGGGTGCATAGCGTGGCACCCATGTCCATCATCGCCTGGGTGTAGTGGTTGGCGCGCTGTTTTGGGGTAAAGCGCTCGGCCGTGGCCCACAGCTGGTTGGCTACCTTGGGCTCGCCAGGGTAGCCGGCCTGGGCGGTATAGCGGGCCAGCACGCGCTTGACGTTGCCGTCGAGGATCGGTGCGCGGATGCCCATGCTGATGCTGGCGATGGCGCCGGCGGTGGAGCGGCCGATGCCGGGCAGCTCGGTGAGCTGCTCGACACTGCGCGGGAATTCACCGCCATGCTGTTCGACGACGATCTTCGCGGCCTTTTGCAGGTTGCGCGCCCGGGTGTAGTAGCCCAGGCCCGTCCACAGGTGCAGCACTTCGTCCTCCGGCGCCTCGGCCAGGGCCTGCACGGTCGGCAGGGCCTGCATGAAGCGGTCGAAGTAGTTGAGCACGGTGCTGACCTGGGTCTGCTGCAACATGATTTCCGACACCCACACCCGGTACGGGGTGATGCCCTGTTGCCAGGGCAGGTCGTGCCGGCCGTGTTCGTCATACCAATCCAGCACAGCGCTGGAGAACTGCTCGGGGCTCATCGCTTGAACAGCCCCTTGAGCGCTTCTTTCACTTCCGGGCTCACTTTGTCTCCGAGTTTTTCATCGATCTTGTCTTGCAGGCGGTTGCCGGCCAGCTTGGCGGCCACCTTGCCCAGGCCGTTCTGGTCGAGACGGCAAGCCTTGGCGCCCAGCTCCAGCGGGCCGCGGCAGCGCAGCGGTATTTCGACACCCACATAGCGTTCGTTGACCTGGCAGGCCGGGTCCGGCATGGCGCGCTGGTCGCCTTCGACGACCACGCCAACGTTGTAGTCCATGCCCAGCACGCGCAGGTCGAGGTCACCATGGCCGTTGACGCTCAGGCCCGGGATGCGCGCCTTGAGGTCCGGGTTGTTGGCGACGCCATTGCGCACCACCAGGCTGCCACGCAGTTCCTGGAACGGGGTGTCCTTGCCGCGTGGCAGGCCATTGAGCGATTTGCGGTTCAGCGTGGCGATCGCCTGGCACAGCTGCTGCTCCAGGTTGGCATTGACCAGCACGCCGTCGTTGATGACGAAGTTGGCGTTGCCGTTGAGGGTATCGACCAAGGCCTTCTGGCTGTTGCCGGTGGCGGTCAGGTCGCTGGTCAGGGTCAGCAGGCCTTTGACCGGTGGCGTCTGTTCCTTGCCCTCGGTCTTGATGAAGTGTTCCACCGGCACCCGCTGGATGCTGGTATTGACGCCCAGTTGCGGCACGGCAGGGCGCACATCGACGGTGCCCTTGGCCTCGAAGGTGCCGTTGTACAGCTCACCGCGCAGGGTTTGCAGGGTCAGCAGGCCACCCTGGCCGATGGCCTTGAGCTGGGCGTCTTCGATCGGCAATTTGTCCAGGGTCAGCGCGCCGAAGGCCAGGTCGGCCTGCAGGTCGAGGGCGCGCAGGCGGTCGACCGGCAGCAGTTTGTCGTCGCTCCAGGCCACCTGGGTCGGGGCGTTGGGTAGCGGCGTGGTGCCGGCACCGGCGACCGCGCTGGCCTCTTGTTGCTTGACTTCGGCCTGGCGTGCAGCGGTGGCGCCCTTGGCTTCTTCGCTCTTGGCCGGCAGGTAGCGGTCGGCGTTGAAGGTATCGCCTTTGAGCTGCAGGCGCAGGGCCTGCTTGGCGAAGTCTTCGACGGCCACGCGGCCACTGAAGGTGCTGTCGTCCAGCTTCACCGCCAGGTCTTCCAGGGCCAGGCTGTTCGGCGTGCCCTGCAGGCGGGTGACCAGCTCCAGCTTGGCGAAGGCCGCCGGGTCGTTGGTGGCCGGCAGCGGGCGGCCGATGCTGTCGAGGAACGTGCGCAGGTCGAACTGGGCGATGGACAGGCCGCCGCTCAGCTGTGGCGCCTTGTCCAGGTCACGCAGGTTCAGCTCGCCCAGGGCGCGCAGCTGGTTGGCCGAGACTTTCAGGCCGTTCCACGAGGCGACATTGGCGGCCAGGTCGACCAGCAACTGGCCTTGGGCGGCGAAGGTCACGGCCTTGCCGCCGGTGGGCTCACCCGAGGTTTCGCCCGACAGGCGCATGTCTTCGAAGTTGTAGCGCTTGAGCTTGCGGTCGAAGCGCAGCTCGCCGGCCAGTTCGGTGCGGGCCTTGATGTTCGGCTGGCTGGCACTGAGGAAGGCGCTGGCCTTGAGCGGAATGTTCGCGCCTTCGTGGACCGGGCCGGTGCTCAGCTGGATGCTTTCGGCGCTGTAGCTCTGGCCGGTCTTGGCATCGGTGTACAGCACGCGGGCGTTGTTCACGGTCAGGCTGTCGATGTCCAGCTTGACGGCGCGTTCGTTGCTGGCGGCCGGTACCGACACCTGTTCGGCCGGTGCCTGGGCCGGAGCACTGGCCTGTGTATCGGCGCTGGCGCCGGCCTGCACGGGCAGCGGCTTGCCAATGTCTTCCCAGTTGCCATGGCCGTGTTCGTCACGGGCCAGGGTCAGGTTCAGGCCTTCGACGCGCACGTCGCTCATCTGCACTTCGCGGCGCAGCAGTGGCAGCACCCGCACCGACAGGCCGAGCATCTGCAGGTCGGCGAACGGCTCCTTGGGTTTGTTCAAGGTAGCGATGCTCGCCTCGTGCAGCTCCAGGCCCAGCCACGGGAACAGGCTCCAGCCAATGTCACCGTTGAGGGTCAGCTCGACGTGAGCTTTGTTACGTGCCAGCTGGCGAATCTCGTCTTTGTAGTCGTTGGGATCGAAGAGGTGGGTCAGGGCGAAGCCCAGCGCCACGATGATCAGCAGCAACCCGAGAAGCCCAAGTCCCAGGATTTTGCCGAACGCTTTCATGGGCGAGTCCTTGTAGTCCGTTATTGAAATTCAAGCGCCAGAGTATAGCGCCGCGGCAGTTGTCTCTGCGTATCCGACTAGAGATACAGAGCATTTCCTACGCATGTATCAGATGGTACGGCTTTCGACAGCTTAGTGTTTTGCCTGTGCCGGCCCTTTCGCGGGTGAGCCCGCTCCCACAGGTTTCGACACTATTCCTGTGGGAGCGGGTTCACCCGCGAAAGGGCCGGCACAGGGAACATGACCGTTTCAGTCGAGCAAAAATGAGCGATATCAGATTGCTTTTACGCTACTTGATGCTGCTACCCTTGCGCCGCTTTGCCTGCACCCTCCCTACAAGAAGGATCTGATCCATGAGCAGTACTGTCGCGGCGGGGACCTTGGCCAGTGCGCCAGGTTTCCTGTCGAAGGAGCGCATTATCGCCCGCCCGGGCTTCAACCGCTGGCTGGTCCCGCCAGCCGCCTTGGCCATTCACCTGTGCATCGGTATGGCCTATGGCTTCTCGGTGTTCTGGCTACCGCTGTCGCAGGCCCTCGGCATCACCGCCCCGGTCGCCTGCGCGGCAGACATGGGCTTCTTGGCCCGTATGTTCAGCGCCGAATGCGATTGGCCGATCTCCATGCTGAGCTGGATCTACACCCTGTTCTTCGTCTTCCTCGGTTGCTCGGCGGCCGTGCTGGGTGGCTGGCTGGAACACGCCGGCCCGCGCAAGGCCGGCCTGGTGTCGGCACTGTGCTGGTGCGGCGGCATGCTGATTTCGGCCATTGGCGTGAAAACCCACCAGCTGTGGCTGATGTGGCTGGGCTCCGGGGTAATCGGCGGTATCGGCCTGGGCCTGGGCTACATCTCGCCGGTGTCGACCCTGATCAAGTGGTTCCCGGACAAGCGCGGCATGGCCACCGGCATGGCGATCATGGGCTTCGGCGGTGGGGCCATGGTCGGTGCACCGCTGGCCACCGCGCTGATGGGCCACTTTGGCAATGCGCAGGAAGTGGGTGTGTGGCAGAGCTTCGTGGTCATGGCGGTGATCTACTTCGTGTTCATGACCGCCGGTGCCCTGGCGTATCGCGTGCCGCCGACCGGCTGGAAGCCCGCAGGCTGGAGTGCCCCATTGAAAAAGGCTGGCAACACCATGGTCACCGACCGCCACGTGCACGTCAGCGTGGCCTGGAAGACCCCGCAGTTCGTCCTGATCTGGCTGGTGCTGTGCCTGAACGTGTCGGCGGGTATCGGCATCCTCGGCATGGCTTCGCCGTTGCTGCAGGAAGTGTTCGCCGGCAAGCTGCTGGGCAACGGGCTGAGCTTCAGCGAGCTGAACAGCGCCCAGCTGGCGCAGATTGCCGCGATCGCCGCCGGTTTCACCGGCCTGCTGAGCCTGTTCAACATCGGCGGGCGGTTCTTCTGGGCGTCGTTCTCGGACTACATTGGCCGCAAGAACACCTATTTCGCCTTCTTCGCCCTGGGCGTGGGCTTGTACAGCCTGGTGCCGAACATGGGGCACCTGGGTAACGTGGCGCTGTTCGTGGCGGCGTTCTGCATCATTCTGTCGATGTACGGTGGTGGTTTTGCCACGGTACCGGCCTACCTGGCCGATCTGTTCGGCACGCAGATGGTCGGCGCCATTCATGGCCGCCTGCTGACTGCCTGGGCGGCGGCGGGGGTGCTGGGGCCAGTGCTGATCACCTACCTGCGCGAGTATCAGTTGGCAGCGGGGGTGGAGCGTGCAGTTGCTTATGACATGACCCTGTACATCCTCGCCGGCCTGCTGGTGCTGGGCTTTGTCTGCAACATGCTGGTGCGACCGGTGGCCGACAAGCATTTCATGAGCGATGCCGAACTGGCTGCCGAGCGGGCGTTGAGCCATGACAAGGGCGCCGACGGGGCGCGGTCGCTGGAGTGGAAGGCGGCGCCGGGAAGCCTGCCGCTGGTGCTGTTGGCCTGGGCGGTGGTGGTCGTGCCGTTGGCCTGGGGGGTGTGGGTTACCCTGCAGAAGACGGCGGTGCTGTTCCATTGATCAGCGGTAAAACCGGCTGACTTCGCTGGCTGTACCGGCCCTATCGCCGGCAAGCCAGCTCCCACAGGTACTGCACAGGCCTTGAGGGCAGCGCGGTCCAGGTGGGAGCTGGCTTGCCGGCGATGGGCTGCAAAGCAGCCCCAGACCATCCCAAATTACCGGGTTGTATAGACCTGTAACGGTATCCAGCCTGCGTAATTCCTCGTTTTGCCATATGTCATCCGCGTTTCAAGCCGGCGCGTTCTAGGCCTATAATGAAGACCTTTTCGCCCAATGATTTTGCGGAGCTGGTGATGGTTGAACGTAAGGCTTCCGTCGAGCGCAACACCCTGGAAACCCAGGTCAAGTGCTCGATCAACCTCGATGGCAGTGGCAAGGCCCGATTCGATATCGGTGTGCCTTTCCTTGAACACATGCTGGACCAGATCGCCCGCCATGGGCTGATCGATCTGGATATCGAGTGCAAGGGTGACACGCATATCGACGATCACCATACCGTCGAAGACGTCGGCATCACCCTGGGCATGGCATTCGCCCAGGCCATCGGTGACAAGAAGGGCATCTTCCGCTACGGCCACGCCTACGTGCCGCTGGACGAAGCGCTGTCGCGCGTGGTCATCGACTTCTCCGGTCGCCCGGGCCTGCAGATGCACGTGCCGTACACCCGCGCCAGCGTTGGTGGCTTCGATGTCGACCTGTTCCAGGAGTTCTTCCAGGGCTTCGTCAACCACGCCCTGGTGACCCTGCACATCGACAACCTGCGTGGTCACAACACCCACCACCAGATCGAGACCGTGTTCAAGGCTTTCGGCCGCGCCCTGCGCATGGCCATTACCCTCGACGAGCGCATGGCCGGGCAGATGCCTTCCACCAAAGGGTGCCTGTAAATGCAGACGGTAGCCGTAATCGACTATGGCATGGGCAACCTGCACTCGGTGGCCAAGGCGCTCGAGCACGTAGGTGCCGGTAAAGTGCTGGTCACCAGTGATGCCGCGGTCATCCGCGAAGCCGACCGTGTGGTGTTCCCGGGGGTGGGCGCGATTCGCGACTGCATGGCCGAAATCCGCCGCCTGGGCTTCGACAGCCTGGTGCGCGAAGTCAGCCAGGACCGCCCGTTCCTCGGCATCTGCGTGGGTATGCAGGCACTGCTTGACCACAGCGAAGAAAACGACGGTGTCGACTGCATCGGCCTGTTCCCCGGCCAGGTGCGTTTCTTCGGCAAAGACCTGCAAGAAGACGGCGAGCACCTGAAGGTGCCGCACATGGGCTGGAACGAAGTCGGCCAGACCAACGACCACCCGCTGTGGCACGACATCCCCGACCGTGCGCGGTTCTACTTCGTGCACAGCTATTACATCAATGCCGGCAAGCCGGGCCAGGTGGTCGGCCGCGGCCATTACGGGGTCGATTTCGCCGCTGCGCTGGCCGATGGCTCGCGCTTTGCCGTGCAGTTCCACCCGGAGAAGAGCCATACCCATGGCCTGCAGCTGCTGCAGAACTTCGTCGCCTGGGACGGGCGCTGGTAACCCATAGCTTCAAGCTTCGAGCTGCAAGCCTCAAGCAAGCTTGCAGCTCGTGACTTTCTGAGGAACAAGCATGCTGATTATCCCCGCTATCGATCTGAAGGACGGTGCCTGCGTGCGCCTGCGCCAGGGCCGCATGGAAGACTCCACGGTATTTTCCGACGACCCGGTGAGCATGGCCGCCAAGTGGGTCGAGGGTGGCTGCCGCCGCCTGCACCTGGTCGACCTCAACGGTGCCTTCGAAGGCCAGCCGGTCAACGGTGAAGTGGTCACTGCCATCGCCAAGCGCTACCCGACCCTGCCGATCCAGATCGGCGGCGGCATCCGCTCGCTGGAGACCATCGAGCACTACGTCAAGGCTGGCGTCAGCTACGTGATCATTGGCACCAAGGCGGTCAAGCAGCCGGAGTTCGTCGCCGAAGCGTGCAAGGCCTTCCCGGGCAAGGTCATCGTTGGCCTGGACGCCAAGGACGGCTTCGTCGCCACCGACGGCTGGGCTGAAGTGAGCTCGGTGCAGGTCATCGACCTGGCCAAGCGCTTCGAGGCCGATGGCGTTTCGGCGATCGTCTACACCGACATCGCCAAGGACGGCATGATGCAGGGCTGCAACGTACCGTTCACCAAGGCGCTGGCAGAAGCCACCTCGATCCCGGTGATCGCCTCGGGCGGCATCCACAACCTGGGTGACATCAAGGCCCTGCTGGACGCCAAGGCCCCGGGCATCATCGGCGCCATCACCGGCCGTGCCATCTACGAAGGCACCCTCGATGTCGCCGAGGCCCAGGCCTTCTGCGACAACTACCAAGGCTGAGGACTGAACCATGGCACTGGCCAAGCGCATCATCCCTTGCCTGGACGTGGACAACGGCCGGGTGGTCAAGGGCGTCAAGTTCGAGAACATCCGTGATGCCGGAGATCCGGTGGAAATCGCCCGTCGCTACGACGAGCAAGGTGCCGACGAAATCACCTTCCTCGACATCACCGCCAGCGTCGATGGCCGCGACACCACCTTGCATACCGTCGAGCGCATGGCCAGCCAGGTGTTCATCCCGCTGACCGTGGGCGGTGGCGTGCGCACCGTGCAGGACATCCGCAACCTGCTCAATGCCGGTGCCGACAAGGTCTCGATCAACACCGCCGCGGTGTTCAACCCGGAGTTTGTCGGCGAGGCAGCGGACCGTTTCGGCTCGCAGTGCATCGTTGTCGCCATCGACGCCAAGAAGGTGTCCGGCCCGGGTGAGGAGCCGCGTTGGGAGATTTTCACCCACGGCGGGCGCAAGCCGACCGGGCTGGATGCCGTTGAATGGGCGAAGAAGATGGAAGGCCTGGGGGCTGGCGAGATCCTGCTGACCAGCATGGACCAGGACGGCATGAAGAACGGCTTCGACCTGGGGGTTACCCGTGCGATCAGTGATGCGCTGGGTATTCCGGTGATTGCCTCGGGCGGGGTGGGTAACCTGCAGCATCTGGCTGACGGCATTCTGGAAGGGCATGCCAGTGCGGTGCTGGCGGCCAGTATCTTCCACTTTGGCGAATACACCGTGCCGGAGGCCAAGGCCTACATGGCTTCGCGCGGGATCGTCGTTCGCTGATCGATTGATTGGGGCTGCTTTGCAGCCCATCGCCGGCAAGCCAGCTCCCACAGGGACGGCACAAGGCTCAGGGCCTGCGCTGTCCCTGTGGGAGCTGGCTTGCCGGCGATGGGCCGCAACGCGGCCCCAATTGCATCAACCGTGATTCTTGCCGAGCAAGGCGTGATACAGCTCGGTATCCCCAAGAATCCCCACCACCTTGTCGTTGTCCTGCAACACCAGCTTGTTGCCGGTCTGGTAACGAATCTGTAGCGCGTCGCGCATGCCGATATCGGCATTTACCAACGTTGGGCGGCGGCCCAGCAGCTCCACATCCTGCCCTGGTGCCCAGTTCTGCAGGTCAAGCCCGTTCTGCCCTTGGCGTGCGCGCTTGATCGAGCCACCTTCGCCAAGGTCCAGCCACGAGTCGATGCCGGGATCGATGCACACCGAGCCATTCACCCGCTTGCAGTTGTCCAGGCTGCGCATCAGGCTGCGCCCGCACAGCACGTTCAGCGGGTTGGTATGGGCGACGAAGGTGCGCACATACTCGTCGGCCGGGTTGAGCACGATCTCTTCCGGCTTGCTGTACTGGATGATCCGCCCGTCCTTCATGATCGCGATGCGGCTACCCAGCTTCAGCGCCTCGTCCAGGTCGTGGCTGACGAACACGATGGTCTTGCTCAGCTTGGCCTGCAGGCCAAGCAGCTCGTCTTGCAGGCCTTGGCGGATCAGCGGGTCCAGGGCCGAGAACGGTTCGTCCATCAGCAGGATGTCGGCATCCATCGCCAGCGCCCGGGCCAGGCCCACGCGCTGCTGCATGCCGCCAGACAGCTCGTCCGGCTTCTTGTTGCGCCACTGGGTCAGGCCCACCAGCTCAAGCTTCTCGTCAACCAGCTTGCGCCGTTCCTTCTCGGGGCGACCCTGCATTTCCAGGCCAAAGCTGATGTTCTCGCGCACCGTCAGCCAGGGCATCAGGGCGAACTTCTGGAACACCATGGCAATGCGCTTGGTGCGCATCATCTTCAGCTCGGCCGGGGTGCAGTGGGCAATGTCGATGTGCTTGCCTTCGTGCTCGACGAACAGCTTGCCGCGGCTGACGGTGTTGAGGCCGTTGATGCAGCGCAGCAAACTCGACTTGCCGGAACCGGACAAGCCCATCAGCACACAGATCTCGCCCTTCTGGATGTCCAGGTTGGCCTTCTCGACGCCTACCACCAGGCCGGTCTGCTTGAGGATCTGCTCGCGGGTCTTGCCCTGGTCGAGCAGCGCCAGCGCCTCGCGCGGCTTGTTGGAGAAGATGACGTCGACGTCTTCGAAACGAATGATGCTCATGCTTCACCCCTTACCGGCAGGTCCGGTTGCTTGCAGATACGGTCGAGCATGATCGCCAGCAGCACGATCGCCAGGCCCGCTTCGAAGCCCAGGGAAATATCGGCGGTGTTCAGTGCGTTGACCACAGGTTTGCCCAGGCCGTCAGCACCGACCAGGGCGGCAATCACCACCATCGACAGCGACAGCATGATGCACTGGGTAACGCCGGCGGCGATGCTCGGCATCGCGTGCGGCAGTTCGATACGGGTGAGCAGCTGGCGCCGCGAGCAGCCAAAGGCCTTGCCGGCGTCCATCAGTTCCTGCGGGACGTCGCAGATGCCCAGGTAGGTGAGGCGGATCGGCGCGGCGATGGCGAACACCACCGTCGAGATCAGCCCCGGCACCACACCCAGGCCGAACAGGGTCAGGGTGGGGATCAGGTAGACGAAGGTAGGTACCGTCTGCATCAGGTCGAGTACCGGGCGCATGGCGGTATAGAACATCGGTTTGTGCGCGGCGACGATGCCCAGTGGCACGCCGATGGCCACGCATACCACCGTGGCGAAGGTGACCTGCGCCAGGGTTTCCATGGTTTCCTGCCAGTAACCCAGGTTGAGGATCAGCAGGAACGACAGGGCAACGAATGCGGTCAGCGCCCACTTGCGCTGGATTAAATGCGCCAAGGCGGCGAACAGCGCGATGAGCACGAACGGATTGAAGAAAGTCAGGGCACTGGTGACGCCATGGATCATGAACTCCAGGCCTTGCGCGATGGCGTCGAAGTAACTCGCGCCGTTCTGGGTCAGCCACTCGACGAACGACGCGATGTACTGGCCCAGGGGTATTTTCTGATCGATGAGCATGATAGCGAGCTTCCACCTGCATAGATTGAAATCAACCCGGGGCAGACACGGACCTGCCCCGAGGTAGCGCTATTGCGTATTTCGTTATTGCGTCAGCTTGGCCTTGGCCGCCTCAAGGCCGGGTTTGCCATCAACGGTGGTGACGCCGGCCAGCCAGGCATCCAGCTTGCCAGGGTTGTCCTTGAGCCACTTCTTGGCAGCCGCCTCGGGTTTCATCTTGTCGTCCAGGACATAGCCCATCATGGTGCTTTCATCCTTGAGCTCGAACGACAGGTTCTTCAACAGCTGGCCAACGTTGCTGCATTCCTGCGCATAGCCCTTGCGGGTGTTGGTCAATACGGTCGCCTTGCCGAAGTCGGGGCCGAAGTACTCGTCCCCGCCGGTCAGGTACTGCATCTTGAAGCGGGTATTCATCGGGTGCGGTTCCCAGCCCAGGAACACCAGGGCCTCGCCGCGTTTCTGCGCGCGGTCGACCTGCGACAGCATGCCGGCCTCGCTGGACTGGACGATCTTGAAGCCGGCGTCCTTCAGGCCGAAGGCGTTCTTGTCGATCATGCTCTGGATGGTGCGGTTGCCATCGTTGCCGGGCTCGATGCCGTAGATCTTGCCGTCCAGTTCCTGCTTGAACTTGGCAATGTCGCTGAAATCCTTCAGGCCCTTGTCATACAGTGCCTGGGGCACGGCCAGGGTGTATTTGGCGTTTTCCAGGTTGGCGCGCACGGTTTCTACAGTGCCGGCGTCGCGGTACTGCTTGATGTCGTTCTCCATGGTCGGCATCCAGTTGCCGAGAAACACGTCCAGGTCCTTGCCGGTGGCCAGCGACTTGTAGGTCACCGGTACCGAGATCATGGTGGTGTGGGTCTTGTAACCCAGTGCTTCGAGCACAACGCTGGTGGTCGCAGTGGTGACCGTGATGTCGGTCCAGCCGACATCCGAGAACCTGACCGTCTTACACTGCTCGGGCTCGGCTGCCTGGGCCAGCACGGGCGCGGTCAGCATCGCAACCAGCAACAGCGAGAGTGAACCTTTCATGGATGGACTCCTGTGGATTTTGTCTTCGGGTTCGCGTGGTCGCCGGGCTTTCTGGGTGTCCGGTCGACAAGGCCTGCAGAGGGCAGGATGCGTGGCCGTGCTTTACGAGTCGCTTTCGATAATCCTCCAGCGCCGGGCAATCGCCTACTGGTGGGGTCGTAACCAGTACGGAACGGGTCGTATCCAGTATGGGCGATGTCGCTTATGGATTTTTCCACCCCCTCGGCCGCATTTTTGCGTCACCAGTCCGCTGGAAAACGGCCTGGCGAGGCAGCTCCTTAGGTAAAAACAGCGCGGCGCTGCTGGACAAAAGTACGTCGGTTGCAGACGGCGAGGGGGGCGGTAAAAGCCCGATGATGCGTGCATTCAAGGCGGCCTGCTGCTTCAGCCTAGCAGCTGCCGCGCCCTGCGCATGGCGCGCAGAGACAAGCCCAGCAAGAGGTGATTCGACAATGGCCATCAGCGTGTTCGACCTGTTCAAGATCGGTGTCGGGCCTTCCAGCTCCCACACCGTCGGCCCCATGCGTGCTGGCGCCCTGTTCGTCCAGGGGCTGCGTGAGCGCGGCGAACTGGAGCAGGTAAAGCGGATCGAGGTGCGCCTGTATGGCTCGCTGTCGGCCACCGGTGTCGGCCACGGCACCGACAACGCCACCATCATGGGACTGATGGGCGACTGGCCTGACGCCATCGACCCGACCCAGATCGGGCCGCGGATCGCTGACCTGCGCGAAACCAATACCCTGAAGCTGGACGGGCGCCTGCCTATCCAGTTCATCTGGGCCCGCGACATGCTGTTGCTGGACGAGAACCTGCCGTACCACCCCAACGCCATGACCTTGATTGCCGAAGGCGAGCGGGGCGAGTTGCACCGCGACACCTACTACTCGGTGGGTGGCGGCTTCGTGGTCGATGCCGCGCAGGCGGCCAGTGGTGTGCTGGACGCCGACCAGACGGTGCTGCCATATGACTTCAACAGCGCAGCCGAATTGCTGCAGCTGTGCAAGCAAAACGACCTCAGCGTGTCGCAATTGATGATGGCTAACGAAAAGGTCTGGCGTAGCGAAGAAGAGATTCACGCTGGCCTGCGCAAGCTTTGGGAAGCCATGCAGGAGTGCGTCAACAACGGCCTGAAGTACGAGGGCACGCTGCCCGGCGGGCTGAACGTGCGCCGTCGCGCCGCCAAGCTGCACCGCAGCCTTCAGGAAATCGGCAAGCCCAACGTGATCGGCTCGACCATGAGCGCCATGGAGTGGGTCAATCTGTTCGCCCTGGCGGTCAACGAAGAAAACGCCGCCGGCGGGCGCATGGTCACCGCGCCGACCAACGGCGCGGCGGGTATCATCCCGGCGGTACTGCATTACTACATGCGCTTCAGCGATGCGGTGGACGAGTCGAGTGTGACCGACTTCTTCCTGAGCGCTGCGGCGGTCGGCATCCTGTGCAAGAAGAACGCGTCCATTTCCGGCGCCGAAGTAGGCTGCCAGGGTGAGGTTGGTTCGGCCTGTGCCATGGCCGCTGCCGGCCTTGCACAAGTACTGGGAGCAACCCCGCCGCAGCTGGAAAACGCTGCGGAAATTGCCCTGGAGCACAACTTGGGCCTGACCTGCGACCCAGTCGGCGGGTTGGTGCAGGTGCCGTGCATCGAGCGCAACGCGATTGCCGCGGTAAAAGCCATCAACGCGGTGCAGATGGCCCTGCGTGGTGATGGCGAGCACTTCATTTCCCTCGACCAGGTAATCCGCACCATGCGCGATACCGGGGCCGACATGCACGACAAGTACAAAGAGACCTCGCGTGGTGGCCTGGCGGTCAGCGCGATCGAGTGCTGATAGCTTGATCCGACCTCAAGGGCCTCTTCGCGGGTGAACCCGCTCCCACAGGTACTGCGTTGCTCTTACTCGCGGTGCTGTACTTGTGGGAGCGGGTTCACCCGCGAAGAGGCCCTTGAGTTTGACGCAGGTGCAGCACAGCCACCAATGCCTCTTTATGGTGCAACGCGACGCATACCGATCGTCGGGTGTCGCTATCAGTGTGGGCATTGTCGGTGACACTCAAGAGTGTCGTTTCTGGGCATCCTACACTGCGCGTGTCACCAAATTGCTCAGCCGTTACACGCACGGCGCCTAGCACGCCCGTTTTACGAAGATTGGCCCACGCGATCCAAGCACCTGATTTGCCGAACAAAGGCGTCGCTTTCAGGTTTTTTTGGATGGCCGTTCAATTTCAGGCACGGCGTTTGCGTTGAAATTGGCACCAAAGCGCCCCTGCACATGAACCCGGGGCCATACATAACAAGAATCAGTGCTCGCCTGAGGCACACCCCTGCATTTGTGTGAGGAGAAATCGCGATGACGTCGTACACCTCCGGGAACCCAACCCAGAACCGCACAGCCCCCCAGTCCATCGGGTTTCTCCTATTGGACAATTTCACCCTGATTTCCCTGGCGTCGGCCGTCGAGCCGCTGCGCATGGCCAACCAGCTGTCCGGCCGTGAGCTGTACCGCTGGCACACCCTCACCGCCGATGGTGGGCAGGTGTGGGCCAGCGATGGCTTGCAGATAACCCCTGACGCCGCGATGCACAGTGCGCCCCCCATCGATACCGTGATTGTCTGCGGCGGTGTGGGTATCCAGCGCAGCGTCACCCGCGAACATGTCACCTGGTTGCAAAGCCAGGCCCGGCAGTCGCGCCGCCTGGGCGCGGTATGCACCGGTAGCTGGGCCTTGGCCTGTGCCGGGCTGCTGGATGGTTTCGATTGCAGCGTGCACTGGGAATGCCTGGCGGCCATGCAGGAGGCCTACCCGCGGGTCAACATGAGCACCCGCCTGTTCACCCTCGACCGTAACCGCTTCACCAGCTCTGGCGGCACTGCGCCGCTGGATATGATGCTGCACCTGATCAGCCGCGACCACGGCCGTGAGCTGTCGGCGGCGATCTCCGAAATGTTCGTCTACGAGCGCATCCGCAACGAACAGGATCACCAGCGCGTACCGCTCAAGCACATGCTTGGCACCAACCAGCCGAAGCTGCAGGAAATCGTCGCGCTGATGGAGGCCAACCTCGAAGAGCCGATCGATCTGGACGAACTGGCGGTATACGTGTCGGTATCGCGCCGCCAGCTCGAACGCCTGTTCCAGAAGTACCTGCACTGTTCGCCGTCGCGTTACTACCTGAAGCTGCGCCTGATCCGCGCCCGGCAGTTGCTGAAGCAGACACCGATGTCGATCATCGAAGTGGCGTCGGTGTGCGGCTTTGTGTCTACCCCGCACTTCTCCAAGTGCTACCGCGAGTACTTCGGCATTCCGCCGCGTGACGAGCGCGTGGGTTCCAACACCGCGCAGCAGGTAGCGATGATGCCGATCCCGCAGGCCATGACCCTGTCGCCGCACAGCGGGCCGATGGCGGCCCTGAGCCAGGCGCGCAACGAGTCGACCTTTGCCAGTGTAAGGCTCTGAAACGGCACTGGCCTCTTCGCGGGTAAACCCGCTCCCACAGGTACTGCACTGCTTTTGAGTTCAGTGCAGTACCTGTGGGAGCGGGTTTATCGAGGCGTCGAACCGCCGCGAAGAGGCCAGTACAGGAAAATCGGTCAGGCGCGCTTGTTGAATTGCGCCAACGCTGGCAACAGCTGCTTGTCGATGGCCTGGCGCACCGCCGGCAGAATCGTCGCGCTACCGGTATACATCTGCTCCACCATCCCCTTCAGCGCCCGCGCATTGGGCTCGGTCAGCCCACGCACTACCGCTTCGCAGGCCTGCTCGGCAGTAGCCCCGGCCGGAATCTCGAACCCGCGCGCGCGCAGGTGGCCTGCCAGATCGTCCTGGTCAATCAAATCCGCATGCATCATGGCTGTTGTCCCTTTTATCGCTAAGAGAGTGCTGCTGTGATTTACGACCGATTCTGTGACGCCGGCGACATGCCCGCAACAACAGAATGGCGCCATGGCTGCTTTGGCTAAGAACAGGTCGTTTACGGCTAAATCCACCTGCCGGGAAGTGCGCACACTCAAGCCATCTACCACAGCGCAGGGTTTGGTCACCCGTGTTTGTGCACAGTGGATGTTGCTCGCTCTTGGCCCCGGATGCTCACGGCTTTCCGGGGTTATTTTTTTGCCTGAATACATAGCCTGTGGGAACTGCTCAGTTTGGCGTAGGCAGGGCTATCACCCGGCCCAGGTACTCAGCCGGCGGCAGCCCCTGTTGCTCGTCCACCAGCCCCTGCAGCAGTTCATTACTTCGCTCACTGAACGGCGCCGACTTCGGCCCCGCCAGGTCTACATGCAGCAGCATCTGCTCACTGGCCGCCAGCACCTCGTCGAACCCCGCCCGGTGCAGGCTGTGGTAGACATGCAGGCGCTTGCGGTCGAAGCCGATGATCTGCGTCTGCACCCACACCTCGGTGCCCAGCTTCACTTCGTGCAGGTAGTTGATGTGTGCCTCCAGGGTAAACAGCGAATTACCGCTCTGCCCACGGCTGTCGGCATCCAGGCCGATGCGCTCCATCAGCGCATCGGTGGCATAGCTGAAAATCAGCAGGTAGAAGGCATCGCGCAGATGCCCGTTGTAGTCGACCCAGTCCTCCTGGACTGGGGTGCGGTAGGTGATCAGTGCGGGCATCACGGTCTCCTCAATCGCCGAAAGCCATGCCGTGGCTGGCCTTGCTGGTCTTCACCGCTTCCAGCACTGCCAGCAGGGTGTCATCACGATAGCGCTCCAGTGCGGCGATGCTGCGTTCGCCCAGTTGTTCCGCGGTGCCTTCGACCACATCGTCGATCAGCTTGTCGGTCAGCTCCGGTGCCGGCAGGTAGGTCCACGGCAGCTTCAGTGCCGGGCCGAACTGGGCCATGAAGTGGCGCATGCCGGCATCACCACCGGCCAGGGTATAGGTGAGGAACGTACCCATGAACGACCAGCGCAGGCCGGCGCCGAAGCGGATGGCGTCGTCGATCTCGCCGGTGCTGGCCACGCCGTCGTTGACCAGGTGCAGGGCCTCGCGCCACAGGGCTTCGAGCAGGCGGTCGGCGATGAACCCGGGCACTTCCTTGCGCACGTGAAGCGGGCGCATGCCCAGGGCGGTGTAGATGGCCTTGGCGGCTTCGATGGCCTCGGGGGCGGTGCGCTTGCCGCCGACGATTTCCACCAGCGGCAGCAGGTACACCGGGTTGAACGGGTGGCCGACCACGCAGCGTTCTGGGTGGCTGGCCGACTCGTAGAACTCGCTGGGCAGCAAACCCGAAGTGCTGGAACCGATGATCGCGTCGGGTTTGGCGGCAGCGCTGATCTTTGCGTGCAGGTCGAGTTTCAGGTCCAGGCGCTCTGGCGCGCTTTCCTGGATGAAGTCGGCATCGCGGACGCATTCCTCGATGGTGGCGACGAACTTCAGGCGGTCCTGTGATGCGCCAGGCGCCAGGCCTTGCTTTTCCAGTGCCGGCCAGGCGTTGGCGATGCGCTTGCGCAAGGCCTGTTCGGCGCCCGGCGCCGGGTCCCAGGCGACCACGTCCAGGCCATGGGCCAGGGCGCGGGCGACCCAGCCGCTGCCGATCACGCCACTACCCAGGGCGGCGAAGGTCTTGATCTCGGTGATGAAAGGCATATCGATCTCCTGAATGGATCAGCGGCGTTTGAGGTTCATCTTTTCCCGGCCTTCGGCCGGGGTCAGCACACGGGCGCCAAGGCGCGAAATGATCTCCACCGCACGCTCGACCAGTTGGCCGTTGCTGGCCAGCACGCCACGGTCGAGGTACAGGTTGTCCTCCAGGCCCACCCGCACGTTGCCACCCAGCAGCACCGCCTGGGCGGCCATCGGCATTTGCATGCGGCCGATGCCGAAGCCGGCCCAGGTGACGTTGGCCGGCAGGTTGTCGACCATCGCCTTCATGGTGGTGGTATCGGCCGGGGCGCCCCACGGGATGCCCAGGCACAGCTGGAACAGTGGGTCGTCGAGCAGGCCTTCTTTGATCATCTGCTTGGCGAACCACAGGTGGCCGGTGTCGAAGATTTCCAGCTCGGCTTTCACCCCCAGTTCGGTGATGCGCCTGGCGCCGGCGCGCAGTTGTGCCGGGGTGGAAACGTAGATCGAGTTGCCGTCACCGAAGTTGAGCGTGCCGCAGTCGAGGGTGCAGATTTCCGGCAGCAGTGCTTCGACGTGGGCCAGACGCTCCAGTGGGCCGATCAGGTCGGTGCCCGCGCCGAATTCCAGCGGTGTTTCACCCGGGCCGATTTCCAGGTCGCCGCCCATGCCGGCGGTGAGATTGACGATGATGTCCACGTCGGCTTCGCGGATGCGCTCCATGACTTCGCGGTACAGCGCCACGTCACGGCTGAAACGGCCGGTTTGCGGGTCGCGGACGTGGCAATGGACCACGGTGGCGCCGGCTTTGGCGGCTTCTACGGCTGACTCGGCGATCTGCTTGGGGGTGACGGGAACAAGGTGGCTTTTCGAGGCGGTGTCGCCGGCGCCGGTGAGAGCGCAGGTGATGATGACGTCGTGGTTCATGGCGGGGTCCTTGTGGTGTCTGTGGTGGCCTTTTCGCGGGTGAACCCGCTCCCACAGGAGCACCGTGGTGTTCCTGGCATGCGCGTAACCTGTGGGAGCGGGTTTACCCGCGAAGGGGCCGGATCAGTTGGTGCTGAGCTTGAGGTTGTCGGCAGCTGGCTTGCCATCGAAGGTGGTCACACCCTCCAGCCAGCGGGCCTTGTCCTCGGGGTGGTCCTTGAGCCACTGGCGGGCCGATTCCAGCGCATCCTTGTGGTCGAGCAGCGGCTGCATCATGCGGCTCTCGTCTTCAGCGCTGAAGTTCAGGTTGGCCAGCAGGCGGTGGGCGTTGGGGCAGCGTTCGGCGTAGTCCGGCGCGGTCACTGTCCACACTGTCGCGCGGCCTTCGTCAGGGCCCAGGGCGTCCTGGCTGTCGCCCAGGTAGACCATGTCGATGTTCACGTTCATCGGGTGCGGTGCCCAGCCGAAGAACACCACGGCCTCGTTGCGCCGCACTGCGCGGTCAACGGCGGCGAGCATGCCGGCCTCGCTGGACTCGACCAGCTGGAACTTGCCCAGGCCGAACTGGTTCTTGGCGATCATCGCCTTGATCTGGGTGTTGGCGCCGGAGCCCGGTTCGATGCCGTAGATTTTCCCGCCCAGTTCCTTTTCGAACTTGTGGATGTCGGCGAAGGTCTTCAGGCCCTTGTCGGCCAGGTACTTGGGCACCGCCAGGGTGGCGCGGGCGTCTTCCAGGCTGGGCTTGTCGAGCACCTTGACCTGCTTGGCGTCGACGAACGGGGTGATGGTCTGGGTCATGATCGGGTTCCAGTAACCCAGGAACATGTCCAGGCGTTTGTCGCGGATGCCAGCGAAGATGATCTGCTGCGAAGCGCTGGTCTGTTTGGTCTGGTAGCCAAGGCCATCGAGCAGCACCTGGGCCATGGCGCTGGTGGCGATGACGTCGGTCCAGTTGACCACGCCCAGACGGACGTTCTTGCAGGCCACGGGTTCCGCGGCATACAGCGGGGAAGCGACGATAGTGGTCAGGGCTACGGATAACAGGCTGCGGCGGATCAAGCGTTGCATGGTGGCTCTCCATCGGCAGGGCGTTTTTTATAGGGGCCGGCCTCTCTGGGCCGTGTGAACACGCTACGCTGCTGCCAGGGTGGAAAATCGCACCCTGGCGACCAACACTTGCACGGAGGCGACCACCTTTGCCGTGGAGCATGCAATGCCGCAAATCATTCATTTCCTGTTGTTGCCCGGCTTCTCGGCCATGGGTTTCATCAGTGCCCTGGAGCCACTGCGGGTGGCCAACCGCTTCAAGGGCCCGTTGTATCGCTGGCAGGTATTGAGCCTGGATGGCGGGGCGGTGCAGGCCAGCAATGGCATGTCGGTTAACGCCGATGCGGCGCTGGCCGCGGGCGAGCCTGGCGGCACCCTGCTGATCGTCGCCGGTTTCGAGCCGCTGGCCTGTTACGGGCCGACGCTGCAGCAGGCGCTACGCCGGCTGGACCATGAGGGGGTGGTTCTGGGTGGTATCGATACCGGCGCGGTGGTGCTGGCCGAGGCCGGCCTGCTCGACGGCCACCGCGCCACCGTGCACTGGGAGGCGCTGGAGGCGTTCAAGGAGAACTACCCGAACCTGCAGGCGACCCAGGAGCTGTTCGAGATCGACCGGCGGCGTATCACCTGTGCCGGTGGCACTGCTTCGATCGACCTGATGCTCGACCTGATTGCCCAGGCCCATGGCAGTGAACTGGCGGTGCAGGTGTCGGAGCAATTCGTGCTCGGACGTATCCGTCAGCGACAGGACCACCAGCGCATGCAGATCGCCAGCCGCTATGGCATCAGCAACAAGAAGCTGGTGAAGGTGATTGGTGAAATGGAGCGCAACACCGAGCAGCCGCTCAATACCCAGGTGCTGGCCGAAGCGGTGCAGGTGACCCGGCGCCAGCTGGAGCGGCTGTTCCGTGTGCACCTGGATGACACACCCAGTGGGTTCTATTTGCGACTGCGCCTGGACAAGGCCAGGCAGTTGTTGCGCCAGACCGACATGAGTGTGCTGGAGGTGGGGGTGGCGTGCGGGTTCGAATCGGCTTCGTACTTTACCCGCTGCTACCGGGCCCGCTATCAGCGCTGCCCGCGGGAGGACCGCTTGGCCCGGGTGGTTTGATTTCCTCCTGTTCTGGCCTCTTCGCGGGTACTGCGCAACGCTCACAGGCGGCGAGGTCCTGTGGGAGCGGGTTTACCCGCGAAGAGGCCAGAGCAGGTTTACTGCTGGCCGATGGACTGCAGGTACTCCGAACGGTCATCACTGCGCTGCGCCACGCAGGTATCCCACGCCGCCTGGAACGCCTTGCTGCCGGGCTTCTCGGCATAGGTCTCGACCTTGCAATCAGCATCGCGCAACTGTGTCCACAGCTTCTCGGCGGCGTCCATGCGCCCGACCAGGGCGCTGGCCTGGTCGCTTTCGTCGGCATACTGGTCGCGGATGCGCTGGATCAGTTCGTCATACGCCGCTTTCAGCTCGCGCTCGGCGGTCTGCTTGTTGAACGCCGCGCAGGCGTAGCTCTGCTGGTCGGTCTCGACGTTGTCGCACGGGGTGCTTTCCTCCTCGCCGGCCTGGGCGCCCGATACGACAGCCAGCAGTACCAGCCATGCCATTGATTTCATCCGTTTTCTCCTCAACAGGCTGACGAATCGCTGGGATTCTCGCTCAGCCGAGGGCAAGGCGGTAGCTCCCTGACGAAATGTTCATAAAGCCGCCGCAAACGTCGTTATCGAGACTGTCTCTCATCGCCAGAGGCCGCGGTCAATGCCTCAGAACAGGCGTGTTGTCGCGCATTGACGCTTTCGGCAAACCCCCTGTCGTTTTTGCATCGGGGCGCCTTTGGGCACAGGCATATGCTGGCCCCAAAGCGCCGGCAATAAGGTTTGGCGCAAACCCATTCAATAAAAGGGGACAGCCTGATGAGCCCAGCCGAACTTCACGCCGACAGCATCGTCATCGACGGCCTGATCATTGCCAAATGGAACCGCGAGCTGTTCGAGGACATGCGCAAAGGCGGGCTGACTGCGGCCAACTGCACGGTGTCGGTCTGGGAAGGCTTCAAGGCTACTGTCGACAACATCGCCGCCAGCCAGAAGCTGATCCGCGACAACAGCGACCTGGTGATGCCGGTGCGTACCACCGCTGACATCCGCAGGGCCAAGGAGCTGGGCAAGACCGGCATCCTCTTCGGCTTCCAGAACGCTCACGCCTTCGAAGACCAGATCGCCTACGTCGACGTGTTCAAGCAGCTGGGCGTGGGCATCGTGCAGATGTGCTACAACACCCAGAACCTGGTGGGCACCGGTTGCTATGAGCGTGACGGCGGCCTGTCGGGCTTCGGCCGCGAGATCGTCGCCGAAATGAACCGTGTCGGCATCATGTGCGACCTGTCCCACGTCGGCTCCAAAACCTCCGAAGAAGTCATCCTCGAGTCGAAAAAGCCGGTCTGCTATTCGCACTGCCTGCCTTCGGGCCTGAAAGAGCACCCGCGCAACAAGTCGGACGAAGAGCTGAAGTTCATCGCCGACCACGGCGGCTTCGTTGGCGTGACCATGTTCGCGCCGTTCCTGGCCAAGGGCATCGACTCGACCATCGACGACTACGCCGAGGCCATCGAGTACACCATGAACATCGTCGGTGAAGACGCCATCGGTATCGGTACCGACTTCACCCAGGGCCACGGCCAGGACTTTTTCGAGTACCTGACCCACGACAAGGGCTACGCCCGTCGCCTGACCAACTTCGGCAAGATCATCAACCCGCTGGGCATCCGTACCGTGGGCGAATTCCCCAACCTCACCGAAACCTTGCTCAAGCGCGGCCACTCCGAGCGCGTGGTGCGCAAGATCATGGGCGAGAACTGGGTCAACGTCCTCAAGGACGTGTGGGGCGAGTAAGCCGCTCTCCAAGCCTGAAAGCCCCTGCCAGCAACGCCGGGGCATCCCAAACAAAATTTTTATGGAGTTGAGTTTCCATGGCCAAGATCGCCCCGCAATTGCCAATCGAAGTCGACAGCGAGACCGGTGTCTGGACCAGCGACGCCCTGCCGATGCTGTATGTGCCGCGCCATTTCTTCGTCAACAACCACATGGGCATCGAAGAAGTCCTGGGCGCTGACAAGTACGCCGAGATCCTCTACAAGGCCGGCTACAAGTCCGCCTGGCACTGGTGTGAAAAAGAAGCCGAGTGCCATGGTCTGGAAGGCGTGGCGGTGTTCGAGCACTACATGAAGCGCCTGAGCCAGCGTGGCTGGGGCCTGTTCGAAATCCAGGACATCGACCTCGACAAGGGCACCTGCAGCGTCAAGCTCAAGCACTCCGCGTTCGTGTATGTCTATGGCAAGTGCGGCCGCAAGGTCGACTACATGTTCACCGGCTGGTTCGCCGGTGCCATGGACCAGATTCTCGCTGCCCGTGGCAGCTCGATCCGCACCGTGGCCGAACAGGTCTATGGCGGGTCGGAAGAAGGCCACGAAGATGGCCTGTTCGTCGTCAAGCCGTTGTAAGCCGGAGATAGCGTCATGGCATTCGAAGCAATGTTCCAGCCGATCCAGATCGGCAAACTGACCATCCGCAACCGTGTGCTCAGCACCGCGCACGCCGAGGTCTACGCCACTGACGGCGGCATGACGACCGACCGCTACGTGAAGTACTACGAAGAGAAGGCCAAGGGCGGTATCGGCCTGGCGATCTGCGGTGGCTCGTCGGTGGTGGCCATCGACAGCCCGCAGGAATGGTGGTCGTCGGTCAACCTGTCGACCGACCGCATCATCCCGCATTTCCAGAACCTGGCTGACGCCATGCACAAGCATGGCGCCAAGATCATGATCCAGATTACCCACATGGGCCGTCGCTCGCGCTGGGATGGCTTCAACTGGCCGACCCTGATGTCGCCGTCGGGTATCCGTGAACCGGTGCACCGTGCCACCTGCAAGACCATCGAGGTGGAAGAGATCTGGCGCGTGATCGGCAACTACGCGCAAGCTGCCCGTCGCGCCAAAGAAGGCGGCCTGGACGGCGTGGAACTGTCGGCCGTGCACCAGCACATGATCGACCAGTTCTGGAGCCCGCGCGTCAACAAGCGTACCGATGAATGGGGCGGCACCTTCGAAGGCCGCATGAAGTTCGGCCTGGAAGTACTGAAAGCCGTGCGTGCCGAAGTTGGTGACGACTTCTGCGTGGGCATGCGTATCTGCGGTGACGAGTTCCACCCCGATGGCCTCAGCCACGAGGACATGAAGCAGATCGCCGCCTACTACGATGCGACCGGCATGATCGACTTCATCGGCGTGGTCGGCTCGGGTTGCGACACCCACAACACCCTGGCCAACGTCATCCCCAACATGAGCTATCCGCCGGAGCCGTTCCTGCACCTGGCGGCCGGCATCAAGGAAGTGGTCAAGGTCCCGGTGCTGCACGCGCAGAACATCAAGGACCCGAACCAGGCCACGCGTATCCTTGAAGGCGGCTACGTGGACATGGTCGGCATGACCCGTGCGCACATCGCCGACCCGCACCTGATCGCCAAGATCAAGATGGGCCAGATCGACCAGATCAAGCAGTGCGTCGGTGCCAACTACTGCATCGACCGCCAGTACCAGGGCCTGGACGTGCTGTGCATCCAGAACGCCGCGACCTCCCGTGAATACATGGGCGTGCCGCACATCATCGAGAAGACCACCGGCGCCAAGCGCAAGGTGGTGGTAGTTGGCGCCGGCCCTGCCGGCATGGAAGCGGCCCGCGTGGCTGCCGAGCGTGGCCACGACGTGACCCTGTTCGAGAAGAAGGAGCAGATCGGCGGGCAGATCACCATCGCCGCCAAGGCCCCGCAGCGTGACCAGATCGCCGGTATCACCCGCTGGTACCAACTGGAACTGGCACGCCTGAAGGTCGACCTGCGCCTGGGCACCGCCGCCGACGTGGCCGCCATCCAGGATCTGCGCCCGGACATCATCGTGCTGGCGGTGGGTGGCCATTCCTTCCTGGAGCAGAACGAGCACTGGGGCGCCGCCGAAGGGCTGGTGGTCAGCAGCTGGGATGTGCTCGACGGCAAGGTTGCGCCGGGCAAGAACGTGCTGGTGTACGACACCATCTGCGAGTTCACCGGCATGTCGGTGGCTGACTTCATCGCCGACAAGGGCAGCCAGGTCGAGATCGTCACCGACGACATCAAGCCGGGCGTGGCCATGGGTGGTACTACCTTCCCGACCTACTACCGCAGCATGTACCCGAAAGAAGTGATCATGACCGGCGACATGATGCTGGAAAAGGTCTACCGCGAAGGTGACAAGCTGGTGGCGGTACTGGAGAACGAATACACCGGCGCCAAGGAAGAGCGTGTGGTCGACCAGGTGGTGGTAGAGAACGGCGTGCGTCCTGACGAGCAGCTGTACTACGCCCTGAAGGAAGGTTCGCGCAACAAAGGCCAGATCGATGTGGAGGCGCTGTTCGCCATCAAGCCACAGCCGATCCTCAGCCAGCCAGGCGAAGGCTACCTGCTGTACCGCATCGGCGACTGCGTGGCCCAGCGCAACGTGCATGCGGCGATCTATGACGCCTTGCGCCTGTGCAAGGACTTCTGATCGAGAAAAATCGTCACCACCGGGCGCGGTCCCTGTGGGAGCGGGTTCACCCGCGAAAGCGTCAGCACAAGCAACAGCGTTGTCTGATCTGACGCATTCGCGGGTAAACCCGCTCCCACAGGGGGCCAATCCCATCTTCAGAGTGGCGCAAGAATCCAGCTGTTGTGGGAGCCTCCCATGTTGAACACCCTTCTACCCATCCTGCTGTTCGCTGCCCTTGGCCTGGCAGTGCTCGGCGCCCTGCGCCGGGTGCGCATGTGGCGCCGTGGCCGGCCGTCCAAGGTCAACCTGATCGGCGGCCTGCTGGCCATGCCGCGTCGTTACCTGGTGGATCTGCACCATGTGGTCGAGCGCGACAAGTACATGTCCAAGACCCACGTGGCCACCGCAGGCGGCTTCGTGCTGTCGGCCGTGCTGGCGATCCTGGTGCACGGCTTCGGCCTGCAGAGCAAGATCCTCGGCTACGCGTTGCTGGTCGCCACGGTGATCATGTTCAGCGGCGCCATCTTCGTCTTCAAACGCCGCCTCAACCCGCCTTCGCGCCTGTCCAAGGGCCCGTGGATGCGCCTGCCGAAGAGTCTGCTGGCGTTTGCCGTCAGCTTTTTCATCGCCACCTTGCCGGTCGCCGGCATCCTGCCGGCCAACACCGGTGGCTGGGTGATGGTCGGCATTCTCGGCCTGGGCGTGCTGTGGGGCGTGTCGGAGCTGTTCTTCGGCATGACCTGGGGCGGCCCGATGAAACACGCCTTCGCCGGTGCCCTGCACCTGGCCTGGCACCGCCGCGCCGAACGCTTCGGCGGCGGCCGCTCCACCGGCCTCAAGCCGCTGGACCTGGAAGACCCGAATGCGCCGCTGGGCGTGGAAAAGCCGGTGGACTTCACCTGGAACCAGCTGCTGGGCTTCGACGCCTGCGTGCAGTGCGGTAAATGTGAAGCCATGTGCCCGGCCTTTGCCGCCGGCCAGCCGTTGAACCCGAAAAAGCTCATCCAGGACATGGTCATCGGCCTGGCCGGTGGCACCGACGCGCAATTCGCCGGCAGCCCTTACCCGGGCAAACCGATCGGTGAACACGGCGGCCACCCGCACCAGCCGATCGTCAATGGCCTGGTCGATGCCGAAACGTTGTGGTCGTGCACCACTTGCCGCGCCTGCGTCGAGGAATGCCCGATGATGATCGAGCACGTCGATGCCATCGTCGACATGCGCCGTCACCTCACCCTGGAAAAAGGCGCTACCCCGAACAAGGGCGCCGAAGTGCTGGACAACCTGATCGCCACCGACAACCCGGGCGGTTTCGCCCCTGGCGGGCGCATGAACTGGGCCGCCGACCTCAACCTGCAACTGCTGTCGGAGGTGAAAACCACCGAGGTGCTGTTCTGGGTCGGTGACGGTGCCTTCGACATGCGCAACCAGCGCACCCTGCGCTCGTTCGTCAAAGTGCTCAAGGCTTCGGGCGTGGACTTTGCGGTGCTCGGCCTGGAAGAACGCGACAGCGGCGATGTGGCACGTCGCCTGGGCGACGAAGCGACCTTCCAGCAATTGGCCAAGCGCAATATCCAGACCCTGGCCAAGTACAAGTTCCAGCGCATCGTCACCTGCGACCCGCACAGCTTCCATGTGCTGAAGAACGAGTACGGCGCCCTGGGCGGCGACTACGAAGTGCAGCACCACAGCACCTACATTGCCGAACTGATCGCGGCCAACAAGCTGAACCTCGGCCAGCACAAGGGCGGCAGCGTCACCTACCACGACCCGTGCTACCTGGGCCGTTACAACGGTGAGTACGAAGCCCCGCGTGAAGTGCTCAAGGCGCTGGGTATCGAAGTGCGCGAGATGCAGCGCTCGGGCTTCCGTTCCCGTTGCTGCGGCGGTGGCGGCGGTGCGCCGATCACCGACATCCCGGGCAAGCAGCGTATCCCCGACATGCGCATGGACGACATCCGCGAGACCGAGGCCGAGCTGGTGGCAGTGGGTTGCCCACAGTGCACTGCGATGCTCGAAGGCGTGGTCGAACCGCGCCCACAGATCAAGGACCTGGCCGAGCTGGTCGCCGACGTGCTGATCGATGAGGACACGGCTGCCGCCGCAAAGCCGCAAACGGCTAAACGTGAACCTGCGGAGGTGCACTGATGAGCGACATTATCCGCCGCGACCCGCGCGCCGAGTGGATCGCCCGTAACCGTCTGCACCCGCTGCATGCAGCGATGCAGACGCAGCAAACCAGCTGGATGGGCCCCAACGGCCTCATCCGCAAGAACCCCCATGCCATCGCCGCAGGTTTTATCGGCCCGGCCGGCCTCAAACGTATCGACCGCAGCGGCGCCCAGCAGGGCACTGCTGTGGGCGGGCGGCGCACGGCGGCGGCCGAGGTCAAGCTGCCGCTGCACCAGGTGCCGGCGCCGGCGTTCTACATTGCCGTGGTGCCGGACATGGTCGGTGGCCGCCTGAGCAGCCACGACCGCGACCTGCTCGGCCTGGCCCACAGCCTGGCCGGCAGCGACGGTGCGGTGCTGGCGGTGGTGTTTGGCGAGCACAAGGAAAGCAACTTTTCCACAGCCGGGGTCGACCGCCTGCTGGTCATCGAGGGTGAAGCTTTCGAAGGTTATGCACCGGAGCAACTGGTACAAGGCCTGCGTGCTGTGGATAACCAGTTCACCCCGCGTCACTGGCTGCTGCCCGACAGCCGCACCGGTGGCGGCGAACTGGGCCGGCGCCTGGGCGCGGCACTGGGCGAGCGCCCGGCAACGCGGGTATGGCAGGTCAAGGACGGCCAGTGCATCGGCCGTGCCGGTGCCGGCCAGCAAGACCTGCAGCGCGCCGTACCACGCCTGATCCTGGCGGCGGCCGAGTGTGCCGAGCCGGTCAGCGAAACCCGTCACGAAGCCTTGCCGGTGGAGTTGTCCACAGGCGTGGCGCGCAGCCTGTCGCGTATCGAAGACCTCGGTTCGGTGGCCGTGGACCCGGCCACCATTGCCATGGCCGAGGCCGAGTTCATTGTCTCGGGCGGCAACGGGGTCAAGGACTGGGACCTGTACCACAAGGCCACTGCGGCCCTGGGCGCCACCGAAGGCGCCTCGCGGGTGGCGGTGGACGACGGCTTCATGCCGCGCAACCGCCAGGTGGGTGCCACCGGTACCTGGGTTACCGCGCGGGTCTACGTGGCTGTGGGTATCTCGGGCGCGATCCAGCACCTGCAGGGCATCGGTGCCTGCGACAAGGTGGTGGCGATCAACATGGACCCAGGCTGCGACATGATCAAACGGGCCGACCTGTCGGTGATTGGCGACAGTTCGGCGATTCTCCAGGCACTGATCGAGGCTGTGGACAACTACCGCAGCGGCGGCCAGCGTGACGCGGCATAAGGGCACAAGCATGAATACGAAAGTCATCAGCCTGGTTTCCATTGGTGCCCACCCCAGCTCCGGCCGCGCCCGCCGCGCCGAGCAGGATGCCCGCGCCGTGGAGCTGGGTTTGCAACTGGCTGGGGATAACTTGCAGGTGGTGCATGCCGGCGACCCACGGGAAGAGGCGCTGCGCGCCTACCTGGGCATGGGCCTGGACCACCTGGATGTTCTGGAGCAGCCGGCCGGTGCCGATGTACTGGGCGTGCTCGGCGATTACCTGCGCGACGCCGGGGCACAGCTGGTGCTGACCGGCAGCCAGGCCGAGACTGGCGAGGGATCGGGTATGTTGCCGTTCCTGCTGGCCGAAAAGCTCGGCTGGCCGCTGATTGTCGGGCTGGCCGAAGTGGAGTCGATCGACAACGGCACCGCCCAGGTGCTGCAGGCTTTGCCGCGTGGTCAGCGGCGTCGGCTGAAGGTGCGCCTGCCGTTGCTGGCGACTGTGGATAACGCTGCGCCCAAGCCGCGCCAGAGCGCTTTCGGGCCGGCGCGTCGGGGTGTACTGGCGGCGCGCAACGTGGCCATCGTCGAAGACGAACTGCTGGCCGAAGCCGAGCTGCAACCGGCTCGCCCACGGCCCAAGCGCTTGAAGGTGATCAAGGCCAAGAGCGGCGCCGACCGGATGAAGGCGGCAACCGCCAAGGCCAGTGGTGGCGGTGGCAAGGTGCTGAAGGACGTTTCGCCACAGGAAGGCGCCGAAGCCATCCTCAAGCTGCTGGTGGAAGAGGGCGTGCTGCGCTGAAACTTGTACCGGCCTCATCGCCGGCAAGCCAGCTCCCACAGGTATTGCACCGAGCCCGAAGGCAGCGGTGATCCTGTGGGAGCTGGCTTGCCGACGATGAGGCCGGTGCAGGCAGCATAGTGGCATTGCCGAAGCACATTGAACGCCAGTTGCCCAATGTCTCGTTCAAGCTGTGCATAAGTAACGCTCTGGGCGGTACCAAAAAGCATTTGGCATCCAGATACTGTGGCAAATCCTGCGAAACAGACAGGCACTGCAGGTACAACTGTTTTTGCCCACCAAATCTGTTCGCCAAGGTGTGGATAAAGTGTTGGCGCATGGCTGCAGGCCTCGTATTACGGCGCCTTCAAGGTGTTGATCAAAAAACGATCAGGATTTCTCCCTGCCTTCGCATGCGCAAGCGTCAGTCTCTTCCTGATTTTGCCCACAATCGCTGTTAGCCGGTCTGTGGATAATCTGTTCGATAGCGGCTGCAAGCAGCGTAGTTAAAGGCCTTGATAGATTTGTTCAAAAAACGATCAATCTCTCCTGAATCCAGCGAGATCCTTGATAATCAGGGCCTTGATTCGCTTATCCACAACTCGATTGCAGAAAAATCATCAGTTGCCCACAAACTCTGTTGGTGTATCTGTGGACAAGGTGTATGAACTCCGCTGTAGCCCAGTGAGCATGCGTCCTTGTCGATTCTGATCAAATAATGATCAACGGCAGGCCTGACATTTTTGCCAGTATGCCAAGTTCCACCCAGCCATTACCGTGTCCGCAATTCTTCGCATTTGTGGATAACTCATGGGAACATTTTTCGGCCCTCGTGCTTATACGCCTCACGGCGTTATCAACGTAGCCGTTGCTGCCGGGCTGGCTTTTTGTGGACAGTATCGGGATCCAGTGACTGGCAATTACCCGTTGGGAAACGGTCATCGCTTCTACAGCCCAACTCTGATGCGATTTCTGAGCCCTGATAGCCTCAGCCCATTTGGCCGAGGGGGCATCAATGTCTACGCTTACTGCGGTGGTGAGCCAGTCAATCGGCACGATCCGACAGGCCAGGTTTTCGAAACGGCAGCCCTGACTTTACGAGGTTTGGGGATGGCATCGAATGCACTGACCTTGGGGTACAACTTCCTGGGACCTTCGCCTACCGATCGTCTGGGGCTTAATGCTGCGCGAACGAGTACATTCGGCTCACTGTTGAGCTTGGGAAGTGCTGCGGCGCAATTCGCAGGAGTGGAGGGTGCAATTTTTGGGGCGAATGTCGGTACGGCGATAAGTCTGGCGGCTACCGGTGCACGCGCTATCAACGCTGCGGTCGGCCCTGGGACCAGTCCTTTAAGGCAGGTAAGTAAGAACTTCGATTTGCTGGCAGGGGGAATACCGGCTGAGGTTGCTGCGGAAATTGCATTGGAAAGCGTAGAGACCTCACCTCAGCGTGGTCTGCCGGTGCGGCAATCTGTAATCAACCGTCCTGCTCCGGAAGTCAACCGAGTAAGTTCCAGCGAGGGGACTCCAGATTCATGGGCTTTTCAGAGCGATACGATGGGGGTTAGACAACGACGACATTCGAGGTGAATTGGAGGGGCCATGGTTCAACCCCTCCAAAGTTCGGTGCAATCGCTTACTGCGCCTGCACTTCCTTCAGATAAGGCGCCGGCTCCGCCCCCAGGTTGTTCAACACTCGCTGGCTGTACCAGTCAATGAAGTTGACCACGCCAAACTCGTAGGTCTTCGAGTATGGCCCAGGCTGGTATGCGGTGGAGTTGATGCCACGCTGGTTCTCTTCGGCCAGGCGACGGTCCTGGTCGTTGGTGGCGTCCCACACCTTGCGCATGTTCTCAGGGTTGTAGTCGACGCCTTCCACGGCATCCTTGTGCACCAGCCACTTGGTGGTAACCATGGTTTCCTGGGCGCTGATCGGCCACACGGTGAACACGATCATGTGGTCGCCCATGCAGTGGTTCCACGAGTGCGGCAGGTGCAGGATGCGCATCGAGCCCAGGTCCGGGTTCTTGATGCGGCCCATCAGCTTCTGGCAGGCCTGCTTGCCATCCATGGTCATCGACACGGTGCCTTTGAGCAGCGGCATGCGCACGATGCGGTTACGCAGGCCGTGGCTCTTGTGCAGGTACGGGATCTTCTCGGCTTCCCAGGCGGCAGCGGAGGCGGCCACGTGGTCCTTGAATTCCTGGCTGGCGCGTGGGTCGTTGGTGTCGTCCCATTCCAGCAGGGTTTGCAGCAGCTCCGGGTGCGAACCGTTGCAGTGGTAGCACTCGCGGTTGTTTTCCAGCACCAGCTTCCAGTTGGCCTTTTCCATCAAGGTGGTTTGCACCGCCACCTTGGTGTTCTCCATGTCGTACGGTTCCATGTAGTGGTCCAGGGTGGCCAGGAACTCGTCGATGGCCGGCGGGTTTTCCGCCAGGCTGATGAAGATGTAGCCACCGGCGACCTTCACGTTCACCGGCTTGAGGCCGTACTGGTTCATGTCGAAGTCGGCACCCATTTCGGTACCGGCGAACAGCAGGCGGCCGTCCAGCTCGTAGGTCCACTGGTGGTACGGGCAGACCAGCTTGGCCACCTTGCCCTTGTCGCTGACGCACAGGCGCGAACCACGGTGGCGGCAGACGTTATGGAAGGCATGCACTTTACCTTCGGCGCCACGTACCACGATGATCGGGTTCTTGCCGATCTGCAGGGTGATGTAGTTGCCCTTGGCCGGGATCTCGCAGGTCATGCCGGCGATCAGCCACTCCTTGTGGAAGATCTCCTGCATGTCGATCTGGAACAGACGCTCGTCGTTGTAGAAAGGCTGGGGCAGCGAGTAGGTTCGCTCGCGGGTCTGCAGCATCTCGGCGGTGGCCTTGCGTGCAGGTTCCAGTGGATCGCCCAGACTCAGGGTTGCGGTGACGTCCATCGTGTATTCCTCGGGGCCGTGTGCGGCCGGCAAAAGGTGGCTAATCGTTGTTGTGGTGCCGCAAGGCTGCTCATCAAGAAACAGCTGGTTGTTTTGCCGTGGAGTGTGCGTCCGAAGGCGCCATGAACCGTATCCATGGGCGACATGGCCGATTTGAATTACGACGCGCCAGCCCTTGCAGCGCGGGGCTGGTCGCGATAAGCACGCCGATGTCGCTGGCAGGAATGTACGTCGCCTTCAGCTTGCGCATTATCCAAGCCATAAAAGGCCAATAGTCGGCTGCTGGAGATGAACATGTCCGATACCTTCCTCAATCCGGTCACTACCCAGACCTGGGCCAACGGCCGCCACATCGTGCGCTGCGTCAAGGTCATCCAGGAGACCTGGGACGTGCGCACGTTCTGCTTCATGGCCGACCAGCCGATCATGTTCTTCTTCAAGCCAGGGCAGTTCGTCACCCTGGAGCTGGAGATCGAAGGCAAACCGGTGATGCGCTCCTACACCATCTCCAGTTCGCCGTCGGTGCCCTACAGCTTCTCGATCACCGTCAAGCGTGTGCCGGGTGGCCTGGTGTCCAACTTCCTCCACGACACCATGCACGAAGGCACCGAGCTGCCGGTGCATGGCCCGGTGGGGCTGTTCAACGCAATCGACTTCCCGGCGCCGAAGGTGCTGTACCTCTCGGGCGGTGTCGGCATCACCCCGGTCATGTCGATGGCGCGCTGGTTCTACGACACCAACGGCAATGTCGACATGGTGTTCGTGCACAGTGCCCGTTCGCCGAAGGACATCATCTACCACCGCGAGCTGGAGCAGATGGCTTCGCGCATTCCCAATTTCAGCCTGCATATCATTTGCGAAAAGCATGGCCTGGGTGAGCCATGGGCGGGTTATCGCGGCTACCTCAACCAGCGCCTGATGGAGCTGATCGCGCCGGACTACATGGACCGCGTAGTGTTCTGCTGCGGCCCGACGCCATACATGAGCGCGGTCAAGCGCATGCTCGAAGCGGTCGGCTTCGACATGAAGAACTACCACGAGGAATCGTTCGGTGCGACGCCGCCTGAGGCCAAGGCCGATGCAGTGGAGCACGCCGAGCAGGCTGCCGACGCGCCGGAACTGGACGCGGCCGACCTCAACCTGGTGGAGTTCATCGGCAGCGAGAAGAGCATCCGCATCGCCCCGGGCGAGACCGTGCACGCGGCGGCGGCCAAGGTTGGCCTGATGATCCCGAAAGCCTGCGGCATGGGCATCTGCGGTACCTGCAAGGTGCTCAAGCTGGGCGGCGAAGTGGAGATGGAGCACAACGGCGGCATTACCGAAGAGGACGAAGCCGAGGGCTACATCCTGTCGTGCTGCAGTGTGCCGAAAGGGGATGTGCGGATCGATTACTGATCCGGGAATGCAGTGGGCTGCTTTGCAGTCCATCGCCGGCAAGCGCGGCTCCTACAGGTACTGCGCTTGCGGTCGGTGCGGGAGCCGGGCTTGCCGGCGATGGGCCGCAAAGCGGCCCCGGCTTCTTCAGGTGCGGAAGCGGGCTACCAGGCCGTTGAGGTCTACAGCAAGTCGCGACAACTCCGCACTCGCCGCACTGGTCTGATGTGCCCCGGTAGCACTCTGTACCGACAGGTCGTTGATGTTTACCAGGTTGCGGTCCACTTCCCGTGCCACCTGCGCCTGCTCTTCCGCCGCGCTGGCAATCACCAGGTTGCGCTCGTTGATCTGCGCCACCGCCCCGGCAATGGTGTCCAGCGCCATACCCGCGCCACGGGCAATATTGAGGGTGGACTCAGCGCGTTCGGTGCTGGTGCGCATCGATTCCACTGCCTCTTCCGTACCCCCTTGAATACTGCCGATCATCCGCTCGATCTCACTGGTCGACTGCTGGGTGCGATGAGCCAGCGCCCGCACCTCATCGGCTACCACGGCAAAACCACGGCCCGCCTCACCGGCCCGCGCTGCCTCGATCGCCGCGTTGAGTGCCAGCAGGTTGGTCTGGTCGGCCAGGCCACGGATCACATCGAGCACCTTGCCGATATCACGCGACTGCTCAGCCAGGTGGGTGATCAGCGTGGCGGTGGCCTGCACGTCGCCGCTCATGCGTTCGATGGCGCCCACGGTTTCCATGACCAGGTCACGGCCATCGCCAGCCGAGCGGCTGGCCTCACTGGACGCTTCCGAAGTGCTCACTGCATTGCGCGCCACTTCTTCCACGGCACTGGTCATCTCGGTCACGGCGGTGGCCGCCTGCTCGATTTCGTTGTTCTGCTGCTGCAGGCCACGGGCGCTTTCGTCGGTGACGCTGTTGAGTTCTTCCGCTGCCGAGGCCAGCTGGGTGGCGGAGCCGGCAATCAGCTGCAGCGTGTCGCGCAGCTTGTCCTGCATGCGGGCCATGGCACGCAGCAGGCGGGCGGCTTCGTCGCTGCCTTCGGCGCGGATGACGTGGGTCAGGTCGCCATCGGCGACTTGCTCGGCGCTCTTGAGGGCTTCTTCGATCGGCTTGACGATGCTGCGGGTCAGCAGGAAGGCACAGAGCAAGGTCAGCACGGTGGCGGTGACCAGCAGGCTGATGACCAGGGTGAAGGCGGTGCTGTACTGGCTGGCAGCTGTCTGGTTGGTGGCGCGGGTCTGCTCGGTGTTGATGCGCACCAGGGTCTCCATGATCTTGTTGATCTGCTCGGAGTTGGCCAGCAGGTCGCGGTTGAGCAGGTCGCGCAGTTCGTCGACACGGCCGGCCTGGCTCAGGCTGCGCATGCGCGACTCCAGCTGGCGGTACTGGGTGAGCAGCTGAACGTACTGGTCGTACGCAGCCTGTTCGTCGGCGGCGCTGATAAGCGGCAGGTACACCTGACGGGCACGGTCGATCTCCAGGTTGCGCTGGTCCAGCAGGTTCAGGGTTTCCTGCTGGGTCTGCGCCTCGCGGTTCACCAGCAGGCGGTAGGAGAGGCTGCGCAGGCGCAGGTTCAGCGCATTGATCTCGTCGAGAACCTTGATGCTGGGCACGCTGATTTGCTCGATGACCAGGCCGGCCTGGCGGATGTTGCCCATCTGCACCAGGGAGAAGATACCGAGGCCGAGCATCAGCAGGCCGATAAGGGCAAAGCCGAGCAGCGCGCGCGGAGCGATATTCATGTTGCGTAATGACATGGTTTGGGCAGATCCAGGCTAGTGAAGGTGACGCACCCAGTGCGACGGAATATGACTTTCCGGGGTATCGGTCGGGTCGAGTCACGCTTGAGTGCGCCCGGCGAAAATTGTGCGACTGCTGGCGTTTCCTGACCGGCGGTTGACCCAGGTCGGAACAAGGGGCTGGTTCCTCTGTCAATCTGCGGGTTAGACACCTCGTGAATCGGATATTTAATGGCGATGGGCCGCACTTTTCTTTATCGTGTGCGCCCCTCGCAACAACCTGAGATAGACCCATGCTGGAAGCTTCCCTGAATCAAATCGAGCAACTGGTCAGCGACCTGATGCAGAAGAACGCTCAACTCACCGAGCAGAACGCCGCCCTCGGCCAGGAACTGGCCCAGGCCAAGGAAGAGAACGAAACCCTGCAGCTGTCGCTGATGGAGCAGGAAGAGAAAAATGGCAGCACCGCCGCACGCCTGCAGGCCCTGCTCGAGCGCGCCAACGCCGGCGTCGTCGGCGCATGACACTGCGAGCGCAGCCGATCAATGTCGTGTCGATCCTCGGCAACGACTATTCGATCAAGGCGCCTGAAGGCCAGGAAGCAACCCTGGCCCAGGCGGTGCAGATGCTCAACACCGCCCTGGCCCAGACCAAGCGTCAGTACCCGACCCTGATCGGCGACAAGCTGCTGGTGCTGGCCGCGCTGAACCTGTGTTCGCGACAGATCGAGTTGCAGGACGAACACCGCAGGACGCTGGAGCGTACCCAGGCGCAGATCGACGCCACGGTGGATGCCATCGTGCGGACCATTGCCGAGCAATAAGGCCCTGCACCGGCCCCTGTGGGAGCAGGTTTACCCGCGAATGCGTCAGTGGCCTCACCATCTCGCGGATGAACCCGCTCCCACGGGGGGGCGGCGGATTGCTTCAGAATACTGGATTAACTGGATACGCAAGTGTATACACTTTCCGCAAAACAATAATGTGCGGGGAGTAGGGGCATGCGTATCTGGCGTAAGAGCATCCAGTGGCAGTTGATCACCAGCATGGGCGCCGCCCTGCTGGCGAGCATCCTGGTGGTGGTCATTATCTTCACGGTGGCGCTCAATCGCCTCACCGAACGCTACCTGGTCGATACCGCACTGCCCGCCAGTATCGAGGCCATCCGCAACGATATCGAGCGCATGCTAGGCCAGCCTCTGGTGGCCGCGGCGGACATTGCCGGCAACACCCTGCTGCGCGACTGGCTTGCCGCTGGTGAAGACCCCGCCCAGGCCGAACCCTTCGTCGAATACCTGACTGCCGCCAAGCAGCGCAATCAGGCCTTCACCACCCTGTTCGTCTCGACCGAAACCGGCCACTACTACAACGAGAATGGCCTGGACCGTACCCTCAGTCGCAGCAACCCCAAGGACAAATGGTTCTACGGCTACATCGACAGCGGTGCCGAGCGCCTGATCAATATCGACATCGACGGTACCACCGGCGAACTCGCGCTGTTCATCGACTATCGCATGGAAAAGAATGGCCAACTGGTTGGCGTAGCCGGTATGGGCCTGCGCATGACCGAGCTGTCGAAGCTGATCCATGACTTCAACTTTGCCGAGCACGGCAAGGTGTTCCTGGTGCGTAACGATGGCCTGATCCAGGTGCACCCGGACGCTGCCTTCAGCGGTAAACGCCAGCTCACCGAACAACTCGGCGCGGATGCCGCCAAGGCGCTGATGACCGGTGGCGAAGGCCTGCGCAGCAGCCGCTTCAGCCGTGACGGCGAAAGCTACCTGGCGCTCGCTATGCCCCTGCGCGACCTCAACTGGACCTTGGTGGCCGAGGTGCCGGAGGAGGAGATCTACGCACAAATGCATCAGGCGGTATGGCTGACCAGCCTGATCGGTGGTGCCGTGGCCCTGGTGTCGCTGTTGCTGGTGGTGCTGCTGGCGCGTGGCCTGGTGCGGCCGATCCGCCGCGTCACTGCGGCGTTGGTGCAGATCGGCGGTGGTGCGGGTGATCTCAGCCACCGGCTGGACGATTCACGCCAGGACGAACTGGGCGACCTGGCGCGTGGCTTCAACCGCTTTCTCGACAGCCAGCGCCGGCTGATCGGCGAGGTCCTGCACACCTCCGAGCGGCTGCACCAGGCGGTCGCGCAGGTGACGCAGGTGGTGGACAACACCGCTGAGCGTTCCGGGCGCCAGCAGGAAATGACCGAGATGGTCGCCACTGCCGTGCATGAAATGGGTTTGACCGTGCAGGACATTGCCCGCAACGCCGGCGATGCGGCGCAGGCCTCGCAGTCGGCGCGGGAAGAAGCCTTGCAGGCGCGTGAGGTGGTGCAACGCTCGATTCGTGGTATCGAGGGTATGTCGGGGGATATCGGCAAAGCGGCCGATGCGGTCAGCCAATTGGCCGATGAAGTGGCCTCGATCGATGAAGTTTTGGCGGTGATCCGTAGCATTTCCGAGCAGACCAACCTGCTGGCGCTGAATGCCGCCATCGAGGCGGCCAGGGCAGGGGAGATGGGGCGTGGATTTGCCGTGGTGGCCGATGAGGTACGCACGCTGGCCCGGCGCACGCAGCTGTCCACCGATGAAGTGCAGCAGATGATCCAGCGCTTGAAACACGGTGCGGGTTCGGCGGTGAGCTCGATGCAGGCGGGGCAGCAGGCGACGGGTAGTGGGGTGGCGTCGAGCCAGTGTACCGGGGCGTCGTTGGGTGCGATTACCGATCAGGTGGAACACATCAGCGACATGAACCATCAGGTGGCCACGGCGACGGAAGAGCAGTCGGCGGTGACCGAGGAAATCAACCGCACGGTGCAGGGGATTTCCGACCTGGCGCGGGAGACCGCGGCAGAGGTGCAGGGCTGTCGTGAGGAATGCCAGGCGCTGCGTGGCTTGGCGGATGACCTGGCGCGGCAGATGGGGGGGTTCAGGCTTTAAATCCGTGTTGGCTTCTTCGCGGGTAAACCCGCTCCCACAGGTTCAGCACTGGCCTTGAAACCTGCGCGATCCTTGTGGGAGCGGGTTTACCCGCGAATGCGGCCTGTCAGGCGCCGATGATCGCGCGGATATCCGCCGCCAGCTCGCGCACCCGCTCTTCCTCGGTATCCCATGAGCACATGAACCGCGCCCCGCCGCTACCAATGAAGGTATAGAACCGCCACCCCCTGCCGCGCAGCGCTTCGATCGCGTGCTCCGGCATCTGCAGGAACACCCCGTTGGCCTCCACCGGGAACATCAGCTCCACCCCCGGCAAGTCACTCACCAGCGCGGCCAGCAGCTGTGCGCAATGGTTGGCGTGATTGCCATGGCGCAACCACGCGCCATCTTCCAGCAATCCCACCCACGGCGCCGAGAGGAAGCGCATTTTCGACGCCAGTTGCCCGGCCTGCTTGCAGCGGTAATCGAAATCCTCGGCCAGCTGGCGGTTGAAGAACAGGATCGCCTCGCCCACCGCCATGCCGTTCTTGGTGCCGCCAAAGCACAGCACATCGATGCCAGCCTTCCAGGTCAGCTCGGCCGGGCTGCAACCCAGGAACGCGCAGGCATTGGTAAAGCGCGCGCCGTCCATGTGCAGGTTCAGGCCCAGCTCCTTGCAGGTGGCGCTGATCGCCTTCAGCTCCTCGGGGCGATAGACCGTGCCTACCTCTGTGGCCTGGGTGATGGTGACCACCCGCGGCTTGGGGTAGTGGATGTCCTGGCGTTTGAGCGCCACCTCGCGGATTGACTCGGGCGTCAGCTTGCCGTTGACGCTGGGCGCGGTCAGCAGCTTGGAGCCGTTGGAGAAGAACTCCGGTGCACCGCATTCGTCGGTCTCGACGTGGGCAGTCTCGGAGCAGATCACGCTGTGGTAGCTCTGGCACAGCGAGGCCAGGGCCAGGGAGTTGGCAGCGGTGCCGTTGAAGGCGAAGAACACCTCGCAGTCGGTTTCGAACAGGTTGCGGAAGTATTCCGCGGCGCGTTCGGTCCACTGGTCGTCGCCGTAGGCGCGGTCGTGGCCATGGTTGGCCTTCTCCATCGCCGCCCAGGCTTCGGGGCAGATACCGGAATAGTTGTCGCTGGCGAATTGTTGGCTCTTGTCTGTCATGGCACTTTCCTGTGAACGACGCAGAGCAGCACTCTAAACCATCGATTCAGCAGTTGCCTATACAAGCGGTGCATGTGCTGATTTCAGGGTTGTCTGTGCCGGCCTCTTCGCGGGTAAACCCGCTCCTGCAATGGACCTGTGCACGCCGAACAGTGTGGGAGCGGGTTCACCGGCGAAAGGGCCGGCACAGTCAACACAAAAGCCAATGTCGTAAACGCGCCATTGCAAGGCGTGCGCAGGCATCTGACCTGACCCGGCCAGTCATAACATCGCCACAAAGGGCCACAGTGTCCCACGACAAAAAACGATCGCTGCCGGGAGATACACGATGTTCAGCAAGCAAGACCAGATCCAGGGTTACGACGATGCACTGCTGGCGGCGATGAATGCCGAAGAACAGCGCCAGGAAGACCACATCGAGCTGATCGCCTCGGAAAACTACACCTCCAAGCGCGTGATGCAGGCCCAAGGCAGCGGCCTGACCAACAAGTACGCCGAAGGCTACCCGGGCAAGCGCTACTACGGTGGCTGCGAGCACGTGGACAAGGTAGAAGCCCTGGCTATCGAGCGTGCCAAGCAGCTGTTCGGTGCCGACTACGCCAACGTTCAGCCGCACTCCGGCTCTTCGGCCAACGGCGCGGTCTACCTGGCCCTGCTGCAACCTGGTGACACCATCCTCGGCATGAGCCTGGCCCACGGCGGCCACCTGACCCACGGCGCCAAGGTGTCGTCTTCGGGCAAACTGTACAACGCTGTGCAATACGGCATCGACACCAACACCGGCCTGATCGACTACGACGAAGTCGAGCGCCTGGCGGTCGAGCACAAGCCGAAAATGATCGTTGCCGGCTTCTCGGCCTACTCCAAGACCCTCGACTTCCCACGTTTCCGCGCCATCGCCGACAAGGTCGGTGCGCTGCTGTTCGTCGACATGGCCCACGTAGCCGGCCTGGTTGCCGCTGGCCTGTACCCGAACCCGATCCCGTTCGCCGATGTGGTTACCACTACCACCCACAAGACCCTGCGCGGCCCACGTGGCGGCCTGATCCTGGCCAAGGCCAACGAAGAGATCGAGAAGAAGCTGAACGCCGCGGTATTCCCTGGCGCCCAGGGCGGCCCGCTGATGCACGTGATCGCCGCCAAGGCCGTGTGCTTCAAGGAAGCGCTGGAGCCTGAATTCAAGGCCTACCAGCAACAAGTGATCGAAAACGCCCAGGCCATGGCCCAGGTGTTCATCGACCGTGGCTACGATGTGGTCTCCGGTGGCACCGACAACCACCTGTTCCTGGTCAGCCTGATTCGCCAGGGCCTCACCGGTAAAGATGCCGACGCCGCCCTGGGCCGCGCGCATATCACCGTCAACAAGAACGCCGTGCCGAACGACCCGCAGTCGCCGTTCGTCACCTCGGGCCTGCGCATCGGCACCCCGGCCGTCACCACTCGTGGCTTCAAGGTTGCCCAGTGTGTGGCTCTGGCTGGCTGGATCTGCGACATCCTCGACAACCTCGGTGACGCAGACGTCGAAGCCGATGTGGCGAAGAACGTCGCGGCCCTGTGCGCAGATTTCCCTGTTTACCGCTGAGTGGAGTCACACACCATGCAACGTTACTCGGGCTTCGGCCTTTTCAAGCACTCCCTCAGCCACCACGAGAACTGGCAGCGCATGTGGCGCACGCCAACCCCTAAAAAGGTCTACGACGTGGTTATCGTCGGCGGTGGCGGCCATGGCCTGGCCACGGCCTACTACCTGGCCAAAGAGCACGGCATTACCAATGTTGCCGTGATCGAGAAGGGCTACCTGGGCGGCGGCAACACCGCCCGTAACACCACCATCGTGCGTTCCAACTACCTGTGGGACGAGTCGGCGCACCTGTACGAGCACGCCATGAAGTTGTGGGAGGGCCTGTCCCAGGACCTCAACTACAACGTGATGTTCTCCCAGCGCGGCGTCTACAACCTGTGCCACACCCTGCAGGACATGCGTGACTCCGAGCGTCGCGTCTCGGCCAACCGCCTCAACGGTGTGGATGGCGAGCTGCTGAACACCGCCCAGGTCGCGGCCGAAATCCCGTACCTGGACTGCTCGAAGAACACCCGCTACCCGATCCTCGGTGCTACTGTACAGCGCCGTGGCGGCGTGGCCCGTCACGACGCCGTGGCCTGGGGCTTTGCCCGTGCCGCCGACGCCCTGGGCGTCGACCTGATCCAGCAGACCGAAGTGATCGGCTTCCGCAAGGAAAACGGCGCGGTCATCGGCGTGGAAACCAACAAAGGCTTCATCGGCGCCAAGCGCGTCGGCGTGGTCACCGCCGGTAACTCCGGGCACATGGCCAAACTGGCCGGCTTCCGCCTGCCGCTGGAATCGCACCCGCTGCAAGCGCTGGTATCCGAGCCGATCAAGCCGATCATCGACAGTGTGATCATGTCCAACGCCGTACACGGCTACATCAGCCAGTCCGACAAGGGCGACCTGGTGATCGGTGCCGGTATCGACGGCTGGGTCGGCTACGGTCAGCGCGGTTCGTACCCGGTGATCGAGCACACCCTGCAGGCCATCGTCGAAATGTTCCCCAACCTCTCGCGCGTTCGCATGAACCGCCAGTGGGGCGGCATCGTCGATACCTCGCCGGACGCTTGCCCGATCATCACCAAGACCCCGGTCAAGAACATGTTCTTCAACTGCGGTTGGGGTACTGGCGGCTTCAAGGCGACCCCGGGTTCGGGCAACGTCTTCGCCGCGAGCCTGGCCAAGGGCGAAATGCACCCACTGGCCGCGCCGTTCTCCATGGACCGTTTCTACAACGGCGCACTGATCGACGAACACGGCGCCGCCGCCGTCGCCCACTAACCGGAGACACCGTCATGTTGCATATTTTCTGTCCCCACTGCGGCGAGCTGCGCTCCGAAGAAGAGTTCCACGCCTCTGGCCAGGCGCACATCGCCCGTCCGCTGGACCCCAACGCCTGCTCCGACGAAGAGTGGGGTACCTACATGTTCTACCGTGACAACCCACGCGGTATTCACCACGAACTGTGGGACCACGTTGCCGGCTGCCGCCAGTACTTCAACGTCACCCGTGACACCGTGACCTACGAAATTCTGGAAACCTACAAGATTGGCGAGAAGCCGCAAGTGACCGCCAGCGGCAAGCAAAGCAGCGCCGCGTCGACCGTCAAAGGCCAAGGGGAAAAAGTATGAGCCAGACCTATCGCCTCGCCAGCGGCGGCCGTATCGACCGCAGCAAGGTCCTGAACTTCAGCTTCAACGGCAAGACCTACCAGGGTTATGCCGGTGACAGCCTGGCCGCGGCATTGCTGGCCAACGGCGTCGACATCGTCGGCCGCAGCTTCAAGTACTCGCGTCCACGCGGCATCATCGCCGCCGGTACCGAAGAGCCGAACGCCATCCTGCAGATCGGCTCCAGCGAAGCCACCCAGATCCCCAACGTGCGTGCCACCCAACAGGCGCTGTACGCAGGTCTGGTAGCCACCAGCACCAACGGCTGGCCGAACGTCAACAACGACGTCATGGGCATCCTGGGCAAGGTCGGCGGCAGCATGATGCCGCCGGGCTTCTACTACAAAACCTTCATGTACCCGAAATCGTTCTGGATGACTTACGAGAAGTACATCCGCAAAGCCGCCGGCCTTGGCCGCGCGCCGCTGCAGAACGACCCGGACAGTTACGACTACATGAACCAGCACTGCGACGTGCTGATCGTCGGTGCCGGCCCTGCTGGCCTGGCCGCTGCACTGGCCGCTGCCCGCAGCGGTGCCCGCGTGATCCTGGCTGACGAGCAGGAAGAGTTCGGCGGCAGCCTGCTCGACACCCGCGAAACCCTCGACGGCAAGCCTGCCACCGAGTGGGTCAACGCCGTGGTCAAAGAGCTGGAAAGCCTGCCGGAAGTGACCCTGCTGCCACGCGCCACGGTCAACGGCTACCACGACCATAACTTCCTGACCATCCACGAGCGCCTCACCGACCACCTCGGCGATCGCGCCCCGATCGGCCAGGTACGCCACCGCGTGCACCGCGTTCGCGCCAAGCGCGTGGTGCTGGCTGCCGGTGCCCACGAGCGCCCGCTGGTGTACGGCAACAACGACGTGCCGGGCAACATGCTGGCCGGTGCCGTGTCCACCTACGTACGCCGCTACGGCGTGGCCCCGGGCCGCAAGCTGGTGCTGTCGACCAACAACGACCACGCCTACCGCGCCGCGCTGGACTGGCACGATGCCGGCCTGCAGGTGGTCGCCATTGCCGACGCGCGCCACAACCCGCGTGGCTCGCTGGTTGAGGAAGCACGTGCCAAAGGCATCCGCATCCTCACCTCCAGCGCCGTGATCGAGGCCAAGGGCAGCAAGCACGTGACAGGCGCCCGTGTGGCCGCCATCGATGTACAGGCGCACAAGGTCACCAGCCCTGGCGAAACCCTCGAGTGCGACCTGATCGCCACCTCCGGCGGTTACAGCCCGATCGTGCACCTGGCTTCGCACCTGGGTGGTCGCCCGGTATGGCGTGAAGACATCCTCGGCTTCGTGCCGGGCGATGCTCCACAGAAACGCGAATGCGTGGGTGGCATCAACGGCGTCTACGCCTTGGGCGAGGTGATCGCCGATGGCTTCGAAGGCGGCGTTCGCGCAGCCACCGAAGCTGGCTTCAAGGCCACCGTAGGCAGCCTGCCGAAAACCGTTGCGCGCAAGGAAGAGGCCACCGTGGCGCTGTTCCAGGTGCCGCACGACAAGGGCACTGCCCGCGCACCCAAGCAGTTCGTCGACCAGCAGAACGACGTCACCGCAGCCGCCATCGAACTGGCCACCCGCGAAGGCTTCGAGTCGGTCGAGCACGTAAAACGCTACACCGCGTTGGGCTTCGGTACCGACCAGGGCAAACTGGGCAACATCAACGGCCTGGCCATCGCCGCCCGTTCGATCGGCATCACCATCCCGGAAATGGGTACCACCATGTTCCGCCCCAACTACACGCCGGTTACCTTCGGCGCGGTAGCGGGTCGTCACTGTGGCCACCTGTTCGAGCCTGTACGCTTCACTGCCCTGCACGCATGGCACGTGAAGAACGGCGCCGAGTTCGAAGATGTCGGCCAGTGGAAGCGCCCTTGGTACTTCCCGAAAGCCGGTGAAGACATCCATGCTGCCGTGGCCCGCGAATGCAAGGCCGTGCGCGACAGCGTGGGCCTGCTGGACGCCTCGACCCTGGGCAAGATCGACATCCAGGGCCCGGATGCCCGCGAGTTCCTCAACCGCATCTACACCAACGCCTGGACCAAGCTCGACGTGGGCAAGGCCCGCTACGGCCTGATGTGCAAGGAAGACGGCATGGTCTTCGACGACGGCGTCACCGCCTGCGTTGGCGACAACCACTTCATCATGACCACCACCACCGGCGGTGCTGCCCGCGTGCTGCAGTGGATGGAGCTGTACCACCAGACCGAATGGCCGGAGCTGAAGGTGTACTTCACCTCGGTCACCGACCACTGGGCGACCATGACCCTGTCCGGTCCCAACAGCCGCAAGCTGCTCAGCGAGCTGACCGATATCGACATGGACAAGGAAGCCTTCCCGTTCATGACCTGGAAGGAAGGCAATGTCGGCGGCGTGCCGGCCCGGGTGTTCCGGATCTCGTTCACCGGTGAGCTGTCGTACGAAGTCAACGTGCAGGCCAACTACGCCATGGGCGTGCTGGAACAGATCATCGAGGCGGGCAAGAAGTACAACCTGACCCCGTACGGCACCGAGACCATGCACGTGCTGCGTGCCGAGAAGGGCTTCATCATCGTAGGCCAGGACACTGATGGCTCGATGACCCCGGACGATCTCAACATGAGCTGGTGTGTGGGCCGCAACAAGCCGTACTCGTGGATCGGCCTGCGTGGCATGAACCGTGAAGACTGCGTGCGCGAGAACCGCAAGCAGCTGGTGGGCCTGAAACCGATCGACCCGACCAAGTGGCTGCCGGAAGGCGCCCAGCTGGTGTTCGATCCGCAGCAGCCGATTCCGATGGACATGGTTGGCCACGTCACCTCCAGCTACACGTCCAATTCCCTGGGCTATTCGTTCGCCATGGGTGTGGTCAAGGGCGGCCTGAAGCGTATGGGCGAGCGTGTGTACTCGCCGCAGGCGGATGGCAGCGTGATCGAGGCGGAGATCGTGTCTTCGGTGTTCTTCGATCCGAAGGGTGAGCGGCAGAACGTTTGAGGCTTCACCAGTAGCACTGATTGGAATGCGGTCTCTGTGGGAGCGGGTTTACCCGCGAATGCGATGGTGGATTCAGCGCCCTCTTCGCGGGTGAACCCGCTCCCACAACCCCCCACAGTCGGTGACTACAGGTTCTACCTCAGGTCTTCGCGATCAACAGAATTCAAGGCAGGTAAGAAATGAGCGCTATCAACGTCTTCCAGCAAAACCCCGGCGCCGAGGCCAAGGCCCAGTCGCCACTGCACCACGCCGACCTGGCCAGCCTGGTTGGCAAAGGCCGCAAGAACGCAGGCGTGACCCTGCGTGAACGCAAGTTCCTCGGCCACCTGACCATTCGTGGCGACGGCCACGACCCGGAATTCGCCGCCGGCGTGCACAAGGCCCTGGGCCTGGAACTGCCAGTGGCCCTGACCGTGGTCGCCAACAACGAAATGTCGCTGCAATGGATGGGCCCTGACGAGTGGTTGCTGATCGTGCCAGGCGGCCAGGAGCTGGCGGTCGAGCAAAAGCTGCGCGCAGCCCTCGAAGGCCAGCACATCCAGGTGGTCAACGTCAGCGGCGGGCAGAGCCTGCTGGAACTGCGCGGCCCGAACGTGCGCGAAGTGCTGATGAAATCCACCAGCTATGATGTTCACCCGAACAACTTCCCGGTGGGCAAGGCCGTCGGCACTGTGTTCGCCAAGTCGCAACTGGTGATCCGCCGCACCGCCGAAGACACCTGGGAGCTGGTGATTCGCCGCAGCTTCGCCGACTACTGGTGGCTGTGGCTGCAGGACGCTTCGGCCGAGTATGGCCTGAGCATCGAGGCTTAAGGAGAACAGAACATGAGTCGGGCACCGGATACCTGGATTCTCACCGCCGACTGCCCGAGCATGCTCGGTACCGTCGACGTGGTGACGCGTTACCTCTTCGAGCAGCGCTGCTACGTGACGGAGCACCACTCCTTCGATGACCGGCTGTCGGGGCGTTTCTTCATTCGCGTGGAGTTCCGCCAGCCGGACGATTTCGACGAGGCCGGCTTCCGCGCCGGCCTTGCCGAGCGCAGCGATGCGTTCGGCATGGCCTTCGAGCTGACCGCCCCGAACCACCGCCCCAAGGTGGTGATCATGGTGTCCAAGGCCGACCACTGCCTGAACGACCTGCTGTATCGCCAGCGCATTGGCCAGCTGGCCATGGACGTGGTCGCGGTAGTGTCCAATCACCCCGACCTCGAGCCTTTGGCGCACTGGCACAAGATTCCCTACTACCACTTTGCTCTCGATCCCAAGGACAAGCCTGGGCAAGAGCGCAAGGTGCTGCAGGTGATCGAGGAAACCGGTGCCGAGCTGGTGATCCTTGCGCGCTACATGCAGGTGCTGTCGCCTGAGCTGTGCCGGCGTCTGGATGGCTGGGCGATCAACATTCATCACTCGTTGCTGCCAGGGTTCAAGGGCGCCAAGCCTTACCACCAGGCGTACAACAAGGGTGTGAAGATGGTCGGGGCCACGGCGCACTACATCAACAATGACCTCGACGAAGGGCCGATCATTGCCCAGGGCGTCGAGGTGGTGGACCACAGCCACTACCCGGAAGACCTGATTGCCAAAGGGCGCGACATCGAATGCCTGACCCTGGCGCGGGCGGTGGGCTATCACATTGAGCGGCGGGTGTTCCTCAATGCCAACCGGACTGTAGTTCTGTAGTAGCCTGCACTGGCCTCTTCGCGGCTAAAGCCGCTCCCACAGGTGCTGCGTGAACTTGAAGCCAGCGCAGTACCTGTGGGAGCGGCTTTAGCCGCGAAGAGGCCAGTGCAGGTCACCACCTTTGTTTCCCCCCATATCCTCCAACGACAACCCTGCCGCTAAAAGGCATCTCCCTGTCGCTCCCAGTCAGTGCAGCCCGCCGTATCAGGCCCACAATTCCCTGCATTCCAGTAACACCTGCCGCCCATGGATGGCGGCGCGTTCAACCACCGCTGCATAAATATAAATCAAGCGAGGTAAGAGCATGTCTGGCAATCGTGGAGTGGTATATCTCGGCGCCGGCAAGGTCGAGGTGCAGAAGATCGACTACCCGAAAATGCAGGACCCACGCGGCAAGAAGATCGAGCACGGCGTGATCCTGAAGGTGGTCTCCACCAACATCTGCGGCTCCGACCAGCACATGGTCCGTGGCCGCACCACTGCCCAGGTCGGCCTGGTCCTGGGCCACGAAATTACCGGTGAAATCGTCGAGAAAGGCCGCGATGTCGAGCGCATGCAGATCGGCGACCTGGTTTCGGTACCCTTCAACGTCGCCTGCGGCCGCTGCCGCTCCTGCAAAGAGATGCACACTGGTGTCTGCCTCACCGTCAACCCGGCCCGTGCCGGTGGTGCCTACGGCTACGTCGACATGGGCGACTGGACCGGTGGCCAGGCCGAATACGTGCTGGTGCCATACGCCGACTTCAACCTGCTGAAACTGCCTGAGCGCGACAAGGCCATGGAGAAGATCCGTGACCTGACCTGCCTTTCCGACATCCTGCCAACCGGCTACCACGGTGCCGTGACTGCCGGCGTAGGCCCAGGCAGCACCGTTTACGTCGCTGGTGCTGGCCCGGTCGGCCTGGCCGCCGCTGCCTCGGCGCGCCTGCTGGGCGCCGCCTGCGTGATCGTCGGCGACCTCAACCCCGCCCGCCTGGCCCACGCCAAGTCGCAGGGCTTCGAAGTGGTCGACCTGTCCAAGGACACCCCGCTGCACGAGCAGATCGTCGACATCCTCGGCGAACCGGAAGTTGACTGCGCCGTTGACGCAGTAGGCTTCGAGGCTCGCGGCCATGGCCACGAAGGTGCCAAGCATGAAGCGCCAGCCACCGTGCTGAACTCGCTGATGCAAGTGACCCGCGTTGCCGGCAACATCGGTATCCCGGGCCTGTACGTCACCGAAGACCCGGGCGCGGTGGATGCCGCTGCCAAGATCGGCGCATTGAGCATCCGCTTCGGCCTCGGCTGGGCCAAGTCGCACAGCTTCCACACCGGCCAGACCCCGACCATGAAGTACAACCGTCAGCTGATGCAGGCGATCATGTGGGATCGCATCAACATTGCCGAAGTGGTGGGTGTGCAGGTGATCAACCTGGACCAGGCGCCGGAAGGTTATGGCGAGTTCGATGCGGGTGTGCCGAAGAAGTTCGTGATCGACCCGCACAAGATGTGGGGGGCGGCGTAACAACCGTCGTTTGACAAGAGCCCCTCGCATCGAGGGGCTTTTTCATGGCAGTTCCGGCTTCATTCCCGCAGGATAAGTACAAGCCTCAAGCCTGGCGCCGTACCTGTGGGAGCTGGCTTGCCGGCGATGAGGCCTGTACAGGCAGTAAAGAAAGTTGCCTTCCAGTTATGCATCAATCTTGAGGTTAGCGCCGACCTGGTGGGAGCGGGTTCACCCGCGAATAGGCCAGCCCTGCCAACCCATCAATCAGCGCATCATCCCCAACTCCGCATCATCCATCAGCGCCTTGGCCAGCGCGCTCAGATAATGTGAAGCCCAAAGCAGCTGTGGCTTGTTGTCCATCAGCCCGTCTATGGTCATGTCCCGCACATACCCCATCAGTTCCGAAGCCTGGTCACGTGCATCCTGGCAAGGGATGCCGGGTGCGATGCAGAACAGCGCGTGGGTCTTGTTCTCCCCTTGGTAAAACATGGTCTTGCCGACGGTGGTGTTGGGTTCTCTTGCGTCTGTTGTCATTGTTCTATCCCCTTGAAATTGGCTGTGCCTGGTCCGGCCACTTCGCGGGTAAACCCGCTCCTACAGGTACGGCGCCGGACCTGAAGGCTGAACAACCTTTGTAGGAGCAGGCTTGCCCGCGAAGAGGCCCTATCAGGCAGCACATCAAATTGCCTGTTAATGCAGAATCCGAGCTTCAGCCGGTATCTGCGTCTGCACCGACGCCGCTTCAAGCAGCACCTCAAACGTCTGTTGTGCCACAGCCTGGGCACACTCCGTGGGCTGGAGGATGGTGTCTTCAAGGGAATGGGAATGGTGTGGTGGATCAAAAGCTGTTTTCAGCATGGTGTAACCCTCTGTCGGTCGTGCCGACACCCTCTGCTGTCAAACAAATGGGTGGCGGCTGTACGCGGGTTGACAGACCGGTCGACAGAGTAAACCCGGCGCACATAAGGTGCCCCACGTACAGCCACCATTGAGGAAAGCCATCACGAATCTGTCGGTGTCGGCCTGTCAAAGCCGATCGCTGATTGGCAGCGACCGTTCGAGACTAGAGCGCAACCTCGTGCACGGCAATGGCCTGGAGGGGGAGGGAGTATGTTTGGGAAATGGACTACAAGGAAGAGGTAAAATCTTAAAAATGATGGCCGGGTTTGTGGCGTGACCCGCAGCCACAGCAGGTCACAGCTTCAAATGCCGTGGTGAGATTGAGTCTGCGCCCTCACTTTGTTTTGCAACTTAACAGGAGTATCAGGATAGTGATCTGGATTGGCGTAGATGACCGCCAAAAAATTAGTAATGCCCATTAACAGAGTTTTTCCTGATAGAAATGGCATTTTCTTGAATTAGGCTGGGTTGGGTTGTAGAGATGCTATGTCTTCTAGTCGGTGCGCTGGCTAATGAGTTGTACTCTAAAAAGGCCAGATTGGTTTCTGCTTTTACAATAATATTTCTCTTCTTTTCTATTCGGCGGGTTAGGTTGTCGATACCTTTTTGGTGGCGTTTCAGGACTACAGGGTTGGGAGATATTTCGGACTCGATAAAATCTAAGTCATCATATTTTTCATTAAGTTTTCTGTTGAGTGTTTTCAGTTTTTGATTTGAAGTGACATAGCTTCGATTCTGAGCGCTCTGGTAAGACGGTGGTGCAGCATCTCTGGTATATGGGGGGGCAGGATCTACGGGGCGCCGTTCTACGGGGCGCCGTTCTACGTCAGAAATATTCTGCGTGGGAGATCTGGGGGAAAAAAGTTTTCCGACCCATCTGAAAAAACGCATAATGAACCTGCCGCTAGGGTCATGAAAGTTTACTGGATCCCCTTCGCAGTAAGCGTAAGTATTAATTCCACCTCTTTCGAAAGGGCTATAGAAATCAGGTGAGTAGAATCTGCTATTTCCATAAAGTCTATATCCATTGCCTAGCAAATAGCCGTTTACGAAGGCGTGATACTGCTCGCCATTAAATCCTAGAGATGTTTGTAGTGTGGATAAGTTTGCGGCATGACCGTATGCTGTGTAGGCAGCGTGCGACCCGCTCCAGCCACGCGCTTGAAGAACCGACCCCGCAGCGTCTGTTACAAGCAGGCCTGTGCTAGGTGTATTGTCAAATTTTCTTTCCGCAAGAAGCTGCTCTCCTGCACGGAAAATTGTTCTGGAGTGCTCTCCTGTAATTATGGTCGTGAGCATTGTGTTTTGGTATAGGAACGCTGAGAGTTTGTTTTCTTCCATTCTGGGCATACCCCAATTCCTTGCTAATGAAATCTGAATCGGAGGTGTCAGTATTGATGGGCTTGTCACGTGTCGCTACTGGCAAAAATGATAGGTGTGCATCAAAGCAGCTTTATCCCGCTCGCGCCCTGATGACCGGCTCGGAACAAAGCTATAAATGTTCAGTCGAATGCCTCGTTTCCCAGGCCATCCCGGCCAACCGAGGTCCCTCCCGATGAAAGCATTCACCCTGGCAACCCTGATGACCCTGGCCGCAAGCCCGGTGTTCGCCTTCAACCTCAGTGACGCCGCCAACGCCGTGTCGGCCATGCAGAACCAGCAACAGCAAGGCCAGGTGCAGGCGCCTGCGGCGCAGGCCAATCTGCTCAACACCCTGGGCAGCGAATTGAAGATCACCCCCGAACAGGCCGTAGGTGGCGCAGGGGCGATGTTGGGGTTGGCGCGCAACAACCTCAGCAGCGAGGACTATGGCCAGTTGACCAAGGCAGTGCCTGGGCTGGACCTGCTGGCGGGGGCCAGTGCGCTGGGTGGCTTGAGTGGGTTGGGTGATTTGCTGGGCAAGAACAGCGAGAACCCGTCGGCGCTGAACAATGCACTGGGTGGCAATGTGCAGAACCGCAGCGATCTGGACAATGCGTTCAAGGCGCTGGGCATGGATACCGGGTTGATCGGGCAGTTTGCGCCGTTGCTGTTGCAGTATCTGGGGCAGCAGGGGATTGCCGGGTCGTTGTTGCAGAATCTGGGCAGCTTGTGGACTACCCCGGCGCCATTGGCCCAACCTTCGGTCTGATCATTCTGTAACACCAGTACCGGCCTCATCGCCGGCAAGCCGGCTCCCACAGGGTTATCGTTGCCTTCAGGGCTGGCGCTGTACCTGTGGGAGCTGGCTTGCCGGCGATGAGGCCAGCACAGCCAGCGCAATTTTCAGGTCATGCAGCTTCTGTGAAGTCCACCAGCCGCACCGGGCGGCGGAAGCCGGCGGTCAGCACCGCCAGGTTCACCGCCGAAAACGCCACCAGCGCACCAAAGCTGATCAGCGAGGCAAGGGCCGCCAGGTCGATTGCCAACGCCAGCAGCGAGAACGCCGAAACCAGCGATATGACGAACACCGGCGTGCCAAAACGCGGTGACAGGTAGCCGAAAGTGCGCTGCGGCAGCACCTTGTCACGGCCCATAGTGAACAGAATGCGCGACACCGCCGCCTGCGAGGCCAGCGCCGAGCCCAGGCTGCCGGCCACATACGCAGCAGTGAAGAAGTTGGCCAGGAACTGCCCGCCCGTGGCACATCGCGGCGAGCATCTCGGCATTCCTCAGCCAGGGTGGAGACTGCATCGAAGCCGAGGAGCGACAGGCACAGTACCGCCGCACCAGTCATGATCGGGCCGAAGCCGGGTTTGCAATCATCCCCCAGCAGCGGCGACAGCAGGTCCAGCGGTTGGCCGGCCAGCGACTGGCAGGACAGGGCGACGAACGCCACGATGAAGATGATCTGCGCGCCGACGATGAGGTTGCTGGTCTTGGCCACCGAGTGGATGCCGACTACGTTGAGCACCGTTACCAGGGCAATCGATGCCAGCGCGATCGACCACGCCGGAATGGCCGGGAACGCTATGTTGAGGAACAGGCCGATCAGCAGGTAGTTGATCATCGGCAGGAACAGGTAATCCAGCAGCAACGACCAGCCGGCGAGAAAGCCGGCATTCGGGCCGAAAGCCATGGTGGTGTAGGCGTACGCCGAACCCGCGACCGGGAAGCGCTTGACCATGAAACTGTAGGACGCGGCGGTGAACAGCATGGCCACCAGGGTGACGATATAGGCGCCGGCCGTCCGGCCACCAGTAAGTTCGGTGACGACGCCGTAGGTAGTGAAGATGGTCAGCGGGACCATGCTTTGGTCGATTTTTATCCACTTAGGTGGGGGATGACAAAAAAGTAATCCTTATGCTGATTATTAGCCTGGGTTCTAATCAGGAATTGCAGGGGCTATACCGGCCTCTTCGCGGGTGAACCCGCTCCCACAGGATCACCACAGGCCTCAAGGTAAACGGGGTCCCTGTGGGAGGCAGCAAAGATCTCAGCCCATCTCCACCCGCAGTTGCTCGATCCGCTGGTCCTTCTCCACCCACAACTTATTCACCCAGGCCTGCACTGTCTGGCGGAACTCAGGATCATTCTCGTAATCCCCCGACCACAGCAGCGGGTCCAGCTCACGCACGCGAATATCGATAATCACCCGGCTGATGCTGCCATTGAGCAGGTCCCAGAACCCCGGCGCCTTGTTGCCTGGGTACACGATGGTTACGTCCAGCAAGGCATCCAGCTGTTCACCCAGTGCGGCCAGTACGAATGCCACACCGCCAGCCTTGGGTTTGAGCAGGTAGCGATACGGTGACTGCTGTTCTTGGCGCTTGGCCTCGCTAAAGCGCGTGCCTTCCAGGTAGTTCACCACAGTCACCGGCTGACGCTTGAACAGTTCACAAGCCGCCTTGGTAATGTCCAGGTCCTTGCCCTTCAGCTCCGGGTGCTTCTCCAGGAAGGCCTTGCTGTAGCGCTTCATGAAGGGGTAATCCAGCCCCCACCAGGCCAGGCCCAGCAGCGGTACCCAGATCAGCTCTTTCTTCAGGAAGAATTTGAAGAATGGCGTGCGGCGGTTGAGGCTTTCGATCAGCGCCGGAATGTCGACCCAGGTCTGGTGGTTGCTCACGGCCAGGTAAGACGTGCCCTTGCGCAGGTTCTCCACACCGCGGACGTCCCATTGGGTAGGGATGCACAGGGCAAAGATGGCCTTGTCGATCTCCGACCAGGTTTCGGCCACCCACATTACCGCCCACGAGGCATAGTCACGCCCACGGCCCGGCAGCACCAGTTTGAGCAGGGCGAAGACCAGCAGCGGGCAGATCAACACCAGGGTGTTGAGCAGCAGCAGGGTGGCGGTGAGGATGCCAGTCAGCAGGCGACGCATAAAGAGACTCTTGTTGTGGGATAAAAACGGTTGGCAATGATAAGCAGGGCTGTGGCCTACGCCAAATCTCCATTACCTGACGACGGAGACAAATGTTTCACATTATGTTGGTTAGGCTTGTGACAGCGAACCTATCCAGCCAGTGCAGTCTAAGCACTGACTCTTCTCAAGGAAGCCTGCCTGTGAAACCTCTGCTTGCCCTGTTGTCGTTGTTGGCGCTGCCGGTCATGGCCGCCGAGCCCACGATCTACGGCCGTTACGAGAACATTGCCCTGCCCGAGCTGGGCGAAACCCTGAAAGCCAAGATGGACACCGGTGCCTTCACCGCGTCGCTGTCGGCCAAGGACATCGAACTGTTCACCCGTGATGGCGACGAGTGGGTGCGCTTCCGCCTGGCGACCAAGGACTCCAATGGCAAGGTGTACGAACACAAGGTCTCGCGCATCAGCAAGATCAAGGGCCGTGCCGATGAGGAGGAGGAAGGCGATGCGCCGGAAATCTCCAAGCGCCCGGTGGTCGACCTGGAGCTGTGCCTGGGGGACGTGAAGCGCACCGTGGAGGTCAACCTGGTCGACCGCAGCAGCTTCAACTACCCGCTGCTGGTGGGGTCCAAGGCGTTGCGCGAGTTCAAGGCGGCGGTCAACCCGGCGAAGAAGTTCACCGCCGGCAAGCCTGATTGCTGATAGGAAACCCGGTCCACCCCGTTTGTTTCAGGGGCTGCTGCGCAGCCCATCGCCGGCAAGCCAGCTCCCACAAGTTGGCTTGCCGGCGATGGCGGCCTTTCAGACTACTGGAGAGGTAGCGAGCATCGACGGCCGCTTGCTCACCTCGGCATACCACGCCGCCAACCCGGGCTGATGCTCACGCCAGCCAAACTCCGGCTGACGCAAGTCCAGGTACCCCAGCGCACAAGCGACGCCAATCGCTGCCAGGTCGAACCCGGACATCAATTCGGGCAAGTGCTCCTGCTCCAGGTTGGCCAGGCTACGGCGGATCTTGTCACCCTGCGCCTGCAGCCAACCATCCCAGCGCTTGTCCTCAGGTCGCAGGAAGCTCTCATAGCGGCTCGACACCGCCGCATCCATGATCGCATCGGCCTGCGACGCCAGTGTCATGCGCCGCCAGCGTGCCGAGCCTTCGCGCGGCAGCAGTGGCAGGCCGACGTGCTGCAGGTCGAGGTACTCGCAGATCACCCGGCTGTCATGCAGCACGGTGCCGTCGTCCAGGCGCAGGGCCGGAATCTTGCCGATCGGGTTGTCCTGGTTAAGCTGCACGTCGCCGCTCACCGGGCTGATGTTCACCGGCTGAAGGCTGACGCGATCAAGCTGGCCGGTCTCGTGCAACACCACCATCACCTTGCGCACGAACGGCGACGACGGCGAGTGGAACAGGGTCATCGTGCTCATGCGTCAGTTACCCTGCAGGCTGGGTGGCAGGCATACGCCAGTGCCGCCGATGCCGCAGTAGCCGTCCGGGTTCTTGGCCAGGTACTGCTGGTGGTAGGCCTCGGCGAAGTACACGGTCGGCGCCTGGTCGATTTCGGTGGTGATCTCGCCGAAGCCGGCCTTGCTCAGCTCGGCCTGGAAGGCGTCGCGGCTGGCCTTGGCCTGTTCCAGCTGTTCAGGGCTGGTGCAGTAGATGGCCGAGCGGTACTGGGTGCCGATGTCGTTGCCCTGGCGCATGCCCTGGGTCGGGTTGTGCAGTTCCCAGAACATTGCCAGCAGCTCGCGGTAGCTGACTTTGTCCTTGTCGAACACCACCAGCACCACTTCGGTGTGGCCGGTCAGGCCCGAGCACACTTCTTCGTAGGTGGGGTGGGGGGTGAAGCCGCCGGCGTAGCCGACCACCGTGCTGACCACGCCTTCACGCTGCCAGAAGCGGCGCTCGGCGCCCCAGAAGCAACCCAGGCCGAAGATGGCGAAGTCGATGGCGCCTTCGAAGAAGGGCCCGAGCAGTGGGGTGTCTTTGAAGACATAATGGAACTCGGGCAGGCTCATTGGCGTTTCGCGGCCAGGCAGGGCCTGTTCCGCGGTAGGCATGACGTTTTTGTTCACCAGGATTTCCGAACGCAGGACCATGGCCGTTCCTCTGTAGATCTTTGAGATGGGGGCAGGGGCATTCGCGGGTAAACCCGCTCCCACAGGTCCTGCACAGATTTCGAATATTGTGGTGTACCTGTGGGAGCGGGGTTACCCGCGAAGGGGCCCGTATGAGCGCTATAGTGCCCGAGGTTTGCACGGCTGTCAGGCCACAGGACCACGCGGGTAACGCTTCAGCCGTTCTGCCAGCTCGCACCCCGGAATCGGCCGGTCGAACAGGTAGCCCTGGCCCACATCGCAGCGGTGCCGGCGCAGGAACGCCAGCTGCTCCGGCGTCTCGATACCTTCGGCCACCACCTTCAGCTTGAGGTTGTGGGCCATGGCCACCACTGCCGAGGTGATCTCCATGTCGTCCTGGTTATCGGGGATTTCATTGATGAAGCTGCGGTCGATCTTGAGGATGTCGATCGGAAACTTCTTCAGGTAGCTCAGCGACGAATAACCGGTGCCGAAGTCGTCCATGGCCAGGGTCAGGCCCAGGGCTTTCAGCTCATCCAGCTGGCGGTGGGTGTCTTCGGTGGCCTCCAGCAGCAGGCCTTCGGTCAGCTCCAGCTCCAACAGGTGTGGGGACAGGGCTTCTTCCTTGAGGATGGTACTGATCGACGTCACCAGGTCCGGGTCGGAGAACTGCTTGGGCGACAGGTTGATGGCCACGTGCAGGTTGCCCATGCCGGCCGCGCGCAGTTGCTGGCTCATGCGGCACGACTGGCGCACCACCCATTTGCCGATGGGGATGATCAGGCCGGTCTCTTCGGCCACGCTGATGAACTGGTCCGGGCGGATCATGCCGCGTTCGGGGTGGTTCCAGCGCAGCAGTGCTTCCAGGCCCAGCAGACGGCCGCTGCGCAGGCACAGCTTGGGCTGGTAGAACACCTCCAGCTCGTTCTGGGTCAGGGCGCGGCGCAGGTTGTTCTCGACGAACAGCTTGTAGCTGGCTTCGGCATTGAGCACTTCGGTAAACACTTGCACCTGGTGCTTGCCGTTGGCCTTGGCCTTGTGCAGCGCCAGGCCGGCGTTCTTCATCAGGCTGGCCGGGTCGACGCCGTGCAGCGGCGCGCAGGCCAGGCCCACCGAGGCGGTGACGTTGATCAGCTGGTTGTCGACGAACATCGGCTTGTCGAGGGTGCGCAGCAATTGCTGGGCGACGCCCTGGCCATCTTCCAGACTGGTGTCGTCGAGCAGTACGGCGAACTCGTTACTGGCAAAGCGCGCCAGGATGCCCCCGCTGTGCAGGCTGTTGCGCAGGCGCCGGGCCAGGCTGATCAGCAGCTTGTCGCCAGTCTGGTGGCCGAGGCTGTCGTTGATGCGCTTGAAGTTGTCGATGTCCACCAGCAGCAGGCACATCGAGTTCTCGCCATCGCGGGCAAAGCGCTCGTCCAGACTGCGGATGAACGCCGGACGGTTGCCCAGGTTGGTCAGGTTGTCGGTGTAGGCCAGGCGCTCGATGCGCTGCTGGGCCAGCTTGGTCTGGGTGACGTCTTCGTAGATGCCGATGTAGTGGGTCAGCTCACGGTTGTCGCCGTAGACCTTGGAAATCGACAGCTGGCCCCAGTAGGGTTCGAGGTTCTTGCGCCGGCTCTTGAACTCGCCCTGCCAGCTGTTGCCCATGGCCAGGCTCGACGGCGAGTCGAACAGCAGCTCGCTCAGGTTCTCCAGCGCCGGCAGCTCGCCCAGGTGACGGCCCTGCACTTCCTCGGTGCTGTATTGGGTGATGGCGGTAAAGCTGGGGTTGACGTACTCCACCACGCCGTCGCGGTTGACCAGCAGGAAGGCGCTGGCGCTCTGCTCGACCGCACGCTGGAACAGGTGCAGGGCGCTGGCGGCGGTGCGCCGGTTATGGTTGGTGATGACCTGGGCGAACTGGTCGGCCAGTTCGCCGGCAAAGGCGATTTCGTCCGACTGCCAGGCGCGTGTCTGGCCGGTCTGCTCCAGGCACAGTACGCCGACTACCTGGCCATCGACGCGAATGCTGGCATCGAGCATGGCCTTGTTTTCCGGGCGCATGCTTTGCGCCAGGGCGCGGGTACGCGGGTCGTGGCCGGCATTGTGGGCGTCGATGGCGCGGCTGGCGTGCAGCGCGTCGAGGTAGTCGGGGAAGCAGCTGGCATCGATGGCTTCGGGCTGGCGGTGCTCCTGCGCGTCCCGGTACCAGGCGATGATCGGCTCCAGGCGCTGGTCTTCCAGGTGCCAGATGCTGGCGCAGTCGACCTTGTAGATCTCGCAGGCGCTCTGGGTAATCAGCTGGGCGGCTTCCCGCAGCGAGTTCCCGGCGCTGTAGCGCTGGCGGGCCAGGCGCAGGATCAGGTCCTGCTGGGCACGTACCCGATCCAGGTGCTCGAGTTGTTCCTGCTGCGCGCGCTGGTTCAGTTGCAGGGCCAGTTGCAGGCGGTTGTTGCGCGACTCCAGGTCGCTGGCACCGGCCTCTGCGGGATCTTCGGGCTGGTCGTCGAGCACGCTGAGGTAGCCGCGTAACAGGTGGCGGTTGTGCTGCTTGTAGGCTTCACCAGCCTCCAGCATGCGTAGCGATGCAGTTGGTGTGTGCAAGGTGTAGCGCACGCGGTAGTAGCCGCGCTGGGCCAGTTGCAACTGGATCTCGTCATGCAGCCGGTAGCGGGCCTCGGGTTCCATCAGGCTGGCATAGGGCGCGTCTACCAGGGCGCACAGGTCACCGGCGTGCAGGCCGAACTGGCGCTCGCAGGTCGGGTCGAGGTAGAGCATGGCCCAGGTGGCTTCGTTGAGCCTTTCGAAACGCAGCATGCCGAGCCGCGAGGGCACGGGTAACTGCGTCACGACCTCGGCCGCCACACGGCTGGCGGCATCGGGTTGGCTTTTCATCGAAGACTCGCTTGAAGAGGGAGTGCAGCCTTGGGGCGGCGGCGGATCTGGCAAGGTTGCATCATGTCCCGGGGGCTGGCAAGCAGCCATGCGTGATGCTGTAGACGGGTTATCGGCTGTTTGGTCGGAATCTGTAATCAGGCTGGAGATTTTGGTGCCGCTTTGCGGCCTGTGGGAGCGGGGTTACCCGCGAACACCGGCGTAGCCGGTGCCATGTACCGGGTTGGATTCTTCGCGGGTAAGCCCGCTCCCACAGGGGCACAGCCTTCCCAGTCTTTTTCAGGCAAAAAAAAGCCCCGCCAATCGACGGGGTTGAGGTACGAGCGTGGCAGCTCGAAAAGGGTACTGCCCCTCGCGCAGAGGGGCAGTGTGCTGCCTTACAGCAGCATGGTGCGGATATCGCCCAGCACGTCGCCCAGGCGCTTGGTGAAGCGCGCGGCGGCAGCGCCGTTGATCACACGGTGATCGTAGGACAGCGACAGCGGCAGCATCAGCTTCGGCTGGAAGGCCTTGCCATCCCAGACCGGCTGCATGGTCGCCTTGGAGACGCCCAGGATAGCCACTTCCGGCGCGTTGACGATCGGCGTGAAGCCGGTGCCGCCAATGTGGCCGAGGCTGGAGATGGTGAAGCAGGCGCCTTGCATCTCGTCGGCCGACAGCTTCTTGGTGCGGGCTTTTTCAGCCAGCGCCGCCGCTTCGGCAGCCAGTTGCAGCAGGCTCTTCTGGTCGACGTTCTTGATCACGGGGACCAGCAGGCCGTCCGGAGTGTCCACGGCGAAGCCGATGTGCACGTATTTCTTGCGGATGATGGCCTTGCCGCTTGGCGCCAGCGAGCTGTTGAAGTCCGGCAGCTCCTTGAGCAGGAAGGCGCAGGCCTTGAGCAGCAGTGGCAGCACGGTCAGCTTCACGCCAGCCTTCTCGGCCACGGCCTTCTGCGCAACGCGGAAGGCTTCCAGCTCGGTGATGTCGGCGGAGTCGAACTGGGTCACGTGCGGCACGTTCAGCCAGCTGCGGTGCAGGTTGGCAGCACCGACCTGCATCAGACGGGTCAGGGCCACTTCTTCCACTTCACCGAACTTGCTGAAGTCCACGGCAGGGATCGGCGGGATGCCGGCGCCGCCGGTTGCGCCAGCGGCTGCCGGTGCTTCCTTGGCTTTCTGCATCATCGCCTTGACGTAAACCTGCACGTCTTCTTTCAGGATGCGGCCGTGCGGGCCGGTGGCGGCAACAGCGCCCAGGTCGACACCGAATTCACGGGCCAGCTGGCGTACTGCCGGGCCGGCGTGAACCTTGGCGTTGCTGCCAGCGGCCGGTGCGGTGGCAACCGGTGCAGGGGCAGCAGCCGGGGCCGCAGCGGCAGGTGCGGCGGCCGGAGCAGCCTCGGCCTTGGCCGGGGCTGCAGCAGGTGCCGGAGCGGCAGCCGGGGCAGCGCCCGCAACCTTGAGCTTGAAGATCAGGTCGCCAGTGCCGACTTCGTCTTCCAGCTTGCACAGCACTTCTTCGACCACGCCGGCAGCCGGCGACGGGATTTCCATGGAGGCCTTGTCGGACTCCAGGGTGATCAGCGACTGGTCAGCTTCGACGGTATCGCCGACCTTGACCAGTACTTCGATGATCTTGGCCTTGCCCGACGAGCCGATGTCCGGCACGTGGATGTCCTGCACGCTGGCGGCAGCCGGGGCTGCGGCCACTGCAGGGGCGGCTTCGACGGCAGGCGCAGGGGCGGCAGCCGGAGCCGGAGCGGCGGCCGGAGCCTCAGGGGCCGCAGCAGCGGCGCCCTCGGCTTCCAGGACCAGCAGCTCGTCGCCTTCTTTCAGGCGGTCGCCCAGCTTGACCTTCAGTTCCTTGATGACACCGGCTTTCGGGGCCGGGATCTCCATGGAGGCCTTGTCGGACTCCAGGGTCAGCAGGCTCTGGTCAGCCTCGATACGATCACCGACCTTGACGAACAGCTCGATGATTTCACCTTCACCGCTGCCGATGTCAGGTACGCGAATGAGTTCGCTCACTTAAAAATACTCCTCAGCAGTCCAGTGGGTTGCGCTTGTCCGGTTCAATACCGAACTTGACGATAGCGTCTGCAACAACCTTTGGTTCGATCTCGCCACGGTCAGCCAGGGCTTCCAGGGCAGCCAGCACCACGAAGTGGCGGTCGACTTCGAAGAAGTGACGCAGCTTCTTGCGGCTGTCGCTGCGACCATAACCGTCGGTACCCAGGACCTTGAACTCTTTGCTCGGTACCCACTGGCGAATCTGCTCGGCGAACAGCTTCATGTAGTCGGTGGAGGCGATGACCGGGCCCTTGCGACCGTTCAGGCACTGCTCGACGTAGGTCTGCTGTGGCTTCTGGCCAGGTTTCAGGCGGTTGGCGCGTTCCACGGCCAGGCCGTCGCGACGCAGTTCGTTGAAGCTGGTGACGCTCCACACGTCGGCACCGACGTTGAACTCTTCACGCAGGATCTTCGCCGCTTCGCGGACTTCGCGCAGGATGGTGCCGGAGCCCATCAGCTGTACGTGGTGCGCGGCTTCGCGGGTGTCTTCTTCCAGCAGGTACATGCCCTTGATGATGCCTTCCTCGACACCGGCCGGCATGGCTGGCTGCTGGTAGGATTCGTTCATCACGGTGATGTAGTAGAAGATGTCCTGTTGCTCTTCGGTCATCTTCTTCATGCCGTCCTGGATGATCACCGCCAGCTCGTAGCCGTAGGTCGGATCGTAGGTGCGGCAGTTCGGGATGGTGCCCGCCATCATGTGGCTGTGACCGTCTTCGTGCTGCAGGCCTTCACCGTTGAGGGTGGTACGGCCGGCGGTACCGCCGATCAGGAAGCCACGGGTACGGCTGTCGCCAGCGGCCCAGGCCAGGTCGCCAATACGCTGGAAGCCGAACATCGAGTAGAAGATGTAGAACGGCAGCATCGGCTGGTTGTGGCAGCTGTACGAGGTACCGGCAGCGATGAACGACGACATGGCGCCGGCTTCGTTGATGCCTTCCTCGAGGATCTGGCCCTTCTTGTCTTCGCGGTAGAACATCACCTGGTCTTTATCGACTGGCTCGTAGAGCTGGCCGACCGACGAGTAGATGCCCAGCTGGCGGAACATGCCTTCCATACCGAAGGTACGGGCTTCGTCCGGGATGATCGGGACGATGCGCTGGCCGATTTCCTTGTCCTTGACCAGCTGCGCCAGAATACGCACGAAGGCCATGGTGGTGGAGATTTCGCGGTCGCCCGAGCCGTCCAGGATCGCTTTCAGCGTTTCCAGTGGCGGGGTCGGTATGCTGAAGCTCTTGGCGCGGCGCTGTGGCACGAAACCGCCCAGGGCAGCACGGCGCTCGGCCAGGTACTTGGCTTCGGCAGAACCTTCTTCCGGCTTGAAGAACGGCAGGTTCTCCAGGTCGGCATCCTTGACCGGGATGTCGAAGCGGTCACGGAAGTGACGCAGGCTGTCGACGTCGACCTTCTTGGTGTTGTGCGCGGTGTTCTTGGCTTCGCCGGCACCGGTACCGTAACCCTTGATGGTCTTGGCCAGGATGACAGTAGGCTGGTCTTTGTGGTTGACCGCCTGGTGGTACGCCGCGTAGACCTTGTACGGGTCGTGGCCGCCACGGTTGAGTTTCCAGATCTCTTCGTCGGACAGGTCTTCGACCATGGCCTTGAGTTCCGGGGTGTTGAAGAAGTTCTCACGAACGTACGCGCCGTCTTTGGCTTTGTAGTTCTGGTACTCGCCGTCGATGACTTCGTCCATGCGGCGCTGCAGGGCACCGTTGGTGTCCTTGGCGAACAGTGGGTCCCAGAAGCGGCCCCAGACGACCTTGTTGACGTTCCAGCCACCGCCACGGAACACGCCTTCGAGTTCCTGGATGATCTTGCCGTTGCCGCGCACCGGGCCGTCGAGGCGCTGCAGGTTGCAGTTGATGACGAAGATCAGGTTGTCCAGCTTCTCGCGGCCGGCCAGGGCGATTGCGCCCAGGGATTCCGGCTCGTCGCACTCGCCGTCGCCCATGAAGCACCAGACCTTCTGCTTGCCGGCCGGGATGTAGCCACGGGCTTCCAGGTACTTCATGAAGCGTGCCTGGTAGATGGCCTGGATCGGGCCCAGACCCATCGATACGGTCGGGAACTGCCAGAAGTCAGGCATCAGCCATGGGTGCGGGTACGACGACAGGCCGTTGCCGTCCACTTCCTGACGGAAGTTGTTCATCTGCTCTTCGCTGATGCGGCCTTCCATGAAGGCACGGGCGTAGACGCCTGGCGAGGCGTGGCCCTGGAAGAAGATCAGGTCGCCGCCGTGTTCTTCGGTCGGGGCCTGGAAGAAGTAGTTGAAGCCGATGTCGTACAGGGTGGCGCTGGAGGCGAAGCTGGAGATGTGTCCGCCCAGGTCCGAGTCTTTCAGGTTGGTGCGCATGACCATGGCCAGGGCGTTCCAACGCACCATCGAGCGAATGCGGCGTTCCATGAACAGGTCGCCAGGCATGCGTGCTTCGTGGGTGACAGGGATGGTGTTGCGGTATGGCGTGGTGATCGCATACGGCAGCTGGGAGCCACTACGGGTGGCCAGCTCGCCCATACGGGTCATCAGGTAATGAGCGCGGTCTTCGCCTTCTTTGTCGAGGACCGACTCCAGGGCATCCAGCCATTCCTGGGTTTCGATTGGATCGAGGTCTTGCATGGCTTGCTCCAGGGCGGAAAGGCAACCAGAATCGATTGCCTGAGATTGCGACTGGCCTTATGGGCAGACGTCGTGAATTCTTGGATTACCGGGGTGTCCTCCGGCGCCGTGTAGTTTTACTACATTTGCTTTCGCATTTCATGCTTTTACACGACACGAGCAGTAGTAAAACTACATTTGTGCGACGTTTCGTCGCATGCTGGCTTGTGAGGAAAAACGTTCATGTTGGTTGGCGTTGTGTCGCGAGCGGGTAATTCTTGATGTTTGCTGCCATGTTTTGGTTAATTTCAGCTATTTCCAACTTTTGTACGACAGTCCAACCGTGGTCCGGTTTCCCCTTGGCCGCTTCTTCCCCTCTATTTCACGCCGATCAAGGATAGACCATGCGCCTACCTTTGCCGTCCGATCTGCCCGCTACCCTGCAGCCACTGGTCGCGCGCAATCAGCAATTCATCAGCGATGCCGTGGCTGCCCACCCGGAGCTCGACCTGCAGGCCTGGAGCCCGCTGCACCGGCAACAGTTCGACCAGGTTGCCGCCGCCAGCGACTTCGTGCTCGGCCTGGCCCGGCGCGAGCCGGCCATGTTGTTCGGCCTGCTGGCCAGTGGCGAGCTGGATCGGCGTTACGCCGCGGGTGAACTGCGCGGGCATGTCGCTGCCGCTGCCCAGGCGGCGCAGAGCGAGGACGAGCTGGCACGCAACCTGCGCCGTGAGCGCAACCGCCAGCAGCTGCGCATCATCTGGCGCGACATCACCCGCCAGGCCGAGTTGGGCGAAACCTGCCGCGACCTGTCCGACCTGGCCGATGCCGCCATCGACGAAGCCTACCAATGGCTGTACCCGCGCCAGTGCCAGCAGTTCGGCACACCCATCGGCAACCGCAGCGGCCAGCCGCAGCACATGGTGGTGCTGGGCATGGGCAAGCTGGGTGCGGTGGAGCTGAACCTGTCGTCGGACATCGACCTGATCTTCGCCTTCCCCGAAGGCGGCGAAACCGAAGGGGTGAAGCGCTCGCTGGATAACCAGGAGTTCTTCACCCGCCTGGGCCAGCGCCTGATCAAGGCGCTGGACCCGGTCACCGTCGACGGCTTCGTGTTCCGTGTCGACATGCGCCTGCGCCCTTACGGCTCGGCCGGCGCGCTGGTGCTCAGTTTCAATGCCCTGGAGCAGTACTACCAGGACCAGGGCCGCGACTGGGAACGCTACGCGATGATCAAGGCGCGGGTGGTGGCCGGTGACCAGGCGGCCGGCGGGCAGTTACAGGATATGCTGCGGCCGTTCGTGTATCGCCGTTACCTGGACTTTTCCGCGATCGAAGCGCTGCGCACCATGAAGCAGCTGATCCAGCAGGAAGTGCGGCGCAAGGGCATGGCCGACAACATCAAGCTGGGTGCCGGGGGCATTCGCGAGGTGGAGTTCATCGCTCAGGCCTTCCAGCTGATCCACGGCGGGCGCGACCTCAGCCTGCAGCAGCGGCCGTTGCTGAAAGTGCTGGCCACTCTTGAAGGCCAGGGCTACCTGCCGCCGGCCGTGGTCGCCGAGCTGCGCGAAGGTTATGAATTCCTGCGTTATACCGAACACGCCATCCAGGCCATTGCCGACCGTCAGACGCAGATGCTGCCGGACAGCGAGACCGATCGGGCGCGGGTGGCATACATGCTCGGTTATGCCGACTGGCAGAGCTTCCATGACCAGTTGACGCACTGGCGTGGCCGCATTGACTGGCACTTCCGCCAGGTGATCGCCGACCCGGATGATGAAGACGGCGAGGGCGAGCTGGTAGTCGGTGGCGAATGGTCGCCGCTATGGGAGCAGGCGCAGGATGAAGAGGCCGCTGGCCGCCAGCTGCAAGAGGCCGGTTTCCAGCAGCCCGGCGAAGCCCTGCGGCGTCTGGCTGCGCTGCGCTCCAGCCCGCAGCTGCGGTCGATGCAGCGGATTGGTCGCGAGCGCCTGGACGCCTTTATCCCGCGCTTGCTGGCCCAGGCTGTTGAACATGACAACCCCGACCTGGTGCTCGAGCGCGTGCTGCCGCTGGTCGAGGCCGTGGCACGGCGTTCGGCCTACCTGGTGTTGCTCACCGAAAACCCGGGCGCCTTGCGCCGCCTGCTGACCCTGTGCGCCGCCAGCCCGTGGATTGCCGAGCAGATTGCCCGTTATCCGCTGCTGCTCGACGAACTGCTCAACGAAGGCCGCCTGTTCAGCCCACCACTGGCGCCGGAGCTGGCCAGCGAGCTGCGCGAGCGCCTGACGCGCATTCCCGAGGACGACCTGGAACAGCAGATGGAGGCGCTGCGTCACTTCAAGCTGGCCCACAGCCTGCGCGTGGCCGCCTCGGAAATCAGCGGTAACTTGCCGCTGATGAAAGTCAGCGACTACCTGACCTGGCTGGCCGAGGCCATTCTCGACCAGGTACTGGCCCTGGCCTGGCGTCAGACCGTGGCCCGCCATGGCCAGCCCAGGCGCAGCGACGGCAGCCTGTGCGACCCGGGCTTCATCATCATCGGCTACGGCAAGGTGGGTGGCCTGGAGCTGGGCCACGGCTCGGACCTGGACCTGGTGTTCATCCACGACGGCGACCCGCAGGCGGAAACCGACGGTGACAAGCCGATCGACGGTGCGCAGTTCTTTACCCGCCTGGGTCAGCGCATCATCCACCTGCTGGCCACCCAGACCAACTCCGGTCAGCTGTATGACGTGGACATGCGCCTGCGCCCGTCCGGTGCCGCGGGGTTGCTGGTCAGCTCGCTGGGGGCGTTCGAGCGCTACCAGCAGAACGAGGCCTGGACCTGGGAGCACCAGGCCCTGGTGCGGGCCCGCGTGCTGGTGGGGTGCAAGCAGGTGGGGGCAGCGTTCGAAGGCGTCCGCGCCAAGGTGCTCGGCCAGGCTCGCGACCTGGAAAAGCTGCGCAGCGAAGTGAGCGAAATGCGCGCCAAGATGCGCGACAACCTTGGCACCAAGGCCACCGCTGCCGGTACTGCGGCCAACGCCTTCGAGGCCAGTGTGCCGTTTGATATCAAGCAGGATGCCGGCGGTATCGTCGATATCGAATTTATGGTGCAATACGCCGCTTTGGCCTGGTCCCACGACCACCCGGCCATACTCCGATGGACCGATAACATCCGCATTCTGGAAGAGCTGGAGCAGGCGGGGTTGATGCCGGCCAGTGACGCGGTGCTGTTGCGTGAAGTGTACAAGGCGTTCCGCTCGGCCTCGCACCGCCAGGCCCTGCAGAAGCAGGCCGGGGTGATCGATGCGGCGCAGTTTGCCGATGAGCGCCGCGAAGTGCGGCGGATCTGGGGTGAACTGGGCTTGACCTGAAGGCCTGCGCCGGCCCTGTGGGAGCGGGTTTACCCGCGAAGAAGACGGCGCGGTGCATGGCACCGGTTTCGCCGGTGTTCGCGGGTGAACCCGCTCCCACAGGGTCTGCGATCAGCGACGGATATGCCTGAGTGGTACACTGTCCGCCACATAGCCTGAATATAAAGAGGGGAGGCCAGGCTGTACCGCAGCCTGTAGCCTCCCCGAGCGTTTCTGGACTAAGCATGAGAATACTGATCATTGGCCCCAGCTGGGTCGGCGACATGGTGATGGCGCAGACCCTGTTCCAGTGCCTGAAACTGCAGCACCCCGACTGCGTGATCGATGTGCTGGCCCCCGAGTGGAGCCGGCCGATCCTCGAACGCATGCCCGAGGTCCGTCAGGCCCTGAGCTTCCCGCTCGGCCACGGCGCGCTGGAACTGGCTACACGGCGGCGCATCGGCAAGTCCCTGGCCGGCCAGTACGACCAGGCCATCCTGCTACCCAACTCGCTGAAGTCGGCGCTGGTGCCGTTCTTTGCCGGTATCCCCAAACGCACCGGCTGGCGCGGCGAAATGCGCTTCGGCCTGCTCAACGACGTGCGCAAGCTGGACAAGGCCCGCTACCCGCTGATGATCGAGCGCTTCATGGCCCTGGCCTACGCGCCCGGCGCCGAGCTGCCGCAGCCGTACCCACGCCCCAGCCTGCAGATCGAAGCGCAAAGCCGCGATGCCGCCCTGGCCAAGTTCGGCCTGGAGCTGGACCGCCCGGTGCTGGCGCTGTGCCCTGGTGCCGAGTTCGGCGAGGCCAAGCGCTGGCCGGCCGAGCACTACGCCACCGTGGCTGATGCGATGATCCGCCAAGGCTGGCAGGTTTGGCTGTTCGGCTCGAAGAACGATCACCCGGTCGGCGAGCAGATCCGCGACCGGCTGATCCCGGGCTTGCGTGAAGAATCGTCCAACCTGGCCGGCGAAACCTCGCTGGCCGAGGCCATCGACCTGATGTCCTGCGCCCATGCCGTGGTGTCCAACGACTCCGGGCTGATGCACGTGGCCGCCGCGCTGAACCGCCCGCTGGTGGCGGTGTACGGCTCGACCTCGCCGGGCTTCACCCCGCCGCTGGCCGAGCACGTGGAAGTGGTGCGCACCGGCATCGAGTGCAGCCCGTGCTTCGACCGCACCTGCCGCTTCGGCCACTACAACTGCCTGCGCCTGCTGGAGCCGGGCAAAGTCATCGCCGCTCTGCATAGCCTGAGTGGGCCGGACCTGATCGATACCGTGGCCGAGGTCGACTAAGTGCGGGTACTGATCATCAAGACTTCGTCGCTGGGTGATGTGATCCACACCCTGCCGGCGCTTACCGATGCCGCCCACGCCATCCCGGGCATCCGCTTCGACTGGGTGGTGGAAGAAGGCTTCGCCGAAATCCCCAGCTGGCACCCGGCGGTCGACCAGGTGATCCCGGTGGCCATCCGCCGCTGGCGCAAGAACCTCTGGCGAACCATCAAGAGTGGCGAGTGGAAGGCGTTCAAGCAGCGAGTACGCGAGCGCAAGTACGACCTGGTGATCGACGCCCAGGGCCTGGTCAAGTCGGCCTGGCTGACCCGCTACGTCAAGGCGCCGGTGGCTGGCCTGGACCGCTACTCGGCCCGTGAAGGCTGGGCTAGCCGCTTCTATGACCGGCGCCTGTCGGTGGCCACCGGGCAGCACGCGGTGGAGCGGGTGCGCCAGCTGTTCGCCATGGCCCTGGCCTACGACCTGCCGGAAGGCATCGGCAACTACGGCCTCGACCTCGATCGCCTGCAACTGCCGCCGGCCGCCCCCTACGTTGTGTTCCTGCATGGCACCACCTGGGCGACCAAGCACTGGCCCGAAGCCTACTGGCGCGAACTGGCCGAGCGCATGGGCCGGCGCAAGCTGGAGGTGCGCCTGCCGTGGGGTAACCCGACCGAGAAGGCACGCGCCGAGCGCATCGCCCAGGGCTTGAACAACTGCCAGGTGCTCCCCAAATTGAACCTTGCCGGCGTTGCTCGCGTGTTGGCGGCGGCAAAGGCCTGCGTGGCGGTCGATACCGGCCTCGGCCACCTGGCGGCGGCACTTGATGTGCCCACCATTTCGCTGTTCGGTCCGACCAACCCGGGCCTGACCGGCGCCTACGGACGGACCCAGATTCACCAGGCCAGTGACTGGCCCTGCGCGCCCTGCCTGCAGAAGAAGTGCACCTACAAACCGAGCGCCGATGACTTGCGCCGGTTCGATCTGAAACGCGAGTGGCCGCTGTGCTTCACTCGCCTGAATCCCGAGCATGTGGCGAGCCGCTTGAGCGCGTTGCTGCTGGCTGAGGATGTCCGTTGATGCAACTGGCTTTCGTGCTTTACAAATACTTCCCCTTCGGCGGGCTGCAGCGCGATTTCATGCGCATTGCCCTGGAATGCCAGAAGCGGGGCCACCAGATCCGCGTGTACACGCTGATCTGGGAGGGTGACATTCCGCCGGGCTTTGAAGTGCTGGTGGCGCCGGTGAAGGCGATCTTCAACCACCGCCGCAACGAGAAGCTCAGCGCCTGGATGGCCGCCGACCTGGCCAGGCGCCCGGTCGACCGCCTGATCGGCTTCAACAAGATGCCAGGGCTGGACGTGTACTACGCCGCCGACGGCTGCTTCGAGGACAAGGCGCAGACCCTGCGTGGCGGCCTGTACCGTCGCTGGGGCCGCTACCGGCACTTTGCCGAGTACGAGCGTGCGGTGTTCGCCAAGGACGCGCATACCGAAGTGCTGATGATTTCCGAAGTGCAGCAGCCGCTGTTCATCAAGCACTACGGCACCCCGGTCGAGCGTTTCCACCTGCTGCCGCCGGGCATTTCCCAGGACCGCCGCGCGCCGGCCAATGCCGGTGAAATCCGCGCCGAGTTCCGCAAGGAATTCAACCTGGGTGATGATGACCTGCTGCTGGTGCAGATTGGCTCGGGCTTCAAGACCAAGGGCGTTGACCGCAGCCTCAAGGCCCTGGCCGCACTGCCGTCGGCCCTGCGCAAGCGCACCAGGCTGATGGTGATTGGCCAGGACGACCCCAAGGTGTTCCAGCTGCAAAGCGCTACCTTGGGCCTGGGCGAGCAGGTGCAGTTCCTCAAGGGCCGCAGCGACATCCCGCGTTTCCTGCTGGGCGCCGACCTGCTGATCCACCCGGCGTACAACGAGAACACCGGCACGGTGCTGCTCGAAGCGCTGGTGGCCGGCCTGTCGGTGCTGGTCTCCAAGGTGTGTGGCTACGCCCACTACATTGCCGAGGCCGACAGCGGCCTGGTGCTGGACGAGCCGTTCGAGCAGGAACAGCTCAATGGCTACCTGCAGCGTATGCTCGAAGACCAGCAGGCCCGCGCCAGCTGGTCGCGCAATGGCCTGGCGTTTGCTGAAACCGCCGATCTGTACAGCATGCCGCAACATGCCGCCGACGTGATCCTGGGGCAGGAGTCTGCATGAAGCTGATACTGGCCGAACCGTTCAAGCGCCTGTGGGCCGGGCGTGATCCCTTCGACGCCGTGGAGGCGCTGCAAGGCGAGGTCTATCGCGAGCTGGAAGGGCGCCGCACGCTGCGCACCGAGGTCGCTGGCGAAGGCTTCTTCGTCAAGATCCACCGCGGCATCGGCTGGGGCGAGATCTTCAAGAACCTGTTTAGCGCCAAGCTGCCGGTGCTCGGCGCCGGCCAGGAATGGCAGGCCATCCAGCGCCTGCACCAGGTCGGCGTGCCGACCATGACTGCTGTCGCCTATGGCGAACGTGGCAGCAACCCGGCCGCGCAGCACTCGTTCATCATCACCGAAGAACTGGCGCCGACCATCAGCCTGGAAGATTTCAGCATCGACTGGGTCAGGCAGCCGCCCGAGCCGCGCCTGAAGCGTGCGCTGATCGCCGAAGTGGCGAAGATGACCGGCGGCATGCACCGTGCCGGGGTCAACCACCGTGACTGCTACATCTGCCACTTCCTGCTGCACACCGACCGCCCGGTGACGGCGGATGACTTCAAACTGTCGGTGATCGACCTGCACCGCGCGCAAACCCGGGCGAGAATCAGCCGCCGCTGGCGCGACAAGGACCTGGCCGCGCTGTATTTCTCGGCGCTGGACATTGGCCTGACCCAGCGCGACAAGCTGCGTTTCCTGCGCGGTTACTTCCAGCGCCCGCTGCGGCAAATCCTCAAGGATGAAGCCGCGCTGCTCGCCTGGCTGGAGCGCAAGGCGCAGAAACTCTACGATCGCAAGCAACGCTATGGGGATGCACTCTGATGTCGGGTTGGACACTGGCGCCAGGCTACGAACACCTGGCGACGGATTTCGGCAGCCTCGAGGCGGTATTTACCCTGCAAGGCGAACGCCTGACCCGCGACCCGCTCAGCGAAGTGGTGCGCATCACGCGTGAAGGGGTCAATTACTACGTCAAGCGCTACACCGGGGCCGGCAAGCATATGCGCCGTTACCTGGGCCGGCCGCGGATCAAGGCTGAATGGCAGAACCTCAAGCAGTTCGCCAAGTGGGGCATTCCCACTGCCGAAGTGGTGGCCTGGGGCCTGGAGCGCAATGGCCTGGCCTTTGGCCGGGGCGCGATGATCACCCGCGAATTGCCGCGCACCGAAGACCTGTCGGCGCTGGCCGAGCGTAACGATGCACGCCTGGCCGACCGCGCCTGGGTCGGGCATGTCAGCAGCCAGCTGGCGCGCCACACCCGGGTCATGCACCAGCACCACTTCGCCCATAACGACCTGAAATGGCGCAACCTGCTGGTCGACGACCAGGGCACGCTATTCTTCATCGACTGCCCCACCGGCGATTTCTGGCGCGGCTTCATGTGGCGGCACCGGATGATCAAGGACCTGGCGTGCCTGGACAAAGTGGCCAAATACCACCTGTCGGCAACCCAGCGCCTGCGTTTCTACCTGCAATACCGTGGCCGCGACCGGCTGAATGTGCGCGACAAGAAGCGCATTCGCCAGGTGGTGGGCTTTTTCGAGGGACGGGAATGACCGATTACCTGGCCAGCGCGGACCTTGCGCTGCTCAAACGCCATGGCCTGGACGACTTCGAGGCGCTGTGGGCGCTGCAACTGGAAGCCGTGGATGAACCGAACACCGGCCGCGGTGGCTGGAGCAGCGTTTACCGTCTGGAGCTCGAAGGCAAGGGCTACTACCTCAAGCGCCAGAGCGACTACCTGACCCGGACCCTGCACCGGCCGTTCGGCGAGCCGACCTTCGCCCGTGAATTCCGCAACATCAGCCGCTACCAGAAGCTGCACATTCCGGCCTTGCAGGCGGTGTTCTATGGCGAGCGCAAGCAAGGTGACCAGCATCGGGCAATCCTGATGACCCGCGCCCTGGACGAATGGGCCGACCTCGACAGCCTGCTGGCCCGCTGGCCACAACTGAGCGATGCTGAACGCAACGGCGTCCTGCAGGCCTGCGGCCAGCTGGCGCGTACCCTGCACAGCGCCGGCCAGGTGCATGGCTGCTTCTACCCCAAGCACATCTTCCTGCGCCAGCGCCGCGACGGCTGGGATGCGCAACTGATCGACCTGGAAAAGACCCGACCCCTGCTGTTCGGCATGCGTGACCGCCTCAAGGACCTGGAGCCGCTGCTGCGTCGCGCCCCGCTCTGGGGCGAGCGCGATGTACGTAGCTTGCTGGCCAGCTACCTGGCGCAACCGGCCGATGGCACGCTGGTCGATACCTGGCTGCAACGCCTGACGCAACGCCGTCGTGAAAAAGAGGCCCGCTGATGCGTTTGTCTGAATTGAAAGAGGCCGGGCGCACTCCCTCGTTGCCCCTGAGCATCACCCTGGCCGATGCCGCCGGCACGGCTGACCTGCAATTGCTCAGCCTGCTGCGCGTGCTGCCGGGCCAGCGCTATGTGGGCGCCGGCGTGTGGCGCGGTACCCCAGTGCTGGCCAAGCTGCTGGTCGGTGGTAACGCTGCCCGACATTTCCAGCGCGAACTGCAAGGCGTGAAGCTGCTGGCCGAGCAGGGCCTGACCACGCCCAAGCTGCTGGCAGACGGCCTGAGGGACGGTGAGGGCGGCTGGCTGCTGTTCGAGTTCCTCGACGACGCCGAAAGCCTGGCCGATGCCTGGGCGGCAGTGGAAAACCTGCCGGTGCTTGCCGACGAGCAGCACCTGGTGCTGGGCGAGGCGCTCACTGCCGTAGCGCACATGCACGCCCAGGGCCTGTGGCAGGAAGACCTGCACCTGGACAACCTGTTGCGTCACGGCGGCAAGCTGTACTTGATCGACGGCGCCGGCATCAAGGCCGAAACACCTGGCCAGCAGCTGTCGCGCCCGCGTGTACTGGAAAACCTTGGGGTGTTCTTCGCCCAGCTACCCAAGCGCCTGGAGCCGTTCATCGAAGAACTGCTGGTGCACTACCTGCTGGCCAACGCCGAGCATGCGTTGCCGCTGGAAGCCTTGCAGAAGCAGGTGGACAAGGTGCGCAACTGGCGCCAGAAGGACTACCTGGAAAAGGCTGGCCGTGAATGCAGCCTGTTCAGTGTCGAGCGCAGCCTTTCCGGCCTGCGGGCGGTCCGCCGCAACGAGGTCGCAGCCATGCTGCCGGTGCTGGAGCAGGCCGATGCGTTGATCGATCAGGGCCACCTGTACAAGACCGGTGGTGCAGCCAGTGTGGCGCGCATCGAGGTTGGCGGCCGCACGCTGGTGCTCAAGCGCTACAACATCAAGAACACCGCCCATTGGTTCAAGCGCTTCTGGCGCCCGAGCCGGGCCTGGCATTCATGGATCGAAGGCCACCGCCTGGAATTCCTCGACATCGCCACGCCGCGCCCGCTGGCAGTGCTGGAGCAGCGGGTGATGGGCTTGCGCAGCCGTGCCTACCTGGTCACCGAATATGTCGATGGCCCGGACCTGACCGAGTGCTTCGCGCCCTACGTGGACAACGGCGATGCGCCCGAGGAGCAGGTGGATGCCCTGGTGCACGTGATGCAGCAGTTGATTCGCGAGCGCATCAGCCACGGCGACTTCAAGGGCCACAACCTGTTCTGGCACAACGGCCAGTGGTCGCTGATCGACCTCGACGCCATGTGCCAGCACGCCACCCAGCTCAGCTTCGCCCCGGCCTATGCCCGTGACCGGGCGCGGCTGCTGCGCAACTGGCCGAGCGGCAGTGCCCTGCATCAGCGGCTGGACCGGTTGCTACCCAAGCTGGCCGAGTAATCCGCTGGCAGCGCCAGCCAGTCGCTGCTGCGCCCCGCCTGACGCACACGTATGCGCCATTGGCCGTCCTGCCAGCGCAAGACGGCCCAAGGCACGACGCCGGCATGTGTGGCCTCGGGTATCGGCAAATGATAGTGCCCGGGCAACAAGTGGCGGCGCAGTGGCAGTTGTCCGCCTGCGGTCTGCAAATAAAGCTGCTCGTGCGCCTTGAACAGGCCTTTGGTGTCGCTGATCGGTGCGCCGGCCAATTGAACCTGCAGGCGGCAATCGTCGAACAGGCGCACCAGGTCTGGAAGGCCGTCGTACCAAAATAGCGGTGAGTCGATGACCCAGTTGCCATTTGCCAGGCGCTTGATCGGCTGGGTCAGGTACGCGTCCGGCTGGTCAGGGTCGACAGCCCGCCAGCGGCGGCCATCGAACGCGACCTTGAAGTAGTGGCCTTGGCTATCTTGCACGAAGTACTCGGACAATCCTTCCAGGGCCGAGGCTTTTTCGTACACTTCCTCACCGTACACACCGTCGATGCGATAGCGCAGTCTGCTTGTGTCGGGCGTTACGCTGAAGCGCGGTGGCAGCGGCAGCGGCGGCTGCTTGGGCATGCCACGCAGCATGCGGCGCATCAACCCCATGCTGGCCAGGTTGGTACCGACATCGTTGAGGTGGCTCAGGGCATTGTAGGCATGGTTCAGCACGCCATTGAGATCTTCCTGGCGGTAGGCTTCGACGCCATTCCAGAGCTCCAGCGCCATCCGCCCGAGGGCCAGCGGTATCATCACCTTGTTTGGCAGGACAGTGCTGATCAGGTCCAGCAAGGTCAAGCCCAGTTTCAGTGCCTGTTCTGCGTCGACTTCAGCCGTGCTGTGGCTGTTGGCATCGGCCTTTGCCAGCAAACTGCGGACTTCGGCCATGTAACAGGCGAAGAACAGGTCGTCGTCGATCGCGGGGGTTTGCAGTGCGGTGCCCAGGCGCCCTTTCAACAGTAGTTTTTCGACCTGTGCGCTCGGCAACAGGGGCAGGCGTTGCTTGAGGTAGGTGCGCAGCGCGGGTTTGTCGCGTAGCAGGCGCAGCAGTGCGCGCGGGCTGGCAAACGATCGCCAGGCGCGCCGGTCTGGTGCGTCCGGTGTGTAAAGCACGAACGAGGTGGTGTTGGCAGCGGTGCTGTTCAGTAGCAGCACGCCCTGCACGGTGTTGCTTTTGATCAGCAACTGGCGGGCCACCACCGTGTGCCCGTCCACGCGAGGACGAAAGGCGTTGTGCGGTTGCGCCAGCACCTGCCCTACCCAGCGGTAATGGCGCTCCGACCCGTCCTGGGCAAGATGCCCTGCGTAGCGTGCCTTGGCCAGTTCGGCATGCATGCGGGCACGGTTGACCTTGGTATGCGCGTACAGGCGCCATCTGCCTTGTGCCGAGGCGATCAGTTGAGTGCGCAGGTAGCTGGCATAACTGTCACCGACATTCAGGCTTCTGACCAATGCCTTGATGTAGCTTGGGTTCAGTGCGGGCGGCAGGCCTGCACCACCGCTGCTGGTCACCCGTGCGGTCAGCCAGTAGTCGTAGTCGAACCAGGCCAGGTTGCGCAAGGCCAACTCAGTCAGCGGGTAGCTTGCGTGTACGGTCTCGACCGACTCTCCACCGACCTGTTGAAAACCATGCCAGGTCACATATGGCGAAGGCTGGAGCGGATGCAGCCAAGGCCCTGTCTGGCGTGTGTACACGACGTTGATGAGGATCTGCGAGGGCGCTACGGTCACGCCGAGGTCGTTGCGCAGGCGCTCCTGCACACGTTGGCGGGCCCACTCCTGCAGGCTGTTTCGTTGCTGGAACTGGTTGAGCGTGAGGATGCCCGGAGCGGCAACCTGCTCACCAGCGGCAATCAGTTCCTGCATGCTTTGCATGACATGTGCGAGTGCCTGCGGGCTTGCCGAGCGCAGCCAGGTGGGCTGGTTCCGTTCGAGCAGTGCCGCATAACGGGTGTCGAGCAGGGCCTTGCTGCCGGCTTCTTCGTTGAGTGCCATGGCCGCACGCAGGTTCTCGCAGGCCCGCTCCGGCTCGTCGGTTGGCAGAGCCGACCAGGCATGGTGCAGGCGCCGGCGTTGGGCTTCGATCAAGCAGTCGACCTGTGCCTGCAAGGGGTCATCGGCATACCATTCGTAGCGCAGGCGGTCGGCCTGGCCGGCGTTGTCGATGTGCGCCTTGTCCACCAGCAAGCGCAACAAGGGTGCGCTTTGAAGCGGATCATCAAGGCGCTCGCACAATTCCTGATGCAGTTCAGGAAGCGAAGGGTAGGCCTCGACACCTTGGGTCAGGCCCCATAGCAGTACCGGGCCGGTTGCCTGATCGGGTTCGAGATCCTGCCCTTGCGCTGTTCCGGTGGCGATCACGAACATGCCGGGTAGTGCGCCGCGCCACGCCGGGCTGGCGCGTAAAAGTACCGGGCGGTAGGCCTGGGCCCGGCGTGCGAGCGGCTGGTGCCGACGTTGCCAGGCGTAGGGCAGGTCGAGAAAGTGACTGATGATACGGGCCTGGTCTGCGCTCAGGGTTTGATCGGCCAGGCGCAAGTCCGCTTCGGCATGCATCATGGCCCGGCGGATGTCGGTCAGCCTGCTGGCGCGTGAGCGGCCTTGGCTGTCAGGGGCGCTCCAGAATGCGGCGAGTTCGCCATGCAGGCTTTGCCGTGGTTGCAGTGGGTGGGTGGCGGCCGGCATTGCTTCGAGCAGTGCCAGCACCATTTGATGCAGAAAATCGATACGTTGCAGGGGTAACATGCTCGGCTCCGTGCGTCAGGGAGCGAGCGATGCTGAATCGCCGCCGCGCTGACCGGGAAGTAACCGGCTACCTCATCTGCGCAGGCCACGCAGGCTCAGCCATGCCGGTATGCCGAGACCGGCCCAGGCGAGCATGTCCCAGGCCCCGTCACCCAGCAGGGCGGCGAACAGCCCTGCCGCGGTCAGGGCGGCGATGGCGGCCGGCCAGGCCAATACCCTGGCGGTTGAGCGTGAACGATGGCTCATGCAGGGGCCTCTTGTGTACGGCGATGCTTGGCCCACCAGAGGTATACACCGCTGCCGAGCACCATGATGGTCAGTACATCGAGCACTGCCCAGAGAATCTGCATCGGCCGCCCGCCGTAATCACCGAAATGCAGAGGTTGCGACAGGCCCATGGCATCCATGTACCAAGGGCGTTCGCCGACGGCTGTAACCTCCAGGGTGCGGGCATCGATCAGTACCGGCGTGAACAGATGCGAACTCAGGTGCGTTGCGCCGTTCATGAATACCGCATAGTGGTGCTCGCTGGAGAAACGCGTACCGGGGAAAGCGATGAAGTCGGGGCGCATGCCGGGGGCGGCCTGCTTGGCGATTGCCAGCAGGCGCGTGGCCGGCGCACGCTCGGTGAGCGGCGGGGCATCGCGATAGGGCGCGACCATGGCGGCCAGGCTGTCGTTGCGCCAGGCAGCGATGACCAGGTCGGAAAGCGCGCTGATCACGCCGGTTACGCCTACTGTGAGCGCCCATGCCAGGGTGACCACACCGATCAGGTTGTGCAGGTCGAGCCAGCGCAGGCGGCGGGATTTGTCGTGGCGCACCGAGCCGAATTCCAGGCGACGCATGAACGGTGCGTAGAGCACTGTGCCGGAGATGATCGCGACGATGAACAGCACGCCCATGAAGGCCAGCAGCAGCTTGCCGGGCAGGCCGGCGAACATGTCCACATGCAGGCGCAGCATGACCATCATGAAGCCGCCGTTGGCGGCCGGCATGGCCACTGCTTCGCCGGTACGGGCATCGAGCATGAAGGTGTGCGACAAATTGGGGGCGGTGCCTGCGGTGGCGGCGGTGATGGCGACCACGCCGTCGGGTTCGTCCTTGTCGTAGCCGAAGTACTGCATGACCTCGCCAGGGCGGTGCTGTTCGGCTTTGAGTACCAGTTGCTGCAAGTCGAGATGTGGCGTGCCTGCTGGCATTTCACGCAGTTCGGGGGCGTCGCCGAGCAGGTGTTCGAGTTCGTGGTGGAAGATCAGCGGCAGGCCGGTGACTGCCAGCAACAGCAGGAACAGGGTGCAGACCAGGCTGCTCCAGGTGTGGATCACCGACCAGCGGCGGATGGTTGGGCTTTTCATCACGGTACCGATTATTGCCTGATGGGCATTGGGGCTGCTTTGCAGCCCAATCCCCGGCAATCCAGCTCCCACAGGAAAGCGCATGACTTGAGGTCAATGCGGTCGAGGTGGGAGCTGGCTTGCCGGCGATTGGGCCGTAAAGCGGCCCCCGTTCACTCAGAACTTGTAATTGACGCTGGCCACCACGTTGCGTTCGTCGCCGTAGTAGCACCAGTAACCGTCACAGTTGGCCAGGTAGTCCTTGTTGAACAGGTTCTTCGCTTCAACCGCTACGGTCAGGCCTTTCATGCTGTTGTCCAGGCTGCCCAGGTCGTAGTGCACCGAGGCGTCATACACCGTGTACGAGCCCACATGGGCCAGGTCGGTGTTGGCGGTATTACCGTAGGTGTCACCTACATAGCGCACACCACCGCCAATGCCGAAGCCGTCCAGTGGCCCGCTGTGCCAGGTGTAGTCGGCCCACAGGGTTGCCTGGTTGCGCGGGATCAGCGCCATGCGATTGCCTTTGTCGTCACCCTTCAGGATCTCGGTGTCGGTATAGGTATACGATGCGATCGCCTTGAGGTTCTCGGTAACGTGGGTGGAGGCCTCCAGTTCCAGGCCGCGAACCTGCAGTTCGCCCACCTGGCGGGTGATGCTGCCCTCGGTGACGCTGACGTTCTGCTGCTTCAGGTCATACACCGCTGCAGTGAGCAGGGTGTCGGTCCCGACGGGCTGGTATTTCACACCCACTTCGTACTGACGGCCTTCGGTCGGCTTGAACGACTCCGTGGAGTTGACGTTGGCGCCACTGGCGGGCTGGAACGACTCGGTGTACGAGAAGTACGGCGTGATGCCGTTGTCGAATACGTAACTCAGGCCGACGTTGCCGCTGAAGGCTTTGTCGCGCTGGGTATTGGTGGCGTCATTGCTCTTGTGGAACACAGTGCCGGTGTGAATCCAGTCTTCACGACCACCCAAGGTCAGGCGCCAGTTGTCGAGCGACATCTGGTTCTGGATGTAGGTACCCGTCTGGTAGGTTTTCTGCTGAAAGTCCTGCATGGCGAAGTAAGTGACGTTCGACAGGTCGGCGCCATATACCGGGCGGTTGACGTTGATCGGTGGCACACCCATGCCATACAGCCATTGATAGTTGGTATTCGAACGCTGATGGTCCAGGCCCAGCAGCACGGTATGGCTGATGTCGCCGGTCTGGAAGTCGGCCTGGAAGTTGTTGTCGACGGCGAACTGGTTGATGTCTTCGTTGATGATGCCCGACTCGCGGTTGACGTTGCCAGCGGCGTCGATGCTGTTGACGGTTGCTACCTGCACGGCCTGGGATGACAGATCGCTCTTGGTGTAGCGCAGGTTCTGGCGGAACTGCCAGGTGTCGTTCAGGCGGTGCTCGAAGGCGTAGCCCAACGCGTAGTAGGTGCGGTCGTAGAAATCCCAGTCCGGTTCGCCAAGGTTCTTGTGGTGGGAAATCTTGCCGGTCGGTCCGTCCAGTTTGGTGCCTTGCAGCGGCAGGAACTGGCCGGTGATACCGGTATCGTCCCGGGTGTACTGGGAGATGAAAGTCAGCTTGGTATCGTCATCGATGTTCCAGGTCAGGCTAGGTGCGATGTTGTAGCGCTTGTCCGGGATGTGGTCGATGGGAGAGTTGCTGTCACGCACCACGCCACTTACGCGGTAGAGAAACTTGCCCGCGTCGTCGATCTTGCCGGTGCTGTCAAAGTTGATCTGCTGGTGTTTATTGCTCCCCACCTGGGCTTCGATCTGGTGCGCACGCTCAAGCTGCGGACGCCGGCTGACCATGTCGAGCATGCCGCCCGGTGGTGTCTGGCCATACACCGACGATGCCGGGCCGCGCAGCACGGTAATGCGTTCGAGGTTCCACGGCTCGACCTTGGGGTTGGCGAACGAGCCCTTGGGCAGCGGCAGGCCGTCCAGGAACTGGGTCGGGTCGAAACCGCGCACACGCAGCCAGTCGGCGCGCGAGTCCGAACCGTAACCGCTGCTTTGCACGCCTGCGGTGTAGCGTAGCGCGTCATTGAGGTTGAGTACCTGGCGATCATCCAGTTGCTGGCGGGTGATCACGGTCATCGAACGTGGGGTCTCGACGATTGGCGTATCGGTCTTGGTACCCGCGGCAGTGCGTGTGGCCACGTAACCGCTGGAGGCACCCCAGGCGCTTTCATAGCTGGAAGTCGCATTGATCGCAGTCTCCGGCAGCGCCAGTGTCCCTTCCGGCGCAGCCACCAGGCTGTAGCTGCCCACGCTGCTTTGCTGCAGTTGCAGGCCAGTGCCGCGCAGGGCAGCCTGCAGGGCGCCGAGGCCATCGTAGTGCCCGCGCACCGGGACCGAGGTGCGGCCGCTGACCACTACCGGGTCGATGGCCAGGGCGATGCCGGCCTGGCTGGCGATCTGGTTGAGGGTGGTGGCCAGCGGGGCGCTGGGCAGGTCGTAGGCGCGCGGAGCGGATTGCTCGGCGGCGAACAGGGCAGGGCTGGCCAATGGCGCGGCCACGGCGATGGCCAGGGCCATCAGGCTGGGGCGCAGGATACGATCAACAGCACGGGACATGCAGCGGCTCCTCGACGGATAAGTGCTTACTGCTTCCTTGCCGAGCGAGAGTTGAAAAGTGACAGGGTGAATCTGAAAATAAGTGAGAATTATTTGAAGTTGGCTTTTGCCTGTACCGGCCCTTTCGCGGGTAAACCCGCTTGTATGGTAGGACTTGAAGGGAGGAGGAGGGTCATAACTCGCTTCTGACTGTTCGCAGC
>NZ_OLKL01000007.1 GCF_900291015.1 Pseudomonas persica
TGTGCCTGGAGATTGCTGAAAGAGGCCGAAGACGGTTCTACTGAGAAATTGCCTTCGGCCATAGAATCTCCCACAGGGGCCGCGCAGGTTTTGAACCTGGTGCAATCCTGTGGGAGCGGGTTTACCCGCGAAGAGTCCGGAACAGGTTTATCTGGGCACCACGGTTACCCACCACTGGGTATGCCGCTCGATCTTCACCGGCAGTGCCGGCACCAGCGACGCCAGCGCCAGGTCGGTGTCGGTCAGCGGGAAGCTGCCGGTCACGCGCAGGTCGGCGACTTTGTCGTCTACCCCGAGGTAACCGCGGCGGTACTGGCCGAGCGCGCTCAGCAGGTCGCCCAAGCGCACGTTGTCCACCACCAGCATGCCGCGGGTCCAGGCGTCGGCACCGGCGGGTACCGCGCCGATTCGGCCGAGGCCGTTGGCGTTCATCAGCACCTGCTGGCCTTCGCGCAGCACCTGTTCGTCGCCACTGTTCAGCGGCATGGCGGCGACCGAGGCTTGCAGCACCTCCAGGCGCGTGCCGTCGTCCTCACGGCGCACCAGGAAGCGCGTGCCCAATGGGCGCAGGCGGCCATCGTCGGTGCGGACCAGCAACGGACGTGGGTCCTGGTGGCCGGTATCGACCGAGATCTCGCCCTGGTGCAGTACGATCACCCGTTGCTCGTCTGCGTAGTCGATATCCACGGCAGTGTGGCTGTTCAGGCTCAGCAAGGTGCCGTCTTCCAGGCGCAGGGTACGCAGTTCGCCGGTGGCGGTGCGCTGGTCGGCCAGCCAGTAACTGGGGGCCAGCGATGGTGCGCCGGCCCAGGCCAGCAGCGAGCCCAGTAGAAACATGCCGGCCAGCCCGCCGCCGACCTTGCCGATACGTCGGCGCAGGCCGACGCGCGATTGTAGCAGGGCCTGGCGTGCCGGCCCGGCAGCGGTGCTGACGCGCTGGTCCATGGCGCCGAGTTGATGCCAGGCGCGGGCATGCTCTTCGCTGGCGGCATGCCAGCGCATGAATTCGCTGCGCTCATCAGGTGTGCCGCTGCCATTGTCGAGGCTGAGTTTCCAGGCTATGGCGGCTTCCAGCACCCGGGACGAAACCGGTGCACTGCTCACGTCGGTTCTCCGTACAGGGCCACGTAGCACTGGCGCATGCCCTGGGCGATGTACTGGCGCACCCGCGACACTGAAACCCCCAGGCGCTCGGCGATTTCGGCATGACCCATGCCGTCCAGGCGATTGTGCAGGAATGCTGCGCGGGCCTTGCTCGACAGCTTGCCGAGCAGGCGATCGATGGCCTGGAGGTCTTCGAGGATCAGGTGCTGTACTTCCGGGGACGGTTGTTCGGCTTCCGGCATCAGTGCCAGTTCGGCCAGGTAGGCCTGTTCCAGCGCGGCACGGCGGAAGTGGTCGAACATCAGGCCCTTGGCCACGGCAGCCAGGAAAGCCCGGGGCTCGCGGGGCGTGAGCAGTTGCTCACGGCCGAGTAGGCGCACGAAGGTGTCCTGGCTCAGGTCTTCGGCACGTTGGCGGCAGGCCATGCTGCGTTGCAGCCAGGCAAGCAGCCAGCCGCGATGGTCGCGGTACAGCGCACCGACCAGATCGGCGTGTGGGCTCTGTGCAGAAGACAAGCAGCGTCCCCCTGGAACGTATGCATTAACTAACGATAATTATTCGCGATTGTTGCAGAGGGGAAGGGCTGGGTGCAATGGACGCTTATCGGATGGCCATCATAAGGTCATGCAGATGTTCTGCCTGTGCTGGCCTCTTCGCGGGTAAACCCGCTCCCACAGGATCTCCAGGGCTTCAAAGGCAGTGCAGTCCTTGTGGGAGCGGGTTTACCCGCGAAGAGGCCAGCAAGGGCAGCGCAAAGTTACAGGCCGTGATTGTGCACCTTGCGCCGGCGCCACCCGCGCAAGCGCTGCTCCAGCTGCAACGGGCTGTCCAGCTGCTGGCGCCGGGCCTGGCTGAACAGGATCAGCGCCAGCTCGGCGGTTACCAGGGCATCGGCGCTGGCATGATGGCGCTCCTCCACCTGCAGGCCAAACCGCGCCACCCAGTCATCCAGCCCGGCCTCGCGCAGCACTGTGTCGGGGTTGAGCATCGGCGCCAGCTCGGCAACATCGAGGAAGGGCGACTGCAGGCGATAGCCCAGGCTTTCCTTCAGCGCCCGGCCCAGCATGCGCTGGTCGAATGGTGCATGGAACGCCAGCACCGGGCTATTGCCAATGAAGTCGAGCAAATCGAGCAAGGCCTCGGCCGGGTCGCAACCGGCAGCCAGGGCGCTCGGGCCCAGGCCGTGGATCAGCACGCTGGCGTTGGTCTTCTGCAAAGGTCGGTGCAGGGTGCGTTCGAACTGTTGGGCAAAGTCGATGGCGCCATCTTCGATGGCCACGGCGCCGATCGACAACACCTGGTCCCGGCTGGGGTTCAGGCCGCTGGTCTCCAGGTCCAGCACCACCCAGCGCTGCTCGCGCAGTGTACACACACCCAGCGGTGCGGCCTTGGGCAGCCGGGCCAGGCGCTGGCGCGCGGCATGGTCCAGTTCGGGCGCGTTGGGGCGCAGCCAGGCAAACAGGCTCATAGCTGGTACCGCAAGGCCAGGCTGCTTTGCAGGCGCTGGGCCTGGCGCAGTGACTCGCGCAGGATGCGCCGGTCCAGGTGGTTGAGGCTGTCCGGGTCCAGGCGGTTGGAATAGGGCAGGTTGTCGCGGGTCTGGCGCTGGTGCTGCTGCATGCGGGTTTGCTGAATGAAGTGGTAGGCCTCCTCATACGCTGCGCCGTCCAGTGCCTCGATCACACCCTTGGCCACCAGCTGGCGCAGGCGTTCCAGGGTATTGCAGGCACCGATGCCGTTGGCCAGGGCCAGCAACCGGGCACCATCGACGAAGGGGGTCAGGCCCTGGACCTTGAGGTCGAGCGTGGCGGCCTTGTCGTTGCCCTGGCGGGTCAGCACGAACTCGCGCAGGCGACCCACCGGTGGGCGCTGGCGCAGGGCGTTGTCAGCCATCATGCGCTGGAAGATGCGGTTATCGGCCACCTGGTCGAGCAGGCCCTGGCGCAGCTGCTCGCAGCCTTGCTCGTCGCCCCACACCACGCGCAGGTCGAAATAGATGCTCGAGCCCAGCAGGTTCTCCGGGCTGGCTTCGCGGACAAAACCGGCAAAACGCCGCGCCCACTCACTGCGCGACAGGCACAGCTCGGGGTTGCCGGCCATGACGTTGCCCTTGCACAGGGTGAAGCCGCACTGGGCCAGGCACTGGTTGATGTATTGCGCCAGCGGCAGCAGGCGGGCACGGATGGCGTCGGCTTCGGCGCTGTCGGCGGCCTCGAAGAGGATGCCGTTGTCCTGGTCGGTGTGCAGGGTCTGCTCACGGCGCCCTTCGCTGCCAAAGCACAGCCAGCTGAACGGCACGCCCGGATCACCGCGTTCGGCCAGCGCCAGCTCGATCACCCGGCACACGGTGTGGTCGTTGAGCAGGGTGATGATCTGGGTGATCTGCGTGGAGGACGCGCCATGGGCCAGCATACGCTCGACCAGCTGGCTGATTTCGCCGCGCAGCGAGACCAGGGTATCCAGCCGGGGCGCATGGCGGATGGTACGTGCCAGGTGCACCAGGTCGACCCGTTGCAGGGAGAACAGGTCACGCTCCGAGACCACCCCGCACAGGCGCCGGTTTTCCACCAGGCACACGTGGGCGATATGCCGTTCGGTCATGGCCATGGCCGCATCGAAGGCGCTGGCCTGGGGGCTGAGGTAGAACGGCTGGGCGGTCATGTGCCGCTTGATCGGCGCGCCCAGGTCGGCATCGGCCGCGGCCACCACCTGGCGCAGGTCGCGCAGGGTGAAGATACCGGTGGGGTAGCGCTGCGGGTCGACCACCACGATGCTGCCAACCTGCTGCTCGTGCATCAGCCGCACGGCGTCGCGCAGCGGCGTGTCGGCGCTGCATACCACTGGGTGGCGCATGGCCAGCTCACCTAGCTGCGTGTTCAGCGAATACTGGGTGCCGAGGGTTTCCACCGCACGCTGGCGTACCTGCTGGTTGACCTGGTCGAGCAGGCTGCTGACCCCGCGCAGGGCAAAATCCCGAAACACTTCCGACATCGAGAACACGCGGATGAACGCAGCCTTGTTCAGCTGCAGGCAGAAGGTGTCCTCCCCGGCCAGGTGCTCGGTGCGGGTCGCCCGCTCGCCGAGCAGGGCAGCCAGCGGGAAGCATTCGCCGCTGGTGATTTCGAAGGTGGTCTCCACACCCGGCTTGACCAGGTGCTGGCGCTCGCCGACCACCCGGCCCTGCTTGACGATGTAGAAGTGCTCGACCGGCCCGTCGGCAGGTTTGACGATGCTCTCGCCGCTGGCATAGAAGCGCAGCTGGCACTGTTCGACCAGATAGGCCAGATGGCTGTGTTCCATCTGGTTGAATGGCGGAAAACGCTGCAGGAACTGCAGGGTGCCCTGGATGTTCTGCAGCACTGCCGTCCTGCCCGCCTGGCTGTAGGCGTCCTTTTTGCTCATGAAACTGACCGTATCGCTGTGCCGAACTATATATCTATGTATATAGGTGCCGACCATGTTGTTCTCTGCCTCCATGGTCGGCTTGCGGCGGGGTGGTGCCCATTGGACGTAAGTCTATGAGCGCCCCTGTCAAAGACCCGACAAAAGGCGAATCGGGTTACGCAAGTTCTGCAGTCCTAATGCTGAAGCGGATTTTTTTGACGAGATGAGCATGCCAGAGCAACACGACATCCTGAGCGACGCCGAGCGCGAGGCATTGGCCGTCGTGAGTGCGCCTGTGGCAGTCAAGCCGCTGGTGCTCGTGGTAGATGACAATGCGGCGAACCGTGAAGCGTTGATCCTGTACTTGAAAAGCCGGGGGATCGACTGCGTTGGGGCGGATGGGGCCGAGGAGGCCAGGCTGTACCTTCATTATCAGCCGCGCATCGGGTTGATGATTACGGATTTGCGTATGCAGCCGGAGAATGGCCTGGACCTGATTCGCAAGGTTCGTGAATCAGAGCGGGCAGCGTTGTCGATCATCGTGGTGTCGGGCGACACCGATGTGAAAGAGGCGGTGGACGTGATGCACCTGGGGGTGGTGGATTTCCTGTTGAAACCGGTCGATCTGGACAGGCTGCTGCAGTTGGTGAAGAAAGAATTGAAGATCGATTAGGTGAGGAGCCTGTTCCGGCCTCATCGCCGGCAAACCAGCGCCCACAGGGAGCGCACAGCGTTTGAGGCCTGTGCAGTCCCTGTGGGCGCTGGCTTGCCGGCGATTGGGCCGCAAAGCGGCCCCCTGTCGCAGATGTCGCTTACAAGCCGTTACGCGCCTTGAACTCGCGGCGACGGCGGTGCAGTACCGGCTCGGTATAACCGTTCGGCTGCTTGCCACCTTCCACCACCAGCTCTACCGCCGCCTGGAACGCGACGTTGTCGTCGAAGTTCGGTGCCATCGGGCGGTACAGGGCATCGCCAGCGTTCTGCTGGTCAACCACTACAGCCATGCGCTTGAGGCTTTCCAGCACCTGCTCCTGGCTGACCACGCCATGGCGCAGCCAGTTGGCCAGCAGCTGCGCCGAAATACGCAGGGTGGCACGGTCTTCCATCAGGCCGATGTTGTTGATGTCCGGCACCTTCGAGCAGCCCACGCCCTGGTCGATCCAGCGCACCACGTAGCCGAGGATGCCCTGGGCGTTGTTGTCCAGTTCGTTGCGGATCTCTTCGGCCGACCAGTTGGTGTCGGTGGCCAGCGGGATGGTCAGGATGTCATCCACCGACGCCGGAGCGCGCGAAGCCAGTTCACGCTGACGCGCCTGTACGTCCACCTTGTGGTAGTGCAGGGCGTGCAGGGTGGCGGCGGTCGGCGATGGTACCCAGGCGGTGTTGGCACCGGCCAGCGGGTGGGCGATCTTCTGCTCGAGCATGGCTGCCATCAGGTCGGGCATGGCCCACATGCCTTTGCCGATCTGCGCACGGCCTTGCAGGCCGGTGGCCAGGCCGACGTCGACGTTGTTGTTCTCGTAGGCACCGATCCACTTCTGGTTCTTCATGGCGCCCTTGCGCACCACGGCGCCGGCTTCCATCGAGGTGTGGATTTCATCGCCGGTGCGGTCGAGGAAGCCGGTGTTGATGAACACCACGCGCTCGGCTGCAGCCTTGATGCACGACTTGAGGTTGACCGTGGTGCGGCGCTCCTCGTCCATGATGCCGACCTTGACGGTATTGCGCTTCATGCCCAGCAGGTCTTCGACCTGGCTGAAGATCTCGGCGGCGAAGGCGACTTCTTCCGGGCCGTGCATCTTCGGCTTGACGATGTACACGCTGCCGGTCCGGGTGTTCTTGCGGCTGGTGTTGCCGTTGAGGTTGTGCAGGGCGATCAGGTTGGTGAACAGGCCGTCCTGGATACCTTCGGGAATTTCATTACCCTGGGCGTCGAGGATCGCCGGGTTGGTCATCAAGTGGCCAACGTTGCGCACGAACAGCAATGAACGGCCATGCAGGGTCACGCTGCCACCGTTGGGCGCGGCGTACTCGCGGTCCGGGTTCATGGTGCGGGTGAAGGTCTTGCCACCCTTGCTGACGTTTTCGGCCAAGTCGCCTTTCATCAGGCCCAGCCAGTTGCGGTAGACGACCACCTTGTCATCGGCGTCGACGGCGGCAACCGAGTCTTCGCAGTCCATGATGGTGGTCAGCGCCGATTCCATCAGGATGTCTTTCACGCCGGCGGCGTCGGTGCTGCCTACCGGGGTGCTGGCATCGACCTGGATTTCGAAGTGCAGGCCATTGTGCTTGAGCAGCACGGCAGTCGGCGCGGCGGCATCGCCGTGGAAGCCGATCAGCTGGGCGTCGTCACGCAGGCCGCTGTTGCTGCCGCCTTTCAGGGTGACGATCAGCTTGCCGCCTTCGATGCGGTAGCCGGTGGCGTCGACATGCGAGCCGGCGGCCAGTGGCGCGGCTTCGTCGAGGAAGGCGCGGGCGAAGGCGATGACCTTGTCACCACGCACCTTGTTGTAGCCCTGGCCTTTCTCGGCGCCGCCTTCATCGCTGATGGCATCGGTGCCGTACAGCGCGTCGTACAGCGAACCCCAACGGGCGTTGGCGGCGTTCAGGGCGAAGCGGGCGTTCATCACCGGTACGACCAGCTGCGGGCCGGCCATGTGGGCAATTTCTTCGTCCACGTTCTGGGTGGTGGCCTGGAAATCGTCGACCTGGGGCAACAGGTAGCCGATTTCCTGGAGAAATGCTTTGTAGGCTACGGCATCAAAGGTCTGGCCTTGGCGTGCCTGGTGCCAGGCGTCGATCTTGGCTTGCAGCTCGTCGCGCTTGGCGAGCAGGGCTTTGTTCTTTGGAGCGAGGTCATTGATGATCTTCTCTGCACCGGCCCAGAACTGCTCGGCGACGATGCCGGTCCCGGGGATGGCTTCGTTGTTCACGAAGTCGTACAGGACCTTGGCGACCTGAAGGCCACCGACTTGAACGTATCCAGTCATTGCTTGCCTCACTCTGCTCAGCTATTTCGCTCTTCTGTATTAAGCCTGTAGCGCTTCTCTAAACACGGCACCAGTGCATGCCCCCGAGTAAAGCCCCGAGCGCGGCTGGGTGCGGCCTGCCAGACCTGCTGGCAGACAGTGTGCGTATTTTCACAGGCGCCTTGGCAGACATCCAAACGACGTTTTGTAGTCCGCGCCACGGGATACTACATGAAGCAGTAGGCGGGGCAAAATCAGACTAAAAGCGCCGTTATGCGACCCGTTGGTCGCGTATGGTCACGCTGGGAGTGAGTATGTTCGCAAAAAACAGGTGGATTGTTCCAGATAAATCTCGAAACAGTACACGATTGGTTGTGCAGATTGCCCTGCGGCAGGTTGCCGCGCCTTGCCTATACTGAGTCGATCCCCCGATTTTCTACCGCCCGGCGCGGACCGACACGAGGAAGGGCCTGTGGATCATCTTGTACTGACTGTGATTGCCCCTGACAAGGCAGGCCAGGTCGAACGCATTGCCCAGTGCATCGCCGACCACAGTGGCAACTGGCTGGAAAGCCGTATGTCGCGCATGGCCGGGCAGTTTGCCGGCATTCTGCGGGTGGCGGTGCCAGCGGAAAATTACGACGAACTGGTGGCCTCGCTGCAGGGGCTGGTTCGCTATGACATTCGCGTGCTGATTGCCGAGAGCGGCATCGAGCCGTCGTGCACCTGGAAGCCGATTGCCATGGAGTTGGTAGGGAATGACCGGCCGGGGATCGTGCGTGACATTACCCGCTTGCTGGCGGACCTGGGGGTGAACCTTGAGCGGTTTACCACAGAGGTGCGGCCGGCGCCGATGAGCAGCGAGCCGCTATTCCATGCCGATGCCTTGCTGGCTTTGCCGCTGACCCTGTCGCTGGAGGACTTGCAGCAGAAACTGGAGAGCCTGGCAGACGACTTGATGGTGGAGTTGAAGCTGCGGCCGGAGGATTGATCCGAAATTGCCGGGGCCGCTTCGCGGCCCCCTGCGGTTATCCCGATATCACGGGGAAGGCCCTGTGGATAACCTGGGGGTGTACCTCTCCAGCCCAATAACTGCGTGCCTTCCACAACTTTGCTCAAAAAACGCTCAAAAATCAGCAGCTTGTGCACAAAGCACGGGGACGAGGGTGTGGATAACCTTTGGAGATGTCTCTGCAGGCCACGAACCACAAGGCCTGCAGAATTATGATCATTTTTTGCTCAGCTACGCTTGCGCAAACTGAGCCACGCATCGACGCTATAGATTGCCAAGCCTGCCCAGATGAACATGAACGCCACCAAGGTGCTGGACGACAAATGCTCGTCGAACAGCAGTACCGCCTGCAGCAGCACCAGGGTCGGCGCCAGGTACTGCAGGAAGCCCAGCGTGGTGTACGGCAGGTGCCGTGCGGCAGCGTTGAAGCACACCAGCGGTACCAGTGTCACCGGCCCTGCGGCCATCAACCACAACGCTTCGCTGCTGGTGTAGAACGCGCCCTGGGCACTTGTCGCCGCCGGGTGCAGCAACAACCAGCCAAGCGCCAGCGGTACCAGCATCCAGGTTTCCACCACCAGGCCCGGCAGCGCCGCCACCGGCGCTTGCTTGCGGATCAGCCCATAGAAGCCAAAGCTCAGCGCCAGCACCAGCGATACCCACGGCAGGCTGCCCACCTGCCACACCTGCTGGGCCACTCCCACGGCGGCCATGCCCACCGCCAGCCATTGCAGGCGGCGCAGGCGTTCGCCAAGAATCAGCATGCCCAGCAGCACATTGATCAGCGGGTTGATGTAGTAACCCAGGCTGGCCTCGAGCATGCGGCCGTTGTTCACCGACCACACATACGTCAGCCAGTTACCAGCGATCAGTGCCCCGCTGAGGGCGAGGATGCCCAGCCGGCGCGGGTTGTCACGCAGCTCACGCCACCAGCCGGGGTGTTTCCACACCAGTAGCAGCAGCGAGCCGAACAGTGCCGACCACAGCACCCGGTGGACAATGATCTCCACCGCCGGGACGCTCTGGATCGCCTTGAAGTACAGGGGGAACAGGCCCCAGATGATGTAGGCGCTGAGGCCCAGTAGGTACCCGCGACGCGGGTTTGCGGCGTGCATGCAGAATCCTTGCTTAGGTAGCTAAATAAAGCGCAGGGCTATTTCAGCACAGGTTGGCGGGTTGTGCTGACACTTGTGCAACGCGATAACCAGGACCTGCTCCTGGTTATCGGTGTCTATGGTGCTTTGGAACCGGGCAATGACCGCTGCATCAATCATCGCCGGCTGCGGGACTACCGGCTGGCGATTGCCTTGGCTTCATCAGGCGCATGCAGCGCCAGGAATTGTTCAGCGTCGATGAAGGGAACTGGCAAGATCATGCTGGCGTATTGAGGGATGAACTGCGTGTCGTGAATGGCCACGATAACGGCGTACTCTTCTGGCTTGTTCGGATCTGGCGAGTAAACGCCCTCCTTGATCGTGCCGTTGCCGACACGTACATGCCAGGACGTTTCATCCTCCGGAATTTGTATCTCTTTACCGGTTTTGTTTTTCACCCAGAATTCGAGTTTTACGCCAGTGCCATGTGCTTTCGCGACTAGCCAATATGCACCTTCGACTTCGACGGGTACAAGTATATCGACGACCTTTTGGCTATTGCTGCTGCTGACAACCACTTGGCTATGACGCATCACCAGGTCGACTTCGGGCATGCCTTCTTCCCATTCCGGAATTTCTGCAGCGCTGGGGGCAAAGTAGCGTTTAGGTGCCTGAGCCAGTGGGTCGGGTGTAGGCTGATCTCCAAGTTTTCCAAGCCCTTCGACCTTCCAGTCGATTGCTTGTCCGTTCATCTCGCCCGCGATGATGTCGCCGTAGGCCCCAACATTGACGGTCGTGATCGATGGGTAGACATTGACACCCGTTCGCAGCACGCTCACCAGTGTATGAGAAACTTCAGTGCCCTTCCTGGCCGTAACGATGACCTTGATGTGGCTGTCTTTGAACTGGTTTGCCGCAGGTGCCTTGTAGACCCCTGTGTTTTCGTTAATCTCACCTTTCAGGTCATCACCGGTGTAATCAGGGAGGTGCTGTACGCTCCATACTACTCCTTGAGCAGCAGGTTCGGTCTTGAAGGCTATCGATTCACCAGGTAGCGCGCTGGTTTCACCATTGTTGATCGGTTTGCTGTCACCCCTGGCAATTATGAACTTGTTACGGTCAGGCGCCAATTGACCAGGCGTGATGAAGTCATTGGGCTGGTGTAAACTGTCGATCCAGATCTGTGAATTGCGGAACAACAGTGACGACATGACAAAGGTGTCTATTTCCATGTTTAAAGAGGTCATGAACTCGTACATCTGATTGAATCCGGAATAGATGGACGCGCTGACCTGATTATTAACTGTGCCGTCCGGCATGCTGATGACATGCATGAAGTCCAACAGTTTGCTGCTTAGATTTGGCTTGAATTCATGTTGTCGTGATCCATCCTTGACAAGTTTGATTTTGCTTCCGCTGTCAGAGCTGTCAAGTTCGAATCTGTATTTTTGACGGAAACGCCAACTGGGGGAGGCAGTAGCATTGGCTGTTTGGCCGTCATAGGTTTTAAGATCAAAATTTATAGTGGTGTTTGCCCTGAAGTCTAGGGTAATGCTGTTGTCCATGATCTCCAGGAATAGTGCGTTGTTTTCATCAAATGATGAAGGTGAGGTCCATCGGGGATCGTTGGCTTTGATACTGCCCAAGCTGTTCTCCGCATTAATGATGTCAAATAGAACATCTCCTTTGGCGTGATAGCGATGTTTGTCACCAAGTGTTACATTGAATTCTAACTCGAATCTGCTTCCAGGAAGTTTTGTTATTGCCGAACCGACAATGGCCAGCCCCAGGAAATCGGTATTGACAAGCATGTTTGCGCTGTAGCCATCTGGTAAAAGATAAGGGAGCTTATAGTTTTCATCTGGTGGGGAAGCATCTTCACTATCAAAGCCTTCCAGTTCGACAAATAGCACAACTGCACCATCACCAAAACTTTCCGTGTTTCTAAGCTTCGATCCAGGTGCACCATGGGTGCGGATTGCAAACCTGTGTGGTTTCAGGTCAGAACTCTCCGAATGGGCAATCTGACCCAATGTGTACTCGATCCGACTCTTCTTTCCTGGGTCGATGGATATGGCATCGAAGTATTGTTTGAAATGCTGGCCGAGCTTGTCGATTTCAAACTGCGTTACGCCGCCATGAAACTCATAATTTTTACCAGCAGTAAACTGGAAATAGACTCTGCCTTCATCTGAAACTTCTCCGAACGTACTTTTCAGTTCAATGTCAAATACAAGAGACGGACCATTGACAGGCGTCGCCTCCGCCAATCGGGTCACGCGCCTGCGTGTGCTGCCGACCGGTTGGCTTAGCTGAATCTGCTTACCCCGCACGGTTCGCATCATCAGCACGGCTTTGGAGCCACTGAGGTCTGCATTTTCAAACGATAGCCTAGGCTCATCCAGGCAAAAATCGTTAAGCTGGTGATAGGAAACACCGGGTTCGATATCAACCTCACTATTCATCGGGTCCAGAAAAAGCCCGCCCGAATAACGTTCGATAAACTCTTGTTTTAGTACGTGGTTTGCGGTTTCCTTATCGAAAGCCACGATTATCGGATAGCCGAAATTTTTTCGAGCCTTGCTCAGTTCTGTTAAAAGCTCTTCTAGAGACTGTTGCGTCGAGTTGTTCATGAATAAGAAGCCTTGAGTGGATTTGATGATGTCAGCGAAGCACTGACCTGGATTGTCGTACTGATGCGTAGTGAGTTATTTGTCGCGCTCGCGTTCGCGCGCCTCGCGTGCGATGGATTTGGCGTGCGAAGTGAAGCTACCAATTGCAGAGGTATCTCAGAGCAGAGAACCCGTTCAGTAATGGCGAAGTCAGGTCGACCCGTTACTGATTTTCCTATACTGGTTGGAGTGTTTTTACACTCAGCCTTCGACCTTGCCTACTGGCAAAAATACTAGGTTGAGGCTGTATGGAAGTTGCAGGACAGGGTGCCGGTATGTCGCCTACCGGCTGGCGCGTTACGCTGTGTCTGTCAGCTATATCTTTTCTGCTGCAAGGCCTAGAACAACTTCAGCGGCGGTTCATCCAGCGCAGCCATCTGCTCACGCAGGGCGAGAATCTGGTCGCCCCAGTAGCGAGGCTGGCCAAACCAGGGGAAGCTGGGCGGGAATGCCGGGTCATCCCAGCGCCGTGCCAGCCAGGCGCTGTAGTGCAGCTGGCGCAGGGCGCGCAGCGGCTCGATCAGGGCCAGCTCGCGCGGGTCGAAATCGTGGAACTCGTTGTAGCCGTCGATCAGCTCGGCCAGTTGCCCCAGGCGCTCCTCGCGGCTGCCAGCCAGCATCATCCACAGGTCTTGCACCGCCGGGCCCATGCGGCAGTCGTCGAGGTCGACCACGTGGTACACCTCGTCGCGGTGCATCAGGTTGCCGGGGTGCAGGTCGCCGTGCAGGCGGATTAGCTGGTGCGGCGTGCGGGCGTAGATGTCCTCCACGCGCTTGAGCAGGTCGCGCGCTACGGATTCGAACGCTGGCAGCAGCTCGCGCGGGACAAAACCGCCGTCCAGCAGGGTGCGCAGCGAGGCATGGCCGAAGTTGTCCACAGCCAATGCCTCGCGGTGCGCGAACGGTTTGCTGGCGCCCACGGCATGCAGGCGCCCGAGCAGTTGGCCGAGGCGGTAGAGTTGGTCGAGGTTGCCCGGCTCCGGGGCGTGGCCACCGCGGCGCGGAAACAGGGTAAAGCGGAAGCCCTGGTGTTCGAACAGGGTGCGGCCTTCGTGCTGCATTGGCGCAACCACCGGTACTTCGCAGTCGGCGAGCTCGGCTGTGAAGGCGTGTTCTTCGAGGATGGCCGCATCGCTCCAGCGGCCTGGGCGGTAGAACTTGGCAATCAGCGGTTGTGCATCTTCGATGCCCACCTGGTAGACGCGATTCTCGTAGCTGTTCAGTGCCAGCACCCGGGCATCACTGAGAAAGCCAATGCTTTCCACGGCGTCCAGGACCAGGTCGGGGGTGAGGGTGTCGAAGGGGTGAGACATGGTGGCTCCGGGGGTAGGCGGCGTGGGGGCCATGGTACCGCGTTCTACCTATGCCGGCCTCTTCGCGGGTGAACCCGCTCCCACAGGGATGGTGCAGAACTTGAAACCTGCGCTGGACTTGTGGGAGCGGGTTTACCCGCGAACCGCGCGCAGCGCGGCCAGGCTACGCAGGAACCCCGATCAGCACATAAGAGGGATGAAACTGCACCCGCACCGCGCTACCTCCCTCAACTCGCTGCCCAGCCAACCAATCCGCCTCGACAATGGCACAAAGCGTCTGCCCATTACCCAACGCCAGCCTGACCTCACTCGGGCCGTCGACCTCCGCCAGCACTTCCTCCACCGTCGCCCTCAGGCAATTGCTCCCAGCTTCGGCCTCTTCCCCCTCCGCCAGCAACCGTACCCACCCCGCCTTGAGCAGCGCCACCACCATTGTCCCCAGCGTCAGCTCCAGCCGCGCGGTGCTGTCGTGGGTGATCAGCGCGTCAATCTCCAGCCCGCCACCCAGCGCCAGGCTCACCCGGTCATACCGGCCTTCTCGGCGCAAACCACTGACCTGACCCTGCAGCTGGTTGCGCGCACTGGTGCGCAGCATCAAGCGGCCGAGCAGGTCGAGGTCGCTGGATTCTTCGGCTACTTCGAGGATTTGCGCCTGCAGGGCCTGCAGCCTTTGGTACAGGCGCAGTACCCGCTCGCCTTCCGGGGACAAGCGCGCACCACCGCCGCCACGCCCGCCAGTGCTGCGCTCGACCAGGGGCTGGCTGGCCAGGTTGTTGAGCTCGTCGATGGCGTCCCAGGCAGCCTTGTAGCTGATGCCCGCAGCCTTGGCGGCGCGGGTGATCGAGCCTTGTTCGGCAATGTGCTGCAGCAACGCGATGCGCTGCGGGCGGCGGGCGATGTGCTGGGTGAGTAGGGAGGGTAGGGGCATGGGCATCCGGTCGTTTTGGCTGGTAGCCAAGTCTGGATTGAGCAGGGTCAGCTGTCTTGCAAAATCTGCAGGCTTGCCCGGCCCTCTGTGGGAGCGGCCTTGTGTCGCGAAAGGGCTGCGCAGCAGCCCCAGCGATTTTTGTTGTGGCTGAGATCTAGGGGGGCTGCTGCGCAGCCCTTTCGCGACACAAGGCCGCTCCCACAGGATCGCGCCAACTTCGCCTCATACATAGCCAGGCTTGGGCGTACGTGCCAGGCAATACACATCCACCCGCCGCGCCCCGGCCTTGCGCAGCACCTGGGCGATAGCCTGCGCGGTGGCGCCCGTGGTCAATACATCATCGACTATGGCGACATGCTTGCCTGTCAGCTCACCCGTGGCCGCAAACGCCTGGCGTAAATTGCGCTGCCTGGCCTTGGCATCCAGTTGCTGCTGCGCCGGCGTGTCCCGGGTGCGCAGCAGCAGCCGTTCGTCGCAACGTATCTCCAACTGCGCCGCCAGCCAGTGCCCGAGCATGCCAGCCTGATTGAACCCCCGCTCACGCAGTCGACGCCTGGCCAAGGGCACGGGCAACAGCAGGTCAGGGCGCGGCAGGCCTTCGGCAAAGCGGTGCAGCAGCCCATGCCCCAGCAGTTCAGCCATCAAACGCCCCAAAGGCCACTGGCGGTTGTGCTTGAAGCGACTGATCAGGGCGTCCACCGGAAAGCCGAAATGCCACAGTGCAATCACCTGCTCAAAGGCCGGTGCGCGGCGGCAGCACGGGGCGCAGGTCAAGCCGGCCATGGGCAACGGCAGGGCGCAGCGCCGGCACTGGTCGCCCAGCCAGGGCAGCTCCTGCTCGCAGGAGATGCACAGCGGGTAGTGCTGCCCCGCGGGTTCATCACACAACAAACACGATTGGTTAGTAAGTGAGCACTTGTAAACCAGTCTTTTCCAGTGAGGTTGACAGTTCATAGGCCTTCCATGACTATGCGAGCTATCCGTGATGCGCTGGCGGGCTTCCCTGTCCCGGCGCCAGCTTCAGCCTAAACAAGGAAACGCCGATGAGCGCCAGCACAACTGCAACAACACGTCACGACTGGTCCCTGGCCGAGGTCAAGGCGCTGTTCCAGCAACCGTTCAATGACCTGCTGTTCCAGGCGCAGACCGTGCACCGCGCGCACTTCGACCCCAACCGCGTGCAGGTTTCGACCCTGCTGTCGATCAAGACCGGCGCTTGCCCGGAAGATTGCAAATATTGTCCACAGTCCGGCCATTACAACACCGGGCTGGAAAAACAGAAGCTGATGGAAGTGCAGAAGGTGCTGGAAGACGCCGCCCGCGCCAAAGCCATCGGCTCTACCCGCTTCTGCATGGGCGCGGCGTGGAAGCACCCGTCGGCCAAAGACATGCCTTACGTGCTGGAGATGGTCAAAGGGGTCAAGGCCATGGGCCTGGAAACCTGCATGACCCTGGGCAAGCTCGACCAGGAGCAGACCAAGGCCCTGGCCCAGGCCGGCCTGGACTACTACAACCACAACCTCGACACCTCGCCGGAGTTCTACGGCAGTATCATCACCACCCGCACCTACAGCGAGCGCCTGCAGACCCTGGCCTACGTGCGTGATGCCGGTATGAAAATCTGCTCTGGCGGCATCCTCGGCATGGGCGAGTCGCTGGACGACCGCGCCGGCCTGCTGATCCAGCTGGCCAACCTGCCCGAACACCCGGAGTCGGTGCCGATCAACATGCTGGTCAAGGTGGCCGGTACGCCGCTGGCCGAGGAAGAGGATGTCGACCCGTTCGATTTCATCCGCATGCTGGCCGTGGCCCGTATCCTCATGCCCAAGTCGCACGTGCGCCTGTCCGCCGGCCGCGAGCAGATGAACGAGCAGATGCAGGCCCTGGCTTTCATGGCTGGCGCCAACTCGATCTTCTACGGCGAAAAACTGCTGACCACCGCCAACCCGCAGGCCGACAAGGACATGCAATTGTTCGCACGCCTGGGTATCAAGCCCGAAGCGCGTGAAGAACATGCCGACGAAGTGCACCAGGCCGCCATCGAGCAGGCGCTGGTCGAGCAGCGCAGCAGCGAGATGTTCTACAACGCCGCGACAGCCTGAGATGGCCTTTGACCTGGCGGCGCGCCTGGCCGAACGGCGCGCCGCAGACCTGTATCGGCAGCGGCCACTGCTGGAAAGCCCGCAGGGGCCGCAGGTGGTGGTCGACGGCCAGCGTTTGCTGGCCTTCTGCAGCAATGATTACCTGGGCCTGGCCAACCACCCGGAAGTGATCGCCGCCTGGCAGGCCGGCGCCGAGCGCTGGGGTGTCGGTGGCGGTGCCTCGCACCTGGTGATCGGCCACAGCACGCCGCACCACCAGGTGGAAGAGGCGCTGGCCGAACTTACCGGGCGCCCGCGCGCGCTGCTGTTTTCCACTGGCTACATGGCCAACCTGGGCGCCATCACCGCGCTGGTGGGGCAGGGCGACACAGTGCTGCAAGACCGCCTGAACCACGCCTCGCTGCTGGATGGCGGGCTGCTCAGTGGCGCGCGCTTCAACCGCTACCTGCACAACGACCCGGCCAGCCTGGCCAGCCGTCTGGACAAGGCGGTCGGCAATACCCTGGTGGTGACCGACGGCGTGTTCAGCATGGACGGCGACCTCGCCGACCTGCCGGCGCTGGCCGATGTTGCCCGGGCCCGTGGCGCCTGGCTGATGGTTGATGATGCCCATGGCCTGGGTACCCTGGGAGCGCAGGGTGGCGGCATCGTCGAGCATTTCGGCCTGGGCGTGGATGAGGTGCCGGTGCTGATCGGCACGCTGGGCAAGGCCTGTGGTACCGCTGGCGCCTTTGTGGCCGGCAGCGAAGAGCTGATCGAGGCGCTGGTGCAATTTGCCCGCCCGTACATCTACACCACCAGCCAGCCACCGGCACTGGCCTGCGCCACGCTCAAGAGCCTGGAGCTGCTGCGCCGTGAAACCTGGCGCCGCGAGCACCTGGCCGCGTTGATCCGCCAGTTCCGCGAAGGTGCGCAGCAGATCGGCCTGGCATTGATGGACAGCCCGACGCCGATCCAGCCGATCGTCATCGGTGACAGTGCACAGGCCCTGCGCCTGTCACGCATGTTGCGCGAGCGCGGCCTGCTGGTGACAGCCATCCGCCCACCCACCGTGCCGGCGGGCAGTGCGCGCCTGCGGGTGACCTTGAGTGCCGCGCACAGTGAGGCGCAGGTGCAGCTATTGTTGAATGCATTGGCCGAGTGTTATCCACAGTTGGAGAACGCCGATGCGTAATCGCCTTGTACTGCTGCCTGGCTGGGGCCTGGGTACTGCTTCGCTGGAGCCGCTGGCCGCCAGCCTGCGCGCCCAGGACGCCCGCCTGCAGGTAGAACTGATGCCCTTGCCGGAATTGGCCCACAGCGATGTGCAGGCGTGGGTCGACCATCTCGACCGCAAGCTGCCGAGCGATGTCTGGCTGGGCGGCTGGTCCTTGGGCGGCATGCTCGCCAGTGCACTGGCGCACAAGCGCGGTGACCACTGTTGCGGCCTGTTGACCCTGGCGAGCAACCCCAGTTTTGTGGCCCGCGCGGACTGGCCGCATGGCATGGCCGAAGACACCTTCGGCACCTTCCTCGACGGCTGCCGCAGCCATACCCAGGTCACCCTCAAGCGCTTTCGCACTTTGTGCAGCGACGGCGCCCTGCAACCGCGTACCCTGCTGCGTCAACTGGGCATCGGCGTGCCGGACACCGACCCGCTGTACCTGGCCACCGGTCTCGAGGTACTGGCCAGGCTGGATACCCGTGAAGCCTTGCAGGCCTACGGCGGCCCGCAGTTGCACCTGTTCGCCGGCAGCGATGCGTTGGTACCGGCAGAGGCGGCAAAGGCACTGAGCGAGCTGCTGCCCGATGTGGAAGTGGGTCTGGTCGAAGAGAGTTCCCACGCGTTTCTGCTGGAGTATCCGCAGGAGCTGGCGGCGGGCATCAAGAGTTTCCTGCATGAGAGTGGCGATGACTGACCTATCCCGTCCGACCCTGCCTGGTGCGTTGCCCGACAAGCGCCAGGTAGCGGCTTCGTTCTCCCGCGCGGCGGCCAGCTACGACAGCGTGGCTGCATTGCAGCGCGCCGTAGGTTTGAGCCTGCTGGAGCAGTTGCCGGCAGGCTTGCAGCCGTCGCGCTGGCTGGATCTGGGTAGCGGCACCGGCCATTTCAGCCGCATTCTGGCCGAGCGTTTCGCCCAGTCCAGCGGCGTTGCGGTGGATATCGCCGAAGGCATGCTGCGCCATGCCCGCAACGAGCAAAGTGGGGCGCATTACCACGTAGCCGGCGACGCCGAACGTTTGCCGCTGCGTGATGCCAGCGTCGACCTGGTGTTTACCAGCCTGGCCGTGCAGTGGTGCGACCAGTTCGCCTGCGTGCTGGCAGAAGCGCTGCGGGTGCTGCGCCCGGGCGGCGTGCTGGCTTTCAGCAGCCTGTGTGTGGGTACCCTCGATGAACTGCGCGCCAGTTGGCAGGCGGTGGATGGCCTGGTGCATGTGAACCGCTTCCGCCGTTTCGAGGACTATCAGCGTTTGTGCGCCGCCAGCGGCTTCGAACAGCTTGGGCTGCAGCGTTGCCCGCACGTGCTGCACTACCCGGATGTGCGTAGCCTGACCCACGAACTGAAGGCTCTGGGAGCACACAATCTGAACCCTGGCCGGCCTTCCGGGCTTACCGGCCGGGCGCGCATGCAGGGCCTGCTGCAGGCCTATGAGGCATTTCGCCAGCCCGAGGGGCTGCCAGCCACCTACCAGGTGGTCTATGGTGTGTTGCGCAAGCCACAGGCGTAAGGGAGGCGAGATGAGCCAGGCGTATTTCATTGCCGGTACCGATACCGATGTTGGCAAGACCACCATCGCTGCCGGGCTGTTGCATGCGGCACGGTCGCAGGGCATGAGCACGCTGGGGGCCAAGCCGGTGGCCTCCGGTTGCACGATGACGCCGAAAGGCTTGCGCAACAGCGACGCCCAGGCGCTGATCGATGAAAGCTCGATCAAGCTGCCCTACGAGCAGGTCAACCCGTTTGCCTTCGAGCCGGCCATCGCGCCGCACGTAGCGGCGCGCGAGGCGGGGGTGACGCTTGGCGTCTCGGAGCTGTTGGCGGCGATGCGCAATGTGCTGCAACAAAATGCCGACTTCACCCTGATCGAGGGGGCCGGAGGCTGGCGCGTGCCGTTGTCGGGGCAGGCCAACTTGTCCGACCTGGCAATTGCTCTGAAGTTGCCGGTGATTCTGGTCGTGGGGGTGCGCTTGGGTTGTATCAGCCATGCCTTGCTCAGCGCCGAAGCGATTGCCCGTGACGGGCTGCAGTTGGCAGGATGGGTGGCGAACATCATCGAGCCGCGTACTTCGCGCCTGGAAGAGAACCTGGCCAGCCTGGCCGAGCGTTTGCCGGCACCTTGCCTGGGGCGGGTGCCCAAGTTGAAGCAGGCCAGTGCCGATCTGGTGGCTGAGCATTTGCAGCTGGATCTGCTGGATTAGGTTGGTTGCAGGCTCGGCCTATTCGCGGGTGAACCCGCTCCCACAGATACTGCACAACCCTCAATGCCTGTGGAGATCCTGTGAGAGCGGGTTTACCCGCGAATAGGCCCACGCGGATATACCCATGGACTATCAACTGGCACCAGGCCATTAGGGATTTAAACGGGCCTTTTCGCCCCTGGCCTGTTTTAATTGGGCCTGTTCGTCATCCAGCGTCAATGGAGTCCTGACATGGAAATCACCGGTAGCTCCGCCTATTACGCGGGCCTGAGCGCAATCCACACCGGCCAGAACCGCGTCGATCAGGCAGCCAGCCAGATCGCCAACACCAGCGCCGAACGTACCGCCACCAGCCAGTCCAGCGATTTTCAGGCCGAACGCCTGCGCGCGGTCGACCGCAGCCAGCAGATGGACCTGGCCACCAGCACCGTGCAGATGGCCGTGGGCAAACTCGAAGTCGAGCTTGGCGCCAAGGTCGCCAAGGCATCCGACGAAATGCTCGGCCGGATCATCGATACCTACGCCTGATCTCTGGCGTTTTCCTCCTATACCAACGCTCTCCACCGGTGGGAGCGGGTTTACCCGCGAATGCGTCAGCCCAGACAACACTGTTTTCCGGCTGGCCTCTTCGCGGGTAAACCCGCTCCCACGGATGGCCGAGCCGTGTCTTGGCTGATTTGCCATTTTTCGTGGCGCAAATGGCACCATAGTCCATCCTTGACATAACGTGGAGCTAAACGTAAGTTTCAAACAACTGTTTGATCTGCTGCCGCCAAGCGCGGGTCACCTCCACAGAACTCACCTAGAGGTTCATCGCAATGCCTGATTACAAAGCCCCCTTGCGTGATATCCGCTTCGTTCGCGACGAGCTGCTCGGCTATGAGGCGCACTATCAGAGCCTGCCGGGTTGCCAGGACGCCACGCCCGACATGGTCGACGCGATCCTCGAAGAAGGCGCGAAGTTCTGTGAGCAGGTGCTGTCGCCGCTGAACCGTGTGGGTGACCAGGAAGGCTGCACCTGGAGCGAATCGGGTGTGAAGACCCCGACTGGTTTCAAAGAGGCCTACCAGCAGTTCGTCGAAGGCGGCTGGCCGAGCCTGGCGCATGACGTCGAGCACGGCGGCCAGGGCCTGCCGGAGTCGCTGGGCCTGGCCCTGAGCGAAATGGTCGGCGGTTCGAACTGGTCGTGGGGCATGTACCCGGGCCTGTCCCACGGTGCGATGAACACCATCTCTGCGCACGGCACTGCCGAGCAGCAGCACACCTACCTGACCAAGCTGGTATCCGGCGAGTGGACCGGCACCATGTGCCTGACCGAGCCACACTGTGGTACCGACCTGGGCATGCTGCGCACCAAGGCCGAGCCCCAGGCCGACGGCAGCTACAAGGTGTCGGGCACCAAGATCTTCATTTCGGCCGGTGAGCACGACATGGCCGCCAACATTGTCCATATCGTCCTGGCCCGCCTGCCGGATGCACCGGCCGGCACCAAGGGCATCTCGCTGTTCATCGTGCCGAAGTTCCTGCCCAACGCCGAAGGCGGTGTGGGCGAGCGCAACGGCGTGAGCTGCGGCTCGATCGAACACAAGATGGGTATCCACGGCAACGCCACCTGCGTGATGAACTTCGACGGCGCTACCGGTTATCTCATCGGCCCGGCCAACAAAGGCCTGAACTGCATGTTCACCTTCATGAACACCGCTCGCCTGGGCACCGCGCTGCAAGGCCTGGCCCACGCCGAGGTGGCCTTCCAGGGCGGCCTGAAGTATGCCCGTGAGCGCCTGCAGATGCGCTCCCTGACTGGCCCGAAAGCACCGGACAAGGCCGCTGACCCGATCATCGTCCACCCGGACGTGCGTCGCATGCTGCTGACCATGAAGGCCTTCGCCGAAGGCAACCGCGCGATGGTGTACTTCACTGCCAAGCAGGTGGACATCGTCAAGTACAGCCAGGATGAAGAAGAGCGCAAGAAGGCCGATGCCCTGCTGGCGTTCCTGACCCCGATCGCCAAGGCGTTCATGACCGAAGTCGGCTTCGAAGCCGCCAACCATGGCGTGCAGATCTACGGCGGCCACGGCTTCATCGCCGAGTGGGGCATGGAGCAGAACGTGCGCGACAGCCGCATTTCCATGCTGTACGAAGGCACCACCGGCATCCAGGCCCTGGACCTGCTCGGCCGCAAGGTACTGATGACCCAGGGCGAAGCGCTGAAGGGCTTCACCAGGATCGTGCACAAGTTCTGCCAGGCGCAGGAAGGCAACGACGCGGTCAAAGAGTTCGTCGAACCGCTGGCGGCGTTGAACAAGGAGTGGGGCGAGCTGACCATGAAAGTGGGCATGGCGGCCATGAAGGACCGTGAAGAAGTGGGTGCCGCCTCGGTCGATTACCTGATGTATTCCGGCTACGCCTGCCTGGCCTACTTCTGGGCCGACATCGCACGCCTGGCGGCCGAGAAACTGGCTGCCGGCACCAGCGAAGAAGCGTTCTACACCGCCAAGCTGCAGACCGCGCGCTTCTACTTCCAGCGCATTCTGCCGCGTACCCGTACCCATGTGGCGACCATGCTGTCGGGTGCCAACAACCTGATGGATATGGACGAAGAAAACTTCGGTCTGTCGTACTGATCCTACCGCTGTAAGCGGAACCCGCCTGCCTTCACCGGCAGGCGGGTTTTTTGCATTTTGGGGCCAGGCGCAATTCCCGTGTTTTACCCGATCCCTGTGGGAGCGGGTTTACCCGCGAAGAATGCGACGCGGTATATGGCACCGGCTTCGCCGGTATTCGCGGGTAAACCCGCTCCCACACCGATCGCGTGCAAGGCGGAATTTCGTGTTCACTTCAACCGCAAATTCAACTGTTCATGTGCACTGCCGATGAAGTAAGGGCACAATGCCACTATTGATCTGCCGGGTTGGAGATTACCCTTGTTTCGTCTTAACGCTGTTCGCGCAAGCCACTTCCTGCCGTCGCTGTTCTTGTTGCTGGCAGGGCTCGCCGCAGCCTATGTGAGAGACCTCAGTGTCTTTTTCACTTCGCTGTTCAACGTCCTCCCCACTTTGGTCCTGTTGCTTGGCGGTGCCTACTGCGCGGTGTACCGTCGCCAGCGCGAGCTGTTCCTGATGCTCACGGTGTACATCGCCTACTACCTGCTCGACACCCAGACCGACTTCTACCGTGACCATGGTCGCGTGCGCGAGGACGCGGCGGTGATCTTCCACCTGGTGTGCCTGCTGCTGCCCGCCCTGTTCGGGCTGTATGGTGCCTGGCAGGAGCGCACCCATCTGCTGCAGGACCTGGTCGCCCGTGGCGCCGTGCTGTTTGCCGTCGGCAGCGTGGCGGTGGCCCTGGAGCAAAGCTACCCCGAGGCGTTGCTGACCTGGTTGGCGGAAATCCGCTGGCCAACCTTGCATGGCCAGTGGATGAGCCTGATCCAGATGGTCTACCCGCTGTTCCTCGGCGTGTTCATCCTGCTGGTGGTGCAATATCTGCGCGCGCCACGGCCGTTGCACGCTGCGCAGGTGACGGGCTTGCTGGGCATCTTCTGGATGCTGCCGCAAACCTTCATCCTGCCGTTCACCCTGAACATCATGTGCAGCCAGGTAATGCTGATGATCGCCGCGGCGGTGGCGCACGAGGCCTACCAGATGGCCTTCCGCGACGAACTGACCGGCCTGCCGGGGCGCCGTGCGCTGAACGAGCGCATGCAGCGCCTGGGGCGCAACTATGTGATCGCCATGACCGATGTCGACCACTTCAAGAAATTCAACGACACCCACGGCCACGACGTCGGCGACCAAGTGCTGCGGCTGGTCGCCAGCCGCCTGTCCAAGGTTACCGGCGGTGGCCGGGCCTACCGTTATGGTGGCGAAGAGTTCGCCCTGGTTTTCGCCGGCAAGAGCGCCGAGGAATGCGTACCGCATGTGGAGGCCGTGCGCGAAGTGATCGCCAACTACGTGATGCACCTGCGTGACCAGCACAACCGCCCGCAGGACGATACCGCCGGGCGCCAGCGGCGGGCGGGCAGCAGTGCCGGCACGGTGTCGGTCACCATCAGCATCGGCGTGGCCGAGCGCCAGGCCGATCATCGTAACCCCGAGGCCGTGTTGAAATCCGCCGACCAGGCGCTGTACAGCGCCAAGGGCGCGGGGCGCAATTGTGTCATGGTGCATGGGCAACAATCGCAGCGTGGGGCAGTGCGCACGGCGTGACCGTAATTGACTATTCAGTCTAGTGATGACCCTATGTCTCGTAAAAGTTGTTCGGTTACACTGCCTGTAACCCAGTGTCGCGGTTCCCCGAGACCGCCCCGACCCGACTAGCGAGAGGTTGTCATGGCTGAATATAAAGCGCCCCTGCGCGACATGCGCTTCGTACTGAATGAAGTCTTCAACGTGGCCGAGCAGTGGGCGCAGTTGCCCGCGCTGGCCGAGGTTGTCGATGCCGACACGGCCATGGCGGTGCTGGAAGAGGCTGGCAAGGTCACAGCCAAATCCATTGCGCCGCTCAGTCGCGCCGCGGATGAAGAGGGCTGCCACTGGGACAATGGCGCAGTGCGCACACCGGCCGGTTTCAGCGAGGCCTACGACACCTACGCCGAAGGCGGTTGGGTGGGCGTGGGCGGCGACCCGCTGTTCGGCGGCATGGGCATGCCCAAGGTCATCTCGGCCCAGGTCGAGGAAATGGTCAACGCCTCCAGCCTGTCCTTCGGCCTGTATCCGATGCTGACTGCCGGCGCCTGCCTGTCGATCAATGCTCACGCCAGTGAAGCGCTGAAGGAAAAATACCTGCCCAACATGTACGCCGGCGTGTGGGCCGGCTCCATGTGCCTGACCGAGCCGCACGCCGGTACCGACCTGGGTATCATCCGCACCAAGGCCGAGCCCCAGGCCGACGGCAGCTACAAGGTCAGCGGCACCAAGATCTTCATCACCGGTGGCGAGCACGACCTGACCGAGAACATCATCCACCTGGTGCTGGCGAAGCTGCCTGACGCACCGGCAGGGCCGAAAGGCATTTCGCTGTTCCTGGTGCCGAAGTTCCTGGTTAACGAAGATGGCAGCCTGGGTGCACGCAACCCGGCCACCTGTGGCTCGATCGAGCACAAGATGGGTATCCAGGCTTCGGCCACTTGCGTGATGAATTTCGACGAAGCGGTCGGCTACATCGTCGGGGAGCCGAACAAGGGCCTGGCGGCCATGTTCACCATGATGAACTACGAGCGCCTGGGTGTTGGTATCCAGGGTCTGGCCTCGGCCGAGCGTTCTTACCAGAACGCCGTGGAGTACGCCCGCGACCGCCTGCAGAGCCGCGCCCCGACCGGGCCGCAAGCCAAGGACAAGGCGGCCGACCCGATCATCGTCCATCCGGACGTGCGCCGCATGCTGCTGACCATGAAGGCGCTGATCGAGGGTGGCCGTGCCTTCTCCAGCTACGTGGCCATGCAGCTGGACAGTGCCAAGTACAGCGAAGACGCCAGCGTGCGCAAGCGCAGCGAAGAGCTGGTGGCACTGCTGACGCCGGTGGCCAAGGCCTTCCTCACCGACCTGGGCCTGGAGTGCGCGGTGCACGGTCAGCAGGTGTTCGGCGGGCATGGCTACATCCGTGAATGGGGCCAGGAGCAACTGGTGCGCGATGTGCGTATTACGCAGATCTACGAAGGCACCAACGGCATCCAGGCCCTCGACCTGATGGGGCGCAAGGTGGTGGCCAGTGGTGGGGCGTACTACCGGCTGTTCTCCGACGAGATTCGCCAGTTCATTGCCAGCGCGGGTAGCGAGCTGGATGAATTTGCCAAGCCGTTGGGTACTTGTCTCGATCAACTCGACGGGCTGACCGAGTGGGTGCTGGAGCAGGCCAAGGGCAACCCGAATGAAATCGGCGCGGCGTCGGTCGAGTACCTGCATGCCTTTGGTTATGTCGCCTATGCCTACATGTGGGCGTTGATGGCGCGGGCGGCCAAGGCGGGTGAGGGGGACGAGGCGTTCTACTCGGGCAAGCTGGGCACGGCGCGATTCTACTTTGCGCGGTTGCTGCCGCGGGTGGATTCGCTGGTCGCCTCGGTTAAGGCGGGGAGTGAGTCGCTGTATCTGCTGGATGCCGAGCAGTTCTGACGCTTTTGGGCTGCTGCGCAGCCCAATCCCCACCCCGACCTCGCTGGCCTCAAGCCATGCGCTATCCCTGTGGGAGCTGGCTTGCCGGCGATCGGGCCGGTACAGGTGGCAGATTTGCCAAATTCGGGAATGAATCCCCTTTGTAAGCCTTTTCCTACACAACGTGGTGACTTTTCACCACTGTTCTCAGATTGGATCCACGGTTAATCTTTACCACATGGACGTTGCGCAGGAAGCGCAAAGGACAGATCAAGGATGACGACGAAGGACGCCTGCCAGGATGGTGGGGCGATACGGATGTCACAGGGAAACAGTCTGGGAAACCCCGCTTCGGCGGGGTTTTCTTTGTGCGTGTGTTTTTCAGCCCAGCACATCCAGCGGTGATGTACCCAGCAGGCGGGCGTCCGTCTCTTCCTCCAGCAGCGTGCGCAGCAGCTCCACAGAGGCCTGCTGGCGTTGGGCATCGCGGAACACCAGGCCAACCTTCAGCGGTACCCGCGGCTCGCTCAATGGCTTCCACAGCAGCCCCTGATCATCTTCGGCAGCCTCCTTGGCCCGCCCCGGCAGGATGGTGGCCAGCGCGGTATGGGCCAGGCTGTCGAGAATCCCCGCCATGTTGTTCATCTCGGCCTGCACCTGTGGCCGACGCCCTTGGCTGGCCAGCTGCGCCTGCCAGATCTGGCGAATCTGGAATTCCTCACCGAGCATCAGCATGGGCAACTCGGCGGCCTGGCGGATAGAGACCTTCTTGAAGTCCTTCAGCGGGTGGGTAGCAGGGATGACCAATTGCAGCTCGTCTTCGTACAGCAGCAGGCCATGCAGCCCCGGCTGGCGTGGCGGCAGGTAGCTGATACCGATGTCCAGGCTGCCGTTGAGCAAGCGCCGTTCGATCTCCAGCCCCGACAATTCGTAGATCTGCACCACGAGGTGCGGCTGTGCCCTGCGCAGGCGTTCGAGCAGCTGTGGCACCAGGCTCGGCCGCACGGTCTGCAGCACGCCGATGGCCAGCGTACGTAGGGACTGGCCCTTGAAGTTGCGCATGGCCTCGTGGGCGCGCTGCAGGCCGTCGAGCAGCGGCAGGGCGTGGTTGTACAGGGTATGGGCGGCCAGTGTCGGCAGCAGGCGCTTGTTGCTGCGCTCGAACAGGCTCAGGTCAAGGCTGTGTTCCAGCTGGCGGATCTGCTGGGAAAGCGCCGGCTGGGACAGCGACAGGCGCTCGGCGGCGCGGCCCACGTGGCCTTCTTCATACACCGCGACGAAATAACGCAGTTGGCGAAAATCCATAAGTAATGCTTATCGAAAATGCTGGAAAAACGAAATGGTCGAAAACCTTCGCGAAGCCTAGTCTATCGCCGTATTCCAGCGGGTTACAGCGATGAATCGGTCGATTGTTACCCCGGATGAAAAACACTTTTGATAGGCAAGGCAAAATATCGAGTGCCGGCACCCAGACCGCACCGTGGCCGCCCTTTATCGTGATTGGTTGGAGCCCTGATGAACCTGTTCAAGCTGCGCCGCCCGGCCTCTGCCGCCGTTGCCGAGCCCAAGCGTGCGCCGGTGATCGTGCCGGAAGCGCCGCAGCTGTCGCATGAGCGCCTGATGCCCAGTACCGAACGCGCAGCGCAGGTGTTCGTGCGTGGCCAGGGCTCGTGGTTGTGGGACAACGAAGGGCATGCCTACCTGGACTTCACCCAGGGGGGGGCGGTCAACAGCCTGGGCCACAGCCCCAGCGTGCTGGTGAAAGCGCTGGGCAACCAGGCCCAGGCGTTGATCAACCCGGGCTCGGGCTTCCACAGCCGTGGCCTGCTGGCGCTGGCCAACCGCCTGTGCCAGAGCACCGGCAGCGACCAGGCCTACCTGCTCAACAGCGGCGCCGAAGCCTGCGAAGGCGCGATCAAGCTGGCGCGCAAGTGGGGCCAGCTGCACCGCAACGGTGCCTATCACATCATCACCGCCAGCCAGGCCTGCCATGGCCGCAGCCTGGGCGCGTTGTCGGCGTCCGACCCGCTGCCGTGCAACCGTTGCGAGCCGGGCCTGCCGGGCTTCAGCAAGGTGCCGTTCAACGACCTGGCGGCGCTGCACGCCGAGGTGGACTCGCGCACCGTGGCGATCATGCTCGAGCCGATCCAGGGTGAGGCGGGTGTCATCCCGGCCACGCAGGAATACCTCAAGGGTGTGGAAACGCTGTGCCGCGAACTGGGCATCCTGCTGATCCTCGACGAGGTGCAGACCGGCATCGGCCGCTGTGGCGCGCTGCTGGCCGAAGAAACCTACGGCGTGCGCGCCGACATCATCACCCTGGGCAAGGGCCTGGGCGCTGGCGTGCCGCTGGCGGCCTTGCTGGCCCGGGGCACGGCGTGCTGCGCCGAGTCTGGCGAACTGGAAGGTAGCCACCACGGCAACGCGCTGATGTGCGCAGCCGGCCTGGCCGTACTGGATACCGTGCTGGAGCCTGGCTTCTTCGCACAGGTGCAGGACAACGGCCGCCACCTGCGCGAGGGCCTGAGCCGGCTGGCCGGGCGTTATGGCCAGGGCGAAGTGCGCGGGCAAGGCCTGCTGTGGGCCCTGCAGCTGAAAGAAAACCTGGCCCGCGAGCTGGTGGCGGCGGCCCTGCACGAAGGCCTGTTGCTCAACGCACCGCAGGCGGATGTGCTGCGCTTTTCGCCAGCACTGACCGTGAGCAAGGGCAACATCGACGAAATGCTGCTGCGCCTGGCCCGCGCCTTCACCCGCCTGCACGCCCGGCAGCAGGCCCGCCGCGAAGTACCGGCCTAGCGGCCTGGGCACACCGAGAATTCTACGAACCGTCTGGCGTTCCTGCGCATCGCCCTTGGCCTGCTTCATTCGGCCCGGGGCGTTTTTTTTTGCCTGTTGAACCTCTGTGGTAGACGGCTAGTCTCTGATGTAACCCCTTCAGGAGAGACTCGCATGGACTTCATACGCATCATCATCGCCATCATCCTGCCGCCGCTGGGCGTGTTCCTGCAGGTGGGGTTTGGCGGGGCGTTCTGGCTGAATATTCTGCTGACCTTGCTGGGGTACATTCCCGGGATCGTGCATGCGGTGTACATCATCGCCAAGCGGTGACATCGCTGGGGCTGCTGTGCAGCCCTTTCGCGACGCAAGGCCGCTCCCACAGGTACAGCGCCACATTCGGGTTTGCGCGGTCGCTTGTGGGAGCGGCCTTGTGTCGCGAAAGGGCCGCCAAGCGGCCCCGGAATCTCAGCCGCCCAACACCCGGCAATAGAATTTCCATTCTTCTTCCAGTGCATGCGCCAGGTTCTCCGCCTTGCGGAACCCGTGCCGCTCCCCGGCATAGAAGTGCCCTTCAGCCTCGATCCCGTTAGCCTGCAACGCCGCCAGCATCGATCGCGTCTGCTCCGGCACCACCACCGCATCCAGCTCACCCTGGAAGAAAATGACCGGCACCTTGATCTGCCCCGCATGCAGCAGCGGCGTACGCTGGCGATAGCGCTCGGCGTCCTGCAGCGGGTCGCCGATCAGCCAGTCCAGGTAGTCCCCTTCGAACTTGTGCGTGGCCCGGCCCAGGGCAACCGGGTCGCTGACCCCGTACAGGCTGGCGCCGGCGCGAAATACATCATGGAATGCCAGAGCGCACAGGGTGGTGTAGCCGCCCGCGCTACCGCCGCGGATGAACGCCTTGCGGCGGTCGATCAACCCACGTCCGGCCAGGTAATCCACCGCTGCGCAAGCATCGGCCACATCGCTTTCGCCCCAGCGCAGGTGCAGGGCTTGGCGGTATTCCCGGCCATAGCCGGTGCTGCCCCGGTAGTTGAGGTCGGCGACGGCGAAGCCGCGTTGGGTCCAGTACTGGATGCGCGGGTCGAGCACGGGATAACAGGCCGAAGTCGGCCCGCCATGGATGAACACCACCAGCGGCGCGGCCTCTTGCGAGCGGGCTGCCGGGTAGAAAAAACCGTGGGCGCGGTGACCGTCACTGCCGTAGTGGATCGACTGTGGCAGGCTGATATGCCTTGCCGGCAGCACGTCGGCGCCACCGGCCAACACGCTGACCTCGTGGTTGCTGCGGGCGATGGCGATGACCGCAGGCGGGCTGATCGGCGAGGCGGCAATGGCGTACAGGTGTTCGGCATCCATGGCCAGGCTGCGAAAACGCGTGTAGGCGCTGGCGAAACGCTCCAGGCGGCCATCGGCAGTGCGCAGCCCCAGTTGGCCGAAGCCGTCTTCGAACCAGCTGGCCAGATAGCTTTGCGGCCCTTGCGCCAGCCAGGTGCTGGCGCCCAGTTGCCAGGGCGCCGCAGCGTGGTCCGCAGGCTCGGCAGGCAAGGCCTGCCAGCGGCCATCGACCTCGCCCCAGGGTTGCCAGAAGCCATTGCGGTCGGACAGGCAGTAGAGGCGGCCTTCGCTATCGAAGCGCGGCTGCTGGAGCGATTCGTCAGCCGCGGCCACACATTGCGCCGGCCCCCAGTGGCCACTGGCATCACGTGTGCGGCACATCAGCCGGGTGACGGTCCAGGGTTGTGCCGGGCGGTCCCATTCGACCCACGCCAGGCGCAGGCCATCGGCACTCACCGTAGGCGAGGCATAGAAGTCGGCACCCTCGGCGAGCACTTCGCGGGTATGTTCAGCCAAGGCGACCAGACGATGCTCGACCCGTTCGCCATGCTGTTCCTCGACCGCCAGCACCAGGCCGTCATGCCACTGCACATCGCCGTAGCGGCAACTGGCAGCACCGGTCAGGGCCCGCGGTACCGCGCCTTCCAGGGATTGGGTATAGACCTGCTGGTCCATTTCGTTGACGAACAGCAACCCGTCACCACCCAGGCAAAAACTGCCACCGCCGTATTCGTACACCCGGCTACGCGCGCTGAAGCCATCGGGGGTCAGGCAGCGGGCCTGCTGGTGCTGCCAGTGCCAGATGCGACAGGCTCCATCGGCCGGGCGGAACTCATTCCAGAACAGCCCCGCGGCGCTGACCTTGAGTTCGGCGAAGTCGGTGCCGGCGGCAACTGCCTGGGCCGCGCTGAATTCAGCCGCGGACGATGACACGGGAGTTTCGCTCATTGCGGAAGGTCATCTGTTCAATGGTGAGCTGGGCGCTTTCTGCCTCCTCGCGGGCTTTGAGGATGATGCCGTGATCGGCCGACTTGGCGCACACCGGGTCGGTGTTGCTGGCATCGCCGGTGAGCATGAAGGCCTGGCAGCGGCAGCCGCCGAAATCCTTTTCCTTCTCGTCGCAGGAGCGGCACGGTTCGGGCATCCACTCATAGCCTCGGAAGCGGTTGAAGCCGAACGACTCGTACCAGATGTGGTGCAGGTCGTGGTCGCGCACGTTGGGGAACTGCACCGGCAACTGGCGCGCGCCATGGCAGGGGAGTGCGGTGCCGTCCGGGGTGATGGTGAGAAACAGGCTGCCCCAGCCATTCATGCAGGCTTTGGGGCGTTCCTCGTAGTAGTCCGGGGTGACGAAGATCAGCTTGCACGGGTTGCCCTCGGCCTTGAGCTTGTCCCGGTACTCGTTGGTAATGCGTTCGGCCCGTTCGAGCTGCGCGCGGGTCGGCAGCAGGCCCAGGCGATTGAGGTGGGCCCAGCCGTAGAACTGGCAGGTGGCAAGCTCGACGAAGTCAGCCTCCAGGGCGATGCACAGCTCGATGATGCGGTCGATCTTGTCGATGTTGTGCCGGTGGGTGACGAAGTTGAGCACCATCGGGTAGCCGTGAGCCTTCACCGCACGGGCCATTTCCAGCTTTTGCGCAAAGGCCTTCTTCGAGCCGGCCAGCAAGTTGTTGACCTGCTCGTCGCTGGCCTGGAAGCTGATCTGGATATGGTCCAGGCCGGCCTTCTTGAAGTCGGCGATGCGCGCCTCGGTCAGGCCGATGCCCGAGGTGATCAGGTTGGTGTAGTAGCCCAGCCGGCGGGCCTCGCCGATCAGTTCGGCGAGGTCCTGGCGTACCAACGGTTCTCCGCCGGAAAAGCCGATTTGCGCGGCACCCATTTGCCGGGCTTCGGCCATCACCTTGAACCACTGCGCGGTGCTCAGCTCCTGGCCCTGGGCGGCGAAGTCCAGCGGGTTGGAGCAGTACGGGCACTGTAGCGGGCAACGGTAGGTCAGCTCGGCCAGCAGCCATAGCGGCAGGCCGACCGCGGGCGTGGGCGGTAACTCAGGCGAGGACGATCCAGTGTTCGGCACGGGCCACCTCCATGAACTGCTCGATGTCGTCGGCCACTTCCGGGACACCGGGGAACTGTTGTTCGAGTTCGCTAATGATCGCGGCAACGTCGCGTTGGCCGTCGATCAGGCCACCGATCAGGGCGGCGCTGTCGTTGAGCTTGATCATGCCCTCGGGGTACAGCAGCACATGGCCTTTTTGCGCCGGCTCGTACTGGAAGCGGTAGCCGGGGCGCCAGTTCGGCACTTGATGACGGTTGAAACTCATAGGGTGATCCCTTTGTGCCACACCCGTTCCTGGGTGACGGAGTGATAGGGTGGGCGGTTCAGCTCGTAGGCCATGCTCATGGCGTCGAGCATGCTCCACAGGATATCCAGCTTGAACTGCAATATTTCCAGCATACGCTCCTGGCCTGCGCGGGTGGTGTAGTGCTGCAGGGTAATCGCCAGGCCGTGCTCCACGTCACGCCGGGCCTGGCCCAGGCGGGTGCGGAAGTATTCGTAGCCGGCCGGGTCGATCCACGGGTAGTGCTGCGGCCAGCTGTCCAGGCGCGATTGGTGGATCTGCGGGGCGAACAGCTCGGTCAGCGAACTGCTGGCCGCTTCCTGCCAGCTGGCGCGGCGGGCGAAGTTGACGTAGGCGTCGACCGCGAAGCGCACCCCGGGCAGCACCAGCTCCTGGCTGCGCAGCTGGTCGGGGTCCAGGCCCACGGCCTGGCCGAGGCGCAGCCAGGCCTCGATGCCGCCATCCTCACCGGGCGCGCCGTCGTGGTCGAGCAGGCGCTGGATCCACTCGCGGCGCACTTCGCGGTCCGGGCAGTTGGCCAGGATCGCGGCATCCTTCATCGGGATGTTGACCTGGTAGTAGAAGCGGTTGGCCACCCAGCCCTGGATCTGTTCGCGGGTGGCGCGGCCCTGGTACATCGCCACGTGATACGGGTGATGAATGTGATAGTAGGCGCCCTTGGCGCGCAGGGCCTGCTCGAATTCGGCAGGGGACATTGGCAGTGCGTCGCTCATTCGGCTGGCTCCTGTAAAGCTGAGTCTCGGCGCGGCCCGCTGGGGGAGCGGGTTTGCGTGTGCGATCTGGTCGTTACAACTCGATACTCATGCCATCGAAGGCCACTTCCACGCCCCGGCGCAGCACTTCGGCACGCTCGGGCGAGTCTTCATCGAGAATCGGGTTGGTGTTGTTGATGTGGATAAGTACCTTGCGCTGGCGCGGGAAGCCATCGAGCACTTCCAGCATGCCGCCGGGGCCGTTCTGCGCCAGGTGGCCCATCTCGCGGCCGGTGCGGGTACCCACGCCACGGCGCTGCATTTCATCATCCTCCCACAGGGTGCCGTCGACCAGCAGGCAGTCGGCGCCGTGCATCATCGTCAGCAGCTTGTCGTCCACCTGGCCCAGGCCCGGGGCGTAGAACAGCTTGCCGCCGGTGCGGGTGTCCTCGACCAGCAGGCCAAGGTTATCGCCCGGGTGTGGGTCGAAGCGGTGTGGCGAGTAGGGCGGTGCGGCGCTGCGCAGGGGGAACGGGGTAAAGCGCAGGTTGGGGCAGGCGTCGATGACGAAGCTGCCTTCCAGCTCGATGCGGTGCCATTGCAGGCCGCCGTTCCAGTGGCTGAGCATGTTGAACAGCGGGAAGCCGGTGGTCAGGTCCTGGTGGACCATGTCGGTGCACCACACCTGGTGCGGGCAGCCTTCGCGCAGGCTGAGCAGGCCGGTGGTGTGGTCGATCTGGCTGTCCAGCAGGATGATGGCGTTGATGCCGCTGTCGCGCAGGGCACGGGCCGGCTGCATCGGCGCAAAGGCCTGGAGCTGGGCGCGGATGTCGGGCGAGGCATTGCACAGTACCCAGTGCACGCCATCGTCGGACAGGGCGATGGACGACTGGGTGCGCGGCGTGGCCCGCAGGGTGCCGTCACGCAAGCCCTTGCAGTTGACGCAGTTGCAGTTCCACTGTGGGAACCCGCCGCCGGCGGCGGAACCGAGAACCTGGATGTACATGGGCACTCTCTCTGCAGAAAACCGTAGCGAAAAACGAAAACGCCCCGGCAGGCCGAGGCGTTGAACCGTAAGCCGGGCTTAGCGGTTGGCGAAGTACATGGTGACTTCGAAGCCGATGCGCAGATCAGTGTATGCAGGTTTGGTCCACATGGAATTACTCCTTCCGGATGAGGGGGTGGGTTTGTCAGCTACTACTTGGGTACCGCCATTGCCTGGAGGTTCCCATGGTTGAGATTGCGCTATCTTACAAGAAAAATTTGTACCGAAAGGTTAATTATTCGAAAAGTCCCTTGCAGTTTTCGTAACAATCAGGGGGGCGAGCCCAGCCAGGAAGCATCTGGTGCGGCAGTGTTGGCCAGGCATAGCCAAGTGGAACCTGTACCGAGCAGGTGGCCCAGCAGGTGGTCCAGATCCGTCTGCTGCGTATGCAGGATAGATCTGCGCAGCGCATCCAGCCTGCCGGGTTGTGTGGCCAGGTATGTCTGCCACGCCCATTCGGCGACTTCGGCATTGCCCATTGCCGGCTCATCGAATTGCCCGGCCAGGGCCTGGCGAGCGGCAGGGGCGAGGGTAACGCCCTGGCGCAGCAAGGTGAGCAGGTGGTCGAGGATCTGTACCTGGCTGGCATGAGGCGACTGGACCCCGAACAGCAGACCACCGACACCCTCGACCTGACGAAAGGTACTGAATACCGCATAGCCAAGTTGCAGTTCTACCCGCAGCCGTTGGAAAACCGGCCCTTGCAGCACCTGGGCGAGCAGGCGGCCAGCGGCTTCCATGGCCGCCGGCAGTGGGCAGAACAACAGCAGGGCATGTTCACTGCCGGGTACTTTGGCATGTTGCCAACGGCGGTTGGCCCAGGCGGGCAGAGGGTCTGGCGCCGAGCCTTGGCCAGGGCAGTGCTGCATTACAGTGCCCAATGCGTTCAGGGCGGCATCGTCGAAGCCTGCAGCCAGGCCGTGCCAGCGTGCCTGCTGCCACAGGCTGTCGAGTTGCGTCTGTGCCAGGGGGCAGGCCGCAACGGGTGCAGGCGTGGCGCCCAGCACGGCGTCGGGCAGTTGTTTGAGCAGGGCGCGTAGGGGGATCAGTGCCGGAGGCTGCGCCGAACCAGGCAGCCAGCTGCCTGCCGGGGGCTTGAGCATCAGTGCCAAGGCCTGTTCCATAGTGCGCAGCACCGCTGCCGGCAGCCCGGCGCAGCGCAGCTGCCAGTATTCGCCAGCAGTACTGAACTGCAGCTGCACCGAGACGCGCTCACAGCGCTCCTGCATGGGGTGCAAGGCACGTTCGAGCAGCGCATGCAGGTGCTGGCGCAAGGGCGAAGGGACATGCCAGCGCAGGTACAGCGCGGCGTACTGACGAGCGTCAGGCAGCTGGTCGCTGACCTTCAGTGCCGCGGGCAGCGGCTGCGCCCTGGCAACGGCCAAGTCGGCCAGGAGCAAGGGGTCTATAGCGGGCAGCTGCCAGTGCCCGTGCTTGCGGCCCGGCAGGCTCTCCAGCAGGGCACGAAGGGCCTGCAAGCCTTGTGTATCCAGCCCGGCGAACGGCTGGCCGGCGCTGTCCCGGCGGGCCAGTTCAAGCGCGCTGGCGCTGCGTTCGCGGCTTTGCTGCAGCAGTTCGAACTCGGCATTCAATTGCTCAGGTTCGGCTTGGCGGATGAAGCCAAACCAACCCTGCAACAGGGCATCGGCCTCCTCTGGGCAGGCGTCCTCGCCGAGCTTCAGGTCGATGTGCCACAGCAGCTGCCCGGCGAAGGCATACAGCGCCTCGGCCTTGAACCCTTGCAGCCAGCCACGCTGGCGAAGCGCATCCAGCCAGGTGCCCGGGCGGCTATCGCCGAGGCAGGCGATCAACAACTCAAGGGCCTGCTCGGCACCCACCGGCAGGTTTTCGTGGCTAAAGAGCAGGGGCGTGTCGGTCGCCGACAATGGCGGTGGTAGAGCTTGTGGCACCCGTTCACCTGTTGCGAACAGCTCGGCATGCTGGCGGCCCAGTATTTCCAGTTCATCCAGCGATTGTGGGCCGCACAGGCTCAAGGTGACCTGGCCACCTTGGTAGAAGCGCTGGTGAAAGCCATCGAGTGCTTGCTGGAAGGCAGGATCCTGCAAGGCCAGGGTGTAGCGGTTACCGGCATGAAAAGCGCTCAGCGGATGGCCGGGCGCTGCGGCTTGCAGCAAGGCGAACTGTTGCTGGGCCTGCGGGCTGCGCGACCAGGCAATGAACTCGGCATGGATTACTTCGCGTTCGCGGCATTGCTGCGCGATGCCAAGGTCAGGCTCGGCCAGCATCTGGCACAGGCGCTCCACCCCGCCGGCCAGGGCGCTGGGTGGGACCTCGAAGAAAAAGTCGGTGGTGCGTTCGCGGGTGCTGGCATTGACCTGGCCACCGAGGGCCTGCACGTAGCGCATCAGGCCGTCGTCCAGAGGGAAGCGCGGGGTGCCGAGGAAGAACAGGTGCTCCAGGAAGTGGGCCAAGCCAGGCCATTTGCCCGGCGCGTCGTGGCTGCCCGCGTGCACCCGCAGTGCGGCGGCCGAGCGCTTCAGGCGCGGGGCATGGCGCAGGGTCAGCTGCAGGCCGTTGGCGAGGGTGAGGTGGCGGGTGGCGTCAGGCATGGGAGCTCCGGTAACTGCTGTCCATGCTAACCCATTTGTTTGCAGGGCCGGCCCATTCGCGGGTAAACCCGCTCCCACAGGCACTGCACAGCTTTCAGAACCTGTGATTTACCCTGTGGGAGCGGGTTTACCCGCGAATGGGCCGCACAGCGGCCCCTGTCAGCCTTTACGCAGGTGCAGCTCCTGGCGCAGATCGCTCAGGTAAGGAAACGCCGCCCGCCCCTGCACCACACGCTCATGCTCCAGCTCCGCCAGCAACTGGCATTCGTCCCGCCCGGCCATGGCCAGCAGGCTGCCATCCGGGCCGATGATGCTGCTCTGCCCGCAATACTGGATCTCGCCTTCCGCGCCGCAATAGTTGGCATACACCAGGTAGCACTGGTTCTCCTGCGCCCGCGCCCTCACGGTCACCTGGCAAATGAAGTCGTACGGCGCCATGTTCGCCGTCGGCACCAGGATCAGCTCGGCGCCGCCCAGTGCCAGGCGCCGGGCGTTTTCCGGGAACTCGATGTCGTAGCAGATCAGCAGGCCGACCTTCCAGCCATCCAGCTCCACCACCGGGAAATGGTCGGAACCTGCGCTGAACATCGAGCGGTCCAGCTCGCCGAACAGGTGGGTCTTGCGATAGTTGCTCAGGCTGCGGCCATGCGCGTCGATCAACTGCACACTGTTGTAGATCGCGCCGTCTTCGCCGCGCTCCGGGTAGCCGTAGACGATGGCGATGCGGTGCGCCTGGGCGATCTCCACCACCACCATGGCCGCCGGGCCATCGTCGGCCTCGGCCAGGCGCTCGACCTGGGCCAGGCCGATGTTGTAGCCGGTCAGGAACATCTCCGGGCACACCAGCAGCCGGGCGCCGCGTTCGGCCGCCAGTTGCGCCTGATGGCGCAACCGTTGCAGGTTGCCGGGCACGTCCAGTGGCTTGGGCGCGCCCTGGAACAGAGCGATGCGCATGTTGCCTCCTTGTCTCAGTCCGGCAGGGCAATCGGGCCGATTTCGTCGAACACGTCGCCCGGGCCGGGGTTGTCCGGGTGGGTGCGGCCACCGAAGTGATTCATGATACCCCACACCGCATTCAGCGATGTCTGTACCGCGCCTTCCACCCAGGCCGGCGTCCATGACACGTCGTCACCGGCGATGAACATGCCGCGCTGCTCGGCAGGCATGTCCTGCTGCATGAAGTGCGCGTACATGCGCTGGTTGTAGCGGTAGTGGCCCGGCAGCGCGCCCTTGAAGGCGCCGAGGAAGTGCGGGTCGGCCTCCCAGGAAACGGTGATCGGGTCGCCGATGATGTGCCCGGCGATGTCGGTCTTCGGGTAGATTTTCTTCAGTGCATCCAGGGCCAGCTGCACGCGTTTTTCCACCGGGTGCGGCAGCATCTTCAGTGCGTCGCTCATCCACGAGTACGACAGGCAGATCACCCCCGGCTTGTCGTTGCCGTTGTCGAACAGGTAGGTGCCACGGGTGAGGCGATCGGTGAGGGTCATGCTCATCAGGTCGCGGCCGGTTTCCGGGTCCTTGTCCTTCCAGAACGGGCGGTCGACCATGACGAAGGTTTTCGACGACTGCATGTAGCGGGTGCGGTCCAGGGCCATCCACATTTTTTGCGAGAACAGCGATTCCTCGCAGTCGATCTGGGTGGTCAGCAGCCAGGTCTGGCAGGTGGCGAGCACCGCACTGTAGTGCCGGGTGTCGCCCCAGTTATCGGTGACCGCCAGGCGGCCATCGGCGGCGCGGGCGATGCGTTTGACCCCGGTACGCGGTGCGCCGCCATGCAGTGCGCTCAGGCTGGTGCCTTCCGGCCAATGTATGCAGCGCTCCGGCACATGGCGCCAGATGCCTTGCGGTACCTGCTCCACACCGCCGACTACCAGATGTTGGTGGTCGTCGCAGTTGGTCATTACCACACGGAAGATTTCCAGCATCGAGTTGGGGAAGTCCGAGTCCCAGCCGCCGGTGCCGAAGCCGACCTGGCCGAACACTTCGCGGTGCTGGAAGCTCAGTTGGGCGAACGAGCGCGAGGTGGCGACGAAGTCGTAGAACGTGCGGTCGTCCCACAGCGGTACCAGCTTGTTCCACAGCGCTTTCAGGCGTGGTACGTCACGGTCGCGGATGGCCTGCTGGATGTCGGCGAACTGGGCACCGCTTTCCAGCGCGTCGGCCCAGGCGTCGGCTACTTCCTGGAACAGCTTGGGCAGGTCGGTGGGTTTTTCGGCGTAGTAGGTCTGGCCTTCCAGGTCGATCACCGTGCTGCCCGAGGCCGGGGTCAGCGGGTTGGGGAAGGGTTTGGTCTCCAGGCCCAGCTTGTCCACGTAGTGGTAGAAGGCGGTGGACGACACCGGGAAGCGCATGCCACCCAGCTCGGCGATGATCCCGTCGGTGCCGTTGAAGGCTTGCGAGCGCAGCCGGCCACCCAGCTTGGAGGCCTCGTACACTACCGGCTTGAGGCCCAGCTTCATCAGCTCGTAGGCCGCCACCAGGCCGGCGATACCGGCACCGACGATGGCCACTTCTTCACCATGGCGCTCGGCCGGGATGCTGCCCAGGCCTGCCGGGTGTTCCAGCCAGTCGTCGAAGGCGAAGGGGAAGTCCGGGCCGAAGATGGTGATGGGCTTTTTGCCATCGGCGGGGTGGCGGTTTTTCTTGTTCATGAAGTGACCTTGCCAGAGGGGCTGCGCAGGTGCGGAGCCTGAGTATAGGAGATGCCTGGTGGCCATTTTAGGGAGTGGGGCGTTCGTTATTAAGGTGCAGAGTGTTGTCTTAATGTAGTTTTTTTCGTCGAAATGATAATTTTTATGTTCTTTTAGACGAGGTTATTGTCTTAAGGTTTGTGGTGCCTATGCGATCGAGCGCCGCCCGCGCGGCGCATCGCGAGCTGCGCTCGCTCCTACGTTTGTTTCGGGCCAGTAACGCCTGCGCCAACGCGCGCGACCGCCTGGTTCGTACCACACGATGTCGCGTCATGCGCCAACGCGTTCGCGCGCAAATCCCCCAGGAATAACTGGCCCGAAACAAACGTAGGAGCGAGCGCAGCTCGCGATGCGCCGCGCGGGCGGCGCTCGATCGCATAGGCCTTGCAAATCGCAAGGCAAGCACCTGGTAACCTTCATGCGACCTGTCGGCCTGACATCTGCGCGTTTTGGAAGGCGGTGATCAGACAGTTCCTACACCCATGCCAGGATTTAAAGAATTACCCTACGCCCGCCATAGCCTCGGTCTGGCTGCGTGGGAAATGCCTCAGGGTTAACGTCACAGGGTCGCTGCTGTTCGGGCGACTGGGTGTGAGAACCCATCTTCAACTTCGCACCAAGGCTTATGTCATGGCAGCCGTGCGCGGGCAGGCTTTGGCCTGGCCGGATTTCCAAGTTGGCCGGTTCTCACCCCGTGCATGGCTGCCACCTATTTCCCGTGAGAAGGAGTTGGTAGGCGGTTTCCTCAAGACCCAATTTGGAAATTGCATCATGAAGAAGACAGATCCCGACCAGCCCGAAAAACTGAAACCCACCGCAGAAAAAACCTTCTGCAACTGCGAATCCAGCCACCCACCGCTATTCGCCATCCGCCCCGGCATCGATGCAGCCGACGCCCTGGTCCACGCCTGTCTGCTGGCCCGTGGCATCAATCAAGTCGCCACCGACTATGCCCAACACCACGCCCCCGAGCGCAGCCGTGACATCGTCTGGTCGATGCAGCATTCCGCCGAAAGCCTTGCGGCGATTCTGGAAGGCCTGCTCGACGGCCAGGAAGCCTGACTGCCAGCGAGTTCAGAGCGGCTGCCCGCGGTCCACCTTGCTGCTGAGAATGATCGACGTGGTGGTCTTCTCCACCCCGTCGACACTGCCGATCTGGTCGAGCAGCTGGTCCAGTTGCTCGGGCGAATCCGTGCGCAGCCAGGCCACATAGTCGAACTCGCCGCTCACTGCGCACAGCTGCTGCACCTGGCCCATGGCACTCAGGCGCCGCACTACCTCCTTGCCCGAGCGCGGCTGCACCTTGATCCCCACGTAGGCCTGCAGCCCACCGCCCATCACCCGCTGGCCCAGGCGCACGCCATAGCCGGAGATGACCTTGTTCTTCTCCAGCCGCTCCAGGCGCGAGTTGACGGTGGTGCGGGCGATGCCAAGCTGGCGGGCGAGGGTGGCGACGCTTTCGCGGGCGTTGATCTGCAGCAGGGCGATCAGCTGGCGATCGATTTCATCCAGCGTGATGGAGCGGGAATCCGACATGGCGAGTCTCTACGGTTGGCCCGCTAGCCTAGCCAGCCAGTGCAGGCCAGAGCAAGGGCAGTCACAGCTGGCCGCTCCCACAAGACCGCTTATGTTTGGAGGCTGCGCCACCTGCCTGCAAGTTTCGCAAATGAGGCGACCGGGCATGCCCCGAAGAAACGAGAGTGATTCTCCGCCTGAACGACAGACATGAAAAAACCGCGCAATCGCGCGGCTTTGTCGTATCTGGTGGGCCCACACGGACTCGAACCGTGGACCAAAGGATTATGAGTCCTCTGCTCTAACCGACTGAGCTATAGGCCCTCAGTAAGTGGCCGGATTATAACGAGGGTTTCGCACCTGTGCCATCTGAAAGATCCGATAGTGCTATGCGAAGAAACGTCGCTGCGAACTCTTCTGGCGGCAGCGGCAGGCTGACGATGTATCCCTGGATCTGTTCACACCCTTCAGCCGCCAGGAAGCGCTGCTGTGCCTGATTCTCCACACCCTCGGCAATGATGGTCAGCTGCATGCTGCGGCCCAGGGCGATGATCGCGCGGGCGATGGCGGCGTCGTGGGGGTCGTCGGGCAGGCCGCGGATGAACGACTTGTCGATCTTGAGGATGTCCAGCGGCAGGCGCTTGAGGTAGCTCAGCGATGAATAACCGGTGCCGAAGTCATCGATGGCCAGCTGCACGCCCAGTTTCTTCAGCTGGTACAACACGGCCAGGGCTTCTTCTGCCTGGCTCATGATGAAGTTTTCGGTAATCTCCAGCTGCAGGTCGCCGGCCTTGAGTTGGCATTGCTTCAACAGCTGTTCGATGCGTCGGGCCAGGTGCGGGTGGCGCAGCTGGGCGCCAGCGAGGTTGATCGACAGCGGGCCGAAGGGTTCGTAGTGCAGCTTCCAGGCCTGCATCTGCCGGCAGGCCTGCTCCAGCACCCAGTCGCCGATCTGGAGGATGGTGCCGTTATCTTCCGCCAGGTGGATGAAGTGCTCCGGCGGCACCTCACCAAAGGTCGGGTGGCTCCAGCGGATCAGTGCTTCGGCGCCCACCAGGCTCTGGGTCTTGAGGCTGAGCTTGGGCTGGAAACACAGGCTCAATTCGTTGCGTTCGATGGCGCGGCGCAGCTCGTGCTCCAGGGCAATGCGTTCGCTGGCCTGGGCGGTGAGGTCGAGGGTGTAGGCCTCGACGCGGTTGCGGCCCTTGGCCTTGGAGCGGTACATGGCAGCGTCGGCGTTGCGAATCAGTGTGGAAACGTCGGTGCCGTCCTGTGGATAAAGGCTGATACCGATGCTGGCGCTGGTGAAGAACTCGTGCTCGCCGGCCTGGAACGGCGCGTTGAAGCAGGCCAGCAGTTTGTTGGCGATGGTGCTGGCGTCACTGGCTTTGTGCAGGCCGGGCAACAGGATGATGAACTCATCACCGCCCAGGCGGGCCACGGTGTCGATGTCGCGTACCTGCTCCTTCAGGCGCTGGGCGATGCCTTTGAGCAGCAGATCGCCGACCGGGTGGCCGAGGCTGTCGTTGATGTGCTTGAAACGGTCGAGGTCAAGGAACAGCACCGCGCCCTTGCGGGCGGACAGCTGCGAGCAGGCGAGCGCGGCCTGCAGACGGTTCTCGAACAGGGCGCGATTGGGCAGGCCGGTCAGCGGGTCGTGGTGGGCCTGGTAGTCGAGCTTGGCCTGGGCATGCTTGAGGCTGGAGATGTCGGCGAACACGGCGACGAAGTGGGTGATCTCGCGCTCGCTGTTGCGTACGGCGCTGATGGTCAGCCAGCCGGGGTACAGCTCGCCGTTCTTGCGCTTGTTGTAGATCTCGCCTTGCCAGTGGCCTTCATCGGTCAGCTGGTGCCACATGGCGACATAGAACGCGCTGTCGTGCTGGCCGGAGGCGAGCAGGCGTGGGGTCTGGCCGAGGGCTTCGATCTCGCTGTAGCCGGTGATTTCGCTGAAGGCGCGGTTGACGGCACTGATGCGCTGGTCGATGTCGGTGATCAGCACGCCTTCGGCGGTGTTCTCGAACACGGTCGCGGCCAGCTGCAGCTTTTCCTGCATCAGGTGGCGTTCGGTGATGTCGCGGGCGATGGTCAGCATGCAGTCGTCGCCAGCAATCGGCAGCGGCCGTGCAGAGAGCTCGCAGAGGCGAATCTGCCCATCGCTGCGGCGCAGGTGGCACGTGAAGTCGCGTACGAAGCCGTCGCGGTTGAGCTGGTCGACCAGGCGCTTGCGTTCGTTGAGGTCGACCCAGATGCCCAGGTCCAGCGAGGTCTGGTCGAGGGTCGGGCTGAGGTCATAGCCAGTGAGGCGGCAGAAGCCCTCGTTCACTTCGAGCAGCAAGCCGTCACTCTGGCGCGACAGCAGCAGGCCATCGGGCGAGGCGTGGAAGGCCTTGGCGAATTTCTCCTCCGAGGTTTGCAACTGCTCCTGGGTTTTCTTGAGCTGGCTGATGTCGCGTACCGCTACCACCAGCGCGAGGTTGCCGTCGAGCTCGAAGGTTTCGGCCGAGGTCAGGCCGGTGAACAGTTGGCCGTTGCTGCGGCGGAAGCTCATTTCCAGGTTGCGGATACCGCCTTGGTGCAGGCGTTCGAGCAGGCGTGGGCCGGTGCCGTCGACGCCCCACAGGTTGAGATCGGTGGCCGTGCGGCCGATGACTTGGCCCGGGGTGAGGCCGATCTGTTCTTCGAAGGCCTCGTTCACCTCCAGCAGGCAGCCGTCGCTGTGGCGGGCGATCAGCAGGATGTCGGGGCACTGCTGGAACACCGAGGCGAACTTCTGCTCGGATAGGCGCAGGGCGTTCTCGGTGCGCTTGGTCTCGCTGATGTCGATCATCAGCCCGCGCATCACCGGTTGGTGGCCATGCTCGATCATGCTGACGATGTTGCGCACCCACAGTGGCTGACCATCGGCCCGGATCACCCGATAGTCGAGGCTGTGGTCGCGCCCGGCGGCGGTTTCGCTGTCGCAGTAGGCCTGGGCCCAGAGGGCGTCCTCCGGGTGCAGGATGCTGCGCCAGAAGCCGGGCTTGAGCCAGTCACCCAGTGGGTAGCCGAGCAGGCCTTCGGCGTGGGGCGAGACGTAGCTGTAGGTGAAGTCGTTGGCGTCGGCCTCCCAGGCGATGGCGGACAGGCTCTCGACCAGGCTGCGATAGTGGTACTCGCTGCTGCGCAGTTCCTGTTCGAGGGCAATGCGCCGGGAAATTTCCGAACTGAGCCGGCGATTGATGCGGATGACCACTGCCAGCACGGCTATCAATACCAGTACCGCGGGCAGGCCATACATCAGCAGGTCGGACCAGAACATCCGTTGGTCGACCACATTGCCCACCCAGCGTTGCTGGATCTGGCTGACTTCACCGCTGCTCATGTCGGCCATCACTTTGTCGAGAATGCCGACCAGCACCTTCTTGTCGCGCGGGACGGCCATGGCCAGCTGGTAGCGGTAGGGTGTTTCGCCGCTGACGTAGAGGCCGTCGAGCTTGAGCTGGCGCAGGCTCCAGATGCTAGAAGCGAGGTCACCCACCACCGCGTCCACTTCGTCGGTGGCCAGGGCTTGTAGAGTGGAGCTGACGTTGGGCAGGGCTACCAGGTTGAGGTCTGGATGCTGGGTGCGCAGCAGTTCGTGCGGGGCGTAGTTTTCGACCACGGCAATCTTCAGGCCGTACAGGTCGTCCAGGTTGCGCGGCTGTGCGCCGCCTTTATGCGCGAGGATGACAATAGGGAAGTCGAGGTACGGCCGGGTGAAGGCCAGATAACCTTGGCGCTCGGGGGTGGACATGATGCCGGGCAGCAGGTCGATGCGGCTTTCGCGGGCCTGCGCCAGTACCTCGGTCCAGCTGCTGGGTTCGACCGGTTTGAGCGTCACCCCCAGGCGTTGCTGGATTGTGGCGATGTAATCGGCGGCCAATCCCTGGTACCGGCCCTCCTGGTCGCGAAACTCGAACGGTGGCCAAGAGGCGTCTACACCCAGGTTCAGCTGCGGGTGGGCAGCCAACCAGGTTTTCTCCTCGTCTGTCAGGGTCAGGGCGCCGGCCGTTGTGTTCCACAAAACCAGGAGCAGCAACAGGATGGCCGGCATCGGGTGCATAGCGGCCTCGCATTCAGGGGGTCTGAAATCGAGTGTAGACGGGCATTGCTGCAGGTGTGCGGTGGAAGGGCGGGCTTTGTGTTCTGGCTGTCGAAAGGGGGGCGGTAATGAGGAAATGGGGCTGCTGCGCAGCCCATCGCCGGCAAGCCGGCTCCCACACGGATCGCGCAGGGCCGGAAAGAAAAACCCCGGCCTGGGCCGGGGTTTTGTCATCACTCGTCGAGGAAGGAGCGCAGATGCTCGCTGCGAGTCGGGTGGCGCAGTTTGCGCAACGCCTTCGCTTCGATCTGACGGATCCGCTCACGGGTCACGTCGAACTGCTTGCCCACCTCTTCGAGGGTGTGGTCGGTGTTCATGTCGATACCGAAACGCATGCGCAGCACCTTGGCTTCGCGTGCGGTCAGGCCCGAGAGCACGTCACGGGTGGCTTCCTTGAGGCTTTCGACCGTGGCCACGTCGATCGGGGACTGCATGGTCGAGTCCTCGATGAAGTCGCCCAGGTGCGAATCTTCGTCGTCACCGATCGGGGTTTCCATGGAGATCGGCTCTTTGGCGATCTTCAGTACCTTGCGGATCTTGTCCTCAGGCATTTCCATGCGCTCGCCCAGCTCTTCCGGGGTCGGTTCGCGACCCATTTCCTGCAGCATCTGGCGGGAAATACGGTTGAGCTTGTTGATCGTCTCGATCATGTGCACCGGAATACGGATGGTGCGTGCCTGGTCGGCGATCGAACGGGTGATCGCCTGGCGGATCCACCAGGTGGCGTAGGTCGAGAACTTGTAGCCGCGACGGTATTCGAACTTGTCCACCGCTTTCATCAAACCGATGTTGCCTTCCTGGATCAGGTCGAGGAATTGCAGGCCACGGTTGGTGTACTTCTTGGCAATGGAGATCACCAGACGCAGGTTCGCCTCGACCATTTCTTTCTTGGCGCGGCGGGCCTTGGCTTCACCGATCGACATGCGACGGTTGATTTCCTTGATCTCGGCAACGGTCAGGCCGGTTTCGGTCTCAAGGTCGATCAGCTTCTGCTGGCAAGCGACGATGGCAGCGTCCTTTTCACCCAGGGCGGCAGCCCACTTGGTGTTGCGCTTGGCCAGGTCACCGCTCCAGGTCTGGTCGGTTTCGTTGCTCGGGAACATGCGCAGGAAGTCGGCACGCGGCATGCGGGCGTCACGCACGCACAGCTGCATGATGGCGCGTTCCTGCTGGCGCAGACGGTTCAGGGCGTCACGAACACGCTCTACCAGTACCTCGAACTGTTTCGGTACCAGTTTGATCGGCATGAACAGGTCGGCCAGGGCCTGCAGGGCCTCGATGCTTTCCTTGTGGGCACGACCGTTTTTCTTCAGGACCTTGTTGGTAACCTGCAGCTGATCGTTGACCGCACCGAAGCGCTGGCGCGCGACTTCCGGGTCCGGGCCGCTCTCGGCCTCTTCCTCGTCGTCACCGCTTTCCGACTCTTCTTCTTCGTCGTCGGACTCTTCCTTCGCGGCGGCGGCCTTGGTGCCGGGAATCGGCACTTCTTCGGTCGGCGCGGCGATATTGTCGTCAGGGTCGATGTAACCACTGAGAACGTCGGACAGACGGCCACCTTCGGTGGTGACGCGGTCATATTCGCCGAGAATGTAGTCGACAGTGCCCGGGAAGTGGGCGATGGCGCCCATGACTTCGCGAATGCCTTCCTCGATACGCTTGGCGATTTCGATTTCGCCTTCGCGGGTCAGCAACTCGACGGTACCCATTTCGCGCATGTACATGCGCACCGGGTCGGTCGTACGGCCGATATCGGTTTCAACGGCCGCCAACGCAGCAGCGGCTTCTTCGGCCGCGGCTTCGTCGGTGTCGGCTTCCGCCAACAGAAGGGCATCCGCATCCGGAGCACTCTCGAATACGTTGATCCCCATGTCGTTGATCATGCGGATGATGTCTTCCACCTGTTCCGGATCTGAAATATCCTCAGGCAGGTGGTCGTTGACCTCCGCGTAAGTCAGGTAGCCCTGCTCACGACCGCGGGTGATCAACTCTTTGATACGAGACTGCTGTTGCGCTTTTCCGGACATAACACCCTATCCACTGAAGGTCTTGGCGGGCAAAAAACAAGCCGAGGATTATACCCGAGCATGGGCCTCACGCGCCAGATGAGGTCGGCGTTTGTGCGGGAACATTCCGGCTCAGCAGGGCGAGGAGCTGGGTTTTTTCCTCGCTGGTCAATTCGCTTTGACGTGATTTCCTGAGCAGTTGTTCCAGGCTGCGCTCGCGTTGGCGGGCAGACAAGCTAGTTATAGTGTCGAAAAACTGTTGTTCAAGGTTGTCGGCCACGATCAGCCATTCCTTTTCCGCCAGGGCCCGCAGCAGGCGCCCCTGTTCGGTGCCGTGCCAACGTGCGATCAACTGCATTGAGCTTAGCCCAGGATTTTTCTGCGCGGCTTCGATCAGTGCTACCAGCAGCTGGCTGTACAGGTGCTCTTCGTCAGCGAAGTGGCTGGCATCTTCCACCTTGCCGGCCAGCAGTGGGTGGTGCAGCAGGGTGCGCAGAGCGGCCAGGGTGGGTGGCTCGACCGGGGCCGGCACGCGTGGTGGCGCTTCATCGCGTTGCTGCCAGGGCTTGCCGCCCTTGCGGTTCTTGTCCCAGGGCTTGTCGCTCCATTGCTTCTTGCCAGCGCCCTTGTTCGGCTTCCACTCCTGCTCCTGATGAACGGGGGCGTAGTCGTGCTGCGGCATGTCGCCGTAGTCGGGGGTGTAGCTGGCCATGGCGTCGTAGTCGTAGCCAGGGTCGTAGTCCGGCACGCTGCTGGGGGCCGGGGCGTGTTGCGCCAGTTGCTCGACCAGCTGCGGGTCAAGGCCGGTGATTTCCTTCAGGCGGTTGCGCATCAGTTGGCGCAGGTTGGCGCCGGGGATCTTTTCGATCAACGGTGCGGCCAGGGTCGCCATGTGCGCCTTGCCTTCCAGCGAGCGCGGGTCGGCTTCGACGCTTAATTGCTCGAAGAAGTAATCGGCCAGCGGCTGGGCGTGCTGGTTGATGCGGGCCATGAAGGCATCGGTGCCTTCGGCGCGCACCAGGCTGTCCGGGTCTTCGCCTTCGGGCAGGAACAGGAAGCGCGCGCGGCGGCCGTCCTGCAGGTTCGACAGGGTCGATTCCAGGGCGCGCCAGGCAGCCTTGCGCCCGGCCTGGTCACCGTCGAAGCAGAACAGCACGCTGGGCACCACGCGAAACAGGCGCTTGAGGTGCTCTTCGCTGGTGGCAGTGCCGAGTGTGGCTACGGCATTGCGCAGGCCCTGCTGGGCCAGGGCAATGACGTCCATGTAGCCCTCGACGACGATGATTTCGTCGAGGTTGCGGTTGTGCTTGCGTGCCTCGTACAGGCCGTACAGTTCCTGGCCCTTGTGGAACACCGGGGTTTCCGGCGAGTTCAGGTACTTGGGTTTGTCGTCGCCGAGTACCCGGCCGCCGAAGGCGATGATGCGCCCGCGGCTGTCGCGGATCGGGAACATCACCCGGTCGCGGAAACGGTCGTAGCGCTTGCCGCTCTCGGCGTTCTCGATCAGCAGGCCGGCATCGATCATCACCTTTTGCTGCAGGCTGTCGGCACCCAGGTGCTTGAGCAGGTTGTCCCAGCCTGGTGGGGCGAAGCCCAGGCCAAAGTCACGGGCGATTTCCCCGGACAGGCCGCGACCCTTGAGGTACTCCACCGCCGCCTTGCGGGTCGGGTGGTTACGCAGGGCCTGGCGGTAGAACTCCGAGGCGGCGTCCAGCAGCGGGTATAGCGGCGAATCGGTTGGCTGGCGCGGCTTGTGGTCGCGGCGGCCTTGCTCGCGGGGCACTTCCATGCCGGCGGCGCGGGCCAGTTCCTCGACGGCCTGGGGGAAGTCCAGGTTGTCGTGGTCCATGACGAAGCCCAGGGCGTTGCCGCCGGCGCCGCAGCCGAAGCAGTAGTAGAACTGCTTGTCGGGGCTGACCGTGAAGGAAGGGGTCTTTTCCTTGTGGAACGGGCAGCAGGCGGAGTAGTTCTTGCCGGTTTTTTTCAGCTGAACGCGCGAACTCACCACGTCGACGATGTCGAGGCGGTTGATAAGGTCGTCAATGAAACTCTGGGGAATCAGCCCGGCCATGGCAGTCTCGTCATCTGGCAACTGGCAAGTCTAATCGCTCACGCGCCGAATGGGGCGAGTGCCGCTTGGGGAAGTGCGAGGGAATGTGTGCTCGTCGCCAGCCCCTGAGGGCCCGTCAGTCGGACGTGCACGTCTGGTCATACAACAAGGAGGACCAGCTCTGACGTTTCAGGCAGGTTGCCCATGTGCAGTTCGCGTTAAGCTTGTGCAGGGCCTTGAGCTAGCTGCTCAAGTTTGAGGCTACTACTGCCATCGCCCGGCGGTTAGCCGGGCAGGGCAGAAGCTTTGCGTTGAACGTCTGTATTAGTACAGACGAACGGCGCGGCGCTGTTCGCGCTGAACTTTCTTGGCGTGACGCTTAACAGCAGCAGCTGCTTTGCGCTTACGCTCGGCGGTCGGCTTCTCGTAAAACTCGCGGCTACGAACTTCAGCCAGTACACCGGCTTTTTCGCAGGAGCGCTTGAAACGACGCAGAGCTACGTCGAAGGGTTCGTTCTCTTTAACTTTGACGGCTGGCATCCAGGGCTACCTTAATTCATTACCGGGGTAGACGTGCTCCTGGCAAAACAAAGGTGTGCTGGAGAACGTCGGTTTTCAAGGGTTGCGGATGTTAACCCTTAGCAAGCCGGAATGCAAAGCCTCTGATCGAAAACCGCTGGTCGGCATCCGACACGGGGACTATCATGCGCGGCTTCGAATTCAGCCCCCACAAGGGACGAACCCATGCTAGTACTGGGATTGGAAACATCCTGCGACGAAACTGGCGTCGCATTATACGACAGCGAGCGCGGTTTGTTGGCCGACGCGCTGTTCAGCCAGATCGACCTGCACCGTGTGTTCGGCGGTGTGGTGCCAGAGCTTGCCTCGCGTGACCACGTCAAGCGCATGCTGCCACTCATCCGCCAGGTGCTGGACGAGGCCGGCTGCGTCGCCACCGAGATCGACGCCATCGCCTACACCGCCGGCCCGGGCCTGGTCGGTGCATTGCTGGTGGGGGCCTCCTGTGCCCAGGCGCTGGCCTTCGCCTGGGACATCCCGGCGATTGGCGTGCACCACATGGAAGGCCACCTGCTGGCGCCCATGCTGGAAGAAAACCCGCCGGAGTTTCCGTTCGTCGCTTTGTTGGTTTCCGGTGGCCACACCCAGCTGGTACGGGTCGATGGCATCGGTCAGTACGAGCTGCTGGGCGAGAGCCTGGACGACGCCGCCGGTGAAGCGTTCGACAAGACTGCCAAGCTGATCGGCCTGAATTACCCCGGTGGCCCGGAAATCGCCCGCCTGGCCGAGCGCGGCGTGCCTGGCCGCTTCGTGTTCCCGCGGCCGATGACCGACCGCCCGGGCCTGGAATTCAGCTTCAGCGGCCTGAAAACCTTTGCCCTGAACACCTGGCAGCAGTGCCGCGATGCCGGCGACGACAGTGAGCAAACCCGTTGCGACCTGTCCCTGGCATTCCAACAGGCGGTGGTGGAGACTTTGACCATCAAGTGCAAGCGGGCGCTGAAGCAGACTGGCCTCAAGCGCCTGGTCATTGCCGGTGGTGTCAGCGCCAACAAGGCTCTGCGCGCGTCCCTCGAGGACATGCTCGGCAGCATCAAGGGCAATGTGTACTACGCACGTCCGCAGTTCTGCACCGACAACGGCGCGATGATCGCCTACGCTGGCTGCCAGCGCTTGTTGGCCGGACAGCAGCAGGACCTGGCAATCAGCGTGCAGGCACGCTGGCCAATGGAGCAGTTGCCGCCGGTTTAAGCGTCAGAAGTGCCGTTCGCGCCCGGCAAACAGGTCGCGCAGGTTGCTGCGGTGGCGCCACACGATCATCGCCGTCAGCACGGTCATCGGCAGCAGGGCTTCGGGCTCGCGCCAGGCCAGCAATGGCAGGATCAGCGGTGTGGCGATCAGCGCCGCCAGCGAGCTGGTACGGGTAAGGTAGAAGATCAGCAGCCAGGCGCCGATGGCCAGCAACGCGGCCGGGAAGTACAGGGCCATGAGCATGCCGGCGGCAGTTGCCACGCCCTTGCCACCCTGGAAGCGGAAATACAGCGGGAACAGGTGGCCCAGCACCGCGCACACGCCAACCCAGGCCTGCGCGTGCAGGTCCAGCCCGGCAAGGCGGGCGAGCAAAACCGGCAACAGGCCCTTGCACAGGTCGCCAAGCAGGGTCAGGATCGCCAGTTTGCGGCCTGCCAGGCGTAGCATGTTGGTGGCGCCGGCATTGCCTGAACCGCTGGAACGCGGGTCCGGGCTGCCGGTCAGGCGGCTGAGGACGATGGCGAAGGACAGCGAGCCGAGCAGGTAGGCGAGCAACGCCAGTAACCAAAACATGCTAACTATTCCGGGCGAGGACGCCCTGATTCTAACGGCGCCAGTCGCCCTTGTCGTGCTGTGGAGAGAAGTGCTTGGACAGAGTGTTCATCGAAGGCCTGGAAGTCGATACCGTCATCGGTGCCTATGACTGGGAGCGGGATATTCGCCAGTGCTTGCGCCTGGACCTGAGCTTTGCCTGGGACAACCGCCCGGCTGCGGCCGGTGACGACCTGAGCCTGGCGCTGGACTATGCCAGTGTGTCGGCGCGCATCCAGGCGTTTGCCGAACAGGCCCGTTTCGAGTTGGTGGAAACCTTCGCCGAGCGCCTGGTGGCGACGTTGATGGAAGAGTTCCATATCCCGTGGGTGCGGTTGAAGCTGACCAAGCCGGGTGCGGTGCCTGCGGCCCGTGGTGGTGTCGGCGTGGAGATCGAGCGCGGATGTCTCTAAGCACGGTTTACCTGGGCCTTGGCAGCAACATCGACCGCGAGGCGCACTTGTGCGCCGGGCTCGATGCGTTGGCGGGCATCCTGACCGACATACGCTGTTCGCCGGCGTTCGAAAGCCAGGCGGTGGGGATCAAGAGCGGGCCGTTCATCAACTTCGTGGTGACCGGGCAGACGGCGTTGCCGTTGATCGAACTGGACCGCCGGCTGAAGTTCATCGAGGCCGACAATGGCCGCTATGCGCCTGACCGCAGAGGGCTGCCACTGGATATCGACGTGCTGATGTATGACGATTTGCACGGCACGTTCGATGGGCTGGTGTTGCCTCGGGCCGAGATCCTGAAGAACGCCTTTGTGCTGTGGCCGCTGTCGCTGCTGGCGCCGGAGCTGGTGCACCCGGGGGTAGGCAAGACGATGGCGCAGTTGTGGCAGGAGGCGCGAATCGATCAGGTGTTGGCGCCGGTTGCCTTTGAGTGGCGTGGGTTGCAGCTGACTCCAGCTTGAACCGGTGCCGGCCCTTTCGCGGCTAAAGCCGCTCCCACAGTGATCGCATGATGCCAAGTGTTGTGCGATTCCTGTGGGAGCGGCTTTAGCCGCGAAAGGGCCGGTATGGCTAACTGCGCTGGTAAGCCTCGAGTGCTTTCAGCCGCTCACTTTTGAGCGCTTCGCCCAAGGCCTGGCCAGTCAGCCCTGCCTGCACCAACGGCTTCACATCCACCGCCCGCGCCGCTGCCGCTGCCCCTCGCAGGTAATCGGCCTGTGGATAACCCGATTTGCCTTCGCCCAGCGCTGCCATCTCGCAAGCGATCAGGAAGTCCTCGAAGCGCTGCGGCCGCCGGTACACATCGAACTTCTGCAACAACGCCAGCAATGCCGTGGCGGGCAGCCCCAGCGCCTGGTTGCCTTGCGCCAGGCACTCGCCCGTCAGCAACGCCAGCTCCTGGCACTCTCGCGGCGCCTTGAGGCGCTGGTTGATAGCTTTGATCGCGGCTGGTGCCAGTGCTCGCAGCAAGCAGGCCCAGCGTACATGCAGGGGCTGTTCGTGCATTGCCGCCTGTTCCAGCGCCGCCAAGGCCTGGGGGCCGTCATCAAGCTCAGGCAACAGCTCCTGCCGGGCCCCACAAGCACTCAGCACCTGGAAGAACACCTGCGGCTGCACCTCCATCAGCGCCCGCTCGATTTCTTTCCAGCTGCGCTCGGCAGTCAGCGCCTGCAGTTCGCCAGAGGCGCTGATCCGGCGCATCAACTCAAGGGTCTCATCGGCAACCCGGAAACCCAGCGGTGCATAACGGGCAGCAAAGCGCGCAACACGCAGCACGCGCAAAGGATCTTCGGCGAATGCCGGGGAAACATGGCGCAACAGGCGCTGATCGAGATCGTCCTGGCCATGATAGGGGTCGTACAGCGTACCCGCCTCATCCTCGGCCATCGCATTGATGGTCAGGTCACGGCGGATCAGGTCTTCTTCCAGGGTCACATCGGGGCTGGCGTGGAAGGTGAACCCGCCGTAGCCGCGCCCGCTTTTGCGCTCGGTGCGCGCCAAGGCGTATTCCTCGCCGGTTTTCGGGTGCAGGAATACAGGGAAATCAGCGCCGACCGGGCGAAAGCCCTTGGCGTGCATTTCCTCGACCGTGGCGCCGACCACCAGCCAGTCGATATCGCTGACCGGACGGCCGAGCAGGCGGTCGCGCACGGCGCCGCCGACTTTGTAGATGTGCATGTGCAGCTCTCCATAACTGCCGACAGGATACCCTGTCGGCAGTTATGGCGTAGCCCTAGAGGTGGTGGATGACCGCCAGGTCCATGCGGCCGTAGTCGGCGCTTTCGCCGTGTTCGCCGCGCGGTGGCATATGGTGGGTCTTCATCACCTGCTCGCCCTGCACGGTCTCCAGATGGATGTCGAAGCCCCACAGGCGGTGCAGGTGTTTGAGCACTTCATCGGTCGAATCGCCCAGCGGTTTGCGGTTGTGTTGCTGGTGGCGCAAGGTCAGCGAGCGGTCGCCGCGGCGGTCGACGCTCCAGATCTGCACGTTGGGTTCGCGGTTGCCCAGGTTGTACTGCGCCGCCAGTAGTTCGCGAATGGTCCGGTAGCCGGCCTCGTCGTGGATGGCAGGTACATACAGGTCGTCGCGCTGGTCGTCATCGAGAATGCTGAACAGCTTGAGATCACGCATGACCTTGGGCGACAGATACTGCAGGATAAAGCTCTCGTCCTTGAAGCTGCTCATGGCGAACTTGATGGTAGAAAGCCAGTCACTGCCGGCAATGTCTGGGAACCAGCGGCGATCTTCCTCGGTCGGGTTTTCGCACATGCGGCGGATGTCGGTGTACATCGCAAAGCCCAGCGCGTAGGGGTTGATGCCGTTGTAGTAGGGGCTGTCGAAGCCGGGCTGGAACACCACGCTGGTGTGCGACTGCAAAAACTCCATCATGAAGCCTTCGGTGATCAGTCCCTCGTCGTACAGGTCGTTCATTAGCGTGTAGTGCCAGAACGTCGCCCAGCCTTCGTTCATTACCTGGGTCTGGCGCTGCGGGTAGAAATACTGGGCGATCTTGCGCACGATGCGCACCACTTCGCGCTGCCAGGGTTCCAGCAGCGGGGCGTTCTTCTCGATGAAATACAGGATGTTTTCCTGCGGTTCGGCGGGGAAGCGCGCATCATCGCGCTCGTTACCCTTGTCTGCGCTCTTCGGAATGGTCCGCCACAGGTCATTGATCTGCCGCTGCAGGTGCTCCTCGCGCTCCTTCTGCCGCCGTCGCTCCTCTTCGGCGGAAATCGGGTACGGCCGCTTGTAACGGTCGACGCCGTAGTTCATCAGGGCATGGCAGGAGTCGATCAGGTCTTCCACGGCATCGATGCCATGGCGCTCTTCGCACTGGGCGATGTACTGCTTGGCAAACACCAGGTAGTCGATGATCGAGCTGGCGTCGGTCCAGGTGCGGAACAGGTAGTTGCCTTTAAAGAAGCTGTTATGGCCGTAGCAGGCATGGGCGATCACCAGTGCCTGCATGCACATGGTGTTTTCTTCCATCAGGTAGGCGATGCACGGGTCGGAGTTGATCACGATCTCATAGGCCAGGCCCATCTGGCCGCGGCTGTAGGACTTTTCCGTGCTGAGGAACTGCTTACCGTAGGACCAGTGGTGATAACCCAGTGGCATGCCGACCGAGGCATAGGCGTCCATCATCTGCTCGGCGGTAATGACCTCGATCTGGTTGGGGTAGGTGTCCAGGGCGTAACGCTCGGCCAGGCGGCTGATTTCCCGGTCGTAGGTCTGGATCAGTTCGAACGTCCACTCGGACCCGGTGGAAATGGGTTGGCGTCTCTGTGCTCTGGCGGTCATGTGGCTAACCTGCGCTGGAAGAGTTCACGGAAGACCGGGTAGATGTCGCCGGCCGATACCAACTGCTGCTGGGCGAACGTATCGGGGAAGGCTTCGCCGATGCGCTCGTATTCGTACCACAGCGCCTGGTGCTCACGAGGGGTTATTTCAACGTAAGTGTAGTACTGCACATGCGGCATGATCTGCTTGGCCAGGATGTCGCGGCAGATCGGCGAGTCGTCGTTCCAGTTGTCGCCGTCGGAGGCCTGGGCGGCGTAGATGTTCCAGTCGCTGGCCGGGTAGCGTTCGGCCATGACCTCCTGCATCAGCTTGAGTGCGCTGGAAACGATGGTGCCGCCGGTTTCCCGCGAATAGAAGAATTCTTCCTCGTCGACTTCACGCGCGCTGGTGTGGTGGCGGATAAAGACCACTTCGATGCGCTCGTAGTTACGTTTGAGGAACAGGTACAGCAGGATGAAGAAGCGCTTGGCGATGTCCTTGGTGGCCTGGGTCATCGAGCCGGACACGTCCATCAGGCAGAACATCACCGCCTTGGAACTGGGGTTGGGCTGCTTGACCAACAGGTTGTACTTGAGGTCGAAGGTGTCGAGGAAAGGCAGGCGGTTGATACGTGCCTTCAGGCGTTCGATCTCATGTTCGACTTCCTGGATATCGGTGAAGTTGTCCGGTTCCTCGACCTTCAGGCGGGCGAGTTCCTTCTGCGCTTCGCGCAACAGTGCGCGGCTGCTGCCGGTCAGGGCGATGCGCCGGGCATGGGCCGAACGCAGGGTGCGCACGATGTTGATGCGTGACGGGTTGCCTTCGTTGGCGATACCGGCGCGCACGGTCTTGAAGGTGTCTGCCCCGGTCAGGTGACGTTTGACCAGGTTGGGCAGTTCGAGGTCCTCGAACATGAACTCGAGGAATTCTTCCTGGGTGATCTGGAAGACGAAGTCATCCATGCCCTCGCCGGAGTTGCCGGCTTTGCCACGGCCACTGCCACCGCCGCCGCCTTGCGGCCTGGGGATATGTTCACCTGCGGTGAATTCCTTGTTGCCTGGGTGCACGATGGTCTGTTTGCCCCCACGACCATGGTGCAGCACCGGTTCGTCGATGTCGCGCCCCGGAATGCTGATCTGCTCGCCATGTTCCATGTCCATGATGGAACGGCGGCTCACCGCCTCTTCGACGGCTTTCTTGATGTGTTCGCGGTACCGCCGCAGGAAGCGCTGGCGGTTCACCGTGCTCTTGTTCTTGCCGTTCAGGCGTCGGTCTATAACGTAGCTCATGGTCCCTCCGGTAGCTGGGAACAGCTGCACGCTTCAAGCTACGAGTTGCTGCAGGTAAAGGCAGCAAAGCAGCTGCCGCCGCCCAAGGCTGGCGTAGCAGCCCTGGGCGTGCGGTGTGTAGCCTGTCGCTTTATTGCGATTTCCTGACCCGCAGGTACCATTCCGACAGCAGACGAACCTGTTTGTCGGTGTAGCCACGCTCCACCATCCGCGTGACGAAGTCGTTGTGTTTCTGTTGGTCCTCCTTGCTGGCCTTGGCGTTGAAGCTGATGACCGGCAGCAGGTCCTCGGTGTTGGAGAACATTTTCTTCTCGATCACCACCCGCAGCTTTTCGTAGCTCAGCCAGCTCGGGTTCTTACCGTTGTTGTTGGCACGTGCACGCAGCACGAAGTTGACGATTTCGTTGCGGAAATCTTTCGGGTTGCTGATGCCGGCCGGTTTCTCGATCTTCTCCAGTTCTTCGTTGAGGGCGATACGGTTGAGGATTTCGCCGGTTTCCGGGTCGCGGTATTCCTGGTCCTGGATCCAGAAGTCGGCGTACAGCACGTAGCGGTCGAAGATGTTCTGGCCGTATTCGCTGTAGGACTCCAGGTAGGCGGTCTGGATTTCCTTGCCGATGAACTCGATATAGCGCGGGGCCAGGTACTCCTTCAGGTAGCGCAGGTAGCGTTCGCGCACTTCGGCCGGGAACTGTTCCTGCTCGATCTGCTGTTCCAGCACATACAGCAGGTGCACCGGGTTGGCGGCCACTTCATGCGGGTCGAAGTTGAATACCTTGGACAGGATCTTGAAGGCGAAGCGGGTCGACAGGCCGTTCATGCCTTCGTCGACGCCGGCGGCATCGCGGTATTCCTGGATCGACTTGGCCTTCGGGTCGGTGTCCTTGAGGTTTTCCCCATCGTACACCCGCATCTTCGAGTAGATGTTGGAGTTTTCCGGTTCTTTCAGGCGCGACAGCACGGTGAACTGGGCGAGCATCTTCAGCGTGTCTGGTGCGCAATGGGCCTTGGCCAGCGAGCTGTTGACCAGCAGCTTGTCGTAGATCTTGATTTCGTCGCTGACGCGCAGGCAGTACGGCACCTTGACGATGTAGATCCGGTCGATGAACGCCTCGTTGTTCTTGTTGTTGCGGAAGGTGTGCCATTCCGATTCGTTGGAGTGGGCCAGCAAAATCCCGGAATAGGGGATGGCGCCGAGGCCTTCGGTACTGTTGTAGTTGCCTTCCTGGGTGGCGGTAAGCAACGGGTGCAGGACCTTGATCGGGGCCTTGAACATCTCGACGAATTCCATCAGGCCCTGGTTGGCCCGGCACAGCGCGCCCGAATAGGCGTACGCGTCGGCGTCGTTCTGCGGGAATTCCTCGAGCTTGCGGATATCCACCTTACCGACCAGGGCCGAAATGTCCTGGTTGTTCTCGTCGCCGGGCTCGGTCTTGGCGATGGCGATCTGGTTGAGGATCGATGGGTACAGCTTGACCACCTTGAACTTGCTGATGTCGCCGCCGAACTCCTGCAGGCGCTTGGTGGCCCAGGGCGACATGATGGTGTTCAGGTAGCGCCGCGGGATGCCGAACTCTTCCTCGAGGATGGCCCCGTCTTCGGTGGCGTTGAACAGCCCCAGGGGCGACTCGAATACCGGCGAGCCCTTGATGGCGTAGAACGGTACCTTTTCCATCAGCTGCTTGAGTTTTTCGGCCAGCGACGATTTACCGCCGCCCACCGGGCCCAGCAGATAGAGGATCTGTTTCTTTTCTTCCAGACCTTGGGCGGCGTGGCGGAAGTAGGACACGATCTGGTCGATGCACTCTTCCATGCCATGGAAGTCGGCAAAGGCCGGATAGCGGCGGATAACCTTGTTGGAGAAGATTCGCGACAGTCTGGAGTTGGTGGAGGTGTCGATCAGCTCCGGCTCACCGATGGCCAGCAACAGCCGTTCGGCCGCCGATGCGTAGGCACTGCGATCCTCTTTGCACAGCTCGAGGTACTCCTGCAGCGAGAGCTCTTCCTGGCGCGTAGACTCGAAACGTTGTTGGAAGTGGCTAAAAATACTCATGACGTCACCTCGCTCGATACGTGGAGACGACGCCGGATCAGTCAGCTGATGCTGGCATGCAACCGGGTTCGCCGGCTGCTGTATACCCCCCAGAACACCCTGTAACGCTACCGATGACCCGCACGCCGGTGTACCGGCTCTCCCCTTTTTCTGGATGGCCTGCGCTTAAGAATAGTTGGTTATCCGCAAGGTCAAGGGCGCGGGGCGGAGAAGTTGCGAACGACCGTTCGTCAGATAAGCCGCAAGCCCGCACGGGGCGCGGGCTGGAGTAAAAATGAAAAAATTATTCGGCAGTGCCCTGGGCCGTCTCGGCCGGGTAGGTGGCGCGCCATAGCTCAAAGCCGCCGTCCACGCTGTACACGTCGGAGAAGCCCTGGTTCACCAGGTAGGCGGCAGCGCTCTGGCTGGAATTGCCGTGGTAGCACACCACCAGGGTCGGAGCATCGAGGTCGGCATTGCGAATGAACTCGGCGACCGAGTGGTTATCCAGATGCCTGGCACCGGTGATATGGCCGGCGGCGAAAGCTTGGGGGTCGCGAATATCGACGACGACCGCACCTTCTTTCTTGCGAAGCTCCAAGGCCTGGTCGGGAGGGATGCGCTTGAATTCGCTCATGGGTACTACTTCCTTCAGGTGTGGTCGTTGAGTGTAGTGGGTTGTGCCGGTTGGCGCAGGGTGCCGTCGTCGGCACAGTCACAGCGGTGGTACTCGCCGCTGTCGACGTTGTACAGGGTCATGGCGCCGCCCCACACGCAACCGGTGTCCAGGGCGATGATGCCGGGCTCGTTTACCTGCCCCTGCAGGGCGGCCCAGTGGCCGAAGATGATCTTCACGTGGCGTGAGCGGCGGTCCTTGTGCGCGAACCAGGGCTTGTAGCCTTTGGGCGCGGTCTCCAGGCCTTCCTTGCTCTTGAGGTCGAGCTTGCCCTCGGCGGTGCAGAAGCGCATGCGCGTGAGGTAATTGGTGATGACCCGCAGGCGTTCGATGCCGTTGAGGTTCTTGGTCCACTTGTTCGGCTCGTTGCCGTACATGCCGTCCAGATACAGCTTCAGACGCTCGTCGTCGCGCAGCACTTCCTCGACCTCGGCGGCCAGCGCCAGGGCTTTGCCCAAAGTCCATTGCGGCGGAATGCCGGCGTGCACCAGGGCAATGCCACGGGGCTCGTCGTAGTGCAGCAGCTTTTGCTGGCGCAGCCAGTCGAACAGCAGGTCGGCGTCCGGCGCTTCGATGATCTCGCGCAGGGTGTCGCTTTTCTTCAAGCGTTCGACGTTGTGCCAGGCGGCCAGCAGGTGCAGGTCATGGTTGCCCAGCACGCACACCAGCGACTGGCGGATCGAATAAAGGAAGCGCAGGGTTTGCAGTGACTCGGGGCCGCGGTTGACCAGGTCGCCGACCAGCCACAGGCGGTCGACGGCGGGGTTGAAGTTGACTCGTTCGAGTAGGCACTTGAGTGGCTGCAGGCAGCCCTGCAGGTCACCGACGGCGTAGGTAGCCATCAGTGCAGTGCCCCGGGCACCGCCAGGCGGAAGGGGGCGATCTCGGCATCGAAGCGTTTGCCGTCTTCGGCGAACATCTGGTAGCTGCCCTGCATGGTGCCCACGCGGGTGCTGATCACCGCGCCGCTGCTGTAGGTGTGGCTCTGGCCCGGGTCGATATTGGGCTGTTGGCCGACTACACCGGCGCCGCGCACTTCCTCGACCTCGCCGTCACCGTTGGTGATCAGCCAGTGGCGTGACAGCAGCTTGGCCTTGAGCGAGCCATTGTTCTGCACGGTAATGGTGTAGGCGAAAGCGAAACGACTGTTTTCGGGGTCGGATTGTTCTTTGAGGTAGCGGGTCACGACGCTGACGTCGATCTGATAGCGGGGGTCGGACATGCAAGGGCCTTGGGCGAACTGACGCAATAATGCAGTCTAGGCCATTGAGAGGGGGGAGGGCCAGCGGTGCAGGGGCTTGAGGTCTTTGTTGTCAGTGCCGGCCCTTTCGCGGGTAAACCCGCTCCCACAGGGAACACACAGATTTCAAGGATTGTGCGATTCCTGTGGGAGCGGGTTTACCCGCGAAGAGGCCGGTACAGGCGATATCAGGCTTGCTGATCGGCCAACTGGTCAGCCAGGCGCACGAAGGCGGCCAGGTCCAGTTGCTCAGGGCGCAGGCTGCCGTCCACCCCGGCCGCTTCGATGGCCGCGCTGTCGAGCAGGCCTTTCATGGTATTGCGCAGGGTCTTGCGGCGCTGGTTGAAGGCTTCGCGTACCACCTGCTCCAGCAGCTTTGCGTCCTTGGCCGGGTACGGCAGCACTTCGTGCGGTACCAGGCGGACGATGGCCGAGTCCACTTTCGGCGGCGGGTTGAAGGCGCCAGGGCCAACGTTGAACAGGTGCTCGACCCGGCAGTGGTACTGCACCATGATCGACAAACGCCCCCAGTCGCCACCGCCAGGGCCGGCGGCCATGCGCTCGACCACTTCCTTCTGCAGCATGAAGTGCATGTCGCGGATCAGCCCGGCATGGCTGAGCAGGTGGAAGATCAGTGGGGTGGAGATGTTGTAGGGCAGGTTGCCCACCACCTTGAGGCTACGCGGTGGCACGCCCAGCTGGTTGAAGTCGAACTTCAGGGCGTCGCCCTGGTGCAGGCGGAAATTGCTGCGGCCGGCGAACTTGTGCTGCAGGATCGGCACCAGGTCCTTGTCCAGTTCCACCACGTCCAGCTGTGCGCCGCTACCCAGCAGGCCTTCGGTCAGGGCGCCCTGGCCCGGGCCGATTTCCAGCAGATGTTCGCCAGCCTTGGCGTTGATGGCACGCAGGATGCGGTCGATGATGCCGGCGTCGTGCAGGAAGTTCTGGCCGAAGCGCTTGCGCGCCCGGTGTTGGTATTGCTCGTTCATGGTCGGTTCTCGGCCATCTGGTAGGCGGTTTCCAGCGCGACGCGCAGGCTGCCGGTGTCGACCTTGCCGGTGCCGGCCAGGTCCAGGGCGGTGCCGTGGTCGACCGACGTGCGGATGATCGGCAGGCCCAGGGTCACGTTGACCGCAGCACCGAAGCCTTTGTACTTGAGTACGGGCAGGCCCTGGTCGTGGTACATCGCCAGCACCGCGTCGCAGTGCTCCAGATATTTGGGGGTAAACAGGGTATCGGCCGGCAGCGGCCCGCGCAGGTCCATGCCTTCGGTGCGCAGGCGGGCCAGGGTCGGCTCGATGATGTCGATTTCCTCGCGGCCCAGGTGGCCGCCCTCACCCGCGTGCGGGTTGAGACCGCACACCAGGATGCGCGGGTTGGCAATGCCGAACTTGTCGCGCATGTCGGCATGCAGGATACGGGTTACACGTTCGACGCGCTCGGCAGTGATGGCGCCGGCAATCTCGCGCAGCGGCAGGTGCGTGGTCACCAGGGCCACGCGCAGGCCACGGGTGGCCAGCAGCATCACCACTTGCGCGGTGTGGGTCAGTTCGGCGAGGAATTCGGTATGCCCGGAGAAGGCGATACCACTTTCGTTGATCACGCCCTTGTGTACAGGGGCGGTGATCATCCCGGCGAAATGCCCGTCCAGGCAGCCTTGCCCGGCACGGGTCAGGGTTTCCAGCACGAACGCAGCGTTGGCCTTGTCGAGCTGGCCTGGCACTACCGCGGCCGCCAGGGGGGTATCCCAGACGTACAGGCTACCCGCTGGCGCCGGCTGCTCGGGCCATTGGCCCGGCGCTACCGGCAGCAGGTTGACGGCCAGCCCCAGCTGCGTGGCCCGCTCGGCGAGCAGGTCACGGCTGGTGATGGCGATCAGGGGGTGGGGCTGGGCGTCTGCGGCGAGCAGCAGGCACAGGTCGGGGCCTATGCCGGCCGGCTCGCCGGGGGTGACGGCGAAGCGCAGGGGCTTCACTGGGCGGCCTGGTCAGCGCCAGGCAGCTTGATTTCTACGTAGGCCTCGTCGCGGATCTGGCGCAGCCAGGTCTGCAGCTCTTCGTCGTACTTGCGGTTGCGCAGTACGTTCATGGCCTGCTGTTCACGAGCCTGCTCGGTGCTGTCGGTGGCGCGGCGGCCCAGCACTTCCAGGACATGCCAGCCGTACTGGGTCTTGAACGGGCGGGTGACTTCGCCTTGGGCGGCGTTGGCCATCTGCTCGCGGAACTCCGGTACCAGGCTGTTCGGGTCAACCCAGTTGAGGTCGCCGCCGTTGAGCGCCGAACTCGGGTCTTCCGAGAAGCTCTTCGCCAGCTCGGCGAAGTCTTCACCGTTCTTGATGCGATCGTACAGGCGCTCGGCCAGTTGTTCGGTGGCCGCATCGCTGCGGATTTCGCTTGGCTTGATCAGGATGTGGCGTACGTGCACTTCGTCACGCAGCACGTTCTCGCTGCCACCGCGCTTCTCCTCGAGCTTGAGGATGATGAAGCCGTTGGGGATGCGAATGGGCTGGGTGATGTCGCCCACCGCCATGCTGCTGAGCATCTTGGCGAAGTCTGGCGGCAGCTGGCCGGCTTTACGCCAGCCCATCTCGCCGCCTTCCAGGGCGTTTTCGCTGGCGGAGCGGGCAATGGCCATCTGGCCGAAGTCCGCGCCCTGCTTGAGCTGCTGGTACACATCGCCGACCTGGCGTGCGGCGGTCTGGATGGCTTCCGAGTTGGCCGCTTCCGGGGTCGGGATCAGGATGTTGGCCAGACGGTACTCTTCCGACATCTGCATCTTGCCCAGGTCGGAGTTGAGGAAGTTCTTCACTTCCTGCTCGGACACCTGGATGCGCTCGGCCACGCGGCGCTGGCGCACGCGGCTGATGATCATCTCGCGCTTGACCTGCTCGCGGGCGTCGTCGAACGACAGGCCGTCACGGGCCAGGGCGGCGCGGAACTGGTCCAGCGACATGCCGTTGCGCTGGGCAATGGTGCCGATGGCCTGGTTCAGCTCTTCGTCAGTGATGCGGATGCCGGAGCGCTCGCCGATCTGCAGCTGCAGGTTCTCGACGATCAGGCGCTCCAGCACCTGCTGGTCCAGCGCGCCGGCCGGCGGCATGCCGCCGCCGCGCTTGGCGATGGTTTGCTGGACCTCGCGGACACGCTGGTCCAGCTGGCTTTGCATGACCACGTCGTTGTCGACGATGGCCACCACGCGATCAAGAGGTTGCACCGCGGCATGCACCGCGCCACTCAGCAATGCAACGCCCAGCAACGCCGGGCGCAGTCGATCAATAAGCTTGGTCTTCACGTTCACGGTAACCTTGAATGCCTTGGTCGAGGAAAGACTCGACCTTGTTGCCGACTACACCACCGAGGCCTTTCAGGACGATCTGAAGGAAGATGCCGTGGTCGCCTTTTTCGTTCGTCGGAAGGGCTTGGCTGAAGTCGTCGTAGTCGATCCAGTAGCGGTTGATCAGGCGCAGCTTCCAGCAGCAGTTGTCGTACTCGAAACCGCCCATGGCTTCCAGGGTGCGGTTGCGGTTGTAGTCATGCTGCCAGCGAGCGATGACGCTCCACTGCGGAACGATCGGCCAGATGACCGAGAAGTCATGCTGCTGGATCTTGTAGTAGTCCTTGACGTAGTTCGGGCTACCAGGAACACCGTAGTCGCCACCGCCCACTTTCCACTCACCGGTGGTGGAGTCGTAGGAGATGGTGTCGTTACGATAACGATAACCAAGGTTGACCACCTTGTTCGGATTGTCCTCTGGCTGGTAGTGGAACATCGCGCTGCCCGAACGGGTACTGCGGCTGTCCGGATCCCAGTTGAAGTCCGAGTTGAAGCGCCAATCGCGGTTGAAGTAGTAGTTGTACACCAGAGCGTATGGTGATACGTCGGACTGCGAGTCGGTGCGGGTCTTGTAGTTAATACCCGGCAGCTGGACTTTACGATCTTTGAAGTAGTACGCCTGACCGATGCTGAAGTTCTGACGCTCGAAGCCGTTTTCTTCGATCCAGCGGGTAGTCACGCCCAGCGAGAGCTTGTTCTCGTCACCGATGCGGTCGGTGCCGCTGAAGCGGTTTTCACGGAACAGCGAGTCGAAGCTGAACAACGACTCACCCGTGTCGAACAGCGGGATGTCCATCTGGTTCTTGTACGGAACGTAGAGATAGAACAGGCGCGGTTCGAGGGTCTGCTTGTAGTTCGTGCCGAACAGGGAAGTGTTGCGGTCGAAGTACAGGCCACTGTCGACGCTGAAGATAGGGATATCGCGGTTCTGGGTGCTCGAGAAATCACCGCGCAGGTCGCGGGTAGCTTGTGAGGCGTTGGCCAGGTCAGCCTTGCCTTCGCTGTCCAGGTCCAGGTCGTAATTGGTGTACATGTAGGTCAGTTTCGGCTTGAGGTAGCCGTAGCTGGCCTCCATCGGCAGGCTGATGGACGGTGCGAGGTTCAGACGGGTGCCGTTGGCCCTTGCGAGGCCAAAGATGTTCTCGTCAAGACGTTGGCCATTGGGCCCGGCAGTAGTGTCCAGTACCCCATCTTCGTTGAATACCGGGCCTGTCTTCAGGTCGCGATCAAAGCGCACGGCTTCGGTGTTGTAGCTGAAGTCGAAGCCGCCCGGGTGGTACGGCAGCATGCCGTTGAAGGTAATCTGCGGCAGGCGGTCATACGGCGTAATCTTCGAGATGGTCGCCATCTCGTAGGCATGCACGTTCAACCGCGCGGTGTAGCTGTCACCACGGTAGGTCAGAGCACCCTGCTGGTTCAGCAGGTCCTGGGTTTCGATACCGATCTGGTCGGACTCCAGGTCCTGGAAGTAGAACGGGTCGCTGATGTCGGTGTAGTCCACCTCGGCCATCAGGCGCTCGTCCAGCCCGCCCTTGTGCTGCCAGTTGACCATCCAGCGCTGCTCTTTGTAGTCAGTCTGGTCTTTGCGGTCGTCGTTCTTGTCGTTGAGGTACGCGCCACCGAACTGGCCTTCGCTGGAAGGCGTCAGGTAGCGGAACTCGCCTTCCATCAGCAGGCCGCGCTTGGTCATGTAGCGCGGGTACAACGTGGCGTCGTAGTTCGGCGCCAGGTTGAAGTAGTACGGCGTGACCAGCATGAAGCCGGTGTCGCTGGTGCTGCTGAACGATGGCGGCAGGAAGCCGGACTGGCGACGGTCGTCGATCGGGAAGTAGATGTACGGTGTGTAGAACACCGGGAAATCCTTGACCCGCAGCGTAACGTTGGTCGCGGTACCGAAACCGGTGGCCGGGTTCAGGGTAATGTTGTTGCCCTTCAGCTGCCAGGCGTTGCTGCCTGGTTCGCAGGTGGTGTACGTACCGTCCTTGAGGCGGATGATGGCGTTTTCGCCACGCTTGGCGTACAGGGCACTGCCGCGGATGTGCGACTTGTGCATCACGTATTCGGCGTTGTCGACCTGGGCCTCACCCGTGTCGAGCTGGATCTGTGCCTCGTCACCGACCACCAGCGAACCGTTGTCACGAATCTTGACGTTGCCCTTGAGCTCGCCACGGTTTTCGGTCTGGTAGAGGTTGGCCTCGTCGGCCTCGGCCTGCATGCTGCCCTGGCGCATCACCACGTCGCCGGCGAGAGTAGCGATCTGCTGCTCCTGCTGGTACTTGGACACCTTGGCGTTGATGTAGGTCGGCGACTCGTCCTTCGGCGTGGTGTCGGCCATGCCCGGGCGGGTTGGCTCGATGTACGCGCCACCGCAGTACGGGCCGGTTTCGGCCAGCTGCGCGGCAGTGAGCTTTTCACGCGGAACCCAGTCCAGGTGGCTGTAGTCTTCGCTACGCGACTTCAGGGCACGGCCCTTGGCCTCGGTGACCAGCACAGGCCGGTCCGCAGTTTCGCCTTCGCTCGCGGCTTCGGTGCCGGTGCTGACGGCAGCACCCTCGTGCACCGGGCGCGGTGGCAGGTTGTTGACTGGGGTCTTGGGCTTGCAGTCCCAACCACCGGAGGCGGACACTTGGCAGTCGAACTGTTCGGCTGCCACCACGTACGACGTGGCCAGAGGTTGCAGGGCCAGCAGACCGCCGGTTACCAGCAACGGAAACTTTCTACGAAACGCGGGGGATTTCAATGCCATCTTATTAGTCCGGGCTTCCTGCGTGCCATCTGCCCGCGTGTGGGGCCGCACGCCTCTCGATGGTCTGAAAAAGATGCTGGATAATAAAGCATGACCCGCTTGACGGCTAGGGCCGTCGGAGACCCTTGTAATGCCTGAACACGATGTACGCCTGCAACAACTGACGGTCTGGCTCGATGAGCAGCTCAATGATCTTTTCCGGAAAAACGCCTGGGGCGATGTGCCCGCAGGCAGCCTGACCGCGGCCAGCAGCGACGCCAGCTTCCGCCGCTATTTCCGCTGGCAGGGTGCCGGCCACAGCTTCGTGATCATGGATGCGCCACCGCCGCAGGAAAACTGCCGACCGTTCGTCGCCATCGACCACCTGCTGGCCAGTGCCGATGTGCATGTGCCGCTGATCCACGCCCAGGACCTGGACCGCGGCTTCCTGCTGCTGGGTGACCTGGGCCACCAGACATACCTTGATATCATTAATGCGGACAACGCCGACGGCCTGTTCGCCGATGCCATCGGTGCATTGCTGGCGTTCCAGCGCCTGCCGATGGATGCGCCGCTGCCCAGCTACGACGATGCGCTGCTGCGCCGCGAGGTCGAACTGTTCCCCGAGTGGTACGTGGGGCGTGAGCTTGGCGTTACCTTCAGCGAAGCCCAGAAAGCCACCTGGCAGCGTATCAGCCAGCTGCTGATCGACAGCGCCCTGGCCCAGCCCAAGGTGCTGGTGCACCGCGACTACATGCCGCGCAACCTGATGCAGAGCACGCCCAACCCCGGCGTGCTGGACTTCCAGGATGCCGTGTACGGACCGGTCACCTACGACATCACCTGCCTGTTCAAGGACGCTTTCCTCAGCTGGCCGCAGACGCGGGTCGAAGGCTGGCTGCGCGACTACTGGCAGCAGGCGCAGGCTGCCGGCATCCCGGTGCAGGCCGACTTCGACGCGTTTCTGCGTGCCAGCGACCTGATGGGGGTGCAGCGCCACCTGAAGGTGATCGGCATCTTCGCCCGTATCTGCCACCGCGACGGCAAACCCCGTTACCTGGGCGACGTGCCGCGCTTCTTCGCCTATATAAAGGAAGTGATCAGCCGCCGGCCCGAATTGGCGGAGCTGGGTGAGCTGATTGCCGAGTTGCAGGCCGGAGCGCGTGCATGAAGGCAATGATCCTGGCAGCGGGCAAAGGTGAGCGCATGCGCCCGCTGACCCTGCACACCCCCAAACCGCTGGTCGCGGTCGCCGGCCAGCCACTGATCGAGTACCACCTGCGGGCCCTGGCTGCGGCGGGCGTCACCGAGGTGGTGATCAACCATGCCTGGCTCGGCCAGCAGATCGAGGACCACCTGGGTGACGGCAGCCGTTTCGGCCTGAGTATCCGCTATTCGCCCGAAGGTGAGCCGCTGGAAACCGGCGGCGGCATCTTCAAGGCCCTGCCACTGCTGGGGGATGCGCCGTTCCTGCTGGTGAACGGCGATATCTGGACCGACTACGATTTCGCGCGCCTGCAGGCCCCCCTGCAAGGCCTGGCTCACCTGGTGCTGGTCGACAACCCTGGCCATCACGGCCGCGGCGACTTCCGCCTGGTGGGCGAACGGGTGGTCGATGGTGACGATGCGCCCGGCACGCTGACCTTCAGCGGCCTTTCGGTGCTGCACCCGGCGCTGTTCGAAGGCTGCCGGCCCGGAGCCTTCAAGCTGGCGCCATTGCTGCGCCAGGCCATGGCGGCGGGCCAGGTCAGTGGCGAGCACTACCGTGGGCACTGGGTGGATGTCGGTACGCTCGAACGCCTGGCCGAGGCCGAGCGCCTGATCGGCGAGCGCGCCTGACATGTGGTGGCCAAGCACGGTGATTGGTGCCGGTGCCGGCTTTGCCGTTGCTAGCATCCCCGGCGCCTTGCTCGGTGCGTTGCTCGGGCAGGCCATGGACCGCCGCCTGCGTTTGCAAGGCTGGGAGGACATGCGCGAACGCCTGGGCGGGCGCCCGGCCTTGCAGGATGACGAGTTGCTGTTCGTGATGCTCGGGCGCCTGGCCAAGTGCGATGGCCGGGTGGGAGAGCAGCATATCCAGCAGGCACGCCAGGAAATGGTGCGCCTGGACCTGGCCGAAGCGGCCCGGCTGCGCGCGATTGCCGCGTTCAACCGCGGCAAGGCGGGCAAGGACCGGCTGGGTGGGCACCTGCGGCGTATTCGCCAGCAGCCGCATGCGGCCGAAGGCACCCTGCGTGCCTGTTGGCGCATGGTCTGGGCCGACGGCAAAATGGGCAACAAGGAGCGTGAACTGTTACTGGACTGGGGGCAGAAACTGGGCCTGAGCCGGCGGCAGGTGCAGGCCATGTCGCTGGAGTACGAGCCGCGCAAGGCGGCGGGGCCGGAAGGGGTGGCCATGACCTATGCGGCGGCGTTGCGCTTGCTGGCGGTCGAGGCCGATACCGATGGCGACAAGGTCAAGCAGGCGTATCGTCGGCTGGTCAGCCGGTATCATCCGGACAAGCTGGCGGGGACCGGTGCCAGCGAAGCGCAGGTGCGCGAAGCGACCGAGCGGACCCGGGAGTTGCATCAGGCCTACGCAATGATCCGCAAGCGGCGGGGCCTGTAAGGGCCTCATCGCCGGCAAGCCAGCTCCCACAGGTACTGCACAGGCCTGGAGGGCAGCGCGGTCGGGGTGGGGGCTGGCTTGCCGGCGATAGGGCCATCAATACAGCCCTTACCCCTGCGGGCTCATCCACCCCCGCACCCGGCGGAACAGTTGCTCCTGCTCGGCCGCCTTGTTCCCCGGCATGGCAATCAGCGACAACTGCCGGTACTGGCTGTCCTTCTGCCGCTTGCTGGCCTGCAGGCGCTGCGCGGCTGCATTGCGGTCACCGCTGCGGGTGGCGTAATAGATGTCGGCAGTCGGTACTCTCAAGGTCGGGGCCAGGCTTTCCAGGTCATGCTCCACCCGCGCCGGTGTCTGGGCGGCGATCATCACCAGTTTTTGCACCTGCGGTGGCTGTTTCTCGCTCAGGTAACGGGCCGCCCAATACGCGCCGCTGCCATGGCCGATCAGCACGATGCTGCGAGCATTGTGCTGCTGGGCAAAGGCCACCGCGGCATCCAGGCGGGCGAAAATGCGCTCGGCATCGGCCGGGTCGGTTTGCTCGCTGGCCTGTTTGGCGTCAGTGCTCTCTGCGGTGTCGGCATCGGCTGCCGTAGCCTGGGCGACGTTGGCATTGGCATCGGCCGGCACGTCCTTGGCCGGGGCACTTTCGCCGTTGTCCTGCTCCGGCTCGGCAACCGGCTTGGCTTCGACCCGCGCCTGCGGGCTGTCAGCGAGCAGGTCGGGCAGGCTGATGCTCAGGCTGTGCCAGCCGATATCGGGGAACTTCTGCCGCAGCGGGCCGACTGCATTCGGCCAGTCAGCCGTTTCGCCAGCGCCCGGGATGATGATGACCGCCCCTTGCGGGTCGCTGTCGTTGGCTGGTTTCCACAGTGCCAGGAAGCTGTCGGCACCGGCCTGCAGGGTCTGCTGCTCGGCCTTGGGCACCAGCCGCTCGAGGGCCTGGGCATCCTCCTGACTGCGCTCCAGCAACGGTGGGCGCGGGGCTTGGGCAGCGGGTGCCTCGGTGGTGGTGGATGGTTTTTCGGCATCGGCGGCCAGGGCGCCGAGTGGAACGATCGAGGCCAGGCAGCACATTGCCAGCGTCGTGCGATAAAGTGTGGACATGAGTCAACCCGGGGCCAGAATGATACCGGCAGCCTAATAGTATTTGCCCGTGACGGCCATGCTGCATGGCCGCCTTTGCCAAGACGAGCGTGTAGATGAAGCGAGTGCGTCGCCTGTTGGTTATCGGCTGCTTGTGGCTGCCCTTGATTGCATTGGCCAGGCCCGAGGCAGTGCCCACGGTTGCCCTGGATCCGGCCCAGCAGCAATGGCTGGATACGCACCGCAGCCTGCGCGTCGGCCTGGTGCTGCAGGCGCCCTACGCTCAGTTCGACCGGCGCCTGCAGCAACTGTACGGGGCCAACGTGGAACTGGTAAGCAGCCTGGCGCAGGTGCTGCGGCTGGACCTTACCTGGCGCAACTTCGCCGACCAGGCCAGCCTCGAACATGCCCTGCAGGCCGGTGAAATCGACTTTGCCCCGGGGCTTACCCAGACCCCCGCCAGCCTGCGTCTGTGGCTGTTCAGCGACCCGTACATGCGCGTGCCGCAACTGGTGGTGGGGCCGCGCACCGGGGCCATGGCGGTGGACCTGGAAACGCTCGAAGCCGAGCAGCGGGTGGCGGTGCGCATGCCTGGCCAGCTGGCGGACTACCTGCGCGGCAACTACAGCAACCTCAACCTGCAAGGGGTGCCCAACGAGCGCGAGGCCCTGCAGTTGGTGGTGGGTGGCCAGGCCAGTTTCGCGGTGCTGGACGAAGCCCAGCTCAGCCGCCTGTCGCGCGAGAGCGAGTTCGGCGAGCTGGCGGTGGTCGGTGATATCGGCCTGCCGCAGCTGTTGCGCATCGGTTCGCGGCGCGACTGGCCGCTGCTGGCCGATGTGCTCGAGCGTGGCCTGCAGGCGTTGCCGGCCAAGGAACTGGAGCAGTTGCACCAGCGTTGGCTGCAGCCCAAGTACCCACGCCTGAGCGAGTCGACCGGTTTCTGGCAGAACCTGGCCTTGCTGTCGGGCATGCTGCTGTTATGCGCACTGGCTACCCTGGTGTGGCAGCGTCGGCAGCAGCGCCAGCTGGAGCGCAGCCTGCTGGCGACGCGAGAAAGCCTGGCGGAGCGGCAGGTGCGCGAAGAAGCGTTGCGCCTGAGCCAGTTCGCCATCGACCAGAGTACGGTGGGCATCCTCTGGGTCAACTGGGACAGCCACGTACGTTACGCCAACCATGCCGCCGAGCGCATGCTGGGCTACGGTGAAGGCGCGCTGCTGGAGCGGCCGCTGAGCGACTTTGAACCCAGCCTGAGCATGGACCGCTGGCTGGAGCTGTGGAAGGGCGCGCGCACCGGGTCGGGCGGTATCGGCCAGTTCGAGACGCAGTGCCGGCGGGCTGACCACAGCCTGCTGCCGGTCGAGCTGTCGCTGAGTTTTCTGCGCTTTCGTGACTCCGAGTACCTGGTGGTCTACCTCGCCGATGTCACCGAGCGCCACCGCGCCCTGGCGGCCCTGCGCGAAAGCGAGGCGCGGCTCAAGGGCATTGCTGGCAATGTGCCGGGGCTGGTGTTCCGCCTGGAGCGCGACCCGGCCGAGGGCGACCTGGAGTTCCCCTACATCAGCGAGGGCAGCGAGGCCTTGGTGGGTTATGCGCCCAGCGAGATCCAGCACCCGCAGATGGGCCTGCGCAATTTGGTACATCCCGAGGACCGCGCCGATTACCACCGGGTGCAGGATCTGGCCCTGGCCAGCGATCAGGACTGGTCCTGGCAGGGGCGCATCCTCACCCGCGAGGGTGAACAGCGCTGGGCCGACATCAAGGCCAGTACCCGGCGCCTGGGCAACGGCCGGGTGGTGTGGGATGGCGTGGTGTGGGACATCACCCAGGGCAAGCGGGCCGAGTTGGCGCTGGCCAGATCCCAGGAGCAACTGCGCGAACTGTCGGCCCATCTGGAGAGTGTGCGGGAGGAAGAAAAGGCCCGCATCGCCCGGGAAGTGCACGATGAACTGGGGCAGATGCTGACCGTGCTCAAGCTGGAGGTATCGATGTGCGAGCTGGCCTTTGCCGAGCTGGACCCGGGCCTGAACGAGCGCCTGGCCAGCATGAAGCGCCTGATCGCCCAACTGTTCCAGCTGGTGCGCGACGTGGCCACCGCCTTGCGCCCGCCGATTCTCGATGCCGGCATTGCCTCGGCCATCGAATGGCAGGCGCGGCGCTTTGAAGCACGCACCCAGATCCCCTGCCTGGTACAAGTACCGGATAATCTGCCAGCATTGAGCGATGCCAAGGCCATCGGGCTGTTCCGTATTCTCCAGGAGGCGCTGACCAACGTGATGCGCCATGCCCAGGCGCACAGCGTGGAGATCGAACTGGTGCGTGAGCACGGGCAATTGCGCATGACCGTCAGCGATGACGGCCAGGGTTTTTGCCGTGACCAGCCCCGGCCCACCTCGTTCGGCCTGGTAGGGGTGCGTGAGCGGGTGCTGATGCTGGGCGGCAGCATGGCGCTGGACAGTGAACCGGGCGAAGGCACCAGCCTGAGCGTGGCCATACCGTTGGAGTAGGAGAGCGATCGTGATTCGAGTGCTGGTGGCCGAAGACCACACCATTGTCCGTGAGGGCATCAAGCAGTTGATTGGCCTGGCCAAGGACATGCAGGTGGCGGGCGAGGCCGGTAATGGCGAGCAGTTGCTGGAAACCCTGCGCCACACGCCGTGCGAAGTGGTGTTGCTGGATATCTCGATGCCGGGCGTGAATGGCCTGGAGGCGATCCCGAGGATCCGTGCGTTGCACGATGCGCCGGCAATCCTGATGTTGTCGATGCACGACGAAGCGCAGATGGCGGCGCGGGCGCTGAAGGCCGGGGCGGCGGGCTATGCCACCAAGGACAGCGACCCGGCGCTGTTGCTGACCGCGATTCGGCGGGTTGCCGCTGGCGGGCGCTATATCGACCCGGCGCTGGCCGACCGTATGGTCTTCGAAGTGGGCCTGACCGAGTCGCGGCCGCTGCACACGCTGCTGTCGGAGCGGGAGTTTTCGGTGTTCGAGCGCCTGGCCCAGGGCGCCAACGTCAACGACATCGCCCAGCAGCTGGCGCTGTCGAGCAAGACCATCAGCACCCACAAGGCGCGCCTGATGCAGAAGCTGAAAGTGAACTCGCTGGCAGAACTGGTGAAGTACGCCATGGAGCACAAGCTGGTCTGATTGCGACATGCACTTCTTGCAGCCTGTACCGGCCCCTTGTGGGAGCGGGTTCACCCGCGAAGAGGCCTGCCTAGGCACCGCGCATGGCAGGCTAGACCCTTTCGCGGGTGAACCCGCTCCCACAAGGACCGCAGCAGGGCTCAGGGGAGCATTCCAAACCCGCCATCTTTGTAGGGGAATCCCTACAAAAAATCTTCCATCCGGATGATGGCATTCTCTCAGCACCCCCGATTTCCTGGCGCTTGCCGCTTGTCTAGTCTTTGCCTACGCAGTCATCCAACAAGAAGGTGCAGGCATGAGCGAGGCGAAGTCGAACGCTGCAACCAGCGAAACGCTGGTCAGCTTCCGTGGTGTGCAGAAGAGCTACGACGGCGAGTCGCTGATCGTCAAAGACCTCAACCTGGATATCCGCAAGGGCGAGTTCCTCACCCTGCTTGGCCCGTCCGGCTCGGGCAAGACCACCAGCCTGATGATGCTGGCCGGCTTCGAAACCCCCACCGCCGGTGAAATCCAGCTGGCCGGGCGCTCGATCAACAACGTGCCGCCGCACAAGCGCGACATCGGCATGGTGTTCCAGAACTACGCGCTGTTCCCGCACATGACCGTGGCCGAGAACCTGGCCTTCCCGCTGACCGTGCGCAACCTGAGCAAGACCGACATCAGCGAGCGGGTCAAGCGGGTGCTGAACATGGTCCAGCTCGACGCCTTCGCCAAGCGCTACCCCGGCCAGCTGTCCGGCGGCCAGCAGCAGCGGGTGGCCCTGGCCCGGGCGTTGGTGTTCGAGCCGCAGCTGGTGCTGATGGACGAACCGCTGGGCGCCCTCGACAAGCAGCTGCGTGAACACATGCAGATGGAAATCAAGCACATCCACCAGCGCCTGGGCGTGACCGTGGTGTACGTGACCCACGACCAGGGCGAAGCGCTGACCATGTCCGACCGTGTGGCCGTGTTCCACCAGGGCGAAATCCAGCAGATCGCCGACCCGCGCACGCTGTATGAAGAACCCTGCAACACCTTCGTCGCCAACTTCATCGGCGAGAACAACCGCATCAACGGCACCCTGCTGGGCAGCGATGGCAAGCGCTGCCAGGTGCAGCTGCCACGTGGCGAGCGGGTCGAGGCGCTGGCGGTGAATGTCGGCCAGGCCGGCGAGCCGGTGACCCTGTCGATTCGCCCCGAGCGCGTGCGGCTGAACGGCCACAGCGAGAGCTGCGTAAACCGTTTCTCGGGGCGGGTGGCCGAATTCATTTACCTGGGCGACCACGTGCGGGTGCGCCTGGAGGTTTGCGGCAAGGGCGACTTCTTCGTGAAGCAGCCGATTGCCGAGCTCGACCCGGCCCTGGCCGTGGGCGATGTGGTACCGCTGGGCTGGGAGGTGGAGCACGCCCGCGCGCTCGATCCGATTGCCGAAGCCCATTGATGGATTGCTTCACCAACCCTGTACTGTGGAGAGAATAATAATGCGCAAGCAGTTGAAACTGACCGCCCTGGCCCTGGGGCTGTTCGCCGCTGGCCAGGCCATGGCCGCAGACCTCACTGTGATCTCGTTCGGCGGTGCCAACAAGGCGGCCCAGGTCAAGGCGTTCTACGAGCCGTGGGAGAAGGCCGGCAAGGGCAAGATCGTCGCTGGCGAGTACAACGGCGAAATGGCCAAGGTCAAAGCCATGGTCGACACCAAGAGCGTGTCGTGGAACCTGGTGGAAGTAGAGTCGCCGGAGCTGGCCCGCGGTTGTGACGAGGGCATGTTCGAAGAGCTCGACCCGGCGCTGTTCGGCAACGAGGGTGACTACGTGCCTGGCGCCATCCAGCCCTGCGGCGTGGGCTTCTTCGTATGGTCCACGGTACTGGCCTACAACGCCGACAAGCTGAAGACCGCACCGACCAGCTGGGCCGATTTCTGGGACACCAAGAAATTCCCGGGCAAGCGCGGCCTGCGCAAGGGCGCCAAGTACACCCTGGAATTCGCCCTGATGGCCGACGGTGTGGCGCCGAAGGACGTGTACCAGGTGCTGGGCACCAAAGAGGGCGTGGACCGCGCTTTCAAGAAGCTCGACGAACTCAAGCCAAGCATCCAGTGGTGGGAAGCCGGCGCCCAGCCACCGCAGTACCTGGCCTCGGGGGACGTGGTCATGAGCTCGGCCTACAACGGCCGCATTGCTGCAGTGCAGAAAGAGAGCAACCTCAAGGTAGTGTGGAACGGCGGCATCTACGACTTTGACGCCTGGGCCATCCCGAAAGGTGCCAAGGATGCCGAGGAAGCGAAGAAATTCATCGCCTTCAGCGTGCAGCCCGAGCAGCAGAAGACCTACTCCGAGAACATCGCCTACGGCCCGGCCAATTCCAAGGCCGTGAGCCTGCTGTCGGACGCGGTGAAGAAGGACATGCCGACCACGCCGGAGAACATCGCCAACCAGGTGCAGATCGACGTGGCCTTCTGGGCTGACAACAGCGAGCAGCTGGAACAACGCTTCAACGCCTGGGCGGCGAAGAAGTAAACGGCCAGCGTAGGGGGCCGCAACGCGGCCCCATTTTCAGTTCGTATCGCGGAGTTCGCCATGGCCATTGCAGTGCCCCTCAACGAAGGCGCAGGTCCAAGTCTCAAGCAGCGCCTCAAGCACGCCGAGCGGGTCAACCGCTGGAAGGCGCAGGCGTTGATCGCGCCGCTGGCGCTGTTTCTCCTGCTGGTGTTCCTGGTGCCGATCGCGGCGCTGCTGTACAAGAGTGTCGGCAACCCGGAAGTGGTTGGCGGCCTGCCGCGCACCGTGGGCGTCATCACCCAGTGGGATGGCAAGAGCCTGCCGGGCGAGGACGTGTACAAGGCGTTGAGCCAGGACCTGGCCGAATCGCGCAAGAACCAGACCCTGGGCGACCTGTCCAAGCGCCTGAACATGGAGCTGGCCGGCTACCGCAGCCTGCTGGCCAAGACCGCGCGGGCGCTGCCGTTCAAGAGCGAACCCGCTTCCTATAAAGATGCCTTGCAGGCCCTCGACGAGCGTTGGGGCGACCCGGCCTACTGGCAGGCGATCCGCCGCAACACCAGCACGGTCACCTCGTTCTACCTGCTGGCTTCGCTCGATCACCGTATCGATGACCTTGGCGAACTGGCCAAGGCCACCCCGGACCAGGCCATCTACCTGGACATTTTCGCCCGCACGCTGTGGATGGGTGTGGTGATTACCGCCATCTGCCTGGTGCTGGCCTACCCGCTGGCCTACCTGCTGGCCAACCTGCCGACCCGGCAGAGCAACCTGCTGATGATCCTGGTGCTGCTGCCGTTCTGGACCTCGATCCTGGTTCGGGTGGCGGCGTGGATCGTGCTGCTGCAGTCGGGTGGCCTGATCAACAGCGCGCTGATGGCCATGGGCATCATCGACCAGCCGCTGGAACTGGTGTTCAACCGTACCGGTGTGTACATCTCGATGGTGCACATCCTGCTGCCGTTCATGATCCTGCCGCTGTACAGCGTGATGAAGGGTATTTCGCCCAGCTACATGCGTGCGGCAATCTCGCTGGGCTGCCACCCGTTCGCCAGCTTCTGGCGGGTGTACTTCCCGCAGACCTACGCCGGGGTTGGCGCCGGTTGCCTGCTGGTGTTCATCCTGGCCATCGGCTACTACATCACCCCGGCACTGCTGGGCAGCCCGAATGACCAGATGGTCAGCTACTTCGTGGCCTTCTATACCAACACCAGCATCAACTGGGGCATGGCCACCGCACTGGGCGGGCTGTTGCTGCTGGCGACCGTGCTGTTGTACCTGATCTATAGCTGGCTGGTCGGCGCCAGCCGCCTGCGCCTGAGCTGAGGAGCCTTGTCATGCTGAGCCCTTACATGTCGCCCGTGGAGCGGGTGTGGTTCTACAGCCTGCGCATTCTTTGCGGCTTGATCCTGCTGTTTCTCATCCTGCCGGTTCTGGTGATCGTGCCGCTGTCGTTCAACAGTGGCAGTTTCCTGGTGTACCCGCTGCAGGGCTTCTCGCTGCAGTGGTACCAGGACTTCTTCGCCTCGGCCGAGTGGATGCGGGCCTTGAAGAACAGCATCATCGTCGCCCCGGCGGCCACGGTGCTGGCCATGGTGTTCGGCACCCTGGCAGCCATCGGCCTGACCCGTGGCGACTTCCCCGGCAAGTCGCTGGTGATGGCGCTGGTGATTTCGCCGATGGTAGTGCCGGTGGTGATCATCGGTGTGGCCAGCTACCTGTTCTTCGCCCCTCTGGGCATGGGCAACAGCTTCACCTCGCTGATCCTGGTGCATGCGGTACTGGGCGTGCCGTTCGTCATCATTACCGTGTCGGCGACCTTGCAGGGCTTCAACTACAACCTGGTGCGCGCGGCAGCCAGCCTGGGCGCCTCGCCGCTGCTGACTTTCCGCCGGGTGACCCTGCCGCTGATCGCGCCCGGGGTGATTTCGGGGGCGCTGTTCGCCTTTGCCACCTCGTTTGACGAAGTAGTGGTGACCCTGTTCCTGGCCGGGCCGGAGCAGGCGACCCTGCCGCGGCAGATGTTCAGTGGTATTCGCGAGAACCTCAGCCCGACCATTGCCGCGGCGGCGACCTTGCTGATTGCCTTCTCGGTGATCTTGCTGCTGACCCTGGAGTGGTTACGTGGGCGTAGCGAGAAGCTGAGAACCCAGCAGCCTGGTTGATGTTGTGTTGTCTGTACCGGCCTCTTCGCGGCTAAAGCCGCTCCCACAGGATTTGTGTAGCTTTCGGTCCCGGTGGGCTTTAGCCGCGAAGAGGTCGGCACAGGTTGATGCTAATCAGCCTTCATCCGCTTGCCTGGGTTACAATGCGCGCCACCGTGATTCTGCCAACAGGTGCGCCATGCAGCCCTACGCTATTGCCCCCTCCATTCTCTCCGCCGATTTCGCCCGCCTGGGCGAGGACGTCGACAAGGTATTGGCCGCGGGTGCCGACATCGTCCACTTCGATGTCATGGACAACCACTACGTCCCCAACCTGACCATCGGCCCGATGGTCTGCAGCGCCCTGCGCAAGTACGGCGTCACCGCCCCGATCGACGTGCACCTGATGGTCAGCCCGGTCGACCGCATCATCGGTGACTTCATCGAAGCAGGTGCCACCTACATCACCTTCCACCCGGAAGCCTCGCAGCACGTCGATCGTTCGCTGCAGCTGATCAAGGACGGGGGCTGCAAGGCCGGCCTGGTGTTCAACCCGGCCACCAGCCTGGATGCCCTGAAGTACGTGATGGACAAGGTCGACATGGTGCTGCTGATGAGCGTCAACCCAGGCTTCGGCGGGCAGAAGTTCATCCCTGGTACCCTCGACAAGCTGCGCGAGGCGCGTGCGCTGATCGATGCCAGTGGCCGTGATATCCGCCTGGAAATCGACGGTGGCGTCAACGTCAACAATATCCGCGAGATCGCTGCCGCTGGCGCCGACACCTTCGTGGCCGGTTCAGCGATCTTCAACGCCCCGGACTACCAGGAAGTCATCGCCAGGATGCGCGCCGAACTGGCTCAGGCCCGCCCATGAGCGGCTTCGAGCAGCTGTTCCCGGGGACGCTGCCCAGGCTGGTGATGTTCGATCTGGACGGTACCCTGATCGATTCCGTGCCAGACCTGGCCACCGCTGTGGACCGCATGCTGCTCGAACTGGGGCGCCCGCCTGCCGGCCTTGAGGCGGTGCGCCACTGGGTTGGCAATGGCGCCCAGGTGCTGGTGCGCAGGGCATTGGCGGGCGGGATCGACCACGCCGACGTGGATGATGCGCTGGCCGACAAGGCGTTGGCGCTGTTCATGGAGGCCTATGCCGAAAGCCACGAACTGACCGTGGTTTACCCTGGTGTACAGGACACCCTGCGCTGGCTGCGCAAGCAGGGCGTGGAGATGGCGCTGATCACCAACAAGCCCGAGCGCTTCATCGGCCCGCTGCTGGACCAGATGAAGATCGGCAACTACTTCCGCTGGATCATCGGCGGCGACACCCTGCCACAGAAAAAGCCTGACCCGGCGGCGCTGCTATTCGTCATGCAGATGGCCGGCGTTGCCCCGCAACAGTCGCTGTTCGTCGGTGATTCGCGCAGTGACGTGCTGGCGGCCAAGGCGGCTGGCGTGCAGTGCGTAGGCCTGACCTACGGCTACAACCATGGCCGGCCGATCCACGATGAATCGCCCAGCCTGGTGATCGACGACCTGCGCGCATTGCTGCCCGGTTGCGCAGACCCGGCCACTGGGATAACGTTGGCGGACCTTCAAGCCTCACAAGACAGAGAGTCCACCGTGGCGGTTACTGGCAAATTCTGGATGAAAGTCATCAAGGCCCTGGCCCGTTGGCGTTGGCGCGCCTGACTTTAGCCAGCCGGCGCGTGCCGGCCCGTCCGTTTGCCTGACCTATTGCTGCTTGCCACGAGGCTACCCATGACCCGCGAAGAATTCCTGCGCCTGGCCGCTGCCGGCTACAACCGCATTCCCTTGGCCTGCGAAACCCTGGCCGACTTCGACACGCCGCTGTCGATCTACCTGAAACTGGCCGACCAGCCCAACTCGTACCTGCTCGAATCGGTACAGGGCGGCGAGAAATGGGGCCGTTACTCGATGATCGGCCTGCCGTCGCGTACCGTGATGCGTGTGCACGGTTACCACGTCAGCATCCTGCAGGATGGCGTGGAGGTGGAAAGCCATGATGTCGAAGACCCGCTGGCCTTCGTCGAAACCTTCAAAGACCGTTACAAGGTCGCCGATATCCCTGGCCTGCCGCGCTTCAACGGCGGCTTGGTCGGCTACTTCGGCTACGACTGCGTGCGCTATGTGGAGAAGCGCCTGGGCGCCAGCCCCAACCCGGACCCGCTGGGCGTGCCGGATATCCTGCTGATGGTGTCCGATGCGGTGGTGGTGTTCGACAACCTGGCGGGCAAGATGCACGCGATCGTGCTGGTCGACCCGGCTCAAGAGCAGGCTTTCGAGCAGGGCCAGGCGCGCCTGCAAGGCTTGCTGGAAACCCTGCGTCAGCCGATCACCCCACGCCGTGGCCTGGACCTGAGTGGCCCGCAGGCTGCCGAGCCGGAGTTCCGCTCCAGCTACACCCGTGAGGATTACGAGAACGCCGTCGGCCGTATCAAGGAATACATCCTGGCCGGTGACTGCATGCAGGTGGTGCCGTCGCAGCGCATGTCGATCGACTTCAAGGCCGCGCCTATCGACCTGTACCGTGCGCTGCGCTGCTTCAACCCGACGCCGTACATGTACTTCTTCAACTTTGGTGACTTCCATGTGGTCGGCAGCTCGCCCGAGGTACTGGTGCGCGTCGAGGACAACCTGGTCACCGTGCGCCCGATTGCCGGCACCCGCCCGCGTGGTGCTAGCGAAGAGGCCGACCGCGCGCTGGAAGACGACCTGCTGTCGGACGACAAGGAAATTGCCGAGCACCTGATGCTGATCGACCTGGGCCGTAACGACGTCGGCCGTGTGTCCTCGACCGGCAGCGTGCGCCTGACCGAGAAGATGGTGATCGAGCGTTATTCCAACGTGATGCACATTGTGTCCAACGTCACTGGCCAGCTACGCGAAGGGCTGACGGCGATGGATGCGCTGCGGGCGATCCTGCCGGCCGGTACGCTTTCGGGGGCGCCGAAGATTCGGGCGATGGAGATTATCGACGAGCTGGAGCCGGTCAAGCGTGGGGTTTATGGTGGTGCGGTCGGTTACTTCGCGTGGAACGGCAACATGGATACCGCCATTGCCATCCGTACTGCGGTAATCAAGGACGGCGAGCTGCATGTGCAAGCCGGGGGTGGCATCGTAGCCGACTCGGTGCCGGCGCTGGAGTGGGAAGAGACCATCAACAAGCGCCGGGCGATGTTCCGCGCGGTGGCGTTGGCTGAGCAGACGTCGGCGAAGTAAACAGTTGGGGTGCTGCACAGCCCATTCGCGGGTAAACCCGCTCCCACAGGTACAGCGCAAGGTTCGAAAGCTGTGCCGACCCTGTGGGAGCGGGTTTACCCGCGAATGGGCCGCAGAGCGGCCCCATCAATTCAGAAGTCGACGCTGACCCCCAAACTCACCCCCTGCTGCGTCAACTCATCACTCTTGCGCCAGTTGTAGTTGCCGCGCAAATGCACCCCCGCCACCACTTCATGGCTCACCCCCAGGCTCGCCCGGGTCAGGTCGCTGTGCGGCGTATACCCGGTCAGGGTGAAGTCATTCGCCGGCAGGCTGGTCAGGTGCATCGTCACATCCTGCTGGTCATCCTCGAACTCATGCTCCTGCGCCACCTCGGCGAACAGCCGGGTACTCGGCAGCACCTGCACACTGCCCAGCAACCCCACGCCCAAACGGCGTGATGTACGTTCCTGGTCATCGAAGCCCAGCGCCGTCGAGCGCCCGCTCTTCTCGTCATAGCCATCCACCTTCACCCGCGCATAGTCGGCGCTGATGAACGGCGCCAGCTGCCAGCTGCTGCCCTCGGCCGCCAGGTTGTAGCCCAGCCGCCCCGACATCGCCCAGGCCTCGCCATCGGTGTCGCCCTTTTCGCTGCGGTCGTTCACGCCAAGGGCGAAGGTGCGCTTGAGGTCGCTGTAGGCCAGGTGCCCGGCGGTCAGTGTCGCGTCGGCCCACCAGCGGTCCTGGCGGTATTGGGCGAAGGCGCTGGCCAGGTAGCTGTCCAGCTTGTAGTTCGAGTCCTGTGCGCCGGCCTCCAGTTTCTGCCGGTACACACCGCCGGCCAGGCCCAGGCGCCAGGCGTCGTTCAGGCGGTAGCTGCCGCCCAGGGTCAGGTTGTAGCCGCGGCCATCGCCGCTGGCTGCGCTGCGCTGGCCGTCGAAGTCCAGGTCCTGGGTACCGGTGGCGACGAAGGCCTGCCACTGGCCAATTGCCTGCCAGGGTGTCTGCCACTGGTTGCGCAATTCGTCCTGATGGGCGCGCAGGCTAGCGTGGGCCATTTCCGGTAGCAGGGTCAGTTCCCAGGGAGCGGAAAGGATCGAGTAGCCGTAGTCGGCAATCAGTTGCTGGCCGGCAATGGTCGGGTGTACCGAGTCGTTGAACAGCAGCTTGGTCGGGTCTGGCGTGGTGCCGTTGATGCCATACACCGGGTTTTCCACGCAGCCTTCACCGCTGTAGCAGGTGCCGACCAGGTTCTGGCCAATGGCCAGGCCGAACTGCTCGGGGCTGGCCAATGCTTCGCTCAGCAGCACAGGGATGTTCAGTGGAATGATCTCGGCATCGATCTGCCGCAGTTGGCCGAGCAGCGACTGGTTGAAGGCACCGGACAGCAGCGACAGCTGGTTTTGCTGCGGCGTGCCGCTGTAGTTCGGCGTCTGGCCGAGGTCGGGTAGCAGCCAGACCATGATGTAGCGGGCGCCACCTTGCTGCAGGGCCTGCGCGCTGGCGGCCAGGCGGACGCCCGCGGCCACGGCATCGGCCGGGCTGCTGACCAGGCCTTGCAGGAAGTCGTTGCCGCCACCGGTCAGGTAGTACAACGCGTTGGGGTCTGCGCGCAGGCCGTTGGCCAGGTAGCCCGGTTTTTCTCGCAGTACCTGCCCGGCGCCGGGGCGCCCGGGTGGGATGACCGTCTTGGACGTCTTGGTGATCGAATCAAGGATCTGCTGGGTGGTATAGCCGCCAACGGCCCAGTTGTTGCCATCGGGAATCCCCAGCGCCGGGTTGATGGGGGAGGTGGAAGGGCCCAGCGCTGTCGGGTCTACCCCGAGCCGCCCACCAAGGATCATCGGCGACACCGGGGCATAGTTGCCATTGGCATCGCGGTTGGTGAAACGTATGCCGCCAAACTGCCCCGAGTCGCTGAGGCTGTCGCCGAACACGATCATGCCGGAGTAGGGGGAGGGTGCAGCGAAGGCCTGGCTGCAGGCTAACGCCAACGAGGCGAGGGTAAAGCGCAATAACGGTGCTTTTCGCATCGGTGAACATCCTTTTCTTTGTTTTTATGAAGGACAACCCGATCGACCTTAGCAAATCGCAGTGCATCCCTCCCAAGTCCATTCGTTTCCCCGTGTTTACAGGCATATTGCGCCCGCCGCCCCGGTAGGCTACTGTGCCGTGACGTATGAGCGAGACCTATCCTGTGTTGATCGTCAGCAAACTCTTGATGCGCGTAATCAAGGCCCACGCCCGTTGGCGTTGGCGCGCCTGACTTTATCTCCTGCCGGCCCGTCCGGCCCGCCCCCGTTTGCCTTCCTGCCTACCGCCCCTTGTGGCAAAGCCGCGCCTGTTGGCTGGGGCAGAAAGGTTCGAATTCTGAAGTCAGTAGATTCAAGAGGTTTAACCCGATGTTACTGATGATCGACAATTACGACTCATTTACTTACAACGTCGTTCAGTACCTTGGCGAGCTGGGCGCCGAGGTCAAGGTCATTCGCAATGACGAAATGACCATCGCCCAGATCGAAGCCCTCAACCCCGAGCGCATCGTCGTATCTCCAGGCCCGTGCACGCCGAGCGAGGCGGGTGTGTCGATCGAGGCCATCCTGCATTTTGCCGGCAAGCTGCCAATCCTCGGCGTTTGCCTGGGCCATCAGTCCATCGGCCAGGCCTTTGGTGGTGATGTGGTACGTGCCCGCCAGGTGATGCACGGCAAGACCAGCCCGGTCCATCACCGTGACCTGGGCGTGTTCGCCGGCCTCAACAACCCGTTGACCGTGACCCGTTACCACTCGCTGGTGGTAAAGCGCGAAACCTTGCCCGAGTGCCTGGAAGTGACCGCCTGGACCGCCCATGCTGACGGTTCGGTCGACGAGATCATGGGCCTGCGCCATAAAACGCTGAATATCGAAGGGGTGCAGTTCCATCCCGAGTCGATCCTGACCGAACAGGGCCACGAACTGTTCGCCAACTTCCTCAAGCAGACCGGCGGCCGCCGCTAAGGATCGAACATGGATATCAAGAGCGCGTTGAGCCGTATCGTCGGCCAGCTGGACCTTTCCACCGAAGAAATGCGCGACGTCATGCGCCAGATCATGACCGGCCAGTGCAGTGAAGCGCAGATCGGCGCCTTCCTGATGGGCATGCGCATGAAGAGCGAAAGCATCGACGAGATTGTTGGTGCGGTGTCGGTGATGCGTGAGCTGGCCGACAAGGTCGAACTGCAAAGCCTCGATGGCGTGGTCGATATCGTCGGTACTGGCGGTGATGGCGCCAACATCTTCAACGTGTCCACCGCCTCGTCGTTCGTCCTGGCGGCGGCGGGTTGCACCGTGGCCAAGCATGGCAACCGCGCGGTATCGGGCAAGAGCGGCAGTGCCGACCTGCTGGAAGCCGCCGGCATCTACCTGAACCTGACGCCTACCCAGGTGGCCCGCTGCATCGACAGCTTAGGGATAGGCTTCATGTTCGCGCAAAGCCACCACTCGGCCATGAAGCACGCTGCCGGCCCGCGTCGCGACCTGGGGCTGCGCACCCTGTTCAACATGCTCGGCCCGCTTACGAATCCGGCCGGAGTGAAGCATCAGGTGGTCGGTGTATTCGCCCAGACCCTGTGCCGCCCGTTGGCTGAAGTACTGCAGCGCCTGGGCAGCAAGCACGTGCTGGTGGTGCACTCGAAGGACGGTCTGGATGAGTTCAGCCTGGCCGCGCCGACCTTTGTCGCCGAACTGAAGAATGGCGCAATCACCGAATACTGGGTCGAGCCGGAAGACCTCGGCATGAAGAGCCAGAGCCTGCACGGCCTGGCCGTCGAGAACCCGCAGGCGTCGCTGGAGCTGATCCGCGATGCGCTGGGCCGCCGCAAGACTGAAAACGGCCAGAAGGCCGCCGAGATGATCGTGCTCAATGCGGGCGCGGCGCTGTATGCCGCTGACCATGCCATGAGCCTGAAAGCCGGTGTGGAACTGGCCCACGACGTTCTGCACACCGGGCTGGCCTGGGAGAAGCTGCAGGAGCTGGGTGCCTTTACTGCAGTATTCAAGGTGGAGAACGAAGCATGAGTGTGCCGACGGTGCTGGAAAGGATCATTGCCCGCAAGTTCCAGGAAGTGGCCGAGCGCAGCGCGCGCGTCAGCCTCGCCGAACTGGAGGGCCTGGCCAAGGCTGCCGACGCCCCGCGTGGTTTTGCCAAGGCCCTGATCGAGCAAGCCGGGCGCAAGCAGCCGGCGGTAATTGCCGAAATCAAGAAGGCCTCGCCGAGCAAGGGCGTGATTCGCGAGCATTTCGTGCCGGCGGAAATCGCCGTCAGCTACGAGAAGGGCGGGGCGACTTGCCTGTCGGTGCTGACCGATGTGGACTACTTCCAGGGCGCTGACGAGTACCTGCAGCAGGCCCGTGCGGCGGTGTCGCTGCCGGTGATCCGCAAGGACTTCATGGTTGACCCGTACCAGATCGTCGAAGCCCGGGCGCTGGGTGCGGACTGTGTACTGCTGATCGTTTCGGCGCTGGATGACGTGAAGATGGCCGAACTGGCGGCCACGGCCAAGGATGTCGGCCTCGACGTGCTGGTGGAAGTGCACGACGGCGATGAACTGGAGCGCGCGTTGAAAACCCTGGATACACCGTTGGTGGGGGTGAACAACCGCAACCTGCACACCTTCGAGGTCAGCCTGGAAACCACCCTCGACTTGCTGCCGCGTATTCCGCGTGATCGCCTGGCGATCACCGAGAGTGGTATCTTGAATCGGGCCGATGTGGAGCTGATGGCGATCAACGAGGTCTACTCGTTCCTGGTCGGTGAGGCGTTCATGCGCGCCGAGCAGCCAGGGCTTGAGCTGCAGCGGTTGTTCTTCCCGGATCAGGTGAAGAAGACTGTTCAGCAACTGGACTGATCGAAACGAAGCCGGCGTTACTGCCGGCTTTTTTGTATGCCGGCAAAGGCCTCTTCGCGGGTAAACCCGCTCCCACAGGTTCTCCACCACCCTAGGGCCCGTGATGTCCCAGCGGGAGCGGGTTCACCCGCGAAGAGGCCATCAATAACAACATCAAAGGTGGATCAATGACCGATCAACCCCTGGCCCTGACCGTAGAACAGGGCCTGCACGCCGAACAGGAATTGCTGGCCGCCGTCTGCCGTGGCGAGCGCGACAGTGGCGTGCTGTTCTGGCGTCCGACCGACCACGCCCTGGTCATGCCCCGGCGCATGAGCCGGCTGGACAACTTCGAGGCCGCCTGTGCGGAATTGGCAATCGCTGGCTGGCCGGTGCTGCTGCGCGAGACCGGTGGTGAGCCGGTGCCGCAGTCGCATTCGACGGTGAACGTTGCCCTGGTCTATGTCGCCCCACGCTGCGAAGGCGACCATGGCCGTATCGAAAACGCCTACGAGCGCCTGTGCCTGCCGCTGTGCGATGTGCTGCGCGAGTGGGGCGGGGTGGCGTCGGTGGGCGAAATCGACGGCGCCTTCTGCGATGGCCGCTACAACGTCAACCTCAATGGCCGCAAACTGGTGGGCACTGCCCAGCGCTGGCGCCAGGGGCTGGGCGGCAAGCGCCCGGTGGTGCTGGTGCACGGTGCGCTGTTGCTGGATAACGAGCGTGAGTCGATGGTGGCAGCGGTCAACCGCTTCAACGAGTGCTGCGAACTGGAGCAGCGCTGCCGCGCCGATGCGCACATCGCCCTGCACGAAGTGGCGCCCGCGGCGCCCTGGTTCGAGCGGCTGTCGCAGGCTTATGCCAAGGTGCTGGCCGACCTGCCCAAGGACTAGCGGGTACCGTAGACCACCATGGTCTTGCCTTTGACCTGCACCAGGCTGCGTTCTTCAAGGTCCTTGAGGACGCGGCCGACCATTTCCCGGGAGCAACCGACGATACGACCGATTTCCTGACGGGTGATCTTGATCTGCATGCCGTCGGGGTGGGTCATGGCGTCGGGTTGCTTGCACAGCTCCAGCAGGCAACGGGCGACGCGCCCGGTAACGTCGAAGAACGCCAGGTCGCCGACCTTGCGCGTGGTGTTGCGCAGACGCTGGGCCATCTGGCTGCCCAGGGCGTAGAGGATTTCCGGGTCCTGGCGCGCCAGTTCTCGAAACTTCTCGTAACTGATTTCGGCTACTTCGCATTCGGTCTTGGCGCGCACCCAGGCACTGCGCTGCTGTTCACCCTCGGCCGGTTCGAACAGGCCCAGCTCGCCGAAGAAGTCGCCATTGTTGAGGTAGGCGATGATCATTTCATGGCCGTCGTCGTCCTCGATGAGGATGGTGACCGAACCCTTGATGATGAACGACAGTGTCTCGGCCCGGTCGCCGGCGCAGATGATGTTGCTTTTGGCGGTGTAGCGGCGGCGCTGGCAGTGCGCCAGCAACTTGTCGATGTTCTTGATCTTGGCGGGTAGGGCGGAGGCAACCATCACGAAATCCTGTTCGATACGACGCATAGGCTTTTTATAAAGGTTGGCTGGCGGCGCGCGCCAGTCATTTGGCGCCAGCTTATCAGACGCTACAGAATGTTTCGGTACTAAACCGACACGACTCGTACTTTTCCCACGGCCGCACAAGGTCTAAGCTGACACCCTTTTCCGAATATCAGGAGTCCGGGTAGATGAAGGCACGTATCCAGTGGGCCGGTGAGGCGATGTTCCTCGGCGAATCGGGGAGCGGCCATGTCGTCGTGATGGACGGCCCGCCCGAGGCCGGCGGCCGCAACCTGGGCGTGCGCCCGATGGAAATGCTGTTGCTGGGCCTGGGTGGTTGCAGCAGCTTTGACGTGGTCAGCATTCTGAAGAAGTCGCGCCAGGCGGTGGAAAGCTGCGAGGCATTCCTGGAGGCCGAGCGTGCCAGCGAAGACCCGAAGGTGTTTACCAAGATCCACATGAACTTCGTGGTGAAGGGGCGTGGGCTGAAAGAAGCCCAGGTCAAGCGTGCGGTGGAGCTGTCGGCGGAGAAGTATTGCTCGGCTTCGATCATGCTCGAGCGTGCCGGGGTCGAGATTACCCACGGGTACGAGATTGTAGAGCTGGGTTGAACCCCAGATTTTCGGGGCTGCGTTGCAGCCCATCGCCGGCAAGCCAGCTCCCCCAGGTCAAGCGCTGTTTTCGAAGCCGGTGCTGTATTTGTTTGTGGGAGCTGGCTTGCCGGCGATGGGCCGCAAAGCGGCTCCCGGCAATATCAGCCCCGAAGCGCCGGCAGTGCAGCACGCACCCACCCCGGCAAACAACCGCGCATCACCCGGCTCAACCGCTCTCGCCGCTTCTGGTAAACCAGCCCCAGCCCGATAACCCCCAGCCCGATCAGAGTCACCACCACCGGGAACAGCAGCGAGTCGGCAAACACCTCGTACGCCAGGTACCCCAGGTAAGCCGCCACCCCCAGCGCCCCGAACACCATGAACACCGGCCGACGCAGCAGCACTGCCATGCCCATCAGGGCAATATTGATCAGGCAGTACAGGGCCTTGCCCAACTCGCTGCCGCTGTCCACCAGCGTCAGCCCGCCCCAGAATGCCGCCAGCCCGGCCAGGTAGCCCCAGTGGGCGTAGTCTTCACGGGTGCGACCATCCACCGCGACGAACACCACCAGCATCCCCAGCCCGAACCACAACGAAACCTCGCGGCGTTGCTCCCAGCTGAATGGCGAACCGAAGAACCATTCGCTCAGGTCCATCGACATGAACCACAAGGCCACGGCAATCGGCATGACGATGAACGGGTAGGGAATCAGCCTCAGCATCAACAACCCGGCGAGTACCGTGGCCGCTTCCATCGCCAGCCAGCCGCCCTGCACGTAGGTGTAGTACTGGTGATAGTTCGCCTGCACATCATCCATTGGCCACCAGCCGGCCAGCCGTTCGATGGCGAATACCGCCAACGGCACGATGCTGACCGCTACCGCCGCCAGTACCCCGGCCGCGACGGGCTGTACGCGCCGTTGCAGGTTAACGGCGAACAGCGTGAGCAACAGGATATAGAGGCTGGCGATGACCAGCAGCGCCCAGTCGCCGATGCTCATCCAGGCCTCGGTGAGCAACCAGCCCATCGCGGCCATGATCAGCATGGCGCCGAAGTAGAAAGCGACATGGGCCAGCTGGAAGCTGCCACGTTGTGCCGGTTGCTGGCGCAGGAAGGCCAGCAGGGCCTGGTCCTGGCCCGGCTGGAGAATGCCGGCTTGCACGGCGCGCGCCAGGTCCTTGGCGTCGAAACGGTCCGTCATGGGGATGCCTTCAGATACGGTAGGTGCTCTTGGTCATGACCTTGGCCAACAGGCTCATGCCAAAGCGAACCGGGGCGGGGAAGCGATAACCGCCGGCTTCCAGTGCGGACTCGGCGTGCTGTTCCTCATCGATACGCATCTGTTCGAGGATGGCCCGGGACTTTTCGTCTTCCTGCGGGATCTGTTCCAGGTGCTCGTCGAGGTGCTTGCACACCTGGTGCTCGGTGGCGGCGACGAAGCCCAGGCTGACCTTGTCGCTGACCAGCCCGGCGAGTGCGCCGATGCCGAACGACATACCGTAGAACAACGGGTTGAGCACGCTGGGGTGGCTGTTCAGCTGGCGAATGCGTTGTTCGCACCAGGCCAGGTGGTCCACCTCTTCCTCGGCGGCGTGTTCCATGGCCTTGCGCACTTCGGGCAGCTTGGCAGTCAGGGCCTGGCCCTGATACAGCGCCTGGGCGCAGACTTCACCGGTGTGGTTGATGCGCATCAGCCCGGCAACATGGCGGGCCTGCTGTTCGTCCAGGTCGACGTCCGCCTGGACGATGGCCGGCGATGGGCGGGCGGGTTGGCCGCTGAAGGGCAGCAGGGTGCGCATGGCGGTATCGGCCTGCAGCAACAAGCGGTCGAGCGGCGAGTAGTGACGTTCGGTAGCCATCGGGCACCTCCGCAAGAATGTGCCCGACAGTTTACCGCAATAGTGGCGGGGTCGCTTGCCGTGGATCAGCCCGGTGGCCAGTGCATCTGGCGCTGGCCAAGCACGTGCATGTGGATGTGGTAGACGGTCTGGCCGCCCTGCTCGTTGCAGTTCATGACCACGCGGAAGCCGTCATCACAGCCAAGTTCCTTGGCCAGGCGCTGGGCGGTGAACAGGATGTGGCCAGCCAGGCCTTTGTCCTCTTCGGTCAGGTCGTTGAGGGTGCGAATGTGCTTTTTCGGGATGACCAGAAAATGCACGGGCGCCTGGGGGGCGATATCGTGGAACGCCAGAACCTGGTCGTCCTCGTAAATGATCTTCGCCGGGATTTCCCGGTTGATGATCCTGGTGAATAAATCGTCCACAGCACTTGCTCCATGGTGAGGGTCGGGCCGAGTGTACTCAGCCGGGCGCCGCTCGCCCAGTGGCTATTCCATGCCGACCGGGCAGTAGCGGCGGTGGATTGCGCCGGCCAGCTTGCGCACCAGCCAGCGCGGCAGCAGGCGTGGGGCGAACGCCAGCCAGCGGTTGCGCCGGCCGGGCAGGATCAGTGCGCGGTTCTTGTCCAGCGCGCGCACGGTGTACAGCGCCACTTCCTCAGGGCTGAGGCAGCGCGGCTTGCCATCCAGTCGCGGAATGCGCCGGCGCGAGGAGCGCACCGGGCCGGGGCACAATACCGAGACCTTGATACCGGTGCGCTTGAGTTCTTCACGCAAGGCCTGGGAGAAACTCAGCACATAGGCTTTGCTGGCGGCATAGGTGGCCATCCACGGGCCAGGCGCCACCCCGGCCAGGCCGGCGACATTGAGGATCTGCCCGCCGCCTTGCACGGCCATCAGGTTGCCGATGGCGTGGCACAGGCGGCTCAGGGCCAGCACGTTGACTTCCAGCAGGTCCTGTTCGTCGGCCCACTCATGGGCCAGGAATGGCCCGTAGGTGCGCAGGCCGGCACAATTGACCAGCAGGTCGATGCGCCGCTCGCCTTCTTCCAGCTCCAGCACGAAGCCCGACAGGCGCAGCGGCTGGCTGAGGTCGCAGGCACGGAACAGCACCTCGACACCGAAGCGTTGGGTCAGCTCGATGGCCACTGGCTCCAGCGTTTCACGCTGGCGTGCCACCAGGATCAGGTTGCGCCCGCGCCGCGCCAGGGCTTCCGCCAGGGCCAGGCCCAGGCCGCTGGAAGCACCAGTGATCATGGCGTAACGGGTCATGCAAGGCTCCTGGGGGCTGAAGAGGGCGCCTAGTGTACAGCTTGGCCGGGCAAGGTGTTGCCTTTTGCTACAAGGTACGGGGGCGCAGGGCCTGGCAGCGTTCCAGGGCGTGCCGGTACTCGTCATGCAGCCGTTCGATCAGCGCGCTGGCGCTGGGCAGGTCGTCGATACCACCGACACCCTGGCCCGCCGACCACACGGTCTTCCAGGCCTTGGCTTCGTCGTCGATCGGTTTGAGCTTGCCTTGCTCGTGGCCGCTCTTGAGGGCGTTCATGTCATAACCGGCCTGCTCCAGGCTCGGACGCAGGAAGCTGGCAGGGACGCCGGACACCGCCGGGGTGTGGATGATGTCGGCGGCATGGGCATCGAGCAGCATCTGCTTGTATTCGCCCGGGGCCTGGCTTTCTGTGGTGGCGATGAAGCGCGTGCCCATGTACGCAAGGTCCGCCCCCAGCATTTGCGCGGCGAGGATCTCGTGGCCGTGGTTGAGGCAGCCGGCCAGCAGCAGGGTCTTGTCGAAGAACTGGCGAATTTCCGCAGCCAGGGCAAACGGGCTCCAGGTGCCGGCATGGCCGCCTGCGCCGGCGGCGACGGCGATCAGGCCATCGACACCGGCTTCGGCGGCTTTCTCGGCATGGCGGCGGGTGGTGACATCGTGGAACACCAGGCCGCCGTAACCGTGTACGGCATCGACCAGTTCCTTCACCGCGCCGAGGCTGGTGATGACGATCGGCACGCGGTGTTCCAGGCACAACGCCAGGTCGGCCTGCAGGCGCGGGTTGGTCTGGTGGACGATCAGGTTGACGGCATAGGGCGCTGGCGCCAGCAGCAGTGCCAGGCCTGCCTCGATTTCCTCCAGCCAGGCCTTGAAACCGGCGCTGTCACGCTGGTTCAGTGCCGGGAAGCTGCCGACCACGCCGCTGGCGCAGCAGGCCAGTACCAGCCTGGGGTTGGAAATCAGGAACATCGGTGCGGCAACCACGGGCAGGCGCAGGCGTTGTTCGAGCGAGGCGGGTAGCGACATGGCAAGGCTCCTTGGGCGGGTGGCTAGGTCAGAACGGTTTGACCACCACCAGAATTACGATACCCAGCAGGAACAGCACGGGTACTTCGTTGAACCAGCGATAGTAGACGTGGCTGCGGGTGTTGCTGCCGCTGGCGAAGCGTTTGCGCTGGGCGCCGCACATGTGATGGTAGACGGTCAACAGGATGACCAGGGTCAGCTTGGCATGCAGCCAGCCCTGGCTGAGCCAGCCGGGCGTGAGGTAGAGCATCCACGCGCCGAACACGTAGGTGGCGATCATCGCCGGGTTCATGATGCCGCGAAACAGCTTGCGCTCCATGGTCACGAAGCGTTCCTGGCTGATGCTGTCCTGGCTTTGGGCGTGGTAGACGAACAGCCGCGGCAGGTAGAACAGGCCGGCGAACCAGCAGACCACGCTGACGATATGCAGCGCTTTGATCCATAGGTAAAGCATGGGGGAGTTCCTTCAGGTATTCACGGTCGTCAGATAGTAGTGGTCAAGCGCCCGAAGGGTCACCCGAAGAGTTGTTACAGGCGCCTTGCGCCCCTATTATCGTGCGCTTTCCAGACGGCTCGTTGATAAGGGGCAAGCGTTATGATCAAGGTCGGTATCGTCGGCGGCACGGGTTACACCGGCGTCGAACTGTTGCGTCTGCTGGCACAGCATCCACAGGCCGAGGTGGCGGTCATCACTTCGCGCTCCGAGGCGGGCGTTGCAGTGGCGGACATGTACCCGAACCTGCGCGGCCACTATGACGGGCTGGCGTTCAGCGTGCCGGACAGCAAGACCCTGGCCGCCTGCGACGTGGTGTTCTTCGCCACCCCGCACGGTGTGGCCCACGCCCTGGCCGGTGAGCTGCTGGCGGCCGGTACCAAGGTGATCGACCTGTCGGCCGACTTCCGCCTGCAGGACGCCGTCGAATGGGGCAAGTGGTACGGCCAGCCGCACGGTGCGCCAGAGCTGCTCAAGGACGCGGTGTACGGCCTGCCTGAAGTCAACCGCGAGAAGATCCGCCAGGCGCGCCTGATTGCAGTGCCGGGTTGCTACCCGACCGCCACCCAGTTGGGCTTCCTGCCGCTGCTGGAAGCTGGCCTGGCCGACCCGTCGCGCCTGATCGCCGACTGCAAGTCGGGTGTCAGTGGCGCTGGTCGTGGTGCTGCGGTGGGCTCGCTGTTCTGCGAAGCCGGCGAAAGCATGAAAGCCTACGCTGTGAAGGGCCACCGCCACCTGCCGGAGATCAGCCAGGGCCTGCGCCTGGCCGCTGGCAAGGAGATCGGCCTGACCTTCGTGCCGCACCTGACACCAATGATCCGTGGCATCCATGCCACCCTGTACGCGACTGTCGCCGACACCTCGGTTGACCTGCAGGCGCTGTTCGAGAAGCGCTACGCCGATGAACCGTTCGTCGACGTGATGCCGGCTGGCAGCCACCCGGAAACCCGCAGCGTGCGCGGCGCCAACGTCTGCCGCATTGCCGTTCATCGCCCGCAGGGTGGTGACCTGGTGGTGGTGCTGTCGGTGATCGACAACCTGGTCAAGGGCGCGTCCGGCCAGGCGGTGCAGAATCTCAACATCCTGTTCGGCCTGGACGAGCGCATGGGCCTGTCCCACGCGGGCTTGCTGCCGTAAGCTGCCAACGTTCGAAAAGGCCCGCGTCGTGCGGGCCTTTTTGTATGTCGCGACTAAAGCCGCACAATTCTTGACCGATTTTCTCGGGAAAGCGGATAATGCGCGTCATCGAGTTTTATGGCGGCTACCGCGCCGGGAGAATCAACATGAGCGTCGAAACCTTCACCCCCACGGCTTTGGAATTCACCCACGGCGCTGCGCAAAAGGTGAAGAACCTGGTTTCCGAGGAAGGCAACGATCGTCTGAAGCTGCGCGTGTTCGTCACTGGTGGCGGCTGCTCGGGCTTCCAGTACGGCTTCACCTTCGATGAGGACGTGGCCGAAGACGACACCATCGTCGAGCGCGAGGGTGTTTCCCTTGTGGTCGACCCGATGAGCTTCCAGTACCTGGCCGGCGCCGAAGTGGATTACCAGGAAGGCCTGGAAGGTTCGCGCTTCGTGATCAAGAACCCGAATGCTGCTACCACCTGCGGCTGCGGTTCCTCGTTCTCGATCTGAGGCCTGGCCATACAAAAACGCCGCGCAATTGCGCGGCGTTTTGCTTTCTGGCGTAGCGCTCAGGCCGGGTAGATTGCGCCGAGTACGCGCAGGCCCTTGGCCGCTGTCACGCTAGGGCGGTTGGCGGCGATGCCTTCCAGGCAACAGTGGGCCAGCCAGGCGAAGGCCATGGCTTCGACCCAGTCCGGGTCCACGCCATGGGCGCCGGTGCTGGCGACACGGGCGTCGGGCAGCAACTGGCCGAGGCGTGCCATGAGGGCGCCGTTGCGCGCACCGCCACCGCAGACCAGCAGCGCTTCGGTGCCTTGCTGGGCGTTGCTCAGCGAGTCGATGATGCTGCGTGCGGTCAGCTCCAGCAAGGTCGCCTGCACATCTTCGTCGCGGTAAGCGGGCAGGCGGGCCAGCTGGCCATCCAGCCAGGGCAGGTTGAACACTTCGCGGCCGGTGCTCTTCGGGCCGCTACCGGCGAAGAACGGATCGGCCAGCAGTGCGCTGAGCAAGTCGGGCTGCACCACACCCGAGGCAGCCCAGGCCCCATCCGCATCGTAGGCCTGGCCGCGCTTGCGCTCGATCCAGGCATCCAGTAGCACGTTGCCCGGGCCGCAGTCGAAGCCGTGGACTGGCTTGTCGTGTTCGATCAGGCTGAGGTTGCTGAAACCGCCCACGTTGAGGATGGCCAGGCGCTGGCCGAGGTGGCTGAACAGGGTTTCATGGAAGGCCGGCACCAGTGGCGCACCTTGGCCACCGGCCGCCACATCGCGACGGCGGAAGTCAGCGACCACGCTGATACCGGTAAGCTCGGCCAACAGCGCAGGGTTGCCGATCTGCACGGTAAAACCGCGTGCAGGTTCGTGGCGGATGGTCTGACCGTGGCTGCCGATGGCACGAATGGCATCGGCTTGCAGCCCTTGCCTGGCCAGCAGTTGGCGGATGCCTTCGCCTGCCAGGCTGGCCCAGCGGTTTTCTGCCAGTGCGGCGCGGGCGATCTCGTCAGGGCCGCTGCTGCAAAGGCTTAGCAGTTCCTGGCGCAGGTCGCTGGGCATGGGCAGGTAGTGGGTGGCGAGCAGTTCTGGCTGCTCGCCTTGTTCGATCAAGGCAATGTCCAGGCCATCGAGGCTGGTGCCGGACATCACCCCCAGATAGAGCGCCATGGGCTTAGCGCTTGTTCGCTGCGAGCAGAGTGGCCTTTTCCTGATCCATGCGGGCGATCAGGGGCTGGCTCTGCTGCAGGAAACGCTGGCGCTCGTTCCTGGCGATCGGGTCGGACATCGGCACTTTCTGGCTCAGCGGGTCGACGTGGACACCGTTGACCTGGAACTCGTAGTGCAGGTGCGGGCCGGTGGACAGGCCGGTGGTGCCGATGTAGCCGATGATCTGGCCCTGCTTGACCGAGCTGCCGGTCTTGATGCCTTTGGCAAAGCCCTGCATGTGGCCGTACAGCGTCTTGTAGCGGTTGCCGTGCTGGATGATCACCGTGTTGCCGTAACCACCGCGACGCCCGGCCAGTTCGATGCGGCCGTCACCGGCTGCCTTGATCGGAGTGCCGCGTGGGGCGGCATAGTCGACGCCCTTGTGGGCGCGGATCTTGTTCAGGATCGGGTGCTTGCGGCCGGCGGAGAAGCGCGAGCTGATGCGGGCGAAGTCAACCGGGGTGCGGATGAAGGCCTTGCGCAGGCTGTTGCCATCGGCGGTGTAGTAGCTGGTGTTACCCTGCTTGTTGGTATAGCGCACGGCGGTGTAGGTCTTGCCGCGGTTGGTGAAACGCGCGGACAGGATGTTGCCGGTGCCGACGACCTTGCCGTCCATCACCTTCTGTTCATAGACCACGTCGAACTCATCGCCCGGGCGAATATCCTGGGCGAAGTCGATGTCGTAACCCAGCACGCGGGCCATGTCCATGGTCATGCTGTGGGACAGTCCGGCGCGCTGGGCCGAGGCCGACAGCGAGCTTTTGATCACGCCGTGGGCGTAGGCGGTACGCACTACCGGCTTGCTGATTTCGCGGTTGAAGGTGTAACCCTTGTCGGTCTTGGTCAGGCGAATGGTTTCGAGGTTGCTGACCTTGCTGTGCAGGCTGGCCAGTTGGCCGTCCTTGTCGAGTTCGAACTGCAGCACCTGGCCGTGCTTGAGCTGGCTGAACTGCTTGGCCTGCTTGTTACTGTCCAGCAGGTCGTGCACCGCATTGCTCGGCAGGCCGACCTTGGCGAACAGGGTGGACAGGGTATCGCCACGGGCCACGGTGACTTCGCGGTGGCTGGGCTGCTTGGCGGCTTCGACGACCGGTTCGGCAGCAGGGGCTTCCTGCTCGGCCTTCTGGGTCTCGGGGGTGGCATCTTCGATCTGGGCGAATGGCGAGCCTTGCTCACCTTCGGCCTGAACCAGGGGCGCAGCGCGGGATTCGTCCTTCAACTGCTCGGCAGGGCTCTCCAGCTCGAGGTTGAGGGTGGTTTTCTTGGCTTCCACTTCGCTGGAGGGAAACACCAGCAGGGCCAGGCTGAGCAGGGCGGCGATGCCGCTGGCGGCCAACAGATGGCTTTTCGGATAAAGCGGGGGCGCTTTAGGCGGTTCGTTGGTCATGGGCAAGGTGACTTTGAAAAAGTGAAATGGAAAAGATGAATGACATGATGAAGATGAAATAACTGTATAAAATATAACCAAATCCATTTTCACGCAAGGGCGCGTAGACGCCGCAAGCCTGCGTTCGGGTCACATTCCTTTGCGAAACTTGTAATTGACGGCCGATCTTGTATGGTTGGCTCCCCCTGAATCTGAGCCTTGCGGGTTTGTCTATGAAGTCGGTTGAAGAGCAGCTGGCGCTTATCAAGCGCGGTGCGGAAGAAGTACTGGTCGAGTCGGAACTGGTGGAGAAGCTCAAGCGCGGCCAACCTCTGCGCATCAAGGCCGGCTTCGACCCGACTGCGCCTGACCTGCACCTTGGGCATACGGTGCTGATCAACAAGCTGCGCCAGTTCCAGGACCTGGGGCACCAGGTCATCTTCCTGATCGGTGACTTCACCGGGATGATCGGCGACCCCAGCGGCAAGAGCGCCACACGCCCGCCGCTGACCCGCGAGCAGGTGCTGGAAAACGCCGAGACCTACAAGCAGCAGGTGTTCAAGATTCTCGACCCGGCCAAGACCGAGGTTGCGTTCAACTCCACCTGGATGGACAAGCTGACCCCGGCCGACTTCATTCGCCTGGCGTCGCAGTACACCGTGGCGCGCATGCTCGAGCGCGATGACTTCGACAAGCGCTACACCACCAACCAGCCGATCGCCATCCACGAGTTCCTGTACCCGCTGGTGCAGGGCTATGACTCGGTGGCGCTGAAGGCGGATGTCGAGCTGGGCGGTACTGACCAGAAGTTCAACCTGCTGATGGGGCGTGAGCTGCAGCGTGCCTATGGTCAGGAAGCGCAGAACATCGTGACCATGCCGCTGCTCGAAGGGCTCGACGGCGTGAAGAAGATGTCCAAGTCGCTGGGTAACTATGTAGGCATCCAGGAAGCGCCAGGGGTGATGTACAGCAAGCTGGTATCGATCCCGGATACCCTGATGTGGCGCTACTTCGAACTGCTGAGCTTCCGTTCGATGGAAGAGATCGAGCAGTTCCGTGCCGATGTTGCCAATGGCGCCAACCCGCGCGACATCAAGATCAAGCTGGCCGAAGAGATCGTTGCGCGCTTCCATGGCGAGGAGGCTGCGGCCAATGCTCACCGTGCCGCGGGTAACCGTATGAAGGAAGGCGAGCTGCCGGAAGACCTGCCGGAAGTCGAAGTGGCTGCGGCGGAAAGCCTGCCGATTGCTGCCGTGCTGAATCGGGCTGGCCTGGTGAAGAACTCGGCGCAGGCGCGGGATTTGCTGAGTGGCGGTGCGGTCAAGGTTGATGGTGCGGTGGTTGATCGCGATTTCGTGTTTGCGCTGGGTGCGACGCATGTGTGCCAGGCGGGCAAGAAGTCGTTTGCGCGGGTTACCCTCAAGGCTGAATGATCGCCTGGTGGTGTAGCTATATAGAAGTGGGGAGGCCGGTAGGCCTCCCCGCTTTGTTTTTGGGGTTTTGTTTTTGGCTTTTGGTTGTTGGATGCGTCAGGCCGGCTATGGGCCTGTCTTGAGATGGTGTTGGCTGTGGAAGGTGCCTGCCTTTGCTCTTCTGACGAGCACCTGGTGGCCCTGATGCGGTCTTTTGCCCTTATATTTCACTTTCTTGAAATTAACGGTTGACGGCCTTTCGAATCCCCTTATAATGCGCCCCACTTCCAGCGACATCGGAACGACAAACTCCTTGAAATTCAATGAGTTAAATAGTTCAGAAGAAGCCGGAAGCGCTACGATCGACTGATCGCCAGCGGTTGAGATGATGGTTGACAGCGCTTCTAGGTGCTGTATGATTCGCCTCCCGCTACGAGAGATCGCAGCGAGTCAAGTGTTTGAAGTCAAACGAGTTTCTCGCAAATTC
>NZ_OLKL01000008.1 GCF_900291015.1 Pseudomonas persica
TCGCCGATGGTAGTGTGGGGTTTCCCCATGTGAGAGTAGGTCATCGTCAAGATTCATTTCGCAAAACCCCTATCTGCGCAGGCAGATAGGGGTTTTGTCTTTGTGGCGAAAAATTTCCCGCCTCACCAGCCCCCCCTGTGGGAGCGGGTTCACCCGCGAACATCGGCGCAGCCGGTGCCATCCACCGCGTCGCCTGCTTCGCGGCTAAAGCCGCTCCCACGGGGATCCCGACGCAAGGGTATTCGCCCCCGTTGGCGGGCCCTTTTCCTATGCAAGCCAACAGCCCATAGCTATCATGCCTGCCTTATTTCAAGTCGAGACTGGCATGCTGAAGTTGTTGAATCTCCTCAAGGATGGCCGGTTCCATTCCGGAGAAGCTCTGGGGGCAGCCCTCGGGGTGAGTCGCAGCGCCGTCTGGAAGCAGCTGCAGCACCTGGAGAGCGAACTGAACCTTACCATTCACAAGGTGCGTGGTCGCGGTTATCAGCTGGCGGCACCACTGGCTTTGCTCGATGCACAGGCGATTGCCGGGTTTGCCGAGGGCGAGCAATGGCCCGTTTTCATCCATGAAACCATCGACTCGACCAATGCCGAAGGCCTGCGGCTCGCTGGGGAAGGGCAGGCCGCTCCATTTCTGGTTCTGGCCGAGCGCCAAAGCGCTGGCCGTGGTCGGCGCGGTCGGCAGTGGGTCAGTCCGTTTGCCGAAAACCTCTATTACAGCCTGGTACTCCGTGTGGATGGTGGCATGCGCCAGCTCGAGGGCTTGAGCCTGGTGGTGGGGTTGGCAGTAATGCGTACCCTGCAGGCGTTTGGGGTAAAGGATGTGGGGCTCAAATGGCCCAACGATGTCCTCGTTCGGGGGCAGAAGATCACCGGCATTCTCCTGGAGTTGGTTGGCGACCCGGCAGATGTCTGTCATGTGGTGCTGGGTATCGGCATCAATGTGAACATGCAGGCCAACGATCAGGTCGACCAGATGTGGACCTCGATGCGGCGTGAAGTGGGGGCGGCAATCGACCGTAACCGGCTGGTAGCGTTGCTCAGTCAGCAGTTGCAGCACGAATTGGCGCGGCATCGTCGCTACGGGTTTGCGGCATTCCAGGAAGAATGGGAGCAGGCGCACCTCTGGCAGGGGCGCAAGGTTACTCTGGTTGCAGGTAGTACGCGCATTGATGGCGTGGTTCTTGGCGTCGACGGGCAGGGCGGCTTGCGCCTTGAGGTGGACGGGGTAGAGAAGAGCTTCAGTGGTGGTGAGCTCAGTTTGAGGTTGCGTGATGATTCTTGAGCTCGATTGCGGTAACAGCTTCATCAAGTGGCGGGTAATCCATGTCGCTGATGCAGCGATTGAAAGTGGCGGTATCGTCGACTCCGATCAGGCGCTGGTGGCCGAAGTGGCAACACTGGCTTCGGTGCGTCTTACCGGCTGCCGCATTGTCAGTGTGCGCAGCGAGGAGGAGACCGCTGCGCTTTGCGCGATGATTGCCCAGGCGTTTGCCGTGCAGGCGCGCGTGGCGCACCCGGCCCAGGAGATGGCGGGTGTGCGTAATGGCTATGACGATTACCAGCGTCTGGGCATGGACCGTTGGTTGGCGGCGCTGGGAGCATTTCACCTGGCCAAGGGTGCTTGCCTGGTCATCGATCTGGGGACCGCTGCAAAAGCGGATTTCGTTGCGGCGGACGGCGAGCACCTGGGAGGCTACATCTGCCCGGGTATGCCATTGATGCGTAGTCAGTTGCGTACGCACACTCGGCGTATCCGTTATGACGATGCCTCCGCCGAGCGGGCATTGGCCAGCCTGGCACCAGGCCGCTCGACTGTCGAGGCGGTCGAGCGTGGTTGTGTGTTGATGCTCCAGGGTTTTGCGCGTACTCAGCTCGAGCAGGCGCGTGCCTTGTGGGGAGACGATTTCACGGTATTCCTCACTGGTGGCGATGCGCCGCTGGTAAGGGAGTCCGTGCCGCAGGCGCGTGTCGTGCCGGACCTGGTTTTCGTAGGCCTGGCCATGGCCTGCCCATTGGATTGAGGTGCCTATGCGTTGGTTGTTTCTGCTGTTACTGGTGCTCAATGTCTTCTATTACGTGTGGCACCAGCAGGAAGCCCCGCTGAAGGTCAAGGAAGTCGCGCCCCTGTCGCTGTACAAGGGGAATCAGCAAGAAATCCGCCTGTTGCGTGAAACGGGTGTGTCGACGCCACCCAAGCGCCGGGATGAGTGCCTGGTAGTCGGCGGTGTAATGGGCCAGGGCCAGCTCGATGCATTGCGTCAGCGCCTGTTGAGCCTGGATATTGCCACGCTGCCGGTGGCGGGGCAGCTGCCTGGGGCTGATGGTCGTTGGCTCAAGGTTGCCCCGGAAAGCGAGCGTTTGCTGGACCAGACCGTCCTGGCGACTCTTTCCAACGATTTCAAAGACTTAAAACACAAAATTATTTTCTGCCAGGGTATTGCAACTGGTGAATAGCTTGATAGAATGGCGCCCGCTTCACAGGGAACACCACTCAGGTGGCGGAACTGGAAGCGGTGTCAAAGCAGCTAAGTTTCAGATTTGATTGAAAAAATTTGAAAAAAACGCTTGACACTAGGACGGCAGACAAATAGAATGCCGGCCACATCTGGAGGGATTCCCGAGCGGTCAAAGGGGACGGACTGTAAATCCGTTGCGAGAGCTTCGAAGGTTCGAATCCTTCTCCCTCCACCAGTTTTAGCGAGAGCCGCAAGCTCCGCGGGTATAGTTTAGTGGTAGAACCTCAGCCTTCCAAGCTGATGATGCGGGTTCGATTCCCGCTACCCGCTCCAAGTTTGCTGGATTTTGCACAAAGTGTTTCGCTCTTGTAGCTCAGTTGGTAGAGCACACCCTTGGTAAGGGTGAGGTCAGCGGTTCAAGTCCGCTCAAGAGCTCCATATAAACAAGGCAGATATGAAAATATCTGCCTTTGTTTTATCAGCGCAAGACTATTTCTTCTGCGGAGGATTGTATCGATGGCTAAGGAAAAGTTTGATCGTTCCCTTCCCCACGTTAACGTCGGCACTATCGGCCACGTTGACCACGGTAAGACCACTCTGACCGCAGCTCTGACTCGCGTCTGCTCCGAAGTATTCGGTTCGGCAGTCGTTGAGTTCGACAAGATCGACTCGGCTCCGGAAGAAAAAGCGCGCGGTATCACCATCAACACCGCTCACGTCGAGTACAACTCGAACATTCGTCACTACGCTCACGTTGACTGCCCAGGTCACGCTGACTACGTGAAGAACATGATCACCGGTGCTGCCCAGATGGACGGCGCGATCCTGGTTTGCTCGGCCGCCGATGGTCCGATGCCACAAACCCGTGAGCACATCCTGCTGTCCCGTCAGGTAGGCGTTCCGTACATCGTGGTCTTCCTGAACAAGGCTGACCTGGTAGACGACGCTGAGCTGCTGGAACTGGTCGAGATGGAAGTTCGCGACCTGCTGTCCACCTATGACTTCCCAGGCGACGACACCCCGATCATCATCGGTTCGGCTCGTATGGCGCTGGAAGGCAAAGACGACAACGAAATGGGTACTACCGCTGTCAAGAAGCTGGTAGAAACTCTGGATGCCTACATCCCTGAGCCAGTTCGTGCCGTTGACCAGCCGTTCCTGATGCCGATCGAAGACGTATTCTCGATCTCGGGTCGTGGTACCGTTGTTACCGGTCGTATCGAGCGTGGTATCGTCCGCGTTCAGGATCCGCTGGAAATCGTTGGTCTGCGTGACACCACCACCACCACCTGCACCGGTGTTGAGATGTTCCGCAAGCTGCTGGACGAAGGCCGTGCTGGCGAGAACTGCGGCGTTCTGCTGCGTGGTACCAAGCGTGACGACGTTGAGCGTGGCCAGGTTCTGGTCAAGCCGGGTTCGGTCAAGCCGCACACCAAGTTCACCGCAGAAGTCTACGTTCTGTCGAAGGAAGAAGGCGGTCGTCACACTCCGTTCTTCAAAGGCTATCGTCCTCAGTTCTACTTCCGTACCACTGACGTGACCGGTAACTGCGAGCTGCCGGAAGGCGTTGAAATGGTAATGCCAGGTGACAACATTCAGATGACTGTTACCCTGATCAAGACCATCGCAATGGAAGACGGTCTGCGCTTCGCTATCCGTGAAGGCGGTCGTACCGTCGGCGCCGGCGTCGTAGCAAAAATTATTGAATAAGTAGTTGATTTACTTGATCAGGCCGGTATAATGGCCGGCCTGATACAGCGTTACAGGTCAGTAGCTCAATTGGCAGAGCGACGGTCTCCAAAACCGTAGGTTGGGGGTTCGATTCCCTCCTGACCTGCCATTTCACTTCGGTGTGATGGCTTTCTTCTCACAGGATCCTCCTCGATGACTCCCAAAACTGAAGCCCAAGAATCGCGTTTTGATCTGTTCAAGTGGCTGGCTGTAGTGGCTTTGGTGGTTGTTGGTGTAGTGGGTAACCAGTATTACTCCGCCTCCCCGATCCTGTATCGCGTCCTCGCACTTCTCGTCCTGGCTGCTGTTGCAGGCTTTGTAGCCCTGCAGACTGCGAAGGGCAAGTCGTTCTTTGCGCTGGCGAAGGAAGCTCGTACCGAAATTCGTAAAGTCGTGTGGCCGACCCGCCAGGAAACCACCCAGACCACGCTGATTGTCGTGGCTGTCGTGCTGGTTATGGCACTGCTGCTGTGGGGTCTTGATTCCCTGCTCGGCTGGGCGGTCTCCTTGATCGTTGGCTAAAGGTGTCCCGTGGCTAAGCGTTGGTATGTTGTGCATGCTTACTCGGGTTACGAGAAGCATGTAATGCGCTCCCTGATTGAGCGCGTCAAGCTGGCTGGCATGGAAGACGGTTTCGGCGAGATCCTGGTCCCGACCGAAGAAGTCGTCGAAATGCGCAATGGCCAGAAGCGCAAGAGTGAGCGTAAGTTCTTCCCTGGCTATGTACTGGTCCAGATGGAGATGAACGAAGGGACTTGGCACTTGGTCAAGGACACCCCTCGTGTGATGGGCTTTATTGGTGGCACTGCAGACAAGCCTGCGCCGATCACCGATAAAGAGGCTGAGGCCATCCTGCGTCGCGTTGCCGACGGTAGCGACAAGCCTAAGCCGAAGACGCTGTTCGAGCCGGGTGAAGTGGTTCGAGTCATTGATGGTCCGTTCGCTGACTTCAATGGTAGTGTCGAAGAAGTTAACTACGAAAAGAGTCGCTTGCAGGTCGCAGTACTCATTTTCGGTCGCTCTACTCCGGTGGAGCTCGAGTTCAGCCAGGTCGAAAAGGTCTAGGCGGACGAAGCATCCCATACCCCGCAGCCCTGTGTGCCGCGGGGTTTTGTCGTCACTGGGATAAAACGCAAGTCATCCGGGGAGCCATCAGGCGTTCGTACCCGATTTTGGAGTAGCTCATGGCTAAGAAGATTCAGGCTTACATCAAGCTGCAAGTTAAGGCCGGCCAGGCCAACCCAAGCCCACCCGTTGGTCCAGCACTGGGTCAACACGGTGTGAACATCATGGAGTTCTGCAAGGCCTTCAACGCCCGTACCCAGGGTCAAGAAGCCGGTCTGCCGACTCCTGTGATCATCACTGTCTACAGCGACCGTAGCTTCACCTTCGAGACCAAGAGCACCCCTGCCTCGGTTCTGCTGAAGAAAGCTGCTGGCCTGGCCAGTGGTTCGGCTCGTCCGAACACCGTTAAAGTCGGTACCGTTACCCGTGCTCAGCTGGAAGACATCGCGAAAGCCAAACAGGCTGACCTGACTGCCGCTGACCTGGACGCTGCTGTACGCACCATCGCTGGCTCTGCCCGCAGCATGGGCCTGAACGTGGAGGGTGTGTAATGGCTAAGCTGACCAAACGCCAAAAGGCAATCGCCGAGAAAATCGAAGCAGGCAAGGCCTACAACTTCGAAGAAGCGGCCACTCTGCTGGCCTCGCTGCCGGCTGCCAAGTTCGTCGAGTCCTACGACATCGCCGTTAACCTCGGTGTTGACCCGCGTAAATCCGACCAGGTCGTACGTAGCGCTACTGTGCTGCCACACGGCACTGGCAAGACCGTTCGCGTTGCCGTCTTCACCCAGGGCCCAGCTGCTGAAGCCGCTCTGGCTGCCGGCGCTGACCGCGTAGGTATGGACGATCTGGCTGCCGAAATGAAAGGCGGCGACCTGAACTATGACGTCGTCATCGCATCGCCTGATGCCATGCGCGTTGTAGGTCAGCTGGGTCAGGTTCTGGGTCCTCGTGGCCTGATGCCTAACCCGAAAGTTGGTACCGTGACCCCAGACGTAGCCGGCGCCGTCAAGAACGCCAAGGCTGGTCAGGTTCGCTACCGTACCGACAAGAACGGTATTATCCACACCTCCGTTGGCAAGATCGGCTTTGAAGCCGGCAAGCTGAAGGAAAACGTTGAAGCCCTGATCGCTGACCTGAAGCGTATCAAGCCAGCTTCTTCGAAAGGTATCTACGTCAAGCGCGTTACCCTGAGCACCACCATGGGCCCAGGTCTGGTCATCGATCAGAGCTCGCTGAACGTGTAAGAACTTGGTGGCGCGACCTGTCGCGCCACCAGCAAAAATTGGGGTCCCTGCCTGGCGGGGGCTATCCAAGACCGTAGGCGGCGCAAGCCTTAAAACTCCAGCCCACGCAGATGGTGCTCCCGATTCGTTACCGAATCAGACACCAAAACGACATCAGGCTTCGGCCAGATGAAACGGTAAAAACCAGGAGTAAACCCGTGGCAATTAAACTCGAAGACAAGAAGGCCATCGTCGCTGAAGTCAACGAGGCTGCCAAAGTCGCTCTGTCCGCTGTCGTGGCTGATGCCCGTGGTGTGACTGTAAGCGCAATGACCGGACTCCGTAAAGAGGCCCGCGAAGCTGGCGTATACGTACGTGTAGTGCGTAACACCCTGCTCAAGCGCGCTGTTGAAGGCACCGAATTTTCGATCCTCAACGACGCGTTCAAAGGCCCGACCCTGATTGCTTTCTCCAACGAACACCCGGGCGCTGCTGCTCGTCTGTTCAAGGAGTTCGCCAAGGGTCAGGACAAGTTCGAGATCAAGGCAGCTGCGTTTGACGGCAATTTCATTGCAGCGAACCAGATCGACGTGTTGGCTACCCTGCCGACCCGCGACGAAGCTATCGCAAAACTGATGAGCGTTATCCAAGGCGCCACCAGCAAGCTGGCTCGTACTCTGGCAGCCATTCGCGACCAGAAAGAAGCTACCGCCGCCTAAGGCGCGCGAACTCTTTCAAAATCATACGTTTAATTTGATGGCTGCGTAGGCTGTCACCCCAATACAGGATTTAAGTCATGTCTCTGACTAACGAACAAATCATCGAAGCAATCGGCCAGAAAACCGTTCTGGAAGTTGTTGAGCTGATCAAAGCTATGGAAGAAACCTTCGGCGTTACCGCTGCTGTTGCCGCTGCTGGCCCAGCTGCTGCTGCTGCCGTTGTTGAAGAGCAGACCGAGTTCAACGTTGTTCTGGTTGAAGCCGGCGACAAGAAAGTGAACGTGATCAAAGCCGTTCGCGAACTGACCGGTCTGGGCCTGAAAGAAGCCAAAGAGAAAGTCGATGGCGCTCCTCAGGTTGTAGCTGAAGGCGTTTCGAAAGAAGCCGCTGAAGACGCTAAGAAGAAGCTGGAAGAAGCAGGCGCTAAAGTCGAGCTGAAGTAATCTCGACCTTGCGATGCCAGCCTGAGCGTTGAGCAAAAGGCTGATGGCTGGTGGCTTATGCCACCGGCCTTTTTCCGTTATTGGTGGCCGGTCAGGCCGGCCCCGATAACAAGCTGCAAGACACCCATGTGGGTGGCGCAAACCAAGGGGTTTGCACGATTTTCTGGCTGCTCCCGCCGGGAGAAGCCAAACAAGCAGGTGACCAAGCTGGGGAACGCTGATGGCTTACTCATACACTGAGAAAAAACGTATCCGCAAGGACTTTAGCAAGTTGCCGGACGTCATGGATGTGCCTTACCTCCTGGCCATCCAGCTGGATTCGTATCGCGAATTCCTGCAAGCGGGAGCATCCAAGGATCACTTCCGCGACGTCGGCCTGCACGCGGCCTTCAAATCGGTATTCCCGATCATCAGCTACTCCGGCAATGCTGCCCTGGAGTACGTAGGCTATCGCCTGGGCGAGCCCGCCTTCGATGTGAAGGAATGTGTCCTGCGTGGCGTGACCTTCGCGGTCCCACTGCGGGTAAAGGTGCGCCTGATCATCTTCGACAAGGAATCGTCGAACAAAGCGATCAAGGACATCAAAGAGCAAGAAGTCTACATGGGTGAAATCCCCCTGATGACTGAGAACGGTACCTTCGTTATCAACGGTACCGAGCGTGTTATCGTTTCCCAGCTGCACCGTTCGCCTGGTGTGTTCTTCGACCACGATCGTGGCAAGACCCACAGCTCCGGCAAGCTGCTGTACTCCGCTCGCATCATCCCTTACCGCGGTTCCTGGCTGGACTTCGAGTTCGACCCGAAGGACTGCGTGTTCGTGCGTATCGACCGTCGCCGCAAACTGCCGGCCTCGGTGCTGCTGCGCGCCTTGGGTTATAGCACTGAAGAAGTGCTGAATACCTTCTACACCACCAACGTCTTCCACATTTCCGGCGAAAAACTCAGCCTGGAACTGGTGCCGCAGCGTCTGCGTGGTGAAGTTGCAGTCATGGACATCCATGACGAAACCGGCAAGGTCATCGTTGAGCAAGGCCGCCGTATCACCGCGCGCCACATCAACCAGATCGAGAAAGCTGGCGTCAAGCAGTTGGACGTTCCGATGGAGTACGTCCTGGGCCGCACTACCGCCAAGGCGATCGTGCACCCGGCGACTGGCGAGATCCTGGCCGAGTGCAACACCGAGCTGACCACCGATCTGCTGATCAAGATCGCCAAGGCTCAGGTTGTCCGTATCGAGACCCTGTACACCAACGACATCGATTGCGGTCCGTTCATCTCCGACACGCTGAAGATCGACACCACCAGCAACCAGCTGGAAGCCCTGGTCGAGATCTACCGCATGATGCGTCCTGGCGAGCCGCCAACCAAGGACGCTGCCGAGACCCTGTTCAACAACCTGTTCTTCAGCGCCGAGCGTTACGACCTGTCCGCTGTAGGGCGCATGAAGTTCAACCGTCGTATCGGTCGTACCGAGATCGAAGGTTCGGGCGTGCTGAGCAAGGAAGACATCGTCGAGGTTCTGAAGACCCTGGTCGATATCCGTAACGGCAAAGGCATCGTCGACGACATCGACCACCTGGGTAACCGTCGCGTACGTTGCGTCGGCGAGATGGCCGAAAACCAGTTCCGTGTTGGCCTGGTGCGTGTTGAGCGTGCGGTCAAGGAACGCCTGTCGATGGCGGAAAGCGAAGGCCTGATGCCGCAGGACCTGATCAACGCCAAGCCGGTTGCGGCGGCGGTGAAAGAGTTCTTCGGTTCCAGCCAGCTGTCCCAGTTCATGGACCAGAACAACCCGCTCTCCGAGATCACCCACAAGCGCCGCGTCTCTGCACTCGGCCCGGGCGGTCTGACCCGTGAGCGTGCCGGCTTCGAAGTCCGTGACGTACACCCGACCCACTACGGCCGTGTGTGCCCGATCGAGACCCCTGAAGGTCCGAACATCGGTCTGATCAACTCCTTGGCAGCCTATGCCCGCACCAACCAGTACGGCTTCCTGGAAAGCCCGTACCGCGTGGTGAAGGAAGGCGTGGTCAGCGACGACATCGTGTTCCTGTCGGCCATTGAAGAAGCGGATCACGTTATCGCCCAGGCTTCGGCCGCGATGAACGAGAAGAAGCAGCTGATCGATGAGCTGGTAGCTGTTCGTCACCTGAACGAATTCACCGTCAAGGCGCCGGAAGACGTCACCCTGATGGACGTTTCGCCGAAGCAGGTTGTTTCCGTCGCTGCGTCGCTGATTCCGTTCCTCGAGCACGACGACGCCAACCGAGCATTGATGGGTTCGAACATGCAGCGTCAGGCTGTACCGACCCTGCGCGCCGACAAGCCGCTGGTAGGTACCGGCATGGAGCGCAACGTTGCCCGCGACTCCGGTGTTTGCGTGGTTGCTCGCCGCGGTGGTGTGATCGATTCGGTCGACGCCAGCCGTATCGTTGTTCGCGTTGCCGACGACGAAGTGGAAACCGGCGAAGCAGGTGTGGATATCTACAACCTGACCAAGTACACCCGTTCGAACCAGAACACCTGCATCAACCAGCGTCCGCTGGTGAGCAAGGGTGACAAGGTTCAGCGTGGCGACATCATGGCCGACGGCCCGTCCACCGACATGGGTGAACTGGCTCTGGGTCAGAACATGCGCATCGCGTTCATGGCCTGGAACGGTTTCAACTTCGAAGACTCCATCTGCCTGTCCGAGCGTGTGGTCCAGGAAGACCGCTTCACCACCATCCACATCCAGGAACTGACCTGTGTGGCGCGTGACACCAAGCTTGGCCCAGAGGAAATCACTGCGGACATCCCGAACGTGGGTGAGGCCGCACTGAACAAGCTGGACGAAGCCGGTATCGTCTACGTGGGTGCCGAAGTCGGCGCTGGCGACATCCTGGTCGGCAAGGTAACGCCAAAAGGCGAAACCCAGCTGACTCCGGAAGAAAAACTGCTGCGCGCAATCTTCGGTGAGAAGGCCAGCGACGTTAAGGACACCTCCCTGCGCGTGCCAACCGGCACCAAGGGTACCGTCATCGATGTACAGGTCTTCACCCGTGATGGCGTCGAGCGCGACAGCCGCGCCCTGGCCATCGAGAAGATGCAGCTGGACGAGATCCGCAAGGACCTCAACGAAGAGTTCCGCATCGTCGAAGGTGCAACCTTCGAGCGTCTGCGTTCTGCCCTGAACGGCCAGGTGGTCGACGGTGGCGCGGGCCTGAAGAAAGGCACCGTGATCACTGACGAAGTGCTGGACGGTCTGGAGCACGGCCAGTGGTTCAAACTGCGCATGGCTGAAGATGCACTGAACGAGCAGCTGGAAAAGGCTCAGCAGTACATCGTTGACCGTCGCCGTCTGCTGGACGACAAGTTCGAAGACAAGAAGCGCAAGCTGCAGCAGGGCGATGACCTGGCACCGGGCGTACTGAAGATCGTCAAGGTTTACCTGGCAATCCGCCGTCGCATCCAGCCGGGTGACAAGATGGCCGGTCGTCACGGTAACAAGGGTGTTGTCTCGGTAATCATGCCGGTCGAAGACATGCCACACGACGCCAACGGTACTCCGGTCGATGTCGTACTGAACCCGCTGGGTGTACCTTCGCGTATGAACGTCGGTCAGATCCTCGAAACCCACCTGGGCCTGGCGGCCAAGGGTCTGGGCGAGAAGATCGACCGCATGATCGAAGAGCAGCGCAAGGCCGCTGAACTGCGGGTGTTCCTGACCGAGGTCTATAACGAGATCGGCGGTCGTCAGGAAAACCTCGACGAGTTCACCGACGAAGAGATCCTGGCCCTGGCCCACAACCTGAAGAAGGGCGTGCCAATGGCTACCCCGGTCTTCGACGGTGCCAAGGAGCGCGAGATCAAGGCCATGCTGAAGCTGGCCGACCTGCCAGAGAGCGGCCAGATGGTGCTGTTCGATGGCCGTACCGGCAACAAGTTCGAGCGTCCTGTGACCGTTGGTTACATGTACATGCTCAAGCTGAACCACTTGGTGGACGACAAGATGCACGCGCGTTCCACTGGTTCCTATAGCCTGGTTACCCAGCAGCCGTTGGGTGGTAAGGCGCAGTTCGGTGGTCAGCGTTTCGGGGAGATGGAAGTGTGGGCGCTGGAAGCATACGGCGCGGCATACACCCTGCAAGAAATGCTCACAGTGAAGTCGGACGACGTGAACGGCCGTACCAAGATGTACAAGAACATCGTGGATGGCGATCACCGTATGGAGCCGGGCATGCCCGAGTCCTTCAACGTGTTGATCAAAGAGATCCGTTCGCTCGGTATCGATATCGATCTGGAAACCGAATAACACGTGACGCGAAGGGGAGTGGGGCAGGTAATGCCCGCTCCCTGCTCCGCCAGGAGGAAAGGCCTTGAAAGACCTACTGAATTTGCTGAAAAACCAGGGTCAAGTCGAAGAGTTCGACGCCATCCGCATCGGTCTGGCGTCGCCTGAAATGATCCGTTCGTGGTCGTTCGGTGAAGTTAAGAAGCCGGAAACCATCAACTACCGTACGTTCAAGCCTGAGCGTGACGGCCTGTTCTGCGCCAAGATCTTTGGCCCAGTCAAGGACTACGAGTGCCTGTGCGGCAAGTACAAGCGCCTCAAGCACCGTGGCGTGATCTGCGAGAAGTGCGGCGTTGAAGTTGCCCTGGCAAAAGTTCGTCGTGAGCGCATGGCGCACATCGAACTGGCCTCGCCGGTTGCCCACATCTGGTTCCTGAAATCGCTGCCGTCCCGTATCGGCCTGCTGATGGACATGACCCTGCGTGACATCGAGCGCGTGCTCTACTTCGAGAGCTACGTTGTTATCGATCCGGGCATGACCACCCTGGAAAAGGGCCAGCTGCTGAACGACGAGCAGTACTTCGAAGCGCTGGAAGAGTTCGGTGACGACTTCGACGCCCGCATGGGTGCCGAGGCTGTCCGCGAACTGCTGCACGCTATCGACCTGGAGCACGAGATCGGTCGCCTGCGCGAAGAGATTCCGCAGACCAACTCGGAAACCAAGATCAAGAAGCTGTCCAAGCGTCTGAAACTGATGGAAGCGTTCCAGGGCTCGGGCAACCTGCCTGAGTGGATGGTCCTGACTGTCCTGCCAGTGCTGCCGCCGGACCTGCGTCCGCTGGTTCCGCTGGATGGTGGCCGCTTCGCGACCTCCGACCTGAACGATCTGTACCGTCGGGTGATCAACCGTAACAACCGTCTGAAGCGCCTGCTGGATCTGTCGGCGCCGGACATCATCGTGCGCAACGAAAAGCGCATGCTGCAGGAAGCGGTCGACGCCCTGCTGGATAACGGCCGTCGCGGTCGCGCCATCACCGGCTCGAACAAGCGTCCGCTGAAGTCCCTGGCCGACATGATCAAGGGTAAGCAAGGTCGCTTCCGTCAGAACCTGCTCGGTAAGCGCGTGGACTACTCCGGCCGTTCGGTAATTACCGTAGGCCCGACTCTGCGTCTGCACCAGTGCGGTCTGCCGAAGAAGATGGCCCTCGAGCTGTTCAAGCCGTTCATTTTCGGCAAGCTGGAAATGCGTGGTCTGGCGACCACCATCAAGGCTGCCAAAAAGATGGTCGAGCGTGAGCTGCCAGAGGTGTGGGACGTGCTCGCCGAGGTGATCCGCGAACACCCCGTGCTGCTCAACCGCGCACCGACCCTGCACCGTCTGGGTATCCAAGCCTTTGAACCGGTTCTGATCGAAGGTAAGGCTATCCAGCTGCACCCGCTGGTCTGTGCCGCGTACAACGCCGACTTCGACGGTGACCAGATGGCCGTTCACGTGCCGCTGACCCTGGAAGCCCAGCTCGAAGCGCGCGCGCTGATGATGTCGACCAACAACATCCTGTCGCCAGCCAACGGTGAGCCAATCATCGTTCCGTCGCAGGACGTGGTCCTGGGTCTGTACTACATGACCCGAGAAGCCATCAACGCCAAGGGCGAAGGTCGCGTGTTCGCCGACCTGCAGGAAGTCGACCGCGTATTCCGCGCCGGCGAGGCTGCCCTGCACGCGAAAATCAAGGTTCGTATCAACGAAACCGTGAAAGAGCGTGACGGTTCCGTGGTCAAGAACACCCGCATCGTCGACACCACCGTCGGCCGTGCGCTGCTGTTCCAGGTTGTACCGGCAGGCCTGCCATACGACGTGGTCAACCAGCCGATGAAGAAGAAGGCGATCTCCAAGCTGATCAACCAGTGCTACCGCGTGGTTGGTCTGAAAGAGACCGTTATCTTCGCTGACCAGCTGATGTACACCGGTTTCGCTTACTCGACCATTTCCGGCGTTTCCATCGGTGTTAACGACTTCGTTATCCCGGACGAGAAAGCCCGCATCATCGGTACCGCTACCGACGAAGTGAAGGAAATCGAGAGCCAGTACGCCTCCGGCCTGGTAACCCAGGGCGAGAAGTACAACAAGGTCATCGACTTGTGGTCGAAGGCGAACGACGAAGTGTCCAAGGCGATGATGGCCAACCTCTCGAAAGAGAAGGTCATCGACCGCGAAGGCAAGGAAGTCGAGCAAGAGTCCTTCAACTCGATGTACATGATGGCTGACTCCGGTGCACGGGGTTCCGCAGCCCAGATCCGTCAGCTGGCCGGTATGCGTGGCCTGATGGCCAAGCCGGACGGCTCCATCATCGAGACGCCGATCACTGCGAACTTCCGTGAAGGTCTGAGCGTTCTGCAGTACTTCATTTCGACCCACGGTGCTCGTAAGGGTCTGGCGGATACCGCACTGAAGACTGCTAACTCCGGTTACCTGACTCGTCGTCTGGTAGACGTTGCCCAGGATCTGGTGGTTACCGAGATCGACTGCGGCACCGACCACGGCCTGCTGATGACTCCGCACATCGAAGGTGGCGACGTTGTAGAGCCGCTGGGTGAGCGTGTACTGGGTCGTGTCATCGCCCGTGACGTGTTCAAGCCAGGCACCGAGGACGTCATCGTTCCGGCCGGTACCCTGGTGGACGAAAAGTGGGTCGAGTTCATCGAGCTGAACAGCATCGACGAAGTGGTCGTGCGTTCGCCGATCAACTGCGAAACCCGCTACGGCATCTGCGCCAAGTGCTACGGTCGCGACCTGGCTCGCGGTCACCAGGTGAACATCGGTGAAGCTGTCGGCGTTATCGCTGCACAGTCGATCGGTGAGCCAGGTACCCAGCTGACCATGCGTACGTTCCACATCGGTGGTGCTGCAAGCCGTACCTCGGCTGCCGACAGCGTCCAGGTGAAGAACGGCGGTATGGTGCGTCTGCACAACCTGAAGCAGGTCGAGCGTGCCGATGGCAACCTGGTTGCCGTATCGCGTTCGGGCGAGCTGGCCATTGCCGACGAATTCGGTCGTGAGCGTGAGCGCTACAAGCTGCCTTACGGTGCGGTGATTTCGGTCAAGGAAGGTGACAAGGTTGAAGCTGGCGCCATCGTCGCCAAGTGGGACCCGCACACCCACCCGATCGTTACCGAGCTGAAAGGTACCGTGACCTTCGTGGGCATGGAAGAAAACATCACCATCAAGCGTCAGACCGACGAATTGACCGGTTTGACCAACATTGAAGTCCTGGACGTCAAGGATCGCCCTGCCGCTGGTAAGGAAATCCGTCCGGCGATCAAGATGGTCGACGCTTCTGGCAAGGACCTGTACCTGCCAGGTACCGACGTACCTGCCCAGTACTTCCTGCCAGCCAACGCCCTCGTCGGCGTGGCTGACGGTGCCCAGATCGGTGTTGGTGACGTTATCGCGCGTATCCCGCAGGAAACGTCGAAGACCCGTGACATCACCGGTGGTCTGCCGCGCGTTGCCGACCTGTTCGAAGCGCGCCGTCCGAAAGAAGCCTCGATTCTGGCTGAAGTCAGCGGCACCATCGCGTTCGGTAAGGAGACCAAGGGCAAGCGTCGTCTGGTCATCACCCCGACCGACGGTAGCGATCCGTACGAAGAGCTGATTCCGAAGTGGCGCCACCTGAACGTCTTCGAAGGCGAACAGGTAAACCGCGGCGAAGTTATCTCCGACGGCCCGAGCGATCCGCACGACATCCTGCGTCTGCTGGGTGTGAGCGCGCTGGCGAAGTACATCGTCAACGAGATCCAGGACGTTTACCGTCTGCAAGGCGTTAAGATCAACGACAAGCACATCGAGACCATCCTGCGTCAGATGCTGCGCAAGGTCGAGATCTCCGAGTCGGGAGATTCCAGCTTCATCAAGGGCGACCAGATGGAACTGACCCAGGTACTGGTAGAGAACGAGCGTCTCGCCGCCGAGGACAAGTTCGTCTCCAAGTTCACCCGTGTGCTGCTGGGTATCACCAAGGCCTCGCTGTCGACCGAATCGTTCATCTCCGCGGCTTCCTTCCAGGAAACCACCCGCGTACTGACCGAAGCGGCGGTAACCGGCAAGCGCGACTACCTGCGCGGCCTGAAAGAGAACGTGGTCGTGGGTCGTCTGATCCCGGCTGGTACCGGTCTGGCCTACCACAGCGAGCGCAAGCGTCGCCGTGATGCCGACAAACCGCTGCGTGTAAGCGCCAGTGAGGTGGAAGCCGCACTGACCGAAGCGCTGAATTCCAGCGGTAACTAAGTACAGGGCAGGGCCCCGGCTAGCCTCGAACGGGCATCGGTGACATGAAATGTTGCCGATGATCGGGCGGGGAGAGCCGGGGCCTCGTCTTGACTGGGTGCAAGATCCTCTTTAGACTTTTGTACCCTTAAATTTGGTGAGGCTCCGTCTCGCCAATTTTTGGCTTTCTTGCAAGACAATAGAGTCGCAAGACAATCAGTGGAGCTAGTAGATGGCAACTATCAACCAGCTGGTACGTCAGCCGCGTAAGCGTTCGGTCGAGAAGTCCGACGTTCCTGCGCTGCAGAACTGCCCGCAGCGTCGTGGCGTGTGCACCCGTGTGTACACCACCACGCCGAAAAAACCTAACTCGGCACTGCGTAAAGTATGCCGTGTGCGTCTGACCAACGGTTTCGAGGTTTCCTCGTACATCGGCGGTGAAGGCCACAACCTGCAAGAGCACAGCGTCGTCCTGATCCGTGGCGGCCGTGTAAAAGACTTGCCAGGTGTTCGTTACCACACCGTTCGCGGCTCTCTGGATACTTCGGGCGTTAAAGGCCGTAACCAGGGTCGTTCGAAGTACGGTACCAAGCGTCCGAAGTAATCGGTCGTTTGCACATATCCATTTTTTTGAGTCGATAAGAGTAAGGTCGGGCAGGGGTCGAAGACCCGCGTCCCGGGCTAACCTGAAGACCGTTTGAGGGCTTATCATGCCAAGACGTCGTGTAGCAGCAAAACGTGAGATCCTTGACGATCCGAAGTACGGATCCCAGATCCTCGCCAAGTTCATGAACCACGTGATGGAAAGCGGCAAGAAGGCCGTAGCCGAGCGCATCGTTTACGGTGCCCTGGATACCGTCAAAGCACGCAAGAACAGCGACCCCCTGGAAATCTTCGAGAAAGCTCTCGACGCCATCGCTCCGCTGGTCGAAGTTAAGTCCCGCCGTGTCGGCGGTGCCACTTACCAGGTTCCGGTTGAAGTTCGTCCATCCCGTCGTAACGCTCTGGCAATGCGCTGGCTCGTAGACTACGCCCGCAAGCGTGGCGAGAAGTCGATGGCCCTGCGCCTGGCCGGCGAACTGCTGGATGCTGCTGAAGGCAAGGGTGCTGCAGTCAAGAAGCGTGAAGACGTGCACCGTATGGCCGAAGCCAACAAAGCGTTCTCGCACTACCGCTTCTAATTCAAGCATCAATCATTTTGCGAGGGCTTTATGGCTCGTACTACAGCAATTAACCGCTACCGTAACATCGGTATCTGTGCCCACGTTGACGCGGGCAAGACTACCACTACCGAGCGGATCCTGTTCTACACAGGTCTGAGCCACAAGATGGGCGAGGTGCACGACGGCGCCGCGACTACCGACTGGATGGTGCAGGAGCAGGAGCGCGGTATCACCATTACCTCCGCTGCCGTTACCACCTTCTGGAAAGGTTCCCGTGGTCAGTACGACAACTACCGCGTAAACGTCATCGATACCCCCGGCCACGTTGACTTCACCATTGAAGTAGAGCGTTCGCTGCGTGTACTCGACGGCGCGGTCGTTGTGTTCTGCGGTACCTCCGGCGTTGAGCCGCAGTCCGAAACCGTATGGCGTCAGGCCAACAAGTACGGCGTTCCACGTGTTGTCTACGTGAACAAGATGGACCGTGCTGGTGCCAACTTCCTGCGCGTTGTCGGCCAGATCAAGAACCGCCTGGGTCACACCCCGGTTCCGGTCCAGCTGGCTATCGGTGCAGAAGATGACTTCCAGGGTCAGGTCGACCTGATCAAGATGAAAGCCATCTACTGGAACGAAGACGACAAAGGCACTACCTACCGCGAAGAAGAAATTCCTGCGGATATGGTCGAGCTGGCTAACGAATGGCGCAACAACATGGTTGAAGCCGCCGCCGAAGCCAACGAAGAGCTGATGAACAAGTACCTTGAAGAAGGTGAGCTGACCGTCGAAGAAATCAAGGCAGGCCTGCGCGCGCGCACCCTGGCCAGCGAGATCGTTCCGGCTGTCTGCGGTTCGTCGTTCAAGAACAAGGGCGTTCCCCTGGTTCTCGACGCCGTTATCGACTTCCTGCCTGCTCCGACCGAAATTCCTGCGATCAAGGGTATCCACCCTGATCTGGCCGAAGTGCCGAAGGATGAAGTCAAGCCTGAGCAGTACGACGAGCGTCACGCAGACGACGCTGAGCCGTTCTCGGCCTTGGCGTTCAAGATCGCTACCGACCCGTTCGTTGGTACTCTGACCTTCGTCCGCGTTTACTCGGGCTTCCTGACCTCCGGTGACTCCGTCATCAACTCGGTCAAGGGCAAGAAAGAGCGCGTTGGTCGTATGGTGCAGATGCACGCCAACCAGCGTGAAGAAATCAAGGAAGTACGTGCAGGCGACATCGCTGCTCTGATCGGCATGAAGGACGTCACCACCGGTGACACCCTGTGCAACGCCGACAAGCCGATCATCCTCGAGCGTATGGACTTCCCGGAGCCTGTGATTTCGCTCTCCGTAGAGCCGAAAACCAAGGCTGACCAGGAAAAGATGGGTATCGCACTGGGCAAGCTGGCCCAGGAAGACCCGTCGTTCCGCGTCAAGACCGATGAAGAAACCGGTCAGACCATCATCTCCGGTATGGGTGAGCTGCACCTGGACATCCTCGTTGACCGCATGAAGCGCGAATTCAACGTCGAGGCCAACATCGGCAAGCCGCAGGTTTCGTACCGCGAGAAGATCACCAAGTCCAACGTCGAGATCGAAGGCAAATTCGTTCGTCAGTCGGGCGGCCGTGGTCAGTTCGGTCACTGCTGGATCCGTTTCTCGGAGCCGGATCAGGACGAAAAGGGCAACATCACCGAAGGTCTGGTGTTCGCCAACGAAGTCGTTGGTGGTGTAATTCCTAAGGAATACATCCCTGCGATCCAGAAGGGTATCGAAGAGCAGATGAAGAACGGCGTTGTAGCCGGCTATCCTCTGATTGGCCTGAAGGCCGCGGTATTCGACGGTTCGTACCACGACGTCGACTCCAACGAAATGGCGTTCAAGATCGCTGCTTCGATGGCAACCAAGCAACTGGCCCAGAAGGGCGGTGGCGTGGTTCTCGAGCCGATCATGAAGGTCGAAGTTGTAACCCCGGAAGACTACCTGGGTGACGTGATGGGTGACCTGAACCGTCGTCGTGGTCTGGTCCAGGGTATGGATGAGTCGGTCTCTGGCCGTGTCGTCCGCGCTGAAGTTCCGCTCGGAGAGATGTTCGGTTACGCAACCGACGTTCGTTCCATGTCTCAGGGTCGCGCAAGCTACTCCATGGAATTCTCCAAATACGCCGAAGCTCCGTCGAACATCGTCGAAGCACTCGTTAAAAAACAAGGCTAATCCCCTTTAGGCAAGAGGTTCACTGTCGTGGCTAAAGAAAAATTTGATCGTTCCCTTCCCCACGTTAACGTCGGCACCATCGGCCACGTTGACCACGGTAAGACCACTCTGACCGCAGCTCTGACTCGCGTCTGCTCCGAAGTATTCGGTTCGGCAGTCGTTGAGTTCGACAAGATCGACTCGGCTCCGGAAGAAAAAGCGCGCGGTATCACCATCAACACCGCTCACGTCGAGTACAACTCGAACATTCGTCACTACGCTCACGTTGACTGCCCAGGTCACGCTGACTACGTGAAGAACATGATCACCGGTGCTGCCCAGATGGACGGCGCGATCCTGGTTTGCTCGGCCGCCGATGGTCCGATGCCACAAACCCGTGAGCACATCCTGCTGTCCCGTCAGGTAGGCGTTCCGTACATCGTGGTCTTCCTGAACAAGGCTGACCTGGTAGACGATGCTGAGCTGCTGGAACTGGTCGAGATGGAAGTTCGCGACCTGCTGTCCACCTATGACTTCCCAGGCGACGACACCCCGATCATCATCGGTTCGGCTCGTATGGCGCTGGAAGGCAAAGACGACAACGAAATGGGTACTACCGCTGTCAAGAAGCTGGTAGAAACTCTGGATGCCTACATCCCTGAGCCAGTTCGTGCCGTTGACCAGCCGTTCCTGATGCCGATCGAAGACGTATTCTCGATCTCGGGTCGTGGTACCGTTGTTACCGGTCGTATCGAGCGTGGTATCGTCCGCGTTCAGGATCCGCTGGAAATCGTTGGTCTGCGTGACACCACCACCACCACCTGCACCGGTGTTGAGATGTTCCGCAAGCTGCTGGACGAAGGCCGTGCTGGTGAGAACTGCGGCGTTCTGCTGCGTGGTACCAAGCGTGACGACGTTGAGCGTGGCCAGGTTCTGGTCAAGCCGGGTTCGGTCAAGCCGCACACCAAGTTCACCGCAGAAGTCTACGTTCTGTCGAAGGAAGAAGGCGGTCGTCACACTCCGTTCTTCAAAGGCTACCGTCCTCAGTTCTACTTCCGTACCACTGACGTGACCGGTAACTGCGAACTGCCGGAAGGCGTTGAAATGGTAATGCCAGGTGACAACATTCAGATGACTGTTACCCTGATCAAGACCATCGCAATGGAAGACGGTCTGCGCTTCGCTATCCGTGAAGGCGGTCGTACCGTCGGCGCCGGCGTCGTAGCCAAAATCATCGAGTAATCACTCGACCGATTGAAAAAACCCCCGCTCAGCGGGGGTTTTTTTTATTGGGTTGACACTAAATGGGGGCGTCTATAGAATCACGCCTCCTTTTAGCGGGCGTAGTGCGTCCGTTGGGAACAGCCTGGAGTCTGAAATCCAATGCAAAATCAGCAAATCCGTATCAGGTTGAAGGCTTTCGACCATCGCCTGATCGACCAATCCACCCAGGAAATCGTGGAAACCGCGAAACGTACTGGTGCACAAGTGCGTGGTCCAATTCCACTGCCTACCCGCAAAGAGCGTTTCACCGTTCTGGTCTCCCCGCACGTCAACAAAGACGCGCGTGACCAGTACGAGATTCGCACTCATAAGCGTGTTCTGGACATCGTCCAGCCAACGGATAAAACCGTTGACGCGCTGATGAAGCTTGATCTGGCGGCAGGTGTGGAAGTACAGATCAGCCTCGGCTAAGACTTCGGTCTAGTCGTGTAACGCTCTGAAATGGGCGGCCATAGCGGGTGAAAGCCCCGTACACTCATGAGGTTTACAACATGACTATTGGTGTAATCGGTCGCAAGTGCGGTATGACCCGCATTTTCACCGAAGAAGGTGTCTCCATTCCGGTCACGGTCATTGAGATCGAACCGAATCGCGTCACCCAGTTCAAAACTGAAGAAACCGATGGCTACCGTGCAGTGCAAGTCACTGTCGGCGAGCGTCGTGCTTCGCGTGTGACTGCCGCTCAGGCAGGCCACTTCGCCAAGGCCAACGTTGCCGCTGGTCGCGGTGTCTGGGAGTTCCGTCTTGAAGAAGGCGATTTCCAGGCTGGCGATCTGATCAAAGCTGAACTCTTCACTGCAGGCCAGCTGGTTGACGTTACTGGTCAGTCCAAAGGTAAAGGCTTCGCCGGTACCATCAAGCGCTGGAACTTCCGTGGTCAGGACAACACCCACGGTAACTCCGTGTCGCACCGTGTTCCTGGTTCCATCGGCCAGTGCCAGACTCCTGGTCGTGTGTTCAAGGGCAAGAAAATGTCCGGTCACATGGGCGCCGAGCGCGTGACTGTTCAGTCCCTGGAAGTAGTTCGCGTAGACGCTGAACGCAACCTGCTGCTGATCAAGGGTGCCGTACCTGGCGCTACTGGCGGCGACGTGGTTGTTCGTCCAGCTGTCAAGGCTCGCGGTTAAGGGGAAACTGACATGCAACTTAATGTAAATGACGCTCAGGCGATCGAAGTTTCCGAACTGACTTTCGGTGGCGAATTCAACGAGACGCTGGTACACCAAGCAGTCGTGGCCTACATGGCCGGCGGCCGTCAGGGCACCAAGCAGCAGAAGACCCGTTCCGACGTGGCTGGTGGCGGTAAGCGCCCATGGCGTCAGAAGGGTACTGGCCGTGCTCGTGCTGGTACCACTCGTGGTCCGATCTGGCGTGGCGGTGGTGTAACCTTCGCAGCTCGCCCTCAAGATCACTCGCAGAAGCTCAACAAGAAGATGTATCGCGCAGCCCTGCGCTCCATCCTCGCTGAGCTGGTGCGTAGCGACCGTCTGGTCGTGGTTCAGGACTTCGCTGTTGAAGCACCGAAAACCAAAGATCTGCTGAACAAGCTGAACGGCATGGGTCTGAACGACGTACTGATCGTTTCCGACGCTGTTGATCAGAACCTGTACCTGGCTGCTCGCAACCTGCCGCACGTCGACGTACGTGACGTACAAGGTTCCGACCCGGTCAGTCTGATCGCATACGAGAAAGTGTTGATCACTGTCTCGGCCGTGAAGAAATTCGAGGAGCTGCTGGGATGAACCAGGAACGCGTATTCAAAGTCCTCCTTGGCCCGCACGTTTCCGAGAAGGCTACCGTTCTGGCTGAGAAAAAAGGCCAGTTCGTATTCAAGGTTGCTACCGATGCAACCAAGCTGGAAATCAAGAAAGCTGTCGAAGGCCTGTTCAACGTAAAAGTTGAAAACGTGTCGACTGTTAACGTTCTGGGTAAAACCAAGCGTACCGCACGTGGTCTGGGCAAGCGTAATGACTGGAAGAAGGCGATCGTCTCCCTTCAGCCAGGCCAAGATCTCGATTTCAGCAGCAGTGCTGAGTAAGGAAGGGGTGCATCATGGCAATCGTTAAATGCAAACCGACTTCCCCTGGCCGCCGTTTCGTGGTCAAGGTGGTCAACAAGGAGCTGCACAAAGGCGCTCCTCACGCACCGCTGATCGAGAAAAAATCGAAGTCTGGTGGTCGTAACAACAATGGCCGTATTACCACTCGTCACGTTGGTGGTGGTCATAAGCAGCATTACCGTCTGGTCGACTTCCGTCGCAACGACAAAGATGGCATTCCAGCCACTGTCGAGCGTATCGAATACGACCCGAACCGTACTGCTCACATCGCCCTGCTGTGCTATGCAGACGGTGAGCGTCGCTACATCATCGCCCCTAAAGGCGTGAGCGCTGGCGACCAGCTGATCGCAGGTGCCCTGGCCCCAATCAAGGCCGGTAACTCCCTGCAGCTGCGTAACATTCCAGTGGGTAGCACCATTCACGGCATCGAACTGAAGCCGGGTAAAGGTGCTCAGATCGCACGTTCCGCTGGTGCTTCGGCTCAGCTGATCGCTCGCGAAGGTGTCTACGTGACCCTGCGTCTGCGCTCTGGTGAAATGCGTAAAGTCCTGGCTGAGTGCCGTGCGACCCTGGGTGAAGTCTCGAACTCCGAGCACAGCCTGCGTTCGCTGGGTAAAGCTGGTGCCAAACGCTGGCGCGGCGTTCGCCCAACCGTTCGTGGTGTTGCCATGAACCCGGTTGACCACCCACACGGTGGTGGTGAAGGTCGTACCTCCGGTGGTCGTCATCCGGTATCGCCATGGGGCTTCCCAACCAAGGGTGCTAAAACCCGTGGTAATAAGCGTACCGACAACATGATCGTCCGTCGTCGCAAGTAACTAGAGGGATACGACAGTGCCACGTTCTCTGAAAAAAGGTCCTTTTATCGATCTTCACCTGCTGAAGAAGGTCGAAGTGGCGGTGGAGAAGAACGATCGCAAGCCAGTTAAAACCTGGTCGCGTCGCTCGATGATCCTGCCACAAATGGTCGGTCTGACCATCGCGGTTCACAACGGTCGCCAGCATGTTCCAGTTCTCGTGAACGAAGACATGGTCGGCCACAAACTGGGCGAGTTCGCCGGTACCCGCACCTATCGCGGGCACGTGGCTGACAAGAAAGCCAAGCGTTAAGGGGTAAGGAAATGGAAGTAGCCGCTAAGTTGTCGGGCGCTCGCATCTCCGCCCAGAAAGCCCGCTTGGTCGCCGACCAGATCCGCGGGAAGAAGGTGGGCGAAGCGCTCAACCTGTTGGCCTTCAGCAGCAAAAAAGCCGCTGAAATCATGAAGAAAGTCCTCGAGTCGGCCGTAGCCAACGCCGAACACAACGAAGGCGCAGACGTTGATGACCTGAAGGTCTCCACCGTCTTCGTCAACGAAGGGCGTTCGCTGAAGCGCATCATGCCACGTGCCAAAGGCCGTGCTGATCGCATCGTCAAGCGGTCTTGCCATATCACTGTCAAGGTTGCGGACAAGTAACGGAGTCGATCAGATGGGTCAGAAAGTACATCCCACTGGCATTCGCCTGGGAATCGTCAAGGAGCACACCTCCGTCTGGTACGCAGACGGTGCTACTTACGCAGATTACCTGTTGAAGGATCTGAAAACGCGTGAGTACCTCCAAGACAAACTAAAAAGCGCGTCCGTAAGCCGTATCGATATTCATCGTCCGGCTCAAACTGCACGCATCACCATCCACACCGCTCGTCCAGGTATCGTTATCGGGAAGAAAGGTGAAGATGTCGAGAAGCTGCGTCAGGACCTGACCAAGCAGATGGGTGTGCCTGTGCACATCAACATCGAAGAGATCCGCAAGCCGGAACTCGACGCTATGCTGGTTGCGCAGAGCGTAGCTCAGCAGCTGGAGCGCCGCGTAATGTTCCGTCGCGCCATGAAGCGCGCCGTACAGAACGCCATGCGTATTGGTGCCAAGGGCATCAAGATCCAGGTGAGCGGTCGTCTCGGCGGTGCTGAGATTGCTCGTACCGAGTGGTATCGCGAAGGTCGTGTGCCTCTGCACACCCTGCGTGCCGATATCGACTACAACACCTACGAAGCTCACACCACTTACGGTGTGATCGGTGTGAAGGTTTGGATCTTCAAAGGCGAAGTTATTGGTGGTCGCCAAGAAGAACTGAAACCACAAGCACCAGCGCCTCGTAAAAAAGCTGCTAAGTAAGGGGTACGCCAAATGTTGCAACCAAAGCGTACAAAATTCCGCAAGCAGATGACTGGCCACAACCGTGGTCTGGCACTGCGCGGTAGCAAAGTCAGCTTCGGCGAATTCGCCCTGAAAGCTGTTGCTCGCGGTCGCCTCACCGCTCGCCAGATCGAGTCCGCACGTCGTGCGCTGACCCGTCACGTTAAGCGTGGCGGTAAGATCTGGATCCGTGTGTTCCCGGACAAGCCGATCTCCAAGAAGCCTCTCGAGGTTCGTATGGGTAAAGGTAAAGGCTCCGTGGAATACTGGGTTGCCCAGATCCAGCCAGGCAAAGTCCTGTACGAGATCGAGGGTGTTTCTGAAGAGCTGGCGCGCGAAGCTTTCGCCCTGGCTGCTGCAAAGCTGCCTCTCGCCACCTCCTTTGTTAAGCGGACGGTGATGTGATGAAAGCGAATGAACTTCGTGAAAAATCGGCACAGCAACTGAACGAGCAACTGCTCGGCTTGCTGCGCGACCAGTTCAATCTGCGCATGCAGAAAGCAACTGGCCAGTTGGGGCAGTCGCACCTGCTCTCGCAAGTTAAGCGTGACATCGCTCGCGTGAAAACTGTGCTCAACCAGCAGGCAGGTAAGTGATCATGGCTGAAGCTGAAAAAACCGTCCGTACGCTGACTGGCCGTGTCGTCAGCGACAAAATGGACAAGACCATCACCGTTCTGATCGAGCGTCGCGTCAAGCACCCGATCTACGGTAAATACGTTAAGCGTTCGACTAAGCTGCACGCGCACGACGAAGCCAACCAGTGCAAGATCGGCGACAAGGTTTCCATTCGCGAAACCCGTCCGCTGGCCAAGACCAAGTCCTGGGCACTGGTTGAAGTCCTCGAACGCGCTGTTGAAGTCTAAGGGCTAGGGGTCGGAGAAATTTTATGATTCAGACTCAATCCATGCTCGATGTGGCCGATAACAGCGGCGCTCGTCGCGTCATGTGCATCAAGGTACTCGGCGGTTCGCACCGTCGTTACGCCGGCATCGGTGACATCATCAAAGTGACCGTCAAGGAAGCGATTCCGCGCGGTAAGGTCAAAAAAGGCCAGGTGATGACTGCTGTTGTCGTCCGTACCCGTCACGGTGTACGTCGCGCTGACGGTTCCATCATTCGTTTCGACGGCAACGCTGCTGTTCTGCTGAACAACAAGCAAGAGCCGATCGGCACTCGCATCTTCGGGCCAGTGACCCGTGAACTTCGTACTGAGAAGTTCATGAAGATCGTCTCGCTCGCCCCTGAAGTGCTGTAAGGAGATCCGACATGCAAAAGATTCGTCGTGACGACGAGATCATCGTGATCGCCGGCAAAGACAAAGGTAAGCGCGGTAAGGTGCTGAAGGTTCTGGCTGATGACCGTCTGGTCATCGGTGGCGTGAACCTGGTCAAGCGTCATACCAAGCCTAACCCGATGGCGGGCGTACAGGGCGGTATCGTCGAGAAAGAAGCGCCTCTGCACGCTTCCAACGTTGCCATCTTCAACGGCGAGACCAACAAGGCTGACCGCGTTGGTTTCAAAGTAGAAGACGGTAAAAAAATTCGTGTCTTCAAGTCGACCCAAAAAGCGGTTGATGCTTGAACACTGCTAGGTAGAAGACCATGGCACGACTGAAAGAGATTTACCGGAACGAAATCGCTCCTAAGCTTAAGGAAGAACTTAAGCTGTCGAACGTGATGGAAGTTCCGCGCGTTACCAAGATCACCCTGAACATGGGTCTGGGCGAAGCGATCGGCGACAAGAAAGTCATCGAGCACGCTGTTGCCGACCTGGAAAAGATCACCGGTCAAAAGCCGGTCGTGACTTTCGCTCGCAAATCCATCGCTGGCTTCAAAGTCCGCGAAGGCTGGCCGATCGGCGTCAAGGTGACCCTGCGTAGCGACAAGATGTACGAATTCCTGGACCGCCTGCTGGCGATCTCCCTGCCTCGGGTTCGCGACTTCCGCGGCCTGAATGCCAAGTCCTTCGATGGTCGTGGCAACTACAGCATGGGCGTGAAAGAGCAGATCATCTTCCCGGAAATCGACTACGACAAGATCGATGCTCTGCGCGGTTTGGACATCACCCTGACCACCACTGCTCGTTCGGACGACGAAGGCCGCGCTCTGCTGCGTGCTTTCAAGTTCCCGTTCCGCAACTGATTGGAGTAGGAAAATGGCCAAGAAGAGCATGAAAAACCGCGAGCTGAAGCGTCAGCTCACGGTAGCCAAGTTCGCTAAGAAGCGTGCTGAGCTGAAAGCGACCATCGTCAACCTGAACGCCTCTCCAGAAGAGCGTTTCGCTGCCGTTGTCGCTCTGCAGAAGCAGCCACGTGATGCCAGCGCTGCGCGTCTGCGCAACCGTTGCCGCCTGACCGGTCGTCCTCACGGTGTATACCGTAAGTTCGGCCTGGGCCGTAACATGCTGCGTCAAGCTGCAATGCGCGGCGACGTACCAGGTCTGGTCAAGGCCTCCTGGTAATCGCTGTAGGCAGATTCCCGACGGAAGGGGAGCAATCTTCCGACCGTCGGTGACCTCGCCAACAAACAAGCCCCTATATGGGGCTTGTTTCGTTTCTGTCTTGTGTCTAGAATGACCGGCTCACCTGAGCCTGGGTTTTTTGCCCAATCCGCTCGGGTGGTTGTCATAGCCGCAAGGCTAATAATTCTTGTATCAGGAGCATCTAGCCCATGAGTATGCAGGACCCGTTAGCGGACATGCTAACTCGCATCCGTAATGCCCAGATGGCTGAAAAGTCCGTCGTAAGCATGCCTTCCTCTACCCTGAAGGTTGCGGTTGCCAAAGTTCTGAAGGACGAAGGTTACATCGCTGGCTACCAGGTAACTGGTGAGGCCAAGCCTTCCCTGTCGATCGAACTGAAGTACTTCGAAGGCCGTCCGGTCATCGAGGAACTGAAGCGCTCCAGCCGTCCAGGCCTGCGCCAGTACAAGTCCGTCACAGAGCTGCCGAAAGTACGTGGCGGCCTGGGCGTGTCTATCGTCTCCACCAACAAAGGTGTGATGACTGATCGCGCTGCGCGCGCTGCCGGTGTCGGCGGCGAAGTTCTGTGCACAGTGTTCTAAGGGGAGATAGACATGTCTCGCGTCGCTAAGAACCCCGTTAAGCTGCCATCCGGTGTCGAAGTCAAATTCGCCGGCCAGCAGCTTTCGGTGAAGGGTGCCAAAGGCACTCTCGAACTGAACGTTCACTCGTCTGTTGAAGTTACCGAAGAGTCTGGTGAGCTGCGTTTCGTCGCTCGCAATGGTGACCAGCAAGCTCGTGCCATGGCCGGTACTACCCGTGCTCTGGTCAACAACATGGTCCAAGGCGTAAGCCAAGGCTTCGAGCGCAAGCTCCAGCTGGTCGGTGTTGGTTACAAGGCACAGGCCAAAGGCACCGTCCTGAACCTGGCCCTGGGCTTCTCTCACCCAGTGGACTACGAACTGCCAGCCGGTATCACCGCTGAAACGCCTAGCCAGACCGACATCCTGATCAAGGGTATCGACAAGCAGCTGGTAGGTCAGGTGGCCGCTGAAATCCGCGACTTCCGTCCGCCAGAGCCTTACAAAGGTAAAGGTGTGCGTTACGCGGACGAAGTAGTCCGTCGTAAAGAAGCCAAGAAGAAGTAGGGCCTAGTAAATGACCGACAAAAAAGTTATTCGACTGCGTCGCGCTCGCAAAGCACGTCTCAAGATGCACGAACTCGAAGTCGTGCGCCTGTGCGTGTTCCGCTCCTCGCAGCACATCTACGCCCAGGTCATTTCGGCCGACGGCAGCAAGGTTCTGGCAAGCGCCTCGACCTTGGACAAAGACCTGCGTGATGGCGCCACTGGCAACATCGACGCGGCCACTAAGGTTGGCAAGCTGGTAGCTGAGCGTGCGAAAGCCGCCGGTGTATCTCAAGTTGCCTTTGACCGTTCCGGCTTCAAGTACCATGGCCGCGTCAAAGCGCTGGCTGATGCTGCTCGTGAAGGCGGGCTGGAGTTCTAAGTTATGGCAAATAACGATCAAAAGCGCGACGAAGGCTACATCGAGAAACTGGTTCAAGTTAACCGCGTTGCCAAAACCGTAAAAGGCGGCCGTATCTTCACCTTCACCGCGCTGACCGTGGTAGGTGATGGTAAAGGTCGTGTTGGCTTCGGCCGTGGCAAGTCGCGCGAAGTACCTGCCGCGATCCAGAAAGCCATGGAAGCTGCTCGCCGCAACATGATCCAGGTTGACCTGAAGGGCACCACCCTGCAGTACGCCACCAAGGCTGCCCACGGCGCCTCGAAGGTTTACATGCAGCCTGCTTCGGAAGGTACCGGTATCATCGCCGGTGGCGCAATGCGTGCTGTCCTGGAAGTTGCTGGTGTTCAGAACGTTCTGGCCAAGTGCTACGGTTCGACCAACCCTGTGAACGTGGTTTACGCCACCTTCAAGGGTCTGAAAGCCATGCAATCTCCTGAATCCATTGCTGCCAAGCGCGGCAAGAGCGTCGAGGAGATCTTCTGATCATGGCAACCGTAAAAGTAACGCTGATCAAGAGCGTCTCGGGCCGTCTGCCTAACCACAAGCTGTGCGTTAAGGGTCTGGGTCTGCGTCGCATCGGTCACACTGTAGAAGTCCAGGATACTCCCGAGAACCGCGGGATGATCAACAAGGCTTACTACATGCTGAAGGTCGAGGGTTAATCGATGAAACTCAATGATCTGAGTCCAGCGCCGGGTTCCCGTCGCGAGAAGCATCGTCCAGGTCGTGGTATCGGTAGCGGTCTGGGTAAGACCGGCGGCCGTGGCCACAAAGGTCAGACTTCCCGTTCGGGTGGTTCGATCGCTCCTGGCTTCGAAGGCGGTCAACAGCCGCTGCACCGTCGTCTGCCGAAGTTCGGCTTCGTTTCGCTGAAAGCCATGGACCGCGCCGAAGTGCGTCTGTCCGAGCTGGCCAAGGTGGAAGGCGACGTGATCTCCGTGCAATCCCTGAAGGATGCCAACGTGATTGGCCAGAACGTACAGCGCGTGAAAATCATGCTGTCTGGCGAAGTCACTCGCGCAGTCACCATCAAGGGTATCGCAGCCACCAAGGGTGCGCGTGCGGCTATCGAAGCAGCTGGCGGCAAGTTCGAGGAATAAATGGCTAAGCAAGGTGCTCTCTCTTCGCTCGGTAAGGGCGGGATGTCGGAACTCTGGGCTCGTCTGCGCTTTCTGTTCATGGCGATCATCGTCTATCGGATAGGTGCGCATATCCCGGTTCCTGGCATCAATCCAGACCGTCTGGCGGATCTGTTTCGGCAGAATGAGGGGACCATTCTTAGCTTGTTCAACATGTTTTCCGGTGGCGCGCTCGAGCGCATGAGCATCTTTGCACTGGGGATCATGCCGTACATCTCGGCATCGATCATCATGCAGCTGATGACGGCGGTCAGCCCGCAACTGGAGCAGTTGAAGAAGGAAGGTGAAGCTGGCCGTCGCAAGATCAGCCAGTACACCCGCTACGGCACCGTTATCCTGGCACTGGTTCAAGCCATTGGCATGTCCATTGGCCTGGCCAACCAGGGCGTGGCGTTTTCTGCAGGCCTGGGCTTCCATGTCGTCGCCGTCTCCACCTTCGTGGCAGGCGCGATGTTCATGATGTGGCTGGGTGAGCAGATCACCGAGCGCGGTGTGGGCAACGGTATCTCGATGTTGATCTTCGCAGGTATCGTTGCCGGTCTTCCGAGAGCAATCGGGCAGTCTTTCGAGTCTGCGCGCACAGGCGATATCAACATTTTCGCCCTGGTCGCTATCGGTTTGCTGGCAGTAGCGATTATCGGTTTCGTGGTGTTCATCGAGCGTGGTCAGCGTCGTATCGCCGTTCACTACGCCAAGCGTCAGCAGGGCCGCAAGGTCTTCGCTGCGCAGACTAGCCACTTGCCGCTGAAGGTGAACATGGCGGGGGTTATCCCGGCCATTTTCGCGAGCAGCATTCTGCTGTTCCCGGCTTCGCTGGGTGCCTGGTTCGGTCAGTCCGAAGGTATGGGCTGGCTGCAGGACATCTCGCAGTCGATCGCTCCTGGTCAGCCGTTGAACATTCTGCTGTTTAGTGCAGGGATCATTTTCTTCTGCTTCTTCTACACAGCGCTGATGTTCAACCCGAAAGACGTAGCGGAAAACCTGAAGAAGTCCGGTGCCTTTATTCCGGGTATCCGTCCTGGTGAGCAGTCGGCACGCTACATTGATGGCGTTCTGACCCGTCTGACCATGTTCGGTGCTCTTTACATGATGGCCGTCTGCCTTCTGCCCCAGTTCCTGGTGGTGGCAGCAAATGTGCCGTTCTACCTTGGCGGGACCTCGTTGCTGATTGTGGTAGTGGTTGTGATGGACTTCATGTCCCAAGTACAATCGCACCTCGTTTCGCACCAGTACGAATCCCTGATGAAGAAAGCCAACCTGAAAGGCTACGGTGGCAGCGGTCTGCTGCGCTGATACGCCCCTAAGGTTCGAGGAGTCGGTAATGAAAGTTCGTGCATCGGTGAAAAAGCTGTGCCGTAACTGCAAGATCATCCGTCGCGAAGGCGTCGTACGAGTGATCTGCAGCGCGGAACCGCGTCACAAACAGCGCCAAGGCTGAGTGTGATCTGCGCTTCAAACCCAGCAGCTAGTGTGCTGCTGGGTTGATTATTCGTTTCTACAGCGATATTATCTCGCGCCCTATTTCTTGGCTTCCGGGGCGTAGGTAGCTGTCAATTGGAGTCCCACTGAATGGCCCGTATTGCAGGCGTCAACATTCCAGATAACAAGCATGCTGTTATCTCGCTGACCTACATCTATGGTGTCGGTCGCACTACTGCACAGAAGATCTGTGCAGACGCTGGTGTAAACCCAGCCGCTAAGATCAAGGATCTGAGCGACGAGCAAATCGAAACCCTGCGTGGCGAAGTCGCGAAGTTCACCACCGAAGGTGACCTGCGTCGTGACATCAACATGAAGATCAAGCGCTTGATGGACCTGGGTTGCTACCGCGGCCTGCGTCATCGTAAAGGTCTGCCGGTTCGCGGTCAGCGCACCAAGACCAACGCACGCACCCGTAAGGGCCCGCGTAAGCCGATCCGCAAGTAATCGCCCAGGAATATAGACATGGCAAAACCTGCTGCTCGTCCTCGTAAGAAAGTCAAAAAGACAGTGGTTGATGGCATCGCCCACATCCATGCCTCTTTCAACAACACCATCGTGACCATCACCGACCGTCAGGGCAACGCTTTGTCCTGGGCGACCTCCGGTGGTTCGGGTTTCCGTGGTTCGCGCAAATCCACCCCGTTCGCAGCCCAGATCGCTGCTGAGCGTGCTGGTCAAGCTGCGCTGGAATACGGTCTGAAGAACCTCGACGTTAACGTCAAGGGTCCAGGTCCAGGTCGTGAGTCCGCCGTTCGTGCACTGAACAGCTGCGGCTACAAGATCGCCAGCATCACCGACGTGACGCCTATCCCGCACAACGGGTGCCGTCCGCCGAAGAAGCGTCGCGTGTAATCAGGAGACAGAAGAATGGCACGTTACATTGGTCCAAAATGCAAACTGTCTCGTCGTGAAGGCACTGACCTGTTCCTGAAGAGCGGCGTTCGCGCTCTGGAATCGAAGTGCAACATCGAAGCAGCCCCAGGTATTCACGGCCAGCGCCGTGGCCGTCAGTCCGACTACGGTACCCAGCTGCGCGAGAAACAAAAAGTTCGTCGTATCTACGGTGTTCTGGAGCGTCAGTTCCGCGGTTACTACCAGGCTGCAGCCTCGAAAAAAGGCGCAACCGGTGAAAACCTGCTGCAACTGCTCGAGTGCCGTCTGGATAACGTCGTCTACCGTATGGGCTTCGGCTCGACTCGTTCCGAGTCCCGTCAGCTGGTTTCGCACAAAGCGATCAGCGTCAACGGTAAGACTGTAAACATTCCATCCTACCAAGTTCGTCCGGGTGACGTGGTCGCGGTTCGCGAGAAGTCGCTGAACCAGCTGCGCATTGTTCAAGCCCTTGAACTGTGCGCCCAGCGTGGCCGCGTTGAGTGGGTTGACGTGGATGCTGCTAAAAAGTCGGGCGTTTTCAAGAACGTTCCTGCTCGCAGCGACCTGTCTGCCGACATCAACGAGAACCTGATTGTCGAGCTCTACTCCAAGTAAGGGCTAGAAAATAGGTGCATCCATGCAGATTTCGGTAAATGAGTTCCTGACTCCCCGCCACATTGATGTGCAGGTAGTCAGTCCGACCCGCGCCAAGATCACGCTCGAGCCTCTCGAGCGTGGCTTCGGCCATACCCTGGGCAACGCGCTGCGCCGCATCCTGTTGTCCTCCATGCCTGGCTGTGCAGTAGTCGAGGCCGAGATCGACGGCGTACTCCACGAGTACTCCGCGATCGAAGGTGTTCAGGAAGACGTAATTGAAATCCTGTTGAACCTGAAAGGCCTGGCTATCAAACTGCACGGTCGTGACGAAGTTACGCTGACCTTGTCGAAAAAGGGTTCGGGGGTGGTTACCGCTGCCGATATTCAGCTGGATCACGATGTCGAGATCGTCAACCCCGATCACGTAATCGCGAACCTGGCGTCGAACGGCGCCCTGAACATGAAGCTCACTGTAGCTCGTGGTCGTGGTTACGAGCCGGCCGACTCCCGTCAAACCGACGAAGACGAAAGCCGTAGCATTGGCCGTTTGCAGCTGGACGCTTCGTTCAGCCCGGTGCGTCGTATCGCCTATGTGGTCGAGAACGCCCGTGTTGAACAGCGTACCAACCTGGACAAGCTGGTCATTGATCTGGAAACCAACGGCACCCTGGATCCTGAAGAGGCTATTCGCCGCGCTGCGACCATCCTGCAACAGCAGCTGGCCGCGTTCGTCGACCTCAAAGGTGACAGCGAGCCTGTCGTAGTCGAGCAGGAAGACGAGATCGATCCGATCCTGCTGCGTCCGGTTGACGACCTGGAACTGACTGTACGTTCGGCCAACTGCCTCAAGGCGGAGAACATCTACTACATCGGCGACCTGATTCAGCGTACCGAAGTAGAGCTGTTGAAGACTCCTAACCTGGGCAAGAAGTCCCTGACTGAAATCAAGGACGTCCTGGCCTCTCGTGGTCTGTCTCTCGGCATGCGCCTCGACAACTGGCCGCCTGCAAGTCTTAAGAAAGACGACAAGGCGACCGCCTGATCGTCGTAATCACCGAACGTAGTGTTTGGTAAGGAATGAATCATGCGTCATCGTAAAAGTGGACGTCACCTGAGCCGTACCAGCTCTCACCGCAAGGCTATGTTCCAGAACATGGCAGTGTCGCTGATCGAGCACGAGCTGATCAAAACCACCCTGCCGAAAGCCAAGGAACTGCGCCGCGTTGCCGAGCCGCTGATCACCCTGGCCAAGGAAGACAGCGTTGCTAACCGTCGTCTGGCCTTCGACCGTACCCGTTCGAAGTCCGCCGTTGGCAAACTGTTCAACGACCTGGGCAAGCGTTACGCCACCCGTCAGGGCGGCTACCTGCGCATCCTGAAGTGCGGTTTCCGCGCTGGCGACAACGCGCCTATGGCGTACGTCGAGCTGGTTGATCGTCCGGTCGGCGGTGCTGTAGAAGCTGCTGAGTAAGACGTTCTGTCTGCTACAAAGAACCGGGCCTAGTGCCCGGTTTTTTGTTTCTGTATGCATTGTTTATTTCTATTGATTCAAGTCATGTAATGAATTTGTCCCTGTAACCTTGCTCGTCGATACTCTCGTCACAGCCGATCAGCCGGCGTTTCGTGACCGATAAGGAGAGCCCATGAGCAAGATTCTCACCACCGCCAGCGGTGCACCTGTAGCCGATAACCAGAATTCCCGCTCCGCCGGCCCACGTGGCCCGTTGCTGCTCGATGATTTCCACCTGATCGAGAAGCTCGCTCATTTCAACCGCGAAAACATTCCTGAGCGCCGTGTTCACGCTAAAGGCTCGGGTGCCTACGGCACTTTCACCGTTACCCGTGATATCACTGGCTACACCAGTGCCAAGCTGTTCGAGCAAATCGGCAAGCAAACTGAAACCTTCCTGCGTTTCTCCACCGTCGGCGGCGAGCGTGGCTCGGCAGACACCGAGCGCGACCCACGTGGCTTCGCCGTCAAGTTCTACACCGAGGAAGGCAACTGGGACATTGTTGGCAACAACACGCCGGTGTTCTTCATTCGCGACCCGCTGAAGTTCCCCGATTTTATCCATACCCAGAAACGCCACCCGCAGTCCAACCTGAAGAATGCTCAGATGATGTGGGACTTCTGGTCGCACTCGCCCGAGGCGTTGCACCAGATCACCATCCTGTTCTCTGACCGTGGCATTCCGGACGGCTATCGTCACATGCACGGCTTCGGTAGCCACACCTACAGCCTGATCAATGGCAAGGGTGAGCGCACTTGGGTGAAATGGCACTTCAAGACTCAGCAAGGCATCAAGAACCTCGCCCCGGCAGATGCTGCACGCCTGGCCGGCACGGACCCTGATTACGCCCAGCGCGACTTGTTCGAGGCCATTGAGCGTGGCGACTATCCACGTTGGACAGTTTGCATTCAGGTGATGAGCGAAACCGAGGCTGCCAGCCGCGACGAAAACCCCTTCGACGTGACCAAGACCTGGTCGCAAAAGGTCTACCCGTTGATCGAGGTGGGCGTGCTGGAGCTTAACCGTAACCCGCTCAACTACTTTGCCGAGGTCGAGCAGGCTGCCTTTGGCCCGAGCAACATGGTGCCGGGTGTCGGCTTGTCGCCGGATCGCATGCTGCAGGGGAGGGTATTCGCCTACGCTGACGCCCACCGCTACCGGGTAGGCACCAACCACCAGCAACTCCCGGTGAACGCGCCACGCTGTCCGGTTAACAGCTATCAGCGTGACGGTTCCATGGCCACCGGCAGTTACGGCAGCGCGCCGAACTATGAGCCCAACAGCTACAGTCATGCACCGAAGCAGTCGCCGCGCCATGCCGAGCCTGCACTGGCCCTGAATGGTTCGGCTGATCGCTACGACCACCGCGAGGACACCGACTACTACAGCCACGCCGGGGCGCTGTTTCGCCTGATGAACGATGAGCAGAAAGCCCTGCTGATCAACAACATTGCTGGCACCATGGCAGGCGTCAGCGAAGATGTGGTCCAGCGCCAGCTGCAGTACTTCTTCAAGGCCGATCCGGCCTATGGCGAGGGGATTGCCAAGGCTTTGGAGATCAGTCTCGCTTAAGTCGAAGTGATAAGAAGAACCGCCCTCATTTGGGCGGTTTTTCAATGAATATCACTACTGTTTAACCGATTTTTTGCTTCTAATTGCGCGTTTTTCAGTGACCGTAGGCAAAAGCTGGTTCACACTATGTGGCATAGACGTTTTCATATGGAGAATCAGGGCGATGCAAGGCCATCCGGACGTAATCAACTATCTCGTCACGCTGCTGAAGGGCGAACTGGCGGCACGCGACCAGTACTTCATTCATTCGCGCATGTACGAAGACTGGGGCCTGTCCAAGCTCTACGAGCGCATCAACCACGAAATGGAAGAAGAGACGCAGCACGCCGATGCCCTGATGCGTCGCATCCTCATGCTCGAAGGCACCCCTGACATGCGCGCGGACGACCTGGAAGTGGGCAGCACCGTGCCGGAAATGATCGCGGCTGACCTCAAGCTTGAGTACAAGGTGCGCGGCGCGCTGTGCAAAGGCATCGAACTGTGCGAGCTGCACAAGGACTACGTCAGCCGTGACATCCTGCGTGCGCAGCTGGCCGATACCGAAGAAGATCATACCTACTGGCTGGAGAAGCAGCAGGGCCTGATCAAGGCCATTGGCCTGGAAAACTACCTGCAATCGCAGATGTAAGTTATCCACAGACTCAAGAAAAAGCCCCTGGCACCAACGGTACCCGGGGCTTTTTCATTGCGCCGTCAGCACTCAGGCTCGGTCCCGCTCCAGCAGCGGTTTCAGGTAGTGCCCGGTATACGACTGCTGCATTTCGCTCAGCTCTTCCGGCGTACCGCAGGCAATGATTTGTCCACCCTTTGAGCCACCCTCCGGCCCCAGGTCCACCAGCCAGTCGGCGGTCTTGATCACATCCAGATTGTGTTCGATCACCACCACGGTATTGCCGTGGTCGCGCAGGCGATGCAGCACGTCCAGCAGTTGCTGGATATCGGCAAAGTGCAGGCCTGTGGTCGGCTCGTCGAGGATGTACAGGGTCTTGCCGGTATCGCGCTTGGATAGCTCGCGCGACAGCTTCACCCGCTGCGCCTCACCGCCAGACAGCGTGGTCGCCGACTGCCCCAGCTTGATGTACGACAGGCCCACATCCATCAGCGTCTGCAGCTTGCGCGCCAGCGCCGGCACCGCATCGAAGAACTCGCGGGCATCCTCGATGGTCATTTCCAGCACCTCGTGGATGTTTTTGCCCTTGTACTTGATCTCCAGGGTTTCGCGGTTGTAGCGCTTGCTCTTGCACACATCGCATGGCACGTAGATATCCGGCAGGAAGTGCATTTCCACCTTGATCAGGCCATCGCCCTGGCAGGCCTCGCAACGGCCACCCTTGACGTTGAACGAGAAGCGCCCGGGGCCATAACCGCGCGAGCGCGACTCCGGCACGCCGGAGAACAGCTCGCGGATCGGCGTGAAGATGCCGGTGTAGGTCGCCGGGTTGGAGCGCGGGGTGCGGCCGATCGGGCTCTGGTCGATATCCACTACCTTGTCCAGATGCTGCAAGCCATCCATGCTGGCATGCGGCGCCGCTTCCAGGCTGCTTGCACCATTCAGGGCGGTGGCGGCCAGGGGGAACAGGGTGTTGTTGATCAGCGTCGACTTGCCCGAGCCGGACACCCCGGTCACGCAGGTCAGCAGGCCGATTGGCACTTCCAGGTCGACGTTCTGCAAGTTGTTGCCGCGTGCGCCCTTGAGCTTGAGTTGCAGCTTCTTGTTGCGCGGCGTGCGCTTGGCCGGCACGACAATCTTCTTGCGCCCGGACAGGTACTTGCCGGTCAGTGAATCAGGGTGATTCATGACCTCCTGCGGCGAGCCCTCAGCGACGATCTGCCCGCCGTGCACGCCGGCCCCCGGGCCGATGTCGACCACGTAGTCGGCCAGGCGAATGGCGTCCTCGTCGTGTTCCACCACGATCACCGTGTTGCCCAGGTCGCGCAGGTGGTTGAGGGTGGCCAGCAGGCGGTCGTTGTCACGCTGATGAAGGCCGATGGATGGTTCATCGAGGATGTACATCACCCCCACCAGGCCAGCGCCGATCTGGCTGGCCAGGCGGATACGCTGCGCTTCGCCACCGGACAGGGTATCGGCGCTGCGGTCGAGGGTGAGATAGTCGAGACCGACGTTGACCAGGAACTGCAGGCGCTCGCAGATTTCCTTGAGGATCTTTGCCGCAATTTCGCCGCGGCGGCCGGTCAGGGTCAGTTCGCCGAAGTAGTTGCTGGCTTCGCCAATCGGCAGGTTGGTCACCGCCGGCAAGGTCTTTTCGCCTACCCAAACATGGCGCGCTTCACGGCGCAGGCGGGTACCGCGGCAATCCGGGCAGGGCTGGGTGCCGAGGAACTTGGCCAGCTCCTCGCGCACGGTGGCCGACTCGGTCTCGCGGTAGCGGCGCTCCAGGTTCGGCACGATGCCTTCGAACGGGTGCGAGCGCTTGACGATATCGCCGCGGTCGTTGAGGTACTTGAAGTCGACACTCTGCTTGCCGCTACCCTGCAGGATTACCTTCTGGTGTTCGGCTGACAGCTCGCCGAACGGCTCCTCCAGGCTGAAGCCATAATGCGCGGCAAGTGAGCCGAGCATCTGGAAGTAGTACACGTTACGGCGGTCCCAGCCGCGGATCGCACCTTCGGCCAAGGTGAGCTCGGCATTGACCAGGCGCTTGGTGTCGAAGAACTGCTTCACTCCCAGGCCATCGCAGGTCGGGCAGGCGCCAGCCGGGTTGTTGAAGGAGAACAACTTCGGTTCCAGCTCACTGATCGCATGGCCACAGACCGGGCAGGCGAAGCGTGCGGAGAAGATCATCTCTTCGCCTTGCTCGTCGTCCATCGGTGCCACCAGGGCGATGCCGTCGGCCAGCTTCAGCGCGGTCTCGAACGACTCGGCCAGACGCTGCTGGAGGTCGGCGCGGACCTTGAAACGGTCGACTACCACATCGATGCTGTGCTTTTTCTGCTTGTCCAGTTTGGGCAGTTCGTCCAGCTCGTAGAGCTTGCCGTTGACCCGGGCGCGCACAAAACCCTGGGCGCGCAGTTCGTCGAACACTGCCAGGTGCTCGCCCTTGCGCTCGCGCACCACTGGCGCCAGCAGCATCAGCTTGCTGCCTTCCGGGCGCTCCAGCACCAGGTCGACCATCTGGCTGATCGTTTGCGCCTCCAGCGGGATATCGTGGTCCGGGCAGCGAGGGGTACCGACGCGGGCGTACAGCAGGCGCAGGTAGTCGTAGATTTCGGTGATGGTGCCGACCGTGGAGCGGGGGTTGTGCGAGGTCGACTTCTGCTCGATGGAAATGGCCGGCGACAGGCCCTCGATGGTGTCGACGTCAGGCTTTTCCATCATCGACAGGAACTGCCGGGCATAGGCCGACAGCGATTCCACATAGCGGCGCTGGCCTTCGGCGTACAGGGTGTCGAACGCCAGGGACGACTTGCCGGAACCGGACAGGCCGGTGATCACGATCAGCTTGTCCCGGGGCAGGGTCAGGTCGATGTTCTTCAGGTTGTGGGTGCGTGCCCCACGAATCAGGATCTTGTCCACTGCGGCCTCGCTCGGCGGGCATAAACAAGGAAGTATACGGCGCCCTGCCAGTACGCGGCAAAGCGTCGCGTAGATGCCGTCACGCTGTCGGACTGATAGAATCGCCGCCGGTTCACACGAGGTTAATCCATGCACGACACCCACAACGAGCGCATGAGTGGCGGCGAAACCCGCGCCGCTGGCGGCCTGGCCCTGGTCTTTGCCTTTCGTATGCTGGGCATGTTCATGGTCTTGCCGGTGCTGGCCACCTACGGCATGGACCTGGCCGGTGCCACGCCCGCGCTGATCGGCCTGGCCATTGGTGCCTATGGCCTGACCCAGGCCGTATTGCAGATCCCGTTCGGGATGATTTCCGATCGCATCGGCCGCCGGCCAGTGATTTACCTGGGATTGGTGATCTTTGCCCTGGGCAGTGTATTGGCGGCCCAGGCCGACTCCATCTGGGGGGTGATCGCCGGGCGTATCCTGCAGGGGGCCGGGGCGATTTCCGCTGCGGTAATGGCGCTGCTGTCCGACCTCACCCGCGAACAGCACCGGACCAAGGCCATGGCCATGATCGGCATGAGCATCGGCCTGTCGTTTGCCGTCGCCATGGTCGTCGGCCCGTTGCTGACCCGTGCCTTTGGTTTGTCAGGATTGTTCCTCACCACGGCAGGACTTGCCCTGGTCGGTATCTTGCTGATCGCTTTTGTCGTGCCCAATACCCACAGCATTCTGCAGCACCGTGAATCGGGCGTGGCGCGCCAGGCGATCGGCCCGACCCTGCGCCATCCGGACCTTCTGCGTTTGGACGTGGGTATCTTCATCCTCCACGCCATCCTCATGGCCAGCTTCGTGGCACTGCCACTGGCCTTCGTCGAACGTGGTGGCCTGCCGAAGGAGCAGCACTGGTGGGTGTACCTTACCGCGTTGTTCATCTCATTTTTTGCAATGGTTCCGTTCATCATCTACGGCGAAAAAAAGCGCAGGATGAAACGCGTACTGGCCGGGGCGGTCAGTGTGTTGCTGCTGGTGGAGGTGTTCTTCTGGCAGTGGGCTGACGGTTTGCGCGGACTGGTGATCGGCACCGTGGTATTCTTTACTGCATTCAACCTGCTGGAGGCATCGCTGCCTTCGCTGGTGAGCAAGGTGTCGCCTGCGGGTGGCAAGGGGACGGCAATGGGGGTTTACTCCACCAGCCAGTTCCTCGGCGCTGCCTTGGGAGGAATCCTCGGTGGCTGGTTGTTCCAGCACGGCGGGCTGAGCATGGTGTTCCTCGGTTGTGCGGTACTGTGTGCCATCTGGTTGGTCGTCGCCTTGCGCATGAACGAGCCGCCCTATGTGACCAGCCTGCGCATGCCGCTGACGCCAGAGGCAGTCCGCGAAGCCGGCCTGACCGAGCGCCTGATGGCCGTGCCGGGTGTGACCGACGCCGTCGTGGTGGCGGAAGAAGCCGCCATCTATATCAAACTGGATACGAAAATTTTGGACCGTACGACCCTCGAGCGCCTGGTGAACCCGGCCTCTTCGGCGTGCGAAGCCTAGGAGAACGTTATGGCCCGTGGGGTTAACAAAGTCATTCTGGTCGGCACCTGTGGCCAGGATCCCGAAGTCCGCTACCTGCCCAACGGTAACGCCGTGACCAACCTGAGCCTGGCTACCAGCGAGCAGTGGACCGACAAGCAGTCGGGCCAGAAGGTCGAGCGTACCGAGTGGCACCGTGTGTCGCTGTTCGGCAAGGTTGCCGAGATCGCTGGCGAATACCTGCGCAAGGGTTCGCAGTGCTATATCGAAGGCAAGCTGCAGACCCGCGAGTGGGAAAAAGACGGCATCAAGCGCTACACCACCGAGATCATCGTCGACATCAACGGCACCATGCAGCTGCTCGGCGGCCGTCCGCAAGGCCAGCAGCAGGGCGGTGACCCGTACAACCAGGGTGGCGGCAACTACGGTGGCGGTCAGCAGCAACAGTACAACCAGGCGCCGCGCCAGCAGGCCCCGCGTCCGCAACAGGCTCCTCAGCGCCCGGCACCGCAGCAGCCAGCCCCGCAGCCGGCGGCTGACTTCGACAGCTTCGATGACGATATTCCGTTCTGATTCGAACGGTTAGGCATCGCGTCAGACCAAAAAGCCCGGGGCAATTGCTCCGGGTTTTTTTATGTCTGGAGCAAGGAAACGATGTGAGCGTATTGGCTGGTGCTTAAACTATTTCAATGAAGTATCTTTCTTTTTTGTAGGGGGTTTCTGAAGTTGCTCCAGCGCCAACTATGTGCTGCCCTGATTGCTTAGTATCCATGCTTTCTAAGGAGTGGATCATGCAATCAGAAAGTGAAGATCAAATAGAAATCAAACTGAATTCTTCAGTGGGCGACTATCGTATCCCGGGGTTCAGCGAAGGTTACGCTGTGTACCTCAATGGTTGCGACAAGGGTGCAGGCTACACGGGAGCGCTCCTACTCCTGTTGGGTTTTTCCATCGCTGCGCTGGCCATCGGTGCTCTGGTTTTCGGCTCGTCGACGATCACCTACTATCGTTCTGCCGGCCCCTCCTGGTTTCAGTATGTCCAGATGTACGCAGGGCCGATAATGACCGCTGGTGGTGCGCTGTTTACTTTGGGTGGTTATCTGTATTCAAAGAAACCGATGGGGCGAGAGGCGTTCCTGCTGACGATCTGCAAACTCATCGCGCCAAATGGGCAGATTGTGACTGGAACAGTTCACATCCGGTATCTGGGTGGCGATGATTTCAATATCGAAGTCGGCTGACGAGCAGTCGGGTCAGAGGCGCGAAGAATTTTTCTCTTACTTGTAGGTTTGGGGTGCGCGGACCCTCACCTGCAGCGGATTAGCTGTGTGCGGCCTTGCGTCGCGAAAGGGGCGCAAAGCGCCCCAAAAAGTGGTACTGCAACACCAGTACCAGGTCAGTTCAATAGAACAACCGCGGCTCCGGCGAATCCAGCAGGCTGACCAGCTTGGTCAGGGCAAAGCCCAGTTCCTCGCGCTTGGGGGCCATCAGGGCAATTCGCACGCCGCAGTTGGCGTGGCTGCGTTCCGGCAGGAACTGGCTGCCACTGACCACCGTGACGCCATTGTCGCGCGCCAGGTTGGCGAATTCGTCGCTGGTCCACGGCTCCGGTAACTCCAGCCAGATGTGGAAGCTGTTGGGCTGGCTGCGGATCTTGTACCTGCCAAGGATCTCCCGGGCCATTTGCTGGCGCGCGGCTGCCTCGTCCTGCTGTACCCGCACCAACTGGTCGGCCATGCCGCTGTTGATCAGGTTGCTGGCCAGTTGCGCCATCAACGGCGATGGCATCCAGACGCTGCTGCGTACCATCGACGATAACCGCGAGAGGGTTTGCGGTGGCGCGTACAGGTAACCGATGCGCAGCGCCGGCAGCACACTTTTGGACAGGCTGGTGAGGTACACCGAGCGTTCAGGCGCATACGCGGCCAGTGGCTGGTAATCCGCTGCGGGTTCGAGAAAACCGTAGATATCGTCATCGACGATAAACAGGTCGAACTCGCGGGCTATCTCGGCGATGGCCTGGCGCCGTGCGTGGGGCATGATCGAGTTGGTCGGGTTCTGGTGGGTGGTGACGCACACCAGCAGGGAAGGGCGGTGCTCCAGGCAGGCCGCGCGCAATGCCTCGGGAATCAGGCCGTGCTCGTCCATGGCCACGCCGCGCAGGCGGCGGCCCATGCTGTGGGCCAGGGAGATGATGCCCGGGTAGCAGAACGATTCGCACAGCACCACATCGTCGCTCTTCGACAGGCTGCTGATGGCCACCAATAGTCCATGCTGGGCGCCAGAGGTCAGTACAACCTGTTGCCAGCGAGCATCAGGCAGCCAGCGCTGAATCCAGGCTGCCCCTGCTTGTTTGTGGGAGGTGTGACCCCCCTCAGTCACATAGTCGAGTACCTGCCCCAGGTCCGGAGAAGTGGCCAGCTCGCTGATCGCCGCACCCAACCACTCACTCATGTGGGCGTCGTTGGGTTTGATGATCGAGAGATCGATCTGGCTGCTTTCGCCAGTAACGGGGGCAGGCACCGATGGGGTGGATAACCGCTGTCGCAACTGCCTGACAAATGTGCCACGGCCCACCTCTCCAACCACCAGGCCGCGCTTGGCGGCTTCGTCGTAGGCTCTTCCAACGGTGCCGGGGGTTACATTGAGTGCCTCGGCAAGGTCTTTGAGGGTGGGCAAACGATCGCCTGCTGCAAGCCGACCACTTTCGATGTCCTGTTCAAGGGCATTAGCGATCATCAGGTAAACCGGCTGGGTTTGATCGCCGTATTGAGGGACCCACATGGAAATGGCACCAGATTCTGCAATTGCGCGCAAGCCTAACATGAAAGCCAAGATGCGGGTAATGATGACAATCATCGCCATTGAGTCGATTTAATTTTATATTGCATCGATTCAATCTTTGTAATTACAATCACCGCGCTGATTGGGACATGCACACTTGCGTTGTGCTTGGCAGGACACTCCACTGGATGGACTTTAATATGGAAGTTCTGGGCGCTTTCTGGGCGGAACACTGGTTGCTGGCGGTCCTCATGCTCGGAGCTATCGCCTTCGTTGCCGGCTTCGTCGACAGCATTGCCGGTGGCGGCGGGTTGTTCCTGGTGCCGGGCTTTCTGCTGGTCGGCATGCCACCGCAAGTAGCGCTCGGCCAGGAAAAACTGGTCAGTACCCTCGGCACCCTGGCGGCGATCCGCAACTTTCTGGCCAATAGCAAGATGGTCTGGCAGGTGGCGCTGGTCGGCGTGCCGTTCTCGCTGTTCGGTGCCTACCTGGGGGCGCACCTGATCGTGTCGATCTCCCAGGAAACCGTGGGCAAGATCATCCTGGCGCTGATCCCCTTCGGCATCCTCATCTTCCTCACCCCCAAGGACCGCCCGGTCGAGGAGCGCGAACTGTCATCGCGCGTGCTGTTCACCGTGGTCCCGCTGACCTGCCTGGTCATCGGCTTCTATGACGGCTTCTTCGGCCCCGGTACCGGCAGCATGTTCATCATCGCCTTCCATTACCTGCTGCGCATGGACCTGGTCTCCAGCTCGGCCAACTCCAAAACCTTCAACTTCGCCTCCAACATCGGCGCCCTGGTGGCCTTCGTCATTGCTGGCAAGGTCGTCTACCTGCTGGCGTTGCCGCTGGTGGCCTGCAACATCCTCGGTAACCACCTGGGCAGCGCACTGGCCCTGCGCAAGGGCAACGAAGTGGTACGCAAGGCATTGGTGTTCTCGATGCTCTGCCTGTTTACCAGCCTGGGCATGAAATACCTGGCCTGACCCCCATCCATAGGAGACAACTGATGAAAACCGCATTCGTAACCGGCGCCTCCTCGGGCTTTGGCCGCGCCATCTGCCGTACCTTGATCGGTAAAGGCTACCGCGTGATCGGTGGCGCCCGGCGCATGGATAAGCTGCAAGCGCTGGCAACCGAACTGGGTGTCAACTTCATTCCGTTGGCGCTGGATGTCACCGACCCGCTGTCGCTCGAGACGGCGGTCGAGCAGATTCGTGATGCTTCGCTGCAGATCGACCTGCTGGTCAACAATGCCGGGCTGGCGCTGGGTGTGGACCGTGCCCAGGCCAGCAGTGCGGAAAACTGGCAGCGGATGATCGACACCAACATCACCGGCCTGGCCATGGTCACCCACAAGATCCTGCCGCAGATGGTGGAAGCCGACAGCGGCATGATCATCAACATCGGCTCGATCGCCGGCACCTACCCCTACCCGGGCGGTAACGTGTATGGCGCCAGCAAGGCCTTCGTCCGCCAGTTCAGCCTCAACCTGCGCGCCGACCTCGCGGGCACCCGCGTGCGGGTGAGCAACATCGAGCCGGGGCTGTGCTCGGGCACCGATTTCTCGGTGGTGCGCCTGAACGGCGACCTGGATGCCGTGCAGGCCCTGTACCGGGATGTGCAGGCCATCCTGCCCGAGGACATCGCGGCCACGGTGGCCTGGATTGCCGAGCAGCCGGCGCATGTGAACATCAATACCATCGAGATCATGCCGGTGGCCCAGAGCAGCGCGGCGCTGAACGTGGTGCGCAACCTGCCGCTTTGCTGATCGGCCAGTGGTGGATGGCACCGGCGTTGCCGGTGTTCGCGGGTGAACCCGCTCCCACAGCAATAGCGCGACAGCTTGGGTATGTGTAATACCTGTGGGAGCGGGTTCACCCGCGAATCAGGCAACACAGCGCCTTCAGCTGACCCATGTCATCGCACCTTCCCGAATCTTGGCTAGTCTTGTCTGTTGGCAGCCATCAATTGGCCGCTACCGTGACTACCAAGAGGCGCCGGCCATGTTCCGTGCGTCCACCACCTGATCAGGAGTGCACGATGGACCTGAACCGTCGGCAGTTCTTCAAGGTCGCCGCCGTCGGCCTTGGAGGCTCGAGCCTTGCGGCGTTGGGCATGGCCCCGACACCCGCATTTGCCGAGCAGGTGCGTCACTTCAAGCTGGCGCATACCAAAGAAACCCGTAACACCTGCCCCTACTGCTCGGTCGGCTGCGGCCTGATCATGTACAGCCAGGGCGATGCGGGCAAGAACGTCAAACAGAACATCATCCATATCGAAGGTGACGCCGACCACCCGGTCAACCGTGGCACCCTCTGCCCGAAAGGCGCCGGCCTGCTGGACTTCATCCACAGCCCGAGCCGGCTGCAGTACCCCGAGGTACGCAAGCCGGGCAGCAGCGAGTGGGTGCGGGTCAGCTGGGACGAGGCGCTCGATCGCGTCGCCGACCTGATGAAGCAGGACCGCGACGCCAATTTCATCGAAAAGAACGCCCAGGGGCAAACGGTCAACCGCTGGCTCACCACCGGTTTTCTCGCTGCTTCTGCCGCCTCCAGCGAGGCCGGCTACCTGACCCACAAGGTCGTCCGCGCAACCGGCATGCTGGGGTTCGATAACCAGGCTCGTGTCTGACATGGCCCGACGGTGGCAAGTCTTGCCCCGACGTACGGCCGTGGCGCCATGACCAACCACTGGTCCGATATCGCCAACGCGAATCTGGTCCTGGTGATGGGTGGCAACGCAGCAGAAGCGCATCCGTGCGGCTTCAAGTGGGTGACCGAGGCCAAGGCGCACAACAAGGCGCGGCTGATCGTGGTCGACCCGCGGTTTACCCGTACCGCTTCGGTGGCAGACTACTACGCACCGATCCGTACCGGTACCGACATCGCCTTCATGGGCGGGCTGATCAATTACCTGCTGAGCAACGACAAGATCCAGCACGAGTACGTGCGCAACTACACCGACGTGTCGTTCATCGTCAAAGAGAATTATGGTTTCGAGGATGGCCTGTTCAGCGGCTACGACGAGGCCAAGCGTGTGTATGCCGACAAGTCCGGCTGGGGTTACGAGCTGGGTGAGGACGGTTTTGCCAAGGTCGACCCGACCCTGCAGCACCCGCGCTGCGTGTTCCAGTTGATGAAGCAGCACTACAGCCGCTATACCCCAGAGCTGGCGAGCATGACCTGTGGCATGCCGCAGGACGCCATGCTGAAGATCTGGGAAGAGATCGCCACCTGCTCGGTACCGGGCAAGACCATGACGATCCTCTACGCGCTGGGCTGGACGCAACACTCGATCGGCGCGCAGATCATCCGCAGTGCGGCCATGGTCCAGTTGCTGCTGGGCAACGTCGGCATGCCGGGTGGCGGGGTCAACGCCTTGCGCGGGCACTCCAATATCCAGGGCCTGACCGACCTCGGCCTGCTGTCCAACTCGTTGCCGGGTTACCTGACCTTGGCCGGCGATGCCGAGCAGGACTACGCGGCCTACATCGACAAGCGCGCCTCCAAACCACTGCGCCCGGGGCAACTGTCGTACTGGCAGAACTACGGCAAGTTCCACGTCAGCCTGATGAAGGCCTGGTATGGCGCCAACGCCACGGCGGAGAACAACTGGGGCTACGACTGGCTGCCCAAGCTCGATGTGCCGGCCTACGATGTGCTGCGCATGTTCGAGATGATGGGCCAGGGCAAGGTCAACGGCTACATGTGCCAGGGTTTCAACCCGATTGCCGCGCTGCCGGACAAGAACCGCGTCACCGCGGCCCTGGGCAAGCTCAAGTGGCTGGTGATCATGGACCCGCTGGCCACCGAGACTTCGGAGTTCTGGCGCAACGTCGGGCCGTTCAACGATGTCGACACGGCCAACATCCAGACCGAAGTGATCCGTCTGCCCACCACCTGCTTCGCCGAGGAAGACGGCTCGCTGGTCAACAGCAGCCGCTGGCTGCAGTGGCACTGGAAGGGCGCCGACGGCCCGGGCGAGACCCGCACCGACGTGCACATCATGAGCGAGCTGTTCCTGCGCCTGCGCCAACGTTACCAGGCGGAGGGCGGCGCCTACCCTGACGCGCTGATGAACATCAACTGGCCATACAAGATCCCTGAAGAGCCATCCCCGGAGGAACTGGCCAAGGAAATGAACGGCTGGGCGGTGGCCGACGTCACCGACCCGACGGGTGCACTGATCAAGGCCGGTCAGCAACTGGCAGGCTTTGGCCAGCTCAAGGATGACGGCAGCACCGCGTCCGGCTGCTGGATCTTCGCCGGCAGCTGGACCGAGCAGGGTAACCAGATGGCCCGCCGTGACAACAGCGACCCGTACGGCATGCACCAGGTGCAGAACTGGGCCTGGGCCTGGCCGGCCAACCGCCGCATCCTCTACAACCGTGCTTCCAGCGATCCACAAGGCAAGCCGTGGGACCCGGAGAAGAAGCGCCTGGTGTGGTGGAACGGCAAGGCCTGGACCGGCACCGACGTGCCCGACTTCAAGGTCGACTCGCCGCCAGAGGCGGGGATGAACCCGTTCATCATGAACCCTGAAGGCGTGGCGCGGTTCTTCGCCATCGACAAGATGGCCGAAGGCCCGTTCCCCGAGCACTACGAACCGTTCGAGACGCCGATTGGCGTCAACCCGCTGCACCCGCAGAACAAGAAGGCCACCAGCAACCCGGCCGGGCGGGTCTTCGACTCGGTGTGGGACACCCTCGGCAAGCACGACGAGTTCCCGTACGCGGCGACCACCTACCGGCTGACCGAGCACTTCCACTTCTGGAGCAAGCATTGCCCGCTCAACGCCATTGTCCAGCCCGAGCAGTTCGTCGAAATCGGCGAGGTGCTGGCCAACGAGAAGGGTATCAAGGCCGGCGACCGGGTGCGGGTGTCGAGCAAGCGCGGGCATATCGAGGCAGTGGCGGTGGTGACCAAGCGGATTCGCCCGCTCAAGGTCAACAACCAGACCGTGCACCAGATCGGCATCCCGCTGCACTGGGGCTTCACCGGGGCTACGCGGCATGGCTACCTGACCAACACCCTGGTGCCTTTCCTGGGTGACGGTAATACCCAGACGCCAGAGTCCAAGTCGTTCCTCGTCAAAGTGGAGAAACTCTGATGGCCAGCCAAGACATCATCGCCCGCTCGGCCACCACCACCGTACCGCCTTCGGTACGCCAGCAGCAGGAAGTCGCCAAGCTGATCGACACCACCAAGTGCATCGGCTGCAAGGCCTGCCAGGTGGCGTGTTCGGAGTGGAACGAACTGCGTGACGAGGTCGGCCACAACCACGGCACCTACGACAATCCCCAGGATCTCACCGCCGAGACCTGGACCCTTATGCGCTTCACCGAGCACGAGCGCGACGACGGCAACCTGGAGTGGCTGATTCGCAAGGACGGCTGCATGCACTGCGCCGAGCCAGGTTGCCTGAAGGCCTGCCCGAGTCCGGGGGCGATCATCAAGCACGCCAACGGCATCGTCGACTTCAACCAGGACCACTGCATCGGTTGTGGCTACTGCATCACCGGCTGCCCGTTCAACATCCCGCGTATTTCGCAGAAGGACCACAAGGCGTACAAGTGCACCCTGTGCTCCGACCGCGTGTCCGTGGGCCTGGAGCCGGCCTGCGTGAAAACCTGCCCCACCGGGGCGATCGTGTTCGGCAGCAAGGACGAGATGAAGGTGCATGCCGCCGAGCGCATCGTCGACCTCAAGTCACGGGGCTATGACAAGGCCGGGCTGTACGACCCGGACGGCGTCGGTGGCACCCACGTGATGTATGTGCTGCACCATGCCGACACGCCGAAGTTGTACGCCGGCCTGCCGGACCAGCCGGTGATCAGCCCACTGGTGGGGCTGTGGAAGGGCTTCAGCAAACCGCTGGCGCTGCTGGCCATGGGCGCGGCGGTGCTGGCCGGGTTCTTCCACTATGTGCGGGTCGGGCCACAGCGGGTGGAGGAGGACGAACACCCGACACCAGCGGATGAAAGCGTGCACCAGGTGGACCCGTCGGTCCATGTCTATGATCCGACCAGGCCCGGTGGGCAAGGGGAGCCGCGACCATGAACGACAACAAACCCATCCTGCGCTACAACGCCAACGAGCGCAGCAACCACTGGGTCGTCGCGATCCTGTTCATCCTGGCTGGCCTGTCGGGGCTGGCGCTGTTCCATCCGGCGCTGTTCTGGCTCAGCAACCTGTTCGGTGGTGGGCCGTGGACACGCATCCTGCACCCCTTCATCGGGGTGGCGATGTTCGTGTTCTTCCTCGGCCTGGTGCTGCGTTTCTGGCGCGCCAACTTCATCACCGCCAACGACCGCCTGTGGTTGCGCCGGGTGGACCGGGTAATGCTCAACAAGGAGGAGGGGGTGCCGCCGATCGGCAAGTACAACGCCGGGCAGAAGCTGTTGTTCTGGACCTTGCTGGTGTGCATGCTGGTGCTGCTGGTCAGCGGCGTGGTGATCTGGCGCGCATACTTCAGCCATTGGTTCGGCATCGAGGTCATTCGCCTGTCCGCGCTGCTCCACGCCCTGGCGGCGTTCGTGCTGATCCTCGGCATTATCGTGCACATCTATGCCGGTATCTGGATCAAGGGCTCGATCGGCGCCATGCTGCATGGCTGGGTCAGTCGCGCCTGGGCGCGCAAGCACCATGAGTTGTGGTACCGCGAAATGACCGGCGACAAGACGCCGGGCAATCACGGACGAAAAGAAGGATGAGCGCTTGAGCACGATACTCGAACCCGGGCAGATCGAAGCGTCGGCGGTGATGCCGCCGTTCCTGCACCTGCCACCCGCCAACCTGTTCGAACTGCGCGCCGCGCGCCTGGAGCAGCTGGCCGAGGGCAATGCCCTTGGCGAGTACCTGAAGCTGGTGGCTCGTTTGTGCCATATCCAGCAGCAGCTTGTGGATAACCCGCCCGCTGGCATGCCGGTGGCCGAGGAGCGTCAGCGCCTGTGCATAAGCCATGGTTTACCGCCGCTGGCGGCGGACAGCCTGGTGCGTGAAGGGCCGTGGCTGGTCTGGTTGCAGAGCTTGCTCAAGCACTTCAGCGCGGAAAACAGCGGTCCGTTGGGTGAGGCGCTGCAAGCCCTGCGTGGCAGTGACGACCATCAGCGCAAGGGCTGGGGCATTGCCTTGCTCGCCGGCCAGTACGACGCAGTACCCGCGGCGCTGGTGCCGTTCATTGGGGCGGCCTTGCAGGCGGCCTGGTCCAGCTGGTTGCTGGCGCTGCCCGCGCCTGAGCTCAAGCCCGCCGACAGCCTGGCCCAGTGCCCGGCCTGCGGTTCGCCGGCGATGGCCGGGGTGGTGCGCAACCGTGGCAAGCACAACGGCCTGCGCTACCTGGCCTGTTCGCTGTGTGCCTGTGAATGGCATGTGGTGCGGGTCAAATGCGTGTACTGCGAGTCGAGCAAGGACCTGCGTTACACCAGCCTCGACGATGACTGCCATGCGCCGGGCAAGGCGCCGCTGCGGGCCGAATGCTGCCCGGCGTGCGCGAGCTACCTGAAGCAGAACTACCTGGAAAACGATGCGGCGGCCGAGCCGCTGGCCGATGACCTGGCCAGCCTGGCACTGGACATTCGCCTGGACGAGGAGGGCTTCCATCGGTTGGCTCCGAACCTGATGCTCGCGCCCGGATAGTGGCTGAGTGTCTACACTGTAAGACCGAGTCGCCTTCTTCGCGGGTGAACCCGCTCCCACAGGTACAGCGCAAGCCGCAAAAGCTGCGCGGACCCTGTGGGAGCGGGTTCACCCGCGAAGAGGCCTGCACAGACAACGGATCAGTCCAAGGTAGTACCGCATGTCCTCCAGCCTAGCCAGCGACATCCCACGCCTTCCTTCCATCGACACCCTCCTGCGCCACCCGGCCGGCCTGCCGCTGATCGAGCGCCACGGCCGCGATGCCGTGCTGGCCACTCTGCGCCAATTGCTCGACGACCTGCGCGACCCCGCCCGCAGCGGCCAGCTCGGCGCCGCCGAACTGGCCGCTGAAGTCCTGCTGGGCCGCGCCGGCGAACGCCTGGCCACCCAGCAACGCAGCCAGGTCCGCCGTGTGTTCAACCTCACTGGCACCGTGTTGCACACCAACCTCGGCCGCGCCCTGTTGCCAGAGGAGGCCATCGAGGCCATGCAGACCGCCGCCCGCTACCCGCTCAACCTGGAATTCGACCTGGCCACCGGCAAGCGTGGCGACCGTGACGACCTCATCGAAGGCCTGATCCGCGAGCTGACAGGCGCCGAAGCCGTCACCGTGGTCAACAACAACGCCGCCGCCGTGCTGCTGGCGCTCAACAGCCTGGGCGCGCGCAAGGAGGGCATCATCTCCCGCGGTGAACTGATCGAGATCGGTGGCGCCTTCCGCATCCCCGATATCATGGCCCGCGCCGCCGTGAAGTTGCACGAAGTCGGCACCACCAACCGCACCCATGCCCGCGACTACGAGGCAGCCATCAGCCCACGCACCGGCCTGCTGATGCGCGTGCATTGCAGCAACTACAGTATCCAGGGCTTCACTACCCAGGTGCCCACCGCCGAGCTGGCGCGCATCGCCCACCAACATGACCTGCCGCTGCTTGAAGACCTTGGCAGCGGTAGCCTGCTTGACCTCACCCGTTGGGGCCTGCCTGCCGAGCCAACCGTACGCCAGGCCCTGGCTGACGGCGCCGATATCGTCACCTTCAGTGGCGACAAACTGCTGGGCGGGCCGCAAGCCGGGATCATCGTCGGGCGCAAGGAACTGATCGCCAGGATCAAGAAGAACCCGCTAAAGCGCGCGCTGCGCGTCGACAAGATCACCCTCGCTGCACTCGAAGCGGTGTTGGCGCTGTACCGCAACCCCGACCGCCTGGCCGAGCGCCTGCCCAGCCTGCGCCTGCTGACCCGCAGCCAGGCCGAAATCCGGGCCCAGGCCGAGCGCCTGGCCCCTGAGCTCAAGGCCCGCCTTGGCGAGCAATGGGCGGTCAGCGTGGAGCCGGCGTTGGGCATGATCGGCAGTGGCAGCCAACCGGTGGCCCGCCTGCCGAGCGCGGCGTTGTGCCTGCGCCCGCAGGTGTCGAAGAAGTTGCGCGGGCGCAGCCTGCATGTGCTGGAGCGGGCCTTGCGTGACTTGCCGGTGCCGGTGCTCGGCCGCATCGCCGACGACGCCCTGTGGCTGGACCTGCGCCAGCTGGATGACGAGGCCCAGTGGCTGGCGCAGTTGCCCGCCCTGCAGTTGGGGCCGGTACAGTGATCGTTGGTACCGCCGGCCACATCGACCACGGCAAGACCGCACTGCTCCAGGCCCTGACCGGCCAGGCCGGCGACCAGCGCCAGGAGGAGCGCGCCCGTGGCATGACCATCGACCTTGGCTACCGCTATGCGGCGTTGGCCGACGGGGCAGCGCTGACCGGCTTCATCGACGTACCGGGCCATGAGCGCTTTATCCACAACATGCTGGCCGGCGCCCACGGCATCGATCTGGTGCTGTTGGTGGTGGCCGCCGACGACGGGGTGATGCCACAAACCCGCGAGCACCTGGCGATCATCGAGCTGCTGGGCATTCCCCAGGCCCTGGTGGCGATCAGCAAATGCGACCGGGTAGAGCCGGCCCGCTTGGCCGAAGTGCAGGCGCAGATCAGCGAACTGCTGGCGCCTGGCCCTTATGCTGGTGCACGGCAGTTTCCGTTGTCGAGTGTGACCGGCGAGGGTATCGATGCCCTGCGCCAGGCCTTGCTGACGGCGCAACAGCGTATGTACCAGCGCAGCGTGCGCGGCGGTTTCCGCCTGGCTGTCGACCGCGCCTTCGCCGTTACCGGTGCGGGTGTGGTAGTCACGGGCACGGCGTTGGCCGGGCGGGTCAGTGCCGGCGACACCTTGTTGCTGGGCAAGGCGGGCAGACCGGTGCGGGTGCGTGGCCTGCATGCGCAGAACCAGGCCGCGCTGGTGGCCGAGGCGGGCCAGCGGGTGGCGCTGAACATTGCTGCCGAACGCCTGGCGGTGGAGCAGGTGCGCCGGGGTGACTGGCTGGTGCCCGAGTGGCTGCATGCGCCCAGTACGCGGGTGGATATCGAGCTGAAGCTGTTGCCGGGCGAGACCCGTACCTTCGAACATTTCAGCGCTGTGCATGTGCACCTCGGCACCCAGGACGTAACGGCCCGGGTGGCCTTGCTCGAAGGTGAAAACCTGGCGGCGGGCCAGCGTATGTTTGCCCAATTGCTGCTCAACGCGCCGCTGCAGACGGTCCACGGCGACCGCCTGGTGCTGCGCGACCAGCGAGCCCAGCGCACCCTGGGCGGCGGCAAGGTGCTCGACCCGTTCGCACCAAGCCGTCAGCGTCGCAGCGATGAGCGCCTGCGCCAATTGCAGGTGCTGCGTGATGCCGAGGACCTGGAACAGGCCCTGCCGGCGCTGCTCGCCAGCGCACCAGGTGGTATCGACCCGCAGCGCCTGGAGCGGCAGTTCAATCGCCTGCGCGAAACCTGGCAGTTACCGGAAGATGTGCTGGTGGTGGCCACGCGGCAGGGCCAACTGTTGTTTGCCAGTGCCCGCTGGCAGGCGCTCAAGCGCCAAGTGCTGGAGCAGCTGGCGCGGTTCCATGAACAGGAGCCCGACCAGCTCGGCCCGGACCGCGACCGCCTGCGCCGCTTTGCTGCCTTGCCGCTGGAGCGACCCGCTTTTGTCAGCCTGCTGGACGAGTTGCTCGATGATGGCGCCATTGCCAACAGTGGGCCTTGGCTGCACCTGCCCGATCACAAGGTGCAGTTGAGCGAAGCCGACAGTGCGTTATGGGCGAGTCTGCAACCGAAGTTGCTGGCGGGGCAATACGACCCGCCTTGGGTCAGGACGCTGGCGAGTGAGGAAAACTGTGCCGAAGCCGATGTGCGCCTGTTGCTGCGCAAGCTGGCCCGGCTTGGCCTGGTGCACCAGGTGGTGCGCGACCTGTTCTACCCCGAGGCGACGTTACAGCGCATGGCAGAGCTGCTGCTGGGGCAGGCCAGTGAAACGCCGATAGTGCAGGTTGCCGCGTTTCGCGATATGTTGGGCATCGGTCGCAAGCGCAGTGTGCAGATTCTGGAGTACTTCGACCGCATCGGCCTGACCCGGAGGGTGGCCGATCAGCGTCACATTCGCGCCGACAGCGCCCTGGCCCAGCAGCAGGCCAGGCACTGAGTTCAAGGAAGGCAATCGCGCCCGGTGGCGCGGCCGGGCTTCAAACCCGGTTGGGGACGGCAGCCGTTCCCGGGCAGGTTCGACTCCCGCTGCCTTCCGCCATTTTCTTTTGCCTGATCTGGCCCTGTCGCCGGCAAGCCAGGGCCAGATCAGGCTGCACTCAGGCCCGCTCCCCGCACAGATCCAGAGCAAACCACCGCTCTGCTGTGTCGACATCCAGCCCAGCCCCCAGCAGCGCAACCATCTTGGCCAACGCCGCCTCTCGGGTCATGCCGCCACCACTGACCAGCCCGGCCGTGCGCAAGCGGTTACCTGCCGCGTAGGTATCGAACACCACCGACCCTTCAGAGCACTGGCTGATAGCCGCCAGCATCACGCCTCGCTGGCGCGCCGAGCTCAGCACGTCCAGCAATGCCTGGTCATCCGAAGGCCCGGTACCGCTGCCATAGCACTCCAGCAACAACCCTTGCACGCCGCTACCCAGTAGCGCCTGCAAATGGCTGGCCTGCAGGCCCGGGAACACCGGCACTACCGCCAGGTTGACCGGTTGGCGCGGGTGCTTGTAGCCAAGCTCGGCAGGGATCGCCGTGGCGCGCTCACTGTCACGATGACGTGGCAGCGCGACAAAGGCATCGAACGCCTCGCTGCGCAGTTTGGTCGCCCGGCAGCCATGCAGCAGTTGGCCATGGAAGTACAGCTGTACGCCATCTTCCAGCCCTTGTTCGAACTGGCGCAGCGCGCCGCACAGGTTGCCCCAGGCATCGCTGTCTGCGGCACCCGCCGGCAGCATCGAGCCGGTCAGCAGCACCGGCACCGGCAGGCCCAGCAGCAGGAACGACAACGCCGCAGCGCTGTAGGCCAGGCTGTCGGTACCGTGCAGCACCAGCACCCCGTCATGGCCAGCTTCAACGGCCGCAACGATGGCATCGCGCATCGCCAGCCAGTTGTGCTGTTGCATGTTGGCGCTGTCCAGCAGCGGGTTCAGTTCCTGCAGTGTCCACTGCACCTGGGGCGCATCGGCCATGTGGGCGAAGTGTTCGCGCATGCGTGCTTCGAAACCGCCGGCCGGCGCCAGGCCTTCGGGGGTTTCGAGCATGCCGATGGTGCCCCCGGTATAGAGAACGAGGAGATTGTTTACTGCGCGCATGGGAAGTATCCGTAGCGGTGAGCGGAGAAAAGGTAAGCCGCCCACGGACGGGGCGGCTGGAAGGGAGAATATCAGCGCTGCGTCTGGACTTCGCCGACTGCTTTGTCAGTGGCGGTTTCCGCCTGCGGATTGGCAGGCCAGGCATTGCGGTCCAGGTCCAGGTCGGCGAACTTGGCCGAGTCGAACACCGGCTGATTGACACCTGCCTTGCGCTGGTCGTCGTAGTCGCGCATTACCCGCAGGCCGACCTTGAACAGCAGGGCCAGGGCAATCAGGTTGACGAAGGCCAGGCAGGTCATGGTGATATCGGCGAAAGCGAACACGGTCGACAGGTCCTGCAGCGAACCCCATACCACCAGCGCCAGCACCAGGCCACGGAACACCATCAGTACCACGCGATTGCGGCTGAGGAACTGCAGGCTGTTCTCGCCCAGATAGTAGTTGTAGAGGATGCAGGTGAACACGAACAGCGACAGTGCCACGCTGACGAATATGCGGCCCCAGTCACCGACCACGGCGGCCAGCGAGTTCTGGGTCAGGACAATGCCGTCACCTTCGAAGCCTGGGGTGTAGAAGCCCGACAGCAGAATCAGCAGCGCGGTGCAGGTGCAGATCAGGAAGGTGTCGAGGAACACGCTGAAGGCCTGGACCACGCCCTGGGCACCCGGGTGCTTCACGGCGGCCACGGCGGCGACGTTCGGCGCACTACCCAGGCCTGCTTCGTTGGCGAACACGCCACGCTTCACGCCCATGACGATGGCGCTGCCGAGCAGGCCGGCAAACGCCGGGTCGAGGCCGAAGGCGCTCTTGAAGATGGTTTCCAGCATGGCTGGCACGTGTTCGATCTGGGTGCCGATCACGTACAGGGTCACACCGATGTAGGCCAGGGTCTTGACCGGTACCAGCAGGTCCGACACTGCGGCGATGCGCTTGATGCCGCCGATGAAGGTGATGGCCAGCAGCACGGCGAGGACGATGCCGGTGTGCTTGGGGTCGAAGTCGAAGGCGTTCTGCAGCGAGTGGGTCACGGTGTACGACTGCAGGCCGATGAAGGCGAAGCCGTAGGTGACCAGCAGCAGGATCGAGAACACGATGGCCATGCTTTTCAGCTTCAGGCCGTGCTGGATGTAGTAGGCCGGGCCGCCACGGTACAGGCCGTCGCCGTCGGCGCGCTTGTAGACCTGGGCCAGGGTGCATTCGAAGAAGCTGCTGGACATGCCCACCAGTGCGGTGACCCACATCCAGAACACGGCGCCTGGGCCACCCAGGGTCACGGCAATGCCGACACCGGCGATGTTACCGGCGCCCACGCGGCCGGCCAGGCTCAGCATCAGGGCCTGGAAGGAGCTCAACTGGCCTGCCTGACCCCGCAGCGATTCCTTGAACACACCGAACATGTGACCGAAGTGGCGGAACTGGACGAACCGGGATCGGATGGTGAAGTAGCTACCCAACCCCACGATCAGCACGATGAGAAGTTTCCCCGAGAGGAAATCGTTGATTACTTCGAGCATTGGAAATGACCTCGATTCTTATTGTTCGTGTGGAAAGACCAGCGGACGGCAGGCGCACCGCTATTCATGGGGGCGCATGGTTGGCTATGACAAGGACGGTTACAATTTCGCGGCTTGCTCCGTTTTGGTGCAACTTGATGCTACAATGGCGCCATTCGCGTCACCTGAGTCCGCTGTCATGAGCGATCATTTCGCTACCAACCTCAAACTGGCTTGCAGCCATTACCGCTCTATCTCCGAAGTTTGCCGCCAGGTTGCGATCAACCGTGCACAATTCAACAAGTATCTGAGCGGGCAGAGCCGCCCGACGGCTTATAACCTCAAGCGCATCGGCGATTTCTTCGGTGTCGAAGATTACGAACTGAATCTGCCACCCGAGCAGTTCAGCCGCCTGATCGGTGCACGTGCGTCGACCCCGGCCGAGCAGCCCGGCGACCCGATCAGCGATCTGTTCCGCCCATTGCACGCCCATGCGGGGAACCTGTCGCGCTATTGCGGCTATTACCTGGAGTATTCCAACTGCATGTCGGTCCCGGGCACGGTCCTGGTGTCACTGGTGCACCTGTGGGAAGAGCGCGGGCAGTTCCTTTTCGAACGCCAGGAACGCCAGGAACGCTCCAGCGCCACCGACCCCCATGCCGAAGTGCGTTGCCGCTACCTGGGGGCGGCGTTCCAGTTGCAGGACCGGATGTTCCTGGTCGACTACGAGTCGCTGACTTTCAACGAGATGAGCCAGACTATCCTCATCCCTAGCTTCAAAAGCCGCATCACCCGCCTTAACGGCCTGAAGGCCGGCGTATCCAGCGGCGACCAGCGCTACCCGGCCTGCACCCGGGTGGTGTGGGATTACCTGGGAGTGGAGATCAATCGCATCAACGCCTACCGCCAGGTAAAACTGTACCAGCCGGATGATCCACGTATAGATGACGACATACGTGAGCGTTTGAGTGCGAGACCGCTTACTAACGGGTTGTTTGAAATCAAGTAATGGCCAACACGTCAGGCGTCTTCGAGGATGAAAGCTTCCACGGCGCTCGCAACCTGATCGGCAATCGCTGGTGCACTGCGTAAGTGGGCGGCGATGCCATGGTCGCAGTCTGTAAGAAACAGGCATTGCAAACGCGACGTTGAAACTGATTGCATCAGGGCCTGGGTAACTTCTTCAGGAATCGGGCTGTAGCGCTCGGCGCCTGCCAGCCACAGGTTACCTGCGCCAGTGCCCGGATCTTTGCCAAATCGTTGTGAGTTCAGCCCGTCATACTCGCCAATCACCATTAGAACTCTGCCTTGGAACCGCTTGAGGAAGGCGTAACTGTCGCAATCGAGAAAACCATAGGGTTCTCTGATCGCGGCCGTGAATGCCGGGCCGAACGGTACCTGGTGAGCACGGTCTGGATAGACCGCCGGGCAGATCAGAACGATGCTGTCCACTTGCGGCAACTGTGCTGCAAGTTTCAGCGTTATAGCCGCGCCCAGGCTGTGGCCTATTATCGTCCGACAGCGAAGCGCGATATGCGCGTGGAAACGCCGTGCTTCATCAAGGTTCGTAGCCAGTGAGGGCGACACTGCGCCTGGCTCACTGGCGAGGCTATGACCTGACAGATTGGCAGTGAGTGAACCAATGCCAGCGGCTTGCAGGCGATAGAGCAGGGGATTGAGCCGGGTAAAGTCAGAGCGCGCGCCCCCCAGGACGAATGCCGGCGCTGCGCGTTCGATATCGGGGACCAGCAATCGGGCTTGTTGCTGGTAGTTTCCAAATACTTCGTCGATGAACAGTTCTTTGCCTGGGGCGAGTTCGTCAAACTGCCATTTCAGGCGCTGAGAAGATTCCGTTTGCAAGTGCATGGGGCCTCTAGAGGAATTGCTTGAGCCATTCGCCGAGTGGATTTCCCGTATCGAGTAGCGGTTTGATAGCCATGATGATGCAGACACTGACCAGCAGCGGCTTTATGAGACGAGCGCCGGAACGAACGGCACAGCGCAGGCCAGCATGAAGAACGAGCCGACTCCAGGGCCGAAGATGTCATCATAAAACCCGATGCCTGGAGCAACCGCCATACAGAACAGGCTAGTCCTTTGCTTCCGGGCCGCCCAAGTCTGCAATGGCTTGGCTTGCAATGGCTATGGCCCACGTTGGACTTCCCCGCCCAGAAACCGCAAAATGACCCCTTTCCTTCAATCAACCTCTCCGGATCTGCTGACTCTATGCGTATGCGCCTAATGCTGTTGGGTGGTGGCAATGCCCTCGGGCAAGCGCTGATTCGTCTTGGGGCCGAGGAGGACATCGCATTCCTGGCGCCGCGCCCGCCCGAGAACGGCTGGACGCCAGCCAGCCTCACCCAGCTGCTCGATGAGCATCGCCCCGATGCCCTGGTCAACCTGGCCTATTACTTCGACTGGTTCCAGGCCGAGTCGGTCAGCGAGCAACGCCTGGCTCAACAGGAGCGGGCGGTGGAGCGGTTGGCGGAGCTGTGCCAGCACCACCAGATCACCCTGGTGCAGCCTTCCAGCTACCGGGTGTTCGATGGCTCGCGGGCCACGGCCTACAGCGAAAAGGACGAGCCGGTGCCACTGGGCCTGCGTGGCCAGGCCCTGTGGCGCATCGAGCAGAGCGTGCGTGCGGCTTGCCCGCAACACGTGCTGTTGCGCTTTGGCTGGCTGCTCGACGAAAGCATCGACGGGGCGCTGGGCCGCTTCCTGACCCGCGCCGAGCAACCCCAGGAGCTGCTGCTGGCCGATGACCGGCGCGGCAACCCGACCCCGGTCGACGACGCCGCCCGGGTGATCCTGTCGGTGCTCAAGCAACTCGATTGCAGTGCGCCGTTGTGGGGCACCTACCATTACGCCGGCAACGAGGCGACCACGCCGCTGGCGCTGGGCCAGGCGATCCTTACCGAAGCAGGCCAGTATCGCCAGCTGGCCGTGCAGGCGCCGACGCCACAGGCCCATGCCGCACGGCCGGATGCCAGCGAAGAGCCGCAGCACGCAGTACTGGCCTGCAAGAAAATCCTTAACACCTTCGGCATCAAGCCGCGTGCCTGGCGCGCCGGCCTGCCGCCCCTACTGGACCGGTTCTACCGCCATGGCTGACGCCCCCATCCTGATCACCGGCGGTGCCGGCTTCATTGGCTCCCACCTGTGCGATGCGTTGTTGGACAAAGGCTACGCCGTACGCATTCTCGACGACTTCTCCACTGGCCAGCGGGGCAACCTGCAGGTCGGCCACCCACGGCTGGAACTGGTTGAAGGCGATGTCGCCGATGCCGGGCTGGTCACGCAGGTTGCGGCTGGCTGCAGTGCCGTGGTGCACCTGGCAGCGGTGGCCTCGGTGCAGGCCTCGGTCGACGACCCGGTACGGACCCACCAGAGCAATTTCATTGGCACCCTCAACGTGTGCGAGGCCATGCGCGTGCATGGCCTGCGCCGGGTGTTGTTCGCCTCCAGTGCGGCGGTGTATGGCAACAATGGCGAAGGCGAGTCGATTGCCGAAGACACCCCCAAGGCGCCACTGACCCCCTATGCCGTGGACAAGCTGGCCAGTGAGCAGTACCTGGACTTCTACCGTCGCCAGCATGGCCTGGAGCCGGTGGTGTTCCGCTTCTTCAATATCTTCGGGCCGCGCCAGGATCCGTCCTCGCCGTATTCCGGGGTGATCAGCATCTTCTCCGAGCGTGCTGTGCAGGGTTTGCCGATTACAGTGTTCGGTGATGGTGAGCAGACCCGGGACTTCCTCTACGTGGGCGACCTGGTGCAGGTGATGGTGCAGGCGCTGGAGCAGCCGCAGGTCGAGGAAGGGGCGGTGAATATCGGCCTCAACCAGGCCACTTCGTTGAACCAGTTGCTGACGGCGCTGGAGAAGGTGGTGGGTAGCTTGCCGGCGATCAGCTATGTTGCAGCACGTGCGGGTGACATTCGCCATTCGCGGGCGGATAACCAGCGCTTGCTGGCGCGGTTCGATTTTCCGCAGGCGACACCGATTGTCGAGGGGCTGGCGCGGCTTTTGGGTAAGGGCTGAAATCCCTGGGGGCGCTTTGCGCCCCTATCGCCGGCAAGCCAGCTCCCAGAGCGAGGACGCGGTCCCTGTGGGAGCTGGCCCAGCCCTTTGGGCTGCGCTGTCGCATAGAAAACTGAATTCGCAAGCGGTCCGTGCATCCTGTGGGAGCGGCTTTAGCCGCGAAGAATCCAACGCGGTGCATGGCACCGGCTGCGCCGGTGTTCGCGGCTAAAGCCGCTCCCACAGGGGCCCTGCTAATTCAACCAGTTATGTGCAGTTCTATGAGAGCTGGCTTGCCGGCGATGGGCTGCGCAGCAGCCCCGAAATCACCCATGCCGCACAACTCTGCGCAGGCAATCCTCAGCCGTCAGTACCCGTCCATCTTGCGCCCGCACTTGCAGTGTCTCAATGGCCAGACCTTTGGCACCATCCACCAACTCCGAACGCACCTCACCCGCCTCGAACAGAAACCGCTCCCCCCACTGCCTCAAGCCAACCACCACCGGAAACACCGATCGCCCTTTCTCGGTCAGTACATACTCCTTGTAGGCACTGCCATCCGACGCCGGCTGCAGCGTCAGCAGCCCGCTCTCTACCAGCCACTTGAGCCGAGAGGCAAGGATATTCTTCGCCAGCCCCAGGTTTTTCTGGAATTCACTGAAGCGCCGCAGGCCATCGAAGGCATCGCGCAGGATCATTAGCGCCCACCGGTCTCCCAGCACCTCCAGGGCCCGGGCTACGGGGCATTGCGCATTGTTTTCATCGAGCATGGGCGGGGCCTTTCGTGATCATCTGGTTGCAGATTAAAACCACATTTGCTAAATAGCCAGTATGTGGTTTCAATTCGAAACCAGGTTGACGAGGCCAGCCCGATGAACCCTGCGCTGACACGCTGGATAACCCTGCTGCTGGCCACCACCAGCGCCATGGCCGTGGCGACAGTGTATTTCGCCCAGCCTTTGCTCGAATCGATGGCCGCCGACCTGGGCGTGGCGCAGCAGCAGATCGGTTGGGTAGTTGGCGCGACCCAGGCGGGCTATGCCCTGGGGTTGTTGCTGATCGTGCCGCTGGGGGACTTGATCGACCGCAAGCGCCTGTTGCTCGGGCAGTTGCTGTGCTCGAGCCTGGCGCTGGTTGGTGTAGGTATGGCGCCGAACTGGGCGCTACTGCTGCTGGCCCTGGCCATCACTGGGCTGATGGCGGTCATGGTGCAGGTGATGGTGGCGCATGCAGCGAGCCTTGCCACCGCCGGCCAGCAAGGGCAGGCCGTGGGCAGCGTCACCAGCGGTGTGGTACTGGGCATTCTGCTGGCGCGGCTGGTCTCGGGCGGGCTTGCCGACCTGGCTGGCTGGCGCAGCGTGTACCTGTTTGCCGCAGGGCTGCTGATGCTGTTGGCCCTGGTGCTGTGGCGCAGCCTGCCCACGGGGCTGCCGGTGACGCTGCGGTCTGGCTACCGGGCGCTCATCGTTGCCCAGTTCAGGCTGTACCAGCACGATCGGTTGCTGCGTCAGCGTGGGCTGTTCGGCGTATTGATCTTCGCGGCGTTCAGCGTGCTGTGGAGTGCCATGGTCATGCCCCTGAGTGCCGTGCCATTGGCGCTGAGCCATACCGAGGTCGGTCTGTTCGGCCTGGCGGGTGTTGCCGGCACATTGGCGGCAGCGCGCGCCGGTCGCCTGGCCGACCAGGGGGCGGGGGAGCGCACCACCGGGTTGGCGCTGGTTCTGCTGGTGCTGTCATGGCTGCCTACGGCCTTCGTCGGGCATTCACTGCTGGCCTTCGGGCTGGGTGTGCTGATGCTGGACTTTGCCGTGCAGGCGGTGCATGTCACCAACCAGAGCCTGTTGCTGGCCGGGCGTGGTGCAATGGCCAGTCGGTTGATCGGCGCCTACATGTGCTGCTATTCGCTTGGCAGTGGGCTTGGGGCGGTGCTGGCGAGCTGGGTGTATGCCCATTGGGGTTGGGCAGCAGTGTGTGGGCTCGGGATGGGCATCAGCGCGGTCGCGTTGGGGTACTGGCTAGGGTTGCAACGAGCGAGGGCGGCCGAAGCCGCCCTGCAGTGTTCAGGTCAGAACTTGTAGCCAAGGCCGACCATGTACACCCACGGGTCGACATCGACGTCGACCTTGGTCTTGCTGTAGCCCAGTGCGGACGGGCCGTCGACGCTGGCCTTGGTGTCGATGTCGATGTACCAGATCGAGGCGTTGACCAGCAGGTTGTCGGTGAGCATGTAGTCCATGCCCAGCTGGCCGGCGAAACCGACCGAGTCCTGCAGCTTCAGATTGCTGAAGCCCTGCTGCTTGCGGGTGCCGCTGAGGTCTTCATCGAAGAACAGGGTGTAGTTGATGCCCACGCCGGCATACGGCTGGAACCTGGAAGTCGGTTCCATCGGGTAGTACTGCAGCGACAGGGTCGGTGGCAGTTGCTTGATGTCGGCCAGCTTGCCGTCCAGACCGCCGCCCAGGCCCTTGACGCCGACGGTGTGCTTGAACGGGGTGGCGGCCAGCAGTTCCAGGCCGACATGGTCGGTGAGCATGTAGGCAAAGGTCAGGCCCAGCTGGGTGTCGCTGTCCAGGGTCGCCTTGGTGCCCGAGACCTTGTTGCCATCGAACTTCAGGTCGCCGCTGCTTTCGTTGGGCGCGGTGGTGATGGCGCCGGCGCGGACGATGATATCGCCTGCCTGGTGGGCGTGGGCGGCAGGGGCCGCGAGCGCCAGGGCCGCGAGGGCGGCGCTGAGCAAGGACTTGTTCATGGAAGCTCCCAGAGGACGTGAGTAATCGAGTGGTCCAATGGTACGGATGCGCTTGAACAGAAAGTTTGACCCAGCTCAAAGAAGCGTCTTCACGAATTCGAAACAGATCTCACTTCAGCTCGTAAGCATATATTTTCTCGGCTTCCATCTGGTATCCGGCGTCGGCAAGTTCGCTGCTGGAGGCTCTAACCTGCAGCTTTCCCTCGATCCAGTAGGGTTGGTAGAGGTCTTCGATGCGCACGCCCATTTCGCTGAAAATGTGCACGATCTGGTTCGAGGGCGGTGGTGGCACGTGGATGCACGCGCCGTAGTAAGGGACCAGCAGGAATTCGGTGGTGCGGCCTTCTTCGCTCACTTCCAGCGGCACGATGTAGCCGGGCAGTCTGATCTGCTGGCCGTCGAGGCTTTTTACCACCGGGGCGGTGGGGGTCTGCTGGCGCGCCGGTGGGGCGGACTCGGCGGACAGGGCATTGCTGAGCTGCGACATGTCGTGCAGCGGCGCGAGTTGTGGCGGGATGACCGGGGCGCCTTCGGGAATAAGGGCGGGCCAGTCCAGTTCGCGCGGTTCGGCGGCCCAAAGAGGCATTGCTAGTGTCAGCAGCAGGATCAGCAGCGTCTGCAGTGCTGGCCTCTTCGCGGGTAAACCCGCTCCCACAGGTGCTGCACAGGCCTGGAATTTTGTGCTGAACCCTGTGGGAGCGGGTTTACCCGCGAAAAAGGCAGTGAGGTTTCTGATCATTACCGGCTCTCAGAGATGTATGGACAGGCCATCGGCCAGCGACTGCCGATAGGCCCGCCACGCCGGCACGCTGCCCATCAGCAGCGCGGCCCCCAGGATGATAGCCAGCAACGTCCATTCATGAGCGCTCGGCATGGCCAGCGGCAAATACAAACCATAGTTGGCCTGCACATACCCCTGGGCCAGGGCGATCCCCGCATACAGCAAGCCAAGCCCGGCGACGATCCCGACCGCCGCCAGCGACAGCGCCTCCAGCACCAGCAGCCCCGCGATATGCCATGGCCGTGCGCCAACCGAGCGCAATATCGCCATCTCCCGGCGGCGTTCGTTGAGGCTGGTGAGAATCGCCGTGAGCATGCCGATCAGGCCGGTCAGCACCACGAACAGCGAAACCACGAACAACGCCTGCTCCGCAGTGCCCATCAGGTTCCACAGCTCCTGCAGGGCTACCCCGGGCAGGATCGCCAGCAACGGTTCGCTGCGGTATTCATTGATCTCCCGCTGCAGGCTGAAGGTCGCGATCTTGCTGTTCAGGCCGAGCATGAATGCAGTGATGGCGGCAGGCTGCAGGTCCATGGTCCGTGCCTGCTCGGCGCTGATACGCCCGGCGCCGCGGGCCGGCACGCCGTTGTGCCAATCGATGTGGATGGCTTCCATGCCGCCCAGGCTGATATGCAGCGTGCGGTCGACCGGTGTGCCGGTGCGCTTGAGTACGCCGACCACGGTGAACGGCTTGTCGTCGTGCTTGACCAGGCTGATCGCTGCGACACCATGTGCCAGCACCAGTTTGTCGCCCAGTTTGTAGTGCAGTGCCTCGGCCACTTCGGCGCCGAGCACCACCTCGAACGGATCATCGGCAAACGCGCGGCCCTGGCTCAATTGCAGGTGCTGGCGGCGACCGTACTGGTAATGGCTGAAGTAGTCGTCGGTAGTGCCCATCACCCGATAACCGCGGTGCGAGTCGCCCAGCGAGATGGGGATGGCCCATTTCACCCGTGGGTCGTTGGCGTAGTGCTGGTAGCTGTCCCAGCGGATGTTGTTGGTGGCGTTGCCGATGCGGAACACCGAGTACAGCAGCAGGTTCACCGAGCCGGAGCGGGCACCGACGATCAGGTCGGTACCGCTTATGGTGCTGGCGAAGCTGGCCCTGGCCTCGGTGCGAACCCGCTCCACGGCCAGCAGCAGGCACACCGACAGGGCGATGGCAAAGGCGGTGAGGAATGCAGTGAAACGGCGGTTGGCCAGGCTGGCCAGGGCAAGGCGGATCAGGTACATCAGGCCTCCCGGGGCTTGGCGGCACGGTTGAGTTCGGCCAGCGACAGGTGGCGGTCGAACAGCGGCGCCAGGCTCTGGTCGTGGCTGACGAACAGCAGGCTGGCGCCAGCGGTGCGGCATTCATCAAACAGCAGGCGGATGAACGCTTCGCGGGTGTCGGCATCCAGCGCCGAGGTCGGTTCGTCGGCGATCACCAACTCGGGCTGGCCGATCAGTGCGCGGGCGGCGGCAACCCGTTGCTGCTGCCCGATCGACAGGCTGTCGGCGCGGCGGGCGAGCAGGGCGGGGTCGTCCAGGCCCAGGTGGGCCAGTAGCGTACTGGCCGCCTGGTCGACACTGCCATGACGCTGTTCGGCGCGGGCCTTGCGGCCGCGCGAGAAGCGGCAGGGCAGCTCGACGTTTTCGCGTACCGAGAGGAACGGCAGCAGGTTGAACTGCTGGAAGATGTAACCGGTGTGGTCGACCCTGAAGCGGTCACGAGCGCCTTGGCCCAGACTGCCGAGGTCCTGGCCGAGCAACTGGATACGGCCTTGGCCTGGCACGTTCACCCCGCCCAGCAGGCCCAGCAATGTGGTCTTGCCACTGCCGCTGGGGCCCTTGAGAAACAGAGCCTCGCCAGCTTCCAGGCGGAATGCCGGAATGTCCAGCAGCGCAGGCTGGCCCGGCCAGGCGAACACCAGGTCATTCAGTTCGATCAACGGCCGGCGCATTCAGAACGCGACCGCGGCCTTGGCCGGCGTGGTTACCAGGCCTTTCTGGCCGTTGGGGCCGATCAGTTGCACGTTGATTTTCTGAGTGGCCGGGAAGGCCTTGAACAGTGGCGCGAGGTCCAGCTGTGCCAGTTTGTCTGGGTTGGCGCAGGTCAGCTGGTAGTGGGCGCCGATGTCGCTGTGCGGGTGGTCGTGCTCGTGCTCGTCACCATCGTCGTCGGCTTTCGGGGCGTCACCGAACAGCGGGCTTTCCAGTTCCTGCTGGTCTTCCTTGCAACCGGCGGCAGCGGGCAGGCCGAACAGCGTCAGCGGTTGCTCGAGCTGTTGGCGCACCGCTGCGACCTTGGCCTTGTCGGCGTCGCTGTTAGCGGCGTGTTCGAAGCCGACCAGGTTCATTGCCGGGCTGTCCAGCTCCAGCTCCAGGGTGTTGCCATCGAGCACGGCGTCGAGCTTGGCCACGCCATGTTCGTGGGCGCCGAGGGTGCCGTGGGCGTGGTCGTGATCATGGTCATCAGCGTGGGCATGGGCCACGGCCAGGGGCAGCAAGGCGAAGGGCAGGGCGAGCAACAGGCGACGCATGGACGACTCCGGAGCGGGTGGGAAGATTGGGTTATGTTATAACAACTTTTGCGCACGCTGCCAGCCTGCGTGGCTCAGGTTTCATGTTGGGGTAGCATGGTGGCATTGACTTGGGTTCAAGGAATGCAGCATGAGAATTCGTGGACAGATTGGTGACTGGCCTGTGGATCTGACCATCGAGCTGGCCCCTGAAGAGTGGGCGCAACTGGGGCGGCAGATCGAATTGCCCGCGGTGGCGCATACCCCAGCAACGGAAACCGTGGCGACAACTCGGCAGGATGATGGGCAATGGACTGCGGCGCGTGAGGTGTTGCGCCTGGCGGGGCAGATGAACGGGCCGGAATTGCTTGATCGGCTGGAGGGGCTGGCGGGGAGTACGGCGGCGGGCAAGCGGCTGCTGGTGCGCTTGCGGCATAGCAGTGAGGTGAAGGTGGAAAGTGGCGTGGATGCGCCGGTTTATCACTGGGTGGGATAAATCTGTATTGCCTGGTCTGGCCTATTCGCGGGTAAACCCGCTCCCACAGGATTTCACCGCACTTGGGACCTGTGCAGTACCTGTGGGAGCGGGTTTACCCGCGAACGAGGGCGAAGCCCTCGTAACGGCCTCAGGTCAGAACATCGCCGCCGACAACTTGCGACGATACACGCCAACCAGCGGGTGATCACCGCCCAGCAGCTCGAACACCTGCAGCAACGCCTTCTGCGGCAAGCCGTTCTCATAGGCACGGTTACGCTGGAACAGCTTCAGCAACCCCTCCAGCGCCGCTTCATACTGCTGGCGCGCCAGTTGCTGGATGCTCAGCTGATAAGCCGCTTCATCATCCTGCGGGTTCTGCGCCAGGCGGCTCTTGAGGTCGGCCACTTCCGGCAGGCTGGCAGCCTGGCGCAGGAAGGTCAGCTGGGCCTTGGCGCCGGCCAACGCAGCCTTGTGCTCGTCGGTCTTGACCGCATCCAGCACCACCTGGGCTTCACCCAGCTCCCCGCGTTCGGCCAGGCAGCGGGCGTACAGGATCAGCGCCTCGGCATTGCTGTTGTCCTCACCCAGCAGCGCCTGCAACAGCGCTTCGGCCTCGGCAAAGCGGCTTTCGGCAAACAGCGCCTTGGCCTGCTCCAGCGGCGATGCGCTGGGTGCGGCAGGCAACGGCACGTGTGGCTCGAGCATGGCACGAATCGCCGACTCCGGCTGCGCACCGGCAAAACCGTCTACCGGCTGGCCGTCCTTGAACAGCACCACGGTTGGCAGGCTGCGGATGCCGAACTGGGCAACCACCTGTTGCTCCACGTCGCAGTTGATCTTGGCCAGCAGCAGCTCGCCCTGGTAGCCCTCGGCGATCTTCGCCAGCAGCGGCATCAGTGCCTTGCATGGCGCACACCACTCGGCCCAGAAGTCCACCAGCACCGGCTTATGGAAGGAGTTCTCGATTACCAGTTGCTGGAAGGTGGCATCGGTGGCGTCGAAAATGTAAGGCGTGTCTTGGGTCATCGCGACTCTCGCAAACTCGTGAATGGCACCACTATAAGGTCTTGCGGCTGGCGTGGTACAGGTTGACCCGGCGGAATTCGTGCGGCTCGGCCAGGTCCGGCAGGGTCAGTGCTTCGAGCACGCCCAGCGGCTGGTACAGCGGGTGGCTGAAGTCGCGTACCCGCGAGTCGGCCACCAGCGCCTGGCGCCCGCGGTCGAGGAAGGCATCCAGCAGCGGCAGGTTGGCGCGGTCGTACAGCACATCGGCCACCAGGATCAGGTCGAAGCGGTCGTCCTCGGCGAAGAAATCGCCGCTGTAGCCCAGTTCCACCCCATTCAGCGCGGCATTCGCGCGGCAGGCATCGAGGGCCAGCGGGTCGAGGTCGCAGGCCACCACTTCCAGCGCACCGGCGCGGGCGGCGGCAATGCCGGCGATACCGGAGCCGGCGCCAAAATCCAGCACGCGCTTGCCGGCTACCCACTCCGGGCGCTCGGCCAGGTAACGCGCCATGGCCAGGCCGCTGGCCCAGCAGAAGCTCCAGTAGGGCGGTTCTTCAAGAATGCGTCGGGTCTCCTCGCTGCTGAAGGCACGGTCCATGTTCTGGTCGTCGATCAGCCACAGCTTCAGGTCGCAGCCGGGCAGCTCGCTGACGATCAGGCGTGCTTCGCCGATCAGGCCGCTGAGGGCCTGTTGCAGGGGCTGTTGTAGGGAGACTGGCGCCACTTACGGCGCCTTCTCGAAACGCAGCGGGCCGGTGGCCTGGGTCTGCGCCTGGGTAATGCGCACCGGCGGCAGGTGCATGATCAGTTGACCGGAGCGGCTGGCGCGGCCCCGCAGCTCGACCCGGGCACCGGCGGGGAACGCTTCGGGGTTGAAGCGCAAGTGGTAGGGCAAGGCCTGGCCAGTGCCGGTCAGGTTGCTGCTGGCCAGCAGGCGTTGGGGGCGGTCGCGTTCGTCGATGACCAGCAAGGCCAGCTCCACGTCGGCACCGGCCGGGATTTCCAGCAAGGTGCCGCTCAGCTCGCGCTGGTAGGCCGGCAGCGGGCCCAGTACTGCGGCCGGCTTGGCCGTGCGGGCTGGCGTGGGGGCCGGAGGGGTGTCGGGCTTCGGCCTGTCGCTGCCGCAGGCGGCGAGCAGGGCGGCGCAGCACAGCACGACGAGCGCTCGGTAGTGCATTGGGTAGTCCTTCACGGGCAGATTTCCCATGGATGTTAACCCCTTTGGCTTGTCTTGCCAGTGGGATGCGCTACCATGGCCCTCCCTTTTTTTGTTGCCTGCCACCATGCACTGTCCCTTTTGCGGTGCCAACGACACCAAGGTCATCGACTCTCGCCTCGTCGCCGAAGGCGAGCAGGTGCGCCGCCGCCGCGAATGCGTCGCCTGCGGTGAGCGCTTCACCACCTTCGAAACCGCCGAGCTGGTGCTGCCCCGGCTGATCAAGCAGGACGGCACGCGCCAACCCTTCGACGAAGATAAGCTACGCGCCGGCATGCAGCGGGCACTGGAAAAACGCCCGGTCAGCGTCGAGCGCCTGGAAGCGGCGCTGGCGCATATCAAGAGCCGCCTGCGTGCCACCGGTGAACGCGAAGTCAAATCGCTGGTGGTGGGTGAAATGGTCATGGCCGAGCTGCGCAAGCTCGACGAAGTGGCCTATATCCGTTTCGCCTCGGTTTACCGGCGCTTCCAGGACCTTGACGAGTTCCGCGAAGAAATCGACCGCCTGGCTCGCGAGCCGGCTAAAGAGTGAACATGCCCAGCCAAGCTGCCGTCCTCGACGCCCACTACATGGCCCGCGCGCTGGAGCTGGCGCGCAAGGGCCTGTACACCACCCACCCGAACCCGCGGGTAGGCTGCGTGATCGTGCGCGATGGCAAGGTGGTCGGCGAAGGCTGGCATGTGCGCGCGGGTGAGCCGCATGCCGAAGTGCACGCCCTGCGTCAGGCCGGTGAGCATGCCCGTGGCGCTTGCGCCTATGTCACCCTCGAGCCGTGTAGCCATCATGGCCGCACGCCGCCGTGCGCCGAAGCGCTGGTCAAGGCCGGCGTGGCGCGGGTGGTGGCCGCCATGCAGGACCCCAACCCGCAAGTGGCGGGGCAGGGCCTGCGGCGCCTGGCCGAGGCTGGCATCGAAGTGGCCAGCGGCGTGCTCGAGGCCGAGGCCCGTGCACTCAACCCCGGTTTCCTCAAACGCATGGAAAGCGGCCTGCCGTTCGTTCGCGCCAAGCTGGCCATGAGCCTGGATGGCCGCACCGCCATGGCCAGTGGCGAAAGCCAGTGGATCACCGGCCCGGCCGCCCGCTCGGCGGTGCAGCGCCTGCGCGCCCGTTCCAGCGTGGTGCTGACCAGCGCTGCCAGCGTGTTGGCCGATAATGCGCGGATGACCGTGCGCGGCGCCGAGCTGGGCCTGGATGCCGAAACCACCGCCCTGGCACTCAGCCGCACACCGCTGCGCGTGCTGGTCGATGGTCGCCTGCGCCTGCCGCTGGCTGCACCGTTCTTCCAGGCCGGCCCGGCCCTGGTGGTGACCGCTGTCGCAGATGACCCGCGCTATGCCGCTGCTGGCCACGAACTGCTCAGCCTGCCGGGTGACAATGGCCAGGTAGACCTGCCGGCGCTGCTGCAGGTCCTGGCGGCCCGTGGCGTCAACGAAGTTCTGCTGGAAGCCGGTGCCGGCCTGGCCGGCGCCTTGGCCCGGCAAGGCCTGATCGACGAGTACCAGTTGTTCGTCGCCGGCACCTTCCTCGGTTCCCAGGCCCGCCCGCTGCTGGACTGGCCACTGGACAAGATGAACGAAGCGCCGCGGCTGAAAATTATCGAAATGCGCGCAGTGGGCGATGACTGGCGGGTCACGGCCATCCCCCTGCCGGCGCCCGGCGTATAATGCCGGGCTTGCCCCGCGCAAACCGTTTTTGAGGAAGACCCCATGTTCACCGGCATCATCGAATCCATCGGCACCATCCGCAGCCTGACCCCCAAGGGTGGCGACGTGCGCGTCTACGTCGAAACCGGCAAACTCGACCTGGGTGACGTCAAGCTCGGCGACAGCATCGCCGTCAACGGCGTGTGCCTGACCGCCGTCGAACTGCCGGGCGACGGCTTCTGGGCCGACGTCAGCGTCGAAACCCTCAAGCGCACCGCCTTCATCGACCTCAAGAGCGGCAGCAAGGTCAACCTGGAAAAAGCCCTGACTCCCACCACCCGGCTGGGCGGGCACCTGGTCAGCGGCCACGTCGACGGGGTCGGCGAAATCATCTCGCGCAGCGATAACGCCCGCGCCATCCAGTTCCGCGTGCGTGCACCGAAGGAGCTGGCCAAGTACATCGCCCACAAGGGTTCGATCACCGTCGACGGCACCAGCCTGACGGTCAACGAGGTCAATGGCGCCGAGTTCGAGCTGACCATTGTCCCGCACACCCTGTCCGAAACCATCATGGCCGACTACCGTGCAGGGCGTCGGGTGAACCTTGAGGTCGACCTGCTGGCCCGTTACCTGGAGCGTTTGCTGCTGGGTGACAAGGCCGCCGAACCGAGCAAGGGCAGTGGCATTACCGAAAGCTTCCTGGCCGCCAACGGCTTCTTGAAATCCTGATTGAGAAGGGGGTGCCGCGTGGCGCTCAACAGCATCGAAGAACTGGTCGAAGACATCCGCCAGGGCAAAATGGTCATCCTCATGGATGACGAAGACCGCGAGAACGAAGGCGACATCATCATGGCAGCCGAGTGCTGCCTGCCCGAGCACATCAACTTCATGGCCAAGCACGCCCGTGGCCTGATCTGCATGCCGATGACCCGCGAGCGTTGCGAAACGCTGAAGCTGCCGCTGATGGCGCCGCGCAACGGTTCGGGCTTCGGCACCAAGTTCACCGTGTCGATCGAAGCCGCCGAAGGTGTCACCACCGGCATCTCCGCCGCTGACCGCGCGCGCACCGTGCAGGCGGCCGCCGCCAAGGATGCCAAGGCCGAAGACATCGTCAGCCCTGGTCACATCTTTCCGCTGATGGCCCAGCCTGGCGGCACCCTGGCCCGTGCCGGCCACACCGAGGCAGCCTGCGACCTGGCGCGCATGGCCGGTTTCGAGCCGAGTGGCGTGATCTGCGAAGTGATGAACGACGACGGCACCATGTCGCGCCGCGCCGAGCTGGAGGTGTTCGCCGCCGAGCACGGCCTGAAGATCGGCACCATCGCCGACCTGATCCACTACCGCATGATCCACGAGCGCACCGTGCAGCGCGTTTCCGAGCAGCCGGTGGAGAGCGAGCTGGGCGAGTTCAACCTGGTCACTTACCGCGATGCGGTGGAAGGCGACGTGCACATGGCCCTGACCCTGGGCAAGATCTGCGCCGAAGAGCCGACCTTGGTGCGCGTGCACAACATGGACCCGCTGCGCGACCTGCTGCTGGTCAAGCAACCAGGGCGCTGGAGCCTGCGTGCCGCCATGGCCGCCGTGGCCGAGGCCGGCAGCGGCGTGGTATTGCTGCTGGGCCACCCGCTGGACGGCGACGTGCTGCTGGCGCACATCCGCGAAAGCGCCGGCGATGCACCCGCCAAGGCACCGACTACCTACAGCACCGTGGGTGCCGGTTCGCAGATCCTGCGTGACCTCGGTGTGCGCAAGATGCGCCTGATGAGTTCGCCGATGAAGTTCAACGCGATATCCGGATTCGATCTGGAAGTTGTAGAATACGTGCCCTCCGAGTGACTTGAGGCGGCAGTGACGCCCTCCAGCTCGAGTCCATACCCCTGTCGAGGCCGCCAGCATGCGGCCTCGCTCTTGAAGATGAGAATATCGGAATGACCCTGAAGACCATCGAAGGTACCTTCATCGCCCCCAAAGGTCGCTATGCTTTGGTGGTTGGCCGCTTCAACAGCTTCGTCGTCGAAAGCCTGGTAAGCGGTGCCGTTGATGCCCTGGTACGCCACGGTGTCAGCGAAAGCGACATCACCATCATCCGTGCCCCGGGTGCATTCGAAATCCCGCTGGTGGCACAGAAGGTCGCCCAGCAAGGCGCCTACGACGCGATCATCGCCCTGGGCGCGGTGATCCGTGGCGGTACCCCGCACTTCGAATACGTGGCGGGCGAATGCACCAAGGGCCTGGCCCAGGTGTCCATGGAATTCGGTGTTCCGGTGGCCTTCGGCGTACTGACCGTCGACTCCATCGAGCAAGCCATCGAGCGTTCCGGCACCAAGGCCGGCAACAAAGGTGCTGAAGCTGCCCTGTCCGCTCTGGAAATGGTCAGCCTGCTGGCGCAGTTGGAGGCCAAGTGATTAGCGACGAAAGCGATCGTTTCAACCCGCGCGATCCCAAACCTGCGGATGCCGGCAAGCCCTCGAAAAGCGCCAAGCGCCGCGAAGCCCGCAAGCTCGCGACCCAGGCGCTGTACCAGTGGCACATGGCGCAGCATTCGCTGAACGAGATCGAAGCACAGTTTCGGGTCGATAACGATTTCTCCGATGTCGACGGCGCTTATTTCCGCGAGATCCTGCACGGGGTCCCGGCGATCAAGAACGAAATCGACAGCGCCCTGAAGCCATGCCTGGACCTGGCACTCGACGAGCTCGACCCGGTCGAGCTGGCCGTGCTGCGTCTGTCCACCTGGGAGTTCATCAAGCGCGTCGACGTACCGTACCGCGTGGTGATCAACGAAGGTGTCGAGCTGGCCAAGGTCTTCGGTGCCACCGACGGCCACAAGTTCGTCAACGGCGTGCTGGACAAGCTGGCCCCGAACCTGCGCGAAGCAGAAGTCAAGGCGAACAAGCGCTGATCCTGGCGCTTGCGGACCATGGGTGAGTTCGAGCTGATCAGCCATTACTTCGCCGCCGCGCCCTGTGCGCAAGGCGGTGAAGGCGTGGCCCTGGGCATCGGCGACGACTGCGCCCTGCTGAGCCTGGCCGCCGGCGAGCAACTGGCGGTGTCCACCGACACCCTGGTCGCCGGGGTGCATTTTCCGGCTGTGTGCGACCCGTGGTTGCTCGGCCAGCGCTCGCTGGCCGTGGCGGCCAGCGACCTGGCGGCCATGGGCGCCACCCCCATCGGTTTCACCCTTGCCCTGACCTTGCCGGAGGTCAGCGCCGACTGGCTGCAAGCCTACGCCAGCGGCTTGAACCGCATGGCCGGCCACTGCCAGCTGAGCCTGATCGGTGGCGACACCACCCGTGGCCCCCTGAGCATCACCATGACCGTGTTCGGCCGGGTTCCGGCGGGGCAGGCGTTGCGCCGTGACGGCGCTCGGCCAGGCGATCTGCTGTGCGTGGGTGGCGAGCTGGGCAACGCGGCAGGGGCCTTGCCGCTGGTGCTGGGCCAGCGCCAGGCCGATGCCGCGCTGGCGCAACCGTTGCTCGACCATTACTGGTCGCCGTCGCCGCAGTTCGCCCTGGGCCAACTGCTGCGCGGGCGTGCCACCTCGGCACTGGATATTTCCGACGGCCTGCTGGCCGACTGCGGGCATATCGCCAAGGCCTCCCGCGTGGCGCTCGAAGTGAACCTGGAGCAGGTGCCGGTGTCATCCGCCCTGCAGGGCTTCCTCGGCGCCGAGGCGGCCGTCCTTGCCGCGCTGACCGGTGGCGACGACTATGTGCTGGCGTTCACCTTGCCGCCAGCCGAGCTTTCATCCCTGCAGGCACAAGGCCTGGCGGCGTTCCACGTCATCGGGCGGGTGCTCGAAGGGCAGGGGGTCAGCCTGCGCGACCAGCAGGGCCAGGACATCACCCCGCGACAACGCGGCTATCAACATTTTAGGGAGACACCGTGACCGATCACCCCAACCAGGTGCCTGCGGAGTTCGTTCCGCCTTCGGTCTGGCGCAACCCGTGGCACTTCATCGCCTTCGGTTTCGGTTCCGGCACCTTGCCCAAGGCGCCGGGCACCTGGGGCTCGCTGGTGGCCATCCCGTTCATCCCGCTGTGGCAGATGCTGCCCGACTGGGGCTACTGGCTGTTGCTGGGCGTGAGCATGCTGTTCGGCTTCTGGCTGTGCGGCAAGGTTGCCAACGACTTGCGCGTGCATGACCACGAAGGCATTGTCTGGGACGAGATCGTCGGCATGTGGATAACCCTCTGGCTGGTGCCGGAAGGCTGGCAATGGCTGCTGGCGGGGTTCCTGATGTTCCGCTTCTTCGACATCCTCAAACCGTGGCCGATTCGCTGGGTCGACCGCCATGTGCATGGGGGCGTCGGGATCATGCTCGACGATATCCTGGCCGGCGTGTTTGCCTGGCTGGGCATGCAGGTTCTGGTTTGGGCGGTTGCCTGATACAGGGAGCGCGTGAATGGTCATGAGGACGGTGCTGCTGGCAATGCTGGTGAGCCTTGCCCAGTGGGCGGCGGCTGCCGAAGGTGTGCCGAAGCAGATCCACCTGGCCAGCGCAGAGTGGCTCGACTACACCAACGCCGACGGTACCGGGGTAGCCTGGGACGTGCTGCGCAAGGTGTTCGAGCCGGCCGGGGTCAAGGTGGTGACCCAGAGTGCGCCCTACAGCCGTGCGATCGGATTGGTGAAGCGTGGCGAGGTTGACGCCTGGGTAGGCTCGTACAAGGAAGAGAACGACGACAACCTGTACCCGCGCTGGCACTTCGACATGGACCACATCTACGCCCTGGGCCTGGTCAGCAAGCCTGTGCCTGCCCCGGAGACCTTGGGCCAGTACCGCCTGGCCTGGATGCGTGGCTACGATTTCGGCAGCTACCTGCCCAATGTGCATGACTTTCGCGAGGTCCAGCGCCGCGAAAGCATTGTGCCGATGCTCGAACATGGCCGTGTGGACGTCTACATCGATGGGGTGAACGAGGTCGACTACGTGCTCAGCCAGAGCTCCCAGCCCGAGCGTTTCCGTCGCACCCATGTGGCCGAACTGCCGCTGTACCTGGCCTTCGCCCGCAACGACCAGGCCAAGGCCCTGTGCGACCTGTTCGACAAGCGCATGGCCGAGCTGGTGCGCAGTGGCGAGCTGAAGCCGATTTTCGAGCACTGGCAGCAGCCGTATCCGTTCAGCCCGGATAGCAAGCCGCATTGAGGCCGGGCCTGGTCAAGCTAAGCATCGAACTTTTCGATCTTAAGCCACGGTATTCAGCCAGCCCACATCCCCCAACCTGCTGATACAATCGCCCCACGAGAAATTTTCAACTTATCCCAGGAGCACAACGTGCCCGTCGTCTTTGTTGCCGCCTCTAAACTCCCGACGCCCTTCGCGACCTTCACCATGCATGGCTTTCTCGACGAAGCCACTGGCCGTGAGCACGTGGTGCTCAGCCTGGGTGACATCGCGGACGGCCAGCCGGTGCTGGGGCGCCTGCACTCCGAGTGCCTGACCGGCGATGCCCTGTTCAGCCAGCGCTGCGATTGCGGCTCGCAGCTGGAAGCCGCGCTGCAGGCCATCGCCCGTGAAGGCCGAGGCGTGCTGCTGTACCTGCGCCAGGAAGGCCGTGGTATTGGCCTGCTGAACAAGATTCGCGCCTACGAGCTGCAGGATGGTGGCGCCGATACCGTCGAGGCCAACGAGCGCCTGGGCTTCGCCGCCGACCAGCGCGACTATGGCATATGCCTGCCGATGCTGGAGCACCTGGGCGTGAAATCGCTGCGCCTGATGACCAACAACCCGCGCAAGGTCAAAGCCCTGACCGACATGAACATCGTTGTCGCCGAGCGCGTACCGCTGCACACCGGGCACAACCCGCACAACCGCTACTACCTGGCGACCAAGGCCGGCAAGCTGGGCCACATGCTGGGTAACGAGCACCAGGGCGAGGTGCCCCAGGCGTGACCCGCGCCGAGGTCAAGCGGCGCCTGGCGCTGACCTGGTGGCAGTACCTGGCGGTGGGCCTGGTGCCGCTGCCAGTGATGGCCTGGGCCTTCGGTAGTGGTGATGCGTTGGCCCCGCTGCTGGCCATGCCACTGTTCATTGCCGGCGCGGCGACCATGTTCCTCAGCCTGCCGCGCTTCGGTGCCTACAAGCACGCCCTCATTGCCAGCTCCAAGGTGCTCGGCACTGGCGAAGAGCCCGCCGCCTGGATCGAGCTGGCGCGGGTACGGCGCCTGGCCATGCTGTATGCCTGCATCCCGGCCTGGGTCGCTGCCCTGTCGGTGCTGGTCGGCCTTGAGGTGGTGCCGCAGATCCTGCTGGCGTTGTCCACCGTGGTGGTGCTGTACCTCTATCGCATTCCTCGCCAGCTCGGCTGATGCGCCTGTTGCCCGGCCTGCTGGCGCTGCTCGCCTGCTCCGCACTGGCCGGCGAACCGCTGCGGGTGGTCAGCCTGGCCCCGTCGATGAGCGAGATCATGCTCGAACTGCAGGCCGATGACCTGTTGGTAGGTGTGCTCGACGGTGGCCAACGGCCGGCGGCGCTGCGCGAGCTGCCCTCGGTGGGGCGCCAGGGGCAACTGGACCTCGAGCGCCTGCTCAGCCTGCGCCCCGACCTGTTGCTGCTGTGGCCGGGCAGCGTGCCGCCGGCCCAGCGCGACCAGCTCAAGCGCCTGGGTATCGCCACCTTCAGCGCCGAACCTCATGATATCGATCAGCTGATCGAGCAGATCGAAGCCATCGCCGAACGTATCGGCCGTGCCGAACAAGGCCATCGCTATGCCCAGGCCCTGCGTGAGCGGCTGCGGCAGCTGCGCCAGCAGTATCGACGGGACGAACCCTTGCAGGTGTTCTACCAGGTCTGGGACCGACCGCTGTACACGCTCGGTGGCCGGCAGGTGGTGAGCGACGCCCTGGCCGTGTGTGGGGCGCGCAATGTCTTCACCGACCTCACCCAGCCGGCGCCGCAAGTAAATGTCGAGTCTGTGCTGCTGCGCAACCCGCAGGTCATTCTGGCGGGTGATGAAGCGCAACTGGCGAGCTGGAAGGCCTGGCCGCAACTACGAGCGGTTGCCGATGATCGTTTGCTGGTGGTGCCCGACAAAGGCCTGGAGCGGCCCAGCGGGCAGATGATCGAAGCCACGGCGCGGTTATGCGCGTTGCTCGAGGCTAAAGCGCCGGCGTCCAGGTGAGCTTCTGCGAGGGCTGCGCCCTCGATCGCTGGCAAGCCAGGCTCCTACAGGGGCCGCACATGGCCTGAGGCCGGCGCGGTCGAGGTGGGAGCTGGCTTGCCGGCGATTGGGCCGCAAAGCGGCCCCAGGGATTACAACCCGAGCTTGGCCATGCGAGCCTTCACCGAAGCCTCGATCCCGGCCGCATCCAACCCGCACTCGGCCAGCATCTGCGCCGGCTTGGCATGCTCGACATAGATATCTGGCAGGCCTAGGTGCAGCAGTGGCTTGAGCACGGCCTGGCTGGCGAGGAATTCACCCACCGCAGCACCCGCACCACCCATGATGGCGTTTTCTTCGATGGTCACCAGCAGCTCATGGCTTGCGGCCAGCTCCAGCACCAGCGTCTCGTCCAGCGGTTTGACGAAGCGCATGTCGACCACGGTCGCGTTGATCTGCTCAGCCACCTGCATGGCTTCTGCCAGTTGCACGCCGAACACCAGCAAGGCGACTTTCTCGCCCTGGCGACGGATTACGCCCTTGCCGATTTCCAGCGGTTCCAGGTCACCGCTGATCGGCACGTTCGGGCCGGTGCCTCGCGGGTAGCGCACAGCCGCAGGGCCGTTGTACAGGTGGCCGGTGCTGAGCAGCTTGCGCAGCTCGTTCTCGTCGCTTGGAGTCATCACCAGCATGCCCGGGATGCAGCGCAGGTACGACAGGTCGTAGCTGCCCGCGTGGGTCGGGCCGTCTTCGCCGACCAGGCCGGCGCGGTCGATGGCGAACAGCACGTCGAGGTTCTGTACCGCCACGTCGTGGATCAGCTGGTCGTAGGCACGTTGCAGGAAGGTGGAGTAGATCGCCACCACCGGCTTGCTGCCCTCGCAGGCCATGCCGGCCGCCAGGGTCACGGCATGCTGCTCGGCGATCGCCACGTCGAAGTAACGCTGCGGGTAGCGCTCGCTGAAAGCGACCAGGTCGGAGCCTTCCTTCATCGCCGGGGTAATGCCCACCAGGCGGTTGTCGGCGGCGGCCATGTCGCACAGCCACTGGCCGAACACTGCGGAGTATTTCGGGCCGCTGGCTTTCTTCGGTGCGGCGGGTTTGTCAGCCGGCTCCAGCTTGGTGATAGCGTGGTAGCCGATCGGGTCGATCTCGGCCGGGGCGAAGCCCTTGCCCTTCTTGGTCACCACGTGCAGGAACTGCGGGCCCTTGAGGTCACGCATGTTGCGCAAGGTGGCGATCATGGTCGGCAGGTCGTGGCCGTCGATTGGGCCGATGTAGTTCCAGCCCAGTTCTTCGAACAGCGTGCCCGGCACCAGCATGCCTTTGGCGTACTCCTCGGTACGGCGGGCGATTTCCCAGGCGCCCGGCAGGCGTGACAGCACTTTCTTGCTGCCTTCGCGCATGCTTGCGTAGGTACGGCTGGAAAGAATCTTGGCCAGGTAGTTGGACAGGCCGCCGACATTGCGCGAAATCGACATGTCGTTGTCGTTGAGGATCACCAGCATGTCGGCGTTGACTTCCTGGGCGTGGTTCAACGCTTCGAAGGCCATACCGGCGGTCAGCGCGCCGTCACCGATCACCGCGATCGACTTGCGAGCGCTGTTCTGCAGGCGGGCGGCAATGGCCATGCCCAGTGCGGCGCTGATCGAGGTGCTGGAGTGGCCGACGCCGAAGGTGTCGTACTCGCTCTCGCTGCGGCGCGGGAAGGCGGCGATGCCGTCCTTCTGGCGCAGGCTGAGCATGCGCTTACGGCGCCCGGTGAGGATCTTGTGCGGGTAGGCCTGGTGGCCCACGTCCCACACCAGCCGGTCGTCGGGGGTGTCGAACACGTAGTGCAGGGCGATGGTCAGCTCGATGACGCCCAGGCCGGCACCAAAATGCCCACCGGTCTGCCCCACGGTGTACAGCAGTTCCTGGCGCAGTTCGTCGGCCAGGGTCTCCAGGTCGGCTTCGGCCAGCCGGCGCAGGCCGGCAGGCGTGTCAGCGCGGTCGAGCAACGGCGTGACCGGGCGTTCGCGGGGGATCTCTTGAAACGTCGTGGGCATCAGGCGAGTCGTTATAGGTGTGTGAAGACGCGGCAGTTTACCCCATTGTAGGAAATACTGCCCATTCAACCACGGGTTTACGCGGCCCCTGTGGGGGCGAGTTCACCCGCGAATGCGGCGGTAAATTCAACATCGCATTCGCGGGTAAACCCGCTCCCACAGGGATTGGGGCGCTGCTTAGTTGCGGCGTTCGACGATGTAACGCGCCAACGCCCGCAGCGGTTCGGCCTTGTCGCCGAAGCCAGCCAGTGCGACCAGCGCCTGGTCACGCAATTCGATCGCATAGGCCTTGGCCGCTTCCAGGCCCAGCAGCGCCGGGTAGGTCGGTTTGTCACGGGCGATATCCGCCCCCTGGCGTTTGCCCAGAGTGGCGGTGTCGCTTTCCACGTCGAGGATGTCGTCCTGCACCTGGAACGCCAGGCCGATGGCCTGCGCATAGGTCTGCAGGGCATCCAGTTGTGCCTGCTCGGCGCGGGCACTGGCCAGGGCGCCGAGGCGCACGCTGGCTTCGATCAGCGCACCGGTCTTGTGCCGGTGCATGAACTCCAGCGCCTGCTGGTCCAGCTTCAGGCCAACCGAGCCCAGGTCGATGGCCTGGCCACCGACCATGCCTGCCGGGCCGGCCGCCTTGGCCAGGGCCTGGACCATGGCCAGGCGAATGCTGTCGGCCTGCGGGCTCAGGCGCGGGTCGAGCAGGGCGCTGAAGGCCAGGCTCTGCAAACCGTCGCCGGCGAGGATCGCGCAAGCCTCATCGAAGGCTTTGTGGGTGGTTGGCTGGCCGCGGCGCAGGTCGTCGTCATCCATGGCCGGCAGGTCGTCATGCACCAGCGAGTAGGCGTGGATCAGTTCCACCGCACAGGCTGCGCCGTTGGCCTGTGCGGCCGGGGCGCCCAAGGCTTCGCAGGCCGCGTAGGCCAGCAGCGGGCGAACGCGTTTGCCACCGTTCATCACGCTGTAGCGCATGGCGGCGTAAAGGCGTTCGAGTTCCTTGGTCGGGGCGACGAACAACGGTTCGAGGGCGGCGTCGACCCGCGCCTGGCAGTTGGCCTGGTAGGCGCCGATCATGCTTCCGGCTCCGCGTCGAAGGGCTGGGCAGCCAGTTCGCCATCGCGTTCCAGCAGGATCTGCACCTTCTGTTCGGCCTGGGCCAGGGCGCCCTGGCAATCACGGGTCAGGGCGATGCCTTGCTCGAAGGCGGCCAGCGACTCTTCCAGCGACAACTCGCCGTTCTCCAGGCGCTCGACCAGTGCTTGCAGGTCTGCGAGGGATTGCTCGAAATCGAGGGAGGCTTTTTTGCGGGCCATGGCGACTGTCTCGGTGGCATTCAGAACGGCGCGACACTAGCAGAGCGGGGCGGGGGGAGCAAACTTCCGGCCACCCGAGGTTGGATTTGCCGGCCTCTTCGCGGGTACTACACCGGTTCTGAGCCGGCGCGGTCCCTGTGGGAGCGGGTTTACCCGCGAATGGGCCGCAAAGCGGCCCCGTGCGGTGGATCAGGCTGGCTCGGCTTGCAGCTCGACCATGGCCTCGCGGTACCGCGCCAGCTCCTCGATGGTCAGCACCGGCAAATTGTACTGCCGGGCATACACCGCCACCTGCTCGCCGCGAGCCATGGTGCCATCGGGGTTCATTAGTTCGCACAGCACTGCCGCCGGGCGCAGGCCGGCCAGGCGCGCCAGGTCCACCGAGCCTTCGGTGTGGCCACGACGGGCCAGCACCCCGCCATTGCGCGCGCGCAGCGGGAACACATGCCCCGGGCTGACGATATGGCGCTGCTGGGCGGTAGAACGCAGTGCCGCGCCAATGGTGGTGATGCGGTCCTGGGCGGACACTCCGGTGGTGATGCCTTCCGCCGCCTCGATGGTGACGGTGAAGCCGGTGCCATGGCGGGCCTGGTTGTTCTGCACCATGGGTGCCAGCTGCAGGTCGTCGACGGTGGCCTCGTCCAGGCACAGGCAGACGATGCCGCTGCAATCGCGAATCATCATGGCCATGGTCTGCAGCGAGATGTTCTCGGCGGCGGCGATGATATCCGCTTCGTCCTCGCGGTCGTCGTCGTCGAGCAGCAGCACAGGGCGCCCGGCCTGGAAGGCGGCGATGGCGGCGGAAACATTGGGGAATTGCGGGTGGTGCATGGTGGACATGAAACGCTCCTCGTGAATGATCGATGAACGTCTCGGGGCGAACAAAATGCGCGCGCAGGGGCGCCCGGATGGCCCCTGCCTGACGCCTTCTTTCATCCGGACTATGACCGTCGGCTCTGGAGTCTCACCAGATCTGCTGACCCCCGGCATGGCCGGGGCGCTCGCGGGCTCATCTTTCGATTTACCGCCGGTGGGGACTTTCACCCCGCCCTGAAGACCCGGCAAGCATACAGCACATTGCCACCCCCCTGGCAACCCACGGCTCTACGACCTTTGGCGGTATCATTCGGCTATGCATTCGAGGAACAGCCCCATGGACATTCTCCAGGTCGCCGGCGGCAAGCCGGTCAAGTTGTGGACCGACGGCGTACCGGTGGAAGACGACGCCCGCAAGCAACTGCTCAACACGGCCAGGATGCCGTTCATCTTCAAGCACCTGGCGGTGATGCCGGACGTGCACCTGGGCAAGGGCTCGACCATCGGCAGTGTGATTCCCACCGTTGGCGCGATCATCCCCGCGGCAGTAGGTGTGGACATTGGCTGCGGCATGATCGCCGCGCGCACGTCGCTGCATGCCCGCGACCTGCCGGACAACCTGCATGGCCTGCGCAGTGCCATCGAGCACACCGTGCCGCATGGCAAGACCTTTGGCAAACATGACCAGGGCGCCTGGGCCGATGTGCCGGCCAAGGCGGACAAGGCCTGGGCGCAGCTGGCCGGGCGCTTCAAGGCCATCACCGACAAGTATCCGCGGCTGGAGAAGAGCAATAACCGCCATCACCTGGGGACGCTGGGTGGTGGCAATCACTTCATCGAGGTGTGCCTGGACGAGGCCGACCGCGTCTGGTTCATGCTGCACAGCGGCTCCCGGGGCGTGGGCAATGCCATTGGCAACCTGTTCATCGAACTGGCCCAGGCTGACATGCGCCAGCACCTGGCCAACCTGCCGGACAAGGACCTGGCGTATTTCGAGGAAGGCAGCCGCCATTTCGCCGACTACGTCGAAGCGGTGGCGTGGGCCCAGGACTACGCCAGGCAAAACCGCGAGCTGATGATGCTGGCGGTGGTCGGTGCGGCGCGCAAGGCGCTGGGCAAACCGTTCGAGGCCAGCCTGGAAGCGGTCAACTGCCACCACAACTATGTGCAGCGCGAGCAACATTTTGGCCGGGAGGTACTGGTGACGCGCAAGGGCGCGGTGTCGGCGCAGAAGGGGCAGTTGGGCATCATTCCTGGGTCGATGGGGGCCAGGAGCTTCATTGTGCGAGGGCTGGGCAACGAGGAATCGTTCTGTTCCTGCAGCCATGGTGCCGGCCGGTTGATGAGCCGGACCAAGGCCAAGAGCCGCTTCAGCGTGGAAGACCAGCGGCGGGCCACGGCGCATGTGGAATGCCGCAAGGACAAGGAGGTGATCGACGAGATCCCCATGGCCTACAAGGACATCGATGCGGTGATGCGCGCTCAGCAAGAGCTGGTGGAGGTGGTGCACACCTTGCGGCAGGTGGTGTGTGTGAAGGGCTGATAGGTTTACCGCGACATCCCCTCAATCGCGCCGGTAATAATCAGATTTTTCCCGTTGCGCGTAGGCCATTTCTGAAATAGCTTCCTAGCGCCCTTGAGCCATTGCGGTGGTGTTCCTGGCGGCCTAGTGTGGCCCTGTCGTTGCCAAATCAGCGACCGGGCCTGCAAGCCTGTCCAGAGCAAAATGCCGATCACCGATGCCAATGGCATGCCATTGCGCGCGCTTAATGGTGGCTGCGTACGGGAGGTTTTCGAACCTGCCGGATTTTGCTCTCTGCCGGTCTTGCAGACCCGTACGTGGCTGCCACCCATCACACTGCAAGTCATGAGTGGCAGCTCTAGCCAACCTAATAGAGAGTGTCACCATGCTTAAGATTGTTCCCGATCCACCCCACGTTATTCATTCCCTTGAAGACACCCTGATCCAGGCCACGGACTATGCGCTGTGTGCTGCGACCGTTGTGCATCAGGCCATTGAGACTCGGACTTTGCACTGAGGCTTGAGTGATGTGTTGTCTGGGCGGGCCTCTTCGCGGGTAAACCCGCTCCCACAGGTTCATCACAAGCTTCAAGACTTGCACAGCACCTGTGGGAGCGGGTTCACCCGCGAAGAGGCCCGCCCAGGCACTCGAGAAATTTCAGGGGGATTCAACAATGACCACAGAAGACACCCAGTTCACCGTTGGCAAAACCACCTTCTACCAGGGCGAAAACGGCACCCACCCACTGTTCCGCATCGAGCCCGGCATCCCGTGCCGCGATGCCCGCGAGCAGTCCTCAGAGTTGATGGGCTATGTCCGCGAACTGACCATCACCGGCTTGATGGATGAGAAACCGATGATGATCTGGGCTGCGCACTACCTGAGTGCGATGGCCAAGGCGCTGATGGATGATGCTGAGTTGGGCATGAAGCAGTGAGTGTTTGCCTTCAGGTCTCATAGGCGCTGCAAACCTGTCGGTATACACCTGTTGGCCCGCGAAGCTGCCTTCAGTCTTTATGCATGTGCTGCTTGCCATCGCGATGAGTATGGGCCTTTGAATGCCCCTCATCATGATGGCCTGCGCCCGAGGCCTGCTCACCATGATGGTCAGGCACGTTGTCGCCGTGCTGGCCTTCATGGTTGTGCATTTCACTTTCGCCACCACCATGCTGGTGGCCGCCACTGGCCGTGACCATTGTCTTGTACTGTTGGGCGTTCAACTGGGGTAGCTGATCCAGGAAGGCGACAATGCCCCAGATGTATTCATCGCCCATGCTCTTGCCCCAGGCCGGCATGCCGGAGGCCTTGATGCCGTGCTTGATGATCCAGAACGCAGCGGCAGGGTCGCCACCGATCCCGCTCCGGACAAGGTTGGGGGGCGATGGATACAGCGCCTGGCTGAGCTCGGTGTTCTCCACGCCAGGGGCAAGGTGACAACCGATGCACATGGCATTGTAGTTACCGGCGCCGGTACGAATCAGCGCTTCATCTTTCAGATCTGGCACCTCGATGTCCCTGGCCCGTACTGCGATCGAGCGTTCCCGTGCCATGGCCAGAAAGGCATGCACGGCGGGGAAATGGGGATCATCGGCTCCGACATTGACCAAACCGGAGTACGCGGCGCCCAGCACGGCCACGCTGGCCACTGCGCCTGCTGCCACAAGCGTTGTTATTGTTCTTTTCATGTCTGCTTCTCAAAACCACATGCGGATACCGGCCACGAAACGCGCTTCATCCACATCACCACCCTCGTCGCGGATGAAATCGGCGGTCTTGCCATAGGAGCGGTTCCAGGTGATGCCGATGTAGGGGGCAAACTGACGGACAATTTCATAGCGCAGGCGTAGCCCGACTTCGGTATTGGCCAGGCCGGAACCTATGCCGCGCCCGGGGTCGTTCTTGCCATAGAAATTGGCTTCAGCGGTTGGCTGCAGGATCAGGCGGTTGGTCAGCAGAATGTCGTAGTCGCCTTCCAGGCGCGCGGCAGTCTGGCCGTTCTCGCCAATGAACGCGGTGGCTTCGGCTTCAAAGTCGTAAAGCGCCATGCCCTGGATACCGAAGGCCGCCCAGGTCTGAGGGGATTCAGGCTTGAAATCCTGGCGTACCCCGGCAACCACATCCCACCATGGGCTGATCGAGCGGCCGTACAGCAGCTGCAATTCGGCATCCTCGGTGACACCGTTGGTACGCTCACCTTCGGAGCGGATCCACAGCCGGTTGATATCGCCGCCGATCCAGCCAGAAGCATCCCAGGCCAGCGTGCTGCCTTCATCCGCATCCTGGTACTCGAACTGATCCAGCAGGAAGAAACTGTTGATGGCGCTGTCATGCACGTGATGCCCGCCCAATGGCGGGAAAGCCGCCTGGCGGTCTGCATCGGTCAGCACCGGGATCGGGGTACGGCTGGTCGTCGGCGTATCCGCCGAGCCGTGGTTCATTTTCGAATGATCCATGGCGCCATGGTCCATGCCCTGCATGCTGCCATGATCCATCTTGCCGTGGTCCATGGCCGAATGGTCCATCGTCGAATGGTCCATTTCTTCCGCGGCGAAGCTGGGTGCAGCACCCAGCACGCCGAACGAAACGGTCAATGCCAGCAGCGATGGTCGTGCCAGGCTATTGAGCATCTTTCCCTGCCTTGGCTTTGTCGCTGCCATGGGACTCCATCATCTTGCCGTGGTCCATGCCTTGCATCGAACCATGGTCCATACCCTTCATGGCGTCATGGTCCATACCTTTCATCGAGCCGTGATCCATCCCTTTCATGGCGCCGTGATCCATGCCCTTCATCGCACCATGGTCCATGCCTTGGGCGCCCTTGGCTTTTGTGGCATCGGCAGGCTGCTGATTGTCGCCGTCGGACCATGATGACGGGGCATAAACGGCAAACAGGCCGGCCATCGCAGCAGAGAGGAAAAACGCGCTTCGTTTCATTGGCTTGCTCATCTCGGATCTCCAGTTCATTCGTCCACACGGACTTCGCGGAACATGCCCATTTCCATGTGGAACAGCAGGTGACAGTGATAGGCCCAACGTCCTAACGCATCTGCAGTGACGCGGTAGCTTCGTTTTGAGCCAGGCGGCATGTCGATTGTGTGTTTGCGCACCATGAAGTTGCCGTTCTCATCCTCCAGGTCACTCCACATGCCATGCAGGTGGATGGGGTGAGTCATCATGGTGTCGTTGACCAGGGTGATGCGCAGGCGCTCGCCATACTTGAGGCGCAGCGGCTCGGCATCGGAGAACTTGATGCCGTCAAAGGACCAGGCGAACTTCTCCATGTGGCCGGTGAGGTGCAGCTCGATTGTGCGGCCAGGCGTGCGGCCGTCCGGATCAAGGAAGGTGCTGCGCAGGTCCGCATACGTCAGCACACGGCGGCCGTTGTCACGCAGCCCGATGCCCGGATCGCCCAGTTTGGGTGTTGGGGTCATCGTCTGCATGTCGACCAGGGGGTTGTTGGTCTCGGAGTCCGGGTGGCTCTGCATGGCCGCGCTGGTGTCAGCCATGTTGCCATGGTCCATGCCGGCCATGTTGCCGTGATCCATACCAGGCATGCTGCCGTGGTCCATGTCGGCCACGTCGCCATGGTCCATGCCAGGCATGCCGCCATGGTCCATACCCATATCGCTCATGGCAATGAGTGGCCGTGGGTCGACAGCTGGAACAGGGGCTTGCAAGCCTTCGCGAACAGCCAGGGTGCCCCTGGAATACCCGGTACGGTCCATGGATTGAGCGAAAATGGTGTACGCCTGCTCGCTTTCGGGCTCGACGATGACATCGTAGGTTTCGGCAACGGCGATGCGGAACTCGTCGACCGAAACGGGTTTGACATGCTGCCCATCCGCCGCGACAACCGTCATCTTCAGGCCGGGAATTCGCACATCGAAATACGTCATGGCCGAGCCGTTGATGAAGCGCAGGCGGATTTTCTCGCCCGGCTTGAACACGCCCGTCCAGTTACCGTCCGGGGCCTGGCCGTTCATCAGGTAGGTGTAGGTGTAGCCGCTCACGTCAGCGAGATCGGTGGGGCTCATCTTCATCTCGGCCCACATCTTGCGGTCGGCTACCGCAGCGGACCAGCCCATTTCGCTCACGTCGTTGACGAAATCACCCACCGTGCGCTTGTGGTAGTTGTAGTAGTCAGACTGCTTCTTGAGCTTGGCCAGCACCCGGTGAGGGTCTTCATCCGTCCAGTCGCTGAGCATGACCACATAATCGCGGTCATAAGTGAATGGCTCAGGTTCTTTCGCATCGATGACCAGGGCGCCGTACACCCCGACCTGCTCCTGGAAGCCGGAGTGGCTGTGGTACCAGTAGGTGCCGTTCTGCTGGACCTTGAACTTGTACTCATACATGCCGTCGGGGGCGATGCCATGGAAGCTCAGGCCCGGTACGCCGTCCATGTTTGCCGGCAGGATGATGCCGTGCCAGTGGATGGAGGTGTCCTGCTGCAGGCGGTTGCGCACACGCAGCGTGACAGTATCGCCTTCGCGCCAGCGCAGAATGGGCCCGGGTATGGAGCCGTTGATGGCCATCGCTGTACGCGCAGCGCCGGTAATGTTGACCGGCAGCTCACCGATGTAGAGGTCGAAGTCGGTGCCGCTCAGCACATTCGGTTGGCCGGGGCTGGTCACGGCCCAGACCGGCGCGCGCCACATGCCCAACCCACCCAGTAGTCCGGTAGCGGCCAGGCCTTTGACGAAGGAGCGTCTGGTAGTTTTGCTTTGCATGCCGTTGCGTCCAGTCAGTCGAAAAGTTGCTGGTATTCAGGCGGGTGAATGACCCAGCCCGTGGGGCGAGAAGCCCCCACAATCTTCCTTCACGCTAGCGGACCTGCGCTGTCAGCTGGCTGAGCTATAGATTACTTTTCTGTCAGCTTGCGGTGGGTCAAATTCAGTAAGCGCGCCGCGCACCCTGTGGGAGCGGGTTCACCCGCGAAGAATGCGACGCGATATATGGCACCGGCTATGCCGGTGTTCGCGGGTAAACCCGCTCCCACAAGGCCCCTGCTAATTCAATGAGTTATGTGCAGTCCTGTGGGAGCGGGCGTGCCCGCGAAGGGCTCCCCAGTAAAGCCTGTAGAAATCTTCCTGCAGCGTACGGCTCATTGGCCTGGCCGCTACTCACTGCGTAGCGCCGCCACCGGATGCAGGCGGGCGGCCCGCAGTGCCGGAGCCAGGCCGGCGAGAACCCCCAGCACCGCCGCCAGCAGCAGCGCCAGTAGCAGAAACAGCGGATGCAGCGCCAAGGGCAGGCTCGGCATGGCCAGGTGCAGTAGCCCGAGCAGGATGCCCATCAACAGCAGGCCAAGCAAGCCACCGGCCAGGGACAGCAGCGTCGCTTCGGCGAGAAACAGCCCGAGCACCTGCCGCGGGCTGGCACCAATCGCCCGCAACAGGCCGATTTCCGCCGTGCGCTCGGCCACAGTGGTGGTCATGATGGTGAGAATGCCGACCGCGCCGACCAACAGGGAAATGCCCCCCAAGGCACCGATGGCCAGGCTCAGGGTGCCGAGAACGCGGTTGAAGCTGCGCAGCATGTCGTCCTGGGTGGTCAGGCTGAAGTCCTCCGCCCCGTGCCGTTCGCCGAGCACCTGGCGAATCTGCCGGCTCAACACCCGCGACGTGGTGCCTGCGCCGAACACCACATGGGCTTTGACCACCCCGGTGCGGTTGAACAGGCTTTCGGCCCAGTCCACCGGGATGTAGGCGATATCGTCGAGGTTGAAGCCGAGCAACTGGCCTTTCTCCGCCATCACGCCGATCACCCGGAAACGCACGCCGCCGACGCGGATCAGCTCGCCCAGCGGATTGCGCGTGCCGAACAGCTCGGCACGCAGCTGATGACCGAGCACCACATAGGGCGGCGAACGGCCGTCACGGGCTGCGGGCAGGAACTCGCCCAGGCTCAGTTGCATGCGCCAGGCCTGTGCCAGTTGATGGCCGCCACCGAGAATGTCGCTGCGCCGGTTCAGTTGACCGAACTGGATATCCCCGCTGCCCTGAATGATCGGCACCGCCGCCTCGACATGCGGCAAGCGCCGCAGGGCGTCGGTGTCACTGATGGTCAGTGGCCGTACACTGCCGAGCAGGCCGCCGAGGCCGCTGGTCTGGGTTTTGCCTGGGCGCACGGTAATGATCCGCGTACCGAACTGCGAGAAGTTCTCCAGCACATGGCCGCGCACGCCTTCGCCTATGGCCGTGAGCAGTGCCACGGCGGCGATCCCGATCGCTACCCCGAGCAGGGTCAGCAGGCTGCGCAAGGGGCGACAGGTCAGCGCCGAGCTGGTCAACCGGAAACCATCTTGCCAGCGCATCAGTGCGCTCCCGGCGGGCGTAACGCCGCCACCGGCTCCAGCGCCGCGGCCCGAGCGGCCGGTAGCCAGGCGAACAGCAGCGCCGTGCCGAGTGCCAGCAGCACCGCACCAGCCCGCGCCCACCAAGGGGCATGGAGCGGCAGATCGAACGCCAGGCGCCCCAGCCAGAGCAGGGTTTCGGCCAGCAGCAGGCCCGCCAGCGCCCCCGTCAGGGCCAGCAGCGCCGCCTCGCCGAGGAACAGCAGGCGCAGCTGCGCCGCCGTCCCGCCTATGGCTTTGAGCAGGCCGATCTCGGCGCTGCGCTGGCTCACTGCAATCCAGGTCACGTTCATGATCAGGATGCCTGCCACCAGCAGGCTGATCGCGGCAATCCCGGCCACCGCCAGGGTCAGCACTGCGAGTATCTGGTCGAAGGCGCTGAGCAGGCTGTCCTGGCTGACCAGGGTGACGTCTTCCTCACCCTCGTGGCGCTCCTTGAGCGCGGCGATTATCAGCCGCTGGCTACGGTCGAGAAAACTCGGACCATGCACCTCGACAAACACCCGCGACAACCCTTCGCTATTGAACAAGGCCTGGGCACTGGCCACCGGGATGATCAACATCTCGGCGAAATCCATGCCCAGGGATTCGCCCCGCTCACCAAGGATACCGACCACCCGGAAGCGCCGGTCGCCGGCGCGCAACCATTCACCCAGGGCCGGGCGTGCACCGAACAGCTCGCGCCGGAGTTTGCCGCCGATCACGCAGACGGCCTCGGCCTGCTCAGGGTCCAGCGCCGGCAGGGGCTGGCCCCGGACGACCGTCAGTTGGCGAATGGCGAAGAAGTCCGGGGTGGTGCCCAGAGTCAGCACCTCACGATTGCGGTTGCCGACTATCACCTCCATCTGCCCGGCCTGCTGCGGCGCAACCCGGCGGATGCCCGGCAACCGGCTGATGGCCTGGACATCCTGCAAGGTCAACTCGTGCGGCGTCAGGCCGGTGAGCGGCGGCATTCGCCCCGTGGTTTCCTTGCGGCCCGGGAAAACGATCAGAATGTCGCGTCCGAGCAGCGAGAACTCGTTCAGGACAAAGGCCCGCGCCCCTGCGCCGAGACCGGTGAGCAGGTTGACCGCAACCACCCCGATAGCGATGGCCAGCAGTAGCATCAGGCTGCGCGAACGATGCCCACGCAAGGCGCCGAGCCAGAAGCCCAGGGCATCGGCTGCGCGCATCAGGCCAGCGCCCGCTGCGGCGCAATACTGTGGATACGCCCGTCACGCATGCGCAACTGGCGCTGTGCGCGCGCACCCAGGCTGGCATCGTGGGTCACCACTATCAGGGTCAGGCCCTCGCCATTGAGCTCCTCCAGCAGGCTGAAGACCTCGGCGCCGGCCTGGCTATCGAGATTGCCGGTAGGCTCGTCGGCCAACAACAGTGCCGGTTGCATGACCATCGCCCGGGCGATCGCGACGCGCTGGCGCTGGCCACCGGACAGCTCGGCCGGGCGGTGGGCAAGGCGCTCGCCCAGCCCCAGGCGTGCCACCAATTGGCTGCTGCGCTTGCGCCGTTGCGCCGCACCGATGCCGGCGAGGACCATCGGCAGCTCGATGTTTTCCAGCACCGTCAGCCGTGCGATCAGGTGGTAGGACTGGAACACGAAACCTATCAGTCGGCTGCGCAACTGGGCGCGGCGCGCCTCGCTCAGTGCCGCCGTGGCCTCGCCCTGCAGCCAGTATTCGCCGGCGCTCGGCGCATCGAGCAGACCGAGGATGTTCAGCAGGGTCGACTTGCCCGAGCCCGACGGGCCCATCACCGCCATGTAGTCACCGGCGGCGATGTCCAGATCCAGGCCGTCCAGCCCCATCACCTGCTGTTCGCCCAGCTGGAAGCTGCGGCTACCGCCGCGCAGGCGGATCATTTTTCAGTCTCCGTGGCATCCAGCGGGATCACTGCCACGGTATCCTTGAGCCCTTCCTGCTCGAGGCTGGCGACTATACGCGCATCCTCGTCCAGCCCGGCGAGCACCTCGGTCCAGCGCCAGTTGCTCAACCCGGTTTGCACTTGCACCTCGCGCAACACCCGGGCGCTCGGGTCATATCGCAGTACGCGCTGCCCCTCCAGCAAGGTCTCGGTGGGGATGCGCAAAGCACCTGCGTGCTGCTCCAGGAGGATCTCGACGTCGGCACTGTAGCCGGTGAGCAGGGCCAGATCCGCCGGTGGCTGGTCGAAGCGCACCTCGACATCGACGGTGCGCGCCTGCTTCTCCAGTTCACGCACATAGGGTGCGATGCGGCTGACGCGGCCGACGAAATGCTGGCCACGGAAGGCATCCAGGCTGATCCGCACGGCGGTTCCGGGGTGAACCCGGGCAGCGTCCACCTCATCGATCGGTGCCTCGACATACAGGCAGCTGTCGTCGATCAGGTCAACTGCCGGCGGCGTGGGAATACCTGGCGGTGAAGGGGTGACGAACTCGCCGAGTTCGCCGTTGATTTCTGCGACGATGCCGGCGAATGGCGCACGCAGGGTGGTCTGTTCCAGCAGTGAGCGCTGCAATTGCAGGCTGGCGTCGGCCTCGCGGATCAGCACGGCACTGGCAGTGCACATCAGCTTCGCCAGGTTAGCCTTGGTTGTGGCCTGATCGAGGCGATCGGCGGCAATCAACTTGCGGTCCGCCAGCTGGCCCAGGCGATCAAGGTCGCGCCGGTCCAGCAGCGCTTGCTGGCAGCGCTGTTCGCGGGTGTTGCGTTGGGCCTCCAGCCGCGCCTCGGCCTCCTGCAGCCTGGCCTGTTGCTCGTCCTGCCGCAGGCGCATGAGTACCTGGCCCGGCTGGACCCGCTGGCCCTCACTGACCAGCAACTCGGCAACCTGGCCGCCGACATTGAAGGACAGGTGCGAGCGTCGACAGGACTTCAGCGTACCCGCGCGCGTGTTGGCCACCACCGTTTCCACCGGCCCTCGCTCAACCTCCAGGAGCTTGACCGGCAACGGCTGCGGTCGACTCAACCAGCCGCCCAACACCACTAGACAAGCCAGTATCGACGAGCCAATCAATAATTTGCGCATGGCCTGCACCTCCTCCCATATGGCTTGAGCCTAGATCAGGAGGGTGAAAGCTCCATGCAAAACGTCATTTATCCGACTATTTTCGGATGAGCGTCAGCGCAGTGTCAGATAAATGGCGAATGAGATTATTTTCGCACTCGCGCCTGCGATTTCCCTGCCATAGGAAACCTGCAGAAAGCTCCAGAGGATGAGAATGGGTTTTATTCTGGCATTAAAAAGCCGGCTTGTGGCCGGCTTCTCGGGGACGCTTCCGACTAATTTTTGGTAAGCCGCAATCGCCTTAACTGTGTGGCCATCAAGGGCCTGAAAGAGATGGCAGATGCCCGTGTGGGATATCGCCGAGCCCTCTGGACCGCGGCTCGCGCCGGTCTGGGGCTTAATGTGCGGCGTAGCATACAAGGGCGCGCGCGGGATGCCCAGCAAAAAATGGCACAGGTTGTTTCAGCCGGGCCGGTGCTGGCGGAAATGCGACCAGTGGAACACCCAGCCAAGGACTTCCAGCCCTTGTGCCTGGCGCTGGGCGGCGGTGTAGCGTTCAACCGCATAGTTGCGCCGATCATGGCTGTGCAGGTACAGCGTGCCGTGCTGGCCGAGGCTGAGGTTGTTCACCCTGAGCGCGCCGTTGTGCAGCAGCGCATAGGTTTCGCCCTCGAATACCTGAGTCATGCCCAGGTCGATGGCCAGGGTGGCCTGCAGCGGAATCAGCGGGGTCATGTTGCTGGCAGGCATGGCCAGGCAGATGGCGTTGTCGGCATGCACACCCAACACTTTCAGGGCTTTCGCGGGTAGGCACAGGTGCTTGCTGGGCACGGGCGACAGCAGGCCGTTGTGCAGTTCGTAAAAAGGCACCTTCAGTGCCCGGCCGCCTTGCACCGCCAGCGGCGTGGGCGGGTTGGCGGGCGCCGGCCCGGGCGGGCAGTTGCGCAGGATCGGGTTGTGGTGTTTGGGGCCTTCGCCCGTGCGCAACCAGCGACGATGCACACAGAACAGGTCGGCCAGTTCGTCCAGCCGGGCCAGGGGTACGCCGCGGTTGAACCAGTTGTTGACGTGCTGGGGGGTGACGCTGCGTTGGGCGGCGAAATCGGAAGCGGTCAGGCCACATTCGTGGAGCAGGGCTTTGAGGCGGTCGCCGGATGTGTTCATGGCGGCGAGTGTAGCGACGGGGTGCCAGCAAGGATATGAACTGGATGTTGATGGAATTTGTGTGAAAACTACCTGTTTGTAGGGCATTGGCGTAGGACTACGTAGGATTTTTTACCTCCCGAGCAAATGCGCGCTCCCACAGGGATCGCGCCAGCTTTTAGAAGTGCCGCAAAGGCAGGTCATCCAGTGCCAGGGCTGCAAGCAACCCATCAGGCAATAAAAAAACCCCGCCAGGGCGGGGTTCTTCATGCCACCGGTATCAGCCCTTGTAGGCAGCAACCGATTTGGTGATCGCGGCACGGGCGGCGTCAGCACCTTCCCAGCCTTCGATCTTGACCCACTTGCCCTTCTCGAGATCTTTGTAGTTGGCAAAGAAGTGCTCGATCTGCTGGATCAGCAGGGCTGGCAGGTCGGTGTATTCCTTCACGTCAACATACAGCTGCGACAGCTTGTCGTGAGGAACAGCGATGACCTTGGCGTCGCCGCCGCCGTCGTCGGTCATGTTCAGTACGCCGACCGGACGGGCGCGGATAACCGAACCTGGGGCTACCGGGTAAGGGGTAACGACCAGCACATCCAGTGGATCACCGTCATCGGCCAGGGTGTTCGGGATGTAGCCGTAGTTGGCTGGGTAGAACATCGGGGTAGCCATGAAACGGTCGACGAACAGGGTATCGCTGTCCTTGTCGATCTCGTATTTGATCGGCGCGTGGTTGGCCGGGATCTCGATGGCGACGTAGATGTCGTTCGGCAGGTCTTTGCCCGCCGGAATCTTGCTGTAGCTCATTGGGCAGTGCCCCCGTGTTTGACCAAAAAAGTGGCGGCGATTATAGGCACATTCTGCATGGGCATGCCACGCCTGGCCTGATGTGCGGCCCCGTCAGGCGTGGCTTTCGCGGTATTCCGGGTGTTCGGCCTGCAGCTGGCACAGGCGCGCCAGCGGGTCCTGGCGGTAGAACAGCGACAACTGGCGGTAGACCTGTGGATAAGCCTGTTGCAGCAGGTCGGGGGCACTAAAGAAGTACTCGCTGGCGACGGCAAAGAACTCCGCCGGGTTCTCCGCGGCATACGGGTCGATGGCGGTTTCGGCGTCGGGGTTGGCGTCCAGCTGGCGGTTGAGGTCGTCATAGGCCTGTTGCATGGCGGTTGCCCATTCATCCACAGGCATGCCGCTGTGCAGTGGCGGCAGGCCGTTGGCATCGCCATTGAGCATGTCCAGCTTGTGCGCCAGCTCATGGATGACCAGGTTGTAGGCTTCCCAGCCACCACTGGCCAGCACACCGCTCCAGGCGAGGATGATCGGGCCCTGTTGCCAGGCCTCGCCGCTGTGCTCGCCGTCCCATACGTGCTCCACGCCACTGGCATCGCGGTGGCGCTGGGGGCTCTTGAAGTCGTCGGGGTAGAGGATGATTTCGTGGAAACCCTGGTACCAGTTCAGCTCACCCAGGTGCAGCAGCGGCAACTGCGCCTGGGCGGCCAGCAGCAGGCGCTGCTCGTCGTCCGGTTCGACGCCGGGCAGGCAGGTGAGGTGCTTGTCGAGCAGGAACAGGATGCAGGCTTCACGCAGCCAGCGGTCTTCTTCGTCAGTGATGCCGTCCAGCATCGGCAGGCGCTCGCGCACGGCCTGCCATTGCTGGGGGGCGATGGGGTAGCGCGCCAGGGTGCGCTTGCGCCGCCAGGCGCTGAACGACCACATCGGCAGGTGTCAGTGCGCCTTGGCCGTGCGGCCCAGGCGGCCACGCAGCAGGCCGAGGATCATCGGCACCAGCGACAGGATGATGATGCCCACCACCATCAGCGACAGGTGCTGCTTGATGAATGGCACGTTGCCGAAGAAGTAGCCCAGGGTCACCAGGCCGCCGACCCACAGCAGCGAACCGGCGACGCTGAAGCCGAGGAAGCGTGGGTAGTGCATGTGGGCGATGCCGGCGACGAACGGTGCAAAGGTGCGCAGGATGGGCAGGAAGCGCGCCATGGTCACGGTCTTGCCGCCGTGGCGTTCATAGAAGTCGTGGGTGCGCTGCAGGTAGTCGCGACGGAAGATCTTCGAGTTGGGGTTGTTGAACAACCGCTCGCCGGCCGTGCGGCCGATTACATAGTTGGTGCTGTCGCCGAGGATCGCGGCGGCCATCAGCAGGCCGGCCAGCAGTACCGGGTCCATGCCGCCACCGGCGGCCACGGCGCCGGCGATGAACAGCAGTGAATCGCCGGGCAGGAAGGGCATGACCACCAGCCCGGTTTCACAGAAGATCACGGTGAAGAGGATGGCGTAGATCCAGGGACCGTAGTTGGTAACCAGCAGATCGAGGTAGGCATCGAGATGCAGGATAAGGTCCAGCGGGTTGAAATCCATGTACAGCACCTGTGTTCTTGGGCGTAGGCTCGGTTACCTGGCGATGGGTAAGTTTTCACACATGACAGGTGGGCCATTATACGGCTAAGTCAGGATCATGCCCGGGGAGTTTGTAGCGGGGGGTTACGGCAGGGGGTATTCCTGTACCGGCCGCTTCGCGGGTAAACCCGCTCCCACAGGTACAGCACCGACTTCAGATGCGCCGCTATGCCTGTGGGAGCGGGTTTACCCGCGATGAGGCCAGCCCAGTCAATCCTGGCTGATCGGCAGGATATAGCTCTTGAACTCGTTATCCTCACGAAACCCGATGGATTCGTAAGTCTTGTGCGCTACCTCATTGTCCGCGCTGGTCGACACCCGCATGCGCACGGCGTTGGTTTCCTTGGCCATCTTCTTCGCCTCGCGCATCAGGTGGTCGGCCACCAGCATGCGCCGCGAATCCTCGGCCACGTAGATATCGTTGAGAATCCATACCCGTTTCAGCGACAGCGATGAGTAGCTTGGGTACAGCTGGCAGAAACCCAGCAGTTTGCTGTCGTCGTCATCCGGCAATGCCAGGTAGATCACCGATTCATCCCGCTTCAGGCGCTTTTCCAGGAAGCTGCGCGAGCTGTCGGGGTAGGGTAGCTGCCCATAGAACTCGCGGTATTTGACGAACATCGGCGTGAGCAGGTCGAGGTGTTCCAGGGTTGCCTTGATGATGCGCATGTGCGGCCCTCAGAGTCCATTAGGGGAAACAGCGGATTGCCAGCAGCTTTCAAGGGCATGCTGCCCAATGCGCGGCGCAAGTGCAATCCGCCTTCCGTGACAGGTTTTTTACCCTTTGCCGAGCAGGAAGTTACCTTTCTGACTGGTGCCGTGTTCACTCTCCAGGCTATGGACCTCGGCTTCGTCCTTCAGATTCACCCCGGAAAGCTGGCGCCGGCAGGCTTCGCGCATCAAGTACAGCAGGCGGTGTGCCGCCATGCCATAGCTCAGCCCCTCCAGGCGGATGTTGGAGATGCAGTTGCGGTAGGCATCGGTCAGGCCGACCTTCGGGGCATAGGTGAAATACAGGCCAAGGCTGTCGGGCGAGCTGAGCCCCGGGCGTTCGCCGATCAGCATCACCGTCATCCGTGCGCCCAGCAGTTCACCGACCTCGTCGGCCACTGCCACGCGGCCCTGCTGCACCAGCACCACCGGGGCGCTGGTCCAGCCATCGGCGGCAGCCTGCTCCTCGAAGCGCGCCAGGAACGGCAGGGTGTGGCGGTGCACGGCCAGGGCCGACAGGCCGTCAGCGACGACGATGGCCAGGTCGACCCCGCCGGGGTTGGCTTGGGCGTGCTGGCGCAGCGCGGCAACCGAATCTTCGCTCAGGCGCCGCCCCAGATCCGGGCGTTGCAGGTACTGGTTGCGGTCGCTGGCGGCGCTGTGCAGCACCAGGCTTTCGCGCCCGCGATCACTCAGCTGGGCAGCCAGGCCGGCATGGTCGAAGGCCAGGTGCACGGCGTCGCGGGCCTGGGCGTGGGCGAACTGGAAGTCCAGCTGCGCCCCGGTGGGCAGGCTGGTGCCGGCGCGGCCCAGGGCGATGCGCGCCGGGGTCAGGTTGCGCAGGGCCAGCCAGGGGTTGTCGGGGGTAGGCGTGCGGTGGTCCATGGTCATCCCTATGCAAGCTGGGCCAAGGCCTGGCGGAAGGCCGGCGGCAGGTTGTCACCGAAGCGCACCCGGCCATCGGCCTGGGTGAAGATGCCGGTGCGGGCCAGCCAAGCCTCGAATTCCGGCCCTGGCTTCAGGCCCAGGGTCTGGCGCGCGTACAGCGCGTCGTGGAACGAGGTGGTCTGGTAGTTGAGCATGATGTCGTCGGAGCCGGGGATGCCCATGATGAAGTTGATCCCGGCCACGCCCAGCAGGGTCAGCAGGGTGTCCATGTCGTCCTGGTCGGCTTCGGCGTGGTTGGTGTAGCAGATGTCGCAACCCATCGGCACCCCCAGCAGCTTGCCGCAGAAGTGGTCTTCAAGGCCGGCGCGGATGATCTGCTTGCCGTTGTACAGGTACTCCGGGCCGATGAAACCGACCACGGTGTTGACCAGGAACGGCTTGAAGTGACGGGCCACGGCATAGGCGCGGGTTTCACAGGTTTGCTGGTCGACGCCGTGGTGGGCGTTGGCCGACAGCGCGCTGCCCTGGCCGGTTTCGAAGTACATCAGGTTCTGCCCGAGGGTGCCGCGTTTCAGCGACAGGCCCGCTTCGTAGCCTTCCTGCAGCACGTTCAGGTTGATGCCGAACCCGGCGTTGGCCGCCTCGGTGCCGGCGATGGACTGGAATACCAGGTCCAGTGGCACGCCACGGTTGATCGCCTCGATCGAGGTGGTGACGTGGGTCAGCACGCAGGCCTGGGTGGGGATGTCGTAGCGCTGGATGATGGCATCGAGCATTTCCAGCAGGGCGCAGATCGAGGCGATGCTGTCGGTGGCCGGGTTGATGCCGATCATGGCGTCGCCGTTGCCGTACAGCAGGCCGTCGAGAATGCTGGCGGCGATGCCGGCCGGCTCATCGGTCGGGTGGTTGGGCTGCAGCCGGGTCGACAGGCGCCCGCGCAGGCCCATGGTGCCACGGAACCGGGTGACCACGCGGATCTTCTGCGCCACCAGCACCAGGTCCTGCACACGCATGATCTTCGACACCGCTGCGGCCATTTCCGGCGTCAGCCCGGGCGCCAGGCTGCGCAGGCTGTCCTCGTTGGCCTCTTCGCTCAGCAGCCAGTCGCGCAGGCCACCCACGGTCAGGTGGCTGACCGGGGCGAAGGCCTGGGCATCGTGAGTGTCGATGATCAGACGTGTTACTTCATCATCTTCGTAAGGGATCAGCGCTTCGTTGAGGAAATGCGTCAGCGGGATATTGGCCAGGGCCATCTGCGCGGCGACCCGTTCGCCGTCGTTGCTGGCCGCAACGCCCGCCAGGTAGTCCCCCGAGCGGGCGGGGCTGGCCTTGGCCATCACTTCCTTGAGGCTGTCGAAGCGGTAGACCAGGTGGCCGACCGTGTGTACGAAACTTGCCATACAGACTCTCCAGAGCCGCGGGTTGCCCCGCGGCGGGTGGCGGCGATCAGTGCAGGGCCTCTTCGGCCTTCTGGATCGCGGCGAATTCCTCTTCCGGTGTACCCGCGACCAGATGGTGGCGGCTGTAGAAAGCAAAGTAGGCAATTAATACCGCATAGATCACTGCGGCGCCAATCACCACCCGCGGGTCGACCAGGAAACCGGCGACCACGGCGATGCAGGCCAGCACCAGGGCCACGCCCGAGGTGAAGATGCCACCGGGGGTGCGGTATGGGCGCTCCATCTTCGGCCGGCGGATGCGCAGGGTGATGTGCGCGGCCATCATCAGCACGTACGACAGGGTCGCGCCGAACACCGCCACCAGGATCAGCAGGTCACCCTGGCCAGTCAGCGACAGGGCAAAGCCGATGATCCCGGGGATGACCAGGGCCAGTACCGGGGCCTTGCTCTTGTTGGTTTCCGACAGTTTGCGCGGCAGGTAGCCGGCACGCGACAGGGCGAAGATCTGCCGGGAGTAGGCGTAGATGATCGAGAAGAAGCTGGCGATCAGCCCGGCCAGGCCGACCAGGTTGACGAAGCCGCCCATCCAGGTGCTACCACCGTAGGCCTTGGACAGTGCTTCGACCAGTGGGTTGCCGGATGCTTTCAGCGCTTCGGAGCCTGCGCCGCCGGGGCCGACTACCAGGATCAGCAGGGCGAAGGCCAGCAGCACCAGCATGGCGCCGATCAGGCCGCGTGGCAGGTCGCGCTTGGGGTTCTTGGTTTCTTCGGCGGCCAGCGGCACGCCCTCTACGGCGAGGAAGAACCAGATGGCGTAGGGGATGGCCGCCCACACGCCGACATAGCCGAACGGCAGGAAACTGCTGGCGCCCACGGCGTCCGTTTTGGCGATGTCGAACAGGTTGGCTGCATCAAAATGGGGCACCATGCTCACCAGGAACACGGCCAGGGCGATGGCGGCGATGGCGGTGATGATGAACATCAGCTTCAACGCCTCACCCACGCCAAAGATGTGGATGCCGATGAACACGATGTAGAACGCCAGGTAGATCATCCAGCCGCCGATGCCGAACAGCGACTGGCAGTAGGCGCCGATGAACACTGCGATGGCGGCGGGGGCGATGGCGTACTCGATGAGGATCGCCGTGCCGGTGAGGAAGCCGCCCCAGGGGCCGAAGGCGCTACGGGCAAAGCCGTAGCCGCCGCCTGCGGTGGGGATCATCGACGACAGCTCGGCTAGCGAGAAGCACATGCACAGGTACATGGTGGCCATCAGCAGGGTGGCGAGGAACATGCCGCCCCAGCCGCCTTGGGCCAGGCCGAAGTTCCAGCCGGCGTAGTCGCCGGAGATGACATAGGCTACGCCGAGGCCGACCAGCAGGACCCAGCCGGCGGCGCCTTTTTTCAGTTCACGTTGCTGGAAGTAGTCCGAGCCGACTTTTTCGAAGTCGACGGAAGAGCCTGCCGGCGAGCCGGCGGAATGATCGCTTGGCATAGATTCACCTGTTGTTTTTCTTGGTGGCCGGACCGGTTCCGGGCCGCTGGTGATGGGTCGTGCAGGAAGCGAGCCAGAGCGGTTGGTGCACGGTTACCGCTTTGGGTTTTGTATTCACAGGTCTGGCCTCTTCGCGGGTGAACCCGCTCCCACAGGGGGTGTACAGCACTTGAAGCCAGTGCAGTACCTGTGGGAGCGGGTTTACCCGCGAAGAAGGGATGCGGTTTAGAAGAAGCCCAACGGATTAATGTCGTAGCTCACCAGCAGGTTCTTGGTCTGCTGATAGTGATCGAGCATCATCTTGTGCGTCTCACGCCCGACCCCGGACTTCTTGTAGCCACCGAACGCGGCATGCGCCGGGTACAGGTGGTAGCAGTTGGTCCACACACGGCCAGCCTTGATCCCACGGCCCATGCGGTAGGCCCGGTTGATGTCGCGGGTCCACACGCCGGCACCCAGGCCGAACTCGGTGTCGTTGGCGATCGCCAGCGCTTCGGCTTCGTCCTTGAAGGTGGTGACGCTGACCACCGGGCCGAAGATTTCTTCCTGGAACACGCGCATCTTGTTGTTGCCTTTGAGCAGGGTCGGCTGGATGTAGTAACCGGTGGCCAGCGAGCCTTCCAGTTTTTCCACCTTGCCGCCGGTCAGCAGTTCGGCGCCTTCCTTCTGGGCGATGTCGAGGTACGACAGGATCTTCTCGAACTGCTGTTGCGAGGCCTGGGCGCCGACCATGGTGTCGGTGTCCAGTGGGTCGCCGCGCTTGATCTGCAGCACCTTCTTCATCACCACTTCCATGAACTGCGGGTAGATCGACTCCTGTACCAGTGCCCGCGACGGGCAGGTGCAGACTTCGCCCTGGTTGAAGAACGCCAGCACCATGCCTTCGGCCGCCTTCTCGATGAAGCTTGGCTCGGCTTGCATGATGTCTTCGAAGTATACGTTCGGCGACTTGCCTCCCAGTTCTACGGTGGACGGGATGATGTTCTCGGCCGCGCATTTCATGATGTGCGAGCCAACCGGGGTGGAGCCGGTGAAGGCAATCTTGGCGATGCGCTTGCTGGTGGCCAGTGCTTCACCGGCTTCGCGGCCATAGCCTTGCACCACGTTGAGCACGCCTTTTGGCAGCAGGTCACCGATCACTTCCAGTAGCACGGTGATGCCCAGCGGGGTCTGTTCGGCCGGCTTGAGCACCACGCAGTTGCCGGCGGCCAGGGCCGGGGCGAGCTTCCAGGCGGCCATCAGGATCGGGAAGTTCCACGGGATGATCTGCCCGACCACGCCCAGTGGCTCGTGGATGTGGTAGGCCACGGTGCCTTCGTTGATTTCCGCGGCGCCGCCTTCCTGGGCGCGGATGCAGCCAGCGAAGTAGCGGAAGTGGTCAACCGCCAGCGGAATGTCGGCATTCAGGGTTTCGCGGATCGGCTTGCCGTTGTCCCAGGTTTCGGTAATGGCCAGCAGTTCGAGGTTCTGTTCGATACGGTCGGCGATCTTCAGCAGGACATTGGAGCGGTCCTGTACCGAGGTGCGGCCCCAGGCGTCGGCAGCGGCATGGGCGGCATCCAGGGCTTTTTCGATGTCTTCGGCAGTGGAGCGGGGGAATTCGGCGATCGGCTGGCCGTTCACCGGGGAAGTGTTGGTGAAGTACTCACCCTTTACCGGAGGAACGAACTCACCACCGATGTAGTTGCCGTAGCGGCTCTTGAAGGAAACCTTTGCGCCTTCGGTACCGGGATGTGCGTAACGCATGGTGTGTCTCCTGGCTATTGTGTTTGTTAGGGAGTTGAAAAGCGTAGAGCAAAGGTTGGGCCAGCGTTGTCAGTACCAGAAAAATCAATGACTTGGGTCAGTTCTGCTGGCTTGGGCAACTACCGCTGTGCCACTGGCGGTACGTGCAGGGGTGACACTTTGTGCCATTTGCGACACGTCACCGGCGCGTGCATTGCAAAGCCTTCGCGGGTGGAGGATGCTGGCGGGACTCTCTATCTGCGGAGAACTACAACAATGCAGAGCAATCATTTAAGTCGCCATGCCCGGCAAGTCCACAGCGTTGCCCATGGCGGCCCCGGGGAGGGCGGCAGTGACCCGTCCATTGCCCGCTCCTGGCTGCGCTGCCTGGAGGACTATCACCTCGACCCCACGGTGATCGAGGCCCCGGTGGTGCTCGAACATGGGCGCCTGCTGGAAAGCCGCGAGCGCCTACGCCAAGTGCTGCAGATTGCCGACCATGAAATGAACAGCTTGCACCAGCAGCTTTCCGGGGCTGGCCATGCGGTACTGCTGACCGACGCCCGCGGGGTGATCCTCAACTGCGTCAGCGCCCCGACCGAGCGGCGCAGCTTCGAGCGCGCCGGGCTGTGGCTGGGCGCTGACTGGAGCGAGGCGCGCGAGGGCACCAACGGCATCGGCACCTGCCTGGTCGAGCGCCAGGCGCTGACTATTCACCAGAACGAGCACTTCCGTGGTCGCCACACCGGCCTGACCTGCTCGGCCAGCCCGGTGTTCGACCCGCATGGCGAGTTGCTGGCGGTGCTGGATGTGTCTTCGACACGGCCCGACGTTTCCCGGCAGAGCCAGTTCCACACCATGGCCCTGGTCAACCTGTCGGCGAAGATGATCGAAAGCTGCTACTTCCTGCGCCATTTCGAACAGCAATGGCTGCTGCGTTTTCACTTGCAGGCCGAGTCGGTCGGCCTGTTCAGCGAAGGCCTGCTGGCCTTCGACGGTGACGGGCGCATCTGCGCCGCCAACCAGAGCGCACTGAACCTGCTGGGCACGGTGCGTGGTGGCGTGCTGGGCAAACCGCTGGAACGCTTTTTCGCTTGCAGCCACGATGAACTGTTCAGCCGCGCCACGCCCGCTGGCAGCACGGCCTGGCCGCTGCATACCCTGGACGGGCGCCAGGTGTTTGCCAGCCTGCGTGGCCAGGCGCGCGCGCCGGTATGGTCGGTGCCAGCCGCCCAGCCACGACCCGCGCGGGAGGTGGAGCCGCTTGTCTGCCTGCTCGACCCGGCCTTGCAGAACGACTTCCGCCGTAGCGTGCGGGTGTTCGAGCGCGATGTGCCGTTGCTGCTGCGCGGCGAGACCGGCTGCGGCAAGGAGGCCTTCGCCCAGGCCGTGCACCAGGCCAGCGAGCGGCGCGGCAAGCCGTTCGTCGCCATCAACTGCGCGTCGATCCCGGAGAGCCTGATCGAGAGCGAACTGTTCGGTTACCGCGGCGGCAGCTTTACCGGTGCGCGCAAGGAAGGCATGCGCGGCAAGCTGCTGCAGGCCGACGGCGGCACCTTGCTGCTGGACGAGATTGGCGACATGCCGCTGGCCCTGCAAACCCGCCTGCTGCGTGTGCTGGAGGAACGCCAGGTGGTGCCGATCGGTGGCGAGCCGCAGGCGGTTGACGTGCGTATTGTCAGTGCTACCCACCGTGACCTGCTGGAACGGGTGGCGCAGGGCAGTTTCCGCGAGGACCTGTATTACCGGCTCAATGGCCTGGAGGTGGCATTGCCGGCGGTGCGCGAGCGCAGTGACAAGGCGCAGTTGCTGGACTTTCTGCTGCGTCAGGAGGCGCAGGGGCAGCTGATCGATATCGAGCCAAGGGCGCGCCAGGCACTGCTCGACTTCGCCTGGCCCGGGAATGTGCGGCAGATGCGCAATGTGCTGCGCACGCTAGTAGCGCTGTGCGAGGAGGGCTGCATCCTGTTCTCAGACTTGCCGGCAGTGATCTGCGAGGGCTTCGCCCTCAATCGCCGGCAAGCCAGCTCCCACCTCGACCGCATCGACCCCAAGCCAGGCGCTATCCCTGTGGGAGCTGGCTTGCCGGCGATAGGGTCGGCCCTGTTGGAGGATGCCGAGCGCCATACCTTGCTAGCCATCCTGGAGGCAAAACACTGGCACCTCACGCGTGTCGCCGAGCACTTGGGCATCAGCCGCAATACCTTGTATCGAAAACTGCGCAAACACGGCATCACCAGAGCTGGCTGAGCGAAACATCTGGTGCGATTTGTCGCGCCCTGGGCTACCCTGCCTCGATGTTTTGCGAGGTCGACCATGCATATTCACATTCTCGGTATTTGCGGTACTTTCATGGGCTCGCTGGCGGTGCTGGCCAAGGAACTTGGCCACCGCGTCACTGGCTCGGACGCCAACGTCTATCCCCCGATGAGCACCCAACTCGAAGCCCAGGGCATCGAGCTGACCCAAGGCTATGACCCGGCCCAGCTGGACCCGGCGCCAGACCTGGTGGTCATCGGTAACGCCATGTCGCGTGGTAACCCGGCGGTGGAGTACGTGCTGAACAAGGGCCTGCCCTATGTTTCCGGCCCGCAGTGGCTGGCCGACCACGTGCTGCAAGGCCGCTGGGTGCTGGCCGTTGCCGGTACCCACGGCAAGACCACCACCAGCAGCATGCTGGCCTGGGTGCTGGAACACGCCGGCATGAGCCCGGGTTTCCTGATCGGCGGTGTGCCGCAGAACTTCTCGGTGTCGGCCCGTTTGGGCGATACGCCGTTCTTCGTGGTCGAGGCCGACGAGTACGACAGTGCATTCTTCGACAAGCGCTCGAAGTTCGTGCATTACCACCCACGCACGGCGATCCTCAACAACCTTGAGTTCGACCATGCGGACATCTTCCCTGACCTGGCCTCGATCGAGCGGCAGTTCCACCACCTGGTGCGCACCATTCCCGGCGAAGGCCTGGTCATCCACCCCACCACCGAACAGGCGCTGGAGCGGGTGATCGGCATGGGCTGCTGGACCCCGGTGCAGACCACCGGCGAAGGTGGCCAGTGGCAAGCCCGCCTGCTCAGCCCCGACGGCTCGCGCTTCGAAGTGCTGTTCGATGGCGAAGTGCAGGGCGTGGTGGATTGGGCGCTGACTGGCCAGCACAACGTCGCCAATGCCTTGGCCACCCTGGCAGCCGCGCGCCATGTAGGCGTGGTGCCAGCCATGGGCATCGAAGGCCTGAGCGCCTTCAAGAGCGTCAAGCGGCGCATGGAGAAGGTTGCTGAAGTACAGGGCGTGACCATCTACGATGACTTCGCCCACCACCCGACCGCCATCGCCACCACCCTCGACGGCCTGCGCAAGCGCGTTGGCGAGGCCCCGGTGATCGCCGTGATCGAGCCGCGCTCCAACTCGATGAAGCTCGGTGCCCACCGTGACGGCCTGCCGGAAAGCGTCAACGACGCCGACCAGGTGATCTGGTACGCCCCGGCCAACCTTGGCTGGGACCTGGCTGCCACCGCCGCACAATGCAAAGTGCCCAGCGTGGTGGCCGACAGCCTCGAAGCGATCATCGAGCGGGTCAAGGGCCAGGCCCGCCCAGGTACCCATGTAGTGATCATGAGCAACGGCGGCTTCGGCGGCCTGCACGGCAAGCTGGCCGAGGCACTGCAGTGAGCGGGCCGGAACGCATCACCCTGGCCATGACGGGCGCCTCGGGCGCCCAGTATGGCCTGCGCCTGCTCGATTGCCTGGTGCGTGAGGACCGCGAGGTGCACTTCCTGATCTCCAAGGCCGCGCAACTGGTGATGGCCACCGAGACCGACGTGGTGTTGCCAGCCAAGCCGCAGGCGATGCAGGCCTTCCTCACCGAATACACCGGCGCCGCCGACGGGCAGATCCGCGTGTATGGCAAGGAAGACTGGATGTCGCCGGTGGCCTCGGGCTCCGGCGCGCCGGCAGCGATGGTGGTGGTGCCTTGTTCCACTGGCACCTTGTCGGCGATTGCCACCGGTGCCTGCAACAACCTGATCGAGCGTGCTGCCGACGTTACCCTCAAGGAGCGTCGCCAGTTGATCCTGGTGCCGCGCGAAGCGCCGTTCTCCACCATCCACCTGGAGAACATGCTCAAGCTGTCGCAGATGGGCGCGGTGATCCTGCCGGCAGCGCCGGGCTTTTATCACCAGCCGCAGACCATCGACGACCTGGTCGACTTTGTCGTCGCACGCATTCTCAACCTGCTGAACATTCCCCAGGACATGTTGCCGCGTTGGGGTGAGCACCATTTCGGGGTGGATGATTGAAGCGAGTGCTGGCGGGGGTGCTGGCGGGGGTGCTGGCGCTGGTGCTGCTCGGTGGCTGTGCCACGGTGCGTACGCTGGATGCCAACAAGCCCGGGGCGCCGGTGGTGTATGCCGGTACCCGGCTGGATTTGTATGTGATCAATGGCGGGTGCTGCCCGCGGGATCGGTATGGGGCTGAAGCACCGGCGTACCCGGGGCTGGACCTGCCGGGGAGCATGCTGCTCGATACCCTGTTGTTGCCGTTGTCGCTGCTCACAGCGGCCGGTGTCGGTTTTCAGGCCACCGGTGGCCTGTGAGGGCCCTTTCGCGGGTGAACCCGCTCCCACAAGGATTGCACCGTGCTCAGGTCTGATGAAGTGCCTGTGGGAGCTGGCTTGCCGGCGATAGGGCCATAACAGGATAACCACCAGCATGAATGCACTGGGTTCCCTGTGGGAGCGGGTTTACCCGCGAAGAGGCCCTGGCAGGTGAAGCCTAGATCTTGCCCAACTTGCGCAACTCATCCGACTCCACAATCCGCACCCCGTCTTCTTCCTCCAGGGCCAGCCGCCACAGCGCGCGGGCCAGGGTACAAGCCTCGATCCCCCGATACTTCCCGGGTATCAGCTTGGAAAACGGCGAAGCCAACTGTTCGCCGAGCCGCGGCTCGACCCGCTCGCCCAGCAGCAACGACGGCCGCACGATGGTCAGCTGCGGCCAATCCTGGGCCTTGAGTGCCTCTTCCATCTCGCCCTTGACCCGGTTGTAGAAAATCGACGATTTCGGGTCGGCGCCCAACGCACTGACCACCAGCAGATGCCGCGCGCCCAACTCCCGGGCACGCTTGCTGAACGCCACTACCATATCCAGGTCCACCGCACGGAAGGCCGATTCGGAGCCGGCCTGCTTCAGCGTGGTGCCCAGGCAGCAATAGGCGATATCGACTCGCCCGGCCAGCTGTGGGAGGAACACCGCCGGGTCGCCCACCGGGTTTTCCAGGTGCGGGTGCTCGGCCAGTGGCCGGCGGGTAGGCGCCAGTACGCGGGTGATGGTTGGCTCATTGAGCAGGCGGTCGAGCAGGTGTTCACCTGTAAGACCCGTGGCACCGGCAAGCAGGACATGCTGAGGCGTCAAATACATGATGTCTCTCCCTTGTTACACACAAGCTTAGTGGCTGCCGGGCGTTTCCGCCTGTTCCCCCACGTTGGCCTGTGCGGCGTTACGCAATGCTTCTTCGGCCTGCTGCCGGCGCAGGTGCTGCCAGTGCTCAAGCACCCTCGGCGGCGCCCACAGCTGCGGTTCGGAGGCCTCGAAACCTTCCCTTTGTTCTCTTTCGGCAACGCTGGCGCGCGCCAGTTCAAACGCCTGTTTCAGGTCGTCGGTCTGGTTCAGTGCTTCGGCGAACAGGGCGTCGCCAAAGTAGGTGAAATCGGCTTCTTCCGAGCAACCGAAGGACACACGGTCGGCCCGGGCGGCGGTCATGATCAGCGTGCGCTCATCCTTGAGCGGGGCGATATAGCCCCCTGAATAGCAGGCGGATATGACGATGACCTTGTCGCGCTCCTTCAGCGGCGCCAGGGCGCTGGCCAGTTCGTCGGCGGACAGGTCGGCCAGTTGCAGGCGCGGCTGGTCGAGCACCAGTTGGTGGTCATGGCTGCCATGGCTGGTGAGGTAGATGAACACCAGGTCTTCGGGGCCGCTGCGCTCGGCCAGGGTGCGGGCGGCGCGGGTGAGGTTCTCACGTGTGGCCATGGGGCGGGTGGTCATGTGGTCGCGGTGGTTGACCAGGGTCACCTGGCCACGGGCGCCAAAGCGCACCTTGAGCATGTTGCTGACGTAGTCGGCCTCGCGCAGGAACACGCTCTGCTGGCCATCGCCGGCTACCACCAGGCTGTAGAGCTGGACCGGTGGCGCCGAGCGCGGTACCCGGGCCAGCGCCTCGTCCAGCAGCCGGCCCTGATTGAGCAAAGCCAGGTCCAACGGGTCGGGCAACAGCTTGCCGTTCTGGTCGCGTACGCGCACGCCGTTGCTCCAGGTGCCGCTTTCGACCTTGCCGTTGGCCAGGATCAGCTGGCCCTGGCCGTGGTAGGCGTCGTTGAGGAAGCCGCCGATGTACTTGCTGCCGTCGGCCAGTTGCAGGCTGCCCTGGCCCGACAGGCGCCAGTCGGCGAAGGTGCCCTTGTAGTGGCTGCCGTCGCTGCCCAGCAGTTCGCCTTCACCGACCAGCGAGCCGTCCTTGAATTCGCCGATCCACACATCACCCTCGGTGTTTTCGTAGCGGCCACGGCCCTCCAGGCGATTGTCCTTGAACTCGCCGATGTACTGCTCGCCGTCGACGCTGTCGTAGGTGCCACTGCCTTCCAGCTGGCCGTTGATGAAGCGGCCGCTGAACTGGTTGCCGCTGGCATCGCTGCGCACCCCGGCACCGTTGGGCTTGCCCTTGGCGAACAGGCCCTGGTAACGGCTGCCGTCGGCCAGCTCCAGCTCGCCGGCGCCTTCGTACAGGTCGTCCTTGAACTGGCCGCGGTAGGTCTGGTCGGCTTGCTTGAGGGTGCCTTCGCCGTCGCGGCGGCCGTGGCTGAAGGTGCCGGCATAGTGGCTGCCCGGGGTGGTCAGCTCACCCAGCCCCTGGAACAGCCCAGCGGCGAACTGACCGCGGTACACCTCGCCGTTGCGCCCGTGCCACTCACCTTGGCCGTGCCATTGGCCGTCCTTGAAGCTGCCGGCGTACCAGCTGCCGTTGGGGTAGTCGATGCGGCCCTCGCCTTGCAGCAGGCCATCGACCACCTGCCCCCGGTACCGCCCACCATCAGGCAGGCGCGCGTCCGGCGGGAGCAGCGATTCACCGTCGCCGCAGGCGGCGAGCAGCAGGACCAGGGTGATGGGGAGCAGTGGACGCATGGCGAGAACCGGGCAATAGGTCTGCCGAGTATGCCGCAGAATGGGGGGGGTGAGACAGACATGGCATAAGCAGATGAATCATGCTTCGCCAGCTTTTTGCAGGAGTAACTGGCTGCTTGGAATCTGAAACTGGCGCGGTCCCTGTGGGGGGCTTTAGCCGCGAACACCGGCGAAGCCGGTGCCATGCACCGCGTGGCCTTCTTCGCGGGTAAACCCGCTCCCACAGGATTTGTGCTCCCCTTGGGCCTTGTGCAATACCTGTGGGAGCTGGCTTGCCGGCGATGAGGCCGGACGACTCGACTCAATGCCAGGTGATATCCCCGGTCTGGCGATGCAACAGCAACTCGGCCAGCGCCTTGGTCATCTGTACGTGATGCACCGCGTTGACCAGCATGTTGATACCTGGCTCACCAGCATTGGCGCAGATGTATTCGTCCAGGGTGTCTTCGATGCCAGTCATCAGCTGGAGAGCATGGATCACGGCGTCTACCGAGGGCATGTCCTGGTTGATGGTGTAGAAGGGGCGGGAAGTCAGTGTTTTCGGTGGATCGGGGACAATCTTTTTCATGATCACAACTCACACGTCGGTTCAGAAAAAAGTCACCACTACGTCCTTTCTCACGGGATAAGGTGGCGACCGTGCACGGGGTGAGAAACCCGAGGACGTGTGAGCTCGGCCAGACCTAAGCCTGCCCGTGCACGGCTGCCATGACGAATGCCGCAATCACACATCTTCGGGTTTCTCACGCCCGGTCACCAAACATGGCGACCCTGCGACGGTATCCCTGAGGTGTTTCCCCGACAATGGAGCGACTTCCGACAGGCTCGTAGGATAATTCGCTAGATGATCCAACCTGAAGCATTTGGTCTCAGGTTCGGAAATGTCTTACATCCCTTGAGCCTTGTACGGTACTTGTGGGAGCGGGCGTGCCCGCGAACACCGGCGAAGCCGGTGCCATGCACCGTGTGGCCTTCTTCGCGGGTAAACCCGCTCCCACAGGTTTCTGCGCTGCCTTTGCGGCTGATGCAGTACCTGTAGGAACAGGATGCGAACGCAATCAGCGCATGCTCGGCGAAACGATGATCTTCACGTTCTGCTCCTTATTGTTCACCAACTCCTCAAAGCCCAGCTCGACAATCTGCTCCAGCCCGATCCGCCCGGTCACCAGCGGGCGAATGTCCAGACGCCCATCGGCAATGAAGGCAATCACATCGGCAAACTCGCCGTTGTAGGCCAACGCCCCCAGCACCTGTTTCTCGGTGGACACCAGTTCGAAGAAGTTGAACTCGCTGGGTTCTTCGAATATCCCCACCAGCACGCACTTGCCCGCCTTGCGGATAGTGTCGATGGCCAGCTTGGCCGTGTGCTTGTTGCCGATGCATTCGAAACTCACATCCGCCCCCAGCCCGGCAGTCAGCTTGTGGATCTCTGCCAGGGCATCGCACTGGCTGGGGTCCAGCACCACGCTGGCGCCAACTTCTTTAGCCTTGGCCTTGCGCGCCGAGGACATTTCCAGGGCAATCACCTGCGCCGCCCCCGCTGCCTTGGCACACATGATGGTGCACAGGCCGATGGTGCCGGCGCCGACCACCACCACGGTCTGGCCTAGCAGGCTACCGGCCTTTTTCACCGCATGCATGCCCACCGCCAGCGGCTCGATCAGCGCCCCGGCCTCCGGCGGAAAGCCCTGCGGTAGCCGATACAGCAGGTTGGCAGGCACGTTGACCAACTCGGCGAAGGCGCCGTTGTTCATCAGGCCGGTGAAGGCCAGGCGCTCGCAGATGTTGTACATGCCGTGGGTGCAGTAGTAGCAGGTGCCGCAATGTTGGCAGGCGTCCGCAGCCACCGGGTCACCGACGGCAAAACCTTCCACGCCTTCACCCAGCTTGGCAATCTGGCCGCAGAACTCATGGCCGAGAATGCACTGGCCCTGAATGCCGGTCAGCGGGTGCGGTGCCTCCACCGGGATGAATACCGGGCCGGCGACGTATTCGTGCAGGTCGGAGCCGCAGATGCCGCACCAGTCCACCTTGATCTGCACCCATCCGGGCGCAGGATCGGCCGGTAGGGGCACCTGTTCGACGCGAATGTCATTGCGGCCATGCCAGACGGCGGCGCGCATGTGGGTGTGGCTCAGGTCGTTCATTGTTGTTCTCCAGGCTCACGGAAAAGGCTTAGTGCTTGCGCAGGAACGCGAGCAGTTGCTGGTTGACCTGTTCGGCCGCTTCCATCTGCACCATGTGGCCGGCCTCAGGCAGTACCAGCACTTCAGCCTCCAGCCCTTCGGCATGACTGGCGGGGATGATCGCGTCCTTGCCGCCCCACACCACCAATGCCGGATGCTGCCCCAGCACCCCGCGCAGGTCATGGCGCTGGCGGTCGCCTTCGGCGATGGCCAATGCCAGCAGGCGCAACGCTTCGTCCACCCCTTCCAGGCGCTTGAACTTGAGCATGTCCTCCAGCATCTGCCGGGTGACCAGGGCCGGGTCGGCAAACAGCTGCACCATCTGCGGCTTGAGGGCATTGCGGTTGGCGGCAGTGACAAAACCTTGCAGGTACTGCCCGTTGATCGCCTCGCCCAGCCCGGCGCTGGCCACCAGGCTCAGGCTGGCCACCCGCTGCGGTGCCAGGCGCGCCACGTTCAGGCTGACCGCGCCGCCCATGGAGTGGCCGGCCAGGTGGGCCTTGGCGATGTCCAGGTGGTCGAGCAGGGCCAGCACGGTTTCGCTCAGTTCATCCAGGTCGCCGCGTTGCAGGGCTTTGCCCGACTCGCCATGCCCCGGCAGGTCGAGGGCGATCACCCGCCGCTCGGCTGCCAACGCCGGGTGGTTGAACAGCCAGTTGTTCAGGTCACCACCAAAGCCGTGCACCAGCACCAGCGGCGTGCCGCCTTCGCCCAACTCGAACCAGCGCAGCAGGCGACCGCCCACTTGCGCCTTCTGCGGCGCTGGGCCCTGGGCCTGGTCGGTGCCACCTTCGGCGACGAACTCGGCCTGGAAGCGCTGGACCACGGCATCGATCTCAGACTCATCGGCTTCGCCTTCAACCACTACCGCCAGCAGCGCGCCAACCGGCAGGGTCTCATCGGGCTGGGCTACCAGACGGCGCAGCACACCGCTGAACGGCGCCTCGACGCTGCTGCTGATCTTGTCGGTCTCGACGTCCAGCACCTCGTCGCCCTTGTTGATTTCGTCACCTTCCTGCTTGAGCCAGGTGTCCACCCGGCCCTCGGTCATCGACAGGCCCCACTTGGGCATGGTCAGGGTATGGATCTGGCTCATGCGGCACTCCTTGCAGCTTCGATCACTTTACGTACCGCAGCCTCGATCTTCGCCGCGTCAGGGATGTACAGGTCTTCCAGGGCATCGGAGAACGGCACAGGAGTATGCGGGGCGGTGACCATTTCGATCGGGCCCCTGAGCGCACCGAAGGCCTTCTGTGCCACCAGCGCGCTGATATCGGTGGCCATGGAGCAACGCGGGTTGGCTTCGTCGATCACCACCAGGCGGCCGGTCTTTTCCACGCTTTCCAGAATGCTGTCTTCGTCCAGCGGGCTGGTGGTGCGCAGGTCCAGCACCTCGCAGTCGATACCCTGGCGGGCCAGGTTGTTGGCGGCTTCCAGCGCCACATGCACCATGCGGCCATAGGTGACCAGGGTCACGTCGTCGCCATCGCGCAGGAAGTTGGCTTCGCCGAACGGCACGGTGTAGACCTCTTCCGGCACCTCGCCTTGCATGCTGTACAGCAGCTTGTGCTCGCAGAAGATCACCGGGTCGTTGTCGCGGATCGCCTGGATCAGCAGGCCCTTGGCATCGTACGGCGAGGACGGGCAGACCACCTTCAGGCCGGGAATGTGTGTCCACAGCGAGGTGAGCATCTGCGAGTGTTGGGCCGCCGCACGCAGGCCGGCACCGTACATGGTGCGCATCACCAGCGGGGTGACCGCCTTGCCGCCGAACATGTAGCGGAACTTGGCGGCCTGGTTGAGGATCTGGTCCAGGCAGCAGCCGGCGAAGTCGACGAACATCAGCTCGCACACCGGGCGCAGGCCCTGGGTGGCGGCACCGACGGCGGCGCCGACGTAACCGATTTCCGACAGCGGCGCGTCGAGCACGCGCCCCGGGAACTGGTGGTACAGGCCCTTGGTCACGCCCAGCACGCCACCCCAGGCGTCATCCTCGCCGGGGGCACCGGCGCCGCCGGCGACGTCTTCGCCAATGATGAACACCGTGTTGTCGCGGCGCATTTCCTGGGCCAGGGCTTCGTTGATGGCCTGCTGGTAGCTGATCTTTCTTGCCATGGTGATTCTCCTGTTGTTCTTGTAATCCGCGGCTCAGGGGTAGGCGACGTAGACGTCGGTGAGCAGGTCGGCGGGCTGTGGCTTGGGATCGGACTTGGCGCGGCGCACGGCGTCTTCGATCAGGTCCTCGACGCGGGCGTCGATGGCGTCCAGTTGCTCGGTCGTGAGCAGGCCGGTGCGGGTGGTCTTGTTGCGGAACTGCATGAGGCAGTCGCGGGATTCGCGCAGGTTCTTCACTTCATCGGGGGCGCGGTAGGTTTGTGCATCGCCTTCGAAATGGCCGTAATAGCGGCTGAGCTTGACCTCGATCAGCGAGGGACCTTGCCCGGAGCGGGCACGCTCGATGGCGGCACCGGCGGCCTCGTACACGGCAAAGAAGTCGAAACCGTCGATGGTGACGCCTGGCATGCCGAAACCGGCGGCGCGGTCGGCAATGTGGTCGCAGGCCACCGACCAGTTGGAGGCGGTGGCCTCGGCGTAGCCGTTGTTCTCGGCGACGAAGATGCACGGCAGGTTCATGATCGATGCCATGTTCATGGCCTCGAACACGGCGCCTTCGTTGGAGGCACCGTCGCCGAAGAAGGCCACCGACACATCGTCACGGCCCTTGAGCTTGGCTGCCAGCGCCGCACCGGCCACCAGCGGAGCACCGGCGCCGACGATGCCGTTGGCGCCGAGCATGCCCTTTTCCAGGTCGGCGATGTGCATGGAGCCACCCTTGCCGCCGCACACGCCGGTCTTCTTGCCGTAGATCTCGGCCATCATGCCGTATACATCCACACCCTTGGCGATGCAGTGGCCATGGCCACGGTGGGTCGAGGCGATGCAGTCGCTGTCGCGCAGGTGGGCCATGACGCCGGCGGCGGAAGCCTCTTCGCCGGCATACAGGTGGACGAAGCCGGGGATCTCGCCGGTGGCGAACTCCACGTGCAGGCGTTCTTCGAAGGCGCGGATGGTGCGCATCACTTCATAGGCATGCAGCAATTGTTCGGTACTGAGTTGATTGGACATCTTGTTGTTCTCCAGGGTTGTCTCAACACGGGTTTGCAGGGTGCAACCGGTGGCTGCGCGGTACGGCCAGCAGGTGATGACGGGCGGCATGCGCCAGCACGGCCTCGACGTCCACGCTCAACGGGCCTTGGTGATCGAGGGTGATGGTGGGGGTGTCGTGCTCGGCAAATTCGATTTCGCGTTCACCGTCCAGCGCCAGGGTGCCGCTGGCCAGGCTCAGGCGATGGGAAACGCCGGGTGTCAGCGGGCCGCTGGCGGTGATGCCGCAGCCTTGCAGCAGGCCGGGCGCCAGCGGCGCGAGCAGCGCTTGTTCGGCGCCGGGGTTCAGGCGTACCCAGGCGCCGTGCGGCTCCTGGCGCGAAACCGGGCACCACAGGCCGCACAGGGCCGACAGGCCGATGGCATGGGGTTCGGCGAAACAGGCGAAGACTTCGCAGAGGTCCTCGCTGCGGCTGAGTGCCCGAGCTCCGATGAAGCGCTGGGGCGACACCGCCACCTCCACCAGGGCCCATTCGGCAAGCTGTTGCTCTGGCACCTTCACCAGCAGGCGCTTGTTGCGGCGCAGGCCGATGCTGGCCGGTACCCGGGCGCTGGCGAGCAGGCCGCCAGCCAGGCCGGCACTGGTGGCTTCGCGCAGCTCGGGAAAGGCATTGTTGGTGCCGGTAGACAGGGTCAGCAGCGGTACGTCACCAGCCTCGGCGGCAACCGCCTTGTGGGTGCCATCGCCGCCGAGCACGGCGATCATCGCCACACCGCGTGCGACCATGCGCCGGGTAGCCAGGCGGGTATCGGCAACGGTCTGGGTCAGCGGCAGGTCGAGTATTTCGATGGCCGGCCAGTGCTGGTCACGGGCGACCGGGCCCTGGCTGGCCTTGAGCACGGCGGCGGCGATGCCGGTCATGTCGCTGGGCAGCAGCACCTGGCCGATCCCGGTGGCACCGAAGGCAGCGAGCAGGCGCTGGATCGCCGAGGCCTTGTCGGTGCTCGAATAGAGCCCGGCGTTGGCGGTCAGGCGGCGCAGGTCGCGGCCAGAGGCTGGGTTGGCAATGATCCCGACGGTCGGGGCGGGTAGCGGCATGGCGCACCTCGTTTTTTGTTTGCCAGGGCAGGAGCAAGCGCGGTGCCAGTTTCTTCTGAATTGGCTGAAGTGGTTGCAATAGAACGGTTTGCTTGCGCTCCGGCAGGTGCAGATGGTTTGGCTGGCGAGACGCCCGGTGCCAGCGCGGGGCATACGTTGCCGAGACGCTGAGACGCTGCGTCTCAAGCCAGCCAGTAATCACACAGTGCTTGTCGGGGCATGCCCGGAAGCGCTTAATGGCCGAACAACGATAAAAACAGCAACGAGAACCGGAGGGCCTGAATGCTTGCCGCGAACTCCCGAGCCCATGTCGACTGCGTCAGCAGGGTGCTGAAGAATGCCGACCGCCTGCCGCAGGTGCCGGTGCCACCGCTGATCCTCGATTCATGGCGCCGTTCCATGGAGCTGTACCGCCTCGACCCTGCATCCCAGCAGGGGCCGCGCATCCTCTCGCAAAGCCTGCTCAACGAATGCCGCGAACGCGCCGAACTGTTCCTGCGCATCGCCAGCGATGCCGTGGCCCGCCTGCATGAGCGGGTACGCGGTGCCGACTACTGCGTGCTGCTCACCGACGCTCTGGGGCGCACCATCGATTACCGGGTCGAGTCGGCCATCCGCAACGACTGCCGCAAGGCCGGGCTGTACCTGGGTACCTGCTGGTCGGAAGGCGAGGAGGGCACCTGCGGCGTGGCAGCGGTGTTGACCAGCAAGGCCCCGGTCACGGTGCACAAGCGCGACCACTTCCGCGCTGCGTTCATTGGCCTGACCTGTACGGCGGCACCGGTGTTCGACCCGCTGGGCGAGTTGCTGGGCGTGGTGGATGTCTCGGCCTTGCAGTCGCCGGACGACCGCCGCAGCCAGCACCTGATCCGCCAACTGGTCGAGCAGACCGCCCGCGAGATCGAAAATGCCTTCTTCATGTACAGCGCCCAGGGCCATTGGGTGATGCGCGCCCATGGCACGCCGGGTTATGTGGAAAGCCAGCCCGACTACCTGCTGGCCTGGGATGCCGATGGCCGCCTGCAGGCGATCAACAGCCTGGCGCGTCAGCAACTGGTGGAACACCTGGGGCGTTTGCCCGAGCACATTGGCGAGCTGTTCGACATGGACCAGCTGCGCCGCGTGAACGCATCGTCCGCGCAACGCCTGCCGGGCTTGGGTGGGTTGTACGGCCGGGTCAGCGCCCCGCGGCAGCGCCAGCCTGTACAGCCGTTGCGTCAGGCCCAGGACGCCCGCATCGAGCAGCACCTGCGGCTGGCCACACGGGTCAAGGACTGCAACCTGGCGGTGCTGGTGCAAGGCGAGACCGGGGCCGGCAAAGAGGTGTTCGCCCGCCAGTTGCACCAGCAAAGCCTGCGTCGCGATGGTCCGTTTGTCACCCTGAACTGCGCGGCCATTCCGGAAAGCCTGATCGAGAGCGAGCTGTTCGGCTACGTGGCCGGGGCCTTCACCGGGGCTTCCAGCAAAGGTATGCAGGGGCTGTTGCAGCAGGCCGATGGCGGCACGCTGTTCCTTGACGAAATCGGTGACATGCCGCTGAACCTGCAAACCCGGTTGCTGCGTGTGCTGGCCGAGGGGGAAGTGGCGCCGCTGGGCGCGGCGCGGCGGCAGCGGGTGGATATCCAGGTGATTTGCGCGACCCATCGCGATTTGGCGGCGATGGTGGCGGAGGGGCGATTTCGTGAGGATTTGTACTTCCGCCTGGCCAATGCCCGCTTCGAGCTACCGCCGCTGCGCGAGCGTGAGGACCGCTTGGGGCTGATTCACCAGTTGCTGGGCGAGGAGGCCGAGGCCTGTGGAGTTGAGGTGGTGTTGACGGATGATGCGCTGCAGGCGCTGCTGGTTTACCGCTGGCCGGGGAATTTGCGCCAGCTGCGGCAGGTGTTGCGCTATGCCTGTGCGGTGAGTGAGGGCGGGCAGGTGCGGGTGCAGGACCTGCCGCAGGAGATGCGGGGTGAAGCGGTTGGCTCGGCTGAAAGTGGGGTGTCGTGCCCGGCGCGGCAGTTGTTGCTGGATGCACTGATCCGCCATCGCTGGAAGCCGGCCGATGCGGCGCGGGCTCTGGGAATATCGCGGGCGACCTTGTACCGGCGGGTGCATGAGCACCACATCGAGATGCCGCGGATGAAGGGGTAGGGCCTGGGGCTGTTTTGCAGCCCAATCGCCGGCAAGCCAGCTCCCACCTCGACCGCATAGACCTCAAGCCGTGTGCAATCCCTGTCGGAGCTGGCTTGCCGGCGAGGAGGCCCTGACAGGCAATAAAAAACCCCGGCACAAGTCCGGGGTTTCGGTACATCACACTACTCGATCACTTTTCGTTAGCCAGTTTGTGCTCGAGGTAGTGAATGTTGACGCCGCCTTTGCAGAAACCTTCATCACGCACCAGGTCGCGGTGCAGCGGGATGTTGGTCTTGATGCCGTCGACGACGATCTCGTCCAGGGCATTGCGCATGCGCGCCATGGCTTCGTCGCGGTCCTTGCCGTAGGTGATCAGCTTGCCGATCAGCGAATCGTAGTTCGGCGGAACCGAGTAACCGCTGTACAGGTGCGAATCCACACGCACGCCGTTGCCGCCCGGGGCGTGGAAGTGCTTGACCTTGCCTGGGCTCGGGATGAACTTCTTCGGGTCTTCGGCGTTGATACGGCACTCCAGCGAGTGGCCACGGATGACCACGTCTTCCTGGCGGAACGACAACTTGTTGCCTGCGGCGATGCTCAGCATCTCCTTGACGATGTCGATACCGGTGACCATCTCCGACACCGGGTGTTCAACCTGCACGCGGGTGTTCATCTCGATGAAGTAGAAACGGCCGTTTTCGTACAGGAACTCGAAAGTACCGGCACCACGGTAGCCGATCTCGATGCACGCATCGACGCAGCGCTTGAACACTTCCTGACGGGCTTTCTCGTCGATACCCGGGGCTGGCGCTTCTTCCAGCACCTTCTGGTGACGGCGCTGCAGCGAGCAGTCACGGTCGCCCAGGTGGATGGCGTTGCCCTGGCCGTCGGACAGTACCTGTACTTCCACGTGGCGTGGGTTGGTCAGGAACTTCTCCAGGTAGACCATCGGGTTGCCGAAGGCTGCACCGGCTTCGGTACGGGTGAGCTTGGCCGAGGCAATCAGGTCCTCTTCCTTGTGCACCACGCGCATGCCGCGACCACCACCGCCACCGGCGGCCTTGATGATTACCGGGTAGCCGACGTCACGGGCAATCGCCAGGGCGACTTCTTCATCTTCCGGCAGCGGGCCATCGGAGCCAGGCACGGTCGGTACGCCCGACTTGATCATCGCGTCCTTGGCCGAAACCTTGTCACCCATCAGGCGAATGGTGTCGGCTTTCGGGCCGATGAAGGCGAAACCGGATTTTTCCACCTGCTCGGCGAAGTCGGCGTTTTCCGCCAGGAAGCCGTAGCCCGGGTGGATCGCGGTGGCGCCGGTCACTTCGGCGGCAGCGATGATCGCCGGGATATGCAGGTAGGAATCCTTGGACGATGCAGGGCCGATGCAGACCGACTCGTCTGCCAGGCCCAGGTGCATCAGTTCACGGTCGGCGGTGGAGTGCACGGCGACGGTCTTGATACCCAGCTCTTTGCAGGCACGCAGGATCCGCAGGGCAATTTCCCCGCGGTTGGCGATCAGGACTTTTTCGAGCTTCCCAGACATCGTTGGTTCTCCGCGATTCAAACGACGGTGAACAGCGGCTGGTCGAACTCAACCGGCTGGCCGTCTTCTACCAGGATGGCGTCGATGACACCGCCAACATCGGCTTCGATGTGGTTCATCATCTTCATGGCTTCGACGATGCACAGGGTGTCGCCTTTCTTCACGGTCTGGCCCACTTCAGCGAAGTTCGGCGAGGTCGGCGAAGGCTTGCGGTAGAAGGTACCTACCATTGGCGAGCGGATCACGGTGCCTTTCAGGGCCGGGGCGGCAGCAGCGGCTTCGGCGGCTGGGGCAGCAGCGGCAACCGGGGCAGCAGCAGGGGCGGCAGCCATCGGCGCAGGTGCGTAGAACTGCTGGGCAGCTGGGGTCTTGCTGTGACGGCTGATACGGACCGACTCTTCGCCTTCCTTGATCTCCAGTTCGTCGATGCCAGACTCTTCCAGCAGCTCGATCAGTTTCTTGACTTTACGGATATCCATTAATCATCAACTCCCAAAGGTTCGGTCAGGGGGCGAAATACAAAAAAACGTATCTGAAACGTTTCTCTCGAACCCTGGCCCATCGAGGCCAGGGTTTTCATCATTTGGGCTGTGCGTTGGCAGCCAGTTGTTCCAGCGCGGACTCCAGGGCCAGGCGATAACCGCTGGCGCCCAGGCCGCAGATCACCCCTACGGCAACATCGGAAAAGTAGGAGTGGTGGCGGAACGGTTCGCGTTTGTGCACGTTGGACAGGTGCACTTCGATGAATGGGATGCTCACCGCAAGCAATGCGTCACGTAATGCGACGCTTGTGTGGGTGAAAGCAGCCGGATTGATCAGGATGAAGTCCACACCCTCGTTGCGTGCGGCATGAATGCGGTCGATCAGTTCGTATTCGGCGTTGCTCTGCAGGAACTGCAGATGGTGGCCCGCGGCGCGGGCACGTTGCTCCAGGTCCTGGTTGATCTGGGCCAGGGTCACGGCGCCGTAATGGCCAGGCTCGCGGGTACCGAGCAGGTTGAGGTTGGGGCCGTGGAGCACCAGTAGCGTTGCCATCTGCGGATTCCTTGGATTTGTAGGGCAATTCGACACAGCGCGGCGAGTGTGCCGTAAAGCGACGGCAAGTGTCCAGTTCCCGGCAATAGCCAGCACGATGTCCGAGGTTCGCGCGAAGTATGTGACCAAATAATTAAATTTGGTCACTGATTTCAGGATTTTTCACAGCTCGCGGGAAGTTATAGACCGACTTTGTCGCGCACGCGTGTCAAAATTTGCGCAAATTCACCGGCATTTATCTCGCCAATGACCCGATCAGCGGTTATTTCGCTACCGTTCGCGGCAAAGAACAACAGGGCGGGAGGGCCGAACAGCTGGTAGCGGTCGAGCAGGCTGCGTTGTTCGGCATTGCTCTCGGTGATGTCGAAACGCAGCAGCTTGAAGCCGGCCAGTTGCGCTTGCACCTGCGGCGCGGTGAGCACCTCGCGCTCGATCACCTTGCAGCTGATGCACCAGTCGGCGTACCAGTCCAGCAGTACCGGTTGGCCGGCCGCCTTGGCCTGGGCCAAGGCGGCGTCCAGTGCGGCGGGGGTGGTGATGGTCTGCCAGCTATCCGCCTGCAGCGCCGGGCCGTTGCCTGCGGCCACAAGGGTTGCCGGCGGCAGCGGGCGCAGCGGGTCGCCCTGGCCGCTGAGGGCGCCGTACCAGCAGGCCAGGGCGTACACCAGCAGGGCCAGGCCAAGCAGTTGGGCCAGGCGCTGACGCGCGGTCTTGACGACAAACTCCAGGGCGCCGAGGAACAACGCCACGCCAGCGGCGAGGAAACCGACCAGCAGCAAGGTCAGCGGGCCTGGCAGCACACGGCTGAGCAAGCCGATGGCCAAGCCCAGCAGCAGGACGCCGATGGTGTTCTTCACCGTGTTCAGCCAAGGGCCGCTTTTCGGCAACCAGGCCGCGCCACCGGTAGCCACCAGTAGCAATGGTGCGCCCATGCCCAGGCCCAGGGCGAACAGCTTGAGTGCGCCGCCCAGGGCATCGCCACTGGCGCTGATGTACAGCAACGCACCGGCCAGGGGCGCCGACACACACGGCGAAACCAGCAGGCTGGAGAGTACGCCCAGGATTGCCGCGCCTAGCAGCGAGCCGCCCCGGGTGTGGCTGGCGACGTTGTTCAGGCGGTTGCTCAGGGCTTGCGGCAGCTTCAGTTCGAACAGGCCGAACATGGCCATGGCGAACACCACGAAGAACAGCGCGAAGGGCACCAGCACCCAGGCCGACTGCAGGCGCGCCTGCAGGTTCAGGCCGGCGCCGAACAGCCCCATCAGGGCGCCGAGTACCGCGAAGCTGGCCGCCATCGGCAGCACGTAGGCCAGCGACAGCGCCAGCCCGCGCAGGCCGCCGGCCTGGCCACGCAGCACCACGCCGGAGAGGATCGGCAGCATCGGCAGCACGCAGGGGGTGAAGGTCAGGCCGACCCCGGCGAGGAAGAACAACAGCAGCGCCTTCCAGGTCCAGGCGTGTTCACCGCTGGCCGGGGTGCTTGCGCCGCCTTCGCCGTCGATGCTCAGGCGTGCGGTTTCCGGTGGGTAGCACAGGCCTTTGTCGGCGCAACCCTGGTAGCCCACCAGCAGGGTGAAGGCGCGCGGGTCGTTGCGCGGCAACTCGATATCGAGCACGCCGTGGTACACCTCGACGTCGCCGAAGAACTCATCGTGCTTGGCCTCGCCCTTGGGGATGTTTGGTGTGCCCAGGGCGATATCGGCCGGTTCGGTGCGGAACTGGAAGCGGTGGCGGTAGAGATAGTAGCCAGCGGTGGCGACGAAGCGCAGCTTGATGGTTTGCGCATCGGCCTGGACCAGGTTGAGCTTGAAGGCCTCGTGTACTGGCAGGAAGTCGGCGTTGTTGGCCAGCGAGGCTGCGCCAAGGGTGGCACTGGGGCGGTTGTCGAGCAGGCCCGTGGCGAAGGCAGGGCTGGCCAGCAGCAGGAACAGCAGGAAAAACAGGCGGCGCATGGCGGACTCGCGAGGTGGAACGTGCTGGGCATGATAGCGGAGTTGGTGCGGGTTTGGGCCATGCTGGCGTTGGGGGCGACACATGGCCGCTGGCTCATGTGCCGCCTGTGCCGGCCTCTTCGCGGGTAAACCCGCTCCCACCTCGACCGCATAGACCTCAAGCCATGCGCTAACCCTGTGGGAGCGGGTTTACCCGCGAAGAGGCCGGCACAGGCCAACCTAGACTCTGAAGGCCCGCACCGCCCGGTTCAGTTCACCCCCCAGGCTAAGCAGCTGCTCGCCTTGCTCACGCCCCTCGCCAATGCGCTGCAGGTTGTCCTCACCCAACTCATGAATCCGCCCGCTGTGGTCGCGAATCTCACTCACCGCACCACTCTGCTGCGCCGTGACATCGGCAATCCGCACCGCCGTTTCCGAAATGGTGCGAATTGCACAGACAATCTCGTCCAGCGCCCCGTCCGCCGCCTGGGCCTGGTTGGCCGTGGCCTCGGCATGCTCAAGCTGCGCACGCATCCCGGCCACTGAACTTCTGGCGGCCTGCTGCAAGCGGTCGATCAGTGCCTGAATCTCGCCGGTGGCCCCGGTGGTGCGCTGTGCCAGTGAACGCACTTCATCGGCCACCACGGCAAAACCACGGCCCATCTCACCGGCACGGGCCGCTTCGATCGCGGCATTCAGCGCCAGCAGGTTGGTCTGCTCGGCAATCGAACGGATCACCGTCAGCACTCCGCCGATGGTGGCCGACTCCTCTGCCAGTTGCTCGATCATGCGGGCGTTGCCCTGCACCTCGTCAACCAGCTCACGCAAGCCCGACAGGCTTTGGCCGATCACCGTCTGGCCGTGCTCTACTGCACGCCCGGCATCGCGGCTGGCGTCGGCGGCGGCGCTGGCGTCGCCGGCCACTTGCTGGATGGTCGCTTCCAGTTCACCCAGGGCATCGCGGATCTGCCCGGTGTCGCCGGCCTGGCGTTCGGCGCCGTCATGCAGGGCGGCACTCATGCCGGCCAGGGCGTGGCTGCTGCCAGCCACCTGCTCGGCGTTGTGGCGGATAGTACCCACCAGCTCCACCAGGTACTGGCGCAGGCGGTTGAGCGATTCCTGGATGTCGCGCAGTTCGCGGTTGGTCCTGCCCAGGGCGATGGCCGCGGCGAAGTCTCCCTCGGCCCAGCGCGACAGGGCCGGGGCCAGGCCGGTCAAGGTGCGCGCCAGGCGCCGTTGCAAGGTGTCGATCAGCAGGGCGATAAGCAGGATAAGGCCGATCATCAGGCCCTGGATGATGCGCACTTCGGCGGCAATTTGCGCGTGCTGGCCACGTACCTCGGGCTCCAGCGCCGCGATGGCCTGCTGCACGGCCTCCAGACGCTGGCCGGTGCTGGCCGCCAGGGCGACGCGGCGCTCGATTTGTTCGCGGGTGCGCTGCAGTTCGCCCGGGTAACGGCTGAGCAGGCTCTGCAGTTCACGCTTGAGGCCAACGGCAATGTCTTCCTGCTGGGCGCTGGCCTGGGTTTCCAGGCCCATCATTGCGGCGAAGTCGTCGGCACCGGACTCGGCGGCGCGGGTTACGCCCAGCAAGGGCAAGGCGTCGATCGCCTGAGCCTGGGCGCGGATCAGTTGCAGCTCGCGCTCTACTTCGTCGGCCAGCTCCGGGCGGCCACTGCTGACCAGCTTGTCCCGGGCCAGCGACAGGCGACCGAGGTGCACGGTGGCGTCGAGCAAAGGCACCAGGTAGCGGCTGGCGTCGGCGCTGGCGCTGTCGCGGGCGTAGCCGGTCAGTTGTTCGAGGTTGGCCCCCAGTTCCCGCTCGGCTTGCAGCAGCAGGGCTTGCGGGTCGCCGGCCAGCTTGCCGGCGGCCAGCAGTTCCTCGGCGGTAAAAGCCTGCAGGCTGTCCAGGCTGGGGCGCAGTTTGTCGGCCAGTTCGCTGGGCCACTCGGCCAGCGCGGCCTGCAGTTTCTGATTGGCCTCCATGGCCGCGGCGTGGCGCAGGGCATCGCCGCTGCCCAGATAGGCCTGGATGTTGCGTGCCGCCTGGTTCTGGAACTGCTGGGACAGGCCCAGGTAGCGCTCCATCAACTGGTAGGGGCGTTCCAGGGCCCGCTGCGACCACCACAAGGTGGCGCCCAGGGCGATACACACGGTTACCAGCAACAGGGTGTTGAAATTGGTCAGCCACTTCAGGCGCATAGCCACGAGCTTCCTGGGGAGGAGGGGAGAGGTCGGTGGCTGAAGTTATTGCGATTTTGTGACGGGGTGATGACGACCGGGGGTTGGCGTCATAAAAAAGTGGCACAGTGCCTCTATTTGGAGATGTGCCGGCCTCTTCGCGGCTAAAGCCGCTCCCACAGGGACGGCACAATCCTGCAGTCCGGTGGAGTACCTGTGGGAGCGGCTTTAGCCGCGAAGAGGCCGGCACAGGCAAAACCTGACTCAGGGCTCCACACGCACCACGCAATTACGCCCGGCATGCTTGGCCCGGTACAGCGCCTCGTCCGCCGCACTGGCCATGGTCAGTGCATCCAGCCCCTCATCCAGCTGCACCACCCCGGCACTGAAGGTGCACTGCAAGTCCCGAGGCTGCGCCGGGTAGATAATCTCGGCAAAGCGCTGGCGGATGTCGTCCAGCACCTTGTGCGCCGCGTCCAGCGCGGTATTGGGCATGACAATGGCGAACTCTTCACCACCATAACGGCCAATGAAGTCGGTCTTGCGCAAGCGCTGCTTGAGAAACAGCGCCAGGCTCTTGATCACTCGGTCGCCCATGGGGTGGCCGTGGCGGTCGTTGATCTTCTTGAAGTGGTCGATGTCGAGCATGGCAAAGCTCAACGGCTGCTGTTCACGACGGGCGCGGAAGCTGCAGTCTTCCAGCAGTTGCAGGATGTGGGTGTGGTTGTACAACCCGGTCAGGCTGTCGCGCACCATGCGCGCCTTCAGGTGCCGGGCACGGGCGGCGCGGTTGCGCACGGTAGTGATCAGGTGGCGTGAGCGAAACGGTTTGGTCAGGAAGTCATCACCGCCTTCGCTCATGGCATCCAGTTGCTTGTCCAGGTCGTCCTCGGCGGACAGGTAGATGATCGGCACGCTCACATAACGGTCGCTGTGGCGGATCACCTTGGCCAGCTCCGGGCCGGTGCAGGCCGGCATGTACAGGTCGAGGATGATCAGGTCGGGCTGGAAGTCTGCCAGCTCGGCCATGGTGCGGATCGGGTCGGTCAGGCTGCGGGTGAGCATGCCGGCGCTGGCTAGCACGCGCTCGGTGTACAGGGCCTGGGTGCGCGAGTCGTCGATGATCAGCACGCGCAACGGGTCGTGCTGGGTGGCATTGGTCAGCAGTTCGACCTTTTCCAGCAGGCTGGAGGCTTCCAGGGTGCCGGTGAGAAAGTCCTGGCCGCCGGCGCGCACGGCGGCCAGGCGCGTCGGGGTGTCGGTTTCGTGGTGGCTGAAGAACAGTAGCGGTATATGTCGGGCCAGCCCCTGCTGCACCTGGGCAGCCAGCCGCAGGCCCTGGCCGGCGCCGCTGAAGTCGACATCCATGATAATCGCCGAAGGCGGGTATTCGTCGATCGAGGCGTGAAACGCCGCGGCGTTGGCCAGCGCCTGCACCTCCAGGCCAAAGAACTCCAGTTGCTGGGCCAGGCGCTGGGCACGCTCGTGGTCCTGCAGCAGGATGTACACCGGCTTGCGCAGGGGCGGCAGCAGCACCTGGTCGAGCGGATCGTCCTTGCGCAGGCCGCTACGCGTCAGCTGTTGGACGGGGCACTGCGGGCTCGGCTCGACTGCTTGGCTCATGTCCTGGCTACTTGTAGGTTGGGATGTGCAGGGGCAATGATGGCTCTATGCTAGCAGCTCTTTTCACCTGCGTGAGTGCCGTGCATCAACAAAGCGGCTGGAACGAATATTCAGTTGCCGACCGATTGGTCGCTTATGCGTAAGGCGGTGTCTGCTTTATAGTGCTGTCACGTGGGCTTGCCGTGGCACCCTGGCGCAGGCCTGTGGTCCAAGCCCCTGAACCGTCGTGACTGATTAAGGACAAAGCCATGCTGGACTGGAAAAACCGCGAGGCCAAAGCCGAGCCCCGCGAGCGTGTCGACGGCCGTGGCGCGGCCGCCCGTAGCTACCTTGGCGGCCTCTGGAGCCGTGCCCTGGGGACCCTGATCGGGTTGTACCTGCTGGTGTGTATCGGCCTGGGCTGGTACTGGAGCCAGGAGCCGGAGCTGTTCCCGGTGCAGCAGAACGCCCAGGCCGCCGCCGAGCGCACAGGCCAGCAGATGGTGGTGGGCTACACCACCATCGAAACCCTCAAGACTGTGGCTGGTACCTTGCTGAACAAGCCGGGTGGCTACATTTCCAACGACCGTTTCCCGCCAGGGCTGTGGATGGACAACATGCCGAGCTGGGAATATGGCGTGCTGGTTCAGGTGCGCGACCTGTCCCGTGCCCTGCGCAAGGACTTCGCCCGTTCGCAGTCGCAGTCTACCGAAGACGCCGACCTGGCCAAGGCCGAGCCGCGCTTCAACTTCGACAACAAGAGCTGGATCCTGCCATCGAGCGAGTCGGAGTTCGAAGAGGGCATCAAGTCGCTGACCCGCTACCAGACCCGTCTGGCTGCCGGCGACAAGGGCGCGATCTTCTACACCCGTGCCGACAACCTGAACAACTGGCTGGGTGACGTGGCCACCCGCCTGGGCTCGCTGTCGCAGCGCCTGTCGGCCAGCGTTGGCCGGGTCAAGCTCAACACTACGCTGAAGACCGAGTCGGTGGTCGCCGGCCAGGCGCCGCAGGTGGATGAGGAGCTGGTGGAAACCCCATGGCTGCAGATTGACAACGTGTTCTACGAAGCCCGTGGTCAGGCCTGGGCACTGTCGCACCTGCTGCGCGCCATCGAGGTGGACTTTGCCGATGTGTTGGCGAAGAAGAACGCCACGGTCAGCGTGCGCCAGATCATCCGTGAGCTGGAAGCCTCGCAAGAAGCCCTGTGGAGCCCGATGGTGCTCAACGGCAGTGGCTTTGGCATGTGGGCCAACCACTCGCTGGTCATGGCCAACTACATTTCCCGGGCCAACGCCGCAGTAATCGACCTGCGCCAGTTGCTGTCGCAAGGTTGATGATGGCTATCAGCCCAAACGAGGCCGCCCACCGGGCGGCTTCCGACCGCGAGCTGGTCACCTGGGTGGACGAAGCCGACCAGGTGCTGGGGGCCTTGCCCCGCGCCGAACTGCGCGAGCGCGGCCTGATCGGGCGTTGCACGTTCATTTTGCTGTTCAACAGTGCCGGTGAGCTGTGCGTGCACCGGCGTACCCTGAGCAAGGCGCTGTATCCGGGGTACTGGGATGTGGCGGCGGGTGGCATGGTGGCGGCCGGGGAGGCGTATGCCGACTCGGCAGCGCGTGAGCTGGCCGAGGAGCTGGGGATCGATGACGTCGAGTTGCGCTTTCACGAGCGGTTCTACTTTGACCAGCCCGACAACCGGTTGTGGTGTGCGGTGTATTCGGCGGTTTCCGATGCGCCGTTGCAGTTACAGCCGGAGGAGGTGATCGAGGCGCGCTTCATTGGCCTGGAGCAGGCTGAGCAAGAAAGCCTGACGAAGCCGTATTGCCCGGACTCGTTGGCGGCGTTGCAGCGCTATAAAGCCAGCCTCAAATAGATGCGTGGGCCATGCCGGCCCCTTCGCGGGTAAACCCGCTCCCACAGGGATTTCACTGGCCGTGAAACCTGCGCAGTACCTGTGGGAGCGGGTTTACCCGCGAAGGGGTCGCAAAACTTTCGCAAAATGCCGCAATCCAGTACTTAGCAACAGCCGGATTTATCGTTAAACTGCGCGCCCTTTTCGGGCTGCCGCAGGTCTTGCGGCAGTAGCGCCGCCCCTGCCAGAGTGGGGCTTCGCGGTCGGCTCCCGCCGACCAGTTTTTGTCCTCAGCACAGAGGAACAAAAGTGGCCAAGAAAGCTTCTTCCTTCGCCGCCCTTGGCGGTCTCGTTTACTCCACCGACACTGGTCGGCACTGCCCCGACTGTGGCCAGCCGGTGGATGCCTGTACCTGCAAGCAGCAAACCATTCCCGAAGGCGATGGCATTGCCCGTGTGCGCCGCGAAAGCAAGGGGCGCGGTGGCAAGACCGTGACCACCGTCACTGGCGTGCCGCTGCCGCTCGACCAGCTCAAGGCGCTGGCCACTACCCTCAAGCGCCGCTGCGGTACTGGTGGCGCCCTGAAGGATGGGGTCATCGAAATCCAGGGCGACCATGTCGAACTGCTGATCGGTGAGCTGACCAGGCAGGGCTTCAAGGCGAAAAAATCCGGCGGCTGATGCGGGCACGCGATTTTTTGCCCAGTGCTTTCTAAACTCGTTGCCGTGACCAGGGTCTACTCCAGGCACGGACGAATCGTCATCTTTGGCTTTTACACTGCGCCCGCCTCCTTGCGGGGCAGTGTCTTCGACTTATCTATAGGGGACTTGAATGTCCGTACGACGCACACGCAAAGACGATGGTAGCCAATGGACCGTGGCCGACAGCCGCAGTGTTTATGGTATCCGCCATTGGGGCGCTGGTTATTTCGCCATCAATGAAGCCGGGCGCGTCGAAGTGCGCCCCAACGGCCCGAAAAGCGCACCGATCGACCTGTTCGAACAGGTCGACGAACTGCGCCAGAGCGGCCTGTCGCTGCCATTGCTGGTGCGCTTCCCCGACATTCTGCAGGACCGCGTGCGTCAACTGACTGGCGCCTTCGACGCCAACATCGCGCGCCTGGAATACCAGAGCAAGTACACCGCGCTGTACCCGATCAAGGTCAACCAGCAGGAAGCGGTGGTGGAAAACATCATCGCCACGCAGAACGTCTCCATTGGCCTGGAAGCCGGTTCCAAGCCTGAGCTGCTGGCAGTGCTGGCGCTGGCGCCGAAAGGCGGCACCATCGTCTGCAACGGCTACAAGGACCGTGAGTTCATCCGCCTGGCACTGATGGGCCAGAAGCTCGGCCACAACGTGTTCATCGTCATCGAGAAAGAGTCGGAAGTGGCCCTGGTGATCGACGAAGCCGCCGAGCTCAAGGTCAAGCCGCAGGTCGGCCTGCGCGTGCGCCTGTCGTCGCTGGCCTCGAGCAAGTGGGCCGACACCGGTGGCGAGAAGTCCAAGTTCGGCTTGTCCGCCGCCCAGCTGATCTCGGTGGTGCAACGCTTCCGCGATGCCGGCCTGGACCAGGGCATTCGCCTGCTGCACTTCCACATGGGCTCGCAGATTGCCAACCTGGCCGACTACCAGCACGGCTTCAAGGAAGCCATCCGTTACTACGGTGAGCTGCGTGCGCTGGGCCTGCCGGTCGACCACATCGACGTTGGCGGTGGCCTGGGCGTGGACTACGACGGTACCCACTCGCGCAATGCCAGCTCGATCAACTACGACATGGACGACTACGCCGGCGTGGTGGTGGGCATGCTCAAGGAATTCTGCGACGCGCAGGGCCTGCCGCACCCGCACATCTTCTCCGAGAGCGGCCGTTCGCTGACCGCGCACCACGCCATGCTGGTGATCCAGGTGACCGACGTCGAGAAGCACAACGACGAGGTGCCGACCATCGAGAACAAGGAAGCCCTGCCCGAGACCGTGCAGTGGCTGGTCGACCTGCTCGGCCCGACCGACATCGAGATGGTCACCGAGACCTACTGGCGCGCTACCCACTACCTGGGTGACGTGGCTGCGCAGTATGCCGATGGCAAGATCAGCCTGGCCGAGAAGGCCCTGGCCGAACAGTGCTACTTCGCCGTATGCCGCCGCCTGCACAACTCGCTGAAAGCCCGCCAGCGTTCGCACCGTCAGGTGCTGGACGAGCTGAACGACAAGCTGGCCGACAAGTACATCTGCAACTTCTCGGTGTTCCAGAGCCTGCCGGATACCTGGGCCATCGGCCAGGTACTGCCGATCATTCCGCTGCACCGCCTGGACGAAGAGCCGATGCGTCGTGCCGTGCTGCAGGACCTGACCTGCGACTCCGACGGCAAGATCAACCAGTACGTCGACGAGCAGAGCATCGAGACCAGCATGCCAGTGCATGCGGTGAAGGAAGGCGAGGACTACCTGCTGGGCGTGTTCCTGGTCGGTGCCTACCAGGAGATCCTCGGTGACATGCACAACCTGTTCGGTGACACCGACTCGGTGAACATCTACCAGAACGCCGACGGTAGCGTGTATCACGCCGGGATCGAAACCCACGACACCATCGAGGACATGCTGCGCTACGTGCACCTGTCGCCGGAGGAGTTGATGACCCACTACCGTGACAAGGTGGCCAGCGCCAAGATCACTGCGCGTGAACGCACCCAGTACCTGGATGCCTTGCGCCTTGGGTTGACCCGGTCTTCGTACCTGTCGTCGTAACCCCCGGGCCGCTCCCGCAAAAGCTGCATGGCTTGTTTTTTGTGGGAGCGGCCTTGCGTCGCGATATGAGGGCGAAACCCTCACTGGCGTCACACCCGGTAAAAATCCTGTCCGTGCCCGTCACACCAGCGCCGCTACCTTTGAATGCAATGTTCAAAGGAGGACGACATGGAAGGTCCGCGCTCCCATCGTTTACGCAACGGTCGGGTGTCCGAGCCCGGGCGCCTTTACCTGCTCACCACGACCACTCGCAACCGAATACCGTTGTTCAAAGACTTCTTGTTCGCCAGAACAGTTATCCGGCAATTGCGGCTCAGCGAAGAGCGCAAGGCTTGTCGATCTCTGGCGTGGGTCTTGATGCCGGATCATCTTCACTGGCTTGTTGAGCTTGGGCCGTCGAGCCTGGGTAGGCTGATGTGCGAGTTCAAGTCCAGAAGCAGTTGTGCGCTGTACAAGGTCGGGGCTGACAGGCGGCATGTCTGGCAGACCAGCTTTCATGACCGGGCTTTGCGCCGCGAGGAGGATGTGAGGACAGTTGCGCGCTACATCATCGCCAATCCCATTCGGGCTGGTCTGGTGTGTCGGGCTGGTGATTATCCACATTGGGATTGTGTGTGGCTGTGAGTCAGCAGGTGAGGGCTTCGCCCTCATTTCGCGACACAAGGCCGCTCCCACATTGATCGGCGTACGCAGGTCTTTTGTGGGAGCGGCCTTGCGTCGCGATGGGCCGCAAAGCGGCCCCGGCGTCACTGAGCCCAAAGCCCTTTTTCCTGCAACCGCCACCCCACCCACCCCAACGTCACCGCCCGCAACGCCATGAAGCCGAGGAAGGCCAACCACAATCCATGGTTGCCAAGCCCTCCCATGAGCACTCCCAAGGGCAGCGCAATCACCACCGACACCAGCATCGCATTACGCATCTCGCGCGCGCGGGTCGCGCCTATGAACAACCCGTCCAGCAAATAACTCCACACCGCAATCAACGGCAGCAATGCCAGGTACGGCAGGTACGGATAAGCCGCTGCCCGCACACTCTCGATGTCTGTCTGCACGTCGATGAACAGGTGCCCACCCAGCAGAAACAGCCCGGCAAACCCTAGGCTGGTGATCAACGACCAGCCGCAGGCCACCACCAATGACCGGCGCAGGTGGTCGCGATCGCGTGCACCGATGGCATGCCCACAGAGTGCTTCCACGGCATGTGCCAGGCCATCCAGGGCATAGGCTGTGAGTAGCAGCCCGTTGAGCAGCAACGCGTTGGCCGCCACTGTAGCTTCGCCCAGGCGTGCGCCCTGCACGGTGATCAGCAGGAACACCAGTTGCAGGGCCAGACTGCGCAGGAAGATGTCGCGGTTCACCGCCAGCAGTGGCCGCCAGGCCTGCCAGCGCCTTAGCGCCGCCCACACGATCTGCCCCGGATAGGCGCGCAAGGCCGGGCGGGTCAGGGCTAGGCCGAGCAGGGCAGCGCTCCATTCGGCAATCACCGAGGCCCGCGCCGAACCCAGCACACCCCAGTTCAGGCCCAGCACGAACCACAGGTTCAAGGCGATGTTCAGCAGGTTGGTGGTCAGCAGGATGGCCAGCGGTGCCCTGGCGTTCTGGGTGCCGAGGAACCAGCCGACCAGGGCGTAGCTGGCCAGTGCCGCAGGCAGGCCGAGCAGGCGGGTGTGAAAGAAGTCTTCAGTGGCCTGCTGCAGGGCCGCACTGGGCTGCATGGCATGCAGCGCCAGCTGGCTGAAGGGCAGGGCCAGCAGGCCGATCAGCAGGGCGAAACCGACCGCCAGCAGCAGCCCTTGCACCAGCACCTGGCGCAACGCCGCACCGTCGCCACGGCCGGCGGCCTGGGCGGCGAAGCCGGTGGAACCCATGCGCAGGAAACCCATCAGGCCGACCATGAAGGTGAACAGCGTGGCGCCCACGGCCACGGCACCCAGTTGGTGGGCATGGGGGAGGTGGCCGATGACGGTGCTGTCGACCAGGGCCACCAGCGGCACGGAGATGTTGGACAGGATCATCGGCGCGGCCAGGGCCCAGACCTTGTGGTGGGTGGGGCGGTGACGCCAGTCGGTGGTCAGTGAGGTCATCGGGTGTCCCAGGGGAGTCTTGGGGCTGCTGCGCAGCCCTTTCGCGACGCAAGGCCGCTCCCACAGGGATCGTGTAAACCGGAAGCCTGTGCAGTACTTGTGGGAGCGGCCTTGCGTCGCGAAAGGGGCGCAAAGCGCCCCCGCTTTTCTAAATAGCCAGCAGTGTACCGGCCAGGCAGCCAATTCGCGCGACCATGGTCACACCTGGCGCGCAACGCCGGGTACTGCACCCGTCATTGCGCTATAGTTGCTGCCCTCACGTACACGCTGCCAAAGAGTTCCTACTCCATGTTCAACAAAGGATTGTTGCTGGCCTGCGCGCTGGCTCTGCTCAGTGCCTGTGACTCTTCGACGCCGGACAGACCGGCGCCAGCCGAAAAGCCGGTGGCCACTGCGCCCGCCGCCACCCCGGCACCCCAGCGCGAAGACCCGGCCGTACTCGCCAAGCGCTACGAGGGCCGCGAGCTCACGGTGCTGGATGTTTCCGAAGTGCAGCTCGATGGCGCCGCGACGCTGTCGATCAGCTTCTCCGCACCGCTGGATGCCAGGCAGGACCTCGCCACCAAGGTACACCTGGTCGACACCGTCAAAGGCAAGCTCGACGGCGCCTGGGAACTCTCCGACAACCAGATGGAGCTGCGCCTGCGTCACCTGGAACCGCAGCGCAAGTTGGTGCTGACCGTCGACAAAGGCCTGCTGGCCGTCAACGGCAAGCGATTGGAAGAGGAGTCGATCACCCGCCTGGAAACCCGCGACATGCAGCCGACCATCGGCTTCGCCAGCCGTGGTTCGCTGCTGCCCACGCGCCTGGCCGAGGGCCTGCCGGTGATTGCCCTCAACGTCGACAAGGTCGATGTCGAGTTCTTCCGCGTGAAGCCGGACATGCTCTCGACCTTCCTGGTCAACTGGGGGCGCAACAGCAGCCTGTACTACTACCAGTCCAAGGAAACCCTGGACATGGCCGAGCTGGTCTACAGCGGCCGCTTCGACCTCAACCCTGCGCGCAATACCCGCGAAACCGTGCTGCTGCCGATCGCCGGCATCAAGCCGCTGCAGGAGCCGGGCGTGTACCTGGCGGTGATGCGTGCCTCGGGCACCTACGACTACTCGCAACCAGCGACCCTGTTCACTCTCAGCGACATCGGTGTGTCCGCGCATCGCTACCGCGACCGCCTCGATGTGTTCGCCCAGGCCCTGGAAGGCGGCAAGGCGATGAACGGCGTTAACCTGGAAATCCATGACGACAAGGGCAAGCTGCTGGCCCAGGCCAGCACCGATGGCGATGGCCACGCCCAGCTGCCGATCACGCCCAAGGCCGATACCCTGATCGCCACCCAGGGCGTGCACACCACCCTGCTGCGCCTGGGCAGCGCGGCGCTGGACCTGGCCGAGTTCGACATTACCGGCCCTCAGGCCAACCCGCTGCAGTTCTTCATCTTCGGCCCGCGTGACCTGTATCGCCCAGGCGAAACGGTGTTGCTCAACGGCCTGTTGCGCGACCAGGACGGCAAGCCGGTCAAGGCCCAGCCGGTGAGCGTGGAAGTGCGTCGCCCGGATGAGCAGGTCAGCCGCAAGTTCGTTTGGGAAGCCGACGGCAATGGCCTGTACCAGTACCAGTTGCAGCTGGCCAGCGAGGCCCCGACCGGACGCTGGCAACTGCTGCTCGACCTCGGCGGCGGGCGCAAGCAGGTGTATGAGTTCCTCGTCGAAGACTTCCTGCCCGAGCGCCTGGCGCTGGAACTCAAGGGCAGCAGCACACCGTTGTCGCCGGATCAGGATGCGCGCATCCAGGTCAATGGCCGTTACCTCTACGGCGCCCCGGCTGCCGGCAACCGCTTGAGCGGCCAGGCCTATGTTCGCCCGCTGCGTGAGGCGGTACCGGCGCTGCCTGGCTACCAGTTCGGCTCGGTCACCGAAACCGAGCTGAACCAGGACCTGGAGCTGGACGAAGTCACCCTCGACCAGGCCGGCAAGGCCGTGGTCGATATCGAAAGCCGCTGGGCCGAAGCCCGCTCGCCGCTGCAACTGACCGTGCAGGCCAGCCTGCAGGAGTCCGGTGGCCGACCGATCACCCGGCGCCTGGAACAACCCATCTGGCCGGCCGAGCGCCTGCCAGGCCTGCGTGGCCTGTTTGACGGTGAGGAAACCGACAGTGACGGGCCGGTGGAGTTCGAGTTCCTGGTGGCCGACCGCGATGGCCACAAGCTGGCGGCCAACGATCTCAAGGTGCGCCTGGTTCGCGAGCGCCGCGACTACTACTGGAACTACTCGCAGAGCGATGGCTGGAGCTACGCCTACAACGAGAAATTCCTCACCCAGAGCGAGGAGACCGTCAGCGTCAAGGCCGGCTCCACCGCCAAGCTGAGCTTCCAGGTGGAGTGGGGCCCGTACCGCGTCGAGGTGGAAGACCCGCAGACCGGCCTGGTGTCCAGCGCGCGCTTCTGGGCCGGCTACCGCGCCCAGGACAACGCCGAAGGCGGTGCGGTGCGGCCGGACCAGGTCAAGCTGGCGCTGGACAAGCCATCCTATGCCGACGGCGCTACCGCCAAGGTCACCGTCACCCCGCCTGCAGCCGGCAGCGGCTACCTGATGGTCGAGTCCAGCGATGGCCCGCTGTGGTGGCAGGAGATCGACGTGCCCGCCGAGGGCAAGACGTTCGACGTGCAGCTGGACAAGCAGTGGGCACGCCACGATCTGTACATCAGCGCGCTGGTGATCCGCCCGGGTGAGCGCAAGGCCAACGCCACGCCGAAACGCGCGGTGGGCGTGCTGCACCTGCCGCTGGACCGCGCCGAGCGCAAGCTGGCGGTGAGCCTGCAGGCGCCGGAGAAAATGCGCCCGAAACAACCGCTGACCGTGAAGGTCAAGGCCGCCAATGCCGATGGCAGTGTGCCCAAACAGGTGCATGTGCTGTTGTCGGCGGTGGACGTGGGCATCCTCAACATCACCGACTTCAAGACCCCTGACCCGTTCGCCAGCCTGTTCGGGCGCAAGGCCTACGGTGCTGACCAGCTGGATATCTACGGCCAGTTGATCGAAGCCGGGCAGGGCCGCCTGGCCAGCCTGGCGTTCGGCGGTGACGCGGCGATGGCCAAGGGCGGCAAGCGCCCCAACACCACGGTGACCATCGTTGCCCGGCAGAGCCTGCCGGTGACCCTGGACGACAAGGGCGAGGGCCAGGTCACGGTCGATATCCCCGACTTCAACGGCGAACTGCGGCTGATGGCCCAGGCCTGGACCGAGGAGCACTTCGGCATGGCCGAAGGCAAGACCGTGGTCGCCGCGCCGCTGATTGCCGAACTCTCGGCGCCGCGCTTCCTGGCCGGTGGCGACCGCACCAGCCTGGCGCTGGACCTGGCCAACCTGTCGGGCCGTGCCCAGCAGCTGAACGTTGCAATCAGCACTGAAGGGCAGCTGAGCCTGGCGGCCAACGCCGTGCAGAACGTTGCCCTGGCTGAAGGCCAGCGCTCGACGCTGATGATCCCGGTACAGGCCCAGGGTGGCCTGGGGCAGGGCACGGTGCAGGTGCGGGTAACTGGCATGCAGTTGCCGAACGAGCCGACCAGCGCGTTCGAGCGTGAGTGGACGCTGGGTGTGCGCCCGGCCTACCCGGCGATGCTCAAGCACTACCGCGTGGCCTTGAAGGACCAGCCATGGACCCTGCCTGAAGCAGACCTGGCCGCCTTCGAACCCGCCGGGCTGGAAGCCAGCCTGGCCTTGTCGAGCCGGCCGCCGCTGAACCTGGCCGAGCAGATCCGAGCCCTCGAAGCCTACCCCTACGGTTGCCTGGAGCAGACCACCAGCGGTCTCTACCCGTCGCTGTACGCCGATGCCGACAGCCTCAAGCGCCTGGGTATCAAGGGCGAGCCAGCCGATGTGCGCAAGCGCAAGATCGAGATGGGGATCGAGCACCTGCTGGGCATGCAGCGCTACAACGGCAGCTTCGGCCTGTGGAACTCGGACAGCGAAGAAGAGTACTGGCTGACCGCCTATGTCACCGACTTCCTGCTGCGTGCCCGTGACCAGGGCTATGGCGTGCCGGCCGAAGCGCTGAAGAAGGCCAGCGAGCGCCTGCTGCGCTACCTGCAGGAGCGCAACCTGATCGAAGTCGATTACAGCGAGAACGCCGAACACACCCGCTTCGCCGTACAGGCCTATGCGGCATTGGTGCTGTCGCGCAGCCAGCAGGCGCCGCTGGGAGCCCTGCGTAGCCTGTTCGAACGCCGCGCCGACGCTCGCTCTGGCCTGCCGCTGGTGCAACTGGCGGTGGCGCTGGACAAGATGGGCGACAAGCCGCGTGCCGAGCAGGCCCTGCAGGCGGGCCTGGGCATCAGCCGCGGTAGAGGCTGGATGGCCGACTATGGTAGCGCCCTGCGCGACCAGGCACTGATCCTGGCGCTGCTGCAGGAAAGCAGCCTGGCCAGCGGCCAGGTCGACCAGCGTCTGTTCGCCCTGTCGGATGAGCTGGCGGCCAACCGCTGGCTGTCGACCCAGGAGCGCAATGCGCTGTTCCTGGCCGGCCGTGGCCTGCTGGGCAAGCCGGAAGGCCAGTGGCAGGCGCGCCTGGACAGCGCAGGCGAAGTGCGCGAATTCAACAATGCCGAGTCCGGCATGAAGCTCGAAGGCCCGTTGCTGGCCTCGCCGCTGAGTGTGCATAACCAGGGCAGCGAGACGCTGTACCAGCAACTGACCCTGTCGGGTTACCCACGTCAGGCGCCTGCGGCCGGTGGCAATGGCATGCAGATCCGCCGTGAGTACCTGGGCATGAATGGCCAGCCGTTGGACCTGCACAACCTGCGCAGTGGCGACCTGGTGCTGGTGCACCTGGCGCTCAAGGCTGAAGACCGGGTGCCGGATGCGCTGGTGGTGGACTTGCTACCGGCCGGCCTGGAGCTGGAAAACCAGAACCTGGCGCAGAGTGCCGCCAGCCTGGACAACGCCAGCAGTGCGGTGAAGGAATGGCGCGAGTCGATGCAGAATGCCAGCGTGGTGCACCAGGAGTACCGCGATGACCGTTACGTCGCCGCACTCAAGCTGGACAGCTACGGCACCACCCACCTGCTGTACCTGGCGCGGGCGGTGACCCCGGGCACTTACCGCGTGCCGCCGCCGCAGGTCGAATCGATGTACCGACCGAACCTGCAGGCCGTGGGGGATGGGCAAGGGGAGATGACCGTAAAAGCCCGTTAAGCACCTGTCTTGCGCGGACTATGTGGGAGCGGCCTTGTGTCGCAAAAGGGCCGCACAGCGGCCCCGGCATTCAAAGCGGCGGAGCTGAAATAGTGGGGCTGCTGCGCAGCCCTTTCGCGACACAAGGCCGCTCCCACAGGTCCGCGCCGGGCAGTTCAATGTCAGTGAATCACCCAGCTCATCACCCACAACCCCAGCAGCAGCCAGATGATCCCGAGGATGATCGAGGCGCGCATGAACGCGCGGATTGCCGAGTACAGCAGCACCAGGCCGATGATCAGGGCGAGGATGCTGAGCAGCGAGGTCTCCATGCCCAAGGTGCGCGCCAGGCCATCGATGAAATTGCCACCGGCACTGGCCAGCAGGTTGAACAGCCCGCTCAATGCGTCGACGATGAAGCGGATCAACGACCCCAGCGCCTGGCCCAGCCACTCGAAAAAACCTTCTACATGCATAGTTGCTTCCTGATGAACGAATCGGCGAGGTTGCCGTTCCCAAGCCTTTGGCCATCACCTGGCCGGGTCGGTTCCCGATGCCAAGCTTAACGCGGCCGCGCACTCGTGCGGGCAGGCTGTTACGCGCCACGGTGATCGGCATGCTGGTGCTGTTCGGCCTGTTGTGGCTGGCCGACCGTCTCTGGCCGCTGCCGATGCCCGGCGACGACTTGGCCCGGGTGGTGCTGGCCGAAGACGGCACGCCGTTGTGGCGCTTTGCCGATGCCGATGGTGTGTGGCGCTACCCGGTCAGCCCAGACGAGGTTTCACCGCTGTATCTGCAGGCGCTGCTGACCTACGAGGACCGCTGGTTCTACAGCCACCCCGGGGTCAATCCGCTGGCCCTGGCCCGCGCTGCCTGGCTGAACCTGCGTGGCGGGCGTGTAGTGTCGGGCGGCAGCACGCTGTCGATGCAGGTAGCGCGTCTGCTCGACCCGCATGAGCGCTCCCTGGCCGGCAAACTGCGCCAGTTGTGGCGTACGGCGCAGCTGGAATGGCATTTGTCCAAGCGCGAAATCCTGCAAATCTACCTGGACCGCGCGCCCTTCGGCGGCACCCTGCAGGGCGTTGCGGCCGCCAGCTGGGCCTACCTGGGCAAGTCGCCCATGCACCTGACCCCGGCCGAAGCGGCGCTGCTGGCTGTGCTGCCCCAGGCGCCCAGCCGCCTGCGCCCGGACCGCCACCCCGAACGTGCCCAGCGCGCCCGGGACAAAGTGTTGCAACGCCTGGCCGAATACCAGGTGTGGCCGGCACAGCAAATCCGTGAGGCAGCCGACGAGCCGCTGGTGCTGGCGCCACGTCAGGAACCGGCCCTGGCGCCGCTGCTGGCCCGGCGCCTGAACAGCACCGACAGCCCGCCGCTGATCCGCACTACGCTCGACGCCGCATTGCAGCGGCGCCTCGAAGACCTGCTGCTGGGCTGGCGCGCACGGCTGCCGGAGCGCACCTCCGCCGCCATCCTGGTGGTCGATGCGCAAACCATGGCGGTGCGTGCCTACCTGGGCTCGATCGATCTGGCCGACGAGCGCCGCTTCGGGCATGTCGATATGGTGCGTTCGTTGCGCTCGCCAGGCTCCACCCTCAAGCCGTTCCTCTACGGCATGGCGCTGGACGATGGCCTGATCCATTCCGAATCGCTGCTGCAGGATGTGCCGCGACGCTATGGCGACTACCGCCCCGGCAACTTCTCCATGGGTTTCAGCGGGCCGGTATCGGCCAGTTCGGCGCTGGCCCTGTCGCTCAACCTGCCAGCGGTGCAGCTGCTGGAGGCCTACGGCCCGAAACGCTTTGCCGCGCAACTGCGCATGGCGGGCATGCCGCTGATACTGCCGCCCCTGGCCGAGCCCAACCTGTCGTTGATCCTGGGGGGCGCGGGCAGCCGCCTGGAGGACCTGGTGGGTGGCTACGCTGCGCTGGCGCGGGGTGGCAACAGTGCGCGAGTGCGCCTGCAACCGCAGGATCCGTTGCTGGAACGGCGCCTGCTGTCACCGGGGGCGGCGTGGATCATCCGGCGCATCCTCAGCGGCCAGGCGCGCCCCGACCGCGATCCGCATGCCGAGCTGGTGCAACGCCCGCAGCTGGCCTGGAAAACCGGCACCAGCTATGGCTTTCGCGACGCCTGGTCGATCGGCGTGGGCCCGCGCTACCTGATCGGCGTATGGATCGGCCGCCCCGACGGTACGCCGGTGCCCGGGCAATTCGGGCTGGCTTCGGCAGCGCCGCTGATGCTGCAGGTGCACGACCTGCTGAGCAACCGTGACAGCCAGCGTGGCATCAGCGTGCCGGTGCAGCGGGTGCCGGCGAATGTCGGCGTGGCGGCGATCTGTTGGCCGCTGGGCCAGCCGATGAACAAACAGGACCCCAACTGCCGGCGTCAGCGTTTCGCCTGGACCCTGGACGGTACCACGCCGCCAACCCTGCAGGCCGCCGACCAGCCACTCGGCCTGGGCCTGCGCGAAAGCGTGTGGGTCAACGATCAGGGGCTGCGCGTCGATGGCCACTGCCCGGGCGCCAAGGCCCGCGACATCGCCCTCTGGCCGGCTCCGCTGGAGCCTTGGCTGCCACGCATAGAGCGGCGTGCAGCGCGCCTGCCGGCCAGCGACCCGGCCTGCCCGCCGCAGCTGCCGGCCAGTGCGCCGCCGCTGTCGATCGTGGGCGTGCGCCCGGGTGACAACCTGCGCCGCCCGGCCACCAGCAGCGAGCCGTTGCAACTGCATGTGTCAGCGCTGGGCGGCGGCGGCCGGCGCTGGTGGTTCCTCAATGGCCAGCCATTGGGCGAAACCCAGGGCCAGGACAGCCTGCTGGTGCGCTTGCCACAGGTTGGGCAGGCCGAAATCAGCGCGCTGGACGAAAGCGGCGAGACGGCGCGTGTGGCGTTCCAGGTGAGTGAGTAGCCGTTCGACGAGGGCCGAGGCAGCACCTACGCTTGCAGGTAACGGGTGTGACCGGCTGGCGCCCCTGATGCCTGTCAGTTAAGCAATGTGGGGCCGCTTTGCGGCCCTTCGCGGGCACGCCCGCTCCTACAGGCTTGGCGCTGAGTTCGGAAGGTGCGCGATCCCTGTGGGAGATGGCCCAGCCCTTTGGTCTGCGCTGTCGCATAGAGAACTGAATTCGCAAGCGGTCCGTGCATCCTGNAGCCGCGAAGAATCCAACGCGGTGCATGGCACCGGCTGCGCCGGTGTTCGCGGCTAAAGCCGCTCCCACAGGGGCCCCGCTAATTCAACGAGTTATGTGCAGTTCTATGAGAGCGGGCGTGCCCGCGCAGGGCTGCAATGCAGCCCCAGGGAACATGGAGCGCCCTATGCGTCCTCTGGCCGTGCCCCTGTTGTTGCTGCCTTGGGCGCTTGCCGCCCATGCCGAACCGTTGCCGGGTGTTCTCGACAGCCATGAATACGAACGCCGCCTGCCCGGCGCCAACCTTCCAATAGACGCCTACCGCCCGGTCAGCACTCGGCTGCAGCTGGCCGGGGCGGCTGGCGACAGGCCCGCCGGGGCACCTGCGAATACCCGGCTGGTGCTGCATAAAGTGCGCTTCGAAGGCGGCACGGTGTTCCCCTTGAGCGAGCTGCGCGAACACTACCAGCCGCTGATCGGCCGTCAGATCACGTTGGGCGAACTGCAGCAGTACACCGCGAGCCTGACCCAGCGCTATCGGCAAGAAGGCTACCTGTTGTCGTACGCCTACCTGCCGCCGCAGGAAGTGGCCGATGGCCGGGTCAATGTGGTGCTGGTCGAAGGCTATATCCGTGATTACCGCGTGGACGGCGATATCGGCCCGGCCAGCGCCTATCTGCAGCAACTGCTGGAACGGCTTGCTGCCGAACGGCCGCTGACCCGGGAAACGCTGGAGCGCTACCTGGGCCTGGCCGAGCGCCTGCCGGGGGTGACGATAGAGCCGCAGCTGGCCGTGGCGCAAACCGCTGATGGCGCCGCCCGATTGACCGTGCATGCGCGGCGTAAGCCGTTCAGCGCTGCTGTTACCATGGCCGATGGCAACCGCGACGATGCGCAGGCGCTGCTGACGGCAACCAGCCACGCTCAGACCCGCTTTGCCGAACAGATCGAGGCCAGCCTGTTGCTGCCAGCGGGGGATGACCAGGTGCATTATCAGCGCCTGGCCTACAGCCAGTACCTGGATGCGGGCGGCAGCCAGCTGCTGCTGTCGGCTTCGCGCTACCGCAGCGAACCCGACACGCGTATTCGTCTGGACGATGGCCGAGACATCACCCGCAAGCGTGACAGCGATCGCTATGCGATCGGCCTACGCCAGCCGGTGATCGTCAGGCCGGATGAATGGATGGTGGTGCAAGGGCAGATGTATTCGCTCAGTGAGCACTTCGAAGACCGGGTAGATGGAATGTCATCGGCAGGTGCCTACGACACTTACGTGCGTGCGCTGTCATTCGAGGGCGACTGGCGCAAGATCGACGAGGGCCGTTTGCGTATCGTCAGCGTCGGGGTCTATCAGGGGCTGGATTACCTGGGGGCACGCAGCGATGCCGACTACGATCTGGATTTTCTGCGGTTGCGGCTTTCGGGGTTGCAGAGTGATGCGTTGCTCGATAACTGGCAGGGGGTGATGTCCGGGGCGTTGTACTGGAGTGATGAGCGCTTGCCCGACAGCGAGCGTGCGGGCTTTGGCGGGCAGCATTTCGGCCGTGGCTACCCGCGTGACCAGGCGGACGGGGACAAGGGCTGGGGTGTGGCTTACGAGTTGAATTACAGCATGCGGGGTAACTGGCTGGCGCTGGTGCAGCCCTATGTAGTATTGGATACGGCACAGGCCTGGCATAACCGGGGGCCGGTGGAAGATGCCCACCTGGCTTCGGCAGCGCTTGGTGTGCGGTTGGGCGATGGGCGCTTGTTCAATGTGGCGCTGGAACTGGCCAAGCCTTTGGCGGATGTGGCATTGGACAGTCTGGACCGTGGGCCTCGGCTGACTTTGACTGTTGCTGTTCAGTTGTAAGGGGCGCTGTGGGCACTCAATGGGTGGTAAAGCGCTGGTGCACCGGCGACGAACTGGGCGCCAGTGCCAATGCCAGCTGGGTGCGGTTGTGCATGTGGGTCAGGCGCAGCACCTGCGACACATACAGCTTCACGGTATTTTCGGTAATGCCTAGCTCACAGGCAATCTGGTAGTTGGTCTTGCCCTTGCCCACCAGGCGCGTCACTTCCAGCTGGCGTGGCGACAGCTTCTCGAACGCCGCAGGCAGCTCGCTTTCACTTTCTTCCACATCACTGGCACGCCGGTGGGTACCCTGGCCCCGGGCTTTTTCCAGGTCCTGGTACAGCTCGTCCACAGAGTCGGCCAGCTCTTGCAAGCGCTGGCTCAACCCACCCAGGTCGCGGAAGCTACGCTGGTGCTCCAGCACGGCCTGTTCCTGGCGGCGCACGCCTTCCAGCAGCTCATCGAGGTCCATGGGCTTCTGGTAGTAATCGGCAAAGCCTTCACGCAGCGCGCGGATCACATCCTGTTTCTCCGCGCGGCCGGTCAGCATGATGGCCTCGAACATGCGCTGCCCGCCGAGCGCCTTCAAGGCGTGGACCAGCTCGATACCATCACGCCCAGGCATGTGCAGGTCACAGATTGCCAGGCCAATGGCCTCGTCTGCCAGGTAGCGCTCGATGGCTTCGTCAGTGGAATGGGCCGGCAGGCAGTGATAACCCTGGGTTTCGAGAAACTCACAGAGTTGTTCGACGATTTCTGGTTGGTCATCGACCACCAAGATCTTCACTTCACTGAACGCTCTGGACACGATCAACTCCCTGTTCGCATGCGGTCCTGCTCCCGAGCCAGGCACGCTGGCACACTAAAAATAGCCGTGGGTAGCGGGTTTGTACAAGGTACGTACAGGTATCAGACCAAGGGATTGCTCATTGGATCCATACAGCAGTCAGAAGAAAACCGGTGAGCACATAGGGGACGAACGCTTGCTTGTCGCCCATTTCCTCGGTCAGGGCCTGCAAACGCTTTTTCACCTTGGGGTTGAGCAAGGTCCACAGGCGCCGGCGGGTGAGCAGCCACAGCAGCACGCTGACACCGGCGCCGATAAAGGTGCCAAGCACGTATTGCGGGCTGGTGGCCAGGGCCAGGGCGCCCATCAGCTTGACGTCATCGGCGCCGAAACGGCCGAGCATGTAGCCGGGCAGGGTCAGCAACATGACGATGGCCAGCGCCCAGCCGGCATCGCTGGCATCGGCGCCGATCCAGCTGTGGCCGGTGGCGAACAGCCAGGCCAGGGCGCAGCCAGCCACGCCAAGGGTGAGCATGTTGGATATCTGACGTTGACGCACATCCTGTTCGGAGCACAAGGCAAGCCACAGCAGGAGAACAATGCTTTGCATTGGCAGGTCGCCCTTCCCAAATGTTGAACACATCTACCCGGTCAGTCAGGTTTGCTTAAGTGAAGATAGACGGGAACCTGCGGGGGAGTGGAGCGGGAGAGGGAAAAAGGCGTGGCCGGGATGGATTTTGTCGCTGTTGAAACAGGCCTCGCAGGCGACCCTTGTGGGCGCGGGTTCACCCGCGAACAGCGGCAAGGCCGGTGCCATGAACCGCGTCTTTTTCTTCGCGGGTAAACCCGCTCCCACAGGGGTTACTTCTTGCTCCCCGGCGGGTAGTTGGCCAACACCTTGGTCACGGTGTTGTGGATAGCGCTGTTGCGCTCTTCCGGGCTTGGCGGGTAGTTGTTCATGATCTGCTCGGCACTGCCGCGCCACACCAGCTTGCCGTCACGCCCATCGAACAGGTCGATCTGGATGGTGGCGACCTTGTAGTCGACGCTGCGGGTTTCGTTGTACATCGGGCCACCCCAGTAGCCGCCCCAGTAGCCCCCCCAGCCACCGCCATAGTTGGTGGTGATCTGTTGCTGGCGCTGCTCGACGATCAGGTACGTGCGCACTGTCAGGTCCGGCCGCGCACCACCTTGTACCGGGCGCAGGCCGCGCTGGTCGAGTTGGTCGGCGACCGCCTGGCGAATGCGCTGCTCGGTCAGGTCGCTCTTGATTCGCGGGTCGTCCGGGCGGTACTGCAGGCCCGGCTCCTGCCATGCCCAACTGCGGTAAGCGGCAAAGTCACGGCTGGCATCGAAATCCTGCTGGACGTTACTGCTGGAGCAGGCGGCGAGCAATAACGCGAATGACAGTAGAACGAGACGGCGCAACATGATGGTTCTCCGTTAGATATCAACTGGGAGGATAGCCGCTGAGTGCCTTGTGCACGGAATCGCGCAAGGCACTTTCGCGTTCACGCGGCGAGTCCTTGTCGCTGCCGCTTTCGGCGCTGGCACTCCATACCGGCTGGCCGTTGCGGGCGTCGTACAGGTCGATACGCACCACCATCACCTGAACCTCGTAGGTGCGCACGATGGGCACGCTGGCATAGCCAGCATAGCCATGGCGGTAGCCGCCATAGCCGATACCACCGTAGGGGTACGGGCTGTAATAAGGGTCGTAGGCATCGTAGTCACGTACCTGGCGCAAGCGCTTTTCCAGGCGTATGTCGGCGCTGACCAGCAAGTCGCCGGGGCCGCCACGGGCGGGGCGCAGGCCATGCTGGTCGAGCGCGCCGCTGACGGCATCGGCCAGTTGCGCCGGGTCGGTATCGACCGAGCCGCTGGGCGGCTGGCCGTTGCGCCAGCTCCAGCTGCGGTAGTGCCCGTAATCACGGGCGGGTGTCGGGTAGGCACTGGCATCGAAGGTGCTGGCCGCCTGGGCAGGCGCCGGTGGTAACGGGCGGCTGCTGGCCACATACGGGTTGCTGCCCTGGCAGCCAGCCAGGGCAAGCGGCAGCAGGGCCAGGCACAACAGACGATACGGCATGTATTCCTCCCGGCGGGTCAGCGGGGGCGGCAGACCCAGTGCAGGTAGCGGCCGAGCCCGGCGAAGCTGGGGTGGCGACGGTAGGCCAGTTCCATTTCCAGCAGGTCGAGCAGCTCGGCCTTGCCCTGGAATTCCTTGGGCATGTAGTCGTGGAACACCCGTACGCCACTTTCGCTTTCAACCTGCCACATAGGCTCAAGTTGCGCCCTGAGTTCGCGTGGATCAAGCGGTTTCTGTGGGGTCAGGCTCTGCTTTTCTCCTTCCAGCCGGTTACTGCGCAACTTGCGGAAATGGCCCTTGAGCAGGTTGCGGTAGACCAGTGCGTCGCGGTTGTAGAAGGCCAGTGACAGCCACCCGGAGGGGGCGGTGAGCTGGTGCAGCACCGGCAGGATGCTTTCAGGCTCGGCCAGCCATTCGAGTACGGCGTGGCAGAGCACCAGGTCGTAGGGTTCGGTCAGCTGGCCGAGCAGGTCTTGCCAGGGGGCCTGGATGAAGGTGGCCGGTTGGCCGGCTTCGGCAAAGCGCGCCCGTGCGCCGTCGAGCATCGGTGCGGCGGGTTCGGCCAGGGTCAGCTGGTGGCCGCGCTGGGCCAGCCACAAGGCCATGTGGCCCAACCCGGCACCGATGTCGAGGATGCGCAGCGGGCGGTCGGGCAGGGCTTCGGCCAGGTCGGCCTGCAGTACGGCCAGGCGGATCGCACCCTTGGCGCCGCCGTAGATCTTCTCGGCAAAGCGGGTGGCCAGCTCATCGAAGTGACGGTCGTTCATCGGGCGAAGCGCCTCTCGCTGTCGGCCAGCTTGGCCCGCACCACCTGGTCCATGTCCAGGCCCAGCTCGCTGCACAGCAGCAACAGGTAAAGCACCACATCGCCGATTTCCTGGCCGGCATGGGCCAGCTTGTCGGCAGGCAGCTGGCGCGATTGGTCTTCGCTCAGCCACTGGAAGATTTCCACCAGCTCGGCCATTTCGACGCTGGCGGCCATGGCCAGGTTCTTCGGGCTGTGGAAGCCGCGCCAGTCGTTGTTGTCGCGGATCTGGTGCAGGCGTTGGGTGAGTTCTTGCAGGTTCATCGGGGGTCTCCTAATGCTGCATAGCTTCGGCGCAGGCCCGATGCAAAGCAAGGGGGCCGCTTTACGGCCCATCGCCGGCAAGCCAGCTCTCATAGAACTGCACATAACTCGTTGAATTAGCAGGGCCCCTGTGGGAGCGGCTTTAGCCGCGAACACCGGCGCNTAAAGCCGCTCCCACAGGATGCACGGACCGCTTGCGAATTCAGTTCTCTATGCGACAGCGCAGCCCAAAGGGCTGGGCCAGCTCCCACAGGATTACCATCGGCGCAAGCCTGCGCGGTCCCTGTGGGCGCTGGCTTGCCGGCGTTGAGGGCCTAAAGCCGAGCCCAGCGCCCGACCATATGCAGCATCCCTCCATGCCCATCCAGCCGCAGCTCTCCCGCAGCCCCCGCCTGACTGGCACCTAGCACCACCTCCGACGGCAACCGCACCGGTTTGCGGAAATCCACCTCGAAGGCATAGCCACTGTGCGGCAGATGCCCGCGCAGTGCCGCCAGGGCCATGGCCTTGCTCCACATGCCATGGGCAATGGCCGTGGGGAAGCCGAACAGCCGCGCACTGGCGGCGCTGAGGTGGATCGGGTTGTAGTCCCCGCAGACCTTGGCATAACGCCGACCAATATCCCTGTCGGCGTACCAGCGGGTAGCCTCTGGCAACGCTTGCGGTTCGTCCTCGGCAGGCTCACCTGCCTCGCTTTCCAGCTTCAGCCCGCGCACCAGCATACGGCTGGTTTCGCGCCAGAGCAGGCCGATGCCGTCTTCGGCCTCGGTGACCAGGTCGAAGGTGCCGCCCTTGGCATGCGCTTGCAGATTGTCTGCATACACCGCAAAGCGCAGCCCTTCGATACCGCCCAGCGGGCGCAGCACTTCGATACGGTTGTGCAGGTGCACCAGGCCGAGCAGCGGGAAGGGGAAGTCTGGGGCGGTCATCAACTGCAACTGCAGCGTGAACGCCATGACATGTGGATAAGTACCCGGCAGGTGGCCATCGTTGGTGAAGTGGCACAGCCGTCGATAGGCGGCCAGGTTGCCCGGCTGGACGCGGATGAAACAGCGCAAGCCGTCATCCGGCAGTTGGTCGCCGCTGATGGTGCGCTTGCTGACCGCGCGCAAGTACAGGTTGGCGCGCGAAGCCGGGCGGTACAGGTCGTGCCAGTGTCGGCTCATGTTCAGGCCCCCATCAAGGCCTGGCCGCATACCCGCAGCACCTGGCCGTTGACCGCCCCGGAACCGGGCTGGCTGAGCCAGGCGATGGCCTCGGCGACGTCTTGCGGGCGGCCGCCCTGGCCCAGCGAGCTCAAGCGCCGGCCGGCCTCACGCAGGCCCATGGGCATGGCGGCGGTCATGTGGGTTTCGATGAAGCCGGGTGCCACGGCATTGATGCTGCCGCCGCGCTCGGCGAGCCGGGGCGCCCATGCCTGGGCCAGGCCGATCAGCCCGGCCTTGCTCGCGGCATAGTTGGCCTGCCCGCGGTTGCCGGCGATGCCGCTGACCGAGGCCAGCAGAGTAATGCGCGCGTTTTCACCCAGGGCGCCGTTGTCGTACAGCGCCTGGGTCAGCATCTGCGGCGCCTTGAGGTTGACCGCCAGCACCGCGTCCCAGTATTCCGGGGTCATGTTGGCCAGGGTCTTGTCGCGGGTGATACCGGCGTTGTGCACCACGATATCGACGCCGTCGGGCAGGGCCGCGAGCAGTTGCGTTGCCGCGTCGCCGGCGCAGATGTCCAGGGGTAGCGCCTTGCCACCCAGGCGCGCGGCCAGGGCATCGAGGTCCTGGCTGGCCTGCGGCACATCGAGCAGCAGTACGTCGGCACCGTCCCGCGCCAGGGTTTCGGCAATGGCGGCACCGATGCCGCGCGCGGCGCCTGTTACCAGGGCGCGGCGGCCAGCCAGCGGCCGGGTCCAGTCCTCGACCTGGCTGGCGCAGGCTTGCAGGCGCAGCACCTGGCCGGAGATGAAGGCGCTTTTGGGCGACAGGAAGAAGCGCAGGGCGCCTTCCAGCTGGTCTTCCGCGCCGGGGCCGACATACAGCAACTGGGCGGTCGCACCGTTGCGCAGTTCCTTGGCCAGCGAGCGGCTGAAGCCTTCCAGGGCCCGTTGGGCAATGCTGGCCAACGGGTTGTCGAGGCTCTCTGGCGCGCGGCCCAGCACCAGCACATGGGCGCACGGCGCCAGGCTGCGCAGCAGTGGCTGGAAAAATTCGCGCAACTGCTGCAACGCGTCGCTGTCGGACAGGTGACTGGCATCGAATACCACGGCCTTGATCTGCGGCCCCAGACCAGCCACCCACGGCTCGGCCTGGAGGTTGTCGGTATTGAAGCTGTAAAGCGTGTCGGTCAGGCGCGGGGCGATGGCTTCGACCCGGCTCGCCAGTGGCCCGCCACCCAGTACCAGGGGGCCTTTGACCGGGCGCAGGCGGCCGGCCTGCCAGCGCTCCAGCGGCGCCGGGCGTGGCAAGCCAAGGGCATCCACAAGACGGCGGCCGAGGTTGGAGTTGGCAAAGCCGAGGTAGCGATCGCTCATGAGTAGGTCTCCCGGAAGGCAAGCTTGAAAGTGTGGACCAACTTTGTGGCAGGGTCGTTCGAATGCGGTAAAAACACCTAGGCTGTACGGATCAAATTGTTTCAGGAGGAACAAGCGCATGCGTTCACTTCGCCGGGTCGCGATCCTGGGTGGCAACCGAATTCCCTTCGCCCGCTCCAATGGTGCCTACGCCACGGCCAGCAGCCAGGCGATGCTCACTGTCGCCCTCGAAGGGCTGATCGAACGCTACCGCTTGCACGGGTTGCGCTTGGGGGAAGTGGTGGCCGGTACGGTGCTCAAGCACTCGCGTGACATGAACCTGACCCGTGAATGCGTGCTGGGCTCGCGCCTGTCGCCGCAGACGCCGGCTTATGACATCCAGCAAGCCTGCGGCACCGGGCTGGAGGCGGCGTTGCTGGTGGCCAACAAGATTGCCCTGGGGCAGATCGACTGCGGCATTGCCGGCGGCGTGGACACCACCTCCGATGTGCCGATTGCGGTCAGCGAAGGCCTGCGCCACATCCTGCTGCAGGCCAACCGTGGCAACAGCCTGGGTGAGCGGCTCAAGCCATTCCTCAAGCTGCGCCCTCACCACCTGAAACCCGAATTGCCGCGCAACGGTGAACCGCGCACCGGGTTGTCGATGGGCGAGCATTGTGAACGCATGGCCCAGGCCTGGCGCATTGGCCGCGCCGAACAGGACGAACTGGCGCTGCTCAGCCACCAGGCGCTGGCTGCCGCGTACGCCGAAGGTTGGCAGGATGACCTGCTGACACCGTTTCTGTCGTTGACCCGTGATAACAACCTGCGCCCTGACCTGACCCTGGAGCAACTGGCCAGGCTCAAGCCAGCCTTCGATCGCAGCGGGCAGGGCACGCTGACGGCGGGCAATTCCACACCGCTGACCGATGGTGCTTCGCTGGTGTTGCTGGGCAGCGAGGAATGGGCCGAGCAGCAGGGGCTGTCGGTGCTGGCTTATCTGGTCGATGGCGAAACCGCTGCAGTGGACTTTGTTACGGGTCGCGAAGGGCTGTTGATGGCGCCGGTGTATGCGGTGCCGCGGCTGCTGGCGCGCAATGGCCTGACGCTGCAGGACTTTGACTATTACGAGATTCACGAAGCCTTTGCTGCCCAGGTGCTGTGCACGCTCAAGGCCTGGGAAGATGCCGATTATTGCCGTGAGCGGTTGGGGCTGGATGCGCCGCTCGGGGCGATCGACCGCAACAAACTCAACGTCAAGGGCAGTTCGCTGGCGGCCGGGCACCCGTTTGCCGCGACCGGGGGGCGGATATTGGCCAACCTGGCCAAGTTGCTGACGAGGGCGGGGAAGGGGCGGGGGCTGATTTCGATCTGCGCGGCGGGTGGGCAGGGAGTGACGGTCATCGTCGAACGGTAATTTTTCGGCATATCGCGGTGCTTTCGCGGGTAAACCCGCGAAGAAGGCCACACAGATGTCACGGCCATACCCCACCTGTTAGGCTTGTCTGGTCAGAACTACAAGAAGCCGCCATGCCGATCATCGGACACCCCCGCGCCATCCCGGCGCTGGACCACCTGCCCAGGCCGCTCTATGCCCGTGCCGAAAGCCTTGGCGCCGGCTCCTGGACTACCCGCCACCAGCACGACTGGGTACAGTTCTCCTACGCCATCAGCGGTGTGCTTGGGGTGTATACCCACGAAGGCAGTTACTTTGCCCCGCCCCAGTGGGGCGTGTGGATTCCAGCCGATGCCGAACACGAAGTGGTCACCTCGATGCAGGCCGAAATGCGCAGCCTGTACGTGCGCCGTGATGCCTGTCCGTGGGCACCGGAGCAGTGCCGGGTGCTGGAAGTGACCCCGCTGGCGCGCGAACTGATCAAGCAGTTCTGCCTGTTTCCGGCAGACTACCCGGAGGGTGACAGCGCCGAGGCGCGGCTGGTGGCGGTGCTGCTCGACCAGTTGCGCACGCTGCCCGAGGTCGGTTTTTCGCTGCCACTGCCTCGGCACCCGGGGTTGCTGGCGCTGTGCAATGGTTTGATCGCTGCACCGGACCAGCCGCAGACCCTGCAGCAGTGGGCGCGGGAGTTGGGGTGTTCGGAGAAAACACTGATGCGGCTGTTCCAGCGGGAGACGGGTTTGAGTTTTCGCAACTGGCGGCAGCGTATGCGGCTGTTGTCATCGCTGGCGTTGCTGGAGGCGGGGGCGAATGTGACCGAGGCGGCGTAGGGGTGTGGGTATGACTCCACCTCGGCTTACATTGCGGCGTTCAAGCAATTGTTCGGCGCGACGCCGGGAGAATTGAAGCTTTAGGCATCAGGCATTGTCTGTCTGTACCGGCCCTATCGCCGGCAAGCCAGCTCCCACAGGTACTGCACAGGCCCCGAGTGCAGTGGGATCCTCTGGGCGCTGGCTTGCCGGCGATAGGGCCGGTACAGGCAATGTATCAATCAGGTACGGAACCTGCGCACCAGCGCATCCAGTTCATTGGACAACCCGGCCAGGCTCTCCGAATCCACCCGCGCCGCCTGGGCCAGTTCGGCCACCAGTTGCGCATCGCCGTGAATCTGGCTGATGTGCCGGTTGATATCCTCGGCCACCTGGTGCTGTTCCTCGGCCGCCGTGGCGATCTGGGTGTTCATGTCACGGATCACATCCACCGACTCGCGGATCTGCCCGAAGCTGTCACGGGCCAGGCCGATGCGGCTCACCGACTGCTGCGAAACCTCCAGGCTGGCGTGCATCTGTGCGGCCACTTCGGCGGTGCGGCTGGCCAGGTTGCCGAGCAGGCCATCGATTTCGGCGGTGGAGTCGGCTGTACGCTTGGCCAGCGCCCGCACTTCGTCGGCGACCACGGCAAAGCCACGGCCCTGCTCGCCGGCACGGGCCGCTTCGATGGCGGCGTTGAGCGCCAGCAGGTTGGTCTGTTCGGCAATCGAGCGGATGGTGCCGAGGATCGACTGGATGGCGTTGCTGTCACGCTCCAGTTGCTGGATCGACTGCGCCGACTGCTCGATCTCCTGGCTCAGGCGGTCGACGCTATGTACCGCGGCATCGATCTGCTGCTGGCCTTCGCGCGCCTGTTGCTGGCCGCTGTCGGCCGACTGCGCCGCCTGGCTGCAGGAACGTGCCACTTCGTTGGCGGTGGCGACCATTTCGTGGAAGGCGGTGGAAACCATGTCCACCGCTTCGCGCTGGCGGCCTGCGGCTTCGGCCATGTCGCTGGAAACCCGGGTCGAGCTGCTGGAGGTACTGAGGATCTTGCTGGCGGCAGTACCGATGTGCTGGATAAGGCTGCGAATGGCGCCGAGGAACTGGTTGAACCAGTTGGCCAGTTGCGCGGTTTCGTCGCGGCCACGGATTTCCAGGTTACGGGTCAGGTCGCCCTCGCCCTGGGCGATATCTTCCAGGCCGCTGGTGACGCTGTTGATCGGCCGCACGATCAGCTTGGCGAAGGTGGCACCGACCACGGCGAACAGCGCAGCCAACACCACGGCCACGATGCCGATCAGCCAGGTCAGGCGGGTGGTAGTCTGCATCACTTCGCTTTGCTCGATCAGGCCGATCAAGGTCCAGCCCAGCTGTTCATCCGGGTAGATGTTGGCCATGTAGCGCACGCCATCGAGTTCCACTTCGGCCAGCCCCTTGCCGTGCCTGGCCAGCTCGGCGTACCCGTCGCCAAAGCTCGCCAGTTGCTTGAAGTTATGCTTGGCGTCACGGGGGTCGACCAGGACGTTACCGTTGTCTTCCACCAGCAGCAGGTAGCCGCTTTCGCCCAGCTTGATCTGCTGGACGATCTCGGTGAGGCCTTTGAGCGACACGTCGACGTTGACCACGCCACCAGGGTTGCCCAGCTGGTTGGCGACGGTGCGCACGGTGCTGACCAGCACGGCGTCGTCGGCAGCCCAGTAGTAGGCGCCGGTACGCAAGGTCTTGCCAGGGTTGGCCATGGCCAATTGGTACCAGGGGCGGCTGCGCGGGTCGTAATTGACAAACTTCTGCCCGGCCGGCCAGCCGACGTAACCACCGTCATTCACCCCGTAGGACAGGTACGCATAGCTGGGATGCGTGGTGGCCAGGCGGGTCATGAACTCCAGCAGTTTGCTGGCCTGGTCGCCCAGTTCGTAGGACGGGGCTGCGCTCATGTATTTGTTCAGTTCGCTGCCCGTGGCGGCGACCATCGGCTGCGCAGCCAGGTACTCGACGTTCTGGTTGATGCCTTGGAAGAAGATGTTCATGGCGTTGCTGACCTGGCGGATTTCCCGGCTGCTGCCATCGAGGAATCCGTCGCGGGCTTCGCCACGCAGGTTGAGGACCACCAGGGTGGCCACAAGGACGATGGGCAAGCCGGCGATGACTGCGAATGCCCAGGTCAGTTTCTGTTTGATGCTCATCGACGCTCCCGGATTTTTTATTTTCGATACACGAGGCAGGTAACAATTGCATCGGCAGCGTCCGGGTTTAATGTAGGAAAACTCCCGTATTTATTGGATAAGGTCGTAGTTGGTGACTATTCGGTCGTGTTTGGACGTATATGGCATACCAAAGGGTGCGGGGCGACTCAGTGACAGCAGCCGCCTGCAGCGCCATTGGCCAGGTCCTTGAGGATCGGGCAGTCCGGGCGCTCGTCCCCCTGGCAGTGCGAGACCAGTTCGCCGAGGGTGTCGCGCAGGCTCACCAGCTCTTCGATACGCCGGTTCAGTTCATCGATGTGCTGCATGGCCAGCGCTTTTACATCAGCGCTGGCGCGTTGACGGTCCTGCCACAAGGTCAGCAGCTTGCCGACCTCCTCGAGGGAAAAACCCAGGTCGCGGGAGCGCTTGATGAAGGCCAGGCTGTGCAAGTCTTCCGCCCGGTACAGGCGGTAGCCGCTATCGCTGCGCGTGGCGGGCTTGAGCAGGCCGATCGATTCGTAGTAACGGATCATCTTGGTGCTGAGCCCGCTGCGGCGGGCGGCCTGGCCGATGTTCATGGGGCCTCCTGGGTGCTGCTGGTGGGTTTCCAGGCCTTGAGCCACAGCGCGTTGCTCACCACGCTGACGCTGGATAGGGCCATGGCGGCGCCGGCCAGTACCGGGTTGAGGTAACCCAGCGCGGCCAACGGGATGCCGATCAGGTTGTAGATGAACGCCCAGAACAGGTTTTGGCGGATCTTTGCATAGGTCTTGCGGCTGATCTCCAGGGCGGCCGGTACCAGGCGTGGGTCGCCGCGCATCAGGGTGATGCCGGCGGCCTGCATGGCCACATCGGTACCGCCACCCATGGCAATGCCGATATCGGCGGCGGCCAGCGCCGGAGCATCGTTGATGCCATCACCGACCATGGCGACTACGCCATCCTGCTTGAGTGCGGCCACGGTCGCGGCCTTGTCGGCCGGTAGCACTTCGGCATGCACGTCGTCGATGCCCAGGGCGTCGGCCACCACTTTGGCGCTGCCGCGGTTGTCACCGGTCAGCAGGTGGCTGCTGATATGTTGCGCGTGCAGGGCATCGATCGCCTGCGCGGCGCCGGGCTTGAGGCTGTCACCAAAGGCGAACAGGCCCAGCACGCGCGGCTGCGCGCCGCGTTCGATCAGCCATGACAGGGTGCGCCCCTCGGCTTCCCAGGCCTGGGCCTTGGCGGCCAGGTCACCGGGTGGCAGGGCGCTTTCGTCGAGCAGGCGGCGGTTGCCCAAGGCCAGTTCGCGGCCTTCCACGCGCCCGGCGATACCACGCCCGGTCAGCGACTGGCTGTCGGCAACGCCAGGCACGTCCAGGCCCTGTTCGGCACAGGCAGCCAGTACCGCCTTGGCCAGCGGGTGTTCGCTGCCGCGCTGCAGGGCACCGGCCAGGCGGTGCAGGTCGGCGCTGCTGCCTACCTGTGTCTGGCTGTGGACAACGCGTGGGCTGCCGGAGGTGAGGGTGCCGGTCTTGTCGAACACCACGCGGTTGACCGCATGGGCTCGCTCCAGGGCTTCGGCGTCCTTGATCAGGATGCCATGGCGGGCGGCCACCCCGGTGCCGGCCATGATCGCTGTGGGTGTGGCCAGGCCGAGGGCGCAGGGGCAGGCGATGACCAGCACGGCGACGGCGTTGATCAGCGCGGTTTCCAGCGGTGCGCCGGCCAACCACCAGCCGAGCAGGGTGATTAGCGCCAGTACCAGCACGGCCGGGACAAATACCTGGCTGACCCGGTCGACCAGCTTCTGGATCGGCGCCTTGGCCGCCTGGGCGTCTTCCACCAGGCGGATGATGCGTGCCAGCACGGTTTCGCTACCCAGTGCCCGGGTACGTACCAGCAGCCGGCCTTCGCCATTGATGGCGCCACCGGTGACGCTGTCCCCGGGTTGCTTGGGCACCGGCAGGCTCTCGCCGCTGATCAGGGCTTCATCGGCATGGCTGCTACCGTCTTCGACCACGCCATCGACCGGGAAGCGCTCACCGGGTTTGACCAGTACCAGGTCGCCGAGGCGCAGGTGGGCAATGGCCACGTCTTCTTCCTGGCCATCGACCAGGCGCACGGCACGTTCCGGGCGCAGGGCTTCGAGGGCACGGATGGCGCTGGCGGTCTGGCGCTTGGCGCGGCTTTCCAGGTACTTGCCCAGCAGTACCAGGGCAATCACCACCGCCGAGGCTTCGAAGTACAGGTGCGGGGCCATGCCGGAGGGCGCCTGCGCCCACTGGTAGAGGCTCAAGCCGTAGCCGGCGCTGGTGCCCAGGGCCACCAGCAGGTCCATGTTGCCGGCACCGGCGCGCACGGCTTTCCAGGCGGCCACGTAGAAACGCGCGCCGAGAATGAACTGCACCGGCGTGGCCAGCAGGAACTGCGCCCACGCTGGCAACATCCAGTGCAGGCCGAACGGTTGCACTACCATTGGCACCACCAGCGGTAGGGCGAGCAGCAACGCGGCACCGACCGCCAGGCGTTCGTTGCGCAGGCGGCGTTGGGCCGCAGGCTGGTCGTCCTTGGCGGCTTGCGGCAGGCTGGCGCTGTAGCCGGCCTTTTGCACGGCGTCGATCAGCAGGTTGTCGTCGATGGCCGCGAGCACTTCGAGGTGCGCGCGTTCGCTGGCCAGGTTGACGCTGACCTGCTCAATCCCCGGCAGCTTGCCGAGGGCGCGCTCTACGCGGCCGACGCAACTGGCGCAGGTCATGCCGCCAATCTGCAGTTCGACGGTACGGGTGGGCACGCCGTAGCCGGCTTCGCGTACGGCGTCGACCAGGGCGGGCAGGCTGTTGGCCGGGGCCTGGACCCGGGCCTGTTCAGTGGCGAGGTTGACGCTGACCTGTTCAGCGCCGGTGACCTTGCGCAGGGCGCGCTCGACCCGGCCAGCACAGCTGGCACAGGTCATGCCGGAGATCGGCAGGTCGTACGTGGTGGATGCGGGCATGGCTCTCCTCCTTGGACAGGCCTCCAGCATCAACCTTGCCACACAGGTAAGGTCAATAGCCCAGGCCGGCGCGCTTCAACTCCAGCCCATAGTGCCCCATGGCGATGCGGTATTTGTTGATCTGGCCCGCCTGCAGGTTCAATCGTGTGCTGCGCTGGTCCTCGACACCCGCGGCGCAGCCCGGCATTTGCCCGGGCAGCAGGCGCAGGCGCACGTCTACCGGGCCAGGCGGCAGGTTGAACGAGGTGGACTGCTCCTGGAACACGCGCCCGGAGAGCTGGTCGTTGAGGTAGATGCCGATTTCGCAATTGGTGGCCACTTCCAGGCGCTCCCGGGAAATGATCAGCACGCTGTAGTCCGAGTTGCCCTCGGCGCTGGCCGGTGGCACTGCAGCCAGCGTGCTCAATAGCCCGACGACGGCCAATGCTGCCCTGAACATGAAAAATCTCCTGCTTGCCTGATCATCAAAGGCGCAGCTTGGCCGACGCGCGCGCGGATTTCCACCCCGGCTGTTGCTGGCAGGTCTTGACCTTGCCCCGATGGCAAGCTTGAGACTCGTGGAAAAGCTGAAGGAGGTAACCCCATGCAAGTGTTCAATGTACAAGGTATGACCTGTGGCCATTGCGTAAAAGCCGTGACCCGGGCGGTGCAGGAGCAGGACGCCGCGGCCAAGGTGGAGGTCGACCTGGCGGCTCGGCAGGTACGGGTGCAGAGTGAGCTGGCGCAGGAGCAGATCCTCACGGCCATTCGCGATGAAGGTTATCAAGCCGAATTTGCCTGAACACCTGGGCCTGTGCTTAACCTCTGTGGGAGCGGCCTTGTGTCGCGATGGGCCGCAAAGCGGCCCCAGCAATATCAGCTGTGATGCACAAATCCTGGGGGCGCTTCGCACCCCTTTCGCGACACAAGGCCGCTCCCACAGGGGGCAGTTTGTTGCAAATGTTTTCGTACTGAAGGGGGCCGTAGCAGGTAGAATCAAGCATTTGCTTAGCCTGCTATGGATTCCTGATGAACCTGCGAATGGTGCTCATCCTGGGCGCACTCAGTGCGTTCGGGCCCTTGGCGATCGACTTCTACCTGCCCGCCTTCCCGGCCATGGCGCAGGCGTTCGCCACCGATGAAAAACACGTCCAGGCCACCTTGGCCGCCTACTTCCTTGGCCTGTCCATCGGGCAACTGGCCTACGGGCCGGTGGCTGACCGCTTTGGCCGACGCAAGCCGCTGATGTTCGGGGTGACCCTGTTCACCCTGGCGTCACTGGCCTGTGCCTATGCCCCCAACCTCGACACCTTGGTGCTGGCGCGTTTCGTTCAGGCGCTGGGCGGTTGCGCCGGGATGGTGCTGTCGCGGGCCATTGTCAGTGACAAGTGCGACCCGGTGGCATCGGCCAAGGTGTTCTCGCAACTGATGCTGGTCATGGGCCTGGCGCCGATCCTGGCGCCGATGCTGGGCGGGGTGCTGGTGAACCTGGCCGGCTGGCAATCGATCTTCCTCGCCCTGAGCCTGTTCAGTGCCGGTTGTCTGCTGGCGGTCAGCCTGGGCCTGCCGGAAAGCCTGCCCGAGCACATACCGCGGCAACCGCTGTCTGGCGCCTTGCGCCAGTACTTGCGCCTGCTCGCTGACCGGGTGTTCGTCGGCCATGCCTTGACTGGCGGTATCGCCATTGCCGGCATGTTTGCCTACATCGCCGGTTCACCTTTCGTGTTCATCAAGCTCTACGGCGTGCCGGCCGAGCATTACGGCTGGTTGTTCGGCACCAATGCTGCCGGCTTTATCCTGGTGGCACAGGTGAATGCGCGCCTGCTGGCCAGGCGTGGGCCGGCGTTCCTGCTGGCGCGTGCGGTGTGGCTGTACCTGGCTGCGGGCCTGGCGTTGCTGGGCATGGCGGCACTGCGGCCAACACAACTGTGGCCATTGCTGGTACCGCTGTTTGTCTGCATCTCCAGCCTCGGCTGCATCATCCCCAACGCCTCTGCCTGTGCCATGAGCGGGCAGGGTACGCGGGCTGGCAGTGCCTCGGCGCTGATGGGCTGCCTGCAGTTCAGCGTCGCCGCCGGCGCAGCGGCGCTGGTCGGGCTGCTGCATGATGGCAGTGCGGTGCCGATGGCGCTGGTGATCAGCCTGTGCGGGGCACTGGTGGTCAGTGTCGCGCTGCTGACCCGACGCCTGCCGGCGAAGGTTGCCGCATAAGCGGGTGAGGCGCCTGCAGGCGGGTTTCCAGGGTGGCGACGAAGGCACGCGCCTCGGCCTCACTGCGGAAACTGACCACGTGTTGATCGAGCTGAACCTGCCAGGGGCAGGCGGGGTTTCGGCTCGACGCACTGACGACAATTTTCATCGCGGCATACCTCTGAAGGGGGAGCGGATGAAGTGTAGCGCTGCCCCTTCTGCCTGCCATGACCTGCATCTGTGTCCTGACTGACGGTCGGCGGGAGCATGTTCTACGCGTTTTTTCCTGCTTGGCCGCAATGCTCGCAAGCACATGGAACCTTCGCTTTGGCTTGCGCTATTTGTAGACATTAGTTGTCGGCCGCGTCCGAAGTTGCATTCGGTGTTTTTTCCGCCTGTCGTTCCCGTGCTCCTGCCAGGGTGTGCCCGGCTGCTTGCCCATGCGGTCCGGGCAGGTTTCACGCACTGTTTCACTGCTTGCCATGGGTAGGCATACCCAGTGGTTTTTTGCCTGCGGTGCCACTGCGCGGGGCTGCCTGAATGGCGTTTTTTGCGGCTTATACTGGCGAGCCAGGCCAGTGCCAGCGAGAGGCGCTTCCCTGCCAGGGGTGGCCATCGCATCCACACAGTGAACTTGCAGGGAGTTACAGGGACATGAACGCAGCCAGCAGTATCAGCCAGATTGCCAGCCTGATGGCCGACCCCAAGCGCAGTGCCATGTTGTGGGCATTGATCGATGGCACGCCGCGGCTGGCCAACGAGCTCGCGGTAATGACCGGCCTGACCGCGTCGTCGGCCTGCGCTCACCTTTCGTTGTTGTCGTCGGCCGGTTTGCTCCGGCACGAAGCGCGGGGCCGCAAGCGCTATTTCCGCCTGGCCACCCCGCAAGTCGGGGCGGCGGTAGAGGCCCTGGCCAGTGTCCAGCTGGGGAGCGCCAGGGAGGCGCGGACCAAGGCCCCGGTATCACCGCTGCCCATGTCGATACGCCGGGCGCGTCGCTGTGGCGATCACCTGGGCGGGGAACTGGCCGGTGAGCTGTATCACCGTCTGGTGGTGGCCGGCTGGCTGGAGGGTAGTGGTCGACAGTTGATGGTGAGCGAGGAGGGGCGGGCGCAGTTGGCTTTGGTCGGGGTCTACATCGATGCCTTGGCGCCGCATCAGCAACGTGGCTGTGTGATCTGCCGCTGCACCGAGTGGAACGATCAGGCGCCGCACCTGGGCGGCGTGTTGGGTCAGGCCTTGTTCCGGCTGTTCCTGCAGTCTGGCTGGATGCGCGAGGCCGAGGACTCGCGGGCATTGCATATCTCTGCGCTGGGTATCCAGCAGATCAATCGCATTGCCCGCGTGCCCACGTGGCAGGTCGGTTGACCGCGACACCGTCATGTCGCCGTCATGTCATTCAGACCAGCCGGGCATCCAGGCTGTTCTGGGCCAGGCGACGGGCCTGGTCTTCGGTCATGCCCAGGTGGGTGTACAGGGCGTGGAAGTTCTCGGTGACGTAGCCACCGAAGTAGGCCGGATCGTCCGAATTGACCGTGACCTTCACGCCACGCTCGAGCATGTCGAGGATGTTGTGCTGGCTCATGTGGTCGAACACGCAGAGCTTGGTATTGGACAGCGGGCACACCGTGAGCGGGATCTGCTCGTCGATGAGGCGCTGCATCAGGCGCTCGTCCTCGATGGCGCGCACACCGTGGTCGATACGCTTGACCTTCAGCAGGTCCAGGGCTTCCCAGATGTACTCGGGCGGGCCTTCCTCGCCGGCATGGGCAACGGCGACCAAGCCTTCGCTGCGGGCGCGGTCGAACACACGCTGGAACTTGCTCGGTGGGTGGCCCATTTCCGAGCTGTCCAGGCCAACGGCGATGAACGCATCGCGGAACGGCAGGGCCTGGTCGAGGGTTTTCTGTGCTTCATCTTCGCTGAGGTGGCGCAGGAAGCTGAGGATCAGGCCACTGCTGATGCCCAGTTGCTCGCGACCGTCCTTGAGCGCCTGGTTGATGCCATTGAGCACCACTTCGAAGGGGATACCGCGGTCGGTGTGGGTCTGTGGGTCGAAGAACGGTTCGCTGTGGATCACGTTCTGCGCCTTGCAGCGTTGCAGGTAGGCCCAGGTCAGGTCGTAGAAGTCCTGCTCGGTGCGCAACACGTCGGCGCCCTGGTAATACAGGTCGAGAAACTCCTGCAGGTTGTTGAAGGCATAGGCCCCGCGCAAGGTCTCCACATCGGCCCAGGGCAGGGCGATCCTGTTGCGCTCGGCCAGGGCGAACAGCAGCTCGGGTTCCAGCGAGCCTTCCAGATGCAGGTGCAGCTCGGCCTTGGGCAGGGCGTTCAACCAGTCATACATAGTGGGTCATCTCGATCAGGTACGGTTGCCGCCATTCTACAGAGGCTGGCCGGGCAATGCGCCCGGCCAGGCTGCGACCAGGTGAATCACCAGACCAAGGGTTCGCCCTTGTAGTTGATGAAGCGCAGGCCGCCGTTGGTGCTTTGCGCCTTGATCTGTTCGAGCATGCCGCGGGTGCTGGTCAGCACGTCGATCTCGGCGTTTTCGCCGCCCATGTCGGTTTTCACCCAGCCCGGGTGCATGGCCAGCACGCACAAGTCGGGACGTTGTTGCTCGACGACGAAGCTGTTGATCATCGAGTTCAGGGCCGCCTTGCTGGCCTTGTACAGGCAGATTTCGCCGCCATCGGGGATGCTCACGCTGCCCAGGATCGAGCTCATGAAGGCCAGCACGCCGCTGCCTTCGCGTACTTGGCCGACCAGGCGGCGAGCCACGCGGATGGGTGCCACGGCGTTGGTCATGAACAGGTCGCCGATGTCCTTGTTTTGCACCGTCTCCAGGTCTTGCGGCAGGGGGCCCATGACGCCGGCGTTGATGAACACCAGGTCGAACACTTGGGCTTGCAAGCGTTGCTTCAGGCCATCGAGTTGGGCCGTGTCGTTCATTTCCAGCTGCTCGATGCGCACGCCGGGCACATCCGCCAGGGCGCCGGGCTGCTGCGGGTTGCGCACGGTGGCGGTGATGCTCCAGCCGTCTTCGTGCAGGCGGTGCACCAGGCCCAGGCCCAGCCCGCGCGAGGCGCCGATGATAAGTGCGGTTTTTGCGTTAGCCATGAGGACGCGCTCCGTGATCGGTTTGCAAAGAAAGGTATTGAGGATAATGCACAGTGGCGCTGACCGCCTTGCCAAGCGGTTGGATAAAAAATGATCAGCCGCGCCAGGGCCTTGCGCGGCCTGGCGCCTGGCCTGTTGGCGCACGGGTTATCCACAGGCTGTTCCACAGTTATTGTGTGCAAGCTGAGGGGCAGCAGTCTGGCGCTTGTGGCCTCGTGCTGGGGATAACTCCTGAGCATTCAGCAGTTTGCGGCTGTCATCAAACAGTGATCAAAATATGATCAAAGCCTTGCGGGCCTTGAAAACAGTAGCCTGCAAGCGAGTGCCCCAAGCTTATCCACAGGCCGGCCCACAGTTGTTGTGGGCAATGTTCAGCGCGCTTCGAGCAGAATGCGCCCACGGCTCAAGTCGGCCAACTGCTGCTGCAGTGGCGCCAGGTGGGCGTCACCGAGTGCAATCAGCAGGTCCACGCCATTGGCGGTGAACTGCTCATCCAGGACCAGGCCGTCAGCCTCCGCCAGGCGCAACTTCACCAGCGCCAGTTCGCTGAAACTGCAACTGCAGGAGAATTCGCTGCGCTGTACCAGCAGCCGTTTGGGTGCCTGTTGCAGGCACTTGTTGGCGCCGCCGCCATAGGCCCTGGCCAGGCCACCGGTGCCCAGCTGGATGCCGCCGTACCAGCGAATCACCAGCACCACCACCTGGTCGCAGTCCTGCGCTTCGATGGCCGCCAGGATCGGCCGCCCCGCGGTACCGCCAGGTTCGCCGTCATCGCTGCTGCGGTACTGGGCACCGAGCTTCCAGGCCCAGCAGTTATGGGTAGCGGCCAGGTCGCTATGGCGTTCGATGAAACTCATCGCTTCGGCGGCACTGCTGATTGGCCCGGCGAGGGTGATGAAGCGGCTTTTGCGGATTTCCTCGCGATATTCGCAGAGGTCGAGCAGGGTAGAAGGCATAAATGACGGTCAGGCAGCCGGCTTGATGCCGCAGCCTTTCAGGATGATGTGGATAAGGTTGTTGCTCGCGTCTTCCATGTCCTGCTTGGTCAGGCGGCTGCGGCCGGTGACCTGGCAGATCTGGGTGGCGAAGTCGGCGTAGTGCTGGGTGCTGCCCCACAGCAGGAAGATCAGGTGCACCGGGTCGACCGGGTCCATCTTGCCGGCTTCGATCCAGGCCTGGAACACCGCGGCCCGGCCCCGGAACCATTCGCGGTAGTCGGCACTGAAGTATTCGGTCAGGCAGGTGCCGCCGCTGATCACTTCCATGGCGAAAATCCGCGAGGCTTGCGGGTTGCGCCGGGAGAACTCCATCTTGGTGCGAATGTACTGGCTCAGGGCTTCGCCCGGGTCGTCCTCGACGCTCAAGGCGTTGAAGGTGCTGTCCCACAGCTCGATGATGTTGCTGAGCACGGCAATGTACAGGCCCAGCTTGTTGGTGAAGTAGTAATGCAGGTTGGCTTTGGGCAACCCTGCCTTGAGGGCGATGGTGTTCATGCTGGTGCCCTTGAAACCATGGCGGGCAAACTCGTCTTCGGCGGCCTGGATAATGGCCTGTTCGTTCTTTTGGCGGATGCGGCCCGCGGGCTTGCCCGAGGCGGAGAGGCGATGCGCAGGGACTTCTAGGGTCATGGACGATTCCGTACGGGTCAGTGGCTGCGGCTGTCGGACAAGATTACCTGCCTGTGCCGAAGTGACAAGCGTTTGCGGCACAGACTGGCATCAGCGTGTCGCAGCCAGGCTTTCGAGGAAGCTTTCCAGCACCAGGTTCGGCCGCCGGCCCTTGCGCGTTACCCAGCTGAGGCTCAGGTCATAGAAGCGTTGCCGGGGCTTGAGGGCACGCAAGCGGCCTTGCTGCACCCAGAACGTGGCGTAGTGGTCTGGCAGGTAGCCGATGTAGCGCCCGGTAAGGATGAGAAACGCCATGCCTTCACGGTCCGAAGCACTGGCAGTGCAGTTCAGCGCCTGGTAATGCGCCTGGATTTCCGCCGGCAGGCGGAAGGTGGGGGTGATGGCTTCCTGGCTGTTGAGGCGGTGGTCATCGATCTGCTGGTCGTCGGCATAGAACAGCGGGTGGCCGACCGCGCAGTACAGCAGTGAGCGCTCGCTGTACAGCGGCTGGTACTCGAGGCCCGACAGCGGGCTTGTCTGCGGCACCACACCGACGTGCAGGCTGCCGTCGAGCACGCCATGCTCGACCTGGCTGGGTGAGATCATGCGGATCTGGATGCGCACGTCGGGGCCGCGGTCCTTGAGTTCGGCCAGGGCATGGGTAATGCGCATGTGCGGCAGGGTCACCAGGTTGTCGGTCAAGCCAATGTTCAGCTCGCCACGCAAATGCTGGTGCAGGCCGTTGACCTCGGTGCGGAAGCTTTCCAGGGCACTGAGCAGTTGCAGGGCCGAGTGGTAGACCTCACGGCCTTCTTCTGTCAGTGAGAACCCGGCGCGGCCGCGTTGGCACAGGCGCAGACCGAGGCGTTGCTCGAGGTCGTTCATCTGCTGGCTGATGGCCGAGCGGCCAATGCCCAGCACGTTTTCGGCGGCCGAGAAGCCGCCGCACTCGACTACGCTGCGGTAGATCTTCAGCAGGCGGATGTCGAAATCGCTGACTTGGGCGAGGGGATCGGGGCGTCGGCTCATTAGTTTAGTCAGGGCCTGTCTGAAGATTAGAAATGTTGGCTTTTTCAGACTTTATCGCCGTGCCAATTTAGCTGCAACAACATCCATCGTTGCCTAATCGTCTTCCGAGGAACCGCCGATGAACATGCCCGAAACCGCCTCCACCGGTATCGCCAGCCAGCTCAAGCTGGATGCCCACTGGATGCCCTACACCGCCAACCGCAACTTCCAGCGCGACCCACGCTTGATCGTGGCGGCCGAAGGCAGCTACCTGTTCGACGACCAGGGGCGCAAGATCTTCGATGCCCTGTCCGGCTTGTGGACCTGCGGCGCCGGGCACACCCGCAAGGAAATCACCGAGGCGGTGAGCCGCCAGATCGGCACCCTGGACTACTCTCCGGCCTTCCAGTTCGGCCACCCGCTGTCGTTCCAGTTGGCCGAGAAAATCACCGAGCTGACCCCCGGCGACCTGAACCATGTGTTCTATACCAACTCCGGTTCCGAGTGTGCCGACACCGCGCTGAAGATGGTGCGTGCGTACTGGCGCCTGAAAGGCCAGGCGACCAAGACCAAGATCATCGGCCGTGCCCGTGGCTACCACGGTGTGAACATCGCCGGCACCAGCCTGGGGGGCGTCAACGGTAACCGCAAGCTGTTCGGTCAACTGCTGGATGTCGACCACCTGCCTCACACCGTGCTGCCGGTGAATGCCTTCTCCAAGGGCATGCCGGAAGAGGGCGGTATCGCCCTGGCCGACGAAATGCTCAAGCTGATCGAGCTGCACGACGCCTCCAACATCGCTGCCGTGATCGTTGAGCCGCTGGCGGGCTCGGCTGGTGTACTGCCGCCGCCGAAGGGTTACCTGAAGCGCCTGCGTGAAATCTGCACCCAGCACAACATCCTGCTGATCTTCGACGAAGTAATCACCGGCTTCGGCCGTATGGGCGCGATGACTGGCTCCGAAGCCTTCGGCGTGACCCCGGACCTGATGTGCATCGCCAAGCAGGTGACCAACGGCGCCATCCCGATGGGTGCGGTGATCGCCAGCAGCGAGATCTACCAGACCTTCATGAACCAGCCGACCCCGGAGTACGCCGTGGAATTCCCGCACGGCTACACCTATTCGGCCCACCCGGTAGCCTGTGCCGCCGGTATCGCCGCGCTGGACCTGCTGCAGAAGGAAAACCTGGTGCAGGCCGCCGCCGAGCTGGCGCCGCACTTCGAGAAGCTGCTGCATGGCGTGAAGGGCACCAAGAACATCGTCGACATCCGCAACTACGGCCTGGCCGGCGCGATCCAGATCGCTGCCCGCGATGGTGATGCCATCGTGCGTCCATACGAAGCGGCGATGAAACTGTGGAAGGCTGGCTTCTATGTCCGCTTCGGTGGCGACACCTTGCAGTTCGGCCCAACCTTCAACACCACGCCGCAGGAACTGGACCGCCTGTTCGACGCTGTGGGCGAAACCCTGAACCTGATCGACTGATCGTTCTGATTCTGATGCCAGGCGCGTGAACCCATCGCGCGTCTGCCTCTACCTTCTTTATCTGGAGTTTTGCATGAGCATTGTTCAGCACCTGATCCACGGCGAACTGGTTACCAAGGGTGAGCGCACCGCCGATGTTTTCAACCCGTCCACCGGCCAGGCCGTGCGCAAGGTCGAGCTGGCCAGCCGCGCGACCGTGCAGGAAGCGATCGACTCGGCCAAGGCAGCCTTCCCGGCCTGGCGCAACACCCCACCGGCCAAGCGCGCCCAGGTGATGTTCCGCTTCAAGCAACTGCTGGAGCAGAATGAAGCGCGTATCTCGCAGATGATCAGCGAAGAGCACGGCAAGACCCTGGAAGATGCCGCCGGCGAGCTGAAGCGTGGCATCGAGAACGTCGAGTTCGCCTGCGCCGCGCCAGAAGTGCTGAAGGGCGAGTACAGCCGCAATGTCGGCCCGAACATCGATGCCTGGTCCGACTTCCAGCCGCTGGGCGTGGTTGCCGGTATCACCCCGTTCAACTTCCCGGCCATGGTGCCACTGTGGATGTACCCACTGGCCATCGCCTGCGGTAACGCCTTCATCCTCAAGCCTTCCGAGCGCGACCCGAGCTCGACCCTGTTCATCGCCCAGCTGCTGCTGGAAGCCGGTCTGCCGAAGGGCATCCTCAACGTCGTGCACGGCGACAAGGAAGCGGTGGATGCGTTGATCGAAGCACCGGAAGTGAAGGCCCTGAGCTTCGTCGGTTCGACGCCGATCGCCGAGTACATCTACGCTGAAGGCACCAAGCGCGGCAAGCGCGTACAGGCCCTGGGGGGGGCGAAGAACCACGCGGTGCTGATGCCGGATGCCGACCTGGACAACGCCGTCAGCGCACTGATGGGCGCGGCCTATGGTTCGTGCGGCGAGCGTTGCATGGCCATTTCGGTGGCAGTGTGCGTGGGGGATCAGGTGGCCGATGCCCTGATTGCCAAGTTGGAACCGCAGATCAAGGCACTGAAGATTGGGGCCGGCACCTCGTGTGGCCTGGACATGGGCCCATTGGTGACTGCGGCTGCCCGAGACAAGGTAGTGGGTTACATCGATGACGGTGTTGCTGCTGGCGCCAGGCTGGTGGTGGATGGCCGTGGCTTCCGTGTGGCTGGTAACGAGGATGGCTACTTCGTGGGTGGTACTCTGTTCGACAAGGTGACCCCGGAGATGCGTATCTATAAGGAAGAGATCTTCGGCCCGGTGCTGTGTGTAGTGCGTGTGAACAGCCTGGAGCAAGCCATGCAACTGATCAACGATCACGAGTATGGCAACGGCACCTGCATCTTCACCCGTGACGGTGAAGCGGCGCGCCTGTTCTGCGACGAGATCGAAGTGGGCATGGTCGGTGTGAACGTACCGCTGCCGGTGCCGGTGGCCTACCACAGCTTTGGTGGCTGGAAGCGCTCGCTGTTCGGTGACCTGCATGCCTATGGCCCGGATGGGGTGCGCTTCTATACCCGTCGCAAGGCGATCACCCAGCGTTGGCCGCAGCGGGCCAGCCATGAGGCTTCGCAGTTTGCCTTCCCTAGCTTGTAAGGGATGAAGCAGAAGCGGGGAGGCCGGTAGGCCTCCCCGCTTTGTTTTTGGGGTTTTGTTTTTGGCTTTTGGTTGTTGGATGCGTCAGGCCGGCTATGGGCCTGTCTTGAGATGGTGTTGGCTGTGGAAGGTGCCTGCCTTTGCTCTTCTGACGAGCACCTGGTGGCCCTGATGCGGTCTTTTGCCCTTATATTTCACTTTCTTGAAATTAACGGTTGACGGCCTTTCGAATCCCCTTATAATGCGCCCCACTTCCAGCGACATCGGAACGACAAACTCCTTGAAATTCAATGAGTTAAGTAGTTCAGAAGAAGCCGGAAGCGCTACGATCGACTGATCGCCAGCGGTTGAGATGATGGTTGACAGCGCTTCTAAGTGCTGTATGATTCGCCTCCCGCTACGAGAGATCGCAGCGAGTCAAGTGTTTGAAGTCAAACGAGTTTCTCGCTGTACT
>NZ_OLKL01000009.1 GCF_900291015.1 Pseudomonas persica
TCGCCGATGGTAGTGTGGGGTTTCCCCATGTGAGAGTAGGTCATCGTCAAGATTCATTTCGCAAAACCCCTATCTGCGCAGGCAGGTAGGGGTTTTGTCTTTGTGGCGAAAAATTTCCCGCCTCACCAGATCCCCTGTGGGAGCGGGTTCACCCGCGAACACCGGCGCAGCCGGTGCCATCCACCGCGTCGCCTGCTTCGCGGCTAAAGCCGCTCCCACAACTCCCACAATTCGAGTCAGAACACTAGAATAGGCTCACGCACCTATTCAGAAGCGCTATATGCCCAGTCCTGTCGAACCTGAAACGCTCGCCCAGTTGCCGCTGGACGAGCTTGTCGCCTGCCATGAATGCGACCTGCTGCTGCGCAAACCCGTGCTCCAGCATGATGAGAAGGCCCAATGCCCGCGCTGCGGCTATGAGCTCTACGCCCATCGGCACAATGTGGTCAACCGCAGCCTGGCCTTGGTACTCACCGCCTTGCTGCTGTTTGTGCCAGCCAATTTCCTGCCGATCATGCAGCTGCACCTGCTCGGCCAGACATCGGACGATACCGTCTGGAGTGGTGTGCTGGGCTTGTACAACTCGGAAATGCGCGGTGTGGCCGTGGTAGTGTTCCTCTGCAGCATGGCCATACCCCTGGCAAAACTGCTCTGCCAGTTGTTCGTGCTATTGAGCATCCGCCTGAACGTGGGGCGTAACTTCGGCCTGCTGTTCTACCGCATCTATCACCACTTGCGTGACTGGGGCATGCTCGAGGTCTATTTCATGGGCGTGCTGGTGGCCATCGTCAAACTGGTGGACCTGGCCGAACTGACCGTGGGCCTGGGGCTGTTTTGCTTCATCAGCCTGTTATTGATCCAGGTGTGGCTCGAAGTGGTGATGTCACCGCACCAGATCTGGAGTGCGCTATCAGGGGAGGACCTGCATGCGGGCGATTGATGCGGGCATTCTTGTCTGCAATGAATGTCACGAGCTGAACAGGCAACAGCCAGACAGCACTTCACAAACCTGTACACGCTGCGGCGCCATCGTGCATGCCCGTCGGCCGAACAGCATCGCGCGCACCTGGGCGCTGCTGATTGCCGCCTCGATCCTGTACATCCCGGCCAACATGCTGCCGATCATGACCGTGAGCACCCTGGGCCAAGGCAGCCCCGACACGATCATGTCCGGCGTCATCACCTTGCTCAAGCATGGCATGGTGCCCATTGCTGCCGTGGTGTTCATTGCCAGTATCCTGGTGCCCACGTTCAAGCTGGTGGGCATTGGCTTGCTGTTGTACTCCGTGCAGCGTCGGCAACCGCTTTCGGCACGGCAGCGGATATTGATGTACCGCTTCATCGAATTCATTGGACGCTGGTCCATGCTCGATATCTTCGTCATCGCCATTCTGGTGGCGGTGGTGAATTTCGGCCGAATAGCCAGTGTCGAAGCCAACCTGGGCGCTATCGCCTTTGCAACTGTGGTGATCCTGACAATGCTTGCCGCTTTAACTTTCGATCCCCGACTGATTTGGGATAACACGGAGTCGGATGACGACCATGAGTGACCTGCCAACGGCTAAAACCCGCCCAGCCTCGAACTGGTCGGCCATCTGGATCCTGCCTTTGATCGCCTTGATGATCGGTGGCTGGCTTGCGTGGCAGGCTTACCGTGATGCCGGTGTGGAAATTGAAGTCCGCTTCGAGTCGGGCGAGGGTATCGTCGCCAACAAGACCGAAGTGATCTACAAGGGCATGCCGGTGGGCAAGGTCAAAAGCCTGGTGCTCGACGCCAAGGGTGAGAACCAGGGGGTGATCGCCACCATCGAGATGAACAAGGCTGCCGAGCCTCATCTGACCAAGGGTACGCGTTTCTGGCTGGTGAAGCCGAGCGTCAGCCTGGCGGGTATTTCCGGCCTTGAAACGCTGGTGTCAGGTAACTACATCGCCGTCAGCCCGGGGGAGGGGGAGCGCACCAAGCGCTTTACCGCCTTGAAGGTGGCGCCGCCGCTGTCGGACACCGAGCCGGGCCTGCACCTGACCCTCAAAGCCGAGCGGCTGGGCTCGCTCAACCGTGACAGCCCGGTGTTCTACAAGCAGATCCAGGTGGGTCGGGTTAAAAGCTACCGCCTGTCCGACGACCAGAGCACCGTCGAAATAAAAGTCTTCATCGAGCCGGCCTATGCCAGCCTGGTGCGCAAACACACGCGTTTCTGGAACGCCAGCGGCGTCAGCATCGATGCCTCGCTCTCGGGCGTGAAAGTGCGCAGCGAGTCGCTGTCGAGCATTGTCGCCGGTGGTATCGCCTTTGCTACGCCGGAGCACCGCAAGGACAGCCCACCCACCGACTCGAACCTGCCGTTCCGTCTGTATGAAGACTTCGACGCGGCCCAGGCCGGTATCCGGGTAAAGGTGAAGCTGAGCGATTACGAGGGCCTGCAGGCGGGCCGTACACCGGTGATGTACAAGGGCATCCAGGTGGGCTCGCTGAAAGCCCTGACAATGGCAGACAACCTGGCCAGTGCATCGGCCGAGCTGACGCTGGACCCGTTGGCCGAGGATTATCTGGTCGAGGGCACGCAGTTCTGGGTGGTCAAGCCGTCGATTTCCCTGGCGGGTATCACCGGCCTGGAAGCGCTGGTCAAAGGTAACTACATCGCCATTCGCCCCGGTGAGAAGGGGGCGCGGCCAGAGCGTGAGTTCGAGGCCCGCGCCAAGGCGCCGCCGCTCGACCTCAAGGCACCAGGCCTGCACATGGTGTTGTTCGCCGACACCCTGGGCTCGCTGGAAATCGGTAGCCCGGTGATGTACCGCCAGGTGAAGGTGGGTAGCGTGCAGAGCTACCAGTTTGCCCGCAACAGCAACCGCATCCTGATCGGTGTGCATATCGAGAAGGAATACGAAAAGCTGGTCAACGGTTCGTCGCGCTTCTGGAACGTCAGTGGTATCACCCTGACGGGCGGCCTGTCGGGCATCAAGATCAAGAGTGAATCACTGCAGACCCTGATGGCCGGTGGTATCGCGTTCGACACACCCCGGCCCGATGTGCCGCTCAAACGTCACATTCCCCGCTTCCGCCTGCATGACAGCCAGGAGGCAGTCAACCGCGCGGGTACCTTGATCACCATTCGGGTGGACCGTGCCGATGGCCTCAAGCCGGGCACGGCGATTCGCTTCCGCGGCCTGGATGTGGGCAGCATCGAGAGCGTCGACCTGACCGATGACCTGCAGGCGGTGTTGCTGCGGGCGCGCATTACCGAGGCGGCGGACCGTATCGCCCGCGTCGGTACGCAGTTCTGGGTGGTCAAGCCAGCCTTTGGCCTGGTGCGCACGCAGAACCTCGACACTCTGGTGGGTGGGCAGTACCTGGAAGTGCAACCGGCAGCCAAGGACCGTGGCCCGCAGCGCGATTTCATCGCCCTGGCCGACGCCCCGCTGGTGGCAGGGCCGGAAGTCGGCCTGCCGTTGACGCTAAGTGCCCCGCGCCGCGGCTCGATCAAGCCGGGCGTGCCGGTGACCTACCGTGAGGTTGCGGTGGGCAAGGTGACGGGCTTCGAGTTGGGCCAGAGCGCTGACCGTGTTCTGATCCATATCCTGATCGAACCGCGCTATGCGGCCCTGGTGCGCAGCGGCAGCCGCTTCTGGAACAGCAGCGGCTTCGGTTTCGACTGGGGGCTGTTCAAGGGCGCTACGGTGCGTACCGAGTCGGTGGAGACCTTGATCGACGGCGGTATTGCCTTTGCCACGCCGGATGGCGAGCAAATGGGCAACCCGGCACGGCCGCAGCAGACGTTCGCCTTGTTCGACAAGGCCGAGGATGAATGGCTGCAGTGGGCGCCGAAGATTCAGATAGCCAAGTAAGGTTGCAGAAGGGGCCGCTTTGCGGCCCATCGCCGGCAAGCCAGCTGCCACAGGGATTGCACAATACTGGAGGTCTGTGGAGTTCTTGTGGGAGATCACCCAGCCCTTTGGGCTGCGCTGTCGCGTAGAGAACTGAGTTCGCAAGCGGTCCGCATACCCTGTGGGGTTTTAGCCGCGAAGAGTCCAACGCGGAGCATGGCACCGGCTGTGCCGGTGTTCGCGGCTAAAGCCGCTCCCACAGGGGNGTCCAACGCGGAGCATGGCACCGGCTGTGCCGGTGTTCGCGGCTAAAGCCGCTCCCACAGGGGCCCTGCTAATTCAATGAGTCATGTGCAGTTCTATGGGAGATGGCCCAGCCCTTTGGGCTGCGCTGTCGCATAGAGAACTGAATTCGCAAGCGGTCCGTGCATCCTGTGGGAGCGGCTTTAGCCGCGAAGAGTCCAACGCGGAGCATGGCACCGGCTGTGCCGGTGTTCGCGGCTAAAGCCGCTCCCACAGGGGCCCTGCTAATTCAACGAGTTATGTGCAGTTCTATGAGAGCTGGCTTGCCGGCGATGAGGCCGGATCAGGTTATCCAGGCAAGCCCATCAAATTGCAGGCAACAAAAAACCGACCCTAGGGTCGGTTTTTCGACTAGCGCGTCGCTTAGGCAGCTGCAGCTTCTTTCAGCGCCTTGATGTGGCCATTCAGACGGCCTTTGTGACGAGCAGCTTTGTTCTTGTGGATGATGCCCTTGTCGGCCATACGGTCGATTACAGGCACAGCCAGAACATAAGCGGCTTGCGCTTTTTCGGCGTCTTTTGCGTCGATGGCTTTGACTACATTCTTGATGTAGGTGCGGACCATGGAACGCAGGCTGGCGTTGTGGCTGCGACGCTTCTCAGCCTGTTTTGCACGTTTCTTGGCGGAAGGTGTGTTGGCCACCGTCGAGCTCCTCGAAAGACTTTAGGTAAATAGCAAACAAAATAGGCCGCGAATCATGCCGATCAGTCGAGCGGATGTCAAGGCCACCTGCAAGGTTCCGCCGAGTGGTGCGCCAACAAGAGGGAAATGTTCCTTTCTGCTGCGCGACCTGTAAACTCGGGAATTTTTGGCTCCCCTGCGAAGGCGCGGGAGTATCGCACATTCGGACGCTGTCTGGCAGCGTCCTCTGCCCTTGGCGTGAATCTTTTCGATGAACCTGCTCAAATCCCTGGCTGCGGTAAGCTCGATCACCATGATTTCGCGGGTGCTGGGCTTTGTCCGCGACACCATCCTGGCGCGTGTTTTTGGCGCCGGCATCGCCACCGATGCCTTCTTCATCGCCTTCAAACTGCCCAACCTGCTGCGGCGCATCTTCGCCGAGGGCGCGTTTTCCCAGGCCTTCGTGCCGATCCTGGCCGAATATAAAACCCAGCAAGGCGAGGAGGCGACCCGCACCTTCGTTGCCTATGTCAGCGGTCTGCTGACCCTGGCTCTGGCGCTGGTGACCGCCATCGGCATCCTGGCGGCGCCATGGGTGGTGTGGGCGACCGCGCCGGGTTTTGTCGACAGCGCCGAAAAATACGAGCTGACCACCGCCCTGTTGCGGGTGACTTTTCCCTATATATTGCTGATCTCGCTGTCCTCGCTGGCCGGGGCGATCCTCAATACCTGGAACCGTTTCTCGGTGCCGGCCTTTACTCCGACCCTGCTGAACGTGGCGATGATCGCCTTCGCCGTGCTGTTCACGCCGTATTTCGACCCGCCGATCATGGCCCTGGCCTGGGGCGTGCTGGCCGGTGGTCTGGCGCAGTTGCTGTATCAGCTGCCAGCGCTGAAGAAGATCGGCATGCTCGTGCTGCCACGTCTGAACCTGGGTGATGCCGGCGTGTGGCGGGTGCTCAAGCAGATGCTGCCGGCGATCCTCGGGGTGTCGGTGAGCCAGATCTCGCTGATCATCAACACCATCTTTGCCTCCTTCCTGGTGGCCGGCTCGGTGTCGTGGATGTACTACGCCGACCGCCTCATGGAGCTGCCTTCCGGCGTGCTGGGTGTGGCCCTGGGCACGATACTGCTGCCGACCCTGGCCAAGACCTATGCCAACAAGGATCGCGAGGAATACTCGCGGATCCTCGACTGGGGCCTGCGCCTGTGCTTCCTGCTGGTGCTGCCCTGCACCCTGGCCCTGGCCATCCTCGCCGAACCATTGACCGTGGCGCTGTTCCAGTATGGCAAGTTCACTGCCGTCGACGCAGCCATGACCCAGCGGGCGCTGATCGCCTATTCCGTGGGCTTGCTGGCGATCATTCTGGTCAAGGTACTGGCACCCGGCTTCTATGCGCAGCAGAATATCCGTACGCCGGTGAAGATCGCGGTATTTACCCTGGTCTGCACCCAACTGTTCAACCTGGCCCTGATCGGCCCGCTCGCACATGCCGGCCTGGCCCTGGCGATCAGCCTGGGGGCCTGCCTGAACGCCGGCCTGCTGTTCTGGAAACTGCGCAGCCAGCAACTGTTCCAGCCGCAGCCAGGCTGGGCGATGTTCCTGCTCAAGCTGGTGCTGGCGGTGGGGCTGATGTCGGCGGTGTTGCTGGCGGGCATGCATTACCTGCCGGCCTGGGAGCAGGGCAACATGCTTGAGCGCCTGGTGCGCCTGGGGGCCCTGGTGCTGGCGGGCGTCGTGACCTATTTCGGCTGCCTGTTCCTGTGCGGTTTCCGGCCCCGACAATTCGCCCGCAAGGCCTTGCACTGAGGCATCGGGCGGGTCAGGCGTCGGTTTTTCGCATTCCACGCCGCCCTTGGGCGCTGCTGCCTGTCACCGGCGCCCGGGTGTGGTTATAATCGGCCACTTTATGAGCAAGAAGCGCGTTATGCAGCTGGTTCGAGGTCTTCACAACCTGCGCCCCGAGCACCGGGGCTGTGTCGCCACCATTGGCAACTTCGACGGGGTTCACCGCGGCCACCAGGCAATCCTGGCGCGTCTGCGCGAGCGTGGCCAGGCCTTGGGCCTGCCAACCTGCGTGGTGATCTTCGAACCGCAACCACGCGAGTACTTCGCCCCCGATAGCGCACCGGCGCGCCTGGCCCGCCTGCGCGACAAGATCGAGCTGCTGGCAGCCGAAGGCATTGACCAGGTACTGTGCCTGGCGTTCAACCAGCGCCTGAGCCAGCTAGGTGCCGATGCCTTCGTCAAGGCCATCCTGGTCGACGGCCTGGGGGTGCGGCACCTCGAAGTGGGCGATGACTTCCGCTTTGGCTGCGACCGCGCCGGCGACTTCGCCTTCCTGGTCGATGCCGGCACGCAGTACGGCTTCACCGTCGAGGCTGCCAACACGGTGGTCCAGGACGGCCTGCGGGTCAGCAGCACCGAAGTGCGCAAGGCCCTGTCTGAAGGCAACTTCGAGCTGGCCGAGCACCTGCTGGGCCGCCCGTACCGCATCAGCGGCCGCGTGCTGCATGGCCAGAAGCTGGCCCGCCAGCTCGGCACACCTACCGCCAACATCCAGCTCAAGCGCCGCCGTGTGCCGCTGTCCGGGGTCTACCTGGCCAGCATCGAGATCGACGGCAAGGCCTGGCCGGGTGTCGGCAATATCGGCGTGCGCCCCACCGTTGCCGGTGATGGGCGCCCGCACCTGGAAATTCATCTGCTGGATTATGCCGGCGACCTTTATGGCCGGCGCCTGACGGTGGAGTTCCACCACAAGCTGCGTGAAGAGCAGCGATTCGCCTCCCTGGAGGCGCTGAAGTCGGCGATCGATGCGGATATCGCCGCCGCACGTGCACATTGGCACGCTCAACCGCTAACGAAGAGCCTGAAATGACCGACTACAAAGCCACGCTTAACCTTCCGGACACCGCCTTCCCCATGAAGGCCGGCCTGCCTCAGCGCGAACCGCAGATCCTGCAGCGCTGGGACAGCATTGGCCTGTACCAGAAGCTGCGCGAAATTGGCAAGGATCGTCCCAAGTTCGTCCTGCACGACGGCCCGCCCTATGCCAACGGCAAGATTCACATCGGTCATGCGCTGAACAAGATCCTCAAGGACATGATCGTCCGTTCCAAGACCCTGGCCGGCTTCGATGCGCCGTACGTGCCGGGCTGGGACTGCCATGGCCTGCCGATCGAGCACAAGGTCGAGGTCACCCACGGCAAGCACCTGTCCGCCGACCGCACCCGCGAGCTGTGCCGCGAGTACGCCGCCGAGCAGATCGAAGGGCAGAAGACCGAGTTCATCCGCCTGGGCGTGCTGGGTGACTGGGACAACCCGTACAAGACCATGAACTTCGCCAACGAGGCCGGTGAAATCCGCGCCCTGGCCGAAATGGTCAAGCAAGGCTTCGTGTTCAAGGGCCTGAAGCCGGTGAACTGGTGCTTCGATTGCGGTTCGGCCCTGGCCGAGGCCGAAGTCGAGTACGCCGACAAGAAGTCGCAGACCATCGACGTTGCCTTCCCGGTTGCCGATGAGGCCAAGCTGGCCGCCGCTTTCGGCCTGGCTTCGCTGGCCAAGCCGGCCGCCATCGTGATCTGGACCACCACCCCGTGGACCATTCCGGCCAACCAGGCGCTGAACATCCACCCGGAGTTCAAGTACGCCCTGGTCGACACCGGCGAGCGCCTGCTGGTGCTGGCCGAAGAGCTGGTCGCATCGTGCCTCAAGCGCTACAACCTGGAAGGCTCGGTCATCGCCACCGCCCAGGGTACGGCACTGGAGCTGATCAACTTCCGCCACCCGTTCTACGACCGCCTGTCGCCGATCTACCTGGCTGACTACGTCGAACTGGGCGCCGGTACCGGCGTGGTGCACTCCTCGCCAGCCTACGGTGAAGACGACTTCATCACCTGCAAGCGCTATGGCATGGTCAACGACGACATCCTCACCCCGGTGCAAAGCAACGGGGTGTACGTCGAGTCGCTGCCATTCTTCGGCGGCCAGTTCATCTGGAAGGCCAATCCGGCCATCGTCGAGAAACTGAGCGAAGTCGGTGCGCTGATGCACACCGAAACCATTAGCCACAGCTACATGCACTGCTGGCGCCACAAGACCCCGCTGATCTACCGCGCCACCGCGCAGTGGTTCGTCGGCATGGACAAGCAGCCGAGCACTGGCGAGCCGCTGCGTGAGCGCGCGCTGAAAGCCATCGAAGACACCAAGTTCGTCCCGGCCTGGGGCCAGGCGCGCCTGCATTCGATGATCGCCAACCGCCCGGACTGGTGCATCTCGCGTCAGCGCAACTGGGGTGTGCCGATTCCGTTCTTCCTGCACAAGCAGACCGGCGAGCTGCACCCGCGTACCGTCGAGCTGATGGAAGCTGTGGCCAAGCGCGTCGAACAGGAGGGCATCGAGGCCTGGTTCAAGCTGGACGCCGCCGAACTGCTGGGCGCTGAAGCAGAACAGTACGACAAGATCGCCGACACCCTCGACGTATGGTTCGACTCGGGTACCACCCACTGGCACGTGCTGCGTGGTTCGCACGACATCGGCCACGCCACCGGCCCGCGTGCCGACCTGTACCTGGAAGGTTCCGACCAGCACCGCGGCTGGTTCCACTCGTCCTTGCTGACCGGTTGCGCCATCGACGGCCACGCGCCGTACCGCGAGCTGCTGACCCACGGCTTCACCGTGGACGAGAACGGCCGCAAGATGTCCAAGTCGCTGGGTAACACCATCGAGCCGGAGAAGGTCAACAACACCCTGGGTGCCGACATCCTGCGCCTGTGGGTAGCCGCCACCGACTACTCCGGTGAGATGGCCGTTTCCGAGCAGATCCTGCAGCGCAGTGCCGACGCCTACCGCCGTATCCGCAACACTGCACGCTTCCTGCTGTCCAACCTGTCCGGCTTCGACCCGGCCCGCGACCTGCTGGCCCCGCAGGATATGCTGGCGCTGGACCGCTGGGCGGTGGACCGCACCCTGCTGCTGCAACGCGAGCTGGAAGAGCACTACAGCGAGTACCGTTTCTGGAACGTTTACTCCAAGGTGCACAACTTCTGCGTGCAGGAGCTGGGCGGCTTCTACCTCGACATCATCAAGGACCGCCAGTACACCACCGGCGCCAACAGTGTCGCCCGCCGTTCCTGCCAGACCGCGCTGTACCACATCAGTGAGGCGCTGGTGCGCTGGATCGCGCCAATCCTGGCGTTCACTGCCGACGAAATCTGGCAGTACCTGCCGGGCGAGCGCAACGAGTCGGTAATGCTCAATGGCTGGTACGAAGGCCTGAGCGAGCTGCCGGAAGGCACCGAACTGGACCGCGCCTACTGGGACCGTGTGATGGCCGTCAAGGCATCGGTCAACAAGGAGCTGGAAAACCAGCGTACCGCCAAGGTCATCGGCGGCAACCTGCAGGCCGAAGTCACCCTGTACGCCGACGAAGGCCTGAGCGCCGACCTGGGCAAACTGGGGGACGAGCTGCGTTTCGTGCTGATCACCTCGGCCGCCAGCGTAGTGCCATTCGCACAGGCGCCGGCCGAAGCCGTGGCCACCGAAGTCGAAGGCCTCAAGTTGCAAGTGGTCAAGTCCGGCCATGCCAAGTGTGGCCGTTGCTGGCACTTCCGCGCCGACGTCGGCAGCCACCCGGAGCACCCGGAAATCTGCGGCCGTTGCGTCGACAACCTGAGCGGCTCCGGCGAGGTGCGCCACTATGCCTAACCCTGCAGCGGGGCGCTTCGGGCGCCTTGCATGGCTTTGGCTGAGCCTGGTGGTACTGGTCCTCGACCAGGCCACCAAGCTGTATTTCAACAATGCCCTGACCATGTACCAGCAGGTTGTCGTCATCCCTGACTACTTCAGCTGGACCCTGGCCTACAACACTGGCGCGGCGTTCAGCTTCCTGGCAGAAAGTTCCGGCTGGCAGCGCTGGCTGTTCGCCCTGATCGCCGTGCTGGTCAGTGCCGTGCTGGTGGTTTGGCTCAAGCGCCTGGGGCGCAACGAGACCTGGCTGGCGGTGGCGCTGGCGCTGGTGCTGGGTGGCGCGATCGGCAACCTGTACGACCGCGTTGTGCTCGGCCATGTGGTCGACTTCATCCTGGTGCACTGGCAGAACCGCCATTACTTCCCGGCCTTCAACCTGGCCGACAGCGCCATCACCGTTGGTGCGGTGATGCTGGCGCTGGATATGTTCAAGAGCAAGAAGTCCGAGGATCCGGTCCATGACTGACACCCGTATCGGCCAGAACACCGAAGTCACCCTGCACTTCGCGCTGCACCTGGAAAACGGTGACACCGTCGACAGCACGTTCGACAAAGCCCCGGCCACCTTCAAGGTCGGCGATGGCAACCTGCTGCCAGGTTTCGAAAACGCCCTGTTCGGCTTCAAGGGCGGTGACAAGCGTACCGTCGTGGTGGCCCCGGAGAACGCTTTCGGCCAGCCCAACCCGCAGAACGTGCAAGTCATGCCGCGGTCCCAGTTCGAGGGCATGGAGTTGTCCGAAGGGCTGTTGATCATCTTCAACGACGCCGCCAACACCGAGCTGCCGGGTGTGGTCAAAGCGTTCGATGACGACCAGGTCACCATCGACTTCAATCACCCACTGGCTGGCAAGACCCTGACCTTCGAGGTGGAGATCCTCGAGGTGAAGGCCCTGTAAGCCTGGAGCCGAGCATGCAAATCAAACTCGCCAACCCTCGCGGCTTCTGCGCGGGGGTCGACCGGGCGATCGAGATCGTCAACCGCGCGCTGGAAGTCTTCGGCCCGCCGATCTATGTGCGTCACGAAGTGGTGCACAACAAGTTCGTGGTGGAAGACCTGCGCAACCGTGGCGCCATCTTCGTCGAAGAGCTGGACCAGGTGCCGGACGATGTCATCGTCATCTTCAGTGCGCACGGCGTTTCCCAGGCCGTGCGCCAGGAAGCCGCTGGCCGTGGCCTGAAAGTGTTCGATGCCACCTGCCCGCTGGTGACCAAGGTGCACATCGAAGTGGCCAAGTACAGCCGCGACGGCCGTGAGTGCATCCTCATCGGCCACGAAGGGCACCCGGAAGTCGAAGGCACCATGGGCCAGTACGACGCCAGCAACGGTGGCGCCATCTACCTCGTCGAAGACGAGGAGGATGTTGCCAACCTGCAGGTGAAGGACCCGGACCACCTGGCGTTCGTCACCCAGACCACGCTGTCGATGGACGACACTAGCCGCGTCATCGACGCTCTGCGCGCGCGCTTCCCGAACATCGGCGGCCCGCGCAAGGACGATATCTGCTACGCCACGCAGAACCGCCAGGACGCGGTCAAGCAACTGGCGGATGAGTGCGACGTGGTGCTGGTGGTCGGCAGCCCGAACAGCTCCAACTCCAACCGCCTGCGCGAGCTGGCCGAGCGCATGGGCACCCCGGCCTATTTGATCGACGGTGCCGAGGACCTGCAACGTGACTGGTTCGACCAGGCGGCGCGGATCGGCATCACCGCCGGTGCTTCGGCCCCCGAAGTGCTGGTGCGTGGCGTGATCGAGCAGCTCAAGGCCTGGGGCGCCAGCGGCGCTGAAGAGCTGGATGGGCGGGAAGAGAACATCACCTTCTCCATGCCCAAAGAGCTGCGGGTTCGCTCGCTGATCTGACTTGAGCCTGTACTGGCCTCATCGCCGACAAGCCAGCTCCCACAGATACAGCATAAGCCTTGACGGCAGTGTTACCCCTGTGGGAGCTGGGTTGCCGGCGCTAGGGCCAGTATGGCCAACTCAAGGCTATGAGGTTGTACACCGAGTATTGTTGCGGTCCTCTGCAAGCAAGTTGACTCTTCCGGACGATGCCATCACCACTTGATGACGGCTGGTGGCAGATGAGCGTTCGCACACTTCCAGCGATACTCCAAGCCAACCGTTACCCAGACTCTTCGGCACCCCCTGCGCACTGAACTTGAACTGCTCACCGCGATTGCTGGTAATTTTCAGCGGCCGTGCAAGACGCTGCTCGCGCAGCACCTGCTGGTTATGCTCCAGCACCACTCGCCAACCATTCCCCCAGTTACCGTCCAACGCCTGCACCAGCACCGGCTGGCTTTGCAGCACGGCATGGCTGCGCGCACTGCGCAGTGCCTGCGCCAAATCACGCGCAGCCGCCGCTCTGTGTAGGTCATCGCTCAACCTGGCGTAGGCCGGCAGGCCGAGCTGCGTCAGCAATACGGCCACAGCCAAGGCTGACAACATTTGAATCAGTGTTACTCCTCGTTGCTTCACCGTGCATTCCTCCCTGGAAGTGCTTGGCTGTAGCTTCACGGTCGTTGGACCAGCGGTCCAGTCGCCCGGGTTCAAGCTAATTGCGGGAAAAGTCGCAGGAGGTGCAGGGATGCACGCAAGGCAACGGGGCATGACGCTCCTGGAAGTGCTGTTGGCGGTGGTAGTCGTGGCCGTGGGCATGTTCGCAGCGGCAGGCCTGCAACTGCAGGCATTGCAGGCTACGGAGGACGCGCGCCGCAATGGGCAGGCGGCAATGGCGGCGCATAGTGAGCAAGAAAGGGGGCGGCCATGAGTCGCGCCCAGTATGGGTTTGGCTTGCATGAGGTGGTGATGGCGCTGGCCATCGGGTTGATGCTGCTGGCGGCGGCCAGCCAGCTCTTTGTATCCACTCACCAGAGCTGGCGCCTGCAAGGTGCGGCAGTGCGCATGCAGGAGGACGCCCGTCTGGCGCTGCTGCGCATGGCGCAGGATATCCGCATGGCCGGGATGTTCGGCTGCCTGCGCCTGAAACCTGGCGACTTCCTGGACCCTGCCGCGCCGCTAGCCTTTGCCCGGCCATTGGAGATTGGCCCGTCAAGCTTGAGCCTGGTGGTCGCCGAGTTACCGGGACACGCGGGTGCCCCGGACTGGACCTTGCTGACGAACTGTGTCGACGAGGTTCAGGTACACAAGGATCGAGCGCAAGGCAGCGACAAGCTAATGGCTGTCCCCATCAGCCGGCATCACTATGTACAGAGCGGCAGCACGCTTTATTTCAAGCGGCGCGCTAGCAATCAGCCTCTGGTCTCGCATGTGCGCGAACTGCGAGTGACACATGTACCAGGGGAGCGGGTCGATCTTCAGCTGACATTGTATGAGCCGGCCTTGCATCTTGAGCAGCGTCACGCGCTGAGCGTCGCAATCCGTAACCCGGTACCCGCGCCATGAACCGCCAGCATGGTGTGGTCCTGTTGCTGGCCCTGGTCCTGAGCATGCTGCTGGGGCTGCTTGCAGCATCCGCCCTGCGCGATGCGCTAGTGGAAACGCGGATGACCGGCTACCTGAGCGAAGGCCTGCTGGCGCTGGGGCAGGCCGAGGCCACGTTGCTGGCCGGGGCAGGGGAACTCGAACGGGCGCCCCCTGAGCGTTGTTCGGCGTGCCTGCCTCCCGCTCAGCCACACGACCTGGTTGGGCAGTGGCAACGCACGCAGACCGGTTTTTTCCAGCTACAGAATCTGGGAGACAGCGATCGTGCCGCGCACATGCCGCAAGGGCAGCAGGTCACCCTGTACCGGGTGACCGCCGTCAGCCTGCAAACCCGGCCCCGGCAGGTACTGGAAGCGGTCTACGCCGTGGCCGGCGACACAACCCGGCGCATCACCTGGCGGCAAAGATTGCGAGGAGACTGACATGCAGCAAGGCTTGAGCCTGATCGAGTTGTTGATTGTGCTGGCGGTGACCGGCATTCTGGCAGCCATTGCCTACCCCAGTTACAGCGACCAGCTACGGCGAGCCGCGCGCAGCGAAGTGGTTGGCCTGCTGCATGATGCCGCCCTGCGCCTGGAGCGCCACCGCGTACGCACTGGCCAATACGCCGAGGGCGACCCGGCCTTGCCTGACGGTACCCGCTATTACAGCCTGCAGGCCCGGCGCGACAGCGACAGCTTCACGCTGCGCGCCCGGCGGCTGCCGAGCGGGTTGATGACGCAGGACCGCTGTGGCGATTACCAGCTCGACCAGGCCGGCGTGCGGAGCAATCCCGGGGCCGTTGCCGGCAGTGAGCATTGCTGGGGAAGCTGAAGGTTGAATGATGCCCGGTGCATCGCGGATTTACTTCAGGTTGGATCGACATATGAGCAAGCAAGTAGTGGTGGTCGGCGGCGGGGTGATCGGCCTGCTGACGGCATTCAACCTGGCGGCGAAGGTCGGGCAGGTGGTGGTGTGTGATCAGGGGGAAGTCGGCCGCGAGTCGTCCTGGGCCGGCGGCGGCATCGTCTCGCCGCTGTACCCGTGGCGCTACAGCCCGGCCGTGACCGCCCTGGCACACTGGTCGCAAGACTTTTATCCACAGCTGGGCGAGCATTTGTTCGCCAGCACCGGCGTCGACCCCGAAGTGCACACCACCGGCCTGTACTGGCTCGACCTGGACGATGAGGCCGCAGCGCTGGCCTGGGCCGAGCGCGAGCAGCGGCCGCTGAGTGCCGTGGATATCTCGGCGGCCTATGACGCGGTGCCGGTGCTGGGCCCGGGCTTCAAGCGTGCCATCTACATGGCCGGCGTGGCTAACGTGCGCAACCCGCGCCTGGTGAAATCACTCAAGGCGGCATTGCTGGCATTGCCCAACGTGACCTTGCGTGAGCACTGCCAGATTACCGGCTTCGTCCAGCAGCACGGGCGCGTGACTGGTGTGCAGACGGCAGACGGCGTGCTGGCGGCGGATGAAGTGGTGCTCAGTGCCGGCGCCTGGAGTGGCGACCTGCTGCGCACGCTTGGCCTTGAGCTGCCGGTTGAGCCGGTGAAGGGCCAGATGATTTTGTTCAAGTGTGCCGAAGACTTCCTGCCGAGCATGGTGCTGGCCAAGGGGCGTTATGCGATCCCGCGGCGTGACGGGCACATTCTGGTGGGTAGCACGCTGGAGCATGCCGGGTATGACAAGACCCCGACCGAGGATGCGCTGGAAAGCCTGAAGGCGTCGGCGGTGGAGTTGTTGCCTGCGCTTGAGGGGGCCGAGGTGGTGGCGCACTGGGCCGGGCTGCGGCCGGGGTCGCCGGAAGGTATTCCGTATATCGGGCCGGTGCCGGGGCATGCAGGGTTGTGGCTGAACTGCGGGCATTACCGCAACGGGCTGGTGCTGGCGCCGGCTTCGTGCCAGCTGTTTACCGACCTGTTGACCGGGGCCGAGCCGATCATCGACCCGGCGCCGTATGCGCCAACCGGGCGGCTGGGCTGAGGGCTTCTTCGCGGGTAGAGCACAGGTTTCGAAAACTGTGCTCTACCTGTGGGAGCGGGTTTACCCGCGAAGAAGCCAGTGGAGATTTGAATTCAGCCTTGGCGGCCAGGCCCCTGCTGCAGGTGCGCCTGGCTGCAATACCACTCGTTGCCCTGCTGCAGCGCCCGGTCATTGGGCAGGTGCACGCCGCAATGGGCGCAGCGCACCATCTTCAGCGGCGCATCCAGCTTCGCCTCCGGGTGCGACTGCTGGCTGACTTTGAACTTGCGCCACAGCCAGAACGCGGCGGCGATCAGGGCGATCCAGAAAAGTAGGCGAACCATGGTGTCCAGCTTGTCGGTTGAAGAAGCCGACAGTCTAGGACGCGGCCAATAAAAAAGGGAGGCCCAAGGCCTCCCTTTCATGTACCGCTGCGTATCAGTCGAACAGACCAAAGGTCATGTAGCTGAACCAGGAGCGGTCCTTCTCGGCTTCCTTCGGCCCTTCCGGCACGATCGGGTCACCGTTCTCGTCCGTCGGCAGCAGCTCACGCGGCATCTCGTCACGCGCGTCCTGGAACTGCTTGACCACGTCCTGGTTGGCGCGGGTTTCGCCCGGCGGCAGCGGGGCGTCGGTTTCGATCAGGCCCAGGGTGGCCTTGGACAGCCAGCCGCGGCCGTCAGACTCGGTCTGCTTGGGCTGGAACTCGCCATCGACCAGGCTCGGGTGGTCCGGGTAATTGAGCTTGAGGGTTTCCAGGCTGGTGGCGGCCAGTTCGTCCAGGTGCATCTTCTGGTACGACTCGACCATCACCGCCAGGCCGTCGCCGACCGCTGGGGTTTCCTGGAAGTTCTCCACCACGTAGCGGCCACGGTTGGCAGCGGCTACATAGGCCTGGCGGCTCAGGTAGTAGTCGGCCACATGGATTTCGTACGAGGCCAGCAGGTTGCGCAGGTAGATCATGCGCTGCTTGGCGTCTGGCGCGTAGCGGCTGTTGGGGAAGCGGCTGGTCAGCTGGGCGAACTCGTTGTACGAGTCACGGGCGGCACCCGGGTCACGCTTGGTCATGTCCAGCGGCAGGAAGCGCGCCACCAGGCCACGGTCCTGGTCGAACGAGGTCAGGCCCTTGAGGTAGTAGGCGTAGTCGACGTTCGGGTGCTGTGGGTGCAGGCGGATGAAGCGCTCGGCTGCCGACTTGGCAGCCTCGGGCTCGGAGTTCTTGTAGTTGGCGTAGATCAGCTCGAGCTGCGCCTGGTCGGCATAGCGGCCGAACGGGTAGCGCGACTCCAGGGCCTTGAGCTTGTTCACGGCACTGGTGTAGCTGGAGTTGTCCAGGTCAGCTTGCGCCTGCTGGTACAGCTCGGCCTCGCTGAGGTTCTCGTCAATCACTTCTTTATTGGAGGAACAGGCCGCGGTGAGCCCGAGGATGGCGATCAGCAGCAGGTGTTTCACTTGCATGGCGGCTTGCGTCCCTTTGACGGCCGCTGTCTTGGGCGGTGCCGTCCTGTTATGATGAGCGCCCCGGCCAACCCCGGGACAAAAGAAGCCGTATTTAACCACAAGCTCGCAGCCGAAACCAAAGGCTGTGCGCCCGCCGAATCGAGCATGTCCGAGATCATTCAACTTAGCGCAGAGGTCCCGTCCGAATTGGGCGGTCAACGCCTCGACCAGGTCGCCGCCCAATTGTTCGACGAGTATTCGCGCTCGCGGCTGACCACGTGGATCAAAGAAGGCCGCCTGACGGTCGATGGCGCAATCCTGCGCCCGCGTGACACCGTCCATGGTGGCGCCGTGCTGGCCCTGGAGGCCGAGCAGGAAGCCCAGGGCGAGTGGGAGGCCGAGGACATTGCGCTGGATATCGTCTATGAAGACGACCAGATCCTGGTGATCAACAAGCCTGCCGGCCTGGTGGTACACCCGGCTGCCGGGCATGCCAGCGGCACCTTGCTGAACGCGCTGCTGCACCATGTGCCCGACATCATCAACGTGCCGCGCGCCGGCATCGTGCACCGCCTGGACAAGGACACCACCGGCCTGATGGTGGTGGCCAAGACCCTGCAGGCGCAGACCAACCTGGTCGACCAGCTGCAAAAGCGCTCGGTCAGCCGCATTTATGAATGCATCGTGGTTGGCGTGGTGACTGCCGGTGGCAAGATCGACGCGCCCATTGGCCGCCACGGTGGCATGCGCCAGCGCATGGCAGTCACCGACGGCGGCAAGCCGGCGATCAGCCACTACCGTGTGCTCAAGCGCTTCCGCTCGCACACCCACGTGCGAGTGAAGCTGGAAACCGGTCGGACCCACCAGATTCGCGTGCACATGGCCCATGTCGGCTACCCGCTGGTCGGCGACCAGACCTACGGCGGCCGCTTCCGCATTCCACCGGCAGCCAGCCCGACCATGGTCGAGGCGGTGAAGACCTTCCCGCGTCAGGCCCTGCACGCGCGCTTCCTGGCGCTGGTGCACCCGACCAGCGGTGAGCGCATGGAATGGGAATCGCCGCTGCCGGATGACTTCGTCTGGTTGCTGTCGCTGTTGAACCAGGACCGCGAGAGCTTTATCGGATGAGTGGTCTGACGCAGTCGCTGCTGTTCCCCGACTGGCCAGCCCCGGCCTCGGTGCGCGCCTGTGTCACCACCCGCCAGGGCGGCATCAGCCTGCCGCCCTATGCAACCTTCAACCTTGGCGACCATGTGGGGGATGACCCTGCCGCGGTGGCCGAGAACCGTCGTCGCCTGAGCGATGAGTTCGCCATCCAGCCAGCCTGGCTAAAGCAGGTGCATGGGCGGGTGGTGGCGGATGCCGACCCGGCCGTGGTGGCCGAGGCCGATGCCAGCTGGACCGACCAGCCTGGCATTGCCTGCACCGTGATGACCGCCGATTGCCTGCCTGCGCTGTTCTGCGACCGGGCCGGTACCCGCGTGGCGGCGGCGCATGCTGGCTGGCGTGGGCTGGCCGGTGGTGTGCTGGAGGCCACTCTGGATCGCCTGGCACTGCCGCCCGAAGAGGTGCTGGTGTGGCTGGGGCCGGCGATTGGCCCGCAGGCATTCGAGGTGGGCCTGGAAGTGCGTGATGCCTTTACCGCGGTGCACCCGGAGGCGGCCAGGGCTTTTGTCGATGGCGCCCGGCCGGGCAAGTTGATGGCCGACATCTATGAGCTGGCGCGCATTCGCCTGGCGGCGCGTGGTGTGACGGCTGTTTATGGCGGTGGCTGGTGCACGGTCAGTGATCAGCGGTTCTTTTCCTATCGCCGTACCCCGCAGGGTGGCCGGTTCGCTTCCCTGGTGTGGCTGGCGGCTCGCTAGCCTGCACCGGTAAACCCGCTCCCACAGGATAATCACAGGCCTTGAGAGCGGTGCAGTACTTGTGGGAGCGGGTTCACCCGCGAATGCCCTGGCACTAATCCAACAGGTTGACCTCGGTCAACCCCGCTACGCTTGAATCTTCCAGAATCAGCCTTATCTATAAGGTCATCTCAGGCAGGTTTCTTCATAAACAGGCGCTGTCCATCGCTCCGACCTGCCCTTTAAAGGAAGGTACCCCATGCGAATAGACCGTTTGACCAGCAAGCTGCAGCTTGCAATATCCGATGCCCAATCCCTGGCCGTTGGTATGGACCACCCCGCCATCGAGCCCGTGCACCTGTTGCAGGCCCTGCTCGAGCAGCAGGGTGGTTCGATCAAGCCGCTGTTGATGCAGGTAGGCTTCGACATCAATAGCTTGCGCCAGGCGCTGGTGAAAGAGCTCGACCAGCTGCCGAAAATCCAGAACCCCACCGGCGACGTGAACATGTCGCAGGACCTGGCGCGCCTGCTCAACCAGGCCGACCGCCTGGCCCAGCAGAAGGGCGACCAGTTCATTTCCAGCGAGCTGGTGCTGCTGGCCGCCATGGACGAGAACAGCAAGCTCGGCAAGCTGTTGTTGAGCCAGGGCGTGAGCAAGAAAGCCCTGGAAAACGCCATCAACAACCTGCGTGGCGGCGCGGCCGTCAATGACGCCAACGCCGAGGAATCGCGCCAGGCGCTGGACAAGTACACCGTCGACCTGACCAAGCGTGCCGAAGAAGGCAAGCTGGATCCGGTGATCGGCCGTGATGACGAAATCCGCCGTACCGTGCAGGTGCTGCAACGCCGTACCAAGAACAACCCGGTGCTGATCGGTGAGCCTGGCGTAGGTAAAACCGCCATCGCCGAAGGCCTGGCGCAGCGCATCATCAATGGTGAAGTGCCTGACGGCCTCAAGGGCAAGCGCCTGCTGGCGCTGGACATGGGCGCGCTGATTGCCGGCGCCAAGTACCGCGGCGAGTTCGAAGAGCGCCTCAAAGGCCTGCTCAATGAACTGTCCAAGCAGGAAGGCCAGATCATCCTGTTCATCGACGAACTGCACACCATGGTCGGCGCCGGCAAAGGCGAGGGCGCCATGGACGCCGGCAACATGCTCAAGCCGGCCCTGGCCCGTGGCGAGTTGCACTGCGTTGGCGCCACCACGCTGAACGAGTACCGCCAGTTCATCGAGAAGGATGCCGCCCTGGAGCGCCGCTTCCAGAAAGTGCTGGTCGAGGAGCCGAGCGAGGAAGACACCATCGCCATCCTGCGTGGCCTGAAAGAGCGCTATGAAGTGCACCACAAGGTGGCCATCACCGACGGCGCCATCATCGCTGCGGCCAAGCTCAGCCACCGCTACATCACCGACCGCCAGCTGCCGGACAAGGCCATCGACCTGATCGACGAAGCGGCCAGCCGCATCCGCATGGAGATCGACTCCAAGCCGGAAGTGCTCGACCGCCTCGACCGCCGCCTGATCCAGCTGAAGGTGGAATCGCAGGCGCTGAAGAAGGAAGAAGACGAAGCGGCGAAAAAGCGCCTGGAGAAGCTCACCGAGGAAATCGAGCGGCTGGAGCGTGAGTACGCCGATCTGGAAGAAATCTGGGCCTCCGAGAAGGCCGAGGTGCAGGGTTCGGCGCAGATCCAGCAAAAGATCGAGCAAGCCCGCCAGGAGCTGGAAGCCGCCCGTCGCAAAGGCGACCTGAGCCGCATGGCCGAGCTGCAGTACGGGGTGATCCCGGACCTGGAGCGCAGCCTGCAGATGGTCGACCAGCACGGCAAGACCGAGAACCAGTTGCTGCGTAACAAGGTTACCGAGGAAGAAATTGCCGAAGTGGTGTCGAAGTGGACCGGCATCCCGGTAGCCAAGATGCTCGAAGGCGAGCGTGAAAAGCTGCTGAAGATGGAAGAGCTGCTGCACCAGCGCGTGATCGGTCAGGGCGAGGCGGTAACCGCCGTGGCCAACGCCGTGCGCCGTTCGCGTGCCGGGCTGTCCGACCCGAACCGGCCGAGTGGTTCGTTCCTGTTCCTCGGCCCGACCGGGGTGGGCAAGACCGAGCTGTGCAAGGCACTGGCCGAGTTCCTGTTCGACACCGAAGAGGCAATGGTGCGCATCGACATGTCCGAGTTCATGGAGAAGCATTCCGTGGCTCGCCTGATCGGTGCCCCACCAGGCTATGTAGGGTATGAAGAGGGCGGTTACCTGACCGAGGCGGTACGACGCAAGCCATACTCGGTGGTGCTGCTGGACGAGGTGGAGAAGGCCCATCCGGACGTGTTCAACGTGCTGCTCCAGGTGCTCGAAGACGGCCGCCTGACCGATAGCCACGGGCGCACCGTGGACTTCCGCAACACCGTGATCGTGATGACCTCCAACCTGGGCTCGGCGCAGATCCAGGAACTGGTCGGTGACCGCGAGGCACAGCGTGCGGCGGTAATGGATGCGGTGGGTTCGCACTTCCGTCCGGAGTTCATCAACCGTATCGACGAAGTGGTGGTGTTCGAGCCGCTGGGCCGTGAGCAGATTGCCGGCATTACCGAAATCCAGCTGGGCCGCCTGCGCAGCCGCCTGCTGGAGCGCGAACTGTCGCTGAGCCTGAGCCCGGAGGCGTTGGACAAGCTGATTGCCGTGGGTTACGACCCGGTGTACGGCGCACGGCCGCTGAAGCGGGCGATCCAGCGCTGGATCGAAAACCCGTTGGCGCAGTTGATCCTGGCAGGCAAGTTCATGCCGGGGACGGCGATTACCGCCAAGGTGGAAGGCGACGAAATCGTCTTTGGCTGATTTGTTGCACCATGAGCCCCGCATTTGCGGGGCTTTTTTTGCCTGTTTGCCTGTGCCGGCCACAGGATTACCTACAGGTCAAAGGCCTGTGCAGTACCTGTGGGAGCGGGTTTACCCGCGAAGAGGCCGGCACAGCCCCAGCAAATCCGGGTCTTTCCAGCCTTTCTGGATAACTTGCTGAAATTTTTGAAATTTTTGCTTGCATCTAAAAACGAGTGCCCCTAATATACGCCGCGTTGTCAGGCACTAAGCGAATCACCAGCAACACCGGTGACCGCAAAACAACTTACAAATCAGTAAGTTGAATGAAAAAAAGTGGTTGACAAGCAAAACGAAGAATGTAGAATAGCCGGCCTCAGCAGCTACAACGCGAAAGCGGATAGCCAAAGAGACCGAAGCTAACACAAGCTTCGAAGCTGTAGAGATGTGCCGAAGTTCAGTTCCGCGATAGCTCAGTCGGTAGAGCAAATGACTGTTAATCATTGGGTCCCTGGTTCGAGTCCAGGTCGCGGAGCCAATCTCGGGGTGTAGCGCAGTCCGGTAGCGCGCCTGCTTTGGGAGCAGGATGTCAGGAGTTCGAATCCCCTCACCCCGACCATTTTCCGGGTCGTTAGCTCAGTTGGTAGAGCAGTTGGCTTTTAACCAATTGGTCGTAGGTTCGAATCCTACACGACCCACCATGTAAAAAGGGCATCTCAAGCGAGATGCCCTTTTTCTTTAAGTATCACGGGGTGTAGCGCAGTCCGGTAGCGCGCCTGCTTTGGGAGCAGGATGTCAGGAGTTCGAATCCCCTCACCCCGACCA
>NZ_OLKL01000010.1 GCF_900291015.1 Pseudomonas persica
GCAGTGTAGCGCAGTCCGGTAGCGCGCCTGCTTTGGGAGCAGGATGTCAGGAGTTCGAATCCCCTCACCCCGACCATTTTCCGGGTCGTTAGCTCAGTTGGTAGAGCAGTTGGCTTTTAACCAATTGGTCGTAGGTTCGAATCCTACACGACCCACCATGTAAAAAGGGCATCTCAAGCGAGATGCCCTTTTTCTTTAAGTATCACGGGGTGTAGCGCAGTCCGGTAGCGCGCCTGCTTTGGGAGCAGGATGTCAGGAGTTCGAATCCCCTCACCCCGACCATTTCCGGGTCGTTAGCTCAGTTGGTAGAGCAGTTGGCTTTTAACCAATTGGTCGTAGGTTCGAATCCTACACGACCCACCATGNGGTCGTTAGCTCAGTTGGTAGAGCAGTTGGCTTTTAACCAATTGGTCGTAGGTTCGAATCCTACACGACCCACCATGAAAAAAGGGCATCTCGCATGAGATGCCCTTTTTTTTGCCTCGAATTTAAAATGCGCTCTTGGGGCCCATACAGTCCGCTGTGGGAGCGGGTTCACCCGCGAATGCGTCAGCAAATTCACCATCGCATTCGCGGGTAAACCCACTCCCACAGGGCATGCTGGTGCCTGTCAGTGCAGTTTCAGGCGCGGCTCGGTGCCCCGGCCAATCTTGCTACCCAGCATCATCAACGCCGTACGGAAGAACCCGTAAAGCGCCATCTGGTGCATCCGGTACAGCGACACATAGAACATCCGCGCCAGCCAGCCCTCCAGCTTCACGCTGCCCATCAGGTTACCCATCAGGTTGCCCACCGCCGAGAAGCGCGACAGCGACACCAGCGAACCGTAGTCCTTGTACTCATAGGTCGGCAGCGCCTTGTTCTCCAGGCGCGCCTTCAAACTCTGCGCCAGCATCGAAGCTTGCTGGTGCGCCGCCTGGGCACGTGGCGGCACGTTGCGGTCGCTACCCGGTTGCGGGCAGGCGGCGCAGTCACCGAAGGCAAAGATATTGTCGTCGCGGGTGGTTTGCAGGGTAGGGCGCACCACCAGCTGGTTGATGCGGTTGCTTTCCAGGCCATCGATGTCCTTGAGGAAGCCCGGTGCACGGATACCCGCCGCCCACACCTTCAGGCTGGCCTGGATCACTTCACCGTCTTTGGTTTTCAGGCCATCCTCGGTCACTTCACTGACGGCGGCATTGGTCATCACCTTCACCCCGAGTTTCTCCAGGGTCTTGTGCACCGGCACGCTGATGCGCTCTGGCAGTGCTGGCAATACACGTGGGCCCGCCTCGATGATGGTGATGTGCATGTCCTTGGGCTGGATGCGGTCCAGGCCATAGGCCGCCAGTTCGTGGGCTGCGTGGTGCAGCTCGGCTGCCAGTTCTACACCGGTGGCACCGGCGCCGACGATGGCCACGCTGATTTTCTCGCTCGCCACATCACCGGCATGGGCACGCAGGTAGTGGTTGAGCAACTGATGGTGGAAACGCTCGGCCTGCTTGCGGGTGTCGAGGAACAGGCAGTGCTGCGCTGCACCCAGGGTGCCGAAGTCGTTGGTGTTGGAACCCACGGCAATGACCAGGGTGTCGTAGCCCAGGGTGCGCGCAGGCAGCAGCTCGCGGCCCTCTTCGTCGAGGGTGGCGGCCAGTTGAATCTGTTTGCCTTCGCGGTCCAGGCCGCTCATGCGCCCCAGCTGGAAGTTGAAGTGGTTCCACTTGGCCTGGGCCACGTAGTTCAGTTCGTCTTCCGAGGAGTTCAGCGAGCCGGCGGCCACTTCGTGCAGCAGCGGTTTCCAGATGTGCGTGAGGTTGGCGTCGACCAGGGTGATCTCGGCCTGTTTGCGCTTGCCCAGGCTTTTACCCAGGCGGGTCGCCAGTTCCAGGCCGCCGGCGCCGCCGCCGACAATCACGATGCGATGAGTCATGGGGATATCTCATAAGGTTTACGGAATTCATGGCCCCAAGGGCCGGCCGCAAACTGCACGAGGGCAGGGCGAGCGCGAAGCAGCTCATAGCACCAGTCCACTGAGCAGGCGGCTGATGAGACCCAACCCGATGGTCACGGCCACCACCAGCGCAAGGAGCAGCCACGGCCTGAAGGGCCTGCGCTCGACTTGGTGCTGGGGGGCTCGCAGATACTCATCGACACGACGCTGATCTTCCGGATTCAGGCGGCTGGTCATGGTGGGGCCTCGTCAGGTAGACGTTTGTGACTGCGTAAACGCTACAGCGTTCACGCAAGCGCTTGAAACAAATGATAATGCTTTCTATCCCTGGCGCCGAGTGTACGCCATCGCAAACACTCGCTGCACTGGATCAAAGACTGATGCCTACATCGAAGACGATGCTGCGGCCCAGGTTGCCGCGCAGGAAATCCGGCGCGTCGGGGTGGGCGAACAGCACCCGGGCGAACGTCGGCCCGACCAGCGACAGCGAACGCCAGCCCTGGCGCAGGTATTCGGTGGGCGGCGGGAAGTGGGTGTTGAGGTCGAGCACTTCGCGCTTGAGGCTGGCAAAGGCAATGATGTCCAGCTCGTTCAGCTCCAGCCCGCGTTCCCGGTAGTTGTGCGCCTTCTTGCGCAAGGTCGGCGCCAGGCGCCCCAGCAGTTCGGTGGCACTGATGCGCCGCGGGCGCGCTTCACGGCGCACCAGCTGCGCCAGGGAAAACGCACTGCGCCGGCGCTGCAGTTCTTCGCGCCATTCATCGTTGAGCCGGCGGCCCTCGTCGAGCACGAAAAACACCTCGAAGGCCGCGTCGCGGAACAGTACGTCTGGCGGTTCTTGCCCCGCCGGGGTGAAGTCCTCGCTGCGGTAGGGGATGTTCAGCCCCTGCAACAGGCGTTGGCACACCCAACGCTCCCGCTCCCACTTGCGGGCGTTGGAGAGAAAGGCATTGGCTTGTTCGGCCTGGATGGTAAGCAGGCGCAGGTAGTCGGAGTCATCCATGCAGACAAGCTTAGCCGCTAATCGATGACGATAAGATGCTGTTTGTGCGCAGGAATCAGCCCAGTACCGGCCACTGCTGCACCACCCCAAGCAGATGCACCAGGCCAAACCCCAGGCAGATCAGCGAACTGACCACGATGAAACGCCGCGAACGCCCGGTGCCTGCCAGCAATATGGGCCCCAGCAGGCCACGCACCAGGTACACCAGGGTGATCAGGCAGATGGCCGGCAGCAGCACGGGCAGCCGCCCGATGGCCCCGGCAGCCGACAGCGCATAGGCCGACCAGGCCAGCAGTACGCAGGCGATGGCGGCAGTGATCAGCCCCGGGTACCAGCGGCCATTTTCGGCGGCCACGGCCATGCGCTCGCCGGCCCCGAACAAACGGTACCAGCGCGGCCCGACGGCGATGATGGCCAGGTGAAGCAGGCCGATGATGGCGTTGAGTGCTGCAGCCAGCAGCAGGGCGAGGTTGAGTCCTTCCAGCATGAGCAATGCTTCCTGCATCGAATGAAGGCGTCAGCCTACCGCAGCCGAATGAAACGGAGAATGGGTGTAGACTCGGTTTTATCCACATGGCAGCAAGGGGTATTCGGCAGGTGATCAGCGCGCAGGTGTTGTCCGGCACCACCCTTACGTTTGGCTGGCTGGGTTATGTGCCATTGCTGGTCTGGGCAATCAGCCGGGTTGGCTGGGTTGAGCTGTTCACTGACCGGCGCCGCCAGCATCTGCTGTTTGGCACGGTGTTCTGCCTGTTTGCGCTGTGGTTGGTGCGGCGCGATTTCGATACCGGGGTGTCGTACCACTTCATTGGCATGACGGCGGTCACGCTGTTGCTGGACTGGCCACTGGCGGTGCTGGGTGGGTTCATGGCCCAGCTCGGCTTGCTGGTGCTGGGGCGCCAGGACCTGGCGGCGCTGGGGTTGAATGGCGTGTTGCTGGTTGGCCTGCCGGTGCTGATAGCCGAGGTGTGCGCGATAGGGGTCGAGCGCGCCCAGCCGCGGAACCTGTTTGTGTATATCTTCTGTGCAGGGTTCTTCCCGGCGGCACTGACGGTGCTGGCCTGCCTGTCGGCCGGCCTGGGGCTGTTGTGGCTGGACGGGCGCTTCGCCATGCCGGAGTGGCTCAGCGATTTTGTCGGCTACCTGTGGCTGATGATGTTTCCCGAAGCGTTCATCAACGGCACGGTAATCAGCGCGCTGGTGGTGTTTTGCCCGGAGTGGCTGGAGACCTTCAACCACACCCGGTATCTGCAGGCGCCGTGGAAGGAGGATGAGCGGTGATTTTGTGGGGGTTGTACTGGCCCTTTCGCGGGTGAACCCGCTCCCACAGGGACCTCACGGTTTTCAAGGCTGGTGCAGTACCTGTGGGAGCGGGTTTACCCGCGAAAGGGCCCGGAAGGACACCCTGCTATCAGCTCAATGCCGTGGCTCCAGGTCCCCCGAATACAGTTCATCCTCGGAGTCTTCCGCCCCCGGAATCTTGTGCTCCTCCGCCGCCCAGGCCCCCAGGTCGATCAGTTTGCAACGGTCCGAACAGAACGGCCGGAACGGGCTTTTCTCGTTCCATTCCACAGGTGCGCCACAGGTCGGGCAATCGACGGTCAATGGCTGGCTCATGGCTGGCCTCCTCGTAAAGTCAGGTAAAAGTGGTGCAGGCGGTCAATCTGCTCATGCAGCGCGGCCAGGTCGCCGTCATTGACCACCACATCATCGGCATGGCGCAGGCGCTCCTCACGGGCCAGCTGGGCCTTGAGAATGGCCTGCACCTGTTCGGCGCTGGTGTTGTCACGCGCCAGGGTACGCGCCACCTGCAGCTCCTGCGGCGCATCGATCACCAGCACCCGCTGGGTTTTCTGGTATTGCCCCGACTCGATCAACAGCGGTGACACATACACCGCATAGGGCGACTGCGCCTTGGCCAGGTAGCTGAATATTTCCTGCCCGATCAGCGGGTGCAGCAATTGCTCCAGCCATTTGCGCTGCGCCGGGTCGGCGAAGATCAGCTGGCGCAGGACGGCACGATCGAGTTGGCCGTCCGCCTGCAGCACGCCAGCGCCGAAGCGCTCGACGATGCTGGCCAGGGCCGGGCGGCCAGGCTCGACAACCCAGCGCGCAGCCTGGTCGGCATCGACCAGATGCACACCAAGCTCGACGAAACGCTCGGCAGCGGCGCTCTTGCCGCTACCAATGCCGCCGGTCAGGCCGAGAATCCAGGGGGTAAAGGCCGCAGTGGTCATCAGAATCCAGGCAGTTGTGTATATGAAGCGTATATTTCATCACCCCAGAGCACGGCAATCCACCCCGCAATCGCCAGATAAGGGCCGAACGGGATCGCCGTGCCCATGGCATGCCGGCGCAGACGCAGCAGGCACAGCCCAGCCAGCGCCCCGACCACCGACGACAGCAGCAGGGTCAACGGCAACACCTGCCAGCCACCCCAGGCCCCGATCAGCGCCATCAGTTTGAAATCGCCATAGCCCATGCCTTCCTTGCCGGTAACCAGCTTGAACAGCCAGTACACCGTCCACAGGCTGAGGTAGCCGGCCACGGCGCCCCACAGCGCACTGCTCAGCGGGAGGTAGAGGCCGAAGGCGTTGACGATCAGCCCCAGCCACAGCATCGGTAGCACCAGCACATCCGGCAGCAACTGGTGCTCGGCATCGATCAGGCTCAGGGCCAGCAGGCACCAGGTCAGCGGCAATGCCAGCAAGGCCTCGGGCGACGCGCCAAAACGCCAGGCCACCACCAGCGACAGCAACGCGCTGGCCACCTCCACCAACGGGTAGCGCGGGCTGATACGGGTTTTGCAGGCTGAACAACGCCCGCGCAAGGCCAGGTAGCTGATGACCGGAATGTTTTCCCATGCGCGAATCCGATGCGCGCAATGCGGGCAGCGCGAGGCGGGTAGCCACAGGTCGAAACGCTCGTGTGGCGTGATCGGCAATTCCAGCATTTCCTGCGCTTCACGCTGCCATTGTCGCTCCAGCATGATCGGCAGGCGGTACACCAGCACATTGAGAAAACTGCCCACCAGCAGGCCGAGCACGCCGGCCAGGGTGAGGAAGTACGCCGGCTGCTCAGCCAGTAAAGTCCATAAAGTCATGTTCAGATCAAGCTACCCAGCTGGAAGATCGGCAGGTACATCGCCACCACCAGGCCACCCACCAGCAGGCCCAGGACCAGCACGATGGCCGGCTCCAGCAGGCTGGTCAACTGGTCCAGCGCCTGGCTGACCTGTTCCTCGTAATGGCTGGCGGCTTTTTCCAGCATCTGGTCCAGCGTGCCGCTGGATTCCCCAATGGCCGTCAGTTGCACCAGCAGCGGTGGAAACAGCGGCTCGGCGGCCATCGCCTGGTGCAGCCCCTGCCCATTGGCCATGCCCTGGCGCAACCGCAACACCGCCTGCTCATGCAAGTCGCCGCCACTGACCCTGGCCACCGTGCCCAGCGCATCCAGCAACGGCACCCCGGCGGCGTAGGAGGTTGCCAGGCTGCGCGCAAACCGCGCCAGCGCCGCCTGCCCCAGCAGCTTGCCGAACACCGGCAGGCCCAGCACCCGGCGAGATATCCACAGGCGCGCTGGCGCGTGCTGCCGGTAGAGCTGGCGCATGGCAAAACCGAGTACCACGCCCATTACCAGCAACAGTGGCGCAAAGCGGCTCAGCCCTGTGGACAAGTCGATCACCCATTGGGTAAATGCCGGCAACGCCGCGCCCATGCCAGAGAACATGCTCTCGAATTTCGGAATCACCTCCAGCAACAAGATCGCCGACACCCCCAGCCCGGTCAGCAACAGCAGCAGCGGGTAGATCATCGCCTTGCGCACCTTCCTGTGCAGCACCCGACGCTGCTCCAGCATGCCCGCCAACTGTTCCAGCTGCCGGTCGAGCGTGCCGGACTGCTCACCCACCCGCACCAGGTTGCAGTACAACGCATCGAACCAGCCCGGGTGGCGCTGCAACGCGTCCGCCAGCCCCAGGCCCGAGGCTACATCCTGTTTCAATCTATCCAGCAACGCCGCCTGTGCCGCATCGCAGCCACTGCGTCCCATCACCTCGAACGCCTGCAACAGCGGCACCCCGGCCTTGAGCAAGGTCGCCAGCTGCCGGCTGAACCCCGCCGGGTCGGCCTTTTCCCGCCGCTTCGGCAAACCGAGCGTCAGCCCGCTGGCAGGCCGCAAGCTGGCTACCGTGATGCCCTGGCGGATCAGCCCGGCGCGCACATAGGCCGGGCTGCGCCCGGGCGTTTGGCCGCTGACCGGCGTGCCGTTGGCGTCGGTGCCGTGCCAGGTGTAGAGGGGTGTGGATAGGGTCATGCAAAGGTCCTTTTTCTGCCCGAGCGACAAGCCTGGATACAGCTTGCCGCGTCCATGAAGGGGCGCGTGTCCGTGATGCTCACTAGAGTAGTTCAGCGAAGATGACGCCCAAGCGGGCAGGGGTGACAAAAGGTGTCTGTTCAGGCCTACTGCGCCGCTGCCAGCCGGGGTCGAGCCTGACCTCAACGAGTACGCGTATCAAAAAGGAAAACGTTCATGAAAGGGCAACGCGGTATCACCCTGATCGAACTGATGATCGTCGTCGCGATCATCGGCATTCTGGCGACCATCGCCTTACCGATGTACACCAACCACCAGTCCCGCTCGAAGGCTGCTGCCGGGTTGCTGGAGATCAGCGCGCTGAAGACGGCGATGGACCTGCGCCTGAATGATGGCAAGGACGTGGCGGATGTGGCCGCGCTGGGGGGCCAGCCGGCGACTGCGCACTGTGCGATCACGGCTAGTGGCAAGGCGGCGGATGGCACCGGGAGCATCGTTTGTACGCTGGTGGATGCGCCGGCCACTGTGCTCGGTAAGGCACTGACCCTGACGCGGTCGGCTAGCGGTTGGGCGTGCACCACCGACATTGAAGCAGACCTGGCGCCGAAGGGCTGCAAGGCGCCTTGAGGGTAGGGCAATAAGTCAGGGGAAACAGGGGTTTGCGTAACGGGTGCGAGCAGTGGTACGTTGCGCTACACGCCGGTGTAGCTCAGTCGGTAGAGCAGCGCACTCGTAACGCGAAGGTCGCAGGTTCGATTCCTGTCTCCGGCACCACATCCAGCTCCACTGCATTCCGCTGAATGCTTTGGAAGCCCTCTAAACCGGCCTTCGGGCCGGTTTTTCGTTTCCACGACCCTCCGTCGGGAACCAACTAAATCCCCAATAACCGGGGGTATTTTTGGGGTACAGCGTCTTTCCTGAATGGAACGTACCCCTATGCCACGTCTAGCCGTTCCGCTCAGCGACCTCAAATGCCGCACGGCCAAACCGCGTGATCGAGCCTACAAACTGTTCGACGGCGGGGGTATGTACCTTTACGTCACGCCCTGTGGCTCGAAGACTTGGCGGCTGCGGTATTTCAAACCCAACGGCAAGGAAGGCACGCTGATCATCGGCAAGTACCCCATCGTTTCGTTGGCCGTCGCGAGGAGCAAGCGCGATGAGGCTAAGGCTCTGTTGCTCGATAACCTTGATCCGATGGAAGAAAAGCAGAAGGCCAAGATCGCAGCTCAGCGGGCGAGTCTTCTGTTTGAAACCGTCGCCCTAGAGTGGCACGTCGAAATGTCCCGGCGCTGGACCGAGGGCCACGCCAAGACGGTGCTGAGCAGGTTGCGCACCCATGTGTTTCCACTGATTGGCCAGCGGCCTATCGCTGAGCTCGACACCCATGATCTCCTTGAGGTCACCCAGCGGATCAAGGATCGTGGCACCATGGATGTAGCGCTGCGTGTGCAGAACTATTTCTCCACGATCATGCGGGGTGCGAAGCGGGCGCGGCAGATCACTCAAAATCCGGCACTTGATCTGGCCGGCTCGATTCAAGCGCCTCGCACCGTGCACCGTCCTGCACTTTCGCTAAACCGCCTTCCTGAACTGTTGGATCGAATCGACAACTACACCGGTCGCGAATTGACCCGGCTCGCAGTGCTGCTGACGCTGCATGTGTTCGTGCGGTCCAGTGAATTGCGCTTCGCCCGGTGGGATGAATTCGACCTGCAACGGGCGATGTGGGAGATCCCCGATACCCGTAAGCCGATTGAAGGCGTTCGTTACTCCACGCGCGGGACCAAGATGAGTGGGGACATTCAGATAGTGCCGCTGTCGCCACAAGTCATCGAGATCCTTGAGCGGCTGCGCAGCTTGAATCGCTTCTCTGAACTGGTTTTGCCTGGTGACCACAGGTATTGGAAACCCTTGTCGGAAAATACGGTTAACCAGGTGCTGCGCAATATGGGGTACGACACCACCAAGGACGTGTGCGGTCATGGTTTCAGGACCATGGCTTGTAGTGCCTTGCTCGAATCAGGACTGTGGACGGACGCGGCGATTGAGCGGCAGATGAGCCATCAGGAGCGTAACCGCGTGCGCGCTGCATACATCCACAAGGCCCAATTTCTGGAGCAGCGTCGGTTGATCATGGCTTGGTGGAGTAATTACATCGATGCCAACAGATCGGCCCATGTTACTCCGCATGATTTTGCCCATCCGGTAGGCGACAGCGTCACAGCCTTGCCAAATGGTCATGGCGCATTCAATCGCGGGTGAGCCTGCGAGATCGGCGCGGGCTGCTCTTCTACACGGGTCCATCCAAACAGGGCTGCAAAGCCGCCCTGTTTGGATGGACCTCACTTTGAAGAGCTAAAAGCCACGAGTTTGTCCAGGATTTACCGCGGAATTCCACCGGTGGATAACCGCTATTCACGTCCCCAAGAGCGCTGCATTTCGGCCCTTGACCGGGTTTATCCACAGGCGTAGAAATGGCCGTGCAAAGGCTGTCGATGACAGCACCCCAGGTGACCCGAACCTTGAAGGTCACGCCGCTCCTGCGGTGGTTCTCCCCAAGGGCGACTCGCATCCGGCAGCTCGCCCGGTCACCTCCCCGGTGATGGATGCCAACTACATTTCATGGCCCTCGTGCGCCAGACGACACTTCCTATTGCGCTGCCCTGCAGCAATCTATCCGCTTGGCCGAATATTGCGCCAACCTGTGCCCGTCTCTTTCTGTGGAAAGAGACGGGCACGTCTACCACTGCTGCAGCACTGATCGCATATGGCTTTGCGGCAATTCCCCTCGTGACAATCGGCGTGACAAACGCCGATGTCACCAGCAACAGCGCTGTAGATGATGGTGCCGCAGACCAAGGAATGGACTGCACCTGACTGACAGTCAGGCATGCCCCGGTCATCGCATTGCTGCTTGCATATGACTCTGGATCTTCAGGCGCTGGTCTCGTCAGCCTGTGCTGCCTCCACCCGCCCACCGGTAACGGTGTTCAGGAGGCCAGATCATGAGATGCCCTTGCTCCCGGTTGTAAGGAGCCGCCAGTCCCGCGTAGTGGACATTCCCCACAGGTCGCAGGGGCCTTGATCCCTGATAACACTCAACATTCTTGGCGGGATGACGTGGGGCGAGGACTGGAGAGCAAGGGATGAGGTAACCGACATGGCACTGGTGGGTAGACGCGATGGCCGTAATTTCGGCTACGGCAGGCAATTGAGTTACGCAGGACCTCAGGCACTGAAAGACATGTTCGGCGGTGGCCACTACGGCACGGTCAAGGCGCACAGTGATCGGTGGCAGGCATTCGTGAAGTGGTGCCGCTCAGTGCAGGGTCCCGGCATCAATGATGCGCGACAGATTGATCGCAAGGTGCTGGCCGACTATGCGGCGTATCTGCGTGACGTGGTTAGGCGCGGTAACCTCGCCGTCAGCACCGCACAAAACCGGCTATCCAGCGTTAACAGGACCATGGCGGCGCTTCGCGGTGATCAGTGCGTGACAGTGCCCAGTCCGAGCAAGGCGTTGGGAATGCAGCGCACTGGAGTTCGACTGTCGGTGCCGCAAGGCCAAGACCGCGAACAGGTTAAGCAGATCGTCGATGCGCTATGCCGTCATCATCACCCACGCGCTGCCGCGATCGTTCTATTGGCGCGAGCCACCGGCATGCGCTTGCGTGAGGCCATCTTGGCTGACCTGCCACGGCTAAGCCGCGAGGCTAACGACCTAGGCATGATCAACATCCAGGACGGCACGAAAGGCGGTCGCTCCGGCGCCTCGGCATCCCGTTGGATTGCGGTGGATGGCCAGATTAGCGATGCGCTTGGGTTTGCGCGGCAGGTTTCGCCGGCTGGTAGCCGCAACCTGATTGCGCCAAACGAAAGTTACCTGAGTCTTCTGCAAGAAAGCATCCGCCCTGCACGGAACATCCTGCATGTATACAACCTCAAGGGACTCCATGAGCTGCGAGCGGCCTACGCATGTGAGCGCTATGAGCAATTCACCCAACACCGCGCGCCAATCAATGGCGGTCAATGTTGCCAGTTAGACAGGAACCTTGATCGTGAGGCTCGGAGGCAAATCAGCTATGAATTGGGGCACGGTCGGATCGACGTGGTCGTGGCCTACATCGGAGGACGGACATGAGCAAGCCATCCGATATGGAGTTGTTCTTGGCTGGCGTGCTGACCGGGTCGCACGCGACGCGGCAACGCCATTTACGGCAGGCGAAGCTTATCCACGCTGAGATTACAAAGCGTTGGCAGCGAGAGACACCCTTGGCTTGGCGGAGAAAGCATTTGGCTTGGTTTCTTGAGCGTCACCTAGATCGACGCAGCGAGGCAACGCGGTATTACTATTTGTTGACTGTGCGGCTGCTTTCTCGTCGGTTACAGAAAACATGGAGGTTTGATCTCTGAGCAAGGATGTGATGTTGATGGCCACGACTCGTAGCCATCAATCCAAAGCTGCCAGTCGTGATGGGGCAGTTATCGGCCAGAAGGAGCATCCTCAAACGTCCATTTAGATAGGGTCGATATAGCCGCCAGTTGGCCCAGTCAGTTGCTTGTGCCCTGGTTCGCTGTCGATTTTCTAGCGAGCGCAGAGGTCCGTCACGGGTCTATAGCTGTGGTGGTGGCCATAAGCTATGATTGGGCTTTAGCTGCCAGCGTTCAGCATCGTTTGCCGGCACCGAGCTCAAAATAGCTTGATTTGCCAGGTATCTCAGACACTGACGCTGTGCGGCCAGCACAAATACCACGTGAGGCCGCTACAGTGAAGCTACGGCTCGGTGTATGACGACAGGGACAGTTCAGTGACTCAGGCAATTGAAGAATGTTTTGACGCGCTCTTTGAGCCAATCGTCGATTTGGCCAATGTCCTAAAGGAGGTAAACAGCGACCCTCCACTGCGCCAGCCGCGCCTCCTTTACCTTCGTATGCGAGAGCATGAGCCTCAAGTATATGAGTTTGCGGAGCTTCTATCCGATCACCTGGTCGACTACGCTATTCCTCTTGCGAAACGTCAGCAAGCTAATGCCCAAGGCGCGAACTCCAAGACAGGGGGTAGCACTGCAGCAGCTCTGAGGCTCCGAAGAGAAGCAGTACGCCTTCTCGTAAAGTACAGTGAAGAAAACAAAGGTCGTTACGGAGAAATCGGTGAACTGATTTCCTATGTTGTGGCTGTTCAATATCTTGGAGCTGCTCAAATTGGCGCGAAGATGGCCTTGAAAACATCTTCCGAAATGCCTGTCCATGGTGTGGATGGCCTTCATGCAAGAGCCAACAAAGATGGGAGCGTGACTTTCTTCTTGTTGGAGTCGAAGTTGACGCCAAGCGCCGCAGATGCCTCTCGTGAAATGGTGGATTCGATCTCAAGCTATGAAGCTGATAGAGGGAGAAAGCTCAACGAACTTCGATTAGTAAGTGATTTGTCAAACCTTGAATCGCTTCAGGGCGAGCAGCGTGAAGCAGCAAAATCTTTCTTCAATGTGTATTCCGGTGCAGGGAAGCACCTGAATCGACGAGACATGCACGTTGGAAGCTTGGTCTTCACTGAGAGGGCCTATGAAAATAAAATTAGCCGCGACCCAGAAAAGCCCATATCCATTCATGAAGAGCACTTAGAGGGACTTTATATCGCTAAGCATGCTAGCTTTAAAGCCAATCTTGATCGCCAAGCAGCGGCTAAAGGGCTGGATTTGGGTGGTACGTTTGTATTCTTGATTGCAGTTCCTGATATCAATGAACTGAAGCGAATTTTCGCCGAGATAAACAAATGAATACATTCGCAGATGAAGTGGCGCAGGAAATTCGTCAGGAATCAGCGTTTTGGTCTGATTTGGCCGATTTAAGAGCTGTGGGTATTAGGTCCACTCTATTGTCGGAGGGGCATTCCGTTGATGTTCAAGGCCCTGATCTTAGCGAGGGCACGCTTGCGAGGCTTCTCAGTTCAGCAAGCATTTTCGCGAAGGCACATGACGAGGAAAGTCGGGATCTTGCACAGCAGATTGCAGTATTTGCATCGCTTGTCTCTAAGGCGGATGGAGCTCATCAAGGCGCTGTTCACATTCTCTCAGATCTTGGCAATTTCCCCGGGCTGGCGAAACTTGAGAGCAATGGATGTAATGCGTTGGGGTTGCATGTGCATATGCGAAGCGCGTTGCTAAAGGAAATTAATTCAGTAGAAATGGCTGGGAAGAAAATCCCGCTCACCGAGTTCCAGCTGAATGTATGGAAAAGATTGCAATCAAGCAGTGCTGCCGCTATATCCGCCCCAACCTCGGCAGGAAAGTCATTTGTCGTCCTTGAGCACCTATGTGAGTCGGCACTAAATAAAGAAAAATTTACAGCACTCTACATTGCACCCACGCGAGCATTGCTCACAGAAATTCAGGGGAAGTTGGAGCGGCGGTTGTCTCACCTCGAATCGTTACTTCGGATCACAACGATTCCAGTCCTCGATCCCTTGGCTCGGCCCAAGCAGATCTACGTCCTGACGCAAGAGCGCGCTCAGTTGCTTCTTTCATCAGTAAATCTATCTGGAGTTATTGATCTCGTAATCATCGATGAAGCCCAGGCAATGGGTGACGATTCTCGGGGCATGATTTTGCAAGATGCGCTCGAAAAGATTAGAGAGATGAATCCGTTCGCTCGGTTTCTATTTTTGGCTCCAGGAGCGAGTGGGTTTAAATTAATTGGTGAAAGCGTGGGGTTGTCTGATATAGATATCCAAGAGACTTCGCTTTCTCCAGTAGTCCAAAATCGGATTAGCGTAAGTTTTCCTAGGGAAAATGAGCACGTAATCAAACTAGACCTTGTGACTCCGAGTAAATTGGAGTCAATCGGAAGTTACACGTTTAAGCGAGGGTTTGCTCTGAGCGAAGATGGCAGGCTCGCTGCAGTTGCACTTGAGTTAGGAAGCTCTGGCCGATCGTTAGTGTACGCAACAGGAGCAAAAAACGCCGAGGATTTGAGTGCGCTCATTGCACTCAATAGGTCAAAGAAAAGCGAAAAAGCTTTAGAAGAACTTGCGAAATTTATTGAAGAGCACATTCATAATAGATATTCGCTCGCCCAGTTCGTGCGAAATGGCGTGGCGTTTCATTATGGTAATATGCCCAGCCTACTCCGTGAAGGCATCGAAGGTGCATTCCGAGAAGGTGCGCTGGATTATCTTTGCTGCACTACTACCTTGTTTCAAGGTGTCAATCTTCCTGCACGAAATGTCTTCATCGATACCCCTACGAGGGGCAATAGAGGCGAGGTGCTCGATGAGGCCGATCTGTGGAACTTTGCAGGAAGAGCTGGACGATTAGGAGAGGAAGTCGTCGGCAACGTTTTTTTAGTAAATTATGAGCAGTGGGAAACTCAGCCACTTACCGAGCGAAAACCGTTTAGAATAAAAGTAGCTTTTAAAGAAACTATTGAGACAGAGTTTGATTCAGTTGTTCAGGTCCTAGATGCAGCCGGTCGAGACAAATCGGATGCTGATCGCCTCAATATAGATGAAAGAGTGACGGCGGCGGCAGGTCTAGTTTTATTTCGGTATGCTCAGGGCAACCTTGCGACACTTTTGAACAGGCCTAGCATCGATTTGGGGGTAGATAAAAAAGTTGTGCTTTCATCTGCTGCATCTCAAGCGCTTAGCAAACTAGGTTTACCTGAGTCGGTATTGACTAGCAGTTGGATGATCGATCCGATAGCGCTAGCAAGCTTGCTTGCACGACTACGTCAAGGTGTTAAAAAAGGTGAGTTCTCCAAAATAATTCCGGTAAATCCGTCAACCGATTCTTATGCTGTTTACAATAGCATTATCCGAAGGATGTACAAACATCTCGGTGGTTTGACTCTTAGTGGCGAGGAAGGACGAAAGTCTCGAGGCTTTGTATCACATGTGTGCGTTACTGCTCTGAAATGGATGCGAGGTGAGCCGCTGACGCAGTTAGTCAATGAGTCTGTTAGATTTAAGCTGTCTGAGGCAAGGCTATCTACGAAGAAAAAGCCTGACCAGGTAATCATTGATGCCGCAATCAGGAACATGTTCATACTAGTAGAGCAAACGGTGCGTTTTAAGCTGGTGCAATGGGCTAAAGCGTACGTAGATCTCCTGCGGTTCGCGCTAATTGAAGCTGGGCGCGAAGATATACTACCCGAAGTATACGATTTTTCTCTGGCATTAGAACTGGGGATTTCTACTACAACAGGACGTTCTCTTGTGGAGTTTGGACTATCTCGCATTACTGCATCGGCCGTAGCCGCGATGATAACGGACTCCTCGCTCACCCCAGACCAAGTACGGAATTGGATAAAGAATCAGTCGGAGGCATCTTTCAGTCAAATGTCCGCGATAGTAATTGCAGAGCTCCGTGCAAAATCTCTTCTTTCCGCCAAAGTAGAGGTGGATAGTAATTGACTGACTCACTAGGAAAAATCGGGTAATAGAACGGTTTTTTGGAGCTTTAGGGTGGTTTGTGTATCCTTGGAAAATGAGCATATGCTCATTTTTCCTCGGTGGATGACTGGACCAACCCTACGCCCGAAACGACGACACTAACTTTAGCGGAAGTATCGTGACAGGAAAATAAGCAGTCGGACCGGCAGGTAGTAAGCCACTAAATAGCATAAAAACCTTTTGTGTCCTGTGGGGCCGATTTTTTTGAAGTTTTGCTATTGTGCGGGTGTCAATAATCAGCCGTTGGCGATGAATCGTTTTAGTGAAACTTAGGTATCTAGACTTGGCGAAAATATACTGATAGGTTTACCACTATGGATATTTATATTTGCAGTCGATTTTTTGTTGGGGCACCATCGGGTGTACCTTATCCGCATATTTTACTTGCAAGGGACGGCTGGAATGATTATTCCTACTATACGTTGTTCGGTGTAAGGTTAGTTGTAAGCGAAAGCAATCAGGTAGATCTTGATGAAACAAAGATAATGACTGATGGGCAACTTGAGGGGTTTGAGAATAGGCCCTTTCAACAGTTGCCGTCTGGCTCAATAATTCCCGCGGATCTTGCCGGAATGATTTGTTCTTTAAGTTCAAATAAGAAATACTACGAGCTACTTGCTAGCTTGGACATAAATCTGGCAACTGATGTCTTAACAACACTTAGAGATGCCTCGTTCCTTGCAGATGTGAAAAAGAAATTTCAAGAGCAGCCATGCTTTCAGATATCCCTGCTTAGAGAGTTAGTGGCGCGAGAGCTACTCGATGAAGCGGGTGCTGCTTTCGGCTCGGAGCAGCAGCTAATAAGTGCATTTTCTGCCAAGATAGTTTTAGAGGGAGCAAGTGCACCTCATGAATTTTACTTTGATTTTCACTCTGATCTGGGTGCGCCGCGACGTATACACTCGATTGTTGGCTTGAACGGTGTTGGAAAAACACAAGTCATGGCTCGGCTTGCAATGCTTATGAGTCGCTTTTCAAAGCAGGCGTTAAAGGAAAAAAGATCTGCTCTTCAGGGAGGCGATGTTTTAAATCCAGTTCCTTCGATCTATGGTGTTGTGGCGGTCTCTTTCAGTGCGTTTGATGAGTTTGATCGGCCTACGCAACTTCAAGGTGAAAAGTTTCAATATAGCTACTGCGGCCTGCAAAGTCAGAGAGGGCGACTTAAGAATAAAGAAAATCTCCTGGAAGAAATAAAGGTGACTTTAGCTGGTTTGCCTAGTGATAAGCGGGATCTACTAAAAAAGGTGCTTGGAAATTTAGTTAGAGTTGATGATTTAGAGAATTTCATTGACGCGCCAGAAGAAAATGAAGGGTTGTATGAGCGCCTGAGTGCAGGGCAGCGCCTTGCTATTAACTGTATTTTTCATGTTCTTTCAAAAATTGATCGACGAACATTAGTATTGTTCGATGAGCCTGAGTTGCACTTGCATCCGCAGTTGCTGACAGGCCTTCTTAATGTGCTCAGTGAGATTTTAGAAAGTCACGACTCTTTCGCAATTATTGCAACGCACTCGCCCCTAGTGATTCAACAGCTTCCCATGGAATGTGTTCATGTGCTTCGCCGAGATCGGATGACTCCAATGGTTTTGAAACCTACGTTTCAAACTTTTGGAGAGAGCCTGTCAGAGTTAACTAAATTCGTTTTTTCTTCCACGGAGGCAGATCGCGACTATAGGGCGGTGTTGGATCGAATGTGCGTTGAAGCGAATCATGATGTTGAAGCTGTGCGCGCGATATTTAATAATCAGATGAGTTTAAGTGCGGATATTTATTTGGAGTCTCTAGTGGATAGAAGTGCGGGGTCTAAATGAGGCATCAGGTGAAGGCAGACTCTCTGAGTGTTGATGTTTATTTCCCAGCAATAGTTGGTAGTAAGCACCTTAAAACAAGGGCGGAATTAAAAGCCGTGCAGAGTAGTGTTCTGAGCTTATGTAAGACCTATTCAAAAGCCCTAGAGTCTTTTAGACCTCCAGTTCTGCAGGTTTGGACTGATAGTGCAAAAGAAGCGCTCAAGTCTTGCTATTCAATAGGGACTAAAGAGCTGTCTGCACATAAAGATGCAATTCTAAAAAGTTTAATTTTGCAGTCTGAGATTAATGCGCAGCGTTGTGCGTATTGTATGCTAAATGATCCTAAAACCTGGGATCATTATATGCCTAAGGACTTTTTCCCAGAGTATTCTGTTTATCATGGGAATTTGGTTTATATCTGCTATGGTTGTAATCAGAGGAAGTCTAGTTTTTTTGATGGGCATAAGTTGATATATTGTCATCCGTATTTTACTGTTGACGATAATTATGCTTTGCTTCACTGCAAGGTTACTGTAAATAATGGGAGGCTTTCAATTCAATACTATGGTGGCGGTGAAGGAGCGCTAAGCGAAGCGGGGGCTGTCGCGCATGAGCATCTTGAGCGGCTTGGACTGATAGAAAGGTTCAAAGGTGAGGCATCCAGTACAGTGAGCGGGCTCATTGGCGAGTTACGTCAGCATCATCCGGACGGAGTATCGCAATGTACATTGGATCGAGTACTAGAGCGTAGATATTCCGAAGCAAGGAATAAATTAGGATGCAACGCTTGGGATAGCCGGCTTTGGCACGGTTTAGCTGCCTGTCCAGAATTCGTTGAATATGCTAATAGCAAGATTAAACTATCGAGTTCTCCAAGCAGTAATGGGTTTCGTCAATCTTCACCTCCAGCCCCTTAATATTTAGCGCCAAATTAATTTGGCTCTATTTTTTTGAATCGAATAGTCGTAGCTCTCATTTGATCCCAGAGATTCCCGATTCGATTCCACTGAAAGCCATAAATAGCTGATTTGTTTATAGATATCCTATGAGGTACATTAAAAAGTCCACCAAATTCCAGCCCCGCGAAAACCGGGCCCTCACGGCCAGCAACCGTCCGTCTGTCTCCGGCACCATCCAGCTATTCCGTAACGTCTCTTCTTGCATACGGAACCCCATGAAAAGCCCGCCAAGCGCGGGCTTTCTTGTTTCTAGCTGTCTCGCTCTGTCTCTAGGTATATACCGAATTTAGGTATACGTTAGGGTATACGCTGGTTCGACGAGAAAACGTATACCTATGGCACGCACCGTTACGCCCCTCTCAGACCCCAAATGCGAGGCTGCTAAGCCGCGGGACAAGGACTACACCCTGTTCGGCCTGAAACGCTGGGTAGCGCTGACGCGCTACCTGGACGATGGAGCTGTGCCCATCGACAACAATCCGGTCGAGAACCAGATACGGCCATGGGCACTCGGTCGCTCGAACTGGCTGTTTGCGGGGTCGTTGCGCAGCGGTAAGCGGGCGGCTGCGATCATGAGCTTGATCCAATCGGCGCGCATGAATGGGCATGATCCGTATGCCTATCTCAAAGATGTGCTGACGCGCCTGCCGATGCATCAGGCCAGCGAAATCGGGCAGCTGCTGCCCCATCAGTGGGTACCGGCCTGACTTTCGTCGAGCGGATTGCGGCGATTACAGTAAACTAATCCTCCAAACTTATGGAACGAGTCGGATTTGAATGGAAGCGCTAGCAATCTTTTCGCCAAAAAATTTTAAACCTACAGGCCTTAATCCTGCCGTCGAGATCAAAACGGCCTTGCCAGTGACTGTCAGTACCATGGAAAAAACCTACGTAGGGGATATACAGGGTGAATCCTCAGCGTTCTTCACCGCAGCATTTGACCACACCACCAAGATAGGCACCTACATCGCAATGGAGAGCTTCAAGGGTACGGTGAATGGGCAAGCTGGCACTTTCAATTTCGTCCACTCCGCATCAACAACGGGTTCTGAGCGCAACGACGAGTTTTTTTGCATCGTCGCAGGTAGTGGTACAAATGAATTGAAAGGAATCTCCGGATCCGGGGAGATCTCAATTGATGGTGAGGGTACACACCGCATTCGGCTGAATTACCAGTTAGCCTGATTAGCCCGCTTTCTACAGAACACCGCCTCTTGTTGTACCCAGGGGCGGGTGTGATCACCGGACGCTTACAGATCATGGGCCATCTACCCCTGAGCGACCACTGAGCCCATTCGCTGATATGGAAGAAGACACTGTAATCGTAGAACGTGGGGGACGAGAGATTGGACGGCACTCGTGCTGCTTCACCCAACCTCGTCTCACGATCATGGGGAACAATAATCCGAGTGCTTATATGTAGGGGGGGCCGTCCTTGTGCACGAATAGCCACTCACCGTCTGGTGCCGACATTGCCTGTATGTCATCACTAGGGTACAAGACACTATCACCAGCACGACGATCACCAACCTCAAGAATCACGCAGTCGGAATTTGATCGATTCTCTAAGTGGTGAGCCAGGCCCCCGCTCGGAAAGCCCACAACCATCCCAGGCGCCAGAGGGTGAATCTCATCGCCCCTATACAGGGTGGGTGTACCCTCAAGAACATATATGAACTCATCCTGTTGGGTGTGACGATGGTGCAATGCGGATACACATCCCGGAGGAAGGCAAATAAGATTCACCCCGAAGTTCTTCAGCATGAAAAGCTCACCAAGTGGCTGCTTTGTGCGACCACTCATCCTCGACGCGAAGGGCTCGGGATAATTGCTCGGACGATTCCTTACGGGCGCATCGGAAGCCAAGATAGGTAACGGCTCATCTTTCGCTGACATCATGCTTCCTCAGTCATAGTGGGGCTGCTCTGAAAGCGGGCGCTAAGAAGCTGGCTTTTAACTCGCTTGAGCCCTTAGCAGCCGGAGTATAGGGAGAGAGTGGCTACGATGGGGATGAAAAATGATGGGCGCGCACAATTCTCCTTGAATGCTGGCGTTCAAACGGTGACTCCTCATTCTGCGCTTGGCCGACCAGGCTGCCTTCAGTCCTCCGCTTCAGCTGAGTGGACGGGATCAGCGACATTTCACTTCAGGTTGCACGGTTTTCAAGATAATGGGTGGCTGACATTTGGATTTCGCCCAGTGTTTTCGGGGAGTTTGGCGAATTTTTTTAAGATTATGCTTTCACCGGTTAGAGATATTTTCAGATGGCCAAGCTTTCCATCACGATCTCCAGCTGCTGGCCCAGCCTGGTCATCACATAGTCGGCAGACACACTGCAATACCCTGTGGGAGCGGGTTCACCCGCGAACACCGGCGTAGCCGGTGCCATTCACCGAGTTGCTTCCCTCCCGGATAAGCTCAGTTCCACAGGGGGCCATGGCGCCGGTTAGCGACTTTAGTCGCTGTCGAAATCGGAAAGTAATGCAGGTAGTGTGTGGTGGCCTTGTGCCACCTTTATCGAAAGCCGCGCTTCACCTTTGATAAAGCTACCCTGCTCCCCTACTTCTACCCGCGGCCCAGGAACGGTGAAAAGCAATGGATGCCAGCATTCAGAAGATCGAACTCTACGGCCACGCCCTCGAAACACCGCAGAGCAAGCTTGATACAAACCTGGTCAGGCAAGCATTCTCGGCGATTGCCTTGACGTGGTCGCGGAAAATCAATGCCGGCTTTTACGATCTGTTTTCCGACCTGGATAGCCTCTATGAAGGCGGCGACGAACTGGCAGACGAGATCCGCACTCAGGCAATAGGTCAGAGTATCAAACTCACCGTGGCCCACGGGATGTTCGCTCAAATGCATCAAACAGATCAAGACTTCGGTCAGCCTACGGGAAATCCGCGCCAGCAACGACCTGCCGATTTTCTCGATATCCGCTTGAGTCACTTCACGTGGTGGAAGGCTGGGCGTATACGTCCGGGCGGTGGAGTTGCCACAGGTAGTTGGGCCGGTTGACCGGCGTGAAGCCTATCTTTTCGTACAGCCAAGGAGCAGTGGTGGTGGCTAGGAGGATGCGCCGTAGCGAACGGACCTCGGGTACTTCGAGCAACGTTTCCGACAAACGCCGCCCCAGGCCCCGCCCCCGGTACGCTTCATCGACGAAGACGTCGCACAGGTAACCGAAAGTCGCGTAATCCGTGACCAGCCGAGCGAAGCCCACCTGCTTGTCCCCGTCGTAGGCCCCCACGCACAGGCTGTTGTTGATGCTGGTTTCCACGCGCTCCCGGGAGATGCCGGCGGCCCAGGTCGAGGTGGTGAGGAAGCCGTGGACGTAAGGAATGTCCAGGCGGGTATTGTCCAGCGTCAGCGTGATGGTGTCGGTTTCAGTGATGGTGTCCATGAAGCCCTTCCTTGAATGCCGGGTTGTCTAGTTTGCGGTAGAAGGCCACCAGAGTCACCGTCAGTGCCGCAAGCGCGCAGTTAACATACCTTGAACAGGGTGAAGTCGCCTGCGGCGACGAAGCGGCTGGCGACCGCATAGCCTGCAACTGCGAGGTTTGGAAGATTTTTTCAAAGCGGGTGCGGTTGCTCGGGGCATGCCTGGGGAGCGGCCGCAAGTGGTCAAGTGCGGTGGTGTCTTGGAGAGTTAAGCGGCTTTGTAGCCTGCGAAGTCATTGCAGACCAACTTGCCGTTCCAGTCGCCCAAGAAGTTGCGCGCGTGTTCGCCAGCACGGCTTGGGTTGATGTCGTAAACCACCGCTTTGAGCACCGAAAACGGCGTAGTGCTGTAGGCCCAGATGTAAGCTCGGTGGGTTTTCTTCTCGCCTGTGGTGTCACTATGTAATCAGGTCGGCATTGCCAGCAAGGGCGCAGGTTAACGGTTATGGCAGGTTGCTCTGGCGTGGTTGCCCAGCGCCCTGGCTGGTTTCTTCAAGCGCTTGGAACAGTTCAGGTAGTGGTCACCAAGCTCTAGTTCAATGGCCCTGGCAGCACTTTCATTGTTCATGCATCTCCTCTCACTTTGGCGATTTCACCTGAGCCTATGTCGCTGCATTCGAAGTCTGAATGGATATTTGGATGCAGATGATTGGATTCGGCCTTAATTGCTAATTTCGGCGCTGTTCGCACATTATAAGAGATGTTTCCTACAACGTTTACACTTGCCCAGCCAAGGCATGTGAGGCTAAATTTCCTCCGTCGCGGAAAATTCCGTGACCGGGCGTAGGAACCCGTTGGTAAACTTGGCGCACGCACTAGGCGCCCCTGCACCACAGCTGGCGCTTTTTTTGTGCCTGCCGTGCTGTGTCATGGCGGCTGTGTGTGGGCAGGCTTCGGCCTGGCCGGGTTTCCAAGTTTCCCGGTATTCCTACCCCATGCACAGCTGCCACCCAATCCCGTAGGAAGGATCGTGGCAGCTCCAACCAAAACTTGGAGTGTCATGCATGCTTATTTCAAGTCCGTCCAGGATCCTCGCATCCGTTCTCCACCGCCGTTCCTCGACGGCCCTCAGCGATCTCACCTCCAGTCAATCTCGCTCTGTCTCTGCAACAAGGGAGGCACGCCATGACTGACCAAGAACGCCTATCCACCATCCAAAGCTACGCCTGGACTCTCGAACTACTAGGCGAAGCCCTTGTCCAGCACGACGAAATGCTGGAGTGCGAACACAACCCGCGCCTGAGTTTTCGCAACACGGCCGGTATCCATCAGGCGATCCGGATCATCAGCCGTTTGGCCAGTGAGCAGTGTGGGAAGGTGATGGAGCGAAGCGGCCAGGACCCTGAGCGTTAGGCAAGATCCCGTTGTCGTGTGTTATCGGCCTGCCGTCGTCAGCCCCGCACCGAATCGGAGGTCGGCAGGCCGCTTTGAGGCGCTTTGGCACGCCTTGCCTGCTCGTCTGGGCCGAGCAGGAAGAACGCCGCACCCGCCGACAACACGGTAAAGCCGATCAGCACCAGCACCAACGTGCTGAAGCCATCCAGATACGCGGCCTGAAGCAGCAACGGATCGACGCCCTGAACCTGGCCCAGGTCGCCCATCACCAGGCGCTGCGCCAGTTCGCTGTAATTGCCGGCAGGCAACACGCGCCCGAGACTGTTGCCGACCAACGCAGTGAGCAGGGCGATGGTGATCGCCAGGGCGACACCTTCGCCGGCCACCCGGGTGGTGTTGAAGATGCCGGCGGCCATGCCGGCTTGCTCTTTGGGAATCACGCTGATCGCCAACCCGTCCATCAGGCCCCAGGGAAAGCCGGTACCGATACCGATTACCAGCATTGCCAGCACCAGTTGCTGATGATCGCCAATAGCGGTGTGGGCCAAAGCGTACAACCCGGCGGCCGCCACCAGGAAGCCTGCGGCTGACAGCACGCCGGCACTTACCCAGCGGGTCAGCCAGGCTGCCAGCAGCGGGACCACCAGCATCGGCGCCGACAGCGCCAGCATGATCATGCCACTGTGCATCGGGGCGATGCCTTCCACGCCGATCAGGCGAAACGGAAGCAATACGATCAGCACGATGTAGCAGTAACAGGTGCCGATCGGCAGGATCTGCACCCCGACGAAGCGCGGGTATCCAAGCAGGCTCAGCTCGAGCATCGGCTGCCTGGCGCGCAGCTCTATCATCACGAACGCCAGCAGGCTCAGTGCCGCGCCGCCGAACAAACACAGGATAAGCGGGGAGCGCCAGCCGGCCTGGGGGCCCAGGATGAGCGCGGTGGTGAACAGTGCAAGCATGCTCGAGAAGCCAAGCACACCGGGCACGTCAAGCTTGCGCGCCTCGGGGTTACGACTTTCGCGCATTCTCGACAACGCCGCCAGCAGCGAGATCGCGGCAAGGATCGCGGTACTGACGAAGATCGAGCGCCAGCCGAACTGCTCGATCAACAAGCCGCTGACCATCGGCCCGAACGCCAGGCCCAGGCCGAACGTGGTACCAAGCAGGCTGAACGCGCGCGTGCGGGCCTGGCCCTCGAACTCTTGGGCCAAGGCGGCGGAGCCGCTGGCCAAGGCAGCGGCGGCGGCAACGCCCTGCACCGCCCGCAGGGCATCCAGCCAGACAATGCTGTAAACGCTCGCCAGCAGGATGCTGACGATGACGAACATGGCCAGGCCCAGGGTAAACAGGCGTTTTCGCCCGTAGATGTCCGACAAGGTGCCGGCCGCCATCAGCAGGCTGCCGAAACTGAGCATGAAAGCGTTGGTGATCCAGGTAAGCGAGGACGGCTCGGCATCGAAGGCCTTGCCGATAGCAGGTGTGGCCACGGCACCTCCGGTGAAGCTCAGTGGCAGCACCAGGGCAGCCAGGCAGATGGCTGCCAGAACATAGTAACGGCCCGCGTGCGGGGTGTGATCAGAAGCCTGATCCATTGCGCTATCCCTCCTGTTGTAGCACCGTATGCGTTAAATCTATAGCGGCCGCAATATTGGATAAACAGGCTGGAACTCCACTCATAATGGACAAAAAGGAAGCAATTCCATGGAGAGCCTGAACGGTATCCTCGCCTTCGTGAAAACAGCCGAGTCGCTGAGTTTCGTCAGCGCGGCGCGGGTAATGGGCATTTCCGCCTCGGCGGTCGGCAAGAACGTTGCCCGCCTGGAGACTTCATTGAATGTGCGGCTGTTCCAGCGCAGCACGCGCAAGGTCAGCCTGACGGCGGAAGGCCAGCTGTTCTACGAGCGCTGCCGGCGCATTCTCGACGATCTTCAGGATGCGGAGGCCATGCTGTCCCACGCGATACAGGCTCCGCGGGGGCGCTTGCGGGTCAGCCTGCCAACCATCGGCTATCGTTTTCTGCTGCCACTGATGCCAGCCTTTCGCAAGGCGTACCCTGAAATCGAGTTGGAGATGGACTTCAACGACCACCTGGTCGACTTGATCGACGATGGCTTCGATGTGGTGATCCGCAGTGGCGGGCTAGCCGATTCAAAACTGATGTCGCGCAAGCTTGGGCCGTTCCGCTTCGTCCTGTGCGCAGCGCCCGCCTACCTGGTACGCAAGGGGCGCCCCCAGACGCTAGCCGACCTGGAGCGACACGATTGCCTGCGCTATCGTTTCGTTACTACTGGCAAGATCATGGACTGGAGCCTCGGCGCCGATCCCGAGATCACCCAGTTGCGCTTGCCCACGGTGCTGACGTTGAACAACATGGAGGCGATGCTGATGGCTGCGGTGGACGGCCATGGCATCGCCTACATGCCGGATTTCCTGGTACGTGAGTCGGTCAGGACTGGCGCACTGGAAAGCCTGCTTGATGCGCATACCTCCGACCAAGGCCAGTTCTGGGCGCTGTGGCAATCGAGCCGCCACCTGTCGCCGAAGATCCGGGTGTTCGTCGATTTCATCGCCGAGCGTTTGTTCAAGGCGTAAATTGCCCGGCGCCTCCAACGATCTCACTAATTCTCTGCAACAAGGGAGGCACGCCATGACGGACCAAGAACGCCTCTCAATAGAACAACACATAACTCATTGAGTTGGCAGTGACCTTGTTGGAGCGGGCGTGCCCGCGAACACCGGCGCAGCCGGTGCCAGGCACCGCGTTGGATTCTTCGCGGGCACGCCCGCCCACACGGACCGCTTGCGAGCGCTTCACAAATGAAGCAACCCCAGCGCCCCGATCAAGGCAGGCGGCATTACCAGCGCCCCCAGGCGCAGGAAGTCCAAGGCACCCACATGTTCGCCTTCACGGCGAACGGCAACCAGCCAGAGCAAAGTGGCCAGGGAGCCGGTAATCGACAGGTTCGGCCCGAGGTCGACGCCAATCAGCAGTGCCGCAGTGGTTCTCGCGGGTAAATCGACAATATGCCCAATGGAGCCTGCGATCAGCCCGGTCGGCAGGTTGTTCATCAGGTTGCCGGCAATAGCCGCGACCACGCCGGCGCTCCAGCTTGCCTGGGTTTCGGAGCTGCGCGCCAGCGCGGCCAAGCCATGGGCCAGGTGCTCGATCACGCCCGTCTGTGCCACCGCTTCCACCAGCACGAACAGGCCCGCCACCAACGGCAATACGCCCCATGCCACGCCTTTGAGCACCGGCATCGGGTTGCGCCGCTGGCGCAGGTGGATCAGCCCAGCGGTGGCGATGCCGGCGCAGAAGGTGGGTAAGCCCAGCTGCCGGTCCAAGGCGGAGGTCACTAGCAACAGTAAGCCTGTCAGCACGATACCCAGCGCGCACAAGCGTGCACCGCTGGGCAGCGGTTGCACGTCGATGGCCATTGCCAGGAGCTGGCGGATCTGCTTGCGCTGGGCCAGCCGCAGCACCAGGTAGGTCAGGCCGATGGCGGCCAGCGACGGCAAGGTGAATTGCCGCAGCCACTCCAGCAACGGCGGCATCTGGCTGCCGAACACGACCAGGTTGGCCGGGTTGGATATCGGCAGCACAAAACTGGCGGCATTGGCGATGAAGGCACAGATGAACAGATAAGGCAGCGGCTCGGCCTTGGCCGCCCTGCATGCGGCGTACACCGCTGGGGTCAGCACCACAGCCGTGGCATCGTTGGAGAGAAACACCGTTACCAGTACCCCCACCAGGAACACCAGGTCGAACAGGCGCTGGCCGGAGCCCCGGGCGTGTTGCACTGCGTACATGGCCAGCCAGTCGAACAGCCCTTCCTGGCGCGCCAGTTCGGCCAGCACCATCATACCGATCAGAAACAAGTACACATCGCCACCCTCGGCGACAGCGCCGAGTGCTGTGGGTAGGGGCACCAGGCCAAACGCGGTCAGCAATACAGCGGCGCCGACTGCCCAGACATATTCCGGCACCCGCCAGGGGCGCAGGATTACCCCTCCGGTCGCAACGGCGGCGACGGCCCAGATGAGCGAGGATGGATCAAATACAGGCATGCAGTTTACTCAGGTGAATGAATGACTTGGCGCGGCATGGCCGGGTGCCGGCCTTTGGGGGATGGCGTGCAGCACGCTAGATCTTGTCAACGTGATTGGGCTGAGCTAACCGCAGCCGAGTTGGATGTCCCTTCCGAAGGCCTGTCTGATAGGTGAGTAGTCCGATTGCAGCCACGATACCCAGAACGACGAAGGCAGTGCCATAGCCGAAATGTTGCGCGATCCAGCCGGCGAGTGCGTGGCTCATGGCCGCGCCTATCCCCTGGATCGTCATCACTGCACCAAGCCCTGCATTGACATGCCCAGTGCCGCGCAGGATGGAAGCGACAAGCCCAGGCAAGGCGACACCCAGCAGGCCTGCCCCGATACCGTCAAGGGCCTGTACCGGAATCAGGGCCCAAGGGGACTCCCAACAACCGGCGATCAGCCCTCGCAAAGGCAAGGCCAAAAGGGCGGCAAGGATCAGTGCCCGATACCCGTGCCGAGAGGCATGCCGCCCGGCCCAAAGGGCCACGGGAATCATGACCAGCTGCGCCACGATGACGGTGGATGCCGTGAACACGCTGGGGTCGGCCAGCCCACGCGTGACAACCGACTGTGCCAGCAAGGGCAGCATCGCGGCATTGCCAAGGTGGAACAGCAGCATGGTGATCGCGAGCAGGCCCAGCTCGCGCGAATGCGTCAAAACCCGCACCATGGAAGGCGAGGGGCTGTTACCTTGCGCAGGCAGGTTGCCAGTGAGCTCACCACCGCGGGCCCGCTCATGATCGATGTCATGTGGATTGATCTTGCGCAAGCAGGCAAGAGCCGCGCACGCCATCAGGGCCATCAGCACGAATACGGCTGACAGCCCCCAGCGGTAGCCTGCCAGCCCGGCCAAGGCAGCCGCGACCACGTTGCCGGCATGGTTCCAGGCCTCGTTGGTGCCGAGCTGCCGAGACAAGTCTCTCTGCTCAACGATGCCCAAGGTGATGCCCATGATGCCGGCGCCCATCAATGCGCCCACAGCCCCCGTAACCACCTGGGAGGCGACGACGACGCCGAACGATGGCGCCGTCCATAGCGCTGCCGTGGCGAGAATGAGCGCAAGGGTGCCGCTTGCCAGAGCAAGTCGCTTGTGGCGCGAAGCGTCGATCCAGGCGCCCACAGGCGTGGTCGCCAGCATGCCGGCGATGCCGCCGGCGGCCATCACGTAGCCGATGTCATCGGCGCGCCAGCTCTGGCTGGCCAGAAATACGGCGAGGAAGGGGCCCAGGCCATCACGGACGTCGGCCAGGAAGAAGTTGAGGCCGGACAGCCAGCGCCGTGAGCTGGCATGCGCTGGGGGTATGGAAGGCGTTGCCGGGTGCATAGAGGCATTCCCTTATGGCGCGCGGTCGTAGAGCGGCTGCAGGGTGGATAATGTGGTGCCCATGCTGACCGCTTCCAAAGCGGTGCCAAACGCATTGCGTGTGCCCAGCCCGGAGGCCGCGAACGGTGCGCCCGTCTGCACGGAAAGACGCAGGCTCTCTGGCGGGAAACTAACGATGCTGCCATCGCTCAGGATGACGCCGTTGGCCTCGCCCCGTGGGCCAGTGAGCACGGTGTCCACATGGCCTTCCACCTGCTGGGGCTGCAGACGCTGGGCGCGCAGGTGTGGCGGCAGCACTCTGCCTTCGCCAACCGGAGGCGGCTGGTCGTACACGGTGCGCCCGCTGTCGGCGTGGATGATGGCGTCGGCCTTGACCGTGCCTCGTGTTTCCGCCCGTCCGATGATGCGAACGGCGTCCCCCACCTTGACCGTGGCCGTGAGCGCATCGGCCATGTGCGGTGGAAACCTGGCAATGGTTCCGTCGCTCAGGCGCAGGCCGTCGACCTCACCGTAGGGATTGATGAGCATCCGCTGCACCTGGCCTTCCACCGTGGACTGGCCCATCAGGCCAGGGGCGTCCACTCCCTGATGCGGTGCCGGAGGTAGATGGGCGGCGGCGGGCGGCATGGCATGTGCGCTGAGGCCACCTAGGCCGAATGCCAGCGCAACAGCCATGGTGACGAAATACGTAGACATGGGAAAAGCTCCTTGGGTAGGGGAAACACCCAACCTGTAGGGCAAGCACCATGCCAAACAATATTTTCAATTAAATCAATTGGTTATTATCTTTCTGGCGGATGTGCCGTCCGCTTCCGTGACGCCAGGGTGTCACGCAATCGGACACCGGTTTGCGTGAGAAGGGGTTAGTCCAGATTGAACTCGGCCAGCTTGCGATAGAGCTGCTGGCGAGACAGGCCGAGGCGCCGCGCTGCCTCTGCGCGGTTGCCAGCCGTCGCAGCCAGAGCGCGCACGATCATTTCGCGCTCCAGGCGGGCAACGGCCTGTGCCATGGGGCCTTCCCAGTCGATGTCCAGGCCCGGGGTGAGCGCAGCCGCTGGCTGCAACCCGATGTGTTCGACATCGATGACCGGGCCGTGGCTGAGGATGGCCGCGCGCTCCATGGCGTTGCGCAGCTCGCGCACGTTGCCGGGCCAGGGATGGGCCAGCAGCAAGCGGGCTGCCGCCGCGCTCAAGCGCTTGGGCGAGTCGCCGCCCAGCAGGCGTAGAAAGTGTTCGGCCAGCAGCAGCACGTCGCCCAGGCGCTCACGCAGCGGCGGCAACCACAGTGGCACTACCTGCAGGCGGTACCACAGGTCTTCCCGGAAGCGCCCCTCCTTGACTGCGCTGGGCAGGTCCCGGTGCGTGGCCACGATGATGCGCACGTTCACCTGCTGGACACGGTTGGCGCCCACAGGGGTGATCTCGCGTTCCTGCAGCACCCGCAGGATCTTCGCCTGCGTGGACAGCGGCATATCGCCTATTTCGTCGAGGAACAGGGTGCCGCCATCGGCCTCACGAAAGCGCCCGGTGCGGTCATTGACGGCACCGGTGAACGCGCCTTTGACATGGCCGAACAACTCGCTTTCCATCAGTTCGGCCGGGATCGCGGCGCAGTTCACTGCGACGAAGGGGCCGCTGGCTCTGCGGCTGTTGCGATGCAGGGCGCGGGCTACCAGTTCCTTGCCTGTGCCCGTCTCGCCGAGGATCAAGGCGGTGGCATCGGAGTTCGCGGCCAGCCCGATGCGCTTGAAGACCTGGCGCATGGCCTCGCTGCTGCTGACCAGTTCGGTGCCATCCACGGGCTCTGTTGCGGCAGGTGATGCCCCGGCCGCCAGGGGCCTGTCCGGGGTGTGGGCTGCTCGCCGCAGGGCCCCTTCGAGCGTCTCGATCAGGGCGGCCCTGGTCACGGGCTTGGTCAGATGGTCGAACGCGCCCAGGCTCATCGCCTCGATGGTGTTGCCGCCACTCGCATAGGCGGTGAGCATGATGCAAGGCACCTGCGAGATGCGCGCCGCGCGGCGCAGGAACACCAGGCCATCCTCGCCCGGCAGGCGCAGATCGACGATGGCCGCATCCACATCCTCGGTGCGCAGTCTGTGCAGGCCTGCATCGGTGGTTTCAGCCTGCAGCACCGCATACCCCAAGTCCTGCAGCATTTCTGCAAGGCTGTCGCGGAACGCGGCGTCATCGTCGACGATCAGGATTCTGGCCACGGTAGCTCCATCTCTATACGCGTTCCCTTGGCCGACTCGGCGAGACCGGCCCGCCCACCGTGACCCTGCACGATCTCGCGCACCAGCGCCAGTCCCAGGCCGGTACCTCCTGCGCGGGTGGTGGAGAACGGTTCGAACAGTGTATCGCGCAAGTCGGCCGGAATGCCGCAGCCATCGTCCGCCACCCACAGCAGCAATGCGCCACGGCGCGTGCGATGCGCACCAAGTTCGATTTCACCGCGTTCTCCCGTGTGCGCCATCGCATTGAGCAACAGGTTGTCAAAGACCCGCGCCATTTGTGTCGGGTCGAACAGCGCAACCTCCTTCGCGCTAGCGGTCAGCGCCGGTTCAACCGCCAGTGTGATTCGTATGCCTTTCTTTTGCGCTGCTTCGGCGTGGGCATTGCGCCGCTCCTCCAGCCATTCCTGCAGGTCAACCGCCTGGCGCTCGGCGCGCAACGGTTGCGTCAACGCCAACAGGCTCGATACCAGCGTCTCCAGGCGTGCCGTTTGTGACAGTACCGCCTCCAGGGCGCCAGCCACACGTGCTTCGCGCCGGTCGGCCGGCGCAGCCATCGCGTTTTCCACCTTCATGCGCATCGTGCCCAAAGGGTTGCGGATCTCGTGCGCGAGCCCGGCGGAAACACGCCCCAACGTGGCCAGACGTTCGGACTGGGCCAGTTGCTTTCGCAGATGGGCGGACTGGCGCTGCCAACGCGAAATCATCCAGCCCAGCCATGCGCCGGAGACCACAACCAGCGCCAGCAGCAGGCTCACCGCGAGGATCAAAGTGTTGACTGTTTCTGTGGCCAAAAGCGGCACGCGCATCAGGGTCCAGGCGATCAGGTGCCGGTCAGCGGTCTCCACAGGGCATGCGGCGAAAGCCACGGCTTCGCGTAAACCCGGTCGGACGTCTGCCACGAGGCTCGCGGAATCCTGCGCGCGCTGGGCCGTAGAGGCAATGCGCTCCAACTCGGCACTTGGGGGATCGCGCTTGATTCCCGTACCGTCGTAGGTTGGGAACGCGTAGGCCACCACGCCCGCATCCGCTCGCCAGAAGCCGCCCTCCATGCCCGGCTGATCGCGCAGTGCCAAATCAAGCACCGCCTGTGCTGCGGCTGGGGTCAAGAGATAGAGTTGATCTTGCGCAGGCGGGAATTGCTGGCGAACGCGTGCTGCACCCGCTTGCAGCGCCTGGCAACTGGTCGAGGCGAGTTGGCGCGCCTGCGCAATCTGGGGGCCGGCGCCTTGGCGGCTGATGATCAGCAGCAGCCATCCCAGCACCAGCGCAACGGCGGCAATGGAAAGCCACAGAATCAGCAGATCACGTCGAACGGAGGGTTGCAGCGACAGGTCAGGTTTCCTTTGATGTGAGGCACCGCTGGTCAATCGGTGGGCGTTCTGATGGCAACCTTGCCAGATGGGATATCGCCGTGCAAGGACACGGTCGGTGAGCTTTCGAAACACGGCTGGTATTCATCAGGAGATCCGGATCATCAGCGGTTTGGCCAGATCATTGATGTATGGCGGGCCAGGTAACACCATTGCGGCTGGCCCTCTGCTAAAGGCCACCGGGTGGTTTCTTCCGGTCGGGTAGGGGCATGGGGCTGCTGCGTAGCCCATCGCAGGCAAGCCAGCTCCTACAGGGACCGCGCAGCTTTTCTAGGTATGCGCTGTGCTGGCGAGGGGCCGCCCATTCTGCCAAGCCAGCACAATGCGTCAGGCCGAAGTAGTAGTTACTGCGCCCTGAATGCATTCCCGGAAGTTGTCGCAGTCCGACTGTAGTTCTATGGCCGGTTCGCCATACTCCAGGCTCAGCATGCTGGCGTCATCGTTGATGCTCTGCAGATTGGTACCCGAACGCAGATGTTCATGCCAGTACCCGTCACTGCACAGTAGTAGCCGTGCATCAAATGGGAGGTGTGTCATCTGCCAGTCCGGAGAGCAAAAGCGCCTGGCGTTCAGGGAGCGGGTCAGCAGGTGCCGTGATTCGTTAATCCCCGAGGCTGCCCCCGGCCAGATGGCCTGCTCTTGCAGATTCTGAGGTCGGTTCAGCCAGTTGATGAGCTCTCCGGGTCGCTGGATTCCCAACAGGCAATCGCCAACATGTGCAACATGGAGCAACTGTTGCTGCAGGTCGATGAGTACACAGCAATAGCTAGCGATGGCGTGCAGGTAATCTTGGCGCAGTCGCTGCTGTTCAGCACGCATGATGCCGACCAGCCCTTCGCGGCTCGGCTGCTGGGCCTCTCCAAGCGCAGCGTCGATCACGGTACGGGACCAGTGCCGGGCGAGACCTTGTCCGTCACCTCTTTCAGCCGCATCCACGAGCATGGCCAACACGTAGTCTCCCTTGCGCCCGAAAGCTGCTGCATCGTTGTTGCTGAGCCGTGCCTTGCCCTGGCGACTGATCCAGCCTACCTGCATCAGCGGTTCACTCCTGCCAAGGTTTCCAACCGTTCGAATAACAGATTTTCGCGATCAGCATCGCCTCTGGCCTGCGCGTTGACTGCATATTCAAAATTACCGTCAGAAAGTAGCTGACCCATTGCCTGGCTGATGTAGTCGCGCACTTCGACAGCGGCAGATTCGATTTCTTCTTCTAGTTCTGGGCGCCCGTCAATCAAGTTGAGGATGTCTTCTATATCTCGACTGGACAAGGCATCCCCGCGTCCACGCCCTTTCCAGGCTTCCAGTTTGGTGGCCACGAAGTACACGGGGTTGACCAGGTTGATAGTAACTTCCTCCTCCAGGTCATAGGCTGTGGAGGTGGCCATGGCGTCTTTGTACCAGCGGTTGCTGAACCCGAGGGAATCGTCGTCCGGCATGAAGTCAACGCGAAGATCGCCAAGTTTCATTGCACAGATGGGGAAGTCATCGTCATCTTCTTGTGGGCTGACCCGGAAACCACGCGTGCTGAGCGTCTCCTGCAAACGGGCGAAGCCTACGGGGCCCATGACATGCACGATCAGGTCAACATCGTCGGTGCTGCGTACTTGCTCTCGGGTGAAAGCGTCAGTCAGTAGCAAGCCTGTGGTGCAGCCACCAACAAAGGTCATCTGCTGGCACAGTTCGGGCCCCAATGCTTTGGCAACCTCGCACAGCATGCTCCGAAGCGTACTGAAAACGCTCATGGCAACTCCAGACGATCCTGCAGCAGTTCTGCCGCAAGGTTTCGTTCGCGGGGCTGTCCCAGCCGTATGGCATCGACCAGCGCCAGCAGGGCGTACATTTCCGGGTCTCTTCGAGCGGCATCTGCTGCGGTCTTGAACAGCGGCTCGATCTTCATTCCCATGGTATTGCCACGGGCATATGACCAGACCGGCACATGCTCACCGGCGCTAATCAGGCTCTTGTCCAGAACTGGCGCTGCAAAGCCGGTTGCAATGCCACGAGTCAGCTCCCCGGCTCGAGCCGGAAAAACATACTTCAGACCGTAAACGATGAACTCGAACAGGGCCTTGGTGTTCGCTCTAGGCACGCCCAGTTTGCGGTCAGCTCTGACCAAGCCAATTTGCGTGCAGTGCTTCAAAGAGATGTTGATCTGGGTCTTGCTGATGCCCGTTTGTAGCTCCAGTGCACGGGCGGTGTAGGAGGAGAAATGCGGGGTGCCCTCCTCAAAAAAATCTGGCTGCCCCTGGTATCGCGGGATCTGGTCATCGCTTTCCTCCTCCCAGTCTTTCCAGTCGTGCGGCCACGCCCCCACAGCCTTTCCATGCGACTCATGCCGGTGGAGGCAAACTAGCTTGAGTAATAAGCCGATGTCTTGACCTTTCATGTGATGTTCCATCTATTTGTCCCTAGTCCCGGGACATGGGACAAAGAGAACACGCAAGTAGCTGCAAGGCAAGCAGTGAAATTAATATTTTTTCTTAGGGCTGAAGCGATCCCTTCGGCGAATGGCACACGCTTCGCCCGTGTTCGCGAGTGAACTCGCTCCTACAGTGGGCTTACATTTGCCTTTGTGTGGCCTTTTCGCCTCAGCAGGCAATACTTCTCTGTATTGCAGGCGTGTTCCTGGTGGCGCGCGCCGCTGGGAGGTGTCACGTGAACAAACTGACAATCGTGGGTGCCGGCATGGTCGGCGAGGCGGCGGCGCAGATCATCGCTCGGGAAGAGTTGTGCCGTGAGTTGGTGTTGATGGATGTGCAGGGCGAGATGGCGCAAGGCAAGGCGCTGGACGTGTGGCAGGCGGCAGTCGAGTCGGGTTCCGATACCCGGGTTTACGGCGGGGCCAAGGCTGAAATGCTGCAGGGGTCCGAGCTGGTGGTCATCACTGCAGGCGTACCGCGCAAGCCGGGCCAGTCGCGCCAGGATGTACTCAGTACCAACCTGCCGATCATCGACGGCATCATGGCCGACATCAAGCAACATGCACCAACCGCGACGGTGCTGGTGGTGTCGAACCCGGTCGACGTGCTCACCTACCGCGCCTGGAGCCTGAGCGGGCAGGGGCGCAACAAGGTGTTCGGCCAGGCGGGCGTGCTGGATACCGCGCGCATGAAGTGCTTCATCGCCGAGCAGACCGGGTTTTCCGCCCGGGATATCACGGCGCTGGTACTGGGTGGGCATGGCGACAGCATGGTACCGCTGATGCGCTACTGCCAGATCGGCTCGGTGCCGTTGTCGCACTTCCTGTCCAGCGAGCAGATCGAGCAGATCGTCGAGCGCACGCGCAAGGGCGGCGGCGAGATTCTGGGATTGAAGAAGCTGGGCAGCGCCTGCGATGCGCCGGGCGTGGCCATCGCGCAGATGGTCGATGCGATCGCCAATGGGCGAAACCGCATCTTGCCGGCGGTGGCAATTCTGGAGGGCGAGTACGGGCGCACGGATATCGCCATGGGTGTGCCCTGCGTACTGGCAGAGGAGGGGCTGGCGCGGGTGATCGAGTTGCCGCTGGATGCGCAGGAGCAAGCGATGTTCGACCAATCGGCTGATCAGGTGGCGCGGGATATTGCTGAAATGAAGGCGCTGTGACTCTGTGGGAGGTCGCCCAGCCCTTTGGCCTGCGCTGTCGCGTAGAGAACTGAGTTCGCAAGCGGTCCGCGCACTCTGTGGGCTTTAGCCGCGAAGAATCCAACGCGGTGCATGGCACCGGCTGCGCCGGTGTTCGCGGCTAAAGCCGCTCCCACAGTGTCCCTAGCCTGGCCCCTAGCGCTGATAAGCCTTGCCAAAATGCCGCTCCAGCCGCGCCTGCACCAGCTCCAGCAAGATCGACAGCAGCCAGTAGATCACTGCCGCCGTGGTCAGCATCTCCAGGTAGCGATAGCTCGACCGCCCATACGACTGCGCCAGGAACATCACCTCCCAAACCCCCATCACCGAAATCAGCGATGAGTCCTTGAGCATCGAGATGAACTGGTTGGCCGTAGGTGGAATGATCACGCGCATGGCCTGGGGCAGGACGATGTGCCAGAAAATCTGCGGCGTGCGCATGCCCAGCGCCAGCGCCGCTTCACGCTGCCCGCGCGCAACGCCAAGGATGCCGGCGCGGAAGATCTCGCTCAGGTAGGCCCCGTAGTTCAGCGACAAGGCGATGATGCCGGCACTGATGGCGCCCGGTACCAGGCCAAGCTGCGGCAGCCCGAGGTAGATCAGCAGGATCTGGATCAGCAGCGGTGTACCGCGGAAGAACGAGGTGTAGAAGCTGGCGACCCCCACCAGCACCGCGCTGTTCGACAAGCGCGCCAACGCGGCGGCAAAGCCGAACAGCACCGACACCACCATCGAGCACAGGCACAGGAACAGCGTCAGCGCCGCGCCTTGCAGAAAGCCGTTGGGCCCCAGCCTGAAGCCGGCGAGGTTGGGAAACTTCTCCAGGATGATCGAGAACTTCAGGTCGAAGCTGAGGAAAAACGCGACGAACAGGCCGAACAGCGCCAGCCAGGTCAGCAGCAACCGGGTGCGAAAGCCGAACAGGCTGGTGCCCGTGGCATTCACCTTGGGCCTGGGGGACGGGGGGAAGGTACTCATTTGCTGATATCGGCGCCGATCCATTTCTGTGACAGCTTGGCCAGGGTGCCATCAGCCTTCAGCTCGGCGAATACCTGGCGCACCTTGGCATCCCATTCGGGGTCGCCTTTTTCGATGGCCACCGAGTTCGGCTCTTCATACAGCGGGGCGCCGGCCAGCTTGAAGCGTTTGTCCTGGTCCAGGCGCGGCTGCGCGGTCACCAGGTTGGTGAGGATGGCATCCAGGCGTACGCCGGCGCCCAGGCCCAGGTCCTGGAAGGCAACGTTGTCGGTGTCGTACGGCGCGATCTGCACGAACTCGAAGGGGTAGTCGAGCTTCTGGTCTTCGTTGCCTTCGATCACCAGGTTCTTGTTCAGGTAGCTTTCGTAGCTCGATGCACTGGTCAAACCCACCTTGCGGCCTTCCAGGTCTTTCGCGCCATGGATGCGCTCATCCTTGGCGTTGACCACGATCACCGCCGGCGATGCGTAGTACTCCACCGGGAAGTCGAACACTTCGGCGCGGGCCTTGCTCGGGGTCATCGAGCAGATGCAGATGTCGTAGCGGCCGCTCCAGCGGCCAGCGGCGATCACGTCCCACGATGGGGTTTCCAGGCGCAGTTTGACGCCCAACTTGTCTGCCACGGCCTTGGCGACGTCCACGTCAAAACCGTCCAGCTGGTTCTGCTCGTTGACGAAGGAAAACGGCGGGTAGCTTTCCATCAGGACGTTGACCAGTTCCTTGCGCGATTCGACTCGCTCCAGCGTGGCACCAGCAAAAGCCTGGGAAGCAGTTGCGAGCAGCATGAGGCCCGCACCGAGCACAGTAGAAAATCGCATGTACATACCTGAAATATTGGCCAAATAAGAGAAAGTGTATTTAATAGTTATAAACGTAACCTACATAATGAATTTTATTCATAAGAACCTGCAGAGTAGTTATATGAAACAGCGAGCGATGGTGATTCTCGACGGTGGTATGGGCCGTGAGCTGCAGCGCAGTGGGGCGCCGTTTCGTCAGCCCGAATGGTCGGCGCTGGCGCTGAGCGAGGCGCCCGAGGCGGTGGTTGGCGTACACGCAGCGTTCATTGCTGCCGGTGCCCAGGTCATCACCAGCAACAGTTATGCGGTGGTGCCGTTCCACATCGGCGAAGAGCGTTTTGCCAAGGAAGGGCGCCAACTGGCCAATATCGCAGGCCAGTTGGCGCGGCATGCCGCCGATAGCGGTGCGCACCCGGTCAGGGTGGCGGGCTCACTGCCGCCGCTGTTCGGCTCCTATCGCCCGGACCTGTTCCAGCCCGAGCGCGTCGAGGAGGTACTGACTCCGTTGCTGCAGGGCCTGGCCCCGCATGTCGACCTGTGGCTGGCGGAGACCCAGAGTGCGATTGCCGAAGTGCGGGCCATCCACGCCCACCTGCCGCAAGACGGGAAGCCATTCTGGGTGTCGTTCACCTTGCAGGACGAGGACGTGGACGAAACCCCGCGCCTGCGCTCCGGCGAGCCGGTGGCCGATGCCATTGAAGCTGTGGTCGGCCTGGGTGCGGCCGCAGTGCTGTTCAACTGCAGCCAGCCAGAGGTGATTGGTGCTGCGCTCGACGTCGCGCGCTCGGTGATCGAGCAACACAATGCCGACATCGCCATCGGCGCCTATGCCAACGCCTTCCCGCCGCAGCCCAAGGAGGCCACTGCCAACGATGGCCTGGATGAGTTGCGCGAAGACCTCGACCCGCCGGGCTACCTGGCCTGGGCCAATGACTGGCGCACCCGGGGGGCCAGCATGATCGGTGGCTGCTGTGGCATCGGCCCGGAGCACATTGCCGCGCTGAAACGCAATCTGGCGTGAAGCCGGCAGGGGCTGGGCGGCTGCCGCGCCCGCCCGGTCCCCAGCCATTAAAAAAAACGCCACTCAGACCCGGATTCCATCGTTTTTCAGTCCCCCGCCATGTCCCTATAGTCCGCTGAAAGCCGATGCTGAATCGGCGTACACAACTCAGCCGTGCGGGAACCGGATATGAACAACAACGAAAAGATCGAGGGCAATGCAGCGGCCGGTATCGGCACGCGAGTGGTGTGGAGCGGGGAGCAGGTCCAGCACCCGTACAACGCTACCCAGACCCCGATCGTGGTCAGTGCCGCCTACGGTTACAACGACATCGATGCCTGGTACGACGTGGCCCTGGGCAAGTTGCCGGGCTACATCTACAGCCGCATGAGCAACCCGACCGTCGCCACACTGGAAGCCAAGCTGTGCGAGTTGGAGCAGGCCGAGTCGGCCGTGGCCTTCAGCAGCGGCATGGCCGCCATCAGTGCGGTGCTGCATACCTTCCTCTGCACCGGCAAGCGCGTGGTGTCGACCCGCGACAGCTACGGTGGCACCAACAAGATCTTTGAGGAATTCCTGCCACGCATGGGCGTGCAGGTCTGCCTGTGCGACACCCTCGACACCGAGGCGCTGGAGCGCGAAATCGCCGCGGGCTGCGACCTGCTGTATCTGGAAACCCCTACCAACCCTACTTTGAAGGTGCTGGACATCCAGCGCCTGAGCGCTGCCGCTCGGCAAGTGGGCGCCGTGGTGGTGGCCGACAACACCTTCGCCACCCCGCTGAACCAGAACCCGCTGGCCCTTGGCGTGGATGTGGTGGTGCACAGTGCTACCAAGTTCCTGTCCGGGCACGGTGACGTGCTGGGTGGCGTGGTCTGCGGTGCCGAGCCGTTGATGGCGCAGGTGCGTCACTACCGCGAGATCAATGGTGCCTCGCTGGATCCGTTTTCCGCTTACCTGATCATCCGCGGTATCAAGACCCTGGCCTTGCGCTTGCGCCAGCAGCAGGCCAGTGCCCAGGCCCTGGCGCATTACCTGACCACCGAACCGCTGGTGGAAGCAGTCAACTACCCGGGGTTGCCCGAGCACCCGGGCCATGCGATCGCCAAGGCGCAGATGCGTGGCTTCGGCGCCATCGTCAGCTTCGTGCTCAAGGGCGGCATGCCCACCGTGGCACGCCTGCTACCGCGCCTGAAGTACGCCCACCGGGCGGGCAACCTGGGCGCGGTAGAAACCATCTACGGCCCGGCACGTACTACCAGCCATGTGGAAAACACCCTCGAAGAACGCCTGGCCCTGGGTATTTCCGAAGGGCTGGTGCGCGTTTCGGTGGGCATCGAAGACACCGAGGACCTGCTGGCAGACCTGGCACAGGCCTGTGCAGCGGTGCGCCAAGAGTTGGCCGCAGCAACGGAATTGCACGGTGACGCGTACACCGGCCTGACCGAGGTACAGGCCTGAGGCAGGCGCGTGGCACCCGCTCCTTGCGGTGGGTGCCAGTTCATGAAGTCGAACAAAAACAATATGCAAGGCAATTCGCTTCGCTCTGCCAAGACGAGGTCGTTGCAACGTCCTTGCCCGCCAACTTTCATGAGAAAACCACAATGTCCCTGCAGACAACTACAACGAGAAATGCTTCTGCGCATGGCTTCAAGCAGGATATGCAAACCCGTCATATCGTCATGCTGGCGCTGGGCGGCGTCATCGGTACCGGCCTGTTCCTGACGTCGGGCTACACCGTCAACCAGGCGGGGCCCTTGGGTGCGGTCATCGCCTACATCCTCGGCGCGATCATGGTCTATCTGGTGATGATGTGCCTGGGCGAACTGGCGGTACACATGCCGGAGGTCGGCTCGTTCAGCAGTTACGCCACGCGCTACATCGGGCCAGGCACCGGCTATATGGTGGCCTGGATGTACTGGCTGACCTGGACGGTGGCCATCGGCTCGGAATTCACCGCCGCCGGCATCCTGATGGTGCGCTGGTTCCCCGACACGCCCGTGTGGATCTGGAGTGCACTGTTCGGGTTGGCGGTGTTCATCAGCAATGTCATTTCGGTGCGGTCGTTTGCCGAAACCGAATTCTGGTTGTCACTGATCAAGGTGCTGGCAGTGATTGCCTTCCTGGTGGTGGGCGGCGGTGCGATCCTCGGGGTCTTCGAAATTACCCAGGCCCACAGTGTCGGGCTGGGCAACTTCACCCGCGAAGGGCTGTTCCCCACCGGCTTCTGGTCGATTGCCATGACCCTGCTGGCAGTGGCCTTCGCCTTCTCCGGTACCGAGCTGATCGGCATCGCCGCCGGCGAAACCCGCGACCCGGAAAAGAACGTGCCCAAGGCCATCCGTACCACGGTGCTGCGCCTGGCGCTGTTCTTCGTCGGCACCATCTTCGTCCTTGCCACCTTGTTGCCGCGTGAACAGGCTGGCGTGGTGGAAAGCCCGTTCGTGATGGTCTTTGAAATGATCGGTATCCCCTACGCGGCGGACATCATGAACTTCGTGATCATCACTGCACTGCTGTCTGCAGCCAACTCCGGGCTTTACGCCGCCGCGCGCATGCTCTGGACTCTCAGTGACCAAGGCAACATGCCGCGCCGGTACGCCGCGCTGTCCCGTCGCGGCACGCCGTTCAATGCCATCGTCCTGAGCATGGCTGGCGGCATGGCATCGCTGCTCAGCAGCGTATTTGCGCCCGATACCATCTACCTGGCGCTGGTGTCCATTTCCGGGCTGGCGGTGGTGGTGGTGTGGATCAGCATCGCGGTCAGCCAGATGGCCTTCCGTCGTCACTACCTCGCCCATGGCGGCAAGCTCGAAGACCTGAAGTGCCGCGTGCGTGGCTACCCGTTCGTGCCCCTGGCAGCGATCCTCTGCTGCGTACTGGCCTGCGTCGGTATCGCCTTCGACCCGGCCCAGCGCGTGGCCCTGTACTTCGGTTTGCCGTTCATTGCCTGGTGCTACCTGGCGTACTGGCTGACCCGCAAATACCACCAGCGTCGTCCGCTACCGCTGGAGGCCGTGGCACCCGGTTCCGAGGCCGCCTGAGCGGAGTGATACTAGGCCACCGGAACGTTGCCATGAGAACCCGCCGATGACCCAGAAAACCCTGCCTCCCTTGAACTGGCTGAGAGCCTTCGAAGTGTCGGCGCGTTACCTGAACTTCACCCACGCGGCAGAGGAACTGCACCTCACCCAGGGGGCCGTGAGCCAACAGATTCGCCACCTGGAGAGCCAGTTGGGCGTGGCGCTGTTCAAGCGCCTGCCCCGGGGGCTGGGGCTGACCGAAGAAGGGCAGTCGTACCTGCCGGTGGTGCAGGATGCGATAAGCCGACTGGCGGTAGGCACCAACGAAATCTTCGGGCAACGCCAGCGCCGGCCGCTGAAAGTGCGCGGCAGCCTGTCGTTCCTGCACTTCTGGCTGGCGCCCCGGCTGGCCGATTTTCGGCGTTCGCACCCACAGGTGGACATCCGCTACATCAGCAACCTGTGGGTCAAGGAACTGGATGCCGAGGACGACCTGGAAATCCGCTGGGGCAGCGGCCAGTGGGCCGGTGTGGAAGCGCAGCGCCTGACCCGCGACTTGTTGGTGCCGGTCTGCTCGCCTGCGCTGATCGCCGATTGCCCGTTGCGCGAGCCGCGCGACCTGGCCCGTTTTCCGCTGCTGCATGTGCTGGGTTACGAGGAGGGGTGGGGCTACTGGCTGGAGCGTGTCGGCGCCGATCAGGTCGACTCCTCCTGCGGCCTGCAGTTCGACACGCTGGTGGCGACCTTGCGCATGGCCGAGCTGGGGCTAGGGGTGGCGCTGGCACGCTCGTCGTTGGTCGAGGACTTGCTGCAGGAGGGGCGGCTGGTGGCGCCTTTTGCCCAGCGCATCGAGGCGAGCGAGTCGTTTTACCTGGTACGCGGTCTGGGTGAAGCGTTGTCCACGGATGCCCAAGCCTTCAGCCACTGGCTGGTGGCGATGGCCCACCGTTAATCAAAATACTTACCTGGAGCACCGATGCAGTACACATCCACGCGCGGCAACGAGATACGGGTTGATTTCCGCACGGCGCTGCTGTCCGGTTTGGCCGACGATGGCGGGCTTTATGTGCCGACTGCGGTGCCTGCATTCAGCCAACAGGAAATCGCCAGTTGGTCCTGGCTGCCGTTCGATGAACTGGCCTGGCGGGTGATGGCACCGTTTGTCGGCGATACTCTGGACGAGCCTACCCTCAGGGCGCTGGTCAGCGACAGCTATCGGGGGGTCAAGCACCGTGGCATCGCGCCACTGCAGCAGATTGGCCATAACGAATGGATCCTGCAGCTGTTCCATGGGCCTACCCGCTCCTCCAAGGACTTTGCCGCTCAGTTGCAGGCGCGGCTCATCCGCCATTTCCTGGGGGCCGATTGCGATCGGGTCATGCTGGTCGGTGCCAGCAACGGCGATACGGCCGTGGCAGCTATCGAGGCCTTGCGCCATTGCCCGACGGCACGCTTGCTGGCGCTGTATCCCAGTGCAGGGACGCCGGCAGACCGGGCGGCGGTGATGCGCAGTGCCGCGAGCGACAGCGTCAGCTGCGTGGCCGTGGATGGCAGCTTCGATGACTGCCAGTCGCTGGTGTCGGCGCTGCTGCGCGCATGGCCGTGCCCTGAACTGATTCCAGTCAGTTTCAACTCGACCAACTGGGTCGGTGTGCTGGCGCAGATCGTGTTCTATTTCCACGCGGCGCTGCAGTTGGGCGGGGGGATACGGCCGGTTGGCTTCAGCATCCCCACAGCCAGTTTCGCCGAGATCTACGCGGGGTTCATTGCCCAGAAAATGGGCCTGCCGATCAACCAGATCATCGTCTCTACCAACCGCAACGATGCCTTGCACCGGTTCATCCACTGCAATCGCTACAGCCGTTGTTCAACCAGCCAGACCTTGTCGCCGGTCATGGACTTTTCGCTGTTCTCCAACCTGGAGCGCTTCGTCTGGGAGCTGTATGACCGCGACGGCGGGGCGACCAGGGCGCTGATGGAGCATTTCGAGGATTGTGGCGAGCTGAGCATCGGCAACCGCCAGTGGCTGCATGCACGCATGCTGTTCGACTCGTATGCCGTGGACGATGCGCTGATCCGCGAGGAAATCGTCACGCTGTTCCGCGAAACCGGCAGTGCGGTCGACCCTCATGCGGCAACCGGGGCTTTCGCCGGGCGCCTGCACCGGCGCAACATTGGCGCGCCCATCGTCACGCTGGGGCAGTTCGCCCCGGAAAAGTCCGCCGCGCTGCTGGCGGAACTGGGCGCCTGGCACGGTGAGGTGCCAGCCGGCGTCGTTGGCACCGCAGGCGGCGGGCCGCTGCTGGCGCCCGAGGACCTGGCGGGGGTTCATGAACTGCTGGCCCAGTTGCAGGCCAGGCGATGAAGCGCATCCTCGACCCCCTGGACGAGCGCATTCTCGCCGAACTCACCGCCAATGCGCGTATCGCCCATGCCGAACTGGGGCTCAAGGTGAACCTGTCGCGCAATGCGGTACGCCAGCGCATCGAGCGTCTGGAGCGCGACGGGGCCATCCAGGGTTACACCCTGCGCATTGGTGAGGGGCGAAGGCCGACGTCGTTGATCAACGCGGTGATCTTCGTCTACCGCTATGACCGTATGCGCGGTGAGGCGGTGCTCGATGCGCTGCGCCAGATCCCCGAAGTGATCCAGTGCGAAGTGCTCAGTGGAGAGTTCGACCTGCTGCTGCGCGTCGAGGCCTCCAGCCCGGAGCGGGTGCATCACGTGTGGAAGGAAATCGCTGGCATGCCCGGGGTCGAGAACACGGTGACTTCGTTCGTCCTGGCCACGGTGATCTGAGCCACGTTTCTTGCGCCTGATGGCCATCGCCACGACAACGCCGCCCGGGTTTGCGCCCAGGCGGCGTTGTGCATTCCGGGGGCGTTCAGGGGGGATCGGGCACTGGCCAGATTGGCCAATAAATACAGCGGATTGCCATATTCAACTGGCATGGCACGGCTCTTAGGCTTGTCCTCATCGACCAATCGCCTGGAAAGGACAGCAAACCATGACCGAATACAAGATCGCACTCGTTGGCTTTGGCGGCGTGAACCGTGCCCTGGCCCAACTGATCGCCGAACGCAACGCGCGCTGGCAGCAAGAGCTGGGCTTTGGCCTGAAGATCGTGGGTGTCACCGACCTGTTCCTGGGCTCGGTAATCGACCGCGATGGCCTGGATGCCGCCATGCTGGCTGCGTTGCCCGCCCAGAAGGGGGCCTTGGCACAGATCCCTCAGGGGTCGGCAGAGGCATTCAACGAGTCGGTGATCAAGCAGTCGGGCGCCGACATCATCGCCGAAGCCACCTTCACCAACCCCAAGGACGGCGAGCCGGCAGCCACTTTCTGCCGTTGGGCACTGGAAGCAGGCAAGCACGTGGTCACCACCAACAAGGGGCCGATTGCCTTGCATGCCCAGTCGCTCAAGGCCTTGGCCAAGGCCAATGGCGTGTCGTTCGAATACGAAGGCGCGGTGATGAGCGGCACGCCGGTGCTGCGCATGGCGCGCCAGACCCTGGCCGGTGCCGGCCTGGTGGGGTTCGAGGGCATCCTCAACGGCACCTCGAACTACGTGCTCACGCGCATGGAAGAGGGGCTTGGCTTCGCCGAAGCAGTGGCCCAGGCCCAGGCGCTTGGCTATGCCGAGGCAGACCCGACTGCTGATGTGGAAGGGCATGACGTGCGCCTGAAAGTGGTCATTCTTGCCAACGAGTTGCTCGGCGCCTGCCTGCAGGTGAGTGATGTTTCCTGCAGCGGTATCAGTGCCATCGACAGCGCAGCTATCCAGCAGGCCCAGGCAACGGGCCAGCGCTGGAAACTGATCGGCAGTGCCAGCCGTGAAACCGGTGGCTCGGTGCGTGCCAGCGTCGAAGCGCGCCTGTTACCCGGCAACCACCCTCTGGCGGGTATTTCCGGTGCCACCAATGCGGTTGCGTTCAACACCGAACTGCTGGGCGCGGTGACCGTGTCCGGCCCAGGTGCGGGACGTGTCGAAACGGCATTCGCCCTGCTGTCGGATATCGTCGCCATCCACACAGCTGGCCGTTCGGCCTGAGGAGCACCGTTCATGAGCCTGACTTCCGTGTCCCGGGTAGCTTTTCAGCAACCTGCCCTGATCGATGTATACAGCCCCTTCGACGGTAGCCTGGTCGGCAGCGTCGCCAATCTCACGGCCGATGCCGTGCCTGGCCTGCTCGCCCGTGCCCGCCAGGGCGTGCGCGAAAGTGCCGCGCTGCCCCGGCATCGACGCGCCAGCATTCTCGAACAGGCCGCCCGTCTGATCGAGCGCGATGCCGCAGATTTTGCCGGCCTGATTGTCGATGAAGCGGGCAAGACCCTGCGCCAGGCCGAGAAGGAGGTGAAGCGTTGCATCAACACGCTCAAGCTGTCCGCCGAGGAAGCGCGGCGCAACGCCGGTGAAGTGGTGCCTTTCGATGCCTATGAAGGCTCCGAATCGCGCCAGGGCTGGTTCACCCGCGAGCCGCTGGGGCTGATCCTGGCCATCACCCCGTACAACGACCCGCTCAACCTGGTGGCACACAAGCTGGGGCCGGCCATTGCCGGCGGCAACGCGGTTATTCTCAAACCCTCGGAGCTGGCCCCGCTCTCGGCGCTGAAACTGGTTCAGTACCTCACCGCTGCTGGGCTGCCGGAAGCCGTTGTCAGCGTTGCCACCGGAGGCGCCGAACTGGGCAAGGCCCTGGTCGCCGTGCGCGAAGTGCGGATGATCTCCTTCACTGGCGGCTTCGCCACGGGCGAGCAGATCGCGCATGGCGCCGGCCTGAAAAAGCTGGCCATGGACCTGGGCGGCAACGCCCCGGTACTGGTACTTAAAGACTGCGACCTCGAAGCCACTGTCGAGTCGTGTGTGTCGGGGGCGTTCTGGGCCGCCGGGCAGAACTGCATCGGCACTCAGCGCATCCTGGTGGACGCCTCGATCTACGAAGCGTTTCGCCAGCGCTTCGTGGCCTTGACCCAGGCTATGGTGCTGGGCGACCCAGGCCAACGCGATACCGACATGGGGCCGATGATCAGCGAAGCCGCTGCGCGGCAGATCGAAGAACGCGTCAACCAGGCCCTGCAAGGTGGCGCCCGCCTGCTTTGCGGCCACAAGCGCCAAGGGGCCAGCTATGCGCCGACGGTGCTGGAAGGTGTTGACCATGCCAGCCGGCTGTGGCGTGAAGAGGTATTCGCACCGGTGGTGATGCTGGCGCCCTTCGAGGATATCGAGCAAGCCATAGCACTGGCCAATGCGCCGGAGTACAGCCTGCATGCCGGCGTGTTCACCCGTGACTTGTCCTTGGCGCTGAGCCTGGCCAAGCGCATAGAGGCCGGTGGCGTGATGATCAACGACTCGTCCGACTACCGCTTCGACGCCATGCCGTTCGGTGGTTCCAAGTATGGCAGCCTCGGGCGCGAGGGGGTGCGGTTCGCCTACGAGGACATGACCCAGCCCAAGGTCGTCTGTCTCAACCAGTTGGGTTAAGGGGAGGAACCTTGATGATCGAACGGTATGGATCAGGCGAGCGGATGTCGCTGGCGGTCAGCTACAGGGGCCTGTTCGAAACGGCCGGCGTAGTCGCGGACGACCTGCGCCAGGATGTGCAGGGGCAGTTGCGTCAGGCGTTGGATACGATCGATGGGTTGATGGCAGCGGCCAACGTCGGCAAGGAACACTTGACCCGGGTTCAGTTATGGATTGCCGACTACAGCCACTTCGACCTGGTCAATGAGGTGTACGACGCCTGGTTGCAGAGTTTTCCGAAACCACCACGGGCCTGTGTAGGCGCAGACCTGGGAGAGGGTTACCTGGTCGAGGTACAGGTATTTGCCGTGTGCCCTGGGCGCTCCTGAGCCTAAGCGACCGATGCCCCCGGGTCAGCGCACGGCTCGGGGCACCGCCCTTACGTAGATCAGTTCGCTTGCCAGCTCCACCAATGTCTGTGTAATCACAGCTGCCGCCGCCAACCCGCGCATTTCTTCGGGCAGGGCCAGCGCCAACGGCAACACCACCAGCGAGTTGCGCGTGGCGGCGCTGAAGGTTACCGAGCGTGCCTCGGTCACCGGCAAGCGCAGCACGCGCGCCGCAACAAACCCGAGCACTGGCGCCAACAGCATGAAGCCGATGTACACCGGGACCACCGGCAGCAACCGGTCGAAATCACGCAGCACCACGGCTATCTGCGAGGCGATGACCACCACCAGCACCAGGACCATGGCCGGTACCGGCATCCACGCCCAGGCGTCGTTCCAGGTCGAGACCGTGCGCGAGCGACGGGCGCCGGCGCTGGTGAGCACGGCGAGGACCATCGGTAGCACGATCAGCAGCACGAAGGCTTTCACGAACGGGGTGACGGAGATGGCCACGTTGCTGCTGTCACCCAGCATCAGCGCCAGATACACCGGCAACAGCACCAGTTGCAGCAACAGCAACACGGGGGTGGCGGCCAGGGTCAGGCGTGAGTCGCCTTTCCCGATATGGGTGAACACCACCACGTAGTCGATGCACGGTGTGAGCAGTACCAGCAGGGCGCCGACAAGGATCGCCGGATGTGCGACCAGGCCACGGGTCATGGTCCAGACCAGCAGTGGCACGAGGATGAAGTTGGCCAGCAGCAAGGCGGCGATGAAGCGGCGGTTGCCCAGGCCCTGGCGCAGGTCGAGGAAGGGGATTTGCAGGAACATCGCGTACATCAGCACGGCAATGGCGGGGGTGACCAGGGCTTCCAGATGGTGCGCGGTGTCGCTGGCCAGCAGGCCGAAGGCGAGGGCGGCGAGCACGGCGGCGAAGTAGATCGGGATCTGCCGGGTTTCGAGTTGTTCTCTGGTCAAGGTAAGCCCTGTGTCCGCTGATGTTAAAGGGGCACAGGGTAATACGTTACGCCCTGGCAGGGCGCGCATTTGAGGAAAAGTTGGAGCTTGTCAATCCGCGTTGAGCCAATCGACTCCCCGCTCTTGAATGAGCATGTTCAAACTACCTGGATGGGCAGCCGGGTAACAGGCCAGAAATGCACCGACGGGGTAGATGTAGTGGGCCTCGACGGGGTGCCCCTCGGCACTCGCCAACGTGATTTCACAATCAGGGCCCTCGCACTGTGTGAGATCGAATGGTTGATCGGTTTGAGCATTGACCACTTTCCACAAGCAAGGGTCGCTGGCTTCTATGGGTTGAACATTTATCAAACCATTGGCGTTGGCGAATACGCCTTCGCCGAAATGCTTGCCGCTGCGCACATACAGGCGGTAGCCATCATCAAAATGGCGAAAATACAGTAGCAGCGGTAGCGCACTGGGGCCTTTGTCAAAGGTGATCAGCCCAGTCTCCTTGGCCAGTTGCCAATCTTCAACCGAGCAATCAAGCATGCCAACTGCACAGCTACCATCGATGCCAGGCCCAAACCCGTCAATCGGGTTACTGAGGATGATGGGCCCTGTGCAGATGCTGCCCAGCGTATTCAGAGGGCAGTCGGCTACTTGCAGGACTGCGGTAAATGACAGTGATTTGTGATCGGCCACGGCGTGTCTCCGGTTGGGTACAAGAAGGGGCAGGCTAAGCCGACCCTGATGAAGCACCCATTCGGAACTGGTTCCGCGCAGTGGCGGAAAACGAAAAAGCCCGGCACTAGGCCGGGCTTTTTCACTGCAGGCTAGCGCCTATCAGTTGCCGTAAACCGGCAGCTGCTTGCAGATGGCCTTGACCTTCTCACGTACGGCGTCAATCACCGCTTCGTTGTTCAGGTCAGCCAGGATGTCGCAGATCCAGCCAGCCAGTTCTTTACACTCGGCTTCCTTGAAACCACGGGTGGTAACGGCTGGGGTGCCGAAACGCAGGCCCGAGGTGACGAACGGCGAACGTGGGTCGTTCGGTACCGAGTTCTTGTTGACGGTGATGAAGGCTTTGCCCAGCGCGGCGTCAGCGTCCTTGCCGGAGATTTCCTGCTTGATCAGCGACAGCAGGAACAGGTGGTTCTGGGTGCCACCGGAAACCACGTCGAAACCACGCTCGATGAACACGCTGGCCATGGCCTGGGCGTTCTTCACCACCTGCTGCTGGTAAGCCTTGAACTCAGGCTGCAGGGCTTCCTTGAAGCAGATGGCCTTGGCAGCGATGACGTGCTCCAGCGGGCCACCCTGGGCGCCCGGGAAGACGGCGGAGTTCAGCTTCTTCTCGATCTCTTCGTTCTTGCGAGCGAGGATCAGGCCGCCGCGCGGGCCGCGCAGGGTCTTGTGGGTGGTGGTGGTGACCACGTCGGCGAACGGAACAGGGTTCGGGTACACGCCAGCGGCAACCAGGCCGGCAACGTGGGCCATGTCGACGAACAGGTAGGCACCAACCTTGTCGGCGATGGCGCGGAAGCGGGCGAAGTCCAGAACCTGCGAGTAGGCCGAGAAGCCGGCAACGATCATCTTCGGCTTGTGCTCGACTGCCAGGCGCTCGACTTCGTCGTAGTCGATCAGGCCGTTGCTGTCGATGCCGTACTGGATGGCGTTGTACAGCTTGCCCGAAGAGCTGACGGAAGCACCGTGGGTCAGGTGGCCACCATGGGCCAGGCTCATGCCCAGGATGGTGTCACCGGCCGACAGCAGGGCCAGGTAGACGGCAGCGTTGGCCTGGGAGCCGGCGTGCGGCTGGACGTTGGCGTAGTCGGCGCCGAACAGCTGCTTGGCACGGTCGATGGCCAGTTGCTCGACGACGTCGACGTACTCGCAACCACCGTAGTAGCGCTTGCCCGGGTAGCCTTCGGCGTACTTGTTGGTCAGGACCGAGCCCTGGGCCTCCATGACTGCCGGGCTGGTGTAGTTTTCCGAAGCGATCAGCTCGATATGCTCTTCCTGGCGCAGAGCTTCTTGCTGCATGGCTTCGAACAGCTCGGCGTCGTACTTGGCAATGGTCAAATCACGGCTGAACATGGCGGTCCTCAAGGATCGGGGTGAATTGGGGGGGCATTCTAACCGATTGATTGGCGGCTGGCATATGAAGTGGCATCAAGTCGCGGACCAATGGGCTTCATGTTGCATCCCGCGCCGTGTCTGGGCTGGGCGGGGAATGGAATTGACTCGCAGGTCCGTTTTTCTCTGCGGTATTCAGCCGTAACACCGTACCTGTGGGAGCGGGTTTACCCGCGAAGAAGGCAACGCGGTGGATGGCACCGGCTTCGCCGGTGTTCGCGGGTAAACCCGCTCCCACAGGGATCGCCGCAGGCAACGCATCAATGGAACATGAACAGCGTCTCGTTGGCGAACTGCGCCTCGAACTGATGCGCCGGCATCGGCCGGCCGAACAGGTAGCCCTGGACCTCGTCGCAACCATGCTCGCGCAGGAACTCCAGCTGCTCGTGGGTTTCCACCCCTTCGGCGATCACCGCCAGGTTGAGGCTGTGGGCCATGGCGATGATCGCCCGGGCAATTTGCGCATCCTGCTCGCCTTCAGGCAGGCCATCGACGAAGGTGCGGTCGATCTTCAACACGTCGATGGGGAACTGCTTGAGGTAGTTCAGCGATGAGTAACCGGTGCCGAAGTCGTCTACCGCGATGCTCAGGCCGAGGTTTTTCAGGCTGGCGAGAATCTGCATGGCTTCGTCCACTTCGCGCATCAGGATGCTTTCGGTCAGCTCCAGCTCCAGGCACGCCGGTGGCAGGCCGGTTTCTTCAAGAATGGTAGCGATGCGTGTGCCCAGCTGGCCGTCGGAGAACTGCCGCGCCGAGATGTTCACCGACACCTTGGGCACGCGCACCTTGGCCTTGTGCCAGGCCTTGAGCTGGCGGCTGGCCTCGCGTAGTACCCAGTCGCCCACGTCCACCACCAGGCCCAGCTCTTCGATCACCGGGATGAAGTCACCCGGCGGCACCAGGCCGCGCGTCGGGTGGCGCCAGCGCAGCAGCGCTTCGGCGCCGGTCAGGCGCTTGCCGTCGCCGCTGAACTGCGGCTGGTAGTAGAGGATGAATTCATTCTGCTCCATGGCATGGCGCAGGTCGCTTTCCAGCTCCAGGCGTTCCAGGGCACTGGCGTTCATCTCCGCCTGGTAGAACTGGAAGTTGTTCTTGCCGCGTTCCTTGGCGTGGTACATGGCGGTGTCGGCGTTTTTCATCAGCTGGCTCAGCTCGCTGCCATCCTGCGGGCTGAGGGCAATGCCGATGCTGGCGGTGACGAAGAACTCGCGGTTTTCCAGCACGAACGGCCGCACCAGGCTGCCGAGGATGTTCTCGGCCACGTGGATGGCGCGGTTGAGTGCCATCTCGCGGGTAGCGCGCGGTTGCAGCAGCAGGGTGAACTCGTCGCCGCCCATGCGCGCCACGGTGTCGTCGTTATCCACACAGGCCAGCAGGCGCTGGGCCATGTCCTTGAGCATGCGGTCGCCGGCGGCGTGGCCGAGGGAGTCGTTGATCGGCTTGAACCGGTCCAGGTCGAGGAACATCAGCACCACCCAGGCCTTTTGCCGCTCGGCCTGCTGCAGGGCGTTGTACAGGCGGTCCTGGAACAACGAGCGGTTGGGCAGGTGGGTGAGGGCGTCGTAGTAGGCCAGGCGGTGAATGCGCTGTTCACTGGCCTTGCGCTCGCTGATGTCGGTGAAGAAGCACACGTAGCTGGCCAGGTCGCCTTCGTCGTCCAGCACCGCGGTAATGCCGACCCAGGCCGGGTAGTGGTCGCCGTCGCGGCGCTTGAGCCAAACCTCGCCCTCCCAGCTGCCGCGCTGGTGCAGTTGCTTGACCACGTAGCGCAGGTGGCCCTCCTGCTGTTCGCCGACGGTGAGCAGGCCCGGCAACTGGTCGAGCACCTCGCTGACGGCGTAACCACTGACGCGGCTGAACGCTTCGTTGGCCTGGACGATATAGCCGGCCGGGTCGGTGATGAGAATGGCCGAAGTGGAGTGCTCGAATACCGTCGCGGCCATGCGCAGGTCTTTCTCGGCACGGCGTTGCTGGCTGATGTCGCGGCCCACCCCGAGCACGCCTTCGAAGCGCTCCTCATCGTCCCACACCAACACCAGGCGCAGTTCGATGGGGATCTTGCGGCCATCGGCGCGCAGGCAGTCGAACAGGAACAACTGGGTCGGCAGCTGGCTGCGCAGCTGGGCCAGTTGGGCCGGGTCGCCCATGGCCTTGCTGACGCGCTCCATCAGGCTGTAGATGCCGGTGAGCTGGGCCGGGTTGGCGATGATCGACTGCCAGCCGTTGGTAAAGATCCAGTCGGCCTGGTAGCCCAGCACGGCCTGCACCGAGGGGCTGACGTAGTTGAGCTGGAGCAGCCTGTCGGTGGAGAAGATCACGTCGCTGATGCTTTCGGCGAGCATGCGGTAGCGCTGTTCGCTGTCGCGTAGCGACTGGCTGGCCTCGATCTGCACCGTCACGTCCTTGCCCACGCCGATGATGCGCGTCACCAGGCCATCGGCGTCACGGGTCAGCACTTGTTCGCGGATGTCGTAGCAGCGCCAGCCGCCATCACGGTGGCGGAAGCGCAGCTGGCAGTGCAGCGGCTGATCATGGCCGCTGTCGCGCTGTTGCTGGCGCAGTGCCTGGTAGTGCGCCGCGTCCTCGGGGTGCAGCAGCAGTTCCCAGAAGCGGTCGCCCATCTGCGCCAGCTCGGTACGGTCGTAGCCCAAGGTCTGGCCAAGGTGGCGGTTGCTGAAGATCATCCGCTGGTTGAGCACGTCCTGCACGTACAGCTGGTCGGGCACGGTGCGCACCACGTCCGACCAGAAGCTTTCACGCTCCAGCAGCGACAGTTCCACCTGCTTGCGGCTGGTGATGTCGCTGATGCTGAGGATGACCGCCTGGTAATCACGGCGTTGCTGCGGCAGGCGGGCCATCAGCCACAGGTGCAACTCGCCACCCAGCGGCGCCGGCAGACGCACTTCCAGTTCCAGCAGCGGGCGTTGCTCGATCAGCGCGTCGATCAGCTGCATGCCGACGCTGTCGCGGCCATCGCCGGTGCCGTCGATCAGGCGCTGCCAGGCACCTTCGTGGCAGTCGATGTTCAACAACTGGCGAGCCACCTGGTTGATCTCGGTGATCTTCAGCTCCAGCAGCAGCGAGCGGCGCAGGTTCGGGTCCAGGGCCAGGCTGTGCTTGAGCGCGGCACGGTTGCGCAGGTGGTAGCGGTCGAGTTTGCCGGGCAGGCTGGACAGGTCGAGCACGCACAAGGCCACGCCGGTGCCTTCGAAGATATCCTGGTAGCGCCGGCGGTCTTCCTGTAGCGCCCGTTGGCGGCGGCGCATGCTGATCAGGGCCAGCACCGGCAGCAGGGCGCAGAACAGCACCAACAGGCATTTGCCGAGCAGCGCCGGCAGCAGCTTCTGCCGGGCCTGCTTGGCGTCGAACAGGCCGCGCAACTGCCAGGTACTGTTGTCGAGGAAGGCCAGCATCACGCTTTGCAGCGGTTCATTGCTGGTATCGGCCGGCGCGTGGCTTTGCAGCACCTCGCCGTTGCGGCTGTTTTCCAGCAGCCACAGCGGGTGGCCGGCACCGTCGAGGTCGAGGGTGAGGGTGCGGTAGTAGTCTGGCGACAGGCGCAGCAGCCAATAACCACGGTCCTGTGCGGTGACCTGACGTAGCAACAGGTAGAGGGTGCGGTTGTCGGCCGAATTGCTGAAGAAGTACGGGCGGCCGTGGTTCAACCTGAGCAACTCGTCAAGCAACTGGCGGTCGGGGCTGCCGGCCAGGCTGTCGGCCTGCACCTGCCCGGTAGCGTCCAGCCAGGCCATGTTCTGCAGGGCCGGCAGGCGCTCGCGCAGGGTGCCAAGCAGGCTGGGCAGGGCCTTGGGCGCCGGCGCCTTGAGGTAGGGCTGCACCACATTCATGGCCTGCTGGGCCTTGAGCGCCATGTTCAGGCTCAGGTGGTCGGCCTGTTCGGCGGTGGCGTCCAGGCTCTGTTTGCGCAGGTCGGCCTGGGTATGGTTGAACTGGGCGAACAACTGCCACAGCAGTAGGCCTAGCAGGATCAGGGCCAGCAGCGCCAGCGCACCCTTGATCGACCCGCGCAGCGAAGCGACGGGTGTCTGTGGCGCGGAACGCAATGACGACGGATGTGTAAGATTGGTCAAGCGTTGATCCTGCGATTGGGCTGGCGATGGCAGGGATGGATCATGCACGGTAAGCGCCGGTGGCTGGTTGCCAGACCGCGGTGGTGCACTATAAGGCCGGACACCTGAAACGGGCTAGCATGCCTAGGAATGTGGCAAAGTGCCAGTCCGCTGGACCGGTGGTGCCTGCCCGGTGGTTCGGCAAGCCCCTGCAACCTGTGCGAGAATAGCGCCCGCTTCAAATGACAACGCATCGGAGATGTTCGGTTTTGGTTACTCACTTTTCCTCCAATGGCCTCGATTCCGCCTGCGGGCGCAGCAGTCAGACCCTTGTCAGCACTGCCGTGACCGAGGACGTATCCTGCAAGTCTTGCCAGCGTTCGCTGAGCAAACCCGAGGCGGCAGCTGTCGCCAAGAGCAAGGCCCCATCGCTGGCTGAGCTGCGCAAGACCGCCAAGGCGGCAGCAGAGCCGGCAGTTGCCGTGGCCGAGGTCAAGCCGGCGGCCAAGGTCGTCAGTGTGCCTGCGGCCGCCAAACCGGCCAAAGCTGCCGAGCAGCAGCCTGCTCGCAGCGGTGGCTTCAGCGTGAAGTCCGCCTGGGCCGCGCGCCTGGCCGAGCAGGGCGACCGCTGCCGCTTGCCGCGGGGCAAGGCCAGGCAGCGTCACGTCTGAGTCATCTGCCGCTGTACCGGCCCTTTCGCGGCTAAAGCCGCTCCCACAGGGATATCACTGCCTTCGAGCACTGTGCAGTTCCTGTGGGATTCCACAGGGATATCACTGCCTTCGAGCACTGTGCAGTTCCTGTGGGATTCCACAGGGATATCACTGCCTTCGAATACTGTGCAGTTCCTGTGGGATTCCACAGGGATATCACTGCCTTCGAATACCGTGCAGTTCCTGTGGGAGCGGCTTTAGCCGCGAAGGGGCCAGTACAGGTAGTAGATTTCCTCCAGGGATCACCGCGATCTCCCTCCACCATCCGCCCCTCCTATGCAACGCTGCGCGTTGGCGTAGAATGGTCGACTTTGTTCAATGACACCCCGTAAATACATCCCCCTGGCCAGCGCGCCGGGGCGATCGTCGATGTCTTTATCTATCTGAATTAGAGGGCTTGGTTTTGGCTCAATACGTCTACACCATGCATCGGCTGAGCAAGGTCGTGCCGCCGAAGCGGGAAATTCTCAAGAACATTTCCCTGTCGTTCTTCCCGGGCGCCAAGATCGGCGTGCTCGGCCTGAACGGTGCGGGTAAGTCGACCCTGCTGCGGATCATGGCGGGCGTCGACAAGGAATTCGACGGCGAAGCCCGTCCGATGCCCGACATCAACGTTGGCTACCTGCCGCAGGAACCGCAACTGGACCCGAACAAGTCGGTGCGCGAAGTGGTCGAGGAAGCGGTCAGCGTGATCAAGGACGCCCAGGCGCGCCTGGACGAGGTTTACGCGGCCTACGCCGAACCGGATGCCGACTTCGACAAGCTGGCCGCCGAGCAGGCCAAGCTGGAAGCCATCCTGCAGGCCGCCGACGGCCACAACCTGGAGCGCCAGCTGGACGTCGCCGCCGACGCCCTGCGCCTGCCGGCCTGGGACGCGCGCATCGAGCACCTGTCCGGTGGTGAGAAGCGCCGCGTGGCCCTGTGCCGCCTGCTGCTGTCGGCCCCCGACATGCTGCTGCTGGACGAACCGACCAACCACCTGGATGCCGACTCGGTGGCCTGGCTGGAGCGCTTCCTGCACGACTTCCCGGGCACCGTGGTAGCGATTACCCACGACCGTTACTTCCTCGACAACGTCGCCGGCTGGATCCTGGAACTGGACCGCGGCGCGGGCATCCCGTACGAAGGCAACTACTCGGGCTGGCTGGAAGCCAAGTCCGAGCGGCTGGCGCAGGAATCCAAGCAGCAGAGCGCCCACGAGAAGGCCATGAAAGAGGAACTGGAGTGGGTGCGCAAAGGCGCCAAGGCTCGCCAGTCCAAGTCCAAGGCCCGTCTGCAGCGCTTTGAAGAAATGCAGTCGCAGGAATTCCAGAAGCGCAGCGAAACCAACGAGATCTACATCCCGGCCGGTCCGCGCCTGGGCGACAAGGTCATCGAGTTCAAGAACGTCACCAAGGGCTACGGCGACCGCGTGCTGATCGACAACCTGTCGTTCTCCATGCCTAAAGGTGCCATTGTCGGTGTAATCGGTGGTAATGGTGCCGGTAAGTCGACCCTGTTCCGCATGCTGATGGGCAAGGAACAGCCGGACTCGGGCAGCATCGAGATCGGTGAAACCGTGCAGCTGGCCTGTGTCGACCAGAGTCGCGAGGACCTGGACGGTGGCAAGACCGTGTTCCAGCAGGTTTCCGACGGTTCCGACATGATCCGCATTGGCAACTACGAGATCCCGTCGCGTACCTACGTTGGCCGCTTCAACTTCAAGGGCGGCGACCAGCAGAAGTTCGTCAAGGACCTGTCCGGTGGTGAGCGTGGCCGCCTGCACCTGGCCCTGACCCTGAAGGAGGGCGGTAACGTCCTGCTGCTCGACGAACCGTCCAACGACCTCGACGTCGAAACCCTGCGTTCGCTGGAAGAAGCCCTGCTGGACTTCCCGGGCGCGGCGATCGTGATCTCCCACGACCGTTGGTTCCTGGACCGTGTGGCTACCCACATCCTGGCGTACGAAGACGACTCGAACGTGGTGTTCTTCGAGGGTAACTACACCGAGTACGAAGCCGACCGCAAGAAGCGCCTGGGCGATGCTGCTGCCCAGCCGCACCGTGTACGGCACAAGAAGCTGGCCCAGTAAGCCGGTTTTCTGATGCACAAGAGTGGGGCCCTGTGTGGCCCCATTTTTGTGCCTGGCTGGAAAGTGGTGCTGGCTTCTTCGACGGGTAAACCCGCTCCCACAGAGAACCCTCAACCTTGGGGCTTATGCAAACCCCTGTGGGAGCGGGTTTACCCGCGAAGAAGCCGGCACTGACGGTTGGTTTGTATACAGTTATAGAAAATGCACCAAATAATTTCAAAAAAACGACATCTCGCCCTGTTCCAGTGCGTTTGCTTCTTGGTACATTCCTGAAAAAACCAATAAGTCCAATCCTCTTGGTGAGATGTCTACCATGATCGAATCTGTCGACAATTTCCTCGCGCGCCTGAAACAACGCGACCCGGGCCAACCTGAATTCCACCAGGCGGTGGAGGAGGTGCTGCGCAGCCTGTGGCCGTTCCTCGAGGCCAACCCGCATTACCTGCAGGCCGGCATTCTGGAGCGCATGGTCGAGCCTGAGCGCGCCGTACTGTTCCGTGTGTCCTGGGTCGATGACCAGGGCAAGGTGCAGGTCAACCGCGGCTACCGCATCCAGATGAGCAGCGCCATCGGCCCGTACAAGGGCGGCCTGCGCTTCCACCCGTCGGTCAACCTGGGCGTGCTCAAGTTCCTGGCCTTCGAGCAGGTGTTCAAGAACTCCCTCACCTCGCTGCCCATGGGCGGCGGCAAAGGCGGCTCGGACTTCGACCCCAAAGGCAAGAGCGACGCTGAAGTCATGCGCTTCTGCCAGGCGTTCATGAGCGAGCTGTACCGCCACATCGGCGCTGATCTGGACGTCCCTGCCGGCGACATCGGCGTGGGTGCGCGCGAAATCGGCTTCATGTTCGGCCAGTACAAGCGCCTGGCCAACCAGTTCACTTCGGTGCTGACCGGCAAGGGCATGACCTACGGCGGCAGCCTGATCCGCCCGGAAGCCACCGGCTACGGCTGCGTGTACTTCGCCGAAGAAATGCTCAAGCGTCAGGACAAGCGTATCGATGGCTGCCGCGTGGCGATTTCCGGCTCGGGTAACGTGGCCCAGTATGCCGCGCGCAAGGTCATGGACCTGGGTGGCAAGGTGATTTCGCTGTCCGACTCCGAAGGCACCCTGTACGCCGAAGCCGGCCTGACCGAAGCCCAGTGGGATGCGGTGATGGAGCTGAAGAACGTCAAGCGTGGCCGCATCAGCGAACTGGCCGCGCAGTTCGGCCTGGAGTTCCGCAAGGGCCAGACCCCGTGGAGCCTGCCGTGCGACATCGCCCTGCCGTGTGCCACGCAGAACGAGCTGGACGCCGAAGACGCCCGCACCTTGCTGCGTAATGGCTGCATCTGCGTGGCCGAAGGCGCCAACATGCCGACCACCCTGGAGGCTGTGGACATCTTCCTGGAAGCCGGCATCCTGTACGCCCCGGGCAAGGCCTCCAACGCCGGCGGCGTGGCCGTCTCGGGCCTGGAGATGTCGCAAAATGCCATGCGCCTGCTGTGGACTGCCGGCGAGGTGGACAGCAAGCTGCACAACATCATGCAGTCGATTCACCATGCTTGCGTGCATTACGGTGAAGAGGCCGATGGCAGCATCAACTATGTCAAAGGTGCGAACATCGCGGGCTTTGTGAAAGTGGCCGATGCGATGCTGGCGCAGGGCGTGGTCTGATTCGAGGCCCTAGGGGCTGCTTTGCAGCCCATCGCCGGCAAGCGCGGCTCCCACAGGTACTGAAAGGCTTGAGAGCTGCGCGCTTCCTGTGGGAGCCGCGCTTGCCGGCGATGGGGCGCGAAGCGGTCCCTAGGGCTCACCTTCAATTTCGATCACCTCGATCACCTGATCCCCCACCGGCCGCCGCCAGGCCACCTCATCCCCCGGCCCCGCCCCGAGCAAGGCCTGCCCCAACGGCGACCCCCAGTTGATCAGCCCCCGCCCTGCATCCGCTTCATCCTCGCCCACCAGCCGCACCACATGTTCCTGGTCCTGCGCATCGACAAACCGCACCTGGCTACCAATCTGCACCTTGCTGCGCGACGTAGCCGCCGGCACTACCTGGGCACTCTGCACCCGCGCGCTGAAGTAGCGCAGGTCCCGTTCGGTATCCGCCAGCCGCTGCTTGTCGCCGCGCTCGCCCTGTGCCTGCAGTTCGCTGCGCAGGGCATTGAGCTCGGCCACGCGCGCCTGCAGCTGGCGCAGGCCAGTGGCGGTGAGGTAGTTGGGTTGTTCGCTGACCCGTCGCTCGACCGGCTGGTCAGCCTGGGCGGCGGCCTGGTCTTCGTTGACGAATGCTCGGCTCATGGGGGGCCTCCTTGTGCAGGAGACCATCATCGCAGGCCGCCGGTTTCAAGGGATATCCGTTTACGACTCAGTTGTGGCGATAGGCGCGTGCGGCGTCGCGGTCCTTTTCCTGCTCCCAGTCGCGCTCGCGCTGGTCCCGGAAGCGTTCGTGGTACTGGCGCTGTTCTTCGCTGTTCTGCATGGCGTGGCACTGGCGAAAGCCGTCGTCCCAGCCGCTTTCGTACTGGCGCTCGTGCAGGTAGCGCGGCACATCCTTGCGAAAGCCGCCAACCATCAGCCCGGCCGCCTGGCGGCCGCTGCTGCAGCCGTCCTGAAAACCATCGGCATAGGCCGGGGGATAGCCCTGGTTGACCATCTGCTCGTGGGTGGTTTCGCAACCAGACAGCAACAACGCCATGCACACGCCGAACCAGTACCGCGACATAACCACAAAACCCTCCGGTTGATACTGGCAAGTCTAGGTGGCGATTTGTCGGGGAGCCGTTAAAACAGTGTCAAAGAGTCGGTTGGTTCACACAGCTCAGCCTTGATGCGGTCATTTGTGGGAGCGGCCTTGCGTCGCGAAAGGGCCGCAAAGCGGCCCCGGCAATTCTGCATGAGTGCAACAATCTGGGGGCGCTTCGCACCCCTTTCGCGACGCAAGGCCGCTCCCACAAAGTCCGCTTCAGTAGTGATACCACTTCAATTCCAGCATCACCTCGTTCTGCGCCGTAGCCAGGTGGCTGAACTCCCGCGAAGCGCTCAACCGCAGCCCCAGGTTCTGGCTGATCTCCCACTGCTGGTTCAGGCTCACGCTGCGCCGTACCTCGCCATTGGTGAAGTAATCACCCTTGGCCTCCAGGGTCATGTTGCCCAGCCCGTTGCGCCACAGCAGCCCGCCATTGAAGCCTGCCGCCGGGGCGACGAACTGGGCGAAATCATTGTGATGCTCGACCCGCACCGTGCCCAGGGCAAAGCCCAGCAACCCGTCGGCCAGTTGCCAGGTGCCGCCGGCCCCGCCGTTCACATGGCTCACCAACACCTCGTCATCATGCTTGCCCGGCACCCGCTCCAGCCCGCCGGCCACCTGCCACGACCAGGGCTTGAGCAGCGCGTTGCGCGGTGTCAGCGAGCGGATGGTGGCCAGGTCCAGGCGCTGTACCTGCCAGTCGTTGCCTTCGTACTGGCGCAGCTTCAGTTGCAGGATCTCGATCTGCGCCCCCAGCGGGAAGCCATAGGCGTTGTCATTCAGGTCGTGATAGGCCATGCGCAGGCCGTACTCGGCGTAGGCGCGGTCTTCGCGGGTGCCCACGCCCAGCTGCCAGGTGCGAGAGTCGTGGCCGTCTTCGGGCAGGCCCGGACGCTCGATCTGCAGGGGCGGTGGTGGGTTGCTGTTGATCGCCCGCAGCAGTTCGAAGCTGCGCTTCGCCTGCCCGGGGTCGCGCTCCTGGCCATTGGCGCGGTAACGCTCCAGGCGGTACGCGGCATCCTGCACCAGCGCCTGGCGCTCGCGGGGCAGGGCCTTGAATTCGGCGCCCAGCAGTTGTGCGGTGTCGGCGCTTACCGCCAGCACCTGGCGCTTTTCGCCGTGATCGAGCGGCTCGGCCCGGGCCAGCAGTTCACGTTCGCGCGAGGGGCGGTACGTCTCGCTGGCGACCATGCCGGACTGCTTCACGGCCTTCACCGTGTCGGTCGGGATGGCGGTCAGCGGGAACTGCGAGGTCAGGTCCAGGCTCGGCCGGGCCACCTGCAGCAGCTCCAGCAGGCGATACGAGCAGTTTTCGTCGAAGAAGAAGTAGTCGAACTGGATCTGCTTCAACTCCCACACATGCTCGACCATGCGCCCGGTTTCTTTCGGGGTCAGGTCCAGCTGGTACTCCCACAGGTCGCGGTTTTCCAGGCTGCGGTATTCGGACAGTTTTTCCTGGTAGGGCATTAGCGCGAACAGGCCCGGGTAGCCGCCCATCAGGCCCTTCCAGGCGTACAGGATGCTGTTGTCGCTGCCTTCGATATAGGCGCCGAAGTTGATCGCGTAGCTCAGCAACGTGGTGTCGTCGCTGCGGGTGTTGGACTGGTCGATGCGCAGCAGGGTGTGGCCGAACATCGATGACGGGCTGTTCAGGTAGGCTGCCGGGAAAATCAGCGCCGCACTGTGCGGGTCGATCGACTGGTACCAGGTGGTGAATTCCTGGCAGTGCGGTTGCGGCAAATCTTGCAGGTCGAGCTGTTCGCGCAGCCACCGGGTGCGCGCCGGGAACACGCATTGGGCGTGCTTGTCACCGAGGTCGGCCGGGGCGTACAGCGCTGCGAGCGTGGCTTGCAGCTCCCGGTCGGGGTGGTGCGCGCCGTCCTCGGCGAGGAAGAACGCATCATCGTCCACATAGCTGCGCCAGCCACCGAACTTGGCGGTTTCGTAATGGCCCAGGGCAATCCAGTAAGGGGTGTTGGCCAGTTGCTGGGCACGGCCTTGGTCCAGCACGGGCGCGGCATGAACAGGGGCGCAGGCACACAGCGCCAGGGATACGAAGCGTTTGAGCATGTCGGGCAACTACTTCTTAACGATGCCGGTAAAAGGCGAAACCCGCCCCGGAGCCGGGGCGGGAGCAGCTGTACTCAGGCCTCGGGAGCGTATTTGGCCAGGCGTGGGTCGTTCTTCAGAACGGCCAGGGTGTTGCTGTGGACCGTTTCGGCAGTGACGTCGGCGCTGCTGAAGATCTGGTTGAAGTGCTGGTGGGTGACCGACGCGAAGTAGCCACGGTCTTCCGGGGCCACGCCGAGAACCACGGCATAGGTGGTCAGTGCTTCGCCCTGGCCCATGGCCATGTCTTCGGACAGTTCATTCATCATGCCGTTCATGGCGAACCAGGACTTGCCACCATAGGTCAGCGACGCCTTGGTCGAGCAGCCGTTGGTGCCGGAGGTCATGCCGAAGGTGGCGTTACCGGAGGTGCCGTTGGTGGTGGAAGCCAGGAAGTGTGCCGGAGTGCCGCGCTGGCCTTCGAACAGCATGTTGCCCCAGCCGCAGTTCGGGCCGCCTGGCGCTTCGGCCATGGCATTGAGTGAGGCTACGGTGAACAGAGTACCCAGAAGAATCCGTTTCATAGCATTTGTTCTCTATTTGACTTAACCAAGGGTCAGGGTTTCTGGCAACTCGGTTGCCAGGTCGGGAAAGCGTTTCACCCACCCGCGCAGCTTGGAGTTTAGGCACGATCTAACGGTTGCGTTGTTGATTGCGAAAAATTTGCTGTTACATGTCCCGCTCCGGCTGCGACATAAAGTCCTGTGGAGCCTTGCAAGGCGCGCGCAGGCAGCGCCAGAATGCTGCGTATCTGCCCCGCCGAAGTAAGGAAACCCAATGCCCGATCCTGTCGCTGCGCGCCTGCGTCTCGCGCCTGAAGCCCTGACCCGGCGTTTCTCCCCCGAGCAGTTTGCCTTTACCAATACCGACGATCTGGAGCCGTTTCGCGGAGTCCTGGGCCAGGAGCGCGCTGTCGAGGCCCTGCAGTTTGGCGTGGCCATGCCGCGCCCCGGTTACAACGTGTACGTGATGGGCGAGCCTGGCACCGGCCGCTTCTCGTTCGTCAAGCGCTATCTCAAGGCCGAGGGCAAGCGCCAGCAGACCCCGGCCGACTGGGTCTACGTCAACCACTTCGACGACACCCGTGAACCCCGCGCGCTGGAGTTGCCGTCCGGCAGCGCCGGGGCGTTCATCGCCGACATGAACGGGCTGATCGACAACTTGTTGTCGACCTTCCCGGCGGTGTTCGAGCACCCGTCGTACCAGCAGAAAAAGGGCGCTATCGACCGCGCCTTCAACCAGCGTTACGACCGCGCCCTGGATGTGATCGAGCGCGCCTCGCTGGAAAAGGACGTGGCCCTGTATCGCGACGCCAGCAACGTCGCCTTCACCCCGATGGCCGACGGCAAGGCGCTGGACGAAGCCGAATTCGCCCAGTTGCCGGAAGAGGTGCGCGAGCAGTTCCACGAGGACATCGCCCTGCTCGAGGAACGCCTGAACGAAGAGCTGGCCAGCCTGCCGCAGTGGAAACGCGAGTCGAACAACCAGCTGCGCCAGCTCAACGAAGAAACCATCACCCTGGCCCTGCAGCCTTTGCTGGCGCCGCTGTCGGAAAAGTACGCCGAGAACGCTGCGGTCTGCGCCTACCTGCAGTCGGTGCAGATGAACCTGCTGCGTACCGTGGTCGAACAACTGGTCGATGACAGCAAGACCGATGCCGCCGCGCGCAAGCTGCTGGAAGAGCAGTACGCCCCCAGCCTGGTGGTCGGCCACCACGCCGACGGTGGTGCGCCGGTGGTGTTCGAGCCGCACCCGACCTACGACAACCTGTTTGGCCGTATTGAATACAGCACTGACCAGGGTGCGCTGTACACCTCGTACCGCCAGCTGCGCCCGGGCGCGCTGCACCGGGCCAACGGCGGCTTCCTGATTCTGGAAGCGGAGAAGATGCTGGGCGAACCATTCGTCTGGGACGCGCTCAAGCGTGCGCTGCAGTCACGCAAGTTGAAGATGGAATCGCCACTGGGCGAGCTGGGCCGGGTGGCCTCCGTCAGCCTGACGCCGCAGATGATCCCGCTGAACGTCAAGCTGGTCATCATCGGTTCGCGCCAGCTGTACTACGCGCTGCAGGACCACGACCCGGACTTCCAGGAGATGTTCCGGGTGCTGGTGGACTTCGACGAAGACATGCCCATGGTCGACGAGAACCTGGAGCAGTTCGCCCAGCTGTTGCGTACCCGCACCAACGAAGAGGGCATGGCGCCACTGACCAGTGACGCGGTGGCGCGCCTGGCCACCTACAGCGCCCGTCTGGCAGAAAACCAGTCGCGCCTGTCGGCCCGCATCGGCGACCTGTTCCAGCTGGTCAGCGAAGCCGATTTCATCCGCCAGCTGGCCAGTGACGAAATGACCGACGCCGGGCACATCGAGCGTGCGCTAAAGGCCAAGGCCACCCGCACCGGGCGTGTTTCGCAGCGGGTGCTGGACGATATGCTCGCTGGCATCATTCTGATCGACACTGAAGGCGCGGCCATTGGCAAGTGCAACGGCCTGACCGTGCTGGAAGTGGGTGATTCGGCGTTCGGCATGCCGGCGCGTATCTCCGCCACCGTGTACCCGGGCGGCAGCGGTATCGTCGACATCGAGCGTGAGGTCAATCTCGGCCAGCCGATTCACTCCAAAGGAGTGATGATCCTCACCGGCTACCTGGGCAGCCGCTATGCCCAGGAGTTCCCGCTGGCGATCTCGGCGAGCATCGCTTTGGAACAGTCCTACGGCTATGTGGACGGTGACAGCGCCTCGCTGGGCGAAGCCTGCACGCTGATTTCGGCCTTGTCACGCACGCCGCTCAAGCAGTGTTTCGCCATTACCGGTTCGATCAACCAGTTTGGTGAAGTGCAGGCGGTGGGCGGGGTCAACGAGAAGATCGAGGGCTTCTTCCGCCTGTGCGAGGCGCGTGGATTGACCGGCGAGCAGGGGGTGATCATCCCGCGCGCCAACGTCGCCACGCTAATGCTCGACGAACGCGTGCTGCAGGCCGTGGAAAACGGCATGTTCCACGTCTACGCCGTCAGCCAGGCCGACGAGGCATTGAGCCTGCTGGTGGGCGAGGAGGCCGGAGTGCTGGATGACAAGGGCCAGTTCACCGAAGGTAGCGTCAACGCCCGGGTGGTGGAGCGCCTGCGTGAGATCGCCGAGATGATCAGCGAGGAAGAAATCGAGAAGGCGGAGAAGGAGCGTATGGAAGAGGTGATCGCCCAGGCCAGGCCGGCCTGAGTCAAGAAGCCGGCGCTAGCGGCGATGTGCTACCGTTCAGCGCCGGTTTTCCATCTTTCGATACTGTTCTTCTATGCTGGAACTCAAGGACGGTATTAGCGTTCAGGATGGAAACAGCCTGAGGTTCAGGCTGAACAAGGCTTATTGGAGGGGGCGCGGCCATGCGCAATCTCAGCCTCACACGCCAGTGCCTGGGCCTGGTGACCCGCATCGAATGCAGCATCCGTCCGCTGGCCGGGGACAATGGCATGTGGACGCTGCTGTTCGCCGCCGGCATGGCCGGTGAACAACCGTCCGCGATCAAGGCCCAAGGGCCGTTCCATGGGCCGCTGGTGGCCGAGTCGGTACTCAATGCCATTGTCGACAGCCTGACCTTGCATGGCTATCAGGTGGCCGAGGATCCGCAGATCTGGTGTCTGCATTTGCAGGCGCAGTTGCGGCGGATCAATGGTGAGCGGTGCCGGAACCTGGGGGATTACCAGTTTCATCCTGAGACCTGAGTAACTTTCACTGGCCTCATCGCCGGCAAGCCAGCTCCCACAGGTAAAGCAAAGGCCATAGGTCAGTGATCAACCTGTGGGAGTTGGCGTGCCGGCGATTGGGCTGCAGAGCAGCCCCTTTCACCGGGCTTTTGCTGTAACAGGTGGCTGGCTATACTCGCCGTCGCTTTTTTAGTCACCTGATGAGTCCCAACCCCCCATGGAACGTATCCTCGAAAATGCGATGTATGCCTCGCGCTGGCTGCTCGCCCCCATCTACTTCGGCCTGTCCCTCGGCCTGCTGGCCCTGGCGCTGAAATTCTTCCAGGAAGTGGTCCACGTCCTGCCCAACGTCTTTGCCCTGAGCGAAGCCGACCTGATCCTGGTGATCCTGTCGCTGATCGACATGTCGCTGGTGGGTGGCCTGCTGGTGATGGTGATGATCTCGGGCTACGAGAACTTCGTCTCGCAACTGGACATCGACGATAGCAAGGAAAAGCTCAACTGGCTGGGCAAGATGGACTCTTCGTCGCTGAAGATGAAGGTTGCCGCGTCGATCGTGGCCATTTCGTCCATCCACCTGCTGCGGGTGTTCATGGACGCGCAGAATATTTCCACCGATTACCTGATGTGGTACGTGATCATCCACATGACCTTCGTGGTCTCGGCATTCTGCATGGGCTACCTGGACAAGCTGACCAAGCACTGAGTCTTTCCCTTTGTGGGAGCGGCCTTGTGTCGCGAAAGGGCTGCGCAGCAGCCCCCGCTGTTCATGCATTGCTGCTGATATCCCGGGGCCGCCACGCGGCCCTTTCGCGACACAAGGCCGCTCCCACACAGTTCGGCTTCCAACTGACGAGCGGCGTCAGTCATGCCTTGTGTATTCTCCCTTCCTGTAGAAAAAATGAGCACTCATGCGTGGTTCCACCAGCGAGGTGCTCTCATGAACCTGCATCAGCTCAACACCGAGGCCAGGGCTGGCCATGTCGACGAACTGAACCTGATCGCCATCGAAGGCGGTGACTACCTGCTCGAGGCCCGGATCAAAGGCCACCCCCACCCCCTGTCCGACGCCCGTGGTGAACGCTTGCGCGTGCATTCGGTGGAGGATGCGCGCAAGTTGCTGCAAACCATCCCCTTGGTCTCGATGAACCTGGTGCACTGGTCGGTGCAGGACGAAATGTGCGGCATGGGCACGCACCCTGAAGAAGACTTGAAGGTGCCGATTTCCCAGCGCTCGGCCTGGTAGCTGCTCGCCGCGCCCCAGTGTGCTAGGCTGCTCGCCCTTTTCATCAAGGGCGCGGCTTCACTGCGCCCTGCAGTGGAGCACGACAATGTCCGAACTCAACCTGTCCACCGACGAAACTCGCGTCAGCTACGGCATTGGCCGTCAGCTGGGCGGCCAGCTGCGCGACAACCCGCCGCCAGGCGTCAGCCTGGAAGCCATCCTGGCCGGCCTGACCGACGCCTTCAGCGGCGCCGACAGCCGCGTCAGCGAAGCCGACTTGTCGGCCAGCTTCAAGGTCATCCGCGACGTGATGCAAGCCGAAGCGGCTGCCAAGGCTGAAGCCGCTGCTGCTGCTGGCAAGGCATTCCTGGTCGAGAACGCCAAGCGTGACGGCATCACCACCCTGGCCTCGGGCCTGCAGTTCGAAGTGCTGACCGCAGGCGAAGGCGCCAAGCCGACCCGCGAAGACAACGTGCGCACGCACTACCACGGCACCCTGATCGACGGCACTGTGTTCGACAGTTCCTACGACCGTGGTCAGCCGGCTGAATTCCCGGTGGGTGGCGTGATCGCTGGCTGGACCGAAGCCCTGCAGCTGATGAATGCTGGCAGCAAGTGGCGCCTGTACGTGCCGAGCGAGCTGGCCTACGGCGCCCAAGGCGTTGGCAGCATCCCGCCGCACAGCGTGCTGGTGTTCGACGTCGAGCTGCTCGACGTTCTGTAATGCTCTCGGGGCCGCTTTGCGGCCCCATTCGCGGGTTTACCCGCGAAGAGGCCGGCCCTGCTGGCCTCAATTCCAGTCTGTTCCCCCGGGGCGCAACGCCCGCGCATAGCAGAACAGAAACAGATTGCGCACCAGCTCCTTGAGTACCCCCGGTTCACTCGAATTCAGCCCGCTCATGTCCAGGTCACCCTGGTCACGCAGCTCGTCGAGCGCTTCTTCTTCAAGCACCGCGCACACTTCGCCGGTTTCCCGATGAAGGATGCGCAGGTAGGGGTGAGGGCGGTCCAGCCAGGCGTCGATCAGATAAGTCATGGCTATTCTCCTTGGATAGCAATTCCAATGAGAATAATTCCTATTATCAAAATAGCAAGCGCCAATTGGCGGATTTCTGGGTGATCAGACCTTGCGCACGAACTCGGACTTCAGCTTCATGGCGCCGATGCCGTCGATCTTGCAGTCGATGTCGTGGTCGCCGTCGCACAGGCGGATGTTCTTGACCTTGGTGCCGACCTTGACCACCAGGGAAGAGCCCTTGACCTTGAGGTCCTTGATCACGGTGACGGTGTCGCCGTCCTGCAGGATGTTGCCGACCGAGTCCTTTTTCACCACCTCGTCGCTGGCCGCTTCGGCGTCGCCGCTGGCCGACCACTCGTGGGCGCATTCGGGGCAGATCAGCTGAGTGCCATCCTCATAGGTGTATTCGGAGTTGCATTTCGGGCAGGGTGGCAGAGTGCTCACTTCGGTTCCTCAAACAAACAGACGGGCGGTTAAAGGCCCGCATTGTAAAAGGTATTTCTGCGAAAGTGATTATGTCCGGACAAAAGCTTCGCGGGTAAACCCGCTCCCACAGGTACAACATAGACCCAGAGGCCTGCGATATCCCTGTGGGAGCGGGTTTACCCGCGAATGAAGGCGACTCGATCTGTCAGTGAGTACGCGCGACAGCAAACTCGCTCAGCTCAACCAGCGCATCCCGGTATTCACTGGCTGGCAGCACCTCGAGACATGCGATGGCACGTTTGACATAGTCACGCGCCAGCTCCGCCGTGTAGTTCAGCGCCCCCGACTCCTCGACCGCCACGCGAATCTGCTCCAGGTCCTCCAGGCCACCCTTCTGGATCGCCTGGCGCACCAGCGCAGCCTGTTCGGCGGTGCCTTCGCGCATGGTGTAGATCAGCGGCAGGGTAGGCTTGCCTTCGGCCAGGTCGTCACCGACGTTCTTGCCCAGGGTCTGCGAGTCGCCCTTGTAGTCCAGCAGGTCGTCGACCAGCTGGAACGCCACACCCAGGTGGTCACCGAAGGTACGCAGGGCCTCGCGCTGTTCATCGGTGGCTTCGGCCAGCGCGGCGGCGCTGTGGGTCGAAGCTTCGAACAGCATCGCGGTCTTGCCGCGGATGACCTCCATGTAGACTTCCTCGGTGGTGCTGGCGTCGCGTACCCGCGACAGTTGCAGCACTTCACCCTCGGCAATTACACGGGTGGCCTTGGACAGGATCTGCATGACCGGCATCGAGCCCAGTTCGACCATCATCTCGAACGAGCGCGAATAGAGGAAGTCGCCCACCAGCACGCTCGGCGCGTTGCCCCACAGGGCATTGGCGGTGGAGCGGCCACGGCGCATGCCGGACATGTCGACCACGTCGTCGTGCAGCAGGGTAGCGGTGTGCAGGAATTCGATGGTGGCAGCCAGCAGGCGCAGGTCGTCGCCTTCGCGGCCCAGGGCCTTGCCACACAGCAGCACCAGCAGGGGGCGCAGGCGCTTGCCACCGGCGGACGTGATATAGTCGCCGATCTTCGATACCAGCGGCACGCGCGAGGTCAGCTGCTTCTTGATGATCTCGTCGACGGCGCTGAAATCATCAGCCACCGCGCGGTAGAAGGATTGGGGTTGCATCGGCTGCTCCAGTGAGGTTGCGCGGCATGCTAGGTCGCGGGTACCGGTGTGTCAAGGCGCGGTGCCAGTGCACCGGGGGCGGTACTTGCAAGCAAAACCGCGGTTGCGTACAATCGCGCACCCTAACTTCCTGGGCAGCACCTGCCTTACGCAATTGCGCCGGGCCGTTCCAGCCCTGTGCAGCCATGCCAGCCAATACTCATCATATAAAGCGCTGGGTGAGCAGGATTATCGGAGAAATACCATGTCTTACGCAGTAATCGTTACCGGCGGCAAGCAGTACAAAGTCGCTGAAGGTGAATTCCTCAAGATCGAAAAACTGGAAGTCGCCACTGGCGAATCCGTGACCTTCGATCGCGTCCTGCTGGTCGCCAACGGTGAAGAAGTCACCATCGGTGCTCCAGTTGTTGCTGGCGCTAAAGTAGTGGCCGAAGTCGTTTCGCAAGGCCGCCACGACAAGGTTCGCATCATCAAGTTCCGTCGTCGTAAGCACCACATGAAGCGTATGGGCCACCGCCAGTGGTTCACCGAGATCAAAATCACCGGCATCCAGGCTTAATCCCCTAGATCCCCTGAATTTATTTGGAGAATTGAACCATGGCTCACAAGAAGGCTGGTGGTAGTACTCGTAACGGTCGCGACTCAGAATCGAAACGCCTTGGCGTGAAGATGTATGGCGGCCAGGTTATCAAGCCAGGCAACATCATCGTCCGTCAGCGCGGCACCGAATTCCACGCTGGCTACGGTGTTGGCATGGGCAAGGATCACACCTTGTTCGCCAAGATCGAAGGCGTGATCAAGTTCGAGAAAAAAGGCGAGTTCATGCGCCGTTACGTGAGCATCGTCGCCGCTTAATCGCGACGTCGCTCCAGAAGCCCCGTCATGCGACGGGGCTTTTTCGTTTGTGGTGAGCCTCTTGCAAAGCTGTTTGTATGGGCTGCCGGCGTGGGTTTCTTCGGTCGTACGGGGCCGCCGCGCTCATTTTTGCAAGAGCCTCAGGTTTTTCAGGTATTCAACTCGCCAGTAGGCGAGAGGCGGTTTTGAATGAAGTTTGTTGACGAAGTATCCATTCGGGTCAAGGCCGGTGATGGTGGTAACGGTTGCATGAGCTTCCGTCGCGAGAAATTCATCGAGAACGGTGGCCCCAACGGTGGTGACGGTGGTGACGGTGGCTCGGTGTACATGGTTGCCGACGAAAACCTCAACACCCTGGTCGACTATCGCTACACCCGCCACCACGAGGCCCAGCGTGGCGCCAACGGTGGCAGCACCGACTGCACCGGCAAGAAAGGCGACGACCTGTACCTGCGCGTGCCGGTCGGCACCACCGTGATCGACGCTGCCACCCAGGAAGTGATCGGTGACCTGGTCACCCCGGGGCAGAAGCTGATGGTCGCCCAAGGCGGCTGGCACGGTTTGGGCAACACCCGCTTCAAGTCCAGTACCAACCGTGCACCGCGCCAGACCACCCCGGGCAAGCCAGGTGACCAGCGCGACCTGAAGATGGAAATGAAAGTGCTGGCCGACGTCGGCCTGCTGGGCTTGCCGAACGCCGGCAAGAGCACCTTCATTCGCTCGGTTTCGGCCGCCAAGCCGAAAGTGGCCGACTACCCGTTCACCACCCTGGTGCCGAACCTGGGTGTGGTCAGCGTCGACCGCTGGAAGAGCTTCGTCATCGCCGACATCCCAGGCCTGATCGAAGGTGCTTCCGAAGGCGCCGGCCTGGGTATCCGCTTCCTCAAGCACCTGGCGCGTACCCGCGTGCTGCTGCACCTGGTGGACATGGCGCCGCTGGACGGAAGCAGCCCGGCCGATGCCGCCGAAGTCATCGTCAACGAGCTGACCCGCTTCAGCCCGTCGCTGGCCGAGCGTGAGCGCTGGCTGGTGTTGAACAAGGCCGACATGGTCATGGACGACGAGCGCGACGAGCGGGTCAAGGAAGTGGTCGAGCGCCTGCAGTGGGAAGGTCCGGTCTACGTGATTTCGGCCATTTCCAAGCAGGGCACCGAAAAGCTCAGTCACGACCTGATGCGCTACCTCGAAGACCGCGCCGACCGCCTGGCCAACGACCCGGCCTACGCCGAAGAGCTGGCCGACCTCGACCAGCGCATCGAAGACGAAGCGCGTGCCCAGTTGCAGGCCCTGGACGACGCCCGCACCCTGCGTCGCACCGGCGTCAAGAGCGTGCACGACATCGGCGACGATGACGGTTGGGACGATGATTTCGAGGACGACGAAGACGGCCCGGAAATCATTTACGTGCGCGACTGACCGGTTGCAGTACACTAAACGCCGCTCTTTGGAGCGGCGTTTTTGTATCCACGGTATCTACAGATTCGACATAGGTTGGAAGAAGATGCGAAGCAAGGTGACGGGCGCCAAGCGCTGGGTCGTGAAGATTGGCAGTGCTCTGCTGACCGCCGATGGCAAGGGCCTCGACCGCGGTGCCATGGCCGTTTGGGTCGAGCAGATGGTTGCGCTGCGTGAGGCAGGCGTGGAGTTGGTACTGGTCTCCTCCGGGGCCGTGGCTGCCGGCATGAGCCAGCTGGGCTGGACCTCGCGACCGAGTGCGATGAACGAGCTGCAGGCCGCTGCCTCGATCGGTCAGATGCGCCTGGTGCAGGCCTGGGAGTCGAGCTTCGGCCAGCACGGCAAGCACACCGCGCAGATCCTGCTGACGCATGACGACCTGTCCGACCGCAAGCGTTACCTGAACGCCCGCAGCACCCTGCGCACGCTGGTCGACCTGGGCGTGGTGCCGGTTATCAACGAAAACGATACCGTGGTCACCGACGAGATCCGCTTCGGCGACAACGACACCCTGGCGGCGCTGGTGGCCAACCTGGTCGAGGCTGACCTGTTGGTGATCCTCACCGACCGCGATGGCATGTTCGATGCCGACCCGCGCAACAATCCCGAAGCCCAGCTGATCTACGAGGCTCGCGCCGACGACCCGGCGCTGGACGCCGTGGCCGGCGGTACCGGTGGCGCCCTGGGCCGTGGCGGCATGCAGACCAAGCTGCGCGCCGCACGCCTGGCAGCCCGTTCCGGTGCCCATACCATCATCATCGGTGGCCGCATCGAGCGCGTGCTGGATCGCCTCAAGGCCGGCGAACGCCTGGGTACCTTGCTGTCGCCCGAGCGCGGCATGCTTGCCGCGCGCAAGCAGTGGCTGGCCGGCCACCTGCAGACCCGTGGCACCCTGGTGCTGGATGCCGGTGCCGTGCAGGCGCTGCGTCAGGCCAACAAGAGCCTGCTGCCGGTTGGCGTGAAAACCGTGCAGGGCAGCTTCCGGCGTGGCGAGATGGTGGTGTGCGTCGGTCCGGACGGTGTTGAAGTGGCCCGCGGCCTGGCCAACTACAGCGCGCTGGAAGCGCAAAAGATTATCGGCCAGCCATCCGATGTCATCGAAAGCGTGCTGGGCTATATCGCCGAGCCGGAACTGGTGCACCGCGACAATCTGGTGTTGGTATGAGCCTGTTCAAGCGCGTGATCGGTGTGGCAGCACTGGTGCTGCCAATGCTGGCCGTGGCCGAGGAAGTCGGCCAGGTGTCCACCGTGTTCAAGTTCCTCGGGCCGAACGACCGTATTGTGGTCGAGGCGTTCGACGACCCCAAGGTCGAGGGCGTGACCTGCTACCTGTCGCGGGCCAAGACCGGCGGCGTGAAGGGTGGGCTGGGGCTGGCGGAGGACCGGGCGGAGGCATCGATTGCCTGTCGTCAGGTCGGGCCGATCAACTTCAAGGGTGAGCTGAAGGATGGCGAGGAAGTGTTCAAGGAACGCACCTCGCTGGTGTTCAAGACCATGCAGGTGGTGCGCTTCCTCGACAAGAAGCGCAATACGCTGGTGTATCTGGTGTACAGCGACCGCATCATCGAAGGTAGCCCGCAGAATGCGGTGACGGCGATTCCGATCCTGCCCTGGGCTCGTTGATAGCCTGACAGACTGCCGGGAGGCCGTTGGCCTCCTTTCGCCGGCAAGCCAGCGATAGGGCCGCAAAGCGGCCCCGATGCACCAATATCAGGCCAATTCCTCGGCCTGATCCTCACGCACAACCGCCTTCACCTCATCCCGACGGCTGATGAACTTCCAGTCCGCTTCGTCGATGTAGATGCCATTCGGCCCGCTGCCGCCTTCCAGGTCGATCGCCACCCGCGCCGACACCTGCGGCTTCACGCTCGCCAGAATCGGCACGAAGCCCAGCTGCAGGCTGGTTTCCAGCAGCGCCGCCTGGTTGCGTTCGTCGATGTCCGCCGCTTCGTCCAGGTAGTACGGCAGGCGGATGCGCCCGGCCAGGTCGCGGTCCATCAGGTGCAGCAACAGGTACATGTTGGTCAGCGCCTTGATGGTCATGGTGGTGCCGTTGGATGCCGCGCCGTCGATGTCGGCATGGATCACCGGCTGGCCGTTGACCTTGGTGATCTCGAATGCCAGCTCGAACAGGTCCTTCAGGCCCAGCTGGTTGTGGTTGGCCGCCACCAGTCGTGCCAGGTATTCCTTGGCCTCTTCGTTCTTGTTGTCCTGTTCGGCACTCTGGGTCAGGTCGAACACCGACAGGGTTTCGCCTTCTTCGTACTGACCGGCGCTGTGGATGATCTGGTCGATGTGCTTGAGCGCTTCCTTGTTCGGCGCCAGCACCACGCGGAAGCTCTCCAGGTTGGAGACCTGGCGCTTGTTGATCTCGCGGTTGAACAGCGCCAGCTGGTGTTCGAGGCTGTCGTAGTCGCTGCGGATGTTGCGCAGGGTCCGGGCGATGTCGGTGACCGCGGCGCGGCGGGCCTTGGCCAGGGTCAGCGCTTCGTCGGTGCGGTGCGCGTAGGCGTTCACCAGCAGCTGCAGGCGGCGTTCCATGTCGTCTTCGCTGTCGAACTTGGCCACGCCTTTCAGGCGCACCTGGGCGTACAGCGCCTCGATCTGGTTGTCCACCCGCTGCAGGCTCTGCCAGCTGTCCTGGTAGTCGTTGAGCAGCGGCAGCAGGTTGTCCATCGAGTCGTCGATGGCTTCCATGTACGGCGTGCCGTAGGGCAGGTCGGCCGGCAACAGCTGGCGACGGCGCAGGGCGTCTTCCAGGGTGCGTTGCTTGGCCTCGAGGTCGCCGATCTGCCGGCCCACCAGCTGCAGCTTGGCCGACAGTTGCTGGACGCGTTCGGTGAAGGCGTCGCTGGAGCGCTTGAGTTCGTCCTGGGCGGCTTCCAGCTGCGACAGCTGCTCCAGCTTCTCGGGCTCTTCGGCGGCCAGGGTTTCGCTGCGGCGGAAGTCTTCCAGCGCTTTCTGCGCGTCCAGTACTTGCTGGTACAGGGCTTCGGTCTGCGCCTTGGAGGCGGAGCGGTCGGCGGCCACTGCTTGCTGGGTCTTGAGCTGCTTCAGCTCTTTTTCCAGGCGCTCTTTCTGGTCACGCAGGGCGGCACGGTCGGCCAGGGCCTGCAGCGCCGGTGGGTCGATGTGCGACAGGTCGATGGACAAGCCAGGGGCTTCGAAGCGTTCGCCTTTGAAGCCGTCGAGTACTGCCTCCAGCGATTTTACCCACAGGTCGCTGTCGTCCAGTTCGATACCGCGGTCACCCAGCGGCAGGCTGAACAGCGCGCCGTTGAACAGGCGCATCAGGCGGTCGACGTCCTGCTGCGAGAACTCTTCGCGCAGGCGGGCGTAGCTGTTGTTGTCGGCGTGGTCGAGCTGTTGCCTGACCTGCTTCAGGCGCTTTTCCAGGTCGCGGACGCGTTCGTCGAGGTCTTCGGCGCTGAACTGCCGCGACTGGGCCAGGGCGCCGGCCAGTTCGTCGTGGGCGTCCTTGGCCGCCAGCAGTTGCTGCTCCAGCCCCTTGACGTCATCGACCAGGGCGAAGCGGTGCTTGAGCACCGACAGCTCGCCCAGCCAGCGCTGGATACCGGTGATTTCACGCTCCAGGCGCATCAGTTCCTGGGTGCCGCCGCGCTGGTCGTTCTGCAGGCGGTCCTGCTCGCCACGGTAGTGCTCGGCCTGGATCACCAGCTCTTCCTTGCGCGCCATGGCGTATTCCTGCCACGTGCCCAGCAGGGTGTCGAGCACCGGCGAAATGCGGTGCAGTTTGCCGCGCAGGATGTCGCGCTGGGCCACGCCACCGGCCAGGGCCTCGACCAGTGGGCCGGCGGCGACCAGGGCGTTGTAGTCCTGCTCCATGCGGCGTACGTCGCGGAAGGCTTCTTCGCAGGCGGCGATGTAGTCGACGCTGCCCGAGCGCAGGCTGTGTTCAAAGGCGTCGAGGAACAGCTGCTTGAGCTTGGCGGCGGTGATTTCGCGCATGTGCAGCAGGTTGATGAACAGCGCGCGGAAGGTTTTCAGGCTTTGCTCGCTGGTCGAGCGCAGCGGGATCATGGTCAGGTCCAGCGGCACCGAGGTGTGGCCACCGACCAGCAGCCGGCGCAGCTCGTCCGGCTTCAGCTCGTAGGCTTTTATCCCTAAGCGTTCGAGGTTGGTGAACAGCTCTTTGTGGCGCAGGCAGGTGTCGTTCTTCTGGTAGTGGGCCAGGTCCAGTTCGCCCTTGTAGGCAAAGAACTGGTGGCCGAAACCGCCGCCCGGGCCGCGGCCGACCACGCCGATCACGTGCGGGCCGTGGGGCAGGCTCAGTTCGCAGAGAATGTACGAAGTATCGCTGGCGAAGTAGAAGCGGCGCGACTGCTCGAGGCTGTACTTGCCGAAGCTCATGTCCGACATGCGCGCCAGGATCGGGAACTGCAGGGCGTTGATCGACGCCGATTTACCCAGGTTGTTGGCACCGTAGACCGACAGCGGCTGTTCCAGTGGGAACAGGCCAAGGCTGTAGCCGGCGGTGTTGAGCAGTGCGAAGCGGCGGATGCCGTAGCGTTCCTGGCTCATGCGTCAATCTCCTGTTGCTCTTCGCGGATGGCCCGGGCCAGGGCTTGCTCTTCGCTTTCCTCGCCCTCGAAGGGGCTGAGGTCGAGCGGGTCGTCGGTGCGGTTGAGTTCTTCGGGGCTTTCTTCCTCGACCAGCACCGGGGTTGGCAGCGGCAGGTCGCTGTGCAGGGTGGCAGCGAGGTCGCGGTCCTGCTGCACGGCCAGGCACACATCGAGGAAGCGATGCATCGGCGGCAGGAAGCGGTAGATACCGCCTTCCTCGAAGGCGAAGCCGAGCTGGGTCATGCGGCGCAGGATTTTTTCTTCCAGCTCGTCCACGGTCTGCACTTCGGCCTGCAGGAACAGGTCGCGGTACTTGTCCAGCAGCGAGGGCAGTTCGTCACGGCCGATGCTGCCGCCATCGAGCACGGCCATCGGGTCGCGGCCCTGGTCGGCCAGGTGTTCGACCAGGATGAAGGTGAACAGCGACAGGCGTTGCGCGGTCTTGTTGACCTGCGCGGCGGTCATGTCCGGGACGAAGTAGTAGAAGCCACGGGTGTCGCACACCAGTTCGAAGCCCAAGGCCTTGAACAGGGTGCGGTACTGGTCCTGGAAGTTCGACAGCTGGGCGTACAGCTCGGGGTCGCGGCGGCTGACGTGGAAGCCTTTGAACAGCTCGCGGAAGATCGGCGCGAGCTGGGACAGTTCGGAAAGATCAAGATGCATGGGCTGGGCTCGCGGTGGATTCGGTAGGCGCGCTGGCGGCGTCTTCGCGGCTGGAAGTCAGGGCGAACGAGCGCAGGCTGACCAGGTGTTCCTGGGTGCTGTACTCGCGGCGGTCGAGGCGTTCGCGCTTGAAGCGCTTTTCCCGCGACAGGCGTGAGAACCAGTACAGCAGTTCGTCGGTGGCGCCTTCGGGTTCCTGCTCCAGCAGCCAGACCATCAGGTCGGGCAGCGGCAGGGCCTGTTCGCAGCGCTCGGCCATTTCCTTGACCGTGCGCGGTGCGCGCGGCAGGGGGCCGGACTGGGTCTTGTGGGCTTTGGGGAAGCGCGCCGGCTTGGGCTCGAAGCGGGCCAGCGCGTAGACATAGGCCTCGACCTGGCTGGCGCTGCCGAGGAAGGTGCTTTGCGGGCGGGTGAACATCGGCATGGCCGCTTGCGGTACGGCGTCGATGCCCTTGCGCCGGATCACCGACAGGGCCAGTGCGGCGCCACGGGTCACGGCGTTGTGCCGGCGGGCTTCTTCACGCAGTGGCAGCAGCAGTTCACGGGCGTGGCGCAGGGTCAGCTGGGCGCTGGTCTGCATTTCCAGGATGCGCGCGTGGGTGCGCAGCAGCATGTCGTCGTCGACCAGGTGGCCCAGGCGCGCCTGTTCACCCAGCAGCTTCAGCAATACGGTCTCGACCTTGCGTACGCCCTGTTCGAAGGCGCCGTCGGCGTTGACCAGCTGGATCATCGGCTCGACGTACTCGTCCCAGGTCGCCAGTACTTCGGCATAGCGCTGGCGCAGCGGGATCTGGCGGTTGCTGGTCTTGGCCCGCTCGGCCACGGCCACCAGTGCCTGTTCGTCGTTGTCGAGCTTCTTCAGTACATCGCGCACGCGCATGTCGAGCAGGCGCAGCTGGCGCGCCAGGTCGTCGCTGTCGCGGTTGTCGAAGGCGTCCTGGATATGCCCGGCCAGGCGTTCCAGATGGCGCAGGTAGGCTTCGATCTCCAGGCACAGGCCCAGCCGGTGTTCACGGCGCAGGTAGGCGAGGAAGTCGTGGATCTGCGCGTTGAGCTCGAAACGGTTCGGGCTCTTGGCCACCGGGACCAGGATATCCAGACGGATCCACACGTCGAGCAGCTGGGTGATGTCCTGCGGGGTGCTCTCGACCTGCTGGCGGGCCACATGCTGGCGCAATTCGACCAGGCTCAGGGTACCCTGGTCGAAACGCTCGCACAGCGGCTCGATCAGGGCCCAGTGTTCGGCTAGGGCGCGCAGGACGCGCTTGGGTTCGATCATTGGCTTCGACTCGTTGCCAAGAAAAAGGGGGCGATTGTACTGCATCCGGGGGGGAGGTTTTCACCCCTTGGTCTGTAATGAGAGATATCCTTCATCCTTGTAGGGGATTCACTGGCCCTTTCGCGGGTGAACCCGCTCCCACAGGTACTGCACAAGGCCCTGTGGGAGCGGGTTCACCCGCGAAAGGGCCGGTACAGGCAACAAAAATCCGCCGACCAGTTGCGCCACTCGAATGCCAACAGCGTTAGAATGGCCAATTGTTTTCGCCCCTCGGAACCCCGCCCCTTGCTCACCGAACCCCGTCGCCGCGCCTACCTTTCCGCCATGCAAGTGGTGCAATGGCTGCCGCGCGCCGAATTGCCGTTCGCCGCAGCGTCGCGGCCCGAGCTGCTGTTGCCGGTGGCGCCGGTCGAGGACCTCGATTTCGACGTCAGGCCGGCACCGGCTGCCAACGAGGCGCCCGCCAGCCCCCAGGCCCGCTCCGGCGAGCGGCCGAAAATCGAGATCCCGCGCCCGGGCAGTGCGCCCAAGCCGGCCACCAAGCCCACCGAGGTCGAGGAGCCGGCCCCGCCACCGCGGCCGGCCCCGGTGCCGCCCCCGCGCTTCTCGCTGCAGCTGCTGCGTGCCGGCAGTTGCCTGCTGCTGGTGGAGTTGGCCACCGGCCAGCCGTTCCAGAGCCGCGACCCGTCCTACCTGCTGCTCAAGGACATGCTGCGCGCCGCCGGCCTGCCCGACGCCCCGCAGATCATCGGCGAGCCGGTGCGCTGGCCGCTGCTGGTGCGCGGCAACATGGACCAGGGCCCGGAGGCCGCGCGCGATTTCGTCCAGGGCTTTGTCCAGGCGCGCCTGGAAGACGCCTCGTGCACCTGCCTGTGGCTGATCGGCCTGCCGGCGCTGCGCTTTGCCGCCAATGTCGACGCCGAAGCCTATTACCAAACCCTGAAGCTCGAGGGCCTGGGCGAAGCCTGGGCCTTGCCGGGCCTTGAACTGTTGATGGACGAGCCGCAGCGCAAGGCGGACGTCTGGAAAGCCATGCGCCAGCTGATGGCGCGCTGGAAGAGCGTTGAATGAGTGACTCGATCAGCTTCCGCCCGATGACCGAGGCGGATCTGGATGCCGTACTTAAGATCGAATATGCCGCGTTCAGTCATCCCTGGACCCGCGGGATCTTTCAGGATGCGCTCAAATCGTACGAAGTCTGGCTGATGTTCGATGGCCAGCAGCAAGTGGGCCATGGCGTGATCAACGTGATCATCGACGAGGCGCACCTGCTCAACATCACCGTCAAGCCGGAAAACCAGGGCCGCGGGCTGGGTCTGCGTCTGCTCGAACACCTGATGGCCCGGGCCTACCAGCTCAATGGTCGCGAGTGCTTCCTGGAAGTGCGCGCCAGCAACCAGTCGGCCTATCGTTTGTACGAGCGCTACGGTTTCAACGAAATCGGCCGCCGCCGCGACTATTACCCGGTTGCCGGCGGCCGTGAAGACGCCCTGGTGATGGCCTGCACCCTGCTCGAGGATTGACCTTGCAGGGGCTGGCGCTGTCATGCAGGCACACCTGATGAGGCAACGACCATGCACGACCTGCAGGAACTGATCGACAACAATGCCCGCTGGGCCGACGCGATCAACCAGCGCGACCCCGACTTCTTCGCCAAGCTGGCCCGTCAGCAGACTCCGGAATTCCTCTGGATCGGCTGCTCCGACGCCCGCGTACCGGCCAACGAAATCGTCGGCATGCTGCCGGGCGATCTGTTTGTCCACCGCAACGTCGCCAACGTGGTGCTGCACACCGACCTCAACTGCCTGTCGGTGATCCAGTACGCGGTGGAGGTACTGAAAGTGCGGCACATCCTGGTTACCGGCCACTACGGTTGCGGTGGCGTGCGCGCCGCCATGCAGGACCGCCAGCTGGGCCTGATCGACGGCTGGCTGCGCTCGATCCGCGACCTGTATTACGAAAAGCGCGCCGAGCTGGCCAAGCTGGACAACGAAGAGGCCAGGGTCGACCGCCTGTGCGAATTGAACGTCATCCAGCAAGTGGCCAACGTGGCCCACACCAGCATCGTGCAGAACGCCTGGCACCGTGGCCAGGAGCTGTCGGTGCATGGCTGCATCTATGGCATCAAGGATGGCCGGTGGAAAAGCCTGGACACCACCATCAGCGGCTTTGCCCAGCTGCCGCCGCAGTATCGGTTGCGGGCGTTGGAGTAACGGGCGCCTGGGTTATTCACAGCGCGTTGTGGGCAGGTTTTGTTTGCTATGCAGGGATGGGTAAAGGATGAAAAAACGGCTGCTGGTGGCAGGCTTGCTGATAGCGGCCACTGCTCACGCCGAGGAGCGCGACCTGTGGATGTTCGCCCAGTGGGCTGGCGACCACCACACCCGTCCCTTCCGTGAAATGCTGGTGGATGCCCGCCTTTACGGCATAGTGCCTATCCATCAGCTGCTGCGTTCGGCTTCGGACTGGAAGCAGTGCCACGCGTCCCCCTTCGCCGTGCCGCCGGTCAGCAACTGGCCGGCAGTACGTTCGACGCTCTCGCTGATCAAGACGCTCGACGATCAAGGCATTCTGCGTCAGTTCGAGGTGGTTTCGGCCTACCGCGACCCACGCCTGAACGTCTGTGCCGGCGGGGCAGCCAACAGTGCCCATACCCGGGCCTTCGCCGTCGATATCTTGCTACCTGCCTGGGCGGACCCCAACCCGCTGTGCCGTTTCTGGCAGCAGTATGGCCAGGCCTGGAACATGGGCCTGGGCCGCTACCCGTCCGGGCGTATTCATGTGGATACCGCGGGCTACCGTACCTGGGGGGGTGACGGCCGTTCCGCTTCGTCGTTCTGTATCAAGCCCCGATGAGCCAGGCAGCCCCGGCATTCGCCTATCACCCATGCGGCGAAGCGCTGGCGCTTGCCACCGTCTTCCACGGGCTGCGGGCTGAGCAGGTGGTAGGCCGAGCCGTCGCGCACAAAGCCGAACGGTGCCTGCAACTGCCCGCTGTCGAGTTCGTCACCCACCATCAGGACTGAGGCCATGGCCAGGCCCAGGCCGGCGCTGGCGGCCTTGATCGACAGGTAGAAATGCTCGTAGTCGCTGCGCTCGGTGTGCCGGGCCTGCTGGCCGCTCAGGCGCAGCCAGGTGGGCCAGGCGCCGGGGCGAGTGGCGCTGTGCAGCAGGCGTTGGCCTTCAAGCTGGATGGGGGAGGTGGGGTGGCACACCGGGCCGATCCATTCGTCGCAGATTTTCTGGTTGTACAGCTGCTTGTCCCAGTGGAAGTCATCGCGGCGTATGGCCAGGTCGACACCGCTGCGGGTGAAGTCCAGTGGCCCGCCTGCGGCCACCAGGTGCAGCTGCAGGTCGGGGTGGGCGGCATGGAAGCGGGGCAGGCGCGGGATCAGCCAGCGCATGGCGATGGTTGGTTCGCACGACAGCACCAGCACGTTGTCGCGGGCCTGTTGCTGCAGGCGCTGCACGGCGCCTTCGAGCTGCTCGAAGATCGCCTGGGTGGTGCCCTGCAAGGCGCGACCGGCAGGGGTGAGGAAAATGGCCCGGTTGCGACGCTCGAACAGCTCCACGCCAAGGCTTTCTTCAAGCAGGCGCACCTGGCGGCTGACCGCGCCGTGGGTGACGTGCAGGTGCTCGGCGGCGCGCACGAAGCTCTCGGTTTCGGCGGCGATGTCGAAGTAGCGGAAGGCGTTGAGTGGCGGCAGTTTCATGGCATCCCTGTTTGCCTGTGCCGGCCTCTTCGCGGGTAAACCCGCTGCCACAGGGACTGCACCGAACTTGAGGGCGGCACATCACCTGTGGGAGCGGGTTTACCCGCGAAGAGGCCGGCACGGGTTCTATATATCTGTGAGGAAAGCTATCAGGTTTGCTTCACTATAAATCGATTTTTCCGGGGCTATAAGCTCTCGATAATTACAGGGTCTGTGCATTTCCATCGCCTATCGAGAGCCACCAGCATGACCGAACTCATCGCCGTCGCCCTGTTCACCCTGCTCGCCGTCATCAGCCCCGGAGCCGACTTCGCCATGGTCACCCGCAGCAGTTATGCGCAGGGCCGCAAGGCCGGGTTGGCTGCCGCCGTTGGGATCGCCCTGGGGGTGCAGGTGCATGTCCTGTACACGGTGCTGGGCATCGCGGTGATCATCAGCCAGAGCCCGGCCTTGTTCCTGGTTATGAAAGTGCTGGGCGCGGGTTACCTGGTTTACCTGGGCTACCAGTCGTTGACCAACACCCGGCGCATCAGCCTCGACGGGGGCGCCGCATCCGCGGCCAGCGTAACGCAGGCCCTGCGCACGGGGTTTCTGACCAACGCGTTCAACCCCAAGACCATGCTGTTCGTCATCAGCGCCTTTACCCAGGTGGTGCAACCCGGCAGCCCGCTGGTACTGGATTTTGCCTACGGTGCTTTCATGTCCGTTGCCCACTGGCTGTGGTTCAGCCTGGTGGCTGTGTTCTTTTCCAGTACGGCATTGCGCAAGGCGATGATCGAGCGGCAAGGGCTGGTGGATCGGGTGATCGGCCTGGCGCTGATAGGGCTTGGCCTGGCCGTCGCTGTTACCGGCATGCGTTGAGGCGGGAGAAGGAGGGCGGGCCTGTGGTGTTTTTCGCAGGCAAAGAAAAAGGGCTTACCTTTCGGTAAGCCCTTCGTCTTGTTTGGTGGCTACACAGGGACTTGAACCCCGGACCCCAGCATTATGAATGCTATGCTCTAACCAACTGAGCTATGTAGCCGATGGCGCGCATTATTCTCTTGAACGGCCCCCCTGTCAACACTCATTTCAAAAAAAATTTGCACGCTTTCAAAAACTTAGCGGCCAGGCCCGGTTTTAGCGCACTGCGGGCTGCTGCGCCGGGGCGATCCGGATAATAAAAAAGGTAGCTATGTATCTATTTCTTTTCCGATAATCGGATCCCAAACCGAGGACGGAGATTCTGGCTCATGGCTATCAGTAGTAGCGCCTCCGAGGCGTCCACCCATGCGGCGGCCAGCCAAGCCACACCGCTGGTGATGCGTATCATCGGCTTCTGCGCGCTGGCGCACCTGATCAATGACCTGATCCAGTCGGTGCTACCGGCGATCTACCCGATGCTCAAGGCCAACTACGATCTGAGTTTCGCCCAGATCGGCATGATCACCCTGACGTTCCAGATCACCGCCTCGCTGCTGCAGCCTTGGGTGGGCTTCTTTACCGATCGCCGACCAGCACCGAACCTGCTGCCGCTGGGCACCCTGTGCACCTTGGTGGGTATCGTGATGCTGGCCTTCGTCGGCAGCTTCCCGATGATTCTGCTGGCCTCGGCGCTGGTCGGTATCGGCTCGTCGACTTTCCACCCGGAGACCTCACGTATCGCGCGTCTGGCCTCGGGCGGGCGCTTCGGCCTGGCCCAGTCGAGCTTCCAGGTCGGCGGCAACACCGGCTCGGCCCTGGGCCCGCTGCTGGCGGCGGCCATTGTCATTCCGTTCGGCCAGACTCACGTGGCCTGGTTCGGCCTGGCTGCGCTGTTCTTCCTTGGCGTCACCCTGCTGCTGCGTGGCTGGTACAAGGAACACCTCAACCAGGCCAAGGCGCGCAAGGCAGTGCAGGCGACCCACGGCATTTCCCGCAGGCGGGTAATCGCGGCGCTGATCGTGCTGGGTTTGCTGGTGTTCTCCAAGTACTTCTACATGGCCAGCTTCACCAGCTACTTCACCTTCTACCTGATCGAGAAGTTCGATGTGTCGGTGGCCAGCTCGCAGCTGCACCTGTTCCTGTTCCTCGGTGCAGTGGCGGCGGGTACCTTCTTTGGCGGGCCGATCGGTGACCGCATCGGGCGCAAGGCGGTGATCTGGTTCTCGATCCTTGGCGTGGCGCCGTTCACCCTGGCGCTGCCGTATGCCGACCTGTTCTGGACCACGGTGTTGAGCGTGGTGATCGGCTTTATCCTGGCCTCGGCGTTTTCCGCGATCGTGGTGTATGCGCAGGAGCTGGTGCCGGGCAGCGTGGGCATGATTGCCGGGATCTTCTTCGGGCTGATGTTCGGCTTTGGCGGCATTGGCGCGGCGCTGCTGGGGTATGTGGCAGACCTGCGCGGTATCGAATATGTATATGGGGTGTGTTCGTTCCTGCCGTTGTTCGGGTTGTTGGCGGTGTTCTTGCCGAGTACCGGTAAGCGCTGATACTGCCGGGGCTGCTTTGCAGCCCATCGCCGGCAAGCCAGCTCCCACCTCGACCGCACCGGCCTCCAGTCATGCGCAATCCCTGCAGGAGCTGGCTTGCCGGCGATGGGGCGCGCAGCGGCCCCCGACGATTGACGGCCTGACACCCTTGGCCTAGAGTGCCGCCTCTTTTCCCAACCACCTGCGTAGTAGCCAAAGCAATGTGCCGTACCCAGTCCCTGCCAAATGCCCGCCAGCCGGCCCTCCAGGCCCTGCGTCGTGCCTGGCCGAGCGACACGGTGCTCAAGCGTCGGCGCAGCGTGCTGTTTGCCTTCACCTTCTCGCCACACCGCGCCTGAACTGATCTGCGCTTTCGCGTCGCTCGCCGCCCTGGCGTGCGCGCCTGTGTCTGCACGTCTTTTCGGTTTGCAAGGAGTGGTACATGAACATGCGTTTGCTGGCGGGCTTGTTGTTCGCCGTTTCGGTCGTGGGTTTCAGTTTGGGGGCCAGCCTGCCGCTGGTGTCGTTGCGTCTGCATGAGGCCGGTGCGAGTACCCTGGAAATCGGCATCATCTCGGCCATACCTGCTGCCGGCATGATGCTCTCGGCGTTCCTGGTCGACGCCTGCTGTCGCCACCTCACCCGGCGCACCATCTACCTGCTGTGCTTCAGCCTGTGCACGCTCAGCATCGCCTTGCTCGAATCGGCGTTCGCCTCGCTGTGGCTGCTGGCGCTGTTGCGCCTGGGCCTGGGGCTGGGCATGGGGATCGCCATCATTCTCGGCGAGTCGTGGGTCAACGAGCTGTGCCCGGAGCACAACCGCGGCAAGATCATGGCCCTGTACGCTACCAGTTTCACTGGCTTCCAGGTGCTCGGCCCGGCCATGCTGGCGGTGCTTGGCGCCGACAGCCCGTGGATCACCGCTGTGGTCACCGCCTGCTATGGCCTGGCGCTGCTGTGCATCGTGCTGACCGTGCCCAACGACCAGGTCGAACATGACGAGGGTGAAAAGAGCTTCGGCCTCGCCGGTTTCTTCCGCGTGGCGCCGGCGTTGTGCATGGCGGTGCTGTTCTTCTCGTTCTTCGATGCCGTGGTGCTGTCGCTGCTGCCGGTGTACGCCACCAGCCATGGTTTTGCCGTGGGCGTGGCGGCGCTGATGGTGACTGTGGTGTTTGCCGGTGACATGCTGTTCCAGCTGCCGCTCGGCTGGTTGGCCGACCGGGTGGAGCGTACCGGGCTGCACCTGGTGTGCGGGCTGTTGGCGATGGCGATCGGTAGCGGCCTGCCCTGGCTGCTGAACATGACCTGGCTGCTGTGGCCGCTGCTGGTGCTGCTGGGCGCAGTGGCAGGGGGCATCTATACCCTGGCGCTGGTGCTGATCGGGCAACGCTTCAAGGGGCAGGACCTGGTGACCGCCAATGCCAGCGTAGGCTTGTTGTGGGGCGTGGGTAGTTTGGTCGGGCCGCTGGTCAGCGGTGCGGCGATGGATGTGGCGCCGCATGGCCTGCCCATCGCACTGGCGCTGATGGCCGGATTGTTCGTGTGCTTTGCCCGGCAGTCGTACCGGCGCGCGGGGCGGTTGCGGGTGATAGCAGACTGACGGTCAGGAATTGGTCGCGCAAGAACCGGCGTTCTGGGGATGAGCGGCTGCGCTAAGCTGGACCTGCAATCGACTTGCTGGAGGTGCCATGATCCTGGCCGACCTTTCGCCTGCTGCTTACCGCGAGGCCACCGAATACCTGGCGGCGCTCGACCCGGACTGGTCGCGGCATATCGCGGTGACCGGGCCTTGCCTGCACCAGGCCACGCCGGGGCGTGAGCCTTACGAGGTGTTGGTGCGGGCGATTGCCTACCAGCAGTTGCATGCCCGTGCCGCCGAGGCAATTCTTGGGCGGTTGCTGGCGCTGTTTCCGCAGGCTGCGTTCCCAGGGCCGGAGCAGTTGTTGGCGGTTACCCCGGAAACCCTGCGCGCCTGTGGTTTTTCCGCGAGCAAGATGGCGACGATCCAGGGCATTGCCCAGGGCCGTGTGGAGGGTGTGGTGCCGACCCGGGAGGAGGCACTGACCATGTCTGACGAGGCGTTGATCGAACGGCTGGTGGCGTTGCGCGGGGTAGGGCGGTGGACGGTGGAGATGTTGCTGATCTATAGCCTGGCGCGTTCGGACGTGCTGCCGGTGGACGATTTTGGCGTGCGCGAGGGGTATCGGCGGCTGAAGGGGCTGGACAAGGCGCCGACGCCGGCGCAGATGCGTTCGCTGGGCGGCGGCTGGCGGCCGTACCGCACCGTGGCGGCCTGGTACCTGTGGCGGGCCTGACGTTTTGCACTGCCTGTACCGGCCTCTTCGCGGTAAACCCACAGGGATTCCCACAGTCTTGAAAGTCTATGCAGTATCTGTGGGAGCGGGTTCACCCGCGAAAGGGCCGGTACAGGCATCAACCTATCTGGACACTAACCAATGAACCCCTACACCACCCTCGACCAACGCTGGCAAGCCGTAGAATCCCGCGACAGCGCCGCCACCGGCCACTTCGTCTACGCCGTGCGCACCACCGGCATCTACTGCCACCCCGGCTGCAAATCACGCCTGGCCAAGCGAACCAACGTCGAGTTCTACGACACCCCAGCCGCCGCTGAGGCCGCCGGCTACCGCGCCTGCAAACGTTGCACCGCCACCATCAACGCCCGCGCCACCCGCCATAGCCTGCTGGTCACCCGCGCCTGCCGCCTGATCGAAGCCAGCGACCCCGCGCCCAGTCTCGACCAGCTCAGCGCCCAACTGGCCGTCAGCCCCTTTCACCTGCATCGCCTGTTCAAGGCCGAAACCGGCCTTACCCCCAAAGCCTACGCCACCGCCTTTCGCGCCCGGCGCCTGCGCGCGAGCCTGGACGATGGCCAGCGCTCGGTCACCGATGCCATCTACGACGCTGGCTACAACTCCAACAGCCGTTTCTACGAAAGCGCCGACCAGCGCCTGGGCATGCGCCCGCGGCAATACCGCGCCGGCGGCGCCGGGGCAACCATCCACTTTGCCCTCGGCCAGTGCTCTCTGGGCGCGATCCTGGTGGCCCAGAGCGAGAAGGGCATTTGCGCGATACTGCTGGGCGACGACCCCGAGGCACTGCTGCACGACTTGCAGGACCAGTTCCCCAAGGCCCGGCTGATCGGCGGCGACAGCGCTTACGAACGGCTGGTTGCCGAAGTGGTGGGCTTCGTCGAAGCCCCGGCACTGGGCCTGGCCCTGCCGCTGGATGTGCAAGGCACGGCCTTCCAGGAACGGGTGTGGCAGGCCCTGCGCGAAGTGCCGGCCGGTAGCCGGGTCAGCTACACCGACATCGCCGAGCGCATCGGCGCACCCAAGGCGGTGCGCGCGGTGGCCATGGCCTGCGCGGCCAACCGCATCGCCGTGGCCATCCCCTGTCATCGGGTGGTGCGCCGGGACGGCGACATCAGCGGCTACCGCTGGGGCGTCGAGCGCAAACAGCAACTGCTCAAGCGAGAAACGGCACTCACCTGATCGCGTGAAGCCGAGTAGAATCCGCCGCCAAATCGAATTGTAAGAGGAATATTCGATGAGGCGTCTCAGCCTTGCCCGTTATTGCCCTGGCCTGATGGTCCTGATGGCCCTGATGCTGGCGCTTGCCAGCCCGGCCTGGTCGGCCCCGGCCACGCCCTTGTCCAACCTGGCGGTTGCCGAAGCGCCCGTGCTGGATGAAAACGCCAGCTTCGAGCAACTGAGCGAGCGCCTGGACCAGATCCGTCAGGGTGTCTCCAACGAGGCCAACGACGATCTGCTGTCGCAACTGCGCCTGGGCGCCATGCAGGTTCAGCGCCAAGCCGATGCGTTGACTGCCCTGCGCACCGCGGATGTAGAAAAAGTCGACGACCAGCTCAAGGTCATCGGCCCGGTCCAGCCGGACGAGGCCGCCACCCTGACCCAGCAGCGTAAAGCGTTGGAGGCCGAGAAGAAGGCCTTGGTAGCCCAGCAGGACCAGGCTGCCAAGCTGACTCAATCGGCCCGCGACCTGTCCACGCAAATCGTCAACCTGCGCCGCAGCCAGTTCAACTCGCAGATCACCAGCCGCGCGGCCTCACCGCTGAGTCCGGCATTCTGGCAGAGCATCATTCGCCCCACCCAGGATGATGTGGGGCGCCTGCGTGACCTGCGTGGCGAGACGGCCGATGCCATCGGCAGCGCCTTCAGCGCCGAGCATCGCTGGCTGTTCATTACCAGCCTGGTGGCGGCAGTCCTGGTCTGGACCTTGGTGCGCCGCGTGCTCGAGCGCTTGCTGGCCAACGCCATGGTCAGCTGGCTACCCGAAGGCCGCCTGCGCCGCAGTGCGTTGGCGCTGGGTGTGAGCCTGGCAACCCTGGGTACCATCGCCGGCTCGGTCTCGCTGCTGCGGTGGGGGCTGGAGAGCAGCGCCGAGCTGGGCTCCGATATCGCCAGCCTGGCCAACCATGTGCTCGCCCTGGTGGTGTTCAGCGCCTTCATCACTGGCCTGGGCCGCGCCATGCTGATGCTGCAACGCCCGTCCTGGCGCTTGCCGCCGATCCACGACGAAGTGGCCAGTGCACTGGGCTGGTTCCCCAAGGTGCTGGCGTTGGCGCTGATGGTCATGATGACCATGGAACGCATCAACAGCGTGATCGGTGCCAGCCTGGCGCTGACCGTAGCGGTCAACGGCCTGACCGCGCTGGTAGTGGCGGTCACCTTCGCCTGTGCGTTGCTGCGTTACCGCCGCACCCTGCGCAAGCATGACCTGGAGCGCCCCACCGGCCTGGCCGGGTTGATCCCGTTCGTGATGGTGATCTGGCTGACGCTGATCCTGCTGGCCCTGCTCACCGGTTACCTGACACTCGCCTACTTCCTTACTGCCAAGCTGCTGTGGGTCAGCCTGGTGGTCACTTGTGCCTACCTGCTGACCACCTTCTTTGGCGACCTGTGCGAAACCCTGCTGTCGCCCCGCCAACCCGGCGGCCTGGCGCTGGCCTCGACCCTGGGCCTGGCGCCACGTCACCAGGCCCAGGCCAGCACCATCCTGGCCGGCATCGGCCGTACCGTGGTGCTGTTCCTGGCGCTGCTGCTGGCCCTGATGCCGTCGGGCACCAGCCCCAGCGAGCTGCTACTGAGCCTGGGTGATTGGGACGGTACCGGCGGCAAGCTGCTCGGCAACATGAACATTGTCCCCCAGGACATCCTGTTGGCGCTGGTGATGTTCTTCGGTGGCCTGTTCGCCATCCGCGTGGTCAAGCGCTGGCTGAGCGATCGCCTGCTGCCGGAAACCGACATGGACGCCGGCATGCGTGCCTCGCTGGTGACGCTGGTGGGTTACCTGGGCTTCATCTTCCTGGCCATGCTGGTGATGTCGACCCTGCGCATCAACCTCACCAGCCTGACCTGGGTGGTCAGTGCCCTGTCGGTGGGTATCGGTTTCGGCTTGCAGCAGATCGTGCAGAACTTCATCTCCGGCCTGATCCTGTTGACCGAGCGCCCGGTCAAGGTGGGCGACTGGGTCAGCCTGGCGGGCGTCGAGGGCGATATTCGCCGTATCAACGTGCGCGCCACCGAGATCCAGATGTCCGACCGTTCGACGGTTATCGTGCCCAACTCGCAGTTCATTTCCCAGAACGTGCGCAACGTGACCATGGGCAATGCCTTGGGCGTGGTCGGCATTACGCTGACGCTGCCGCTGGAGACCGATGCCAACCACGTGCGTGAACTGCTGCTGGCGGCGTACCAGGAGCACGAGGCAATTCTGGATGCGCCGGCCACGTCGGTGTCGTTCAAGGATCTGACCAGCAGCGGCATGGTGATTGGGGTGAGTGGATACGTAGCGGGGCCGCGGCAGGTCTCCGGTACCCGCAGCGACCTGCTGTTCACCATCCTTGGGCGCTTGCGTGATGAAGGCATTGCCTTGTCTTCGCCGCAGAGCATGGTGTTGGTGCAAGAGAACGGGCGCCCGGCTGACGAGTCGGCGTGAAGCCAATCGCCGGCAAGCCAGCTCCCACAAGGACCGCGTCGAGAGCTGACGAGTCGGCGATTGGGCTGCAAAGCAGCCCCTTGCCTCAATGCTGCTTGGCCTGCCTGATCCGCAGCAAGATCACCAGCAACACCAGCAGCACAGGCGGCGCCATGGCCAACAGCCCATCCCGCGCCGTCAGCCCCAGCCCCAGCACATTCAGCCCGCCGTACAGCAGCTTGAACAAGTTCAGCAGGTAATAGGTGATGGCAATGATCGACAGCCCCTCCACCGCCCGCTGGATCTTCACCTGGGCATCGGCCCGGGCATTGAGGCTGCGCAGGATCTCGGCGTTCTGTTCTTCCATCTCCACCTGTACCCGCGCCTGCAACAGGTCGCCCAGATTGGCCACATTCTTCGCCAACTGCTCCAGGCGCTGCTCGGTGGCCGCGCAGTAGCGCACGGTCGGCTTGAACCGACGTTCGATGAACACCCCCAGGCGCTGGCAGTCGCCCACATGGTTTTCCCGCAGCTCGCCCAGGCGCTCGAACACCAGTTGCGCATAGGCTTGCGTGGCGCCGAAGCGGTGGCGGGTTTTCACCGTGCGGCTGACCACCTGGCGTGACAGGTGGGCAATGGCTTCCAGCAACCCTTTGGAATCATGGCCATCGACCCCGGCACTGCGTTCCGAGAGGCTGACCAGGGTCTTGTCGAAGGCATCCAGTTCCTGGCTCAGGTCCTTGGCCGTGGTCAGGGTCAGCGAGGCCATCATGCGGTAGGTCTCGATCTCCAGCAGGCGGCGGATCATGCGGCCCTGGCGGTAGGCATTGAGGCGCCGGTTGATGAACAGGAAGCGGTTGGTGCCGTCCTCGGTCAGGCGAAAATCGCTCCACACCACCGCATCGCCACCGCCGACGCAGGAGCCGCACGGGTCCTTGAAACCGTATTGGGGCAGGTCCAGTTCGTGTTCGTCACGGACCAGCACCTGCACCGCGTTGATCACCTGCGCCGCTTGCGGGGCGATAGCCTCGGCCAGCACCGGCGGCAGCGTTTGCCACTCGGTGTCGGCGGCAGTGCAGGGCACCACCAGGGTCAGGGTGAAGAACTCGGTGTGCCGCTCCCACTTGAACGGATGGCCATCCAGGCGGGTGATGCCCTGGGCGGCTGCGGTGTCCAGGGCATCCGGGCAGCAGCGTTGCAGCAGTGCCGCACAGGCAGCATCGCCGCCGAGCAGGGCGAGGTGGAAGACCTGCGCCGGGCCGTCGAAATACAGCGACGGGCGGGCGTGCAGTTCATTGTGCAAGGCGGTGCGTTGAGGGTGCATGGGTGGTCCGGCCTGGTGTTGTGATTGTGGGGGTACCAGGAAGTGGGACTTTGCGGGGGAACGGGAAAGTCACGCGGGTGGGCGTTTTGTGTTGCCTGTGCCGGCCCCTTCGCGGGCACACCCGCTCCCACAAGTACGGCACCGCCCTTGAGTACTGTGCTGTACCTGTGGGAGATCGCCCAGTCCTTTGGGCTGCGCTGTCGCGTAGAGAACTGAATTCGCAAGCGGTACGCGTACCCTGTGGGAGCGGCTTTAGCCGCGAAGAATCCAACGCGGTGCATGGCACCGGCTGCGCCGGTGTTCGCGGCTAAAGCCGCTCCCACAGAGTCCCTGCTAAATCAATGATCTATGTGTTTTTCTATGAGAGCGGGCGTGCCCGCGAAGAGGCCGGTGAATCCGGCATCGATGTCAGGTCTTACTCACGGTTCAACAGCAACAGGTTGAGCGCCCGGGTCATCTGCACGTTATGCACGGTATTGACCAGCAACCCGACGCCTGGTTCGCCAGCATTGGCGCAGATGTATTCGTCGAGGGTGTCCTCGATGCCGAGCAGCAACTGCGAGATGTATCGCAGCGCCTCGGGGGAGGGCAGGTCGTTGTTGATGGTGTAGAACGGGCTGGAGCCAGGTTTTACAGGTGGGTCGGGTACAAGTTTCTTCATAGCGTTCACCTAGGTCGGTCAGGAGCTACCGCCCATTCCCTCTCACAGGATTGGGTGGCAGCTGTACGCGGAGTGAGAGACCGGAGACCTAGGAACCCGGCCAGGACGAAGCCTGCCCGCGCACAGCTACCGCTGAGGTTGCAACTAGATCAACACGGGCTCTCACACTCGGTCGCCATTTGTGACGACCCGGGGAAATTAGCCCTGATGCTCATCTTCAACAACAGAGAAACGGCTGCTGCGCGGGTAGGATAATTCCCAAGCTACTTCTATCTGAAGCATTTGGTTTCAGGTTGGGAAAAGTCTTACGGATGTCAGGGGGCCTGGCTTGAATTTTGTGGCGGCGCTTGATCTGACAGACGCTGAAAATCTCTCGGCGAACCCCTAGCCCAAACACCGCGTCACATGCTTCACCGACTGGTAGGCCGACAACCCCCAAGGCCCCAGCTCACGCCCGATCCCGCTACCCTTGGTGCCACCCCACGAGGTCTCGACGAACACCGCCTGCACCGAGTTGATCCACACATGGCCAACCTCCAGCGCATCGGCCACCCGCTCTGCGCGCTGCAGGTCGGCGGAGCACACCGTCGCCACCAGCCCGAAACGGCTGTCGTTGGCTTCGGCAATCGCCTGTTCCTCGGTCGCAAAACGCCGTGCGCACAGCACCGGGCCAAAGATTTCCTCGGTCCACAGGCGGCTGTCTTGCGGCACATCGGCATACAGCGTCGGGCTGACGAACCAGCCGTCCCGGTCCAGCGCCTTGCCCCCGGCCAGGCACTGCAGGCCTTCTTCCCGCGCGGTGGCAAAGTAGCTGACCACCTTCAACCACTGCGCCTGGCTGGTCAGTGGTCCCATGTCGACCTCTTCGGCCAACGGGTTACCGACCCGCAGCTTTTCCAGTGCCGCCTGCAAGCGCGGTAGCAGCGCATCGGCAATGCCGTCCTGCACCAGCAGCCGCGAAGTGGCCGAGCACATCTGCCCGGCGTTCCAGGTGATACCGGCGACGATCCATTCCACCGCCTGGTCGACATCGCAATCATCGAACACCACGATCGCCGACTTGCCACCCAGTTCCAGCGTCACCGGCCGGCACTGTGCCGACGCACTGCGCATCACCTGGCTGCCGACGCTGTTGCTGCCGGTGAACGACAGTTTGTCCAGGCCATTGTGGTTGCTCAGTGCGGCACCGGTCTCGGCCTTGCCGTTGACGATGTTCAACACCCCGGCCGGCAGGCCCAGGCTGTCGGCGATCTGGCCGTAGCTCTGCTCGATCAGCGGGGTGACTTCCGACGGCTTGAGCACCACGGTGCAACCGGCGGCCAGGGCCGGGGCCAGCTTCCAGGCGCTGGTCACCAGCGGGAAGTTCCACGGCACGATCAGGCCGACCACGCCCACCGGCTCCAGGCGAGTGCGCGCGGTGAAACCCGCTGCAGCCAATGGTACGTCACGGTTCTTCGATGGCAGTTGCTCGGCCAGTGCGGCGTAGTAGCTGAAGGTGGCGATGGCGTCGTCCAGGTCGATTTCCGCTTCGTGACGTGGCTTGCCGTTGTTGCGCATCTGCAAGGTGATCAGCGCTTCGCGGCGCTGGCCGAGTTGCTCGGCAAAACCGTGCAGGTAGGCAGCGCGCTCGTTCGCACTGGTGGTTTTCCAGGCGGGCAAGGCGCCACGGGCAGCGCTCACGGCTTGGTCGACCTGGGCGACGCTGGCCGCCATCAGTTCGGCGAACGGTTGCCCCAGCGCCGGGTCATTGACGCTGATGCAGTCGCTGCCCTGGCCTTCGACCCAGCGGCCGGCGATGTAGTGGGTAGTGGTCATGGTCGGTTTCCAGTCAGGTCATTTCGGCAGTGGTTACCGGCGTGTGCGCGGCGCTTTTGCAACGCACCCAACGCGGGCCCTGGGGGCCATACACGCCAGCAGGTTCGGGGAACAGGTTGAGCAGCAGCAGGTACAGCGCGCCGGCCAGCCCCAAGGTGACCGGCAGGCTCAGGTCGATGCCACCGGCCAGGTCGCCCAACGGGCCGACGAACTGCCCTGGCAGGTTGACGAAGCACAGGCCGACCGCCGCGCTGGGGATCCACGCCCCCATGCCGCGCCAGTTCCAGCCATGCAGGAACCAGTAGTGGCCGCCACGCTGGCCGCGGGTGAACACCTGCAGGTCGTCGGCATGGTAGAAGCCGCGGCGGGTGATCAGGCCGAGGATCATGATCACCATCCACGGGCTGGTGCAGGTGATGATCAGCACGGCGAAGGTCGACACGCTCTGCACCAGGTTGAAGGTGAAGCGGCCGATGAAGATGAAGCCGATCGCCAGCACACCGATCAGCAGTGTGGCGCCGGCACGGCTGAGCAGGCGTGGGAACACGCTGGACATGTCCAGGCCGGTGCCGTACAGCGCGGTGGTGCCGGTGGACATGCCACCGATCACCGCAATCAGGCACACCGGCAGGAAGAACCAGCTTGGCGCCACCGCCAGCAGGCCGCCGACGTAGTTGTTGGCGGCGATGTAGTCCGGTGCCTGGGTGGCCACCAGGGTGGCGGTGCACAGGCCGAACAGGAACGGGATCAGGGTCGCGCCCTGGGCCGCGATCACCGCCAGCATGATGCGCGCCTTGGGTGTTTCACGCGGGATGTAGCGCGACCAGTCGCCGAGGAACGCACCGAACGACACCGGGTTGCTCATGGCCAGGATCGCCGCGCCGACGAAGGCTGCCCAGAAGCCCGCCTGGCCGAGGTTGACGCTGCCCGCGTAACCGGCATCGAACGGCCCGGCAAAGGCAACGATGCCCAGCAGGAACAGCAGGCTTGAGGCCCACACGGCAACTTTGTTGACCCACAGCATGAAGCGGAAGCCGAAGATGCACACCACCAGTACCAGCACCGCGAACAGGCCGTAGGCCAGGCCCAGGGTCAGGTCGGTTTCCGGCAGGCCAGCCAGGCGCTTGGCGCCGCCAACCAGGGCGTCGCCCGAACTCCACACCGACAGCGAGAAGAACGCCACCGCGGTGAGCAGCGACAGGAACGAGCCGACGATGCGCCCGTGCACGCCAAAGTGCGCGCCCGACGACACTGCGTTATTGGTGCCATTGAGCGCGCCGAACAGGCCCATGGGCGCGAGGATCAGCGCGCCGACGCCGACGCCGAGCAGGATCGCCCACATACCGGCCTGGAACGACAGCCCGAACAGCACCGGGAAGCTGCCCAGCACGGCCGTGGCGAAGGTATTGGCGCCGCCGAAGATCAGGCGGAACAGGTCCAGCGGGGAGGCGTCGCGTTGATCGTCGGGGATCTGTTCGACGCCGTTGGTCTCGATACCGGTCGAGTGGCTCATGGTGATGCTCCAGCGCGGTTGTTGTGGGCCGGCGCAGTGCGCGGGCCTTCTTGTGGGGGCGATGGCAGGGCGGCAGGGCCGCGTGAAAAAAGTTGATCAGGCCGGTGAAACGACCGACAGGTGCTCGTGGCAGGCCAGCCACTGTTCGCCGTGGCGGCGGAAGATGATGGTCTCGCGCTCGCTCAACTGGTGTTCTGCGCCGGCAATACGGATGTGCGTGGCCACATCGTGCATGAAGATCGCCACGTCGCCTTGCAGGCTCACCTGGGCATTGCCTGATTCGCAGGCGAGCACGGCAAAACCGTCGGCCTGCCACAGGGCCCAGAGTTGTTCGTAGGCACGGCGCGACAGCAGCGGTTGCGGCAGGGTGTGGAAAAGGAAGCTGGCGTCTTCGCTGAAGCAGGCGAAATAGCGGGCGGTGTCGTTGCTGGCGAACGCGGCAACGAGGTCGGCGGCGGCTTGCCGTACCTGGAGTGTCTGGTCCACGGGAGTGGCCTCACGGTTCTTGTGATTGTGGTGAAGCGATTCTGGTGGCGGTTGGCGAGGGGAAAAATCGCTGCGGGCAAATAATCAGTTCAGGAATTTGTGAAGTGATGGCTGCGCTTTCTTTGCCCTCGTGGGATGCGTGGATCAAGGTCTTGGCAGGGACCCTGTGGGAGCGGACTGCTTACGAACTCAGTTCTCTAGACGACAGCGCCGCCCAAAGGGCTGCGATCTGACTGACGGCCTCCTCCAGCCCTCATCCTTGCCTACGCTGATATTCCCAACCCGCTACAGCAAGGAGATCTGTCATGGCCTTCCAATACAAGCGTCTGGACAAGAACAACGCCGCCGTGCTGCTGGTCGACCACCAGACCGGCCTGCTCTCGCTGGTAAGGGACATCGACCCCGACCGCTTCAAGAACAACGTTCTGGCCCTGTCGGACCTGGCCAAGTACTTCAAGCTGCCGACCATTCTCACCACCAGTTTCGAGACTGGCCCCAACGGCCCACTGGTGCCCGAACTGAAAGAACAGTTCCCCGACGCCCCGTACATCGCCCGCCCCGGCAACATCAACGCCTGGGATAACGAGGACTTCGTCAAGGCCGTCAAAGCCACCGGCAAGCAGCAACTGCTGATCGCCGGTGTGGTGACTGAAGTGTGCGTGGCCTTTCCGGCACTGTCGGCGCTGGAGGAGGGCTTCGAGGTATTCGTCGTCACCGATGCCTCCGGCACCTTCAACGAACTGACCCGTGACTCGGCCTGGCGGCGCATGGAGGCGGCCGGGGCGCAGCTGATGACCTGGTTCGGCGTGGCCTGTGAGCTGCACCGCGACTGGCGCAATGACATCGAAGGGCTGGGTACCCTGTTCTCCAACCATATTCCGGACTACCGCAACCTGATGACCAGCTACAACAAGCTGGCCAAATAACTCGGCCTCAAGGGCGCCGCATAGCCTGTGGGAGCGGGTTCACCCGCGAATGCGTCGGTGGCTTCAATGACTGTCTTCGCGGCTAAACCCGCTCCCGCACGCTCAGCAGAACACCCAACAATACTCATTAAAATCAAAGAAATAGAGACAGCGCCTGCGAAAACAGCAAGCGATGCGGCAAACTGCCATGGATCGACCATACTCACTCTTCAATCGCCTCAGGAGAGTGCCATGTCGAAGTCGTCCAGGAAGAAAGACCCCAAGAACCAGCCGGAAAAACTGGGCGGCAAGGCTTATGAGAAGGAACTCAAGCACCTGCATGTGGAACTGGTGAAGCTGCAGGAGTGGGTGGTGGCCAAGGGCCTGAAGGTGTGCATTGTCTTCGAGGGCCGCGATGGTGCCGGCAAGGGCGGCACCATCAAGGCCATTACCGAGCGCGTCAGCCCACGAGTATTCCGCGTGGTGGCACTGCCGGCACCGACCGAGCGGGAAAAGACCCAGATGTACGTACAACGCTACCTGGGCCACTTGCCTGCCGCGGGCGAGGTAGTGATCTTCGACCGCAGCTGGTACAACCGCGCCGGCGTCGAGCGGGTGATGGGCTTCTGCACTGAAGAGCAGAGCAGCAAGTTCCTCACTGTGGTGCCGCTGTTCGAAAAGTTGATGGTCGAGTCGGGGATCATCCTCATCAAGTACTGGCTGGAGGTCAGCGCCGAAGAGCAGACCCGCCGCCTGCAGGACCGCATCAAGGATGGCCGCAAGCTGTGGAAACTGTCGCCGATGGACCTCAAGTCGTACACCCGCTGGGATGAGTACACTCGCGCCCGCGACGACATGTTCGCTGCCTCCGACTCATCCTGGGCACCGTGGTTCATGGCCCATTCCAACGACAAGCGCCGTGCCCGGCTGAACATCATCAGCCATCTGCTCAGCCGCATCCCCTACAAGGACATTACCCGCGACCAAGTGGTGAAGCTGCCCGGGCGCGGCAAGATCGGCAAGTACCAGGCCGTGGCCTACCCGTTCAAGGTTGTTGACGAACGTTTCTGATCTCCTCCCTGCGGGGAGCAGCGAGGGTGTGAGCTTATGCCACATGATGGCAGCCTGTTGCAGGCGACGGTGGTGTTCCTGCTGGCTGTGGTGCTTCTGGTCCCGCTGGCGCAGCGTTTGAAAATGGGCGCGGTGCCGGGCTACCTGTTGGCCGGCATGCTGATCGGCCCCTCGGTGCTGGGCCTGCTGAACAACCCGGACAACGTGGCGCGCCTGTCGGAGATGGGCGTGGTGATGCTGTTGTTCGTCATCGGCCTGGAGTTGTCGCCGCGGCGCTTGTGGACCATGCGCCGGGCGCTGTTTGGCGTCGGTTCGCTACAAGTGGGCTTGAGCAGCGTGGTGCTTGGCCTGCTGGCGTACTGGCTGTTCGACCAGTCGAAGCCGGCGGCCATCGTGCTGGGCCTGGGCCTGGCGCTGTCGTCCACCGCATTCGGCCTGCAGGTACTGGCCGAGCGCAAGGACCTGGGCAAGCCGCACGGCCGCCTGGCCGTGGCCATCCTGTTGTTCCAGGATATTGCCGCAATCCCGCTGATTGCCGTGGTGCCGCTATTGGGCGGCAGTGTCAGCACCGCCGACGAAGGCGCCTGGCCGGTGCTGGCGGTGATAGCGGGTATCGGGGTGCTGATTGTCTTTGGCCGCTACCTGTTGACCCCTGTCTTCAAATGGACGGTCGGCTCGGGCTTGCCCGAGCTGTCAACCGCGACCGCCTTGCTGGTGGTGCTGGGCACCGCCTGGGTGATGGAGCACGTGGGCGTGTCCATGGCGCTGGGGGCATTCCTGGCGGGCGTGCTGATGGCCGAATCGCCATTTCGCCACGAACTGGAAACCCAGATCGAACCGATCAAGGGCCTGCTACTGGGATTGTTCTTCGTTGGCGTAGGCATGAGCGCCGACCTTCGCCTGCTGTTCGACCTGCCGCTGCGGGTGCTGGGGCTGACGCTGCTGTTGGTGGCGGTCAAGCTGCCGCTGCTGTATGCCTTGGGGCGCGCGGCCGGCGGGCTCAACCACCCCCAGGCACTGTGCCTGGGGGTGGTGCTGGCGTCCGGCGGCGAGTTTGCCTTCGTGGTGTTCAAGCTGGCGCTCGACCATCAGGTGCTGGCGCAGCAGGTACATGACCTGCTGGTGCTGGCCATCACCTTGTCGATGGCGGTGGTGCCCTTGGTAATGATGGCCCTGGCGCGGCAGTTGCGTGACGACAGCCCAGCCCAGGCAAGCCCTGAAACGGGCCACTGAATTGCGCCACATGGCGTACCTGAGTTTGGAGGTGATGCATGCAACCGGGTATCAAGCTGGACAGCAGCCTGTCGCGGGGCTTGCTCGATGTGCTCATCAAGGCCGGCCTGGTGGCTGCGCTGGTGATGTTCGCCTTCCAGACGTTCCAGCCGTTCCTGGAGCTGATGCTGTGGTCGGTAATCCTGGCGGTGACCTTGTACCCGTTGCATTGCCTCATCCAGCGCCGCACAGGGCTCAAGGACGGGCTTTCGGCGACGCTGGTGGTTCTGCTGGTACTGGTCGTGCTGCTGGTGCCGGTCTACCTGGTGGTGATGTCCATCGGCGAGTCGGTGGACAGCCTGGTGACGCTGCTCAAGAGCGGGGCCTGGAGCGTGCCGGCACCTCCTGAGTCGGTGGCGGCCTGGCCGCTGATCGGGCCAAAGGTGCATGCCCTGTGGCTGGCCGCCTCGGAAAACATGGCCGGTGTGCTGAACCAGTGGATGCCCCAGCTCAAGGGCGCCGGGCGCACGGTGCTGGGGGCAGCAGCCAGCGCAGGGGGGGCGTTTCTGTTGTTCATCGCGGCGATCATCGTCTCGGGCATCATCATGGCGTTCGGTGACCGCGGCGAAATCGCGGCGCAGCGCATCGCCATGCGGGTGTCGGGCGAGGAGCGTGGCAAGCCCCTGGCCAAGCTGTGCACCGCGACCATTCGCGCGGTGGCCCAGGGCGTGATCGGCATTGCCTTCATCCAGATGCTGCTGATCGGTGTCGGCTTCGTCATCAAAGGGGTACCGGGGGCCGGGATGCTGGCCATTGTCATCCTCATGCTGGGGATTGCCCAGGCACCGGCCACGTTGATCACGGTGCCGGTGATCATCTACGTATTCAACGTCGAAGGCTTTACCGTGGCGACCATCATCTTCGCCATCTACAGCTTTGTCGCCGGGCTTGCCGACAACGTGCTCAAGCCGCTGTTGCTGGGGCGCGGGGTGGACGTGCCGATGCCGGTGGTGCTGATCGGGGCGCTGGGCGGCATGGTGGTCAAAGGCATCATCGGCCTGTTCATCGGCCCGGTGATCCTTGCCGTCACCTATGTGCTGTTCTGGCAGTGGGTGGCACTGCAGGTGCCGGAAAACCCCGTCGAGCCATCGGCGTAAGCCAAGGCCTGCCATGCCCGGACGCTTCTATGGATGTGCACTGAGCCTGGCTGCCACGTTGCTGGGCTGTACCCAGGTCGGCCCGGATTTCCAGCCGCCGCAAGACCCGTGGCTGAGCACCTGGAACACCCCGCTGCTGGAGCAGGCCGGACGGCAGGCCGCTGCGCCCGACCTGCGCCAGTGGTGGGCCGTGTTCGCCGACCCGGTCCTGGATGCCTTGATCGCCGAGGCCGATGCCAACAACAGCAACCTGCGCGCGGCGGGCTTGCGTATTGCCGAAGCCCGCGCCCAGCTGGCCATCGTGCAGACCGGGCGTTATCCACAGCTGCAGCAACTGCGCGCCCAGAGCCTGTACCTGAAACAGGACCAGTCCGGCACCGCCAGCGCTCGCGACTCGGTGTTCTGGCAATCCAGCGCGGGCTTCGATATTGGCTGGGAAATCGACTTCTGGGGGCGCTTCAGCCGCGCCATCGAAAGCGCCGACGCCGTCTACTTCGCCTCCCAGGCCAATTACGCCGATGTCACGCTGCTGTTGCGTGCGCAGGTGGCCGACACCTACTTTGCCCTGCGCACCGCCGAGGCGCGGCTGGATATCGCCGAAGAAAACGCCCGCCGCCAGGCGCGCAGCCTGGAGATAACCGAACGGCTGTTCCGTCATGGTGAAAACGACGAACTCGACTGGCAACAGGCGCGTACCCAGTACCTGGCTACCCAGGCCACCATCCCCGAGTTCCAGAACCAGCTCAATGCCCTGCGCAACGTGCTGTGCTCGCTGCTCGGCAGGCCACCAGGGCCGCTGCCGCAGCTGGATGCAGGCCACGGCCAGCTGCCGTTGCCGGACCGTGCCGTGCTGCAGGACGTACCCGCCAACCTGCTGCAGCGCCGCCCGGACATCCGCGCCGCCGAGCAGGCGGTGGCGGCGCAGTCGGCGCTGGTCGGGGTGGCCGAGGCTGATCTTTATCCGCAGCTGAGCCTGCTGGGCAGCATTGGCTGGAGCTTCGTCACGGCCAATCACCTGCCCGATACCTTCGACATCGCCGCCGGGCCCAGCCTGATCTGGAACCCGTTCGACTACGGCCGGCGCAAGAACGCCGTGCGCGTGGAAGATGCCCGCTTGCAGCAGCTGATCGAACTGTATCACCAGGGCGTGCGCGAAGCCGCCCGCGAGGCCGACGATGCCGCCAGCGGGCTGGTACGCTCGCTGCAGAGTGCAAGCATTCGCGACCAGGCCTCGCAGGCCGCGCAGCGCTCGCTGAACCTGGCCAGCTCGCAATACCGCGAAGGCTTTGCCGACTTCCAGCGCGTGCTCGACGCCCAACAACTGCTGCTGCAGCAACAGGACGGCTACCTGGTCAGCCGCGGCAATGCCGTCAGCAGCCTGGTGACGCTGTACAAGGCCCTGGGTGGTGGCTGGGACGCCAGCCGCGCACCGATCGACCCGGCCACGCGCCAACAGATGCAGCAACGCACCGACTGGGGCGAACTGCTCGACGAGCCAGCCCCCAGCGCACATGCACAAGGTGAACCAAAATGAGCGACGTCACGCCAACACCATCCCCGCCAGCCCCCGATCGCGGCATGCGCTGGGTGCTGCTGCTGATTGCCGTGAGCCTGCTGTGGTACCTGCTGGCCGACCGCTTCACGCCCTACACCCAGCAGGCCCGCCTGCAGGCCTACGTGGTGCCGGTGAGTGCCGAGGTGGCCGGGCAGGTGAAGCGTGTGGCGGTGGGCAACAACCAGGAAGTGCGCCAGGGCGATGTGCTGTTCGAGCTGGACCAGGCGCAGTACCGCATCGCCCTGGCCCGCGCCGAAGCCGACCTGGACACGGTACGCCGGCAGATCGGCGCCCACACCGCAGGCATCGACTCGGCCCAGGCGGCATTGGTGGCGGCCCAGGCCAACGAGCGCAAGGCGCGGCAGGACGCCGAGCGGCTCAAGCGCTTGATCGATGAAGACCCCGGCACGGTGTCGGTGCGCCGCCTGGAGGGCGCTCAGGCCACCCGCGACCAGGCCATCAGCCAAGTGGCGGCAGCCCGTGCCGAAGTGGAGCGGGCCCGTGAGCAGCAGGGCGGCGCGCAGGACGACAACGCCCAGTTGCGCAGCGCGGCAGCCAATGTGGAAAAAGCCCGCCTGGACCTGGCGCGCACCGTGGTACGCGCCGACGCGAACGGGCTGATTACCGACCTGCGCACCGACGTTGGCCACTATGTCGGCGCCGGCAGCCCGATGATGACCCTGATTGCCATCCATGACGTGTGGATAAGCGCCGACATGACCGAGAACAACCTCGGCCGCCTGCGCCCCGACACCCCGGTGCTGGTGGTGCTCGATGCGCTGCCCGGCACGGTGTTGAAGGGGCGCATTCGCAGCATCGGCTATGGTGTGAGCGTGGGCCAGAGCACCCCGCCGGGCACGCTGCCGACCGTGCAGAACAGCCGCGAGTGGTTGCGCTCGGCGCAGCGCTTCCCGGTGATCGTCGAACTGGAGCGTGACCAGTTGCACGACCAGACCGGCTTGCGGGTCGGTGGCCAGGCCGAAGTCATGGCCCTGCCCGGCGAGGGCAACCCATTGAACCTGCTGGGCCGGCTGTTCATGTGGCTGATGAGCTGGCTGTCGTATGCCTATTGAGCTGCGCCGCCTGCGTGCCCTGCGCCTGGCGTGGGGCGTGGCGCTGTGCCTGGCGGTGAGTTTCGGCATCGGCTTGCCGGTGCCGATCCTGGCGCCGGTGTTCGCGGTGCTGTTGCTGGCCATGCGCAGCCAGCCCTTGCCCCTGCGTGCCGCACCGGCCCTGGCAGTGCTGGTGCTGCTTGCTTGCGGCAGCGGGCTGCTGCTGATTCCGTTGCTGCGCCATGCCCCGCTGAGTGGGGTGTTGCTGGTGGGCGTGGGGGTTTTCCTGGCCTTGCGCTATGCGCTGAAGGGCGGCAACGGCCTGCTGGCCAATTTGCTGGTGATCGGCCTGACCATGATCGCTGCCGCTGGCACCAGCGACTTCACCTTGGCGCTGTCGGTGGTCGAAGCGCTGGCCAAAGGCATGCTGCTGGCGGTGCTGGGCACGGCGGCGGCGCATGTACTGTTTCCGGAACCGGCCGATGCGCCGGCGCAACCGGCGCCGCCTTTGCTCGACAGTGACCAGGTGAGCTGGGTCGCTTTGCGGGCCACGCTGATCGTGATGCCGGCCTTTTTGCTGGCGCTGATCGCCCCGGACCAGTACATGCCGCTGATCATGAAGGCGGTGAGCCTCGGCCAGCAGGCCGGCGAAACCCGCGCGCGGCATGCCAGCCGCGAGCTGATCGGCTCGACCCTGCTTGCCGGGTTGCTGGCGATACTGATGTGGGGCGCGTTGAGCCTGTTCGTGCACCTGTGGATGTTTTTCCTGTGGGTGCTGCTGTTCGTCCTTTGGCAAGGACGCAGGCTCTACCGTGCGGTGGATACCAGGCAAAGCCCGGCGTACTGGGTGAGTTGCCTGACGACCATGCTGATTTTGTTGGGGCAGTCGGTGCAGGACAGCGCGGGAGGGCAGGATGTGTACCGCGCCTTTGCCGTGCGCATGGCGCTGTTTCTGGCGGTGTCGGTGTACGCCAGTGCCATGCTGATCTGGATCGACCGGCTTCGGCTACGGCGGGGGCTTCTTCGCGGGTAAACCCGCTCCCACAGGTATCGCGTTGCCCATGTGATCACGCAATCCTTGTGGGAGCGGGTTTACCCGCGAAGAGGCCAGCCCAGGAAAACCTAGGGCTTCCAGTCAACCCCACTCTCTGCCAGGTAGGCATCCACCGCTGCCCCAACAGTGGGATGAAACGCCGACTCCCCCATATGCTCGAACAACTCGAACTGGCGCATCTTGTCCTTCACCGGGTCCTTCATCTCGGCAAACTGCAACTCCACCCCCCGCGCCTCCAGCGCCCGGTCCAGCTCGGCCAGCATGTCCGCCGAGGTGATATCGATGCTGGTCACCGGCTCCGCCGCAATCACCAGGCGTTGTACCGGGGTAGGCGATGCATCCACCGCCGCCATCACTGTGCTCTGGAACTGCTCGGCATTGGCAAAGAACAGCGGCGCGTCCCAACGCAGCAGCACCAGTCCCGGAATGCGCCGGGCCTGTGGATAACGCTGTACGTCATGGTAACCCCGGGTGCCATCCACCCGGCCCAGCACCGCATGGTGCGGCCGCCAGCCGTCCCACAGAAACTCGATCACCGATATCGCCACGGCAATGCCGATACCGGGAATGGCCCCGAATACCGCCACGCCGACGAAGCAGGAGAATGACAGCCAGAACTCCCACTGCTGCATGCGGAAGATGCGCTTGAGGTCGGCGAACTCGAACAGGCCCAGCGCCGCGGCAATCACCACCGCTGCCAGGGCGCTGTTGGGCAGGTATTGCATCAGGTTGGGCGCCACCAGCAGCAGCAGGGTCACCGCCAGCGCGCCGATGATGCCGGTGAGCTGGGTCTGCGAGCCGGCCGCTTCGGCCACGGGGGTGCGTGACGAGCTGCTGCTGATGGGGATGCCCTGGAACAGCCCCGTGGCTAGGTTGGCCACACCCAGGCCGAACATTTCCTGGTTCGGGTTGACCGGCATCTTCATGCGTGCGGCGTAGGTGCGTGACAACACACTGGTATCGGCGAATGACACCAGGGCCACCGCGATGCCGCCGAGCAGCACCTCCACCAGGTCGATATCGCTGACCCAGGGGAACACCAGGCTGGGCAGCCCCTGGGGCAGTTCACCGAGCACTTTCACGCCTTGCTGGTCGAGCCTCAGCAGGCTCACCGCCAGCGTGGCCAGTACCACCGCAATGAGAATGCCCGGCAAGCGTTTGAATGGCTTGAGCAGCAGGATCAACGCCAGGCTACCGCCACCGACCACCAAGCTTGGCCAATGGCCCTGGCCGGCGAGCAAGGCCTGGATCAGGTTCCAGGTATCCCGCAGCGGGCCCTGGCTGTCGACCGACAGGCCGAACAGTTTGGGCAACTGGCTGATCAGCACCGTGAGGGCGATGCCGTTCATGTAGCCATAGCGGATCGGCTTGGACAGCAACTCGGTGATGAAACCCAGGCGCAGCAAACCGGCGATCACGCAGAACGCTCCGGCGACCAGAGCCATCATGCTGGCAATGGCGATCGCCCGCTGCGGGTCGCTGGCGGCGTACTGCACCACTACCGCCAGGATCGGCGCGGCCAGCGCCGAGTCCGGGCCCAGCACCAGGATGCGGCTGGGGCCGAACAAGGCATAGGCCAGCAGCGGGATGATGGTGGCGTACAGGCCGTAGATGCCGGGTACGCCCGACGCTTCGGCATAGGCGATGCCCACCGGCACCAGCATGGTGGTGAGCACCAGGCCGGCGGCGATGTCTTTGGGTAGCCAGGCGGGTTGGTAGTGGAGCAGGGTGACCAGGCCGGGTAGCCAGCGTTGCCAGTCGAAGCGGGTTTTTCCGGGCATGGTGCGGCTTCCAAGGGGAGGGTGCTGAATCACAGCTTAGATGCGGAAATCAGGGGCCGCTTTGCGGCCCTTTCGCTCAGGCAATGCGTTCCCCTGTGGGAGCGGCCTTGTGTCGCGATAGGGCTGCAAAGCAGCCCCCGAGCCATCTACACGACCGTCACCACGGCTTCGCACTCAACCGGAAAATTCACCGAGTTGGCAATGAAGCACTCATGGTGTGCATTCTCATGCAAACGCAGGGCAATCTCACGATCCGAGTCGGCACTGATAGTCACCTGCGGGCGCAGCAGCACATGGGTAAAGCGGCCTTTGCCCTGGGTGTCGCCTTCCACCATGCGCCCCAAGGGCCTGTCGACATATGCCAGCACATTCACCTCGTTCACTGCGCACAGGTGCAGGTACCAGAGCTTGTGACATGCCGACAGTGATGCCACCAGCAGATCTTCCGGATTCCAGCGCTGCGGGTCACCGCGAAATGCCGGGTCTGCCGAGCCTGCGAAGGGCGTTTTCCCTGGTGCTTCGACGCTGAAGTCTCGGCTGTAGGCGGTGTAGCTGGAGGTACCATCGCCCTTGTTGCCGGTCCAGGTAACCTGAACCTCGTACTGGTGTTCTTTCATCGTTCCTCCTTGGATTGATCCGCCGCACGGCAGGTAACGCCGCTCCCGCAGGGTGCACGTGCCGCTTGCCAAATGCCAGGAAAAACAAAACCCCTTGAGGCGCAGGCCTCAAGGGGTTTGTGGGTAGTGCAGGCTGCCGCTTAGACGTTGAAGCGGAAGTGCATAACATCGCCGTCTTTAACGATGTAGTCCTTGCCTTCCAGGCGCCACTTGCCGGCTTCCTTGGCACCGCTCTCACCCTTGAACTGGATGAAGTCGTCATAGGCTACCACTTCAGCGCGGATGAAGCCTTTTTCGAAGTCGGTGTGGATCACCCCAGCGGCTTGTGGTGCGGTGGCACCGACGCGTACGGTCCAGGCACGTACTTCCTGCACGCCGGCAGTGAAGTAGGTTTGCAGGTTCAGCAGTTCGTAACCGGCGCGGATCACGCGGTTCAGGCCAGGCTCTTCCAGGCCCAGGGCCTCGAGGAACATGTCCTTCTCTTCACCGTCTTCCAGCTCGGCGATTTCCGCTTCGATCTTGTTGCACACCGGCACCACCACCGCGCCTTCTTCCTCGGCGATGGCCTTGACCACGTCGAGGTGCGGGTTGTTGTCGAAGCCGTCTTCAGCGACGTTGGCGATGTACATCACCGGCTTGCTGGTCAGCAGGTGGAAGCCGCGGATGACCGCCTTGTCTTCGGCGCTCATGTTCTTCATCAGGCTGCGCGCTGGCTTGCCTTCGGTGAAGTGCGGGATCAGTTGCTCGAGAATGGCCTTCTGCGCCAGGGCTTCCTTGTCGCCGCCCTTGGCGTTGCGGGCAACCTTCTGCAACTGCTTCTCGCAGCTGTCGAGGTCGGCGAAGATCAGTTCGAGGTCGATGATCTCGATGTCACGCTTGGGGTCGACGCTGTTGGAAACGTGGATCACGTTCTCGTCTTCGAAGCAGCGCACCACGTGGGCGATGGCGTCGGTCTCGCGGATGTTGGCGAGGAACTTGTTGCCCAGGCCTTCGCCTTTCGAAGCACCAGCCACCAGGCCGGCGATGTCGACGAATTCCATGGTGGTTGGCAGGATGCGGTTTGGCTTGACGATTTCAGCCAGCGCATTCAGGCGCGCATCGGGCATTGGCACGATGCCGCTGTTTGGCTCGATGGTGCAGAAGGGGAAGTTCTCCGCCGCGATGCCAGACTTGGTCAGGGCGTTGAACAGGGTGGACTTGCCGACGTTGGGCAGGCCGACGATGCCGCAATTGAAACCCATGGGTATTCCCCTCTCTAAAGGAAATCAGGCCTTCTGGCTGTGCAGCTCGCGCATCGCCTTGGCGAAGTCGCCGGCAAGCACGTCCGGCAGCACGCCGAGGGCAAAATCGATGCTGGCGTCGAGCTTCTCCTGCTCGGCGCGCGGCGCGCGGCCCAGGACGAAGTTGGAGACCAGTTTGGCGTCGCCCGGGTGGCCGATGCCAAGCCGCAGGCGGTGGAAGTCGTTCTGGTTGCCGAGCTGCGCGATGATGTCGCGCAGGCCGTTGTGCCCACCATGGCCACCGCCGCGCTTGAGCTTGGCGACGCCCGGGGGCAGGTCGAGTTCGTCATGCGCCACCAGGATCGCTTCCGGCTTGATGCGGAAGAAATTGGCCAAAGCCGCCACGGACTGGCCGCTGCGGTTCATGTAGGTGGTGGGGATGAGCAGACGAACGTCGTTGCCCTGATGGCTGAATTTAGCCGTCAGGCCGAAATATTTGCGGTCAGCGGTCAACGAGACGCGCTGGGCGCTGGCAAGGCGTTCAACGAAAAGAGCCCCTGCGTTATGCCGGGTCTGTTCGTATTCGGGGCCGGGGTTACCCAGGCCGACGATCAACTGGATGGCGGTCACGTCAGGGGCTCTTCCTTGGAGTTGGTGGGTTACAGGGCGCGCGGCACTGTAACCCGATCAACGCCGGCGTGCGAGTGGATTACTCGGCAGCGCCTTCTGCTTCTGGAGCAACGCGTGGAGCGTGAACGTTGGCAACAGCTTTGTCATCACCGTGGGCCAGAGCTACGAACTCTACGCCTTTCGGAGCTTTCAGGTCCGACAGGTGGATGATGGTGCCGATTTCAGCGTTGGCCAGGTCGACTTCGATGAACTCAGGCAGGTCTTTGGCTTCGCAGGAAACTTCGATCTCGGCTTCTACGTGGGAGATCTCGCCGCCTTTCTTGGCCGGGGCTTCTTCGTTGATGAAGTGAACCGGTACCTTGGCGGTCAGTTTCTGGCCAGCAACGACGCGAACGAAGTCGGCGTGCATGATGAACTGCTTGGCTGGGTGGCGCTGCATGGCCTTGATGATGACGTTCTGCTTGACGCCGTCGACGTTCAGCTCGATCACGTGGCTGAAGGCAGCTTCGTTTTCGAACAGCTTGGTGATTTCCTTGGCCAGGATGGTCAGGGACTGGGCGTCCTGGTTACCACCGTAGACAACGGCTGGGATGTTGGCGGAGTGACGCAGGCGGCGGCTCGCACCTTTCCCCAGGTCAGTACGCGCTTGGGCGTTCAGAGTGAATTCGGTCATTTTGTTTCTCCAAAATAGCCCCCCGAGGGCGTTTGCGACCAGCGCCAACGGGGATGGCAAAAAAGCCCCGCCCCAACAACCAGTGTTGGGGCGGGGCGCTTTTCGTCAGCGTGTGTTCCGCTTAGCGGAACATCGCGCTGATCGATTCTTCGTTGCTGATGCGGCGGACCGCTTCAGCGACAACCGGTGCGATATCCAGTTGGCGGATACGGTCACAGGCTTGAGCAGCGGCGGACAGCGGAACGGTGTTGGTCACCACCAGCTCGTCCAGTACCGACTTCTCGATGTTCTCGATCGCACGGCCCGACAGGACAGGGTGCGTGCAGTAGGCATAAACCTTGGCAGCGCCGTGCTCTTTCAGGGCTTTGGCCGCGTGGCACAGGGTGCCGGCGGTGTCGACCATGTCGTCTACCAGGATGCAGGTGCGCCCTTCGACGTCGCCGATGATGTGCATGACCTCGGAGTGGTTAGCCTTCTCGCGGCGCTTGTCGATGATACCCAGGTCGACGCCCAGGGACTTGGCGACGGCACGTGCGCGCACGACACCACCGATGTCCGGGGAGACGATCATCAGGTTCTCGAAACGCTGGTCTTCGATATCGTCGACCAGTACGGGCGAGCCGTAGATGTTGTCGACCGGGATATCGAAGAAACCCTGGATCTGGTCAGCGTGCAGGTCGACGGTGAGTACACGGTCGATACCTACGACAGTGAGCATGTCAGCGACGACTTTGGCGCTGATGGCTACACGTGCCGAACGCGGACGGCGGTCCTGGCGGGCGTATCCGAAGTAAGGAATCACGGCGGTGATTCGAGATGCTGAGGAGCGGCGGAAGGCGTCGGCCATCACTACCAGTTCCATCAGGTTATCGTTGGTCGGGGCACAGGTCGGCTGAATAATGAAGACGTCTTTACCACGGACATTTTCATTGATCTCGGTGCTGATCTCGCCGTCGGAGAACTTACCGACAGAGACGTCACCGAGAGGGATATGCAGCTGACGTACGACACGCCGAGCCAGATCGGGGTTGGCATTCCCCGTAAAGACCATCATCTTGGACACGCGCAGTACCTGAAGGCTGAGGGTAACCTGGATGAGTATAAGGAAAATGGCAGGGGCGGCTGGATTCGAACCAACGCATGGCAGGATCAAAACCTGCTGCCTTACCGCTTGGCGACGCCCCTGTATCTGTTGCTGCGAACGCTTATGCGCTCGACTTCTTGACCAGACTTTGCAGCTTGCGATGCAACATCGAAACGTTGCTTCCTTTCGCCACAAACCCTGTTTGGGTCGCTGAAAGAAGGGCCAGAACTTTATCAGCTTCGGCTTTGCTTGGGAAGGCCCCAAACACACAACTTCCAGTACCGGTTAGCCGAGCCTCAGTGAATTTACCCAGCGAATTCAACGCATTGCGAACTTCCGGGTAACTCTGCTCTACCACCGGTTGGCAGTCATTTCGACTGTTTCCCTCGGGAACGGGGCGCATCTTAAGGGGGAGTGAATCACGTGTCAACTGTGGATGTGAAAAAATTTCTACTGTGCTGACAGACACTTGCGGCACCAGCACGACATACCACGGCTCTTCCGGGTCGACCGGGGTCAGCTGTTCACCCACGCCCTGGGCGAATGCCGCGTGGCCGCGCACGAATACCGGTACATCCGCGCCCAGGCTCAGGCCCAGTGCGGCCAGGCGGTCTTCGTCCCAGTCCAGTTGCCACAGGTGGGTGAGGGCCAACAGGGTAGTGGCGGCATCCGAACTGCCGCCACCGATGCCGCCGCCCATCGGCAGCACCTTGCTCAGCCAGATGTCGGCGCCCAACGTAGTGCCGGATTGCTCCTGCAACTTGCGCGCGGCACGCACGATCAGGTTGCTGTCGTGTGGCACCGCTTCGATCTCGGTATGCAGGTGGATCACGCCGTCGTCACGCACGACGAAGCTCAGTTCGTCGCCGTGATCGAGGAACTGGAACACGGTTTCCAGTTCGTGATAGCCGTCCGCGCGGCGGCCGATGATGTGCAGCCACAGGTTGAGCTTGGCCGGGGCGGGCAGGGTAAGGGTCTGCATGTATCAGTGCCCCAGCTGGCGCGGCTGCCAGTCCTTGACCACCAGGGTGACGTCGAGGTCCTTGCCGTGCAGCTTCAGGCGCTCGGGCAGCCAGTAGCCGTTCTGCTCCGTGTAGCTCAGGTACTGCACCTGCCAGCCATCCTGGTCGAGGCTGGCCAGGCGGCTGTCGCCGTCCAGGGTCAGCTTGCTCTTGCTGTCGGGGGCGGGCAGGCCGCGTACCCACCAGACCAGGTGCGAGACCGGCAACTGCCAGCCCAGTTGTTCTTCCAGCAGGGCTTCGGGGCTGGGGGCTTCGTAGCGGCCCTGGTTGGCCACTTCCAGTACCACGCTGCCGGGGCGGCCGGTCAGGCGTGCGGCGCCACGGCCCAGCGGGCCGGCCAGGCGAATGTCGTAGTAGTCCTGGCGTTGCAGCCAGAACAGCGTGCCGCTGCCGGAGTCGCGCGGGGCGCGGATGCCGACCTTGCCGTTGATCTGCCAGCCATCGAGGCTGCTCAACTGCTCTTTATGGGCACGCCACTGCTGCGGGTCGCCGTGGCCCTGCAGGGCCTCGCGGCTACCGAAGCCGGCACAGCCGGCCAGCAGGGCGATCAGGGTGAAGGTAATGCAATGGCGCAGGAACATGGTGTTAAAGAGTCTCGGATCCGGTCAGGCGCAGGATGGTCTTGCGCAGGATGGGGCTGTCGGCCTGGGCTTCGAAGCCCTTGGCCCAGATCTGGCGGGCTTCGCGGCGCTTGCCGTTGGCCCATAGCACTTCGCCCAGGTGGGCGGCCACTTCGTGGTCGGGGAAGCTGGCAAAAGCCTTGCGCAGGTAGCTTTCAGCCTCGTCGAGGTTGCCCAGGCGGTAATTGACCCAGCCCAGGCTGTCGAGTACCGCCGGGTCGTCCGGGGTCAGCTGGTGAGCCTTGTCGATCAGCGCCTTGGCTTCGCTGTAGCGGGTGGTGCGGTCGGCCAGGGTGTAGCCGAGGGCGTTCAGGGCCATGGCGTTTTCCGGCTCGCGGGTGAGGATGGCACGCAGGTCTTTTTCCATCTGCGGCAAGTCGTCACGCTTTTCGGCCAGCATGGCGCGGGTGTACAGCAGGTTGAGGTCGTCCGGGTAGCGCAGGATGGCTTGTTGCAGCACCTGGCTGGCCTGGGCGTCCTTGTTGTTGTTGCTGTAGCTTTCCGATTCGATCAGGAACAACTGGATGGCGTAGTCCGGCTGGGCTTCGCGGGCATCGGCGAGCAGGCGCGAGGCCTCGGTACCACGGCCATTGGCGATCAGGATGTCGGCCTGGCGCAGTTGCGCCGGCAGGTAGTCGGGGCCCGGGCCGACCAGGGCGTATTCACGCAGGGCGCCGGCGGGGTCGTGGCGCTCTTCGCGGATGCGGCCCAGGTTCAGGTGTGCGGCGTCGACGTTGCTGTCGCGCTCGATCAGTTCCTGCAGGTAGCCCTCGGCTTCGTCCCAGTCCTTGTTTTCCAGGCACACCAGGGCCAGTGAATAGCGCAGCTCGTCGTCCTCGGGGTATTGCTGGACCAGGCTGAGGAACTCGCCCTTGGCATCGGCGATGCGGTCCTGTTCGACCAGGGTGCGGGCGTAGGTCAGGCGCAGGCGCTTGTCGTCCGGGTTGTCGCGAATCGCCCCACGCAGCAGTGGCAGGGCTTCCGGGCCGCGGTCCAGGGCCTGCAGCAGGCGCGCACGCAGCAGGACCGGGGCGACTTCGCCGTTTTGCGGCGGGTGCGACTCGAGCAGCTCCAAGGCTTCTTCGGCCTTGCCGTCCTGGTTCAGCAACAGGGCCTTGCCGAATACCAGCTGGCTGTTGTCCGGGTACTTCACCAGCAGGCGCTCGAAGCTTTGCAACAGGCCGTCGCGGGTGCTCTGGTCGGTTTCGGCGGCGGACAGGGCGAGGAAGTCGAAATGGGTGTCGCCTTGGCCCTGCAGGACCTTTTCCATGTACGCCATGGAGTCGTCATAGCGACCGGCGCGGGCCAGCTGGATGGCTGCGGCGCGCTGGGCGTCGAGGTTCTGCGGGTCGTTGCGGGCCCAGACCAGCGCGTTGTCCAGTGCCGGTTCGTCGGCGCCGAGGTATTCGGCAATGCGGTACGCGCGCTCGGAAACCCCAGGGTCCTGGGTTTTCGCGGCCTGGTCGGTGTAGTTGGCCAGGGCGATGTCGAAGCGGTTGCGCTGGCCGGCCAGCTCCGCCACCAGCAGGCTATAGAGCGTGTCCTGCTTGAACGAGCCATACACCACGGGCTTTTCCGCCTCGCTCTTGCCGGCCTCGGCGACGGGGGGCTCGGCCTTTTGCGGGGCCAGGCTCTGGCAGCCCTGGAGCAGGGCGAAGGCAAGCAGCAATGCGTATGGTTTGTTCATAGAAGGCTTTAAGAAGACTCACCGGCGGTCGGAGCATGATGACACAAGCGCGGGGGCAAACCCACCTGCGAAGGTATGAGGTTGCGCTTCGCTTATGCAGACCGCGCGGTGCCCGCGTGGTTCGCCACAGAGCCTGTCACGGCGTCCAGAACACAGAATTCTTGCTCTTGCTCTTGCTCTTGCTCTTGCTCTTGCTCTTGCTCTTGCTCTTGCTCTTGCTCTTGCTCTTGCTCTTGCTTCTAAGCGCGCAATAGTTCGGGCGCCGCAGATTGCGACTTCAGGAGGCCGAGCGAAGGGACTGCGGAGGGAGGTGACGGGCATGGATGCCCGTCAAGCGCTGAGGCCCCATGGATGGGGCCTGCAGCGCGTACTCCCGGGAGCAGGCCCGCAGCGAGGGGACCCCGGAGCGAAGCGTAGGGGCCGGATGATGGGAGCCGACGGTTTTTGGTTCCTTTTTGCCACGACAAAAAGGGACCCGCCGTAAGGGCGGAAAGGTGACTTTGCGCCACCATCGCGAATGAATGTCTACTCGATGTGAATGCCCACATCCAAAAAGCCCAAAAAGCCCAAAAAGCCCAAAAAGCCCAAAAAGCTTAAGCGATGGTTTTGATATGGCGAACAGTCCGTTTGCGATGGCGACGCTGACTCACCTTTTCGCCCTTACGGCGAGTCACTTTTTGTCAAACGCGACAAAAAGTAACCATGGGCCTGCCCCTACGCTTCGCTCCGGGGTTCCCTCACTCCGGCCTTGCTCCCGGGAGGACCGCGCTGCAGGCCCCATCCTGGGGCCCAGCGCTTGACGGGCATCCATGCCCGTCACCTCCCTCCGCAAGGCCTGCGTTCGGCCTCCTGAAGTCGCGAAGATCAAGATCAAGATCAAAAGCCAGATCAAAAGCCAGATCAAAAGCGGGGGAGTGAGCTGAAATTGCCGTTGATGCTGGCCTGGAGGCGACGATAGCCGCAGCGCTATCAGCGCAATAGCGAACGGTGGTTGTCCTGAAACCTGCGAAAGAGGACAATTATCGGCTTCCCGTCACAACCAGCGACCTTGCATGGCCTTTCTTGCACTCGGTATCAACCATAAGACTGCCTCGGTAGACGTACGCGAGCGCGTGGCGTTTACCCCAGAGCAGCTGGTAGACGCCCTGCAGCAGCTCTGCCGGCTGACATCCAGCCGCGAAGCGGCGATCCTGTCGACCTGCAACCGCAGCGAGCTCTATATCGAGCAGGACCACCTGTCCGTCGATGCCGTGCTGCAATGGCTGGCCGACTATCACCGCCTCAGCCTGGACGAGCTGCGCGCCAGCGCCTACGTGCACGAAGAACACGAGGCGGTGAAGCACATGATGCGGGTGGCCTCGGGCCTGGACTCGCTGGTGCTCGGCGAGCCGCAGATCCTCGGCCAGATGAAGTCCGCCTACGCCGTGGCCCGTGAGGCCGGCACCGTCGGCCCGCTGCTCGGGCGCCTGTTCCAGGCCACCTTCAGCGCCGCCAAGCAGGTGCGCACCGACACTGCCATCGGCGAAAACCCGGTGTCGGTGGCGTTTGCCGCAGTCAGCCTGGCCAAGCAGATCTTCAGCGACCTGGGCCGCAGCCAGGCCCTGCTGATCGGCGCCGGCGAAACCATCACCCTGGTCGCCCGCCACCTGCATGAGCAGGGCGTGCGCCGCATCGTCGTGGCCAACCGTACCCTGGAGCGGGCCAGTATCCTGGCCGAGCAGTTCGGTGCGCACGCGGTCCTGCTGGCCGAAATCCCCCAGGAACTGGCCAACAGCGACATCGTCATCAGCTCCACCGCCAGCCAGCTGCCAATCCTCGGCAAGGGCGCGGTCGAGAGCGCGCTGAAGCAGCGCCGACACAAGCCGATTTTCATGGTCGACATCGCCGTACCACGCGATATCGAAACCGAAGTGGGCGAGCTGGACGACGTCTACCTGTACACTGTCGATGACCTGCACGACGTGGTGGCGGAAAACCTCAAGAGCCGCCAGGGCGCGGCTCAGGCCGCCGAAGAGCTGGTGTCGGTGGGGGCCGAAGATTTCATGCTGCGCCTGCGCGAGCTGGCCGCGGTGGACGTGCTCAAGGCCTATCGCCAGCAAAGTGAGCGCCTGCGCGACGAAGAACTGCAAAAGGCCCAGCGCCTGCTGGCCAACGGCGGCAACCCCGAAGAGGTACTGGCCCAACTGGCCCGGGGGCTGACCAACAAACTCCTGCACGCACCCAGCGTGCAACTGAAAAGGCTCTCGGCTGAGGGCCGCCTCGATGCGCTGGCCATGGCCCAGGAACTCTTTGCCCTCAACGAGGGCTCGACGGACAAATCCCCGCAATGAAAGCGTCGCTGCTGAACAAACTGGAAATCCTCCAGGATCGCTTCGAAGAACTCACCGCACTGCTCGGTGATGCCGAGGTCATTTCCGACCAGACGCGCTTTCGCGCCTACTCCCGTGAGTACGCCGAAGTCGAGCCGGTCTACGCTGCTTATAAAGAGTGGCGCAAAGTCCAGGACGACCTCGAAGGTGCCCAGGCGCTGCTCAAGGACAGTGACCCGGACATGCGCGAAATGGCCGTGGAAGAAGTGCGTGAAGCCAAGGAACAACTGCTGACGCTGGAGTCGCAACTGCAACGCATGCTGTTGCCCAAGGACCCCAACGACGGCCGCAACGTGTTCCTCGAAATCCGCGCCGGCACCGGTGGCGACGAGGCGGCAATCTTCTCCGGCGACCTGTTCCGCATGTATTCGCGTTACGCCGAAAAGCGTGGCTGGCGTCTGGAAATCCTTTCCGAGAACGAAGGCGAGCACGGCGGCTACAAGGAAATCATCGCCCGCGTCGAGGGTGAGAGCGTGTACAGCAAGCTCAAGTTCGAGTCCGGCGCGCACCGCGTACAGCGCGTGCCCGAGACCGAATCCCAGGGCCGTATCCACACCTCCGCGTGCACCGTAGCGGTACTGCCCGAGCCGGACGAACAGGCGGCCATCGAGATCAATCCGGCCGACCTGCGCGTGGACACCTATCGCGCATCCGGTGCCGGTGGCCAGCACGTCAACAAGACCGACTCGGCGATCCGTATCACCCACTTGCCCACCGGTATCGTGGTCGAGTGCCAGGAAGAGCGTTCGCAGCACAAGAACCGTGCCCGTGCCATGTCCTGGCTGTCGGCCAAGCTCAACGACATGCAGACCAGCGCCGCGCAGAACGCCATCGCCACCGAGCGCAAACTGCTGGTCGGCTCTGGCGACCGTTCCGAGCGCATCCGCACGTACAATTATCCACAGGGCCGGGTGACCGACCACCGTATCAACCTGACCCTGTACTCGCTGGACGACATCCTCGCCGGCGGCGTGGAGGCGGTGATCGAACCGCTGCTGGCCGAATACCAGGCCGATCAACTGGCCGCCCTGGGGGACTGATGACCATCATCGCCAGCCTGCTGCGCAACGCGCAGTTGCCAGAATCGCCTACCGAGCGGCTGGATGCCGAGCTGCTGTTGGCCGCGGCCATCGGCAAGTCGCGCAGCTACCTGCACACCTGGCCCGAGCGAATCGTCAGCAGCGAAGATGCCGAGATCTATGCTGGCTACCTGCAGCGCCGCCGTGGCGGCGAGCCGGTCGCCTACATTCTCGGGCAGCAGGGCTTCTGGAAGATTGACCTGGAAGTGGCGCCGCATACCCTGATCCCGCGGCCGGATACCGAGTTGCTGGTCGAAGCCGCTCTTGAGTTGCAACCTGCCACGCCGGCCAAGGTCCTTGACCTGGGCACCGGCACCGGCGCAATTGCCCTGGCCCTGGCCAGCGATCGCCCGGCCTGGCAGGTAACCGCAGTGGACCGGGTGGAGGAGGCCGTCGCCCTGGCCGAGCGCAACCGCCAGCGCCTGGGCCTGGCGAACGCCCAGGTAAGGCTCAGCCACTGGTTCGACAGCCTGGCCGGCGAGCGTTACGACCTGATTGTCAGCAACCCGCCGTACATCGCCGCCGCAGACCCGCACCTGGTCGCCGGTGATGTGCGCTTCGAGCCCAGCAGCGCGCTGGTGGCCGGTGCCGATGGCCTGGACGACCTGCGCATAATCGCCGTCCAGGCTCCCGCGCACCTGGTGCCGGGTGGCTGGTTGCTGCTGGAACACGGCTACGATCAGGCAGCGGCGGTGCGCGCCTTGCTGGCTGAACAAGGTTTCATCGAGGTCGCCAGCCGTACGGATCTGGGCGGCCATGAACGCATTACCCTGGGGCGCCTGCCATGCTGAGTGATCAGGAACTGTTGCGTTACAGCCGGCAGGTATTGCTGGCCCAGATCGACATCGACGGCCAGCTGCGGCTCAAGCAGAGCAAGGCGCTGATCGTCGGGCTCGGTGGCCTCGGCTCGCCAGTTGCCCTGTACCTGGCTGCCGCCGGGGTGGGCGAGCTGCACCTGGCCGACTTCGACACTGTCGACCTGACCAACCTGCAACGCCAGGTAATCCACGACAGTGCCAGCGTCGGCATGAGCAAGGTCGATTCGGCCTTGCAGCGCTTGCAGGCGATCAACCCGGAAGTCAGCCTGATCGCCCATCGCCAGGCGCTGGACGAGGACTCGCTGGCGGCCGCCGTCGCGGCGGTCGACCTGGTGCTGGACTGCTCCGACAACTTCGCTACCCGCGAGGCGGTCAACGCCGCCTGTGTCGCGGCTGGCAAACCGCTGGTCAGCGGTGCGGCAATCCGCCTGGAAGGGCAACTGTCGGTGTTCGACCCGCGCCGTGACTACAGCCCTTGCTACCACTGCCTGTACGGCCATGGCAGCGAAGCCGAACTGACCTGCAGCGAAGCCGGCGTGATCGGCCCGCTGGTGGGCCTGGTGGGCAGCCTGCAGGCGCTGGAGGCGATGAAGCTGCTGGCCGGGTTTGGCGAGCCGCTGGTCGGGCGCCTGCTGCTGATCGACGCCCTCGGCACCCGTATCCGCGAATTGCGGGTCAAGCGCGACCCGGCCTGTGCGGTCTGCGGCAAGCGCGATGGCTGAGCGTTCGGCGCCGGTCGGCGTGATGGACTCCGGGGTTGGCGGCTTGTCGGTGCTCGCCGAGATACAGCGCCAGCTGCCCAACGAGACGCTGCTGTACGTGGCCGATTGCGGCCACATACCCTACGGCGAGAAGTCGCCGGACTATATCCGTGAGCGTCTCCGGCGCATTGCTGCGTTCTTCCATGAGCAGGGCGCCAAGGCCATGGTGCTGGCCTGCAATACTGCCACGGTGGCGGCGGTGGCCGACCTGCGCGAGTTGTATCCGGCCTGGCCGCTGGTGGGCATGGAGCCAGCGGTGAAGCCCGCGGCCGCCGCTACGCGTTCCGGCGTGGTCGGAGTGCTGGCCACCACCGGTACCCTGCAGAGCGCCAAGTTCGCCGCCTTGCTCGACCGCTTTGCCAACGACGTACAGGTCATCACCCAACCTTGCCCGGGGCTGGTCGAGCTGATCGAGACCGGCGACCTGGCCAGCCCGGCGCTGCGCCAGTTACTGCAAGGTTATGTGCAGCCGTTGCTGGCTGCTGGCTGCGACACGCTGATCCTCGGCTGCACCCATTACCCCTTCCTGCGCCCGTTGCTGGCCGGCATGGTGCCAGCCGACGTGGCCATCATCGACACCGGTGCCGCGGTGGCACGCCAACTGCAGCGGCTGCTGGGCGCGAATGACCTGCTGGCCGATGGGCCGGCCCGGGATACCCGTTTCTGGACCAGTGCCGATCCGCAATTTCTCAGAAAAATCCTACCCTTGCTGTGGCATAAGTCCGACAGTGTGCAAAGCTTTTCATTGTGAAAAAAGCGTGAAAAGCAGCTGAACTATCGGACCGCTGCCGTTTTCTACCGCCTTGCCTGACATGAGGCAGACACTGATAACAGCAAAGAAGGATGTTGCTCATGAAGAAGCTGCTCGGCTTGGCGGCGGCTGCCGTCTTCACCCTGGGGCACTCACTGTCGGCGCAGGCTGCCGACGTTTCGTTTTCGCTGGGGCAGACCGGTGACTCGACCATGGTCTACCGCTTGGGGCTGCAATCGAATTGGCAGGCCAGCTGGTGGCAGACCAGCGTCGGGCGCCTGACGGGGTACTGGGATGGGGCCTACACCTATTGGGATGGGGACGAGACTGCGAGCAACCACAGCCTGTCGTTCGCACCGGTGTTCGTCTACGAGTTTGCCGGGGAGTCGGTGAAGCCCTACATAGAGGCGGGTATCGGCGTGGCGGCGTTTTCCAGCACCGAACTGGAAGACAATGAACTGGGCTCGGCGTTCCAGTTCGAGGACCGCATCGGCTTTGGTCTGCGCTTTGCCGGTGGGCATGAGATTGGCGTGCGGGCGATTCACTATTCCAACGCGGGCATCAAGCAGCCCAACGATGGCGTGGAGAGCTATAGCCTGCATTACCGCATGGCGCTCTGAGCATCCTGTGCCGGCCTCTTCGCGGGTAAACCCGCTCCCACAGAACTCCCTGCACCTTGAGTCCAGTGATGTACCTGTGGGAGCGGGTTTACCCGCGAAGAAGGCGGTGCCGATATCAGATTCTATCGCGTCAATGGCCACAGGCTATCGAGATCCAAAGCCTCCAGCACCAGCTCCGGCTGCCCCTGCGGCCAGCGCCGCAGCAGCTCTTGCGCCGCACTCTGCGCTGTCCATTCTTCCGGTATCGCCAGCACTGGTGTCACAGGTGTCTTCAGTGACTGCGGCCCCACCACCGTCAGCTCAACCCCCTGACCCTTCAACGCCTGACGCTGCTCGCGCATCCACTGCGGCATATTGTTCCAGCCCGCAGTCAGCTGCGTCGGGGCATACAACTGCAAGGCCGAATAGCGGTTGAACACTGCCATCACCTGCGGCGAGTCACCCTTCGCCAGCAAAGGCAGCGCACTGGCCAGGCAATGTTCGCCGGCCAACTGGTTGCCAGTGACGATCGCCCCGAACAACTCGCTGTCCGCCACATTGTCCGCCAGGTAATCGCTGGTACCGGCGTTGATGATCAAGCCGTCCAGCGCGCACCAGGCATGGCAGATCTGCTGGCTGGCCTGGGCCGCCTGCTGTTCTTCGTGCAACTGCCAGGGCAAGCGCAACAATTGGCTGCCATAACGCGTCGCCAAGGCATCCAGTGCCTCGCTGTCCTTGCCGCTGGCAGCTACCCGGTGGCCTCCAGCGAGCAACTTTTCCACCAGCGCCAGGCCTAGTCCATTGCCGGCCCCCGTTACCCAGATACTGCGTGCATTGTTCAAGATAGCGCCCTCTGATCCTGCCGGCGCTGGAGGCCCTTGAACGCCTCCAGCGCGCGCTGGCGACTGCTGCCGAGATCGACGATTGGACTGTAGTAGGATTGTCTGGCAAAAAGATCGGCTGATCTTACGGGAAGATGAATGGTTTTTTCATCCAGCTCCTGCAATTCCGGCAACCAATGCCGAATGAAACGCCCCTGCGGATCGAAACGCTGCGACTGCGAAACCGGGTTGAAGATGCGGAAATAGGGCACGGCGTCGGTGCCGGTGGACGCGCTCCACTGCCAGCCGCCGTTGTTGGCGGCCAGGTCGCCGTCTATCAAGTGGCGCATGAAATGCCGCTCGCCCTTGCGCCAGTCGATCAGCAGGTTCTTGCTGAGGAACATGGCCACGATCATGCGCAGGCGGTTGTGCATCCACCCGGTGTGCAGCAGTTGGCGCATGGCGGCGTCGATGATCGGGAAGCCGGTACGGCCCTGTTCCCAGGCTTCAAGGTCGGCTGGTGCGTCGCGCCAGGGCAGGGCTTCGGTCTGGGCGCGGAAGGCGCGGTGACGTGAGACCTGTGGGTAACCGGTCAGGATGTGCTTGTAGAATTCGCGCCAGAGCAGCTCGTTGATCCAGGTTTGCACGCCGCTGCTGCCGCTGTCGAACTCGCCGCGGTTGCTGGCCAGGGCGCCGTGCAGGCACTGGCGCGGCGAGATCACGCCAGCAGCCAGGTAGGCGGAGAGCTGGCTGGTGCCGGGTTTGGCAGGCAAGTCGCGCAGCTGTTGGTAGTCGTCGATGGTTTCGTCGAGAAAGCGGGCCAGCCGCGCTTGCGCCTCGGCTTCACCGGCCGGCCAGTGGTCGCGCAGGGCATGCGCGGGTTTTTCGAAGCCGTCCACCTGCTGGGGAATGGGGTCACTAACGATTGGCAGCGGTGCCTGGCGCTTTACCCGCTGGGCCAGGGCGGGGAGGCCGCGGTGCAGGTGCTCCAGGCAGCTTTTCTTGAACTGGCTGAACACCTGGAAGTAGTCGCCGCTGCGGGTAAGGATGGTGCCAGGGCGGAACAACAGCTGGTCGAGGTGGCTGTGGGCCTGGATAGCCGACTTTTCCAGCAGCACCCGGGTGGCGGCGTCGCGCCGTTGCTCGTTGATGCCGTACTCCTCGTTCCAGTGCACGCTTTGCACCTGATGTTGGCGGCAGACGTCGAGCACGGCCTGTGGCGCCTGGTCCCAGGTGTCGATCTTGCGGATCAGCAGGGGAATGTTCAGGCGTTCCAGCGACTGGCGCAGGTCGCGCAGGTTGCGCAGCCAGAAGTCGACTTTGCAGGCGGCGTCGTCGTGGGCCTGCCATTGCCCGGGGCTGACCAGCCACAGGGCGAGGCTGGGACCGCGCTCGCTGGCGGCGCTGAGCGCGGTGTTGTCATCGATGCGCAGGTCACTGCGCAGCCAGGTCAGGTGCATGGTGCGGTCATCTCTTCGGGCTGGCGGTCATGGGCTTGCAGCAAACGCAGTGCCGCCTGTGGGGTATCGAACAGGGCGAGGTTGGGCAGCCTGAGGGCGCGCAGCCGGGCTTCGTGCAGCGCCAGCGTTGGCCCGCCGACCAGGGTCGGCACGGGCAGGTTGGGCAGGGCGCGTTGCAGCGCCTTGTCATCGATGCGTGGCCCCAGGTGCAGCAGCACGGCGCGCGGCTTGAGCGTGGTGGCGGCGCGTTGCAGGTGCGCGCCGGCAATGGCGTGTTCCAGCACTTCGACCGGCAGGCCGTTGCTGGTGAACAACCAGGCGCATAACCACAAACCGGGGCTGAAGGCGCATTCGCTGTCTTCGGCCAGCAAGACGGCAGGGCCTTGCAGCAACTGGTTGTCGTGGTAGACCCGGGCGCCCAGCTTGCTGCGCAGCCAGCTGTGGAAAAACACCTGCTCCAACCGTGCATTGAAATAGTTGCGCCAGCGCAGGTCGAGGAGATCGAGCAGTGGCAACAGTAATTGCTCGCACAGGGTGACAGCCGGGTACAGGGCCATTGCCTGGTTGAGCTGCTGGTCGAGGGCTCGTTGCGACAGATTGGCGACGGCTTCGATCAGCTGGAACTGCCTGGCCTGCCAGTCGCCTTTGGGCGGTGTACTGGAGGGTTTGTCGAGCAGCTCGCGTACCTGGCTGACCGACGCGCCACGCTGTAGCCAGGCAAGGATCGCCTCGACCCGCTCGACCTGATCCAGCGGGTACAGGCGATGCCCCTTTGCCGTGCGCTGAGGCTTGAGCAGGCCGTAGCGCCGCTCCCAGGCGCGCAGCGTTACGGGGTTGACGCCGGTGCGCCGAACCAGTTCGCCGATGGGCAACAGGGTTTCAGACGGCATTGCGCAGGCCCAGGCGCTCGGGGTGCGGCTGCAGGTAGGCCTGCTGCTGCAGATACGGGTCGGGGTGCTTGCGCAAATGGTGCTTGAGCAGGGTCAGCGGCACTACCAGCGGCACAACGCCTTGCTGGTATTGGCCGATGACTGTCTGCAACTCGGCTTTGTCTTGCTGTGTCAGGGCGTCCTTGAAGTAGCCACTCAGATGCTGCAGCACGTTGCCATGGGTGCCACGGCTGGCACAGCGGCGCAGGGCCTGCATCAGCTGGCTGAAATAGCGCGGGCCGATGCTTTGCGGGTCATCGTCCTTGCTCATGCTGCCGAGCAGGCGCCCCAGGTTGCGGTAGGCCTGGGGGTTGTTGGCCATCAGCAGGTACTTGTAGCGCGAGTGGAAACGCACCAGGGCGCCCCGGCTCAGGCCCTCGGCCAGCAGGCACTGCCAGTCGGCGTAGGCGTACACGCGGCTGATGAAATTCTCGCGTAGCACCGGGTCGTGCAGGCGACCTTCTTCTTCCACCGGCAGGTCAGGGCGCCGTGCGCAGAACGCCTGGGCAAACACGCCCCGCCCGCCGTGGAAGGCCGGATGGCCATTGTCCTGGTACACCTTGACTCGCTCCAGGCCACAGGAAGGCGACTTCTGCATGAAGATGTAGCCGCAGATATCGTCGAGTTCGACGGCCATTTGCTCGCCGTAGCTGCGCAGCGGGCCGGTCAGGTCCATGTCGGGGTTGCGGGTGCCAACCACTTCCGGTTGCTCGGGGTCGCCGACCAGGCGGATCGGGTCGCGCGGTACGCCCAGGCCGATGGCGACCTCCGGGCACACCGGCAACCAGTCGAAGTGTTCCTCGAGCTGCATACGGCACAGGTCGGAGGCCTTGTGGCCGCCGTTATAGCGCACGCTGTGCCCGGTCAGGCAGGCGCTGATGGCGATGCGCAGCTTGCTGTGGGTGGATGGGTCGTGCATGGGCTGCCTCCAAATAACCTGTACGAGACAAAAAACTTGTATAGGTTATTCCAGCACAGCCCGATGGTTATGCAAACCGGTTTTTTTGTATGGCTTTACATCACTCGAGGTGTTCGAGCAGCCGACGCGCTGCTTCCTGGCCACTGAGCCAGGCGCCTTCGACGCGCCCGGACAGGCACCAGTCGCCGCAGGCGTACAAGCCTTGGTCGGCATCGGCCAGCGCACCCCATTCATGGTTGCTGCTCGGACGGGCATACAGCCAGCGGTGGGCCAAGGCAAAAGTAGGCGCCGGCACCACGCAGCCGACCAGTTCGGCGAACTCGCCCCACAGCTGTTCGATCACCTCTTCCTTGGGCAGGTCGATGTGTTGCCGGCTCCAGTTCGAGGTGGCGTGTAGTACCCAGGTGTCGAACTTCTCGTCACGGCCGGGCTTGCTGCGGTTGCGCGCCAGCCAGTCGAGCGGGTTGTCCTGCACGAAGCAGCCTTGCATCGGAGTGTCCAGCGGGCTCTGGAAGGCCAGGGCGACAGCCCAGGTGGGCTCCATCTGCACGCCGGCGGCCACGGCAGCGAGTTTCGGGGTGGAGGCCAGCAGCGGCGTGGCTTGCGGTGCCGGCACGGCGATCACCACGCGGCTGTAGGGGCCGTGGCTGCAGCCTTCGGTATCCTGCAAGTGCCAGTACTGCTTGCCGCGGAACACCTCGGCTATGCGGCAGCCAAAGTTGACCGTCACGTCCTTGAGCAGGCCACGGGTGATTGCACTCATGCGCGGCACGCCCACCCAGCGCGTCTGCTCGTCGGGGGAGGGGCTGAGTTCACCATCGCGGTAGTTGTACAGTTGCGGCTTCCATTGTTCGGCCCAACCAGCGGCAACCCACTGCTGTACCTGCTCGACGAAGCGCCGGTCACGGGCAGTGAAGTACTGGGCCCCAAGGTCCAGTGCGCCGACTTCGCTGCGCTTGCTGGCCATGCGCCCGCCACTGCCGTGGCCTTTGTCGAACAAATGCACGGATTGCCCGGCCTTCTGCAAGGCCTGGGCGGCTGACAGACCGGCGATACCGGCCCCGATGATGGCGATAGGTACTGTCATGATGGCCTCTTCAAACCTTGCTGTAAGCAGACTACGCTGTCAGGAAAACCTGTACAATACATAAATTTTGTATAAGGTTATTCCGCGTTGGCAGACAGGTTGACCTATGTTTATCCGAGAGCGTCGGGTCAAAAAAGTGCCTTGATGTTAAAAATAGACCACCGCCGCATTCTGCGAGGACACAGCCATGCATATATTGCTGACAGGCGGCACCGGGTTGATTGGCAAGCACCTGTGCCAGTACTGGCTCGGCCAGGGTCATCGCCTGACGGTGTGGAGCCGGCGACCTGAGCAGGTGCCGAAAATCTGTGGGACCGGCGTACGTGGCATCGCCCGCCTGGAGCAACTGGAGGCGGATGATCAACTGGACGCGGTGATCAACCTGGCCGGCGCGCCGATTGCCGACCGGCCCTGGACGGCCGCTCGGCGCAACCTGCTGTGGGCCAGCCGCGTTACCCTCACCGAGCAGTTGCTGGCCTGGCTGGGCACCCGCGAACAGCGCCCGGAAGTGCTGATCTCCGGCTCTGCGGTGGGCTGGTACGGCGACGGTGGCGAACGCGAGCTGACCGAGGCTTCACCGCCGGTGCGCGAAGATTTCGCCAGCCAGTTGTGCATTGCCTGGGAAGAGACGGCCCTGCGTTCCCAGGCCCAGGGCATTCGCGTGGTGCTGGTGCGTACCGGCTTGGTGCTGGCCAGTGATGGCGGCTTTTTGTCGCGCCTGCGCATGCCCTTCAAACTGGGGCTGGGTGGCCCTTTGGGTGACGGGCGGCAGTGGATGCCCTGGGTCCATATAGATGACCAGGTCGCCCTGATTGATTTTCTCTTGCAGCACAAGGATGCCAGCGGTCCTTATAATGCCTGCGCCCCGGAGCCGGTGCGCAACCGCGAGTTCGCCAGGCGCCTGGGCCGCACCCTGCGCCGGCCGGCGCTGCTGCCGGTGCCGGCACTGCTGCTCAAGGTCGGGTTGGGGGAGCTGTCGACCCTGCTGCTCGGCGGCCAGCGCGCCCGCCCGGTACGCTTGCTGGCGGCAGGCTTCACCTTCCGCTTCAACGATTTGCAATCGGCCCTGGACAACCTGTCCAGCCGCCTCTGACATAGGACGCTGCATGACCGATCACGCCCTGCTGCTGGTCAACCTGGGTTCCCCGGCCTCCACCTCGGTCGCCGATGTGCGCCGCTACCTCAACCAGTTTCTCATGGACCCGTACGTGATCGACCTGCCCTGGCCGGTACGGCGCCTGCTGGTGTCGTTGATCCTGATCAAGCGCCCGGAGCAGTCGGCGCATGCCTATGGCTCCATCTGGTGGGACGAGGGCTCGCCACTGGTGGTGCTGACCCGTCGTCTGCAGGCGGCGCTGGTCGAGCACTGGCCCCATGGCCCGGTGGAAATTGCCATGCGCTATGGCCAGCCGGCCTTGCCCGAGGTGCTGGAGCGTCTGGTGGCCCAGGGTGTGCGCAAGGTGACCCTGGCACCGCTATACCCACAGTTCGCCGACAGCACGGTGACCACTGTGGTGGAGCTGGCAAAGCAGACGGTCAGTGAACGCCAGTTGCCGCTGCAGCTGCGCGTGCTGCAGCCGTTCTACGAGCACCCGGACTACATCGAGGCACTGGCCGCCAGCGCCCGGCCTTACCTGGAGCAGGCTTACGACCACTTGCTGTTGAGCTTCCATGGTTTGCCGGAACGACACCTGAAGAAGCTGGACCCGACCGGCAAGCATGACTTCCAGGCGGCCGATTGCTGCAAGGATGCCAGTGCCGATATGCGCGCGGTGTGCTACCGCGGGCAGTGCCTGGCCACGGCCAGGGCCTTTGCGCAGAAAATGGGCATACCCGATGGCAAATGGTCGGTGTCGTTCCAGTCGCGGCTGGGGCGGGCCAAATGGATCGAACCCTATACCGAGGCACGGTTGGATGAGCTGGCCAAGGCCGGGGTGAAGAAGCTGCTGGTAATGTGCCCGGCGTTCGTGGCCGATTGCATCGAGACGCTGGAAGAGATCGGCATGCGCGGGAGCGAGCAGTTTGTCGAGGCCGGCGGGCGGGAGTTGGTGCTGGTGCCGTGCCTGAATGATCACCCGGAGTGGGTGAAGGCGCTGGCGGGGATGTGCGAAAAAGCCTGAGTCCAGGGTTGCCTGTTCTGGCCTATTCGCGGGTAAACCCGCTCCCACAGGTTTTGCACAAGACCTGAGGGCAGCGGGGTACCTGTGGGAGCGGTTTTACCCGCGAAGTGGCCAGGTCAGGCTAAAGCCGGATCAAGGCAACTGATCATCCAGCTTCTTGTGCTTCCAGCCATCATTGCCCGGCAAGATCAGGTTCAGGGCGATAGCCACGATGGCGCACAGGGCGATGCCCTTCAGGCCCCAGTCATCCGGGCCGTCACCGCTGCCGATCAGTACGCCGCCGATACCGAACACCAGGGTTACCGACACGATCACCAGATTGCGCGCTTCGGCCAGGTCGATCTTGTGGCGGATCATGGTGTTCATGCCCACCGCCGCGATCGAGCCGAACAGCAGGCACAGGATGCCGCCCATCACCGGTACCGGGATGCTCTGCAGCAGCGCGCCGAACTTGCCGATGAAGGCCAGCGTGATGGCGAAGACCGCTGCCCAGGTCATGATCTTCGGGTTGTAGTTCTTGGTCAGCATCACCGCGCCGGTCACTTCGGCGTAGGTGGTGTTGGGCGGGCCACCGAACAGGCCGGCTGCGGTGGTGGCCAGGCCGTCACCCAGCAGGGTGCGGTGCAGGCCGGGCTTCTTCAGGTAGTCACGGCCGGTCACGCTGCCGACCGCGATCACCCCGCCGATGTGCTCGATCGCCGGTGCCAGGGCAACCGGGACGATGAACAGGATGGCCTGCCAGTTGAACGCTGGCGCGGTGAAGTTGGGCAGCTCCAGCCACGGTGCGGCGGCGATCCTGGCAGTGTCGACCACGCCAAAGGCGAACGACAGGGCAAAGCCGACCAGCACGCCGGCAATGATCGGCACCAGACGGAAGATGCCCTTGCCGAACACGGCGACGATCAGCGTGGTCAGCAGGGCCGGCATCGAGATCATCATGGCGGTCTGGTACGGCAGCAGCACGCTGCCGTCACCGGCCTTGCCCATCGCCATGTTGGCGGCGATCGGCGCCATGGCCAGGCCGATGGAGATGATCACCGGGCCGATCACCACCGGCGGCAGCATGCGGTCGATGAAACCGGTGCCTTTGATTTTCACCATCAGGCCCATGAAGGTGTACACGAAGCCTGCGGCCATCACGCCGCCCATGGTCTCGGCCAGGCCGAACTGGCCCTTGGCGAGGATGATCGGGGTGATGAAGGCAAAGCTCGAGGCCAGGAACACTGGTACCTGGCGGCCGGTGACCAGCTGGAACAGCAGAGTGCCGATGCCGGCGGTGAACAGCGCGACGTTCGGGTCGAGGCCGGTGATCAGTGGCATCAGCACCAGCGCGCCGAATGCCACGAAGAGCATCTGCGCGCCCGAAACGACCTGGCGCCAGAGCGGGTCGTTGAAGCCGTCCTGCATGGTCAGGCGTCCTTTTGCTTGGTGCCGAAAATCTTGTCACCGGCGTCGCCCAGGCCTGGCACGATGTAGCCGTGTTCGTTCAGGCGCTGGTCGACCGAGGCGGTGTAGATCTGCACGTCCGGGTGGGCTTTTTCCACCGCTTCGATGCCTTCTGGCGCGGCGACCAGGACCATGGCGCGGATCTCTTTGCAGCCGGCTTTTTTCAGCAGGTCGATGGTGGCGACCATCGAACCGCCGGTGGCCAGCATCGGGTCGATGATCAGGGCCAGGCGCTGGTTGATGTCCGGCGCGAGCTTTTCCAGGTAGGTGTGGGCTTCGAGGGTTTCCTCGTTACGGGCAACGCCGACGGCACTGACCTTGGCACCCGGGATCAGGCTGAGCACGCCGTCGAGCATGCCGATACCGGCGCGCAGGATCGGCACCACGGTAATTTTCTTGCCGGCGATTTTTTCAACTTGCACCTTGCCGCACCAGCCGTCGATCTCGTAGGTTTCGAGCGGCAGGTCCTGGGTGGCTTCGTAGGTCAGGAGCGCGCCGACTTCCTGGGCAAGTTCGCGAAAATTCTTGGTGCTGATATCGGCACGGCGCATCAGGCCGAGCTTGTGGCGGATCAGCGGATGGCGGATCTCACGAGTGGGCATAGGGGGCTCCGAAAGGCGGGCAAAAAAACCGCGCTAGATTAATCTATCCAGCCTGTGCTGTCGTCTGGTCATTTTGGACGTTAGTCCATAAATGCTTGATCTGTGACGAGCGGATGCGTACCTTTGCCCGCTTTTCCAAAATGCCCCCCGGAGAGCACCATGTCCGCCGATCTCGAGCATATCCGTCAAGTCATGCGTGAAGCTGACTGCCTGTACACCGAAGCCGAAGTCGAAGCGGCCATCGCCAAAGTCGGCGAGCAGATCTGCAAGGACCTGCACGACAAGAACCCGGTGGTGTTCTGCGTGATGAACGGCGGCCTGATCTTCTCCGGCAAACTGCTGACCCACTTGCAGTTCCCGCTGGAAGCCAGCTACCTGCACGCCACCCGCTACCGCAACCAGACCAGTGGCGGCGAGCTGTTCTGGAAGGCCAAACCGGAAGTGTCGTTCATCGACCGTGACGTGCTGATCGTCGACGACATCCTCGACGAAGGCCATACCCTCAGCGCCATCATCGAGTTCTGCAAGCATGCCGGCGCGCGTTCGGTGCACACCGCGGTACTGATCGACAAGGACCATGACCGCAAGGCCAGCCCGGAGCTCAAGGCCAACTACGTGGGCCTGCCCTGCGTCGACCGCTACATCTTCGGTTACGGCATGGACTACAAAGGCTACTGGCGCAACGCCAACGGCATCTTCGCCGTCAAGGGCTTGTGATCATGCGCCAGCCTGCGTTCATCGACCAGTCGCTGTTCGCCGGGCTGGCCGCACAGGCTGCCGCCAACCCGCGCGGGCGGCAGCATCACAACTTCCATGAGATGGAAGAACCCTGCCACCGCATGGCGGTCGGCCTGCAGCCGAGCACCTATATTCCGCCACACCGCCACCTGAGCGCCGACAAGGCCGAGGCGCTGGTCGTACTCAAGGGGCGCCTGGGCCTGCTGATCTTCGATGAGCAGGGGGCTGTTACCGACAAGCGGGTGCTGCAAGCCGGTGGTGACTGCCTGGGTGTCGACCTGGCGCCCGGCATTTATCATGGGCTGGTGGTGCTTGAACCGGACAGCATCCTGTTCGAGTGCAAGGCCGGGCCATACCGGCCGGTGGGCGAGGGTGAGCATGCGCACTGGGCTCCGCGCGAAGGAGAACAGGGCGTGGCCGAGTACCAGGCCTGGATGCTCGCGCAGTTCGATTGATGTTGCCTGCACCGGCCCATCGCCGGCAAGCCGGCTCCCACATGGATAGCGGGGAACCTGTGGGAGCTGGCTTGCCGGCGATAGGGCCGGTACAGCCCAGACACAGCATGCTAGAGTGCCCTTTCATTCAAGGAGCCTCACATGCGTGCGTTTCTTCCCCTCCTGCTGGCGGTCAGCCTGCCACTCGCCGCCGCACCGCTGCACAGCCAGTTCCTGCCACCTGACGACCAGTCCCTGCGCCAGGAAGCGCCGACCGGCCAGCAATTGCTGCAAGTGACCGACTACTCGGTGGTAGTGGGTACCCAGCGCCAGTCCGACCAGCAGCCGATCCCGATCACTTCGTCGTTGCAGGTGCGCCTCAAGGGCAAACCGCTGAGCAAGGGCGCGACCATCGCCCAGGTGCTGCTGACCTTCGACGGTGAGGCCGGCAAGAGCCTGAAGAAGCCTGTGTACGACGAGAAAACCCGCACCCTGAGCCTGAATTACCCGGTCAGCGACTACCGGGTGATCATGGACCTGCTGCGCAACGAGACGCTGTATGTGCAGTTTCTCACGTACGGCAACGGCCACGTCTGGGCCGACCTGCACACCGGTACCGTACGTACGCGTTGAGGCGCCCGGCCTGCGGGGGGTACACTGCCGGCCTTCGAAATTTCGTGATGGTCCAGTTGGAGTCGGCAATGCGTAAAGACAAGAAACAGGTAATCGGTGACGAGATCAGCGACGACTACATCAAGACGTTCCTTCAGTTCGAGCCGGCCGATGGCGTGACCTCGCCGTCGCTGCACAAGCTGGTCAAGGCCTACCGCGGCCTGCGCATCGACGATTTCGCGCGTTTTGTCGGCTTCTTCGTCGAGGCCGGGCTGGACCTGGATGGCAAGGACGAGCACGGCAAGACCTTTGTCGAGCAGATTGCCGACCAGCGCAATGCGCCGGACTACATCGAGATCATCGCCAACGCCCGTGGCTGATCTGTAAGCCTGTCCCGGCCACAGGTACAGCACAGCCCTCAGCTGTGGTGCGGTCCTTGTGGGAGCGGGTTTACCCGCGAAAGGGCCGGAACAGGCTGACAAAGATCCAGGCACAAAAAAACGCCCCGCGGGGCGTTTTTTCGTTACCGGCCGAATCAGGCGTAATGCTTGGCCGCCGGGCTGCTTTCCACCAGTTCCAGCGCCACGTCGTTGTCGGCACTGATCTTGTGGTACAGGGCGGCATCGGTCGCCAGGATCTTCTCGCGAGCCGGGAAGATTTCCTTGAGCTTGGCAGCCCAGGCGCCTTTGGCCTGCTCGGGGAAGCAGCGCTCGATCAGTTCCAGCATGATCGACACGGTCACCGAAGCACCCGGCGATGCTCCGAGCAGCGCGGCCAGGCTGCCGTCCTGGGCCGAGACCAGCTCGGTACCGAACTGCAGCACGCCGCCTTTCTTCGGGTCTTTCTTGATGATCTGCACACGCTGACCAGCCACTTCCAGGCGCCAGTCTTCGGCCTTGGCCTGCGGGTAGAAGCGACGCAGGGCTTCCAGGCGCTGCTCCATCGACTGCATCACTTCGCTGACCAGGTACTTGGTCAGGTCCATGTTGTCACGGGCCACGGCCAGCATCGGGCCGATGTTGCCCATGCGCACCGACAGCGGCAGGTCCATCAGCGAACCGTGCTTGAGGAACTTGGTGGTGAAGCCGGCATAGGGGCCGAACAGCAGCGAAGTCTTGCCGTCGACCACGCGGGTATCCAGGTGCGGTACTGACATCGGCGGGGCGCCGACCGCGGCCTGGCTGTAAACCTTGGCCTGGTGCTGCTTGACGATCTCCGGGTTGTCGCAACGCAGCCACTGGCCGCTGACCGGGAAGCCGCCGAAGCCTTTGCTTTCCGGGATGCCCGACAGCTGCAGCAGCGGCAGCGCCGCGCCACCGGCGCCGAGGAAGACGAAGCGGGCGTCCACTTCACGGCTGCCGCCGCTGTTGACGTCCTTGATGCTCACGGTCCAGCCCTTGCCGTTACGGCGCAGGCCGACGACCTTCTTGCTGTACTTGACCTGGGCGTCCTGCGAGTCGCCCAGCAGCTTCAGCAGCTTGTTGGTCAGGGCGCCGAAGTTGACGTCGGTGCCTTTGGCCACGCGGGTGGCGGCGATGTGCTGGTCGGCCGGGCGGCCTGGCATCATCAGCGGCATCCAGTCGTTCATCACGGCCTTGTCTTCGGTGTATTCCATGTCGGCGAAGGCATGGTGCTGCTTGAGCAGCTCATAGCGCTTCTTGAGGAAGGAAACACCTTTGTCACCCTCGACGTAGCTCAGGTGCGGGACAGGGTTGATGAAGGCACGCGCCGAGCCGAAGTTGCCCTTCTTGCTCAGGTAGGCCCAGAACTGGCGCGAAACCTCGAACTGGGTGTTGATGTGCACGGCCTTCTTGATGTCGATGCTGCCATCGGCGGCCTGGGGCGTATAGTTAAGCTCGCACAGGCCGGCATGGCCGGTGCCTGCGTTGTTCCAGGGGTTGGAGCTTTCCGCGGCTCCGGAGTCCATCGCCTCCACGACCTCAAGCTTCAGGGTCGGGTCGAGCTCCTTGAGCAGTACGGCCAGGGTGGCACTCATGATGCCCGCGCCTACCAGTACCACATCAACCGATTCGTTCTGCGCCATTTAACGCGTCTCCACAATCTACAGCTACCTAATTGACAGCACGGGACCTGGGTTCGCCAAGGTCGCCATGTCCGACTTTTCGCAGTTCTTGCAACTTCCGCGGACACCGCCAATCAGTCTTCGGGTTCGGCTATTGAACGCCGTTTGCCACGGGTGCGGCAATTCGACTTATGGTCAGGGTGTCGTGCGTGCGTTATGGAACGGCTCAGACACTCATACGGGATGAGCGAATTTGCCGCCTGTTCAGGGCTGTTCGGGACACATCTGCCGCTTTTGCACATGCCAGACTGTTCATTTGCTCGCCACACTCTTGTGAAGTTGTGAAAACCGTTTTTTCACGCTCTTTTGGAGTCGTGAACCTCAAAAGGGGACTGCGCGATGGCAACCCGCAGGTTCATGCAATGTGAAGGGCCGGAAAAGCAGGCACGACAGCCGATGCAAGACCTGAGTGGAAGGCTCTCTGTGGGCGAAGCGTTGAAGTTGCCGGGGTCAATCGGCGAGTGCGGGGCCCGATCAGGAGACGTCCTTATAATCGGGGGGAGATTATAGCGATGTCGCGGGCAGAAATGTCGCCATTCGTGGTTTTTATTGCAGCGTTTGTCAGACCGCGAGGATGCGCTGGTGCCAGCGGCGGCTTGCGCGGGCGCAAACCCGGGCGCTGGCGGGCAGTTCGCGGCCCAGCCAGGCAAGCTGGATCTCGCCGACCTGGACCCAGCCGCTGCCGCAGGGCGCCTGGCTGCATTGCTTGAAGGCCAGGCATTTGCCGTCGCCGTCGAGGCGGGCATAGGCGTTGTGGCGCGGGCGTTGGAAGAGCAGGGTCCAGAGCGAGGCCATGGCGGCGAGTCCTGTGCGTTAGGGCTTGGCGCAAGGATAAGGGCGCGGCGATGAAACGATTGTGACAGGCGGGGTGGACCGATGACTGGTAGATGCCTGGCTAGGTATACTGTGAACCTTAGCCGCATTTTCTGGAGAAACGCGCATGTTGCAACGTCTGCTGTTCGGTTTGATCGCCGTAGCCAGCCTCAGCCTGGTCGGTTGTGCCCACAGCCCGCAACAACTCAACCCGCAACCCACGCTCAAGGCCCAGCTCGCCCCCGTCGGCCATGGCCAGCCGGTCGTGGTCCGGGTGGTTGACGGCCGGGCTTCGCAGTCCCTGGGCACTCGCGGTGGCATGTACCCCGAGACCAGCACCATCAGCGTCAGCGGTAACGACATCGTGCCCAAGCTGCAGGCCCAGGCCGAAGCCGCCGTACGCCTGCTCGGCTTCACCCCGACGCCGAACGCCTACAATGCGCCGCAGCTGACCGTGACCCTGGCCGAGCTGAAGTACCAGTCGCCGAAAGATAACCTGTACGTGACCGAGGCCACCATCGGCGCCACCTTCCGTGCCGACGTGTCCAATGGTGGCCGCCGCTACAGTGGTCGTTACGGCGCTTCGCTGGACCAGCGTTTCGGCATGGCGCCGAACCAGGAAACCAACACCCAGCTGGTGGGCGATGTGCTGAGCGATGCCCTGACCCGCATGTTCAAGGACCCGACCATCGGGCAGGTGCTGGGGCAGTAAGCCTTCAGCGGTAAAACAGAACCCGTTGCCTGTGTTCCAGGCAGCGGGTTTTTTGTTGTCTGTGCCAGATGAAATTTGATGACACTTTGTCGCCTGGGCCGGGCATCAGGGAACGACTTGGGTAAAATGCCGGGCTTTGCCGTCGCTCATACCTAGGTTGCGTGATGTCCTTGCAAGTGCTCTGGGGGTTCCTGGCCGCCCACCCGACCAAGCTGATCAATCTGCTGGCGCTGCTGCTGACCTGCCCGGGCGGGTTGCTGCTGCACAGTGCACGGCGGCGCGCGGCCGAGACCCGCGAATACATGGCAGTAGAGGAGGGGGTAGTGGACGCATTCGACCTGCGGGTGCCGCGCTATTTCTACATTCTCGGTTTTTCGTGCCTGGCGATGGCGTTGCTGTTGTCCTGGTTCAGTACCTGGGTTTGAGCGCCTGCGGCCGCTTTGCGGTCCATCGCCGGCAAGCCAGCTCCCACAGGATTGCACGAGCCTGAGGGAAGTGCGGTCTCTGTGGGAGCTGGCTTGCCGGCGATGGGCTGCAAAGCAGCCCCGGCATTCGCTCAGGCAACCGGCGCTTGCTGCCTGACCTGATACTGGTTACGCACCGGCGTCGCATACTGCAGCACCAGATACGGCCGCTGCTCCTCAGGGCAGGCCTCCAGGCGGCGTTGCCATTCCTCCCTGGCCCGGGCCAGCTCATCAGCCGGGAACACCTTATCGGCGCTCGGCACCTGCAGCGCCTCATCCTTGCCATCCCACATCGCATAGGCCAGGTAGTGCACCGGGAACAGCCGGTAGCCACCGAGGATCTGCCGGTCGATTTCCACCGCCAGCTGCTTGGTGTCCTCGTGGTACTCGCTCACCGGCGGGGCGAAGTTGATGTGCACCCGGCCCTTGTAGCCGGTAATGCCCTTGGCGATGCTGTTGTCGTCCTCGCCCGGCGCCTTCTTGTAGGTGCCGGTGGTGGCGCGGATGTACAGCTCGCGGGCCTTGGCCTGGTCGCACGGGTCATATTCGTAGCTGATCGACACCGGTGTCAGGTTCAGGCTCTGGATCACTGCGCCGAACGGCTCGTCCTTGCGGCTCATGTGGAACATCTTGAGGATCGCCGAGTCGGTGCGGTCGTCACCGTCCTTGGCCCGGCCTTCGGCCTGGGCGATCCAGATCGACGTGGCGTCGTTGCGGATCGAATGGTTGATGTAGGCCGAGAGCAGCTGGTAGGCCGCCAGCTTCTCGCGGCGCCCACTGATCGAGCGGTGCACGATGAAGCTCTTGTTCAGGCGCATCATGTCGCTGACAAACGGTTTTTGCAGCAGGTTGTCGCCAATGGCGATGCGCGGCGTGGGCAGGCCGGCGTGGTACACCGCATAGTTGACGAAGGCCGGGTCCATGACGATGTCACGGTGGTTGGCCAGGAACAGGTAGGCGGTGCCGGCCTTGAGCTGCTCCACGCCCGAATAGGTGACACCGTCGGTGGCGCGGTCGATGGTCTGGTCGACGTAGTACTCGACTTTGTCCTGCAAGGTCGAGACACAAGTGACGCCGGCGAATTCCTTGCGCAGGCGGCGGGCGATCAGCGGTTTGAGCAACCAGCCGAGAGCACCGGCCGCACGCGGGAAGCGGAAGTGGGTGAGGATATCGAGGAATGCCGGGTCGCTGAGCAGGCGTGCCAGAACGGCAGGGACCTCAGCGTCGTCGTACGGTCGGATGGCATCGAATTCGCCCATCATGCTCTCTTGTTGGAAACGGCTAGGGTAATAAGGTAGGGACGGGCTCCGAAAAACGGCTCGGACACACACAGGCCCTGTAAACAGACCGGCAATTATACGCATAAGTCACTGCGGAGACCGCGATGCTGGAAACCGACTTCTATGATTGCCCTTATTGTGGCGAACGTGTGGAAACCACTGTTGACCTGTCAGGTGGTGACCAGGTCTACACCGAGGACTGCCAGGTGTGCTGTCAGCCTGTGGTGTTCATTCTGCAGGTGCATGGTGACGAATGGATGCTCGAAGTCCGCCGCGAGGACGATACCTGATGCAACGCATCTACGAACCGGAAAGCCTGCTCGAGGCGGAAATGCTGGCGGGCATGCTCGCCAGCGAGGGGATCGAGGCGCACCTGGTCGGCCGTGACCTGGTCGGTGCTGCCGGCGAGCTACCGCTGCAGGGCCTGCTGGGGCTTGCCGTGGCTGATGAGCAGGCCGAGTACGCACGGCAGCTGATCGATGCGTACAATGACGCCCAGCCACTGGTTGGCGACGAACCGGAGAGTTTCCCCGGTACCTTGATCTGCTAGGTTCTGAATTCGCCCATGTGTGGACGTTACGCCCTGTTTCGCTGGCCCCAGGCCCTTGCCAGTCTGCCGGGCTTTCCCGTCGGCCAGCCGGCCCAATGGAATATCTCGCCGGGCGCCTCGGTGCTGATCCAGCGCCAGCTCGACGGCCAGCTGCAGCTGGCCATGGCGCGCTGGGGGCTGACCCCGGCCTGGCTCACCGACCTTTCCCGTACCCCCGCCCATGCCCGTGCCGAAACCCTGGCCGAGCAGCCAATGTTTCGCGACGCGTTTCGCCAGCGCCGCTGCCTGATGCCGGCCAACGGCTTTTACGAATGGCGTGGCAGCGTGCGCAAGCGCCCGTACTGGCTGACCCCGGGGCAGGGTGCGTCGCTGAACTTCGCCGCCGTGTGGGAGGCTTACCCGGTGCAGGACCAGGTGTGGCTGAGCTGCGCGGTGGTGACCCAGGCGGCGATGAACCAGCGTCGGCCGCTGATACTGGACGATGCGGGGCAGGCGGCCTGGCTTGACCCGGACACACCGCTGACCCGCCTGCATGAATTGCTGGCCAGCCCGCCGGCGACGTTGCGCGAGCGGGCCCTGGCCAACTTCGTCAATGACCCGAAGCTGGATGCGCCGGAGTGCCTGACCCCGGTTTGATGTTTTGCCTGTGCCGGCCCCATCGCCGGCAAGCCAGCTCCCACAGGTACTGCACAAGGCTTGAAGTCGATGCAGTCGAGGTGGGAGCGGGTTTACCCGCGAAGAGGCCGGTGCAGGCGACGAAAATCTTCCCTGCGGCTATGGCGGCCCCAAGCGACTCGGCCTAGGATACGGCGCATGTGGATAGGGAGTGTTTTCATGCGTAAGTCTTTTGTCGTCAGCCTGTTGAGTGCTGGCATCCTGCTAGCCGGCTGCCAGGCGGTGAATACCACCAGCGGCGGTGCTGTCGGCGTCGAGCGCCAGCAGTACATGTTCAGCATGCTCTCGACCGCTGAGGTCAACCAGATGTACGCCCAGTCGTACCAGCAGACTCTGGGTGAGGCATCGAACAAAGGCGTGCTGGACAAGTCCAGCGCTGATGCCAAGCGTGTCCAGGTCATTGCCAACCGCCTGATCGCCCAGACGCCCAAGTTCCGCCCGGATGCCGCGCAATGGAACTGGGAAGTCAACGTGATCAAGAGCGACGAGCTCAACGCCAACTGCGGCCCGGGCGGCAAGATCATCGTCTACACCGGGCTGATCGATCAGCTCAAGCTCACCGATGCGGAAATTGCTGCGGTGGTGGGCCACGAGATCGCCCACGCCCTGCGTGAGCACAGCCGCGAGGCGATGTCCAAGGCGTATGGCGTGGAAATGGCCCGCCAGGGTGCCGGTGCCCTCTTTGGCCTTGGCCAGGGTAGCATGGCCATGGCCGATACCGTGGTGAACTATGCCATGACCCTGCCCAACAGCCGGGCCAACGAGAACGAGGCCGACCTGATCGGCCTGGAGCTCTCGGCGCGTGCCGGTTACGACCCGAATGCCGCGATCACCTTGTGGAACAAGATGAGCCAGGCGTCCGAAGGCGCACCGCCTGAGTTCATGAGCACTCACCCGGCGTCCCAGAGCCGCATTGCTTCGCTGCAGGCGGCGATTCCGAAGGTGATGCCGCTGTATCAGGCGGCCAAGAAGTAAGACCTGAAGGGGCCGCAGCGCGGCCCTTTCAGCAGTTACCCGATCCAGCCACTGGCCTTCATCGCCGAGTACACGGCCACGATCGCCAGCACGAAGAACGCCGTGGCCGCCAGGCGACGGATCAGCGTCAACGGCAGTTTGTCCGCCGCGAAGTTGCCCGCCAGTACCACCGGCACGTTGGCAATCAGCATGCCCAGGGTGGTGCCGATAATGACCATGATCAGGTGCGGATACTGTGCTGCCAGCATCACCGTGGCGACCTGGGTCTTGTCACCGATTTCAGCCAGGAAGAACGCGATCAGCGTGGTCAGGAACGGCCCGAAGCGGCGTGCCGGGTTCTCGTCGTCATCCATCTTGTCCGGGACCAGCGTCCACAGTGCAGTGGCGGTGAAGCTCGCAGCCAGAATCCAGTGCAGTGCCGAGTCACTGAAGAAGCTGCCGACCCACGCGCCCACGGCACCGGCCGCGGCATGGTTGGCCAGGGTGGCGGCGATGATACCGGCGATGATCGGCCAGGGCTTGCGGAAGCGGGCAGCGAGAATGAGCGCGAGCAATTGCGTCTTGTCGCCGATTTCGGCGAGGGCAACGATGGCGGTGGGGACCAACAGAGATTCCAGCATCAGGATTCCTACGGGGGCGGGTCGACACGGCTATGACACGTACAGCCTCCCCGCCCCGGGTAAGGTGTGCGTGTCATAGGTCTTGTCAAACCCTGGATCCGTCTATGCGGATCTCGCCATGCAGGCTGCATGGTGGGTCGCACGCGCCATGGTCTGTTGACCAAGTATGTTGACGCGTACCGGGCGAGCTGGGCGCTCGCGGGAGACTACTCCCCTAGGACGGTGCGGATTCTGCCTAGGCGAAACGCTTTCGGCAAGCGCTGTTTTTATCCGCGTGTTGCCCGATAGATGCGGAAGCCGTCCGCCTCGTCGCGTACCTGGCAGTTGCCCAGCGCCCCTTCGATCAGCGGCTGGTAGCGCAGGAAACTGTTGGCAACCAGGCGCATTTCGCCACCTTTTCGCAGATGAACGGCCGATTTTTTCAGCAAGTTTTCTGACGCCTGGTAGTTGGTGTGCACCCCGGTATGGAACGGCGGGTTGCTCAGGATCAGGCTCAGCTCGGTCGGCGCCGCATCGATGCCATCGCCGCTGATCACTTCGCCTTCCAGACCATTGGCGGCCAAGGTCAGGCGGCTGGCGGCCACGGCGAAAGCATCCACGTCCAGCAGGGTGACCCGGCTTTGTGGATAACGGCGCTTGACCGTGGCACCCAGCACCCCGGCACCGCAGCCGAAGTCCAGTACATGGCCGCTCGGCAGGCCATCGAGGTGCTTGAGCAGCAGGGCGGTACCGCGATCGAGGCGACCATGGCTGAACACACCGGGCAGGCTGACCACCTGCAGCGGGCCGTCTTCCAGGCAGAGCTCGAAGCGTTCGGCCAGGCTTTCCAGGGGTTTGGCTGCTGGCGCGTGCTCGATGGTCACCTGCCACAGCTGGCAATGGCGGGCGCTGTCGAGCTTGCGCGGCTTGCCAAAGGCCTGCAGCTGCTTGGCCGCGCCTTCGATGCCACCGCGTTTCTCGCCGACCAGGTACAGCTCACGGCCGGCCAGGCGCGCGGCCAGGGCGTTGAGCAGGTAGGCGGCCAGTTCGCGGGACTTGGGCAGGAACAGCACGGCGTTGTCGAACGCCACTTCAGGGGGCGCCACTGCATAGTGGCTGCGGCCGGCGAAGCGGCTTTCGAGCATGGCCTGATCGCCCGCGTGCCAGGTCCAGGCCTGGGCCTGGGGCAACTGAGCGAGCAGGCCGTCGGCGGGGGCGCCGGCGAGCAGCAGCGGCCCCTGGAACAGCTCTGCCTGGCGGAGCAACACTTCACTGCGCGGGTCCATGGACGACGCCTCCTGGAAAAAAGTGGCGCAGTGTAGCAGAGCTGGGCGCCGGGCTCAGCTGACCACGCGGCGTGGCTGCCCGGCGAAGAAGGCCTGGGCGTTCTCGCTGAGCTGGCCGACGATACGCTGGCGCGACTCCACCGCCCCCCAGGCGCTGTGCGGGGTGATGATCAGGCGCGGGATGCCGGGTTCGAGCAGCGGGTTGCCATTGACCGGCGGCTCCACGCTCAGCACGTCGGTGGCGGCGCCGCCCAGGTGGCCACTGCGCAGGGCGGCGGCCAGCGCCTGTTCGTCGATCAGGCCGCCACGGGCGGTGTTGACCACCAGCGCGTTGGGCTTGAGCAGAGCCAGCTGGCGGGCCCCGAGCATGTGTCGGGTGTGCTCGTTCAGCGGGCAGTGCAGGGTCAGGGCATCGACTTGCGGCAGCAGCTCGTCCAGTGGCAGCCGGTCGGGGCGTTCCGGGCGGCCGGGGATCTGCCCGCTGAGCACGCGCATGCCGAAGGCTTCGGCCAGCCGCGCCACCGCGCCGCCCAGTTCACCATGGCCGAGCAGACCGAGGGTCTTGCCCTCCAGCTCGACGATGGGGAAGTCCAGCAGGCAGAACTGGCTGGCCTTGGCCCACTGGCCGTCGGCTACTGCCTGGTTGTAGTCGCACAGGCGGGTGGCCAGGGCCAGCAGCAGGGCCAGGGTGTGCTGGGCGACGGACGGCGTGCCATAGCCCTGGCAGTTGCACACGGTAATGCCCTGGGCACGTGCTGTCGCCAGGTCGACATTGTTGGTGCCGGTGGCGGCCACCAGGATCAGCTTCAGTTGCGGGTTGGCGGCCAGGGTCGCGGCGTCGAGCATGACCTTGTTGCTGATCACCGCCACCGCGCCCTGCAGGCGTTCGGCGACTTGCTCCGGACGGGTGGCGGCGAACAGCTCGAACTCGTCGAACTGCTGCTGCAGGGGCGAGAGGTCGAGATCGCCCAGGTCCAGGGACTGGTGATCGAGAAATACGGCGCGACGCGGGCTGGGCATGGGGCTCTCCGGTGCAGGGCAGGGGTATTGGTGTTGTGGCCTTTCGCGGGTAAACCAGCTCCTACAGGTACTGCACCACTCCTGCAGGTTGTGGTGAACCTGGGTTTACCCGCGAAAGGGCCCTTTGCTGCAGTACAAATCTTGAAGCTGCTCGGCGCAGTGTCTAGCCCGCGGTTACTGCCCGTCAACGCCCGCCACTCATACCTTCGCCACGCAAATCATTCCTTCGGCTGATTTAGCCGTCACATTGGCGAACTACAGTAGTTCCCAGACTTGTCCGGCCCGCTTTTCAGAAAAGGGATACCCATGTTGCAGACCCGCATCATCAAGCCCGCCGAGGGCGCCTACGCCTACCCCCTGCTGATCAAGCGCCTGCTGATGTCCGGCAGCCGCTATGAAAAGACCCGCGAAATCGTCTACCGCGACCAGTTGCGGCTGACCTACCCCCAGCTCAACGAGCGCATCGCGCGCCTCGCCAACGTGCTGACCGAAGCCGGGGTAAAGGCCGGTGACACCGTGGCAGTGATGGACTGGGACAGCCACCGCTACCTGGAATGCATGTTTGCCATCCCGATGATCGGCGCGGTGGTGCACACCATCAATGTGCGCCTGTCGCCCGAGCAGATTCTCTACACCATGAACCACGCCGAAGACCGCGTGGTGCTGGTCAACAGTGACTTCGTCGGCCTGTACCAGGCCATCGCCGGGCAACTGACCACCGTCGACAAGACCCTGCTGCTGACCGACGGCCCGGACAAGACAGCCGAGCTGCCCGGCCTGGTCGGCGAGTACGAGCAACTGCTGGCCGCTGCCAGCCCGCGCTACGACTTCCCGGACTTCGACGAGAACTCGGTGGCCACCACCTTCTACACCACCGGCACCACCGGCAACCCCAAGGGGGTGTACTTCACCCACCGGCAACTGGTGCTGCATACCCTGGCCGAAGCCTCGGTGACCGGCAGCATCGACAGCGTGCGCCTGCTGGGCAGCAACGACGTTTACATGCCCATCACCCCGATGTTCCACGTGCATGCCTGGGGCATTCCCTATGCCGCCACCATGCTCGGCATGAAGCAGGTGTACCCGGGGCGCTACGAGCCGGACATGCTGGTCAAGCTGTGGCGCGAAGAGAAGGTCACCTTCTCCCATTGCGTGCCGACCATCCTGCAGATGCTGCTCAACTGCCCGACCGCCCTGGGGCAGGACTTCGGCGGCTGGAAGATCATCATCGGCGGCAGCGCGCTCAACCGCTCGCTCTATCAGGCCGCCCTGGCACGTGGCATCCAGCTGACCGCCGCGTATGGCATGTCCGAGACCTGCCCGCTGATTTCCGCCGCCCACCTGAACGACGAACTGCAGGCCGGTAGCGAGGATGAGCGCGTCACCTATCGCATCAAGGCCGGCGTACCGGTGCCGCTGGTCGAGGCGGCGATTGTCGACGGCGACGGCAACTTCCTGCCCGCCGATGGTGAAACCCAGGGCGAGCTGGTGCTGCGTGCGCCGTGGCTGAGCATGGGCTACTTCAAGGAGCCGGAGAAGAGCGAGGAGCTGTGGCAGGGGGGCTGGCTGCACACCGGTGATGTCGCCACGCTCGACGGCATGGGCTACATCGACATCCGCGACCGCATCAAGGATGTGATCAAGACCGGTGGCGAGTGGGTTTCCTCGCTCGATCTTGAAGACCTGATCAGCCGCCACCCGGCCGTGCGCGAAGTGGCGGTGGTGGGGGTGGCCGACCCGCAGTGGGGCGAGCGCCCGTTTGCCCTGCTGGTGGTGCGCGAAGGCCAGGTCATCGACGCCAAGGCGCTGAAGGAACACCTCAAGCCGTTCGTCGAGCAAGGGCACATCAACAAGTGGGCAATTCCAAGCCAGATCGCCGTTGTTACTGAAATTCCCAAGACCAGTGTCGGCAAGCTCGACAAGAAACGCATCCGCCAGGACATCGTCCAGTGGCAGGCCAGCAACAGCACGTTCCTTTCCACACTGTAACCGCCATGCGGGTCGCGTACCGCAGCACGCGACCCGCATGCTAGAGCGGTGGCGTCTTGCCAAATGGCAAAAATACGCCATCCTTTAGCACTGCCAGCGCGCTACCGGTACCACATTGCAGCGAGTTGGCAGCACGGAGCGCAAATCACACTTTAGAGGGATCAAGCGCCTGTGCCTTGCTGGCTATAGTCGGGGCCAGGGGATTTTCAGGAATGGGGGAAGGCGACATGCGCAAGCCGTGTCGCCGCAGGCGCAAGCCTGCAAACCGCTCGCTCGGGCCGTTCTTGAAAGGACTCACTGCCATAACAAAAAAAGTACATGGAGTAGCGTCGATGAAATCTGCAAACCTGTTCTGGCGCCGGGCCAAGTTGCCCCTGGCCGTCAGCCTTGCTTCCACGCTCGCAAGTCCTGCTTTCGCTGTCAGTTTCAACATTGGTGAAATCGAAGGCCAGTTCGACTCGTCGCTCTCCGTCGGTGCCAGCTGGTCGACGGCCAACCCCAACAAGAACCTGATCGGGGTGAATAACGGCGGCAAGGGCCTGTCGCAGACCTCCGACGATGGCCACCTGAACTTCAAGAAGGGCGAAACCTTCTCCAAGATCTTCAAGGGCATCCATGACCTGGAGCTCAAGTACGGCGACACCGGCGTGTTCGTGCGTGGCAAGTACTGGTATGACTTCGAACTGAAGGACGAAGGCCGCGAGTTCAAGGACATCAGCGACTCCAACCGCAAGGAAGGCGCCAAATCGTCCGGTGCCGAGTTGCTCGACGCCTTTGTCTACCACAACTACTCCATCGGCGATCAGCCGGGCTCGGTGCGCCTGGGCAAGCAGGTGGTGAGCTGGGGTGAAAGTACCTTCATCGGTGGCGGCATCAACTCGATCAACCCGATCGACGTGTCGGCATTCCGCCGCCCCGGGGCCGAGATCAAGGAAGGCCTGATTCCGGTCAACATGTTCTACGTGTCGCAGAGCCTGACCGACAACCTGTCGGCCGAGGCCTTCTACCAGATCGAGTGGGACCAGACGGTTGTCGACAACTGCGGTACCTTCTTCTCCCAGCCGGACATTATTGCCGATGGCTGTACCGATAACCTGCGCGTGCTCAACAGCAGCCGGGCACTGTCGCCCCAGGCGCTTGCCGGCCTGTCGGCTTTTGGCGTGGACGTCAACAGTGAGGGCGTCAAGGTACGCCGAGGTGCCGACCGTGATGCCCGTGACAGCGGCCAGTTCGGGGTGGCGTTCCGTTACATGTTCGAGCCGCTGGATACCGAGTTCGGCGCCTATTTCATGAACTACCACAGCCGGGCACCGATCTTCAGTGCTACCGGGGCGCCGCAGGGACTGTTCAACCTGGTGAACAACCCACTCGCGTCACCTGCGGTGCGTGCGCTGGCGCCGTTGATCATCGCGGGCAACTCCGAGTACTTCGTCGAGTATCCGGAAGACATTCGCCTGTATGGCCTTAGCTTCTCCACCACCTTGCCCACCGGCACCGCCTGGAGCGGCGAGCTCAGCTACCGCCCCAACGCTCCGGTGCAGCTCAACACTACGGACATTCTGTTTGCAGGGGTAACGCCGATCGATCGAGCACCTTTCAATAATGCCTCGGTGCTGGCCGGCACGCCCGGGCAGGACCTGCATGGCTACCGACGCAAAGAAATTACCCAATTCCAGACCACCTTCACCCACTTCTTCGATCAGGTCATGGGGGCCAGCCGCCTCACCGTGGTCGGTGAAGTCGGTGTCACCCATGTGGGCGGGCTGGAAAGCACCAGCAAGGCGCGTTACGGGCGTGATCCGGTCTACGGCCCTGGTCCGCTGCAGAACGGTACCTGCGCCATTCTCAACGGCAGCACCATCATAGGCTCGGGGCTTGGTTCGTCGACCGCCAACCTGACCCGCAACTGCGAAAACGACGGCTTCACCACTAGCACCTCGTGGGGCTACCGCGCCCGTGCCATCTGGGACTACAACGACGTGTTCGCCGGGGTCAACCTGAAACCCAGCGTGGCCTGGTCGCATGACGTCTCTGGCTACTCGCCTGGCCCTGGCGCCAACTTCGAGGAAGGCCGCAAGGCTGTCAGCCTGGGCCTGGATGCCGAGTACCAGAACACCTACACGGCAAGCCTGTCGTACACCAACTTCTTCGATGGCAAGTACACCACCGTGGACGACCGCGACTTTGTCGCGCTCAGCTTCGGCGTGAACTTCTAAGCATACAGATCCAGGACGACACGACATGAACAAGACCAGAAGTCTGCTGCAAGCCGGTGTGCTGGGCCTGTCCCTGCTGGCGACCAGCGTCATGGCTGCGGTATCCGCCGACGAGGCGGCCAAGCTGGGCAGTACCCTGACCCCGATGGGCGCGGAAAAGGCCGGCAACGCCGATGGCTCGATCGGCCCGTGGGAGCCGCTGTCGAAGAGCGCGGGCAGCGCTGACGGCAAGGGCTTCCTGTCCGACCCGTACGGCAGTGAAAAACCGCTGTTCACCATCACGGCGCAGAACGCCGACCAGTACAAGGACAAACTCTCGCCGGGCCAGCTGGCCATGCTCAAGCGCTACCCGGACACCTTCAAGATCCCGGTATTCAAGACCCATCGCGGTTCCACGGTGCCGGCCGACGTGTTCGCCGCCATCAAGGCAAACGCCACCAAGACCACGCTGGTGGAGGGCGGCAACGGCTTGAACAATTTCAGCACTGCCGTGCCGTTCCCGATCCCGCAAAGCGGCCTGGAGGTGGTCTGGAACCATATCACCCGCTACCGCGGCGGCAGCGTCAGCCGCTTGGTGACCCAGGCCACGCCGCAGCAGAACGGCTCGTTCAACCCCGTGTACTTCTCTGACCAGTTCGTCTTCCGCGAAAGGATGAAGGATTACGACCCGAACAACCCGGGCAACATCCTGTTCTACTTCAAGCAGGAAGTGACCGCGCCTGCGCGCCTGGCCGGTACCGTGCTGCTGGTGCACGAAACCCTCGACCAGGTGAAGGAGCCGCGCAAGGCGTGGATCTACAACGCCGGCCAGCGCCGCGTGCGCCAGGCACCGCAAGTGTCGTACGACGGCCCGGGTACCGCCGCCGACGGTTTGCGCACCTCGGACAACCTGGACATGTTCAACGGTGCGCCAGACCGCTATGACTGGAAGCTGGAAGGCAAGAAGGAGCTGTACATCGCCTCCAACGCCTTCAAGCTCGACGACCCCAAGCTCAAGTACACCGACATCATCAAGGCCGGACACATCAACCAGGACCTGGCCCGTTACGAGCTGCGCCGCGTCTGGCACGTGGTCGCGACCCTGAAGCCGGGCCAGCGGCACATCTACGCCAAGCGTGACTTCTACATCGACGAAGATACCTGGCAGGCTGCGGTGATCGACCAGTACGACGGCCGTGGCCAGCTGTGGCGCGTGTCCGAGGCGCATGCCCAGCCGTACTACAACGTGGAGGTGCCGTGGTATACCCTGGAGACTATCTACGACCTGCAGTCGGGCCGTTACCTGGCCCTGGGCATGAAGAACGAAGAGAAGCGCGCCTACGACTTCGGCTTCAGCGCCAGCAAGGCGGACTTCCAGCCAGCGGCACTGCGTCAGTCGGGTATTCGCTAAATATCGCGCAACCCCGGAGCGCCCCGGCTTGTCCGGGGCGTTTCATTTTCCTGTACCGGCCTCTTCGCGGGTGAACCCGCTCCCACAGGGATTGCACAGGTTTCAAGTCCAGTGCAGTACCTGTGGGAGCGGGTTCACCCGCGAAGAGGCCGGTACGGCAATAAAGCTGGTGAATACCTCAGCAAACCCCCGCCCCAGCCGCTGTCCATCAGCCATGTTGCTTTTTGTCGCAGTCTTTTCCTGGGCAATTGCTCCCATCATCTTCAAATGCGCAGCGTTACCCGCTAGTCTCGCTAGCATCCATACCGCCGTAGTCTTCCAACCAGAACGAGCCGGCCATGACAGATCTGTCCCGTACGCATGGATTTACCAGCCAGGCCCTGGGCCTGCTGGACGGGCGTTTCTTCCGGCCGCCCTTGCCGGACGGCCATGTGCCGCGCCTGCGCCTGTGCCAGCGGCTGCAGGCCGGCCTTGGCGGGCGACTGTTGCTGGTCAATGCCCCCGCAGGGTTCGGCAAAAGCTCCCTGGCCATTGAATTTTGCGAAGCGCTGCCCGAACACTGGCGTAGCCTGTGGCTGGGGCTGAGCCAACGGGATGCCGACCCTGGCCGCTTCCTCGAACGCCTGCTCGAAGGCCTGCAGCAGTACTGCCCGGCACTGGGCGGTCAGGCCATGGGCCTGCTGAAAATGCGCCAGCGCCACCAGCCGTTCGCCTTCGAGGAATGGCTCGACGGCCTGCTCGACGAACTGGCGCTGTACCTGCAAGCCGATACGCCCTTGTTGCTGGTGCTGGACGACTATCATCTGGCCCAGGGGCCAGTGCTCGACCGTTGCCTGCAGTTCTTCCTCAACCACCTGCCCCCCGGGCTGCTGCTGCTGGTCACCAGCCGCCAGCGCCCGGACTGGCACCTGGCGCGCCTGCGCCTGTCGCGGCAGCTGGTCGAACTCAACGAACAGGACTTGCGCCTGACCGCCGAAGAGTCGCTGGCGGTGATCGGTCGCCAGCCCACCGGCCTGCGTGGCCAGGCCCTGGACAATCTGATCCAGCGCAGCGACGGCTGGGTGGCCGGGTTGCGCTTCTGGCAACTGGCGGCCAGCGAGTCCGCTGACGAGCATTCCTTGCCCCAGGCCTTGCATGGCGGCGAGGGCCTGATCCGCGACTATCTGCTGGAAGAAGTCATCGACATGCTGCCCGCCGATGTGCAGGCCTTTCTGTACGACACGGCCTGCCAGGAACGTTTCTGCGCCCCGCTGTGCGATGCCGTGCGTGGCCGCCACGACAGTGCCGCGATCCTGCGTTTCCTGCAGGCGCATCAGGTGTTCCTGGTGCCGCTGGACGAGCATGGTCACTGGTTCCGCTATCACCACCTGTTCTCCGACCTGTTGCGCAGCCGCCAGGCCAGCGAGCCGCTCGCGGGCCTGCAGTTGCGTGCCTGCCGCTGGTTCGAAAGCCAGGGCCTGCTGGACGAAGCGGTGGAGCAGGCGCTGCGTGCCGGGTATCTGGATGTCGCCGCCGACCTGGTGCAGAGCCTGTCCGAGGAGCAACTGCTGGCTGAACAGAACGTCGGCATGTTGCTGCGCTGGAAGATGGACCTGCCTGACAGCTTGCTGATCAGCACGCCACGGCTGATCGTGCTGTACAGCTGGGCGTTGGGCCTGGCGTGCCAGCTGGACGCGGCCGAGGAGCTGGCGGGTTACCTCAGCCGCTTCCTGCCCGCACCTTCGGCGACCGCGCAAAAGTCCATGCTGGCCCAGTGGCTGGCGCTGAGTGGCGTGATCGCCCGTGGCCGTGGCGACCGCGAGCGCACCCTGGCCTATTGCGGCGAAGCGCTGCAGAGCCTGCCGGGCAAGCGTTATGGCCAACGCCTGGTGTGCCTGTCGACGTTGTCCAACCTGGCGATTGCCGATGGCGATTTCTGGCGGGCCCGGGGCTGGAACCGCGAGGCCCTGGAACTGGCCCAGCGTGTCGGCAACCCATTGTTCGAGGCCCTGGCCCATTACGACCGGGCGCGGGTGCTGCATGCCCGTGGCGAGGTGTTGCGCGCGCTGGACGAAGTGCGCCAGGGGCTGCAGCGCCTGCAAGGGCTGTCGGCACAGCGCCTGTATGCCGTGCGCGCCCGCCTGACGCTTTACGAAGGCTACCTGCTGGTCTCGCGCCTGCAGCCGGCCCAAGGCCGTGCCCGCCTGCGTGCGGGGCTGGGCGAGGCGCGGGCCTGTCGCGATATCAGTGTGCTCATCGGCCACTGCGTGATCGCTACGCTCGATGGCAGGGAAGGGCACTTTGCCGAAGCCTTCGCCGAACTGGCCGAGGCCGAGCGGTTAATGCACATCTGGGATGTGCCGCCGGTCTACTACCTGGCCATGATCACCCTGGTCAAATGCGAGTTGTGGTTGGCCCAGGGGCGCATCGACCTGGCCGAGTCCTGGCTGCTGCGCCTGGGTCAGACCTATGGCGGCGAGCAACCGGCGGCAGCCCCGGAGTTCCACCCGTTGCTGCCGTTGCACATCGCCTTGCAGCAGGCGTTGCTCGAGCGTATCCAGTCGCGTAGCGGCGACGCGGCGCAACGCCTGGCCGGTCTGGTCGAGCACGGCCAGGCCAGCGGCTGCATGATGCTCACCGTCAGCGCCCTGTGCCAGTGGCTTGCCTTGCTGCTGGGCGAAGGCCGGGAAGAGCAGGCTGCCCAGTTGTTGCCAAGGTTGCTGGAGGCAGCCCATGGCGGCGTGTTGCAACCGTTGCAACCGTTGCTGGAGCAGCACCCGCAGTGGCTTCTTGAACAGCTGCAGGCAGTTGCCGCCTGCCCGGTGCAGGCCGAGCTGCTCAAGCGCCTGCCGCAGATGCCAAGCGCCAGCACCGGCAGCGGCGAAGCCCTGAGTGGCCGCGAGCTGGCCGTGCTCGAGCTGATTGCCCAGGGCTGTTCCAACCAGCAGATCAGCGAGCGGCTGTTCATTTCCCTGCACACGGTGAAAACCCACGCCAGCCATATCAACAGCAAGCTGGGGGTGGAGCGGCGTACCCAGGCGGTGGCCAAGGCCAAAGCCCTGGGGCTGCTGGCTTGATACTGGCCCTGCTGGCCATTGCTCGCTAAAGTAATAGCCCGAGGCCATGCATCGTGGCCGCCAGCGCTCTACCCTCATCTTTCCCGACCAGCTGCCGATACAGCGATCGGTGGCATCGCCTCGCGCGATTTTTCAATTATTCCAAGGCAGGTCGTGTTGATGCTGCAGTACGGGCAAAAGAGCTTTCTGATCGTCGACGACTTTACCGACTTTCGCACGTCGACCCGTTCCATGCTGCGTGAGCTGGGCGTGCGTGACGTGGACACCGCCGACAGCGGCGAGCAGGCGCTGCGCATGTGTGCGCAAAAGCGCTATGACGTCATTCTGCAGGACTTTCACCTGGGCGACGGCAAGAAGAACGGCCAGCAGGTGCTCGAAGACTTGCTCCTCGACAAGCACATCAGCCATGAGTGCATATTCATCATGGTCACGGCCGAGAGCAGCCAGGCCATTGTCCTCAGTGCCATCGAGCACGAGCCTGATGCCTACCTGACCAAGCCGTTCAACCGGGTTGGCCTGGCCCAGCGCGTCGAGAAGCTGTACCAGCGCAAGACCCTGCTCAAGCCGATCCTGCAGGCCCTGGACCGCAATCGCCCGGCCGAAGTGCTGGCGGCCTGCGCCGAGCTGTGCAAGCGCGACCCGCGCCTGGCCCCGCTGTGCCTGCGCTATCGGGCCGATGCCTTGCGCAACCTCAACCGCTTCGAGGAGCTGGAGAAGTTCCTCAAGGCCATCCTGGCCAGCCGCCCGCAACCTTGGGTGTACTCGGCGTTGGGCAGCCTGATGCACAAGCGCGGCCAGAATGCCCAGGCCCAGGGTGTGTACGAGCAGGCGCTCAAGGCCTTCCCGATCATGCCAGGCCTGTACGATGGCATGGCCGAGGTACTGGTGGCCCAAGGCGAAACCAGGCGTGCGCAGAACATGCTTGAAGAAGCCGTGCGCCTGTCGCCGTTGTCGGTGCGCCGACAGTCGACGTTGGGCAAGCTGGCGTTGGAAAACGAAGACTTCGAGAGTGCCTCGAAGGCGTTCCGTCATGCGGTGAACCAGGGTCAGAGCTCACGCTACAAGGATCCCGAGAACAATCTGGGCCTGGTGCAGGCGCTGATGAGCAAGAATGCCGGTTTTGGCCTGGATGCGCGCACCCGGGTCGAGATCAACAGCACGCTCAGCGAAGTGGCCAAGGAAAACCCCGAGGACCAAGGCCTGCAGGTGCGTGCCCGCATGATGAAGGCCGCCAGCCTGCAGCAGGCCGGCGACCCTGAAACGGCTGCCAAGCTGACTGAACAGGCAATCCAGCGCCTGGACAAGATGAACCAGTTCTTTTCGGTCGATTCGGCGTTGACCGTTGCCGCGCAGTTGCAGGCCATGGGGCAGGAAGCCGCCGCCATCGGCGTGCTGAAGAACTGTGTGGAAAGTTATGGCGATGACCCCAAGGTCATGGAGAGGGTCGGCAAGCTGACGGACGACCCCAGCGTGCTCAACGCCATTACCGAAGCGGTCACGCTCAATCGCCAGGGGGTTCGCAGTTACCAGGGCGGGCAGCTCGGCGAGGCGTTGCAACTGTTCCGCAAGGCGCTGGCTTTGCAGCCGAAGAACATCAGCATTGCCCTCAACACTGCCCAGGCGCTGCTGCGCATCGGCGGTGACAGCCCTCAGCCGGCGATCATGCAGGAGTGCCGCGACGCCCTGAGCAGCGTCGCCGGCATCCCCGCCAGCGACAACCGCTACGACCGCTACCGCAAACTGCACATCCGAGTGTTCGGCGCATGAATCAAGACAATCAGGGGCTGGATTTTTCCACGGTGATCGCCTCCACCGTGCACGACCTGAAGAATTCGCTGTCGGCGCTGATCCAGTCCCACAACCAGTGGATGCAGCGCTTGCCCGAGGAACTGCGCGGGGGGGCCGAGCAGGGGGTGATGGAGCATGAGTTTCGTCACCTCAACGGTATGCTGGTGCAGTTGCTGGGGTTGTACAAACTGGGTGTGAACCAGCTGCCGGTGTGCCCGGACTACCACGAACTGGACGACTTCATCGAAGCCCAGCTGGCCGCGCACGAGGAAGTGCTCAAGCACAAGGACATCCTGGCTACCTGGCGCATCGACACCGACAACCCGCTGGGCTTCTTTGACCGCGAACTGGTGGCCTCGGTGATCGCCAACGTCATCACCAACGCCACCCGCTTTGCTGCGCATGCCTTGCTGATCACCATCGAAGAGGCCGACAACCAGCTGGCGATCTGCGTCAACGATGACGGTCCGGGTTATCCACAGCGCATGCTCGAACGCCAGGAAGAATTCATCCAGGGTATCGATTCGAACAGCGGCAGCACTGGCCTGGGGCTGTATTTTGCGGCGCGGATCGCGGCGCTGCATGAAAGCGGCGGGGTACGCGGGCGGATCGAGATCTCCAATGGCGGGGCGCTTGGAGGTGGGTTGTTCAAGTTGTTCTTGCCTTAGGATGTGTGGCGCCTGATCGAGCGCCGTCCGCGTGGTGCTCGATCTCACAGGCGGCAAACCTTTCAAGGCATGAACCTCGTGCACCCACCCCAATTTCCTGTCAGGCTCTCAGCAGAACTCCAGCTTTGCTACCGAGAGCACCATGACCCAAGCCCTGCCTGCGCTCATCCGCGAAACCTTCCCCGTAGGCCCCCTGCAATGCAACTGCACCCTGATCGGCGACCCGCTGACCAGGAAAGCCATCGTCGTCGACCCGGGTGGTGACCCGGACAAGATCCTTGCCCGCCTGCAGGCCCACGGCCTGACACTGGTGAGCATCATCCATACCCACGCGCACTTCGATCACTTCCTCGCCTCGGGCAAGCTCAAGGCGCTGACCGGCGCTACGCTGCACCTGCACAAGGATGACCAGGCGCTGTGGGACAACCTGGAAATGCAGTGCCAGATGTTCGGCGTGCCCTACACCCCGGTACCTGCACCAGACCGCTGGCTGGCCGATGACGAAGAGCTGGCCTGCGGTTGCGGCGTGGCCCTGCATACACCAGGCCACACGCCGGGCTCGATGAGCTTCTGGTTTGCCGACGCCAAGCTGCTGATCGCCGGCGATACCTTGTTCCGCCGTGGCATTGGCCGTACCGATTTGTGGGGTGGCGACCAACGGGCTATCGTGCGTTCCATCAAGGAGCGGCTGTACCGGCTGGACGAGGAGGCCATCGTGGTGACCGGCCACGGGCCTGATACCCGCCTGGGTGATGAAATGCGCGAAAACCCCTTCGTGCGGGCCTGATGGCACATGAAGGCACTTTAATGGAATTTTTCGTTGCCCACGTGTTCCAAGGCTGGCATAGATCCGTTTGTGATCTGTCGCATTCATGAATTCAGTAGGAGCTTGTCCATGTTCACCATGCGTCGTCTGATTATCGTCGCAACTGCCGCTGCCCTGATGACCGGCTGTGCCGGCCAGAACCCTTATGACAGCCAGGGGCAGGCGCAGGGCTCCACGGGGATGAGCAAGACCGCCAAGTACGGCGGCCTGGGCGCGCTGGCCGGGGCTATCGCCGGTGCCGCCATCGACCATAACAACCGTGGCAAGGGTGCACTGATCGGCGCCGCCGCCGTGGGTGCCGCCGCAGCCGGCTATGGCTACTACGCCGACAAGCAGGAAGCCGAGCTGCGCGCGCAGATGGCCAACACCGGTGTGGAAGTGCAGCGCCAGGGTGACCAGATCAAGCTGATCATGCCGGGCAACATCACCTTCGCCACCGACTCTGCCAACATCGCGCCAAGCTTCTACTCGCCGCTGAACAACCTGGCCAGCTCGTTCAAACAGTTCAACCAGAACACCATCGAAGTGGTTGGCTTCACCGACAGCACTGGCAGCCGCCAGCACAACATGGACCTGTCCCAGCGCCGTGCGCAGGCGGTCAGCACTTACCTGACCTCGCAGGGGGTGGACGCCTCGCGTATTACCGTACGTGGCATGGGCCCGGACCAGCCGATCGCCAGCAACGCCGACGCCAATGGCCGCGCGCAGAACCGCCGGGTGGAAGTGAACCTGAAGCCGATTCCGGGTCAGCAGTATGACCAGCAGCAAGGTCAGGTTCAGCAGTATCCCTGATTGATCAGAGTGATCCTGTGGGAGCGGGTTCACCCGCGAACACCGGCGTAGCCGGTGCCAAACACCGTGTCGCATTCTTCGCGGGTGAACCCGCTCCCACTGGGGCTGCAAAGCAGCCCCAGTTTTTAGCCTGCTACGCTGGCCTGAATCGCCGTCAGGGCAATGGTATGCACGATATCGTCAACCTGCGCCCCGCGCGGCAAGTCGTTAACCGGCTTGCGCAACCCTTGCAGCATCGGCCCCAGGCTGACCCCGTCGGTGCTGCGCTGCACCGCCTTGTGGGTCGTGTTGCCGGTATTCAGGTCAGGGAACACGAACACCGTCGCCCGCCCGGCCACCTGGCTGTTCGGCGCCAGCTCCCGTGCAATCGCCGGGTTGGCCGCCGCGTCATACTGCAACGGCCCATCGATCAGCAGCTCCTGCGCCGCGTCCTGTGCCAGGCGGGTTGCTTCGCGCACTTTCCCGACTTCCTCATCGCTGGCCGAATCGCTTGAGTAACTGATCATCGCCACCCGCGGCGCGATGCCGAAGGCCTGCGCCGATTCGGCACTCTGCCGGGCGATTTCGGCCAGTTCGACAGCGCTCGGGTGCGGGTTCATCACGCAGTCGCCGTACACCAGCACCTGCTCGGGGAACAGCATGAAGAACACCGACGACACCAGGCTCGAGCCCGGTGCGGTCTTGATCAGCTGCAGGGCCGGGCGGATGGTGTTGGCGGTGGAATGCACCAGGCCCGAGACCAGGCCGTCCACTTCGTCCAGAGCCAGCATCATGGTGCCGATCACCACCGGGTCTTCCAGTTGCTGCTCGGCCATTGGTGCATTGAGGTTCTTGCTCTTGCGCAGCTTGACCATTGGCTCCACATAGCGCCCGCGAATCAGCTCGGGGTCGAGAATCTCCAGGCCCGGCGGCAAGGTAATGCCCTGGGCGCGGGCCACGGCGTCGACATCCTCGGGCTTGGCCAGTAGCACGCAGCGGGCAATGCCGCGGGCCTGGCAGATGGCCGCAGCCTGGACCAGCAACGGCTCGGCGCCTTCCGGCAGGACGATGCGCTTGTTGGCCTGCTGCGCCCGCTGGATCAGCTGGTAGCGGAACACCGCCGGCGACAGGCGCAGTTCGCGCGGGGTGCCGCAACGCTGGTGCAGCCAGGCGGCGTCGAGGTGGCTGGCGACGAAGTCGGTGATGAATTCGGCGCGCTCGCGGTCGTCCACCGGGATTTCGCGGTTCAGCGAGTTGAGCTGGTTGGCGGTGTCGTACGAGCCGGTACTGACCGACAGGATCGGCAGGCCGGCCTGCAGGGCGCCACGGCACAAGCCAAGAATGCGCGGATCAGGCTTGCCGTCGCTGGTCAGCAGCAGGCCGGCCAGCGGTACGCCGTTGATCGCCGCCAGGCTGACGGCGAGGATGATGTCGTCGCGGTCGCCCGGGGTCACCACCAGGGTACCCGGGGTGAGCAGCGGCACCGTGTTGGCCACGGTGCGCGCGCAGATGATGATCTTGCTCATGCGCCGCTGCTCGTAGTCACCGGCATTGAGCACCTGGGCACCGAGCAGGTCGGCCACGTCGCGGGTGCGCGGGGCGTTCAGTTCGGGCTGGTAGGGGATGCAGCCGAGCAGGCGGAAGTCGTTGCCGCGCAGCAGTGGCGAGTGCTCGCGCAGGCGGGTGGCAAAGTCCGCCATGCTTTCGTCGGTGCGCACTTTGTTGAGGATTACCCCGAGCACTTTCGGGTCGCGTGGGCCGCCGAACAGCTGGGCCTGCAGTTCGACCCGGCCGGACAGTTCACTGAGCACTTCGTTTTCCGGTGCCGATACCAGGATCACCTCGGCATCCAGGCTCTTGGCCAGGTGCAAGTTGACCCGCGCCGCGTAGCTGGCGTGGCGGGTGGGCACCATGCCCTCGACCACCACCACGTCGTTGCCGATGCAGGCTTGCTGGTACAGGCGGATGATTTCTTCGAGCAACTCGTCCAGCTGGCCATCGCCGAGCATGCGCTCGACCTGGGCCAGGCTCAGTGGCACGGGGGGCTTGATACCGTGGGTGCGGGCGACCAGCTCGGTGGAGCGCTCGGGGCCGGTGTCACCCGGGTGGGGCTGGGCGATCGGCTTGAAGAAGCCGACCTTCAGGCCGGCGCGCTCCAGGGTGCGCACCAGGCCCAGGCTGATGGAGGTCAGGCCGACACCGAAGTCGGTCGGCGCAATGAAAAATGTCTGCATGCGTGCTTCTCGAAATAAGCGGTGCAAGAAATTAACGGCCAAGGGTAGCGCTATCGGCCCCTTGTGCGCACCAGCCGCAAGCAAAAGGCTGGCCGATGCGCTGCGTGCGCTGGGCCGGGTCGAGCACCCAGGGGCGTGCCTGCCACGGTGGCTGGTGGCGCAGGTGCTGGGTGTGGCCGCAGGACAGTTCGGCCACCCAGTGGCCCTCTTCGTCCTGGTGGAAGCCGGTGATCCGACTGATGGGCCGTTGCTCGTCCGCAGTGCGTTCGCAATCGGGCGATGGCTTGGTTACACTTGTGCGCTCTACATACTTTTGCAAAAGGTCTTGCCCCATGCTGATCGCCGCCAACAAGGCTGTCTCCATCGACTATACCCTGACCAACGACGCCGGGGAGACCATCGACAGCTCCGCCGGCGGTGCTCCGCTGGTGTACCTGCACGGTGCCGGCAACATCATCCCGGGCCTGGAAAAAGCCCTGGAAGGCAAGCAGGCCGGTGACGAGCTGAACGTTTCCGTCGAGCCGGAAGATGCTTACGGCGAATACCTGGCCGAGCTGGTCAGCACCCTGAACCGCAGCCTGTTCGAAGGCGTCGACGAGCTGGAAGTGGGCATGCAGTTCCACGCCTCGGCACCGGATGGCCAGATGCAGATCGTCACCATCCGCGACATCGACGGCGACGACGTCACTGTTGACGGCAACCACCCGCTGGCCGGTCAGCGCCTGACCTTCCAGGTCAAGGTAGTCAACGTGCGTGACGCCAGCGACGAAGAAATCGCTCACCGCCACATCCACGGTGAAGGTGGTCATCACCACTGATTTTCTGCGCTAAGCTCAGAAAGTCGCCAGGCGCTCGGGCAAGCCGATTTGCCTTCCTACGGGAGGTGGACGGTTTGGACGAGCGCCTTTTTAGTGGGCGGAATTCGTCTGCGCGGCAACCGGGAACCTGAGAGGGGATTCATCATGAGTGCATTTCACGACCTGAAACTGGACGCGTTGAACGGCGGGGAGCTGCCCCTCGCACCGTTCAAGGGCCAAGTGGTGCTGGTGGTCAACGTTGCCTCCAAGTGCGGTCTCACGCCGCAATACAAGGCCCTGGAAAACCTCTACCAGGTTTACAAGGACAAGGGCTTCAACGTGCTTGGCCTGCCGTGCAACCAGTTTGCTGGCCAGGAGCCGGGCAGCGAAAGAGAAATCCGGGAGTTCTGCAGCCTCAACTACGGGGTGAGCTTCCCGCTGGGTGCCAAGCTGGAGGTCAACGGGCCGCAGCGCCACTCGCTGTACCGCCTGCTGGCGGGTGAGGGGGCAGAGTTCCCGGGCGACATTACCTGGAACTTCGAGAAGTTTCTGGTGGGCAAGGATGGCCGGGTGCTGGCGCGTTTCTCGCCGCGCACTGCGCCGGATGATCCGGCTGTGGTGCAGGCTATCGAGAAGGCATTGGTCTGAGTAGTGCCTGGCGAGACATTTTCAGCGCCTGTGAGATCGAGCGCCACCCGCGCGGCGCTCGATCTCACAGGCGCTGCACGTACTGCGTCGAACCCTCACCCGCCCCCCCGCTTTGCCGACAAGCACCATACAAATACTCCTCAAACTGCTCGACAATCGTCGCCCAACCTTGACGGCTGGCATGCTGCCGCGCGTTCAGGCGCACCCGGCGCAACGTTTCCTCTTCTTCCAGCAGCCAGCAGGCAGCGTCGATGAACGCTGCCTGATCCCCCGGCATGGCCAGTGCACCGCTATGGCCATGGCGAAGGTGCTGCGCAGCGGCCGCCTCGTCATACGCGACCACCGCCAACCCCGAGGCCATGGCTTCGAGCACCACATTGCCAAAGGTTTCGGTCAGGCTCGGAAACAGGAACAGGTCACCGCTGGCATAGTGTTCGGCCAGCACCTCGCCACGCTGGGCGCCGCAGAACACCGCATCGGGTACCTGCTGTTCCAGGGCGGCACGCTGCGGGCCGTCACCCACCATGATCAGACGCAGGCGTTTGTGTGGATAAGTTTTCTGCAGGGCCTCCAGGCTTGGGCGCAGCAAACCCAGGTTCTTTTCTGCCGCCAGCCGCCCGACGTGCAGCACGGCGATGTCATCCGGGCCAAGCCCCCAGCTTTCGCGTAATGCAGGGCTGCGCCGGGCTGGGTTGAACAGGCAGGCATCGACTCCCCGGGCCAGCAGTTCCAGGCGTTCGAAGCCGCGGCGTTCAAGCTCCAGGCGCTGGCTGAGGCTGGGTACCAGGGTGATCGCCGTGCGCCGATGGAACCAGCGCAGGTAGTGGGTGAGCAGGCGCGTCAGCGGGCCCAGCCCGTACTGGCCGGAATACTGCGGGAAGTTGGTATGGAAGCCGCTGACCACCGCTACCCCCAGGCGCCGTGCCGCGCGCAGTGCGCTGAGCCCCAGCGGCCCCTCGGTGGCGATGTACAGCACATCCGGGCGCTGCCGGCGCCAGCGGCGCAACAGCTTGTGCATCGACACCTCGCCCCACTGCAAACCCGGATAGCCAGGCAAGGGCCAGCCACGGCACAGCATCAGGTTCGGGTCGTTGTGCACCGGTCCTTCACCGGCCTGGCGCGGGCGCACCACCTCGATCTCATGGCCGCGTTGGCGCAGCCCTTCGCTGAGGCGGCCAAGGGTATTGGCCACGCCGTTGATTTCGGGTGGGAAGGTTTCGCTGACCAGGGTAATGCGTAGGGCGGGTGTATTCATGACAAAAAGTTTCCGCCTGCGGGGTTGCGTCAATGTGACTGCCATATGACGTACAGATGACGCCTGATCGCCGGCGTTTTTCGCTTTGTGAATTTTTCCTTGCGGGGCGCTCAAGAGGGTGCACCGGCAGCCGATGAAGATGCATTCGACTACCTGATGCGCTCCAGGAGAGCGGTGATGTTCAACAACAAGCTCAAGCAAGAAATCCGGCAGCTGCGAGAAGACCTGATGTCCATCGAGCAGGTCAAGAGTAGCCTCGACAGCGAAATGCTGGTGCTGCACCTCGACCCCCAGGGGCGGATCGAGATGGTCAACGGCAACTTCGAGAGCGAGATGCTCTACAGTGCCGAACAATTGCTTGGACGCAACATCGAGGACATCGTCCCTGCCCATGTGAAGACGCTGGATTTCTACCAGCGCATGAAAGGCGCGATCAGCCGCGGTGAACACCTGAATGGTGCATTCCGCCTGCTCCGCGGCAATGGGCAGGAAGCCTGGTTACGGTCGATCCTGCAGCCGGTCAAGAACAGCGAGGGGCGCATCAAGTATTTCACGCTGCACTCCAGCGACCTTACCCGCACCATCGAAACCTCCCGCGAGCACGAAAGCCTGATCAAGGCGCTGATGCGCTCCACCGCCGTGATCGAATTCGCCCTCGATGGCACCATCCTCACCGCCAACGAACGGTTCCTGGCTACCGTCGGCTACCGCCTGGAACAGATCCGTGGCAAGCATCACCGCATGTTCTGCGAGCCGGAGGAGGCCAGCTCGGCTGGTTACCAGGCGTTCTGGGACAAGCTGCGCCGTGGCGAGTACGTTGCCGAGCGCTTCAAGCGTATCGATGCCCATGGCCGGGTGGTCTGGCTGGAGGCTTCGTACAACCCGATCTTCGATGCCCATGACGTGCTGTACAAGGTAGTCAAGTTCGCTACCGTGATTACCGACCAGGTCAACCAGGAGCTGGCGGTGGCCGAGGCGGCGGATGTGGCCTTCAATACCTCGCTGGGCACGGATGCCAGTGCGCGCAAGGCGACCGATGTGGTGACCCAGACCGTCAGCGTGATGCGCGGGCTGGAAGCTTCGATGCAAGAGGCGGCCGACGGCATCCAGGCCCTGGATACCCAGTCGCGGGTGATCGGCTCGATCATCAAGACCATCAGCGACATTGCCGGGCAAACCAACCTGCTGGCGCTTAACGCGGCCATCGAAGCGGCCCGCGCCGGCGAGCAGGGGCGAGGGTTTGCCGTGGTTGCCGATGAAGTGCGCCAGCTGGCCTCGCGCACCAGCACCGCCACCGAGGAAATCGCCCGGGTGGTGCAGCAGAACGAGCAACTGGCCCAGGCGGCGGTGGCGATCATCGACACCAGCAAGCGCCAGGCCGAGCAGGGGCTGGCGCTGGCGGACGAGACGGGGAGCGTGATTGTCGAGATCCAGGACGGGGCAAAGCGGGTGGTGGATGTGGTGGGGCAGTTTTCCAGCCGGTTGGGGCAGTAGCAGTCAACTAATTGGGGCCGCTTTGCGGCCCATCGCCGGCAAGCCAGGCTCCCACAGGTACAGCGTAGCGCGGTCGATGTGGGAGCCTGGCTTGCCGGCGATGGGCTGCAAAGCAGCCCCGGCGATTTGTGAGGCTCACCAGACCGCTATGCTCAGTTCCGCTCCCGAACCCAGAACAAGGTAGCCCCCGCCACCGCCGCCGGCATCATCAGCACGTTCACCAGCGGGATCATCAACGCCAGGTAGGTAATGCCGCCAAAGCCCAGCGACTGCCAGCGCTTCTGGCGCAGCCAGGCGAGCATGTCCTGCCAGCTCATCTTGTTGTTGTCCGCCGGGTAGTCGATGTACTGGATTGCCATCATCCACACCCCGAAGATCAGCCACAGCGGCGCCGCCACCACGTTGACCACCGGAATCAGTGACAGGATGAACAGGGCGATGGCCCGCGGCAGGAAGTAGCCCAGCTTGCGCATTTCACGGCCGAAGGTGCGCGGTACCATGGCCACCAGTTCGCCCCAGCTGAACGCCGGGAAGTTGTCCTGGCCACGCACCACCACCTCGACCTTTTCCGCCAGAAAGCCGTTGAACGGCGCGGCAATGATGTTGGCCACCAGGGTGAAGGTGAAGAACACCATCAGCACCACCAGGGCGACGAACAGCGGCCAGAGAATGTAGGTAAGGAAGCTCAGCCAGCTAGGCAAGCTCGGCATCAGGGCGTCCACCCACAGGCTGAACTGGTGGCCGGCGAAGTAGATCAGGCCGCCGAACAGCAGCAGGTTGACCGCCAGCGGCAACAGCACGAACAACCGCAGGTTGGGGCTCAGCACCAGTTTCAGGCCTTCGCGCAGGTACTGGGGGCCAGAGAGGACAGGGGCTTGCATCGAGAAACTCCGCAGAGAAGGAAAACGCGCTGACCTTACCGAGTTTGCCGCGCCGACGAAAGGCGGGCAGCAGGTGGGAAACGGGCTGTAACAAAAGCAGCAGGGCTTGGCTATCGATGAAATCGCTGAATAGACGATGCCTATGAGGTGGATTGTCGAAGGATATTTCCTTAATCTTTGTGACCTCGCTACAGTGCGCTCAACTTTCCACTTTTCGGGCCTGCGCGTTGTAGCCTTCCCCAAGTGCTGCGTGGGTCCTTTTAATTTTCCAGCTGGCGCAGCCGGTACCTCGATGCCGGCCCCTGCGGCCCGCTCGACAGGAGTTCGACATGTCTGAAGTACGTCATTCGCGCGTCATCATTCTCGGTTCCGGCCCTGCCGGTTACAGCGCCGCGGTATATGCCGCCCGTGCCAACCTCAAGCCGCTGCTGATCACCGGCATGCAGGCCGGCGGCCAGCTGACCACCACCACCGAAGTCGACAACTGGCCGGGCGACCCCCACGGCCTCACCGGCCCGGCCCTGATGCAGCGCATGCAGGAGCACGCCGAGCGTTTCGAAACCGAAATCGTCTTCGACCACATCAACGCCGTCGACCTGGCCAGCAAGCCGTTCACCCTGCAGGGTGACAGCGGCAAGTACACCTGCGACGCGCTGATCATCGCCACTGGCGCCAGCGCCCGCTACCTGGGCCTGCCGTCGGAAGAAACCTTCATGGGCAAGGGTGTTTCGGCCTGCGCCACCTGCGACGGCTTCTTCTACCGCAACAAGCCGGTTGCCGTGGTCGGCGGCGGCAACACTGCCGTGGAAGAGGCGCTGTACCTGGCCAACATCGCCAGCAAGGTGACCCTGGTGCACCGTCGCGATAGCTTCCGCGCCGAGAAGATCCTGGTCGACAAACTGCACGCCCGTGTGGCCGAAGGCAAGATCGAGCTCAAGCTCAACGCCACCCTGGACGAAGTGTTGGGTGACAACATGGGCGTGACCGGTGCGCGCCTGAAGAACAACGACGGCAGCAGCGACGAAATCAAGGTCGACGGCGTGTTCATCGCCATTGGCCACACCCCGAACACCTCGCTGTTCGAAGGCCAGCTGACCCTCAAGGACGGCTACCTGGTGGTCAACGGCGGCCGTGAAGGCAATGCCACCGCCACCAACGTCGAGGGCGTGTTCGCCGCCGGTGACGTGGCCGACCACGTTTACCGCCAGGCCATTACCTCGGCCGGTGCCGGCTGCATGGCGGCGCTGGACGTCGAGCGTTACCTGGACGGTTTGGCCAACGCTTCGTTCTGATCGCCAGCAGGGGGCTGCTTCGCAGCCCTTTCGCCGGCAAGCCAGCTCCCACAGGCCAAGTGTTAGGCCTGAGGGCAGTGCAGTACCTGTGGGAGCTGGCTTGCCAGCGATAGGGCCATCAGCCACCCCACAAAAAAACCGGCTCGATGGCCGGTTTTTTTGTGTCTGCAATCAGCTCACAGGCTCAAGCGCATCGACAGGTCCACTGCCTTCACATCCTTGGTCATGGCTCCAATCGAGATATAGTCCACCCCAGTCTCGGCAATAACCCGCAAGGTCGTCTCGTTGACCCCGCCACTGGCTTCCAGCTTGGCTTTGCCTGCGGTAATGCGTACTGCTTCGCGCATCTCTTCCAGGTTCAGTTCGTCGAGCATGATGATGTCGGCGCCGGCGGCCAGCGCCTGGCGCAGTTCATCCAGGCTTTCCACTTCGATTTCCACCGGCTTGCCCGGCGCAATGCGGTGCGCCGCCGCCACGGCCGCGGCCACGCCGCCGCTGGCGGCGATGTGGTTTTCCTTGATCAGGAAGGCGTCATACAGGCCGATGCGGTGGTTGTCGCAACCGCCGCAAGTCACTGCATACTTCTGCGCCAGGCGCAGGCCCGGCAGGGTCTTGCGAGTGTCCAGCAGGCGCACCTGGGTGCCTTCCACCAGGTCGGCCAGGAAGCGCGCACGGGTGGCGACCCCCGACAGCATCTGCAGGAAGTTCAGCGCACTGCGCTCACCACTGAGCAGCGAACGCGCGGGGCCCTCCAGATGAAACAGCGGCTGGTTGGCCGTGGCGCGCTCGCCATCGGCCACCTGCCAGTGCACGGCCACGCGCGGGTCGAGTTGGCGGAACACGGCATCGACCCAGGCGGTGCCGGCGATCACGCAGTCTTCGCGGGTGATGATGGTCGCCTTGGCCAGGCGCTCGGCCGGGATCAGCTGCGCAGTGATATCGCCACTGCCGATGTCCTCCAACAGCGCGCGGCGCACGTTGGCTTCGATTTCAGCGGTCAGGTCGGCAAGGCGTAGGTTCGGCATGGTCGGCTCCACAAGCTAGATGCCCGCGATTATAGGGCAGGGGGCCAGTGTGTACAGCCGCCTTGGCGATGACCTTTGGTCGGCCGGTGTGAGCAACCGGGGTAAATCAGGGTCACTAGCCAGCCAGTGAATCGGCGCTGGCAGCTGTGCGGATTTTTACCGATAATGGTGACCGGTATTTGGCGTCATGAGTTTGACGATCTTCAGCCCCTTCGGGCGAGACACCCTGCAAGGAGTCCGGGATGCAAAAAGAAGGCAAGGTGGTGCCCTTGGCGGCAGCCATCGACCGAGGCGGGCGTGCGCCTCTGCCTTGCCTTCCGGTATTGCTCCTGCAGGTGCGCGACAAGGCCGCCTTGCAGTTGCGTCAGGGGCTGCAGGACTTGTTCGACAACGCCGACGACACCCTTTTCGAGATGGCCGACAAGGCTTTCGATCGCAGTGACCAGAACCTGTACTTCGAGGCCATGCGCGACCTGCGCCTGAAGCGTAAAAGCATCGAGCGCGGTTTTCTCGACACGTTCTATGATGCCTTTGCCCGTATCGGCCAGATTGACTTGCTGGCGCACCTGGTCGAGCCGGGCAACCTGCGCAGCAAAGCCCAGGTGGAGCGGGCCGCCGCGATCGAAGGCATGGTCGCGCAGGTGCTGTCACGCGACGGCGTTGCCCTGCAGCAACTGGGCCTGCGCTTGCAAGCACTGCTCGACCGCCCCCTGCACGAGCAGCACAACCCGCTGGGGCCTGCGGCACTGTGCGGCTACTTCCTCGACGCTGGGCGCGACCTGGGGGTTGGCCTGAGGGTCAGACTGGTCCTGCTCAAACTGTTCGAGCGCTATGTGCTGCGCGATGCCGACATGATCTATGGCGAAGCCAACCAGCTGCTGGCCGCCGCCGGTGTGCTGCCCGAGTTGCCGCCGGCACCGCGCCGGCGTGCCGAAGACCGGCGCATGAGCGCACGACGTGGGCCGGCGAGCCTGGGGCACGAGTCGGGCGCGGACGCAGCAGGGCAGGTTTTTTTTGCCTCGCTGCAAACATTGCTGGCCCCGCAGCGTGGGCAGTTTGCGCCTCGTTTGCAGGCGGTGGCCGCCGCCCAGCCAATCAGCACCGCCGACCTGCTGCGCCTGCTTTCGCATTTGCAGCACTACGTGCCTGCCACCCACGAGGCCGACGATTTCGAGCTTGGCCAACAGCTTGAACAATTGCTGCTGCGGGTCAGCGTGCGCAGCGGCACCCGCCGGCGCATCGGCGTGGCCGACGAGGACATGATCAACCTGGTTGGCCTGCTGTTCGCCTTTATCCAGAACGACGACAACTTGCCGGCCAGCCTGCGCGCGCTGATCGCGCGTCTGCATATTCCGCTGCTCAAAGTAGCCCTGCTGGACAAGGGGCTGTTCAGTAGGGCCAGCCACCCGGCCCGCAGGCTGCTCAACGAGATCGCCGGCGCGGCCATCGGCTGGGAATGCGGCGGCGGCCTGCGCGACAGCCTGCACCTGCGGGTGGAGCGTATCGTCCAGCGCTTGCTCAACGATTTTGCCGACGACGCCAGCCTGTTCGCCGAACTGCTCGAAGACTTCCTCACTTTCAACCAGGACGAGCGGCGGCGCAACGAGCTGCTCGAACAACGCACCCGCGACGCCGAAGAAGGGCGTGCCCGGGCCCGGCAGGCCAGGCAGCAGGTACAGCACGCGCTCAACCAGCGTCTGCGTGGCCGGGTATTGCCGCAGGCGGTGGTACAGATGCTGGTGCAGGCCTGGAGCCAGGTGCTGCTGCTGGCCTGGCTCAAGCAGGGCGAGGCATCTCAGGCGTGGCGGGATGCCTTGCAGACAATGGACACGCTGCTGGCCAGCATCACCCCGCCACAGGAGCCGCAAGCCTTGCTGCAGCAGGTGCCGGGCCTGCTCAAGGCGCTGCGCGATGGCCTGGCCAGCGTGGCCCTGGACTCGGCAGCGACCCGCGAATTCTTCCTGCAACTGGAGCAGTTGCATCTGCGCGCCTGCGCAGGTAGCGAGGTGCAGCCTGGCAGCGAGGGCCAGCCCCTGAGTGACGTGCTGGTGGCCGAAGACATCGTGCTGACGATTGCCGAAGAACCTGCCTGCGCCCCGTTGCAGTTTGCCGACGACCAGGCTGCGGCAGTGCGCCAGGTACAGCGCCTGCGCATCGGTACCTGGGTCGAGGTACTGGACGAGGACGAACCGCTGCGCTGCAAACTGGTGGCGCGTATCGACAGCAGCGACCGGCTGGTTTTCGCCAACCGTACCGGTATGAAAGCGCGCGAATGGAATGCTGGTAGCCTCGCCCAGGCACTGCACCGGGGTGAGGTGCGGGTGCTGGATGACGGGCTGCTGTTCGAGCGGGCGCTGGAGGCGGTGCTCGACGGGCTGCGGCGGTAGGCGCAACTGTCTGGCGCAAAATCTGCAAGCTGGCACGCTCCCACAGCATTACAATCATTCACATGCACAGCACATTGGCCGCAGGGCATACTGTTACCCTGTTCACGGCGCTTTCAGGATCTGCCCCATGCAATTGGACCGTGCCACTGGCTGGTTCCACGGAATCGGAATCACCCACTGCCCCTCGCCGAACTTCAATGCCCGCGCCGAAGGCGAATCGATTTCCCTGCTGGTGATCCACAACATCAGCCTGCCCCCGGGCTGTTTCGGCACCGGCAAGGTCCAGCAGTTCTTCCAGAACCGCCTGGACCCCGAGGAACACCCGTACTTCGCCAGCATCAACCACCTGACCGTGTCGGCGCACCTGTTCGTCGAGCGTGACGGTGCGGTGACCCAGTTCGTGTCGTTGCTCGACCGCGCCTGGCACGCCGGTGTGTCGTGCTTCGACGGGCGTGAAGGCTGTAACGATTTCTCCATCGGCATCGAGCTGGAAGGTACCGACGACCTGCCCTATACCGATGCCCAGTACGCAGTGCTGGAGCAACTTACCCGGCATATCCGCGACGCCTGGCCGGCCATCGACCTGAGCCGCATCCAGGGCCATAGCGACATTGCCCCGCAGCGCAAGACCGACCCCGGCCCGGCCTTCGACTGGCCACGCTACCGCCAGGCGCTGCAGCACAATGAGGATGAGGCATGAGTTTTCTGGTGTTGTTACTGGCGCTGTGGGTCGAGAAGTTCTCGGCCCTGCGCCATCAGGTGCAGCGTGATGGGTTCTTCCTTGGCGAACTGCTACGCCTGGAGCGCAGCGGCAAGGTGCACCCATGGTGGACGCTGGCCATCCTGGTGTTGGCGCCGGTAGCGCTGCTGGTGTTGCTGTTGCATGTGCTGGACCCGGTGGCGTACGGCTTGCTGGCATTGCCGGTGCACCTGCTGGTGCTGATCTACAGCCTTGGTCGCGGCGATGCCAAGGCATCGCTGGGGCCGTTCCGCGATGCCTGGCGGCGCGGTGATGACCAGGCTGCGCTGCACGTGGCAGAGCGCGACCTGGGGCTGGTGGCCGATGAGCCGCACAGCCTGTTGGTGCGGGTGCAGGGCAACCTGCTGTGGCAGGTGTACCAAGGCTTTTTCGCGGTGATCTTCTGGTACTTCATGCTGGGCCCGGGCGCAGCGCTGGCCTACCGCCTGCTGGCGCTGTGTGGGGAGCACAGCAAGCAGCCGGCGTTGAAGGCCCGCGCCGAGCGGTTGCGGCATATCATGGACTGGCTGCCGGTGCGGGTGCTGGCCTTGAGTTTTGCCCTGGTTGGCAACTTCCTCTCGGTCACCCGGGTGATGCTGCACGAGGTGCTCAACTGGCACATCAGCGCCGCACACCTGGTGGCCCGGGTGGGGCGCATTGCCGATGACATTCCCGAGGAAGAAGACAGCCAGCGCGGGCTGGGGCGGCTGGACAGCCTGTGGGAGCTGCTGCTGCGCTGTGCGGTGCTGTGGTATGCCGGGTTTGCGCTGTGGACGGTGCTTGTCTGAGCTAGTTCATTGGCCTCTTCGCGGGTAAACCCGCTCCCACAGGTACAGAGCTGACCTCAGAGTTGGCGCGCCCCCTGTGGGAGCGGGTTTACCCGCGAAGAGGCCGGCACAGGCAACACAGCTGCTACCAGCCAAACAACTCGCAAGCATTGCGGCTACTGGCCTCAGCCAGCTCCCCGACATCCACCCCCATCACCTGCGCCAGCGCCCCGGCAATCTCTGGCAGGTGCTCCGGGCTGTTCCTCACTCCGGGGTACATGACCGGCGCCATGTCCGGCGCATCGGTCTCCAGCACTACCCTGTCCAGCGGCAACCGCGCCAGGGTCTTGCGCAGCCGCAAGGCCTCCCACAGGTACAGAGCTGACCTCAGAGTTGGCGCGCCCCCTGTGGGAGCGGGTTTACCCGCGAAGAGGCCGGCACAGGCAACACAGCTGCTACCAGCCAAACAACTCGCAAGCATTGCGGCTACTGGCCTCAGCCAGCTCCCCGACATCCACCCCCATCACCTGCGCCAGCGCCCCGGCAATCTCCGGCAAATGCTCCGGGCTGTTCCTCACTCCGGGGTACATGACCGGCGCCATGTCCGGCGCATCGGTCTCCAGCACTACCCTGTCCAGCGGCAACCGCGCCAGGGTCTTGCGCAGCCGCAAGGCCTGCGGCCAGGTACCTGCACCGCCAAGCCCAAGCCGGAAGCCCAGCCTGATGTACTCGCGGGCCTCTTCGTAACTGCCGGCAAACGCATGTATCACCCCCGCCCGCGCTGGCTTGTAACGCTTGAGCGTGGCGATCACCTGGGCATGGCTGCGGCGCACGTGCAGCAGGGCGGGCAGTTCGAAGTCGCAAGCCATCTGCAGTTGCGCTTCGAACAGCGCCTGCTGGCGGGTCTTGTCCAGGTCTTCGAGGTAATAGTCCAGGCCAAACTCGCCAACGGCACATAGCCGTGGGTCGCCATGCAGGCGCTCCAGCCACTCGCGCAGCTGTGCCAGGTGTTCCGGGCGATGCTGGTCGAGGTAGATCGGGTGCAGGCCGAGCGCAGCGAACAGGCGCTGGTCGGCGCAGGCCAGGCTCCACACCCGCTGGAAATTCGCCTGGTACACCCCCAGCACCACCATCCGCTCCACCCCGCGCGCCGCCGCGTTGGCCAGCAGGCGCGGGCGGTCGGCGTCGAAGTCGGGGAAGTCCAGGTGGGTGTGGGTGTCGATCAGGCGCATGTTCAGGCCGCTGTAATGCGTTGCTTGAACGTTCGACCGACGGCATGCACGCCAGGTTCGTAGCGCTTGTCCTCGATCGCGGCCAGTGCCAGTTCCAGGGCGGTGGCGGCAATCAGCCCATGCTGCTGGGCCATGGCATTCACCGGTAGCGGCAGGAAGTCGAGCAACTGGTTGTCGCCAAAGGTACCCAGCTGCAGCTGGCGCGAGTCGGCAGGGCGGGCCTGCAGGGTGTCGAACACCCCTTGCAGCAGCACGTAGGAGGTGGTCACCAGGGCATCCGGCAGGCCGCCGAGGTCGTCGATCAGTTGCTGCATCAGGCGCTGGCCGCACTCACGGCTGAACGCTTCGCCCTGATAGCGGCGAACTTCGCCGGCATAGCCTTGCAGGGCTTCGTCGAAGCCGCCAGCACGTGCCTGGCTGACCGACAGCTCGGGGCGTGCGCCGATCAGCGCGATGCTGCGCGGGGCGGCGCTCAGCAGGCTGGTGGCCAGTTGGCGGCTGGCGTCGCGGTCGTCGCTGATCACCGAACAGAAGTGCGCAGGGTCCAGGCGGCGGTCGATGGCAATCACCGGCAGGCCTTTGTCCTGCAGTTCGCGGTAGCTGTCATCTTCCGGCGGCAGGCAGCTGGCGACGAACAGCGCATCGCAGCGGCGGGCACGGAACAGCTGCTGCAACTGGCGCTCGCTGTCGGGCTGGTCGTCGCTGCTGGCGATCAGCAGTTGATAGCCGCGGGCGCGGGCACCTTGCTCGAGCTGCTTGGCGATGCGGGCGTAGCTGGGGTTCTCCAGATCCGGGAGAATGAAGCCCAGGGTGCGGGTATGTCGGCTGCGCAGGCCAGCGGCCTGCGGGTTGGGGGTGAAGCCGTGGGCCTCGACCACCGCGCGTACCCGCTCGACAGTGCTGTTGCTGATACGCTGCTGTTCGGCCTTGCCATTGATGACGTAGCTGGCAGTGGTCACGGACACACCGGCCAGACGGGCGATATCGCTGAGTTTCACCGAATTTTCCTTGTTATTTCCGGGGCTGGCTGTGAGGCCTGAACGGGTAGTTTGACCCGGCGGGGGCGCCACGCGCAGACGACCATTGTCGCAATTGTCCGACAGGATGGGGCTTTTTCCTCGGCAGATTATCGAGTAACGTGGCCGCCTGGTCAGATTAATCGTTTCAGCCGCCGAATTTTCTGCCTCGGCTGCCATCCGTGCAAGGCTGTTGAACTGGCCGTTCATGTGAATTTCACAACAATACTCCAGTACCCGACCGGGAACTGCAAAAGGAGAAGGTCATGCTCGAGCTCGCCAAGGAGCAGATAGCCATGGGCCAGAAGGCCGCCGACAAGGCCGAGGCATTGCGCCTGCTGGCCGACCGGCTGGTCGCTGACGGCCTGGTCGCCGAGGGTTACCTGCAAGGGCTGCAGGCCCGAGAGGCACAAGGCTCCACCTTTCTTGGGCAGGGCATTGCCATCCCCCATGGCACGCCGCAGACCCGAGACCTGGTGTACGCCACCGGCGTGCGCCTGTTGCAGTTTCCCGAGGGCGTGGACTGGGGCGATGGCCAGATGGTCTACCTTGCCATCGGCATTGCCGCCCGTTCCGACGAGCACCTGCGCTTGTTGCAACTGCTGACCCGCGCCCTGGGCGAGACCGACCTGGCCGAAGCGCTGCGCCGCGCCGGTTCCGCCGAGGCGTTGCTGAAACTGTTGCAGGGCGCGCCACAGGAGCTGGCGCTGGATGCGCAACTGGTCGGCCTGAACCTGCCGGCCGAAGATTTCGATGAACTGGCCTGGCGCGGCGCCCGCTTGCTGCAGCGAGCCGACTGCGTCGACAGCGGGTTTGCCGCCATGCTGCAGCAGGCCGAGCCGCTACCGCTGGGCGAGGGCCTGTGGTGGCTGCACAGCGAGCGCCAGGTGCGCCAGCCAGGCCTGGCCTTCATCACCCCGCAACAGCCATTGCGCTATCGCGACCAGCCACTCAACGGCCTGTTCTGCCTGGCCAGCCTCGGCGCTGCTCACCAGGCCTTGCTCGAACGCCTGTGCGAGGTGCTGATCGAAGGCCGTGGGCAGATGCTCTACCAGGCCACCAGCAGCCGCGCGGTGCTGGAAGTGCTGGGTGGTGAGGCGCCAGCGGACTGGCCCAGCGCGCGTATCGCGCTGGCCAACCCGCATGGCTTGCATGCTCGCCCGGCCAAGGTACTGGCGCAGTTGGCCAAAGGCTTCGAGGGAGAAATCCGTGTGCGGCTGGTCGACAGCGCGCAGCCGGCGGTGTCGGTGAAGAGCCTGAGCAAGCTGCTCAGCCTCGGCGCCCGCCGTGGTCAGGTGCTGGAACTGGTGGCCGAGCCGGGCATCGCTGCCGATGCCTTGCCGGTCCTGCTGGCTGCCATCGAACAAGGCCTGGGCGAAGAGGTCGAGCCGCTGCCGCAGAGTCCGGTGGCTGTCGCCAGTGCCGTAGCCGAAGTGTTGCAGGCGCCCGAGGCCGGTAGCCGCATACAGGGGGTGGGCGCTGCGCCTGGTATCGCCAGCGGGCCGGCACATGTGTGTGTCGAGCGTGAGTTCGATTATCCCCTGCGCGGCGAGTCGTGCGCCCAGGAACGGCAGAAGTTGCGTGAAGCCGTGGCGACCGTGAGTGGCGAGCTGCAGGCCTTGGTCCAGCGCAGCGACAAGGCCATTGGCGAAATCTTCGTCACCCATCAGGAAATGCTCGCCGACCCGGCCCTGACCGACGATGTCGAGCAGCGCCTGGTCCAGGGCGAAAGTGCCGCAGCGGCGTGGATGGCGGTGATCGAGGCCGCAGCCCGCCAGCAGGAGTCGTTGCACGACGCCTTGCTGGCCGAGCGCGCCGCCGACCTGCGCGACATCGGCCGCCGCGTGCTGGCGCAGTTGTGTGGCATGCAGGCGCAGGCTGAACCCGAGCAACCCTATGTGCTGGTGATGACCGAAGTCGGCCCGTCCGATGTCGCCCGGCTGGACCCGAGCCGCGTCGCCGGTATCGTCACCGCCCAGGGGGGGGCCACCGCCCACAGCGCCATCGTCGCCCGTGCCCTGGGCATCCCGGCGGTAGTGGGCGCGGGGGCGTCGATACTGCTGTTGGACAGTGGTACGCCGTTGCTGCTTGATGGCCAGCGTGGCGTGGTCAGCGTGGCGCCGCCGGCGGATGAACTGCAACGGGCCCTGGCCGAGCGCGACCTGCGCGAGCAACGCTTGCAGGCCGCCTGGGCCAAGCGCTTCGAGCCGGCGGTTACCCGCGATGGTCACGCCGTCGAGGTGTTCGCCAACATCGGTGAGAGCACCGGCATCGCCAAGGTGGTCGAGCAGGGTGCCGAAGGCGTGGGCCTGCTGCGTACCGAGCTGATTTTCATGGCCCACCCCCAGGCCCCGGACGTGGCCACCCAGGAAGCCGAGTACCGCCGCGTGCTCGATGGCCTCGACGGGCGCCCGCTGGTGGTGCGCACACTTGATGTCGGCGGCGACAAACCGCTGCCGTACTGGCCGATCGCTGCCGAGGAAAACCCGTTCCTCGGCGTGCGCGGCGTACGCTTGACCCTGCAGCGCCCGCAGGTGATGGAGGACCAGTTGCGCGCCTTGCTGCGGGCGGCCGACCAGCGCCCGCTGCGCATCATGTTCCCGATGGTCGGCCAGGTGCACGAATGGCGCGAGGCGCGGGCCATGGTCGAGCGCTTGCGTGCCGAGATCCCGGTAGCCGACCTGCAACTGGGCATCATGGTCGAAGTGCCCTCGGCAGCGCTGCTGGCACCACGACTGGCGCACGAAGTGGACTTCTTCAGCATCGGCACCAACGACCTGACCCAGTACACCCTGGCCATTGACCGTGGCCATCCCAGCCTCTCGGCCCAGGCCGACGGCCTGCACCCGGCGGTGCTCAGCCTGATCGACATGACCGTGCGCGCCGCCCATGCCCATGGCAAGTGGGTGGGCGTGTGCGGCGAACTGGCGGCCGACCCGCAGGCGGTGGCCGTGCTGCTGGGGCTGGACGTGGACGAACTCAGCGTCGCCGCGCGCAGTATTGCCGAAGTCAAGGCCCTGGTCCGCCAGGCCGATCATCAGAAGGCCCGCGCCCTGGCGCGCGAGGCCCTGCAACAGGACAGCGCCGCAGCGGTTCGTGCGCTGGTGGAGCGTTACTGAATGGCCAAGATCCTCACCCTCACCTTGAACCCGGCGCTGGATATCACCATCGGCCTGGATACCCTGCGCCCGGGGCAGGTCAACCGCAGCCAGGTGCAGCACAGCCACGCCGCGGGCAAGGGGCTGAACGTTGCCCAGGTACTGGCGGACCTGGGGCACAGCGTCACCGTTGGCGGCTTCCTCGGGCGCGATAACCTGCAGCCGTTCGAGGCGCTGATCAGCTGGCGCGGCTTCGCCGACTGCTTTGTCCGCGTGCCGGGCGAAACCCGCAGCAACATCAAACTGGTCGAGGCCGATGGCCGTGTCACCGACATCAATGGCCAAGGTCCGGAAGTCGACGAAGCGGCACGCAGTGCATTGCTGCGCCGCCTGGTACAGATTGCCCCGGGCCACGATGCGGTGGTGGTGGCTGGCAGCCTGCCGCGTGGGATCAGCGCCGACTGGTTCCGCCAGTTACTCGAACAGCTCAAGGCGCAAGGCCTCAAGGTGGCCCTGGACAGCAGCGGCGAAGCCCTGCGTGCCGGCCTGCAGAGCTCGCCCTGGCTGGTCAAGCCCAATACCGATGAGTTGGGCGAGGTGCTCGGCCTGGCTGTGGATAACCCGGCGCAGCAGCGCGCCGCTGCCGAGCGCTTGCTGGCCAGTGGCGTCGAACACGTGGTGGTATCGGCGGGCGAGCAGGGTGTCAGCTGGTTTACCCGCGACCTGGCCGTGCATGCTTGCCCGCCCAAGGTGCAGGTCGCCAGCACGGTGGGCGCAGGTGATTCGCTGGTAGCCGGCATGGTCCACGGCCTGCTGCAGGGCGAAGCCCCTGCGCAGACCTTGACCCGTGCCACCGCGATCGCCGCCCAGGCTGTTACCCAGGTTGGTTTCGGCATCCGTGACCGCGAGCAACTGGTGCGTCTGGAGGCCGGCGTGCAACTGACAGAACAACAAGAGGGTTGCCGATGAACATTGCCATTGTCACTGCCTGCCCTAGCGGCCAGGTGTCGAGCGTGCTGAGCGCGCGCTTGCTGTCCGCCGCTGCCCAGCGACGGGGTTGGAGCACCAGCGTCGAGGTGCAGGATGCCGGACACCCCGAGCGGCAACTGAGCGCCACGCAGATTGCCGAGGCCGACTGGGTGCTGGTGGTCAGTACCGGCCCGGTGGACCTGGCCCGTTTCGTCGGCAAGCGCGTGTACCAGAGCACGCCGTCCCAGGCTTTGGCCGACCGCGAAGGCTTCCTCGATGAAGCGGCGGCCCACGCCCAGCTGCTGGCCACAGTGCCTGGCAGCCCGGCCGAAGCTGGCAGCGCTGGCGCACGCATCGTTGCCATCACGGCTTGCCCGACTGGCGTCGCGCATACATTCATGGCTGCGGAAGCCTTGCAGCAGGCCGCGCAGCAACTGGGCTACCAGCTCACCGTCGAGACCCAGGGCTCGGTCGGTGCGCGCAACCCCTTGTCTGCCGAAGCCATCGCCGCAGCCGATGTAGTGCTGCTGGCCGCCGACATCGAAGTGCCCACCGCGCGTTTCGCCGGCAAGCGCATCTACCGTTGTGGCACCGGTATCGCCCTCAAGCAGGCCCGCGCCACCCTGGACAAGGCCCTGGCCGAAGCCAAGGTGGAAAACAGCAGCGATGCCACCGCGGCGACCACACCAGCGAAGGGCGAGAAGACCGGGGTATACAAGCACCTGCTCACCGGCGTGTCGTTCATGCTGCCGATGGTGGTGGCTGGCGGCCTGCTGATTGCCCTGTCGTTCGTGTTCGGTATCGAGGCCTATAAAGAAGCGGGCACCTTGCCGGCCGCGTTGATGCAGATCGGCGGCGAGGCTGCGTTCAAGCTGATGGTGCCGCTGCTGGCGGGCTACATCGCCTGGTCCATCGCCGACCGCCCGGGGCTGGCGCCCGGCATGATCGGCGGCCTGTTGGCCAGCACCCTGGGCGCCGGATTCATCGGTGGTATCGTCGCCGGTTTCCTCGCCGGTTACAGCGCCAAGGCCATTGCCCGCTGGGCGCGCCTGCCCAGCAGCCTGGAGGCACTCAAGCCGATCCTGATCATTCCGCTGCTGGCCAGTCTGTTCACCGGCCTGGTGATGATCTACGTGGTCGGCCAGCCGGTGGCGGCGATGCTGGAAAGCCTCACCCACTTTCTCGACAGCATGGGCACCACCAATGCCATCCTGCTGGGCCTATTGCTGGGCGGCATGATGTGCGTCGACCTGGGCGGGCCGATCAACAAGGCGGCCTATGCCTTCTCGGTCGGGCTGCTGGCCTCGTCGAGCTATGCGCCGATGGCGGCGACCATGGCCGCCGGCATGGTGCCACCGATTGGCCTGGGTATCGCCACCTTCCTGGCCCGACGCAAGTTCGCCCAGAGCGAGCGCGAGGCAGGCAAGGCGGCCCTGGCGCTGGGGCTGTGCTTCATCTCCGAAGGGGCGATCCCGTTTGCCGCCAAGGACCCGCTGCGGGTGATCCCGGCCAGCGTGGCCGGTGGCGCATTGACCGGGGCCTTGTCGATGTATTTCGGCTGCAAGCTGATGGCACCGCATGGCGGCCTGTTCGTGCTGCTGATCCCCAATGCGATCAACCATGCGCTGTTGTACTTGTTGGCGATCGTGGCGGGTAGCCTGCTGACGGCGGTGGTGTATGCGGTGATCAAGAAGAGCGAGGGTGGGGAGTTGGCGGTAGCGCCGGTGAAGGGTTAGAGCCTTCGGTTGGCTTGACTGGCCTCTTCGCGGGTAAACCCGCTCCCACAGGTACTGCACAACCTTCAAGCTTGCAGAGATCCTGTGGGAGCGGGTTTACCCGTGAAAGGGCCGGAACAGGTCAACGCCCGTGCTTCTGCCGCAACGGCACCAGCAGATCACCCAGCCCGTTGTGATCGATCTCATGCATCAACGCCAACAACCCACCCAGTTCCCCCGCCGGGAAACCCTTACGCGCAAACCAGGCCAGGTAATCCCCCGGCAGGTCGGCGATGATCCGTCCCTGGTACTTGCCGAACGGCATGCTGCGGATCACCAGCAGTTCGAGTGTTTCCGGCTTCATCATCGCGTACCTGGCTGTTGAAAAGCGCCGACCATACTGCAATCTGCACGAAGGCCCAAGCGGCAATCATGCAGAACGCCGTTTTCAGGTTTTACTCAAATTCTTTTATCTATTTGATTTTAAAGAATTTTATTTAACGTGCAGGCTTGGCACGAACACTGCTCCCTTACAGATGACTACCACCTGCCAAGGAGTTCGTACCATGAGCAATCCCAACAAAGACGTGACCGACGTGCTCAACGACCTGATCGAGTACAGCAAGGATGGCGAGAAAGGCTTCAAGGCCTCGGCCGATGATGTGAAGAACCCCGAGCTGAAAGCGTTCTTCGTCCAGCGGGCCGGTGAGTGTGCCAACGCTGCCAGCGAACTGCAGAGCGAGGTGCGCCGCCTGGGTGGCGACCCGGAAACCTCTACCAGCATCAGCGGTGACCTGCATCGGGGTTGGGTCAATCTGAAGGCGATGGTTACCGGCAAGGATGAGGAAGCGGTGTTGAACGAGGTGGAGCGGGGCGAGGACCACGCCCTCAAGGCCTACAAGGAAGCCCGCGAGAAACTGGTGAAGCTCGGCCGCACCGCCAGCGACCAGACCTACAGCCTGGTGGAGAAACAGCTGCAAGGCGTGCAGCGCAACCATGACCAGGTCAGGGCCCTGCGCAACGCCGCCCGCGCCCGCGCCTAGTCGGCAGGCCCTTCTACCCGGTTGCGGCCTTTGGCCTTGGCCCGGTAGAGCGCTTCATCCGCAGCACCCAGCACCCTCGCCAGGTCGTGCTGGGTGCCCGACAGGCCGATGCCGATGCTCACGGTGACAGAGTGGGCATCGTCGGCAAACGGTGCCAGCGCCTCGACCCTGGCGCGGATGCGCTCGGCCAGCAGCTGCGCCCCGGCCAGGTCGGTTTCCGGCAGAACTACCTGGAATTCCTCACCACCATAGCGCGCCGCCAGATCGGCCGGGCGACGGATGCACGCCTGGATGGTCTTGGCCACTTCGCGCAAGGCATGGTCGCCACCGGCGTGGCCATGGCGCTGGTTGAAAGCCTTGAAATGGTCCACATCCACCATCAGCACCGCCAACGGCTTGCGGTTGCGCTGGGCGCGGGCCCATTCCTGGCGCAGTACCTGATCCAGGTGGCGGCGGTTGGCCAGGCCGGTCAGGCTGTCGGTAGCGGCCTGGGTCGCCAGGCACTGTTCGGCCTCCTGGCGGCGGCGCAATTCGCGGCCCAGTAGCAGGGTCAGCCAGAGGATGCCCACACACAGTACACCGGTGGCGACGCTCACCACGATCGCAGTGCGGCGCCAGGACGCGAACACGTCGTTGGCCGAATGCACCACCAGTACGACCAGCGGCAGCTGAGCGACCCGGGCAAAGGTGTACATGCGTGGCTTGCCGTCGCGGCTGGAGTGGGCGGTAAAGCTACCGCTCTGCTCGCTGAGAATGCGTTTGAAATTGGGTCGCTCGGCATAGTTGCTGCCGATTCGCGGGTCTTGCGGGCGGCTGGGCTGGCGGGCCAGCAGGTGGCCGTCGGTGTTGAGCAGGTTGATGCTGCTGTCGTTGCCAATGTCCAGGCGCTGGAACAGTTCGCTGAAGTACGACAGGCGCAATGCACCCGCTGCCAGGCCGGCGAACTCGCCATTGGCGCCGGAGATACGCCGGCTGAAACTGATGCACCAGTCCAGGTCGCCGAGCGTGGCCTTGAAGGGCGGGCCCACCAGCAGGCCGAGGTTGGCGTTGTGCAGGTGCGCCTGGAACACCCCGGTGTCGCTGAAGTTGGCTTTGCGTGGCACGCTGCTGGTGGAGTCGCCTACCACGTTGCCTTGCTTGTCCAGCCACAGCACGTCACCGCGTTTGCGGTCGACGAAGGCTTCATTGAAGAGCAGGCGTTGGCGCACCGGGCCGGGAATTTCTGGCAGCTCCTTGCGCCCTACTGCCCAGATCAGGCCCAGCAGTGACTGGTCGTAGAGTTCGACGTTGCGCAGGATGTCGCTTTCGATCAGCTGGACGATATTGTTGGACGAGCGGATCGCCGACAGCTCGACGTTGTCGCGCTCATGCGCCAGGAGGTAGCTGACGATGGCCACGATAGCGAGCACGGCAAGGCAACTGCCCAGGTTGAGGATCAGTTCGGGGTGTGACTTGTAGAGTGCGAAACGCGGGGATCGGGGGGGCATGCTTGCTACTGCGTGGGCAGGGCCATTCGCGGCGGCGACATTCTAGGGAAGCGGGGGTTGTCGAACAACATTTGTCCGACTGAATCACGGTATACCTTGTTTTGGACTGACCACAAGCCCCTGTGGGAGCGGGTTCACCCGCGAAGAAACCAACGCGGTGTCTGGCACCGGCTTCGCCGGTGTTCGCGGGTGAACCCGCTCCCACAGGGGTTATGTGTGCGTCCTGTAAACCAGGATCAGAACACGTTCAACGGGTAATCCACGATCACGCGCAGTTCATCATTGTCGCTGTTGCTATCGATCGACGCATAACCCTGGCTGCCACGGTGGGTGGCATAGCGCACCAGCACCGACAGGTCCTTCAGGTCACCCTCCTGGAACACGTACTTCACGTCCAGGTCGCGTTCCCAGTGCATGGCGTTCTTGCCATCGGCACGGTAGTAGTCGTAGTGGGTGGTGTCCTGGGTAGCCTTGCTCAGGTCCGCTTCACCGCGCGAGTACGACAGCACCGTGGTCAGGCCAGGGATGCCCACACCGGCGAAGTCATAGTTGTACTGCAGCTTCCACGAACGCTCGTTCGGCGCGTTGAAGTCCGAGTACATGCGCGAGTTGTCCAGGTACACGCTGTCGCCCAGGTTGATGTAGTCGAACGGCGTGTCGCCATTGACCCGTTGGTAGGCGGCGGTGACGCTGTGGTACCCGGCATTGACGGTGAAGTGCAGGCTGTAGGTGTTGTTGTCGATCTTGCCCAGCAGGGCCTGGCCGGTGTCCTGGCTGTGATAGAAGTGCACGCCAGGGTTCAGGCTGACCAGGTCGTTGACCACGTAGGTGTAGTCGAAGTCGGCGTAGTACTGGTTCCAGATGTCCTTCAGCTCGGCCGCATACAGGTTGGCGGTGATGTTCGGGGTACCGCTCCACGAAGCGCCGGCCCAGTTCAGGTGCTTGCTCTTGTCGTGCTCGTCGAGCGAGCCGTAGTAGGTATCGATGCGGCGGTGGCCGCTCTGGTTGTACGGTTTGGTGAAGCTGACCTGGCCGCCTTCGAGCAGCAGGCCGTCGATGCTGCTGTTGGTCAGGCTCACACCACGGAAGGTCTGCGGCAGCATGCGGCTTTCGCCGCCGGCGATCACCGGGTTGGTCAGGAACAGGTCACCGACCTTCAGCTCGGTGTCGAACGCCTTGAGCTTGACTGCGGCACCGGCAGTGGAGAACGAGTGCGGGGCAGCACCCAGTTCGTCTTCGTTCTTCTGGTGGGTCGGCAGGATGCTGGTACCAGCATGGCCGCCACCGCCGTCGAGTTTCAGGCCCAGCATGGCATGGGCGTCCACACCAAAGCCGACCACACCCGGGGTGTAGCCCGACGCGAAGCGCGCAACCGCGCCCTGGCCCCACTCGCGGGTGTCGCGCACGCCGGCGTTGTGGTTGTCGCGGTTGAAGTAGGCATTACGCAAATGCAGGTTGAAGGACGAGCCTTCGATGAAGCCATCAGCCTTGTCTTCATCTGCCTGGGCGGCGAAAGGGATCGTTGCAGTCAACGCAATGAACAGCGGGGTAAAATGAAACGCGGAAGGCACCGGTACTAGCTCCTTTGGTCTGACGGTGGGGCAGTTTTTATTTTCGAATGTGCGTCTTTTTTATAGGTGAACGTTACAGCTGGGCTGATAGTTAAAGCACATAAAAAAAGCCGCTGATCGGCAGCGGCTTTAAAAGGCTAACATATCGGCACCGGTGGTGCCCATGGCGTAGCCAAGGGAAAACGGGAGCAACGACAGCGCTTGATCAGCTGTCGGCATTGGCATCGACAGGAACCTTGGAAGCTGTCTGTTTTGCGTCTTTTACGGCATCGTTCTGCTGTGCGGCTACGGCTTCGCGGGCCTCTTGGTGGACCGCGGCGAACTCAGCATTACGGGTGATGAAAGCCTGGGATTCTTCGGCCATGGCCAGCGGTGACAACAACAGGGAAGACAGGACGAAGACGCTGGCAATACCCATACTGTTGGACATTTGAAACTACCTTCTTGCGCTGCAAGTGCTAATGAGGACAGGGGTAAAGTTAGTCCTTTCAATGCACTTGAAACAGAGCGAAGCACGATAAGCACTGTTGCGCAAAAGGTAATTATCGTGGGAAAGGCAACTGGAATTTCGCCGCAAACCACCATGCTAGACAGCCTGCGCGGTTCCCTGTGGAAGCGGCTTTAGCCGCGAACACCGGCGCAGCCGGTGCCATCCTCCGCGTTGGATTCTTCGCGGCTAACGCCCCACAGGGATTGCGCCAGTTTGCAGGATTTTGCACAAGGCAGTTGCCTCACAAGGGCTGGTCAGAAGCTGATGAAGGCGTAATACACCGGCGGCTCGCTGGTGGTACGCAATCCGTGCCCCTGCAAGCTTGCCGCCAGCGCCGCGTCCTCCACATGCAGAGTCCACTGTGCCTGGTCATCCTCCGGCACTTGTGCCAGAACGGCGGCAAACGCGCCCATATCCGGCAGGTAGGCGGTAAACCCGTTGCCCTTGAGCGCACTGCTGGTCATGCCCAGCGCCTGGCACACCGCCACCTTGGCGGCGATGTCAGCACGGTCGGCCTGGCGCGAGGCCTGCACCAGCGCCTGCAGTTCGGTATCGACCAGTTGCCTGCCGTGAATCAGCTCCGGCCCCTGCTGCCAGGCTTCCGGCGGGCAGTCCTTGCTGTCTGGCCGCAGTGGGATATGCGGGTTGATTTCCACCGGGTAGATGCGGCAGACCAGCGGCCGCTGGTCATAGATGGTGCACCGGTCGTTGTCGTCGAGGTTGCGGCAGCGCCCGGGGTTGAACGCGGCAAAGGTCACCGATACGCGTGCCTCGCTGTCGCCGCAGGGTACGGGATGGGAACGACGCAGGACATGATCACGCTGTTCTACCGGCATGCCAGGGCCATCCGCCACGAAGGCTTCGATCAGCACGACCACCTGGCCGTCGTTATCCGCCCAGCGTCGCGCTTCGGCCAGGGTCAAGGGCACGTGGTGGCCGGTGCAGCACTTGCCGCAGCCGGTACAGGCGAAGCGCAGGTTGTCGGTCATTTGGCCTCCGGGTTCCATTCGCTGACGAAGGCGCGCTGGTGCTGGCGGTCGTACAGGCACAGCTCGGTGCCGGTGCGCTGTTGCATGTGCTTCTGGGGGGAGACGCCTTCGATCAGCAGGGCACTCATACCTATCTGGTCATCGAAGTCGGCAGGCTTGCTGCGGGCGTGGGCATCCTTGAACTGGCTGGCGGCCAGGCAGGCCTTGAGCATCTGCTGGCGCTGCTCGGTCCAGGCCTGGCTGCTGGAGGCCTGGACGATACCGCTGAAGAGGGCGCAACTGATCAGGATAGAGCTGAGAAACTTCATACGCGATTCCGGCAAGTTACTTGCGAGGGGCGCGAATTATGCCCGACTCGACCCCGGCGGCAAGCCAGGGAGTTTGTCTGCGAATATATCAGCGCTCGGCGAACACCACGGCGCGCGCCGCCACCACAAGGCAATCGGTCAGCTCCGGCGAGGAGAACTTGGTGAGGATGGCATTGGCCCCGGCCTGGGTCGCCTTTTCGCTGCTCATGGCGCTGTCCAGCGAAGTGTGCAGCAGCACGTACAGGTGCTGGAAGTCGGGGGATTCGCGCAGGGTGCGGGTGAAGGCGTAGCCGTCCATTTCGCTCATTTCGATGTCGGAGACGATCACGTTGATCTCCTGCGCGGTGCCTTGCAGCTCCAGCAGCACGTTGATGGCGTCTTTGGCGCTGCGCGCGGTGTGGCATTCGATGCCGAGGTTGCGCAGGGTGTGCACCGACTGCTGCAGGGCCACCTGGCTGTCGTCCACCACCAGGATATTGGCGGCGGCCAGCAGGCTGGCGTCTTCCTCGCTCAAGGTGCCGTAAGGCGGCTCGGACACCGGCGGGGCGATGGCATGGATGACTTTTTCGATGTCCAGCACCTGCACCAGGGTGTTGTCGACTCGGGCCACGCCAGTGATGAACGAGCGGCTGCCCGAGCCGTAGGGTGGTGGTTTGATGTCGGTGCTCAGGCAATGCACGATGCGGCTGACCGCCTGCACATGCAGGCCCTGGCGTGAGCGGCTGATCTCGGTGACGATCAGGCAGCCGCCGTCCGGGTCGGCCAGCGGCCGTTCGCCGATGGCGCGGGACAGGTCGATGACCGACAGCGGGTTGCCGCGCAGGGTCGCCACGCCTTTCACGTGGGGGTGCGATTCGGGCAGCTTGGTCAGCGGCGGGCAGGGGATGATCTCGCTGACTTTGAGCAGGTTGATTGCCATCAACTTGCCGCTGCGCAGGGTGAACAGCAGCAGCGACAGCGAGTCCGCGCGGGCATTTTGCGTGGCCATGGTGACCTTCGTGGGGAACAGGGAATAACCGGTTATCGGCCTGTTCTGGTCGGGCTTTAGGGCGGCGGGGATTGCGGGGCTGTTGCGCAGCCCCGGTGTTTCCATCAGCGAAGCCCAAGCCGACGGGCGAGGCGGCTAAGGTTGGCGCGGTCCAGCCCCAGCTCCCGCGCCGCGGCCGCCCAGTTTTCCTGGTGTCGTTGCAGGCAGGCTTCGATCACCTGGCGCTGGTAGACGTCGACGGCTTCGCGCAGGCCACCCTCGGGCAGCGGTGCCGCCTGCAAGGGCGCTGCCGGGGAGGGCGGGGTGCCGGGCGTTGCCGTTGCGCGCAGGTCCAGGTCGATGGCTTCCAGGGTGAGGATGCGTGGCCGGTTGGGGTGTTGGCCCAGCGCCTTGAGCGCCGAGCGACCGATCAGGTGTTCCAGTTCACGCACGTTGCCTGGCCAGTCGTAGGCCAGCAGCGCGGCCTGGGCTTCGCTGCTCAGGCGCAGGCTGTTCAGGCCCAGGCGCGAACGGTTCTGTTCGAGGAAGTAGCCGGCCAACAGCAGCACATCTCGCCCACGTTCGCGCAACGGTGGCACGTGCAGCGGGTACACACTGAGGCGGTGATAGAAGTCGGCGCGAAAGTTGCCAGTGCGTACTTCTGCTGCCAGGTCGCGGTTGGTGGCGGCGATCAGGCGCACATCCACCCGGTGCTCGCGGTCCGAGCCCAAGCGCTGCAACTGGCCGCTCTGCAGCACGCGCAACAGCTTGGCTTGCACCGTCAGCGGCAGTTCACCCACTTCGTCGAGGAACAGTGTGCCGCCATTGGCCAGTTCGAACTTGCCGCGGCGCTCGCCGTGGGCGCCGGTGAAGGCACCGCGCACATGGCCGAACAGCTCGCTTTCCACCAGGGTGTCGGGCAGGGCGGCACAGTTCAGGCTGACCAGTGGTTTGTTGGCGCGGTTGCTGGCCTGGTGCAGGGCCTGGGCCACCAACTCCTTGCCGACGCCGGTCTCACCGGTGATCAGCACGGTCAGGTCACTGCCACCGACCAGGCGGATTTCCTCCACCAGGCGCTTGTGCGCTGGGCTCTGGCCAATCAGCTCTTTATCCTGGCCGCTGGCCTGGCGGTAGATCTCCGCGCGGTGGTGCTCGTCTTCCGCGCGCAGGGCCAGGTGCTCGATGCGTTCGGCCACGGTAACCGTGGCGGCGGCCAGGCTGGCGAAGGCCTGCAGGGCGCCCAGCTCCAGGCTCTGGAATTGCCCGGGGGTGAGGGCATCGAGGGTGACCAGGCCCCAGGGGCGCTCATCGACCATCAACGGGCAGCCCATGCAGTCGTGTACTTCCAGGTTGGCATCGGGGGCGTTGACCAGGCCGTCGTAAGGATCGGGCAGCTCGGAGTCGCTGGCGAAGCGGGTGGGTTCCGGGCTGCTGAGCAGGATCTGGAAGCGCGGGTGCTCGCTGACCCGGAAGCGCCGGCCCAGGGTATCGGGGCTCAGGCCGTCCACTGCCAGTGGCACCAGCCACTCGCCGTCCAGGCGCAAAAGCGCGGCGGCATCGCAGGGCAGCAACCCACGCATGGCTTGCAGCAAGCGGCGATAGCGTTCCTGGTCAGGCAGGTCGCGGGACAGGTCGCTGACCAGGGGCAGCAAGGTGGTGAGCAACGGCTTTGTGGTCATATGGACTCCTGTGGGTCGATATGACTATACGTCGGGGTGGGTCGTTTTGACATGACCTGCGTCAAACCCCTGATTTTGCTGGAGATAAAAGTTGGCACGATTGCTGTAGTAACCGGGGCAGTCATTTGAAGCCACAGGCTCAGGAGTTGTTGCAATGCTCAATGCCGAACAACGTGCAATCATCAAGGCCACTGTCCCTCTGCTGGAAAGCGGCGGCGAAGCGCTGACCACCCATTTCTACAAGATGATGCTCAGCGAGTATCCAGAGGTGCGTCCGCTGTTCAACCAGGCCCACCAAGCCAGCGGTGACCAGCCGCGCGCCCTGGCCAACGGCGTGCTGATGTATGCCCGCCACATCGACCAGCTGGAGCAGCTGGGCGGCCTGGTCGGTCAGATCATCAACAAGCACGTTGCCCTGCAGATTCTGCCGGAGCACTACCCGATCGTCGGCAGCTGCCTGCTGCGCGCCATCGAAGAAGTGCTGGGCAAGGAAATCGCCACCCCCGCTGTGATCGACGCCTGGGGCGCGGCCTATGGCCAGCTGGCCGAGATCCTGATCGGTGCCGAAGAGAACCTGTATAAACAGAAGGAAGAGGCCGAAGGCGGCTGGCGCGGTACCCGCGAATTCCGCCTGGTACGCCGTGAGCAGGAAAGCAGCGAGATCGTTTCCTTCTACTTTGCCCCGGTGGATGGCAAGCCGGTGCTCAAGGCCGAGCCTGGCCAGTACATCGGCCTGAAGCTGGACATTGACGGTGCCGAGCAGCGTCGCAACTATTCCCTGTCGGCGTTGTGCGACGGCAAGGAATACCGCATCAGCGTCAAGCGCGAGGCGGGCGGCAAGGTCTCCAACTACCTGCACGACGTACTGGCGGTGGGCGATACCCTGCAGCTGTTCCCGCCGGCTGGCGATTTCACCCTGGCGGCCAGCGACAAGCCGCTGGTGCTGATCAGCGGTGGTGTGGGTATTACCCCGACCCTGGCAATGCTGCAGGCGGCGCTGCAAACCCAGCGTGAGGTGCATTTCATTCACTGCGCGCGTAACGGCGCCGTGCATGCCTTCCGCGACTGGATCGACGGCCTGGCCGAGCGTCATCCGCAACTCAAGCGCTTCTACTGCTATGCCGAGCCGGAGGGGGGCGTTGCGGCCGATGCCGTGGGCCTGCTGAGCGAGGACCTGTTGGCCGAGTGGCTGCCGCAAGCGCGTGACGTGGATGCCTACTTCCTCGGGCCCAAGGGCTTCATGGCGGCGGTCAAGCGCCAGCTGAAGGGCCTGGGTGTGCCAGAGCAGCAGAGCCGCTACGAGTTCTTCGGGCCGGCGGCTGCTTTGGAGTGATGTAGCGCCTGTACCGGCCTCTTCGCGGGTGAACCCGCGAAGAGGCCGGTACAGGCTTATGTATTCATCCCAGCCGCTGGCAAGCCAGCTCCCTTGCAGCACTGCTCCCGCCCGTGGGTAATCGAGAACGAAACGGTCGATCGCATTCGCCGCTTGGGGGCTGGCTTGCCAGCGGCTGGGCCGCATCTCCTTTTCTGCCTATATAAGGAGAGATGAAAGCGGCTGTGCAGCTTTCATCTTTAATCCTCCTTTAATCACGGTATCCTTCACTCCCGGGTGTCGAGGGGCTTGCCCCTGCGCGGCACCCGGGCAGCCGCTTTTTTGCCGCCCGACGTTGAACCGACGTCGTTGCGGCCGGTCTGAGCCACACCGGATAGCCCTGCGCAGCGCTATCACGCCGCTTCCTCGGCACGCTCAAAGGCCCTGCCCAGCGTGTAGACTTGCGCCCAGGCAGGCGGACCACGCTGCCACTATCCATCGAAGGAACCGGCAATGAACGAACAAACATCGCGCCTGAATCGGGAACGGCGCTTTCTGGTGCTGTTGGGCCTGATCTGCATTTCGCTGATCGGTGGCGCCCTCTACATGCAGATAGTCCTGGGCGAGGCACCCTGCCCGTTGTGCATCCTGCAGCGTTACGCGCTGCTGTTCATCGCCGTGTTCGCCTTCATCGCCGCGGCGATGCCCGGGCGCCGCAGCCTGACCTTCTTCGAGGCACTGGTGGTGCTCAGCGCCATTGGCGGAATCGTTGCGGCCGGCAACCATGTGTATATACTCGCCAACCCCATGGTCAGTTGCGGCATCGATACCCTGCAGCCGATCGTCGATGACCTGCCGCTGGCCAAGCTCTGGCCGCTGGTGTTCCAGGTCGACGGCTTCTGCAGCACGCCGTACCCGCCGATCCTCGGGCTGTCGCTGGCACAATGGGCGCTGGTGGCGTTCGTCCTGACGGCCGTGCTGGTTCCGCTCGGGATCTATCGCAACCGACGCCGGGCTTAGACAAAAGTCCCGAATTGCATGGGGTCTTTTGCGCCGCATGAGAAGAGGGAAAGTTTGCTCCCCGCTTGATCCAGATCAACCCGGAGGCCTTGCAGAATGCGGTTTTGGGGCCTAGCAAGCGGGGTGCGACAAACTGTCGCGAAGTTGAATTTCCGAGCAGTATTGTTACGGATTCTGTAAAAGACTGTTGCTCAATAAGTCATAGTCAAGGGTTGGCGACCTATCTACAATCGCCCCCAATTTCCGTTCGGCACTGCTTGCAAGTCGCAGGATTGAAGGAAGCCCCAGCGCTCCTTTTTGCTGACTTCGTCAAGTTTCGCCCAACGGCGATACCGGGCGGACCCCCCTCCGCGTTTTCCCGCACCAAATGGACTTGGTCTGAAGTACAGGCCTGTTGCCTACGAAACCATAAGCACCGCTAACCCGCTTGACGCCAAGGTCCTGCAGTCGGATCCCGGGCAGGAGCGAGTACGGGCGCGAAATGCCGCACTTGGCAGGACGAAGTGTTGGCTACCAAAACACAAATTGCATTGAAGCAAGCTGATCTAGAGGTCGTGAGATGAGTAAAAAGCGTTACCCCAGACTGTTTGGCATATTGCCCTTTTTAGGCATGCTTTTACTCAGTGGGTGCAACTGGACCCTGCTCGACCCGAAGGGCCAGGTCGGCATTGAGCAAAAGAACCTGATCCTGATCGCTACCGGCCTGATGCTGCTGGTGGTGATTCCTGTCATTATCATGACCGTGGTTTTCGCCTGGAAGTACCGTGCTTCCAACAAGGCCGCCACCTACACCCCTGACTGGTCGCACTCGACCAAGATCGAAGCCGCGGTGTGGATCATCCCGATCCTGATCATCATCGCCCTGGGTTACTTCACCTACCACTCCACCCACAAGCTGGACCCGTACCGTCCGCTGGATTCCGACGTGAAGCCAGTGCAGATCGACGTGGTCGCGCTGGACTGGAAGTGGCTGTTCATCTACCCGGAGCAGGGCATTGCCACGGTCAACAAGATCGTCTTCCCGGCTAACACCCCGGTCAACTTCCGCGTCACTTCCGATGCCGTGATGAACTCGTTCTTCATCCCGGGCCTGGGCGGTCAGATCTACGCCATGGCCGGCATGACCACCAAGCTGCACCTGATCGCCAACGAAAACGGCGAGTTCGACGGTATCAGCGCCAACTACAGCGGTGCTGGCTTCACCGGCATGAAATTCAAGGCTACTGCCACCTCTCAGGAAGACTTCGACAAGTGGGTCGCCGAGGTCAAGCAGTCGCCGAAGAAGCTGGACAAGGCCGAATACGACGCCTTGGCCAAACCAAGCGAAAACAACCCAGTCGCGCTGTATAGCGAGGCTTCGCCTGACCAGTTCCAGCTGATCGTCGACAAGTACGAAGGCATGAACCGCGGTCGTCCGAGCCACGAACAAGCAGGCAGCAAAGATCTGGCCACTACCAAGGGTGTGGAATCGAGTATGCAACCAGCTGCCGGTGCAGAGGAGTAAGAGATGTTCGGTAAACTAAGCCTGGAGGCGATACCCTATCACGAGCCGATAGTCATGGTGACGCTTGCCATGATCGCGCTCGGTGGTATCGCTGTCGTCGGTGCTATCACCTACTTCCGCAAGTGGACCTACTTGTGGAGCGAGTGGTTGACGACTGTCGACCACAAGAAAATCGGGGTGATGTACATCATCGTCGCGATGGTCATGCTGCTGCGCGGCTTTGCCGACGCCATCATGATGCGTACCCAGCTGGCTGCCGCTACCGGTGGCTCCGAAGGCTACCTGCCGCCTGAACACTATGACCAGATCTTCACCGCTCACGGTGTGATCATGATCATCTTCATGGCGATGCCGTTCTTCACCGGCCTGATGAACCTGGCGGTTCCTCTGCAGATCGGTGCACGTGACGTTGCCTTCCCGTTCCTGAACTCCCTGAGCTTCTACCTGCTGCTGGCAGGCGTGCTGCTGGTCAACATCTCGCTGGGCGTTGGTGAATTCGCCAAGACCGGCTGGGTTGCCTATCCGCCGCTCGCGGGCATTCAGTACAGCCCTGGGGTAGGTGTCGACTACTACATCTGGGCGCTACAGCTGTCAGGCCTGGGTACGACGCTTACCGGCGTGAACTTCCTCGTCACCGTGATGAAGATGCGCGCACCTGGCATGAAGCTGATGGACATGCCGATCTTCACCTGGACCTGCACCTGGGCCAACGTGCTGATCGTGGCTTCGTTCCCGATTCTGACCGCCGCACTCGCACTGCTGACTGTTGACCGTTATCTGGACTTCCACATCTTCACCAACGAGCTTGGTGGGAACCCGATGATGTACGTCAACCTGTTCTGGGCGTGGGGTCACCCTGAGGTCTACATCCTGATCCTGCCGGCGTTCGGTGTGTTCTCGGAAGTTACCTCGACCTTCTCCGGCAAGCGTCTGTTCGGCCACCACTCGATGATCTACGCATCGGGCGCCATCGCCGTGCTGGGCTTCGCTGTATGGCTGCACCACTTCTTCACCATGGGTGCCGGCGCCAGCGTCAACACCTTCTTCGGCCTGGCGACGATGCTGATCTCCATTCCGACCGGTGTGAAGCTGTTCAACTGGCTGTTCACCATCTACCAGGGCCGTCTGCGCTTCACCGCGCCGATCATGTGGACCCTGGGCTTCATGATCACCTTCTCCATCGGTGGCATGACTGGCGTTCTGCTGGCTGTTCCGGGTGCTGACTTCGTGCTGCACAACAGCCTGTTCGTAATTGCTCACTTCCACAACGTGATCATCGGTGGTGCGGTATTCGGCTACATCGCCGGCTTCGCCTACTGGTTCCCGAAAGCCTTCGGTTTCACCCTGAACGAGAAGTGGGGCAAAGCTGCCTTCTGGTTCTGGATCTCGGGCTTCTACGTAGCGTTCATGCCGCTGTACGCCCTGGGCTTCATGGGCATGACCCGTCGTCTGAACCACTCCGACAACCCGCTGTGGGAACCCTACCTGTACGTAGCCGTTGTCGGCGCCGTGCTGATCCTGTTCGGTATCGCCTGCCAGCTGATCCAGCTGTACGTATCGGTTCGCGACCGCAACCAGAACCTGGACGTGACCGGCGACCCATGGGGCGGCCGTACCCTGGAATGGTCGACTTCGTCGCCACCGCCGTTCTACAACTTCGCCCACATGCCTGAGAAGGTCGGCCTGGACGCCTGGCACGAAGCCAAGGAAGCCGGTGTTGCCTACAAGCCTGCGGCCAAGTACGAAGCGATCCACATGCCGAGCAACACCTCTACCGGTTTGTTCATGGGCCTGTTCCTGACCGTCTTCGGCTTCGCCTTCATCTGGCACATCTGGTGGCTGGTTGGCGCGAGCCTGGTTGCAACCATCGCTGTCTTCGTTCGCCACGCTGCGCGTGACGACCAGGGCTACATGGTTCCGGCCGAAGAAGTGGCGCGCATCGAAGGCGAGCGCATGAAAGCGCTGGCCAAAGCAGGTGCTCTGCCTGCCGGCGCACGTGTCGAATCGTTTGAGCGGGTGTAATCAATGTCCAGTCAAGTAATGCACGGTGCTGCTCATGGTCACGACCATGGGCATGACGACCACCACCACGACTCGGGCCAGATGACCGTACTCGGTTTCTGGCTGTACCTGATGACCGACTGCATCCTGTTTGCGTCGCTCTTCGCCACCTACGCGGTGCTGTCCGGCAGTTTTGCCGGCGGCCCGTCGGGTCATGACATCTTCCAGCTCGATTTCGTAGCTGTTGAAACGCTGTTCCTGCTGCTGTCCTCGATCACCTTCGGCTTCGCCATGCTGAAGATGTTCGATGGCAAGAAAGCTGGCGTACTCGGCTGGTTGGCTGTGACCTTCCTGTTCGGTGCGGGCTTCATCGCGATGGAAATCTATGAATTCCATCACCTGATCAGCGAAGGCTTCGGCCCGCAGCGCAGTGGCTTCCTGTCGGGCTTCTTCGCCCTGGTAGGTACCCACGGTCTGCACGTGACCGCCGGCCTGATCTGGATGGCAATCATGATGTACCAGATCAACAAGCACGGCATCACGCCGACCGCCAAGACCCGCATGAGCTGCCTGAGCCTGTTCTGGCACTTCCTGGACGTGGTCTGGATCTGCGTATTCACCGTCGTCTACCTGCTGGGGGTTCTGTAATGGCTAACGCACACGACACTCATCACGAAGGTAACCACGGCAGCGTCAAGTCGTACATGATCGGCTTCATCCTGTCGATCATCCTGACTGCGATCCCGTTCGGCCTGGCCATGTCGCCAAGCCTGCCGAAGAACCTGACCGTTCTGATCATTGTTGCCATGGCCGTGATCCAGGTAGTAGTGCACCTTGTGTACTTCCTGCACATGGACCGCTCGAAAGAGCAACGCAACAACGTATCGACGTTCCTGTTCACCACCCTGGTGATCGCTCTGCTTGTCGGCCTGTCGCTGTGGATCATGTTCAGCATCCACTTCGAAATGTTGGCCAAGTGAGGTAAGACTGCATGTCCGTTAAGCACTTTATCCAAATCACCAAACCGGGGATCATTTTCGGTAACGTGCTTTCCGTGGCAGGCGGTTTCTTCCTTGCCTCGAAGGGCCATGTGGATTTCGCCCTGTTCCTGGCGGTGGTGATCGGTACTTCGCTGGTGGTCGCGTCCGGATGCGTGTTCAACAACTGCATCGACCGTGACATCGACCACAAGATGGAGCGCACCAAGAACCGCGTCATGGTCCAGGGCGGCATGTCGCTGCCCCTCGCGCTGATCTACGCCACCCTGCTCGGGGTGGCGGGTTTCAGCCTGCTGTATGTCCAGGCCAACCCGCTGTCGGCGTTCTGTGCGCTGATCGGTTTCATCGTCTACGTCGGTTTCTACAGCCTGTGGCTGAAGCGTAAATCGGTGCACGGCACCTTGGTCGGCAGCCTGTCGGGTGCCATGCCTCCGGTGATCGGCTACTGCGCCGTGAGCAACAGCTTCGACCTGGCTGCGGTCACCCTGCTGGTGATGTTCAGCCTGTGGCAGATGCCGCACAGCTTTGCCATCGCGATCTTCCGCTTCAAGGATTACAGCGCTGCCAACATTCCGGTCCTGCCGGTGGCACGCGGCATCCTCGCGGCGAAGAAGCAGATCGTGCTGTACGTGCTGGCCTTCGTGCTCGCCACCCTGATGCTTACCCTCGGCGGTTACGCCGGCCTCGGCTACCTGGCCGTGGCAGCAGCCATGGGCCTGTACTGGCTGTACATGGCCTGGGGTGGCTACAAGGCCGAGGATGACAGCAAGTGGGCGCGCAAGGTGTTCGGCTTCTCCATCCTCACTGTCACTGCCCTGAGCGTGATGATGGGGGTGGACAGCCAGACCGCTGCGGACGTGCTGATGACCTACGCACGCTGATACTGCTGCCTGTTTCACGAAAGCCCCGGCCTCTGTGCCGGGGTTTTTTTATGGGCGCCAGGCATGGCGCGTTGCGCGTTAGCGCAACCAGCTTGGCTGTGGTGGCCTCGCAGGTGACTTGGAGGTGAAAGTCCTCTACGCACCCGGCAAGGGGAGTATTAGCCAGAGGCAAGGGTGTTGCGGGTGACTGCGAATCTGAAGGAGGCCCGAGGCAAAATACTGGCCTGACGAACAGGAAGCGGATAGAGGCGGGGCAGCGAGGTGAGGTGGCCATAATCGCCAAAGCCCGATACTCGCACGGAACGCAGCGACGAAAATCCGACAGGCATAAGCAGGAAGGTCGCGCGAATTACCCTAGGAGATTTGCGCGTTTGCCACTGTGCTGTGTGGCTGGGCGAGCTACTTCAAGCTCAGCCAGAGCAAGCGCCCACGCCCACTCAAGGAAACAGCCGTGACGGAACCGTACGCACGGTGGTGTGAGGGGACGGCGGGTGCGAACCCGCTTTCTGTCGGTCTTGTTGTTCCTGCACGAGCCTCTTCGCGGTAACCCGTTGCATACCATCCTCAGCCTTAAGTCGGTCGTGTCAGCACCACTCAGTGTGGGAAGGTTCTGAAATCGTCACGCCTGTTTGCAAAGGTTGTTTCGATGAGGCGCTTCCTAGGCGTCCTCTGTGTGATGTGATTTCGCTAGTTATATCAAGCGCTTGGACATTTTTCGGTTCGGCTGTGCGGACTCGAGACGGCGTGCCCAATGATTAAACATTTTGTTTGGGCCTGGAGGAGTGTGGATAAATCAGGTTGACGCTAGATGCGCGGTGGATTATTAATTTCGTCGTCTTCCGAACGCGCGGTTGATCTTCGTGGAGCAGTTGATGCGATATGCCTATTATCTAGTCGTGCCGAATTAGCATAATTGAATGCGAGCACTTGGCGAGGGCGCACCTTTATAGTCATCTCAGAAGTATAGCTGTGGGTTAGATATTGTATGGAAACTCCCAAAATAGGAGTTTCAAAAATGAAGCATGTATTTCTTATCGGTACCCGTGATGAAATATTCGCTCATTTCGAATTTAATTTTCTCTTGCTATTTATCAAGTTCCAGCTTGTTCAGGTCCTCGTCTAGAGTTTCTCACTTGTGATGTTGAGTGGGTTGATGGTTGCTATTCGATAATCTGTTCGAAACAGTAGCGTGTTTGATAAGGCAGCGACCCATTGACTTTATCTTCTCCTGTACAGACGGAAGTCTGTTGGATGTCGCTAGACTGAGTCAATACTCTGGGGTGCCGGGATGGCGTAGTCTGTTCAGAGTATTAGTCCTTAATTTTTTATCGGGTATCAAATAAATGTCTAGTGTGCGCGTAGCTTGTATTGTAGACGGCCATAGTACCGGTGCCGAGTTGGCAAAAGCTCTTAAGGCATTAGGTTGGTTCCTGGTACATGTGCAGGCGAGAGAGAAAATCTCAAGTAGCTATGCCAATAGCTTTGAATCAGCAATATTTGACGTATTGCTTCGAGCATCTGAAGTGAATTATTCAGATTTAGTACAGGTGGTTCGGGAGTACAATCCCGAGTTTGTAATCGCAGGAAGTGAACCGGGGGTAGAGCTGGCAGACCTGCTGTCATGTTCATTGGGGCTGAAAGGAAACGATCCCGAGAGTAGCCAGAGACGTCGAAATAAATACCTGATGGCGAAGGCGATTTCCGAACATGGATTGGATTGCGCAAAGCAATACATGGTATCCACCGAGTCTGAACTACTGGATGGACTCAGAAGAATAAATACGCTGCCGGTCGTCGTCAAGCCGGTTGACGCTATGGGAAGTGAAGATGTCAGAGTTTGTTTCGATGAGTACGAAGCCTTAGACGCATTCGGCGCTATTTTCGGAAAAAAGAATGTGATTGGAATTGTGAATGAGGCAGTTCTTATCCAAGAGTTTTTGGAAGGTGAACAGTATGTTGTCAATGCGGTTAGCATCGAAGGCAAACATCGAGTTACCGAGATGTGGCGAGAAAAAAGGTTGAATATTCGGGGAGGCGGGAATATATACGACTATGAAACGATGATCCCTTATGAAGGCGAAATCCAAGAGAAGCTTATTAGTTATACGAAAAAAGTTCTGACGGCGTTGGGGGTTGAAGAAGGGCCTAGCCATACGGAAATCATATTTACTGGCCGTGGACCAGTCTTGGTTGAAACTGGTGCACGCATGCAGGGCGGGATAATTTCTGAACCGATAATCAAAGCCATTGGTGATAGTCACATGACCATGACCATGAAAAAATACCTTGATCCATTGTGGTTTGTAAGAAATATAGACGTACCCTATCGTATGACAAAAATATCACGAGTTGTAAATTTGATCATGGGGCGAGCGGGTGTAGTCAAAGAGAATAATTGCATCAAACTTCTGGCAACGCTGCCGTCTTTTTATATGATAGCTCGAACTCCTGGTGTGGGCGACTATGTTAAGAAAACGGTGGATCTGCCGTCAAAGGTCGGGCACATATATCTGATGCATGAAGATTTGTCTCAGCTGGAGACTGATTATAGAAAAATTCGTGAGTGGGAAGCTTCTGGTGAGTTAATTGTTCTAAACTAATAGGTGATGAAATGGATTTCTTCAAGTGCCAAATTTCAGGTTCGGACTATAGCGATCCGTATACTTTCGATAAAGAAATTAAAAATATTTTCAATAAGACCTGGCAGTATGTTTGTCATGAGAGCGAATTACTGGCACCCGGTAGCTATATCACGGCCACGCTGGGCACCGAGCCAATCTTGATTTTAAAGGCCTCCGACGGCAGCCTTCGCTCCTTTCATAACGTCTGCCCACATCGTGGCGCTCGAATGCTAAGTGGCAGTGGAACTTGTAAGGGGATAGTTTGCCCTTACCACTCTTGGAGCTTTACGGAGAGTGGCGCTGTGAATCATATCCCTAAGAAACAATGGTTTGAGCATCTGGACATTGAAGGCCTTCATTTGAAAGCCGCTTCCGTAGAAGTATGGAGGGGGTTGGTATTTGCCAGCGGGGTTGAAAATGCAGAACCTCTTAACCGTTGGCTTGAGGGCTATACCGAGTACTTAGATGGCTATGAGTTTCCTTACGAGGGGATGCGAGAAGTCGCTCGTTTTACGTTTGACGAGAATGTGAACTGGAAGATCCTAGTAGAGAACTACGTCGAGGACTATCACTTTGCGTACGTTCACCCTAAGACTTTTGGCGCATTTGACTTTAGTGGTGTCAGGACAATTCCGTGTGGGCCTCATATTCAGATTCCCATGCCATACAGAGACACGCCTCCGAGTGAGCATTCCAAGTACCTATGGGAGCCTGGTGGTGTCTCACGTCAAGGTTATATTTTTCCACTTCTAACGGTTCAGCCCGCTCGAAACCATATGTCGTTGTTTATCTTCAAGCCGATAAGTGCGACTCGCACGATCATTGAGATTCCCGTTTTTCAGACGGCATTGCAGCAGGAAAACTTCCCAATTGATGCGGAAGTTTTAAGGCGTGATATTTTTAATGATATGGAAGAGGACTTTGTGGTTTGTAGGAACTTGCAAGTCAATACTAATTCTAGTCAATTCTCAATCAATGCTATTGCGGGTGAACATGAGTTAGGAGTGAAACACTTTCAGAAAATATGGTGGTCTTTCATGGGCGAAAATACCAAGTAGGATGAAAAGGCTCGTATGACTAAACTAGACCTCAACAAAAGAGTGGTGGTGACCGGAGGGGCTTCGGGTATCGGTCTGGCAATGGCCAAGACATTCGCAAATGCAGGCTGTCGGGTAGCGATAATTGATAAGGTTTCAATGCCTGAAGATGTAAGACGAACCGAGTTTAGGGACATAGAGATTTTTGTGACTGCTGACATCACGGTAGAGTCTGACCGAAGGTTGGCGCTAGCAGATATTGTTGGAGAGTTCAATGGTATAGACGTGCTATTGAATAATGCTGGTGTGAGCCTCCGTGAGCCTACTCTGGCGGTAACCCCTGCTAGTTGGGATGCAGTAATGGACGTCAATATTAAGGCTGCGTTTTTTATGGCTCAAGAGTCTGCTTTGGTTATGCAGAGTCAAAGTACTGAGTCGGTAATCATAAATACCGCGTCAGTGAGCGGAATGGTTGCCATGCCAAACTACATAAGCTACAACATAAGCAAAGCCGGTGTTATCGAAATGACCAAATGCCTTGCTCTGGAATTGGCGCCACTGATTAGAGTAAATGCAATAAGTCCGGGTTATATATTAACACCGATGCAAAGATCAGAATATACAGAAGAACAGATTACAGCTTGCGCTGATAAAATCCCCCTTGGGCGTCTGGGTGACCCGCAAGAAGTTGCTGATCTAGCGCTTTTTCTATCATCGCCTAATGCAAAATTTGCCACTGGTCATAATTTTGTGATTGATGGTGGGGAAACTGTGGGAGGTTTAGCTAGCGCATGAATACAAGATATTTAGAGGTGGTACATACCTCGGACAAAACCGTGTTGACCAAATTCATAGATCTAGGTGTTCCAGTCGTCATAAATGGTCTCGCTGAAAACTGGGCGGGAGTTAAATGGAATTTTGATGCCCTAAGAAAGCGTATTGGGGGTAAAGAAGTCAAGGCTTTGATTGACTTGCCTGCCACCGGCGGAGAGTTAGATGGCGGGCATGAGCGTTACGAGCAAATAATGCGCTTCGAAAACTTTGCCGATCTAGCGAATGATGAACACGCGAAGCCTTGCTATTTGGGATATGTCCGCTCGAATGATTTTTTTGATGACATTGATTCATTTTTTTTATTTGGAGACATAACTGATAAGTATTCTGGTGGCTCTGACACGAGGCTTTGGATTGGGTCGAAGGGCACCTGCTCAGGGCTTCATTCCGACCTGAAGGATAATTTATTTTTGCAGGTGCATGGGCTTAAGACAGTTTACTTGGTGCCGTTTGAAGATACACCCTATGTTTATCCATATGTCGATAATATTGTAAATAGTCGCATAGATTGCGAGAACTTCATGCCTTCCGAGTTTCCAGAATTTATGAGGGCGAGAGTATACAAGTTTACGGTGTCGCCTGGGGATATGATATTCATTCCAAAAGGATGGTGGCATTACTTAAGGTCTTGCACCCCCTCAATATCGGTGAATCATTGGTTTGGTCAGCCAGTTCTTGGCAGCGACTATTGCAAAATGCTGGTGCGTTTGGGGCCAAGGTATGTGACACGAACTATAAGGGATATGTTTGTTTATTCTGTCATGGGGCGAAGGTACAAGAAAGAATTTTTCTTTACACCACAGTCTACGGGGGAGCGTCTCTTTAACTACCTGGTAAGCGGTGATTTTTCAAAGGAAAATAACCCAGTAAATTCTTAATGTAGCGTAATAGGGAGTGACTTATGAATGGGGGTAATATACTTCGGGTGAACTCTCACAACGAGTGGGATCCTCTAGAAGAGGTCATTGTTGGGGTTATGCAGGGCGCAGCAGTACCACAATGGGATATAATGCTCGAAGCTACTATGCCAGATGACAGCAAGGATTTCTTCATTAAGCAAGTTGGCAATAGATTGCCACAGTCCCAATATGAAACTGCATGTGCAGAACTTGATGGATTGGCAGAAGTAATTGCAAGTCGAGGGATTAAAGTTACACGTCCAGATAAGCTTGAACAAGCTAGAGCATTCAGTACGCCCAACTGGGCTGCTCCAAGCGGGCTCTACGCTGCTATGCCTAGAGATATTCTTCTGGTAGTGGGAGACACTATAATCGAGTCACCTATGTCTTGGCGTTCAAGATATTTCGAAATTGAAGCTTATCGTCCCTTGCTTAAAGAGTATTTCAAAGATGGTGCCAAGTGGATTAGCGCACCCAAGCCTCAGCTTCTGGATGAATTGTATCAGTCGGACTATGACAAGGTAGATCCCCTGGGTAATAATAAATTTGTGGTTAATGAGTTTGAACCAGTATTTGATGCGGCGGACTTCATTAAATGTGGTTATGATATTTTTGCTCAGCTTAGTCATGTTACAAATTCTATGGGGATCGAATGGGTAAGGCGCCATATTGATAGCAAATATAAGATTCATGTATTAAAACCAGCAGACTCGGCGCCAATGCACATTGACGCTACTTTCATGCCTCTGGCACCCGGGAAAATTCTTTTGAATCCGGAGCGCATGCCTTTCGTGCCTGAAGTACTAAAAGGTTGGGATGTTAGATATGCTCCTAAGTCTACCATTCCCGACAGCCATACTATGTATATGTCCAGCACTTGGACGAACATGAATGTATTGATGCTTGACCCGAAGACAGTCGTGGTCGAGGAGCAAGAGGCTCCGCTGATTCAAATATTGACGGATTGGGGATTTGAGGTGGTTGCCGTGCCGTTTCGGAATGTTATGAGGTTTGGAGGGGCATTTCATTGTGTAACGTGCGACGTGCGTAGACGAGGTGATTTGCTGTCCTACATCAATTAACCTTTGTCGCCCTTTCTTACTTCATGCAGGGGCGTCGGTACTTGTTATGAATGCTTCGATAATCTATCTGTCCTTGTCTACATTGATTAGCTCTGCCGGTAGTACTTTGTTTGTGTCAGCTCTGGCCTTAAGTTTGTTTAGTATGGACTCTTCAGCGGTCAAGGCTTCAGGCGTTTACATCGCACAGTTCCTGCCGGTAATTTTTTTGTTGCCGTTAGCGGTAAAGATATGTGACAGCTATGCTGTACGTAGAGGTCTGGTTACGGTTGAGGTCGTGTCCGCGCTTATTACAGTTTTTATGGGGTTGTGTGTCCAAGCTGGTTGGCTACTACCTCTATATTTGGTTTTAGCTGTACGAGGTTTTCTAGAGCTGACAACGAAAACTTTCAGAAGTGTAGGGGTTAAAATCTTTTCCGATCCTGTTGGTCTTGATAGGGCCAACAATCTTGTTATGGGTGGCAGCTTCATTGGGCAGGCTTTGGGTGCTCTTGCGGGATTCCTTCTAGTATCTCACGTTTCTCTCTTCCATATAGCTATTATAGATGGAGTTAGTTATTTGCTTTCAGCTTTGTGTTGTATCAAGATGGCCTCAACTGATGACCAGAGGGAGTCGCGTTCATCTGGCTTTAACTCTAGCTGGGCAGGGTTTGCGGAGATTAGAAGAAATGAAAATGTTAGACTTTATTTCATGTGCTTTTCGTTTGTTGTAATATTTTTTCAATCCTATAATCAAGTTGCGCGTACATGGATTCCTTTGGCATGGCTTGATTTGGGGTTGCGGAAAGGCATCATTGGAGAGATGATCGGTTGCATAGGGATTGTTGCAGGACTGTTGGTTGTGAATTTTTTCTTGTCATCGCCGAAAAATGTTAAAGGCCTAGCTTTCGTATCGATATTCCTCACTTGTTTATTTGTAAGCGCGCCTTTTGTAACGATCAGTCCAATATTATCTCTCGCTCTATATTTTGTGTATATGGTATTTTTTGAGATCGGTTTAATGGTTTCGATGAATGCTTTGTTGGCTGCCTGTCCTCAAAACAGGGTGGCTTCGGTCATGGGGCTGTTTTACGGTTTTTCTTTTGGAGGGTTGACTATTTCGGGTTTGTCAATGGCGTTTGCCGCGGATTATTACAGGTTGCCTGCTGTTTCTTTGGTGTTATCTGTTGTTGCAGTGGTTGTGCTTGTTGGTATTTCCTATTTTTCAATTTGCTCTAATACCACAGCTGAGACAGTGGGTTCTGACGTCAAAAGATAACAGCTAAAGCTAGTGCTTTCGTGTTGAACGCAAGCAACATTACCCGTGCCTGCACAATCCCAGAGTTGGCGTCAGCGCTTGGCCTTTAGGCAGTCATCGACGACATCTGCTACAGCGACCTGGCGCTTTTGACAGTACCTTTCTCTGCGGCACTGCAATGGAGATAGTCCAAGTTTGCGCCATAGACCATGTGGATTATGCATCCCGTTCAACCGTCAAGCGGCTCTTCGACGCATAGCGGAGGTACGTCGTCTATTGATTGCACCGAGCCTCTCGAAAGGATTTTCCAGTTCTCATAGCGGAAAAGTACGGTTGGCAGAAAATACATCTGAAAAATTCTAACAAAACAGGATTTTGTCCTTTACAAACATCATGCTTCGGCACTATCTTCTGATCCAGGCCGCCACATCGGCCAACGTCGCTCGGACGGTTCCGGGCGCTTACGTCCTCAGAGGAAGCCATGGCCAACCCAGGTTCGCCGCGCCGCTTTGCGCGCATCGATCGTCTCCCCCCTTACGTCTTCAACATCACTGCCGAGCTCAAGATGGCCGCCCGCCGCCGTGGCGAGGACATCATCGACCTGAGCATGGGCAACCCCGACGGCGCCACCCCGCCGCACATCGTCGAGAAGCTGGTGCAGGTCGCCCAGCGTGAAGACACCCACGGCTACTCCACCTCGCGCGGTATCCCACGCCTGCGCCGGGCCATCTCCAACTGGTACAAGGAACGCTACGAGGTCGACATCGACCCGGAAAGCGAAGCCATCGTTACCATCGGCTCGAAGGAAGGCCTGGCGCACCTGATGCTGGCTACTCTCGACCAGGGCGACACGGTGCTGGTGCCCAACCCCAGCTACCCGATCCATATCTATGGGGCAGTGATCGCCGGTGCCCAGGTGCGTTCGGTACCGCTGGTGCCGGGGGTGGATTTCTTCAACGAACTCGAGCGGGCCATCCGCGAGTCGATCCCCAAGCCGAAGATGATGATTCTCGGTTTCCCGTCCAACCCTACCGCGCAGTGCGTGGAGCTGGACTTCTTCGAGCGCGTGGTGGCTTTGGCCAAGCAGTACAACGTGCTGGTGGTACATGACCTGGCCTATGCCGATATTGTCTACGACGGCTGGAAAGCCCCGTCGATCATGCAGGTGCCGGGGGCCAAGGACATCGCGGTGGAGTTCTTCACCCTGTCCAAGAGCTACAACATGGCCGGCTGGCGGATCGGCTTCATGGTCGGCAACCCCGAGTTGGTCAGCGCCCTGGCGCGGATCAAGAGCTACCACGACTACGGCACCTTCACCCCGCTGCAGGTGGCTGCCATTGCCGCACTGGAAGGTGACCAGCAGTGCGTGCGCGACATTGCCGAGCAATACCGCCAGCGCCGCAATCTGCTGGTGAAAGGGCTGCACGAGCTGGGCTGGATGGTCGAGAACCCCAAGGCCTCGATGTACGTGTGGGCGAAGATCCCGCCGGAGTATGCGCACCTGGGCTCGCTGGAGTTTTCCAAGAAGCTGCTGGCCGAGGCCAAGGTGTGCGTGTCGCCGGGGATCGGCTTTGGTGACTATGGTGACGACCATGTGCGCTTTGCCCTGATCGAGAACCAGGACCGTATTCGCCAGGCGATTCGCGGTATTCGGCAGATGTTCCGGGCTGATGGTTTGACCCGCAAATAAGTTGCTGGGGCTGCAAAGCAGCCCCTACGGACGCAAAGGCTACCTTTCCGCCTGCATTCCCCCGACCTGGCTACCTATCTTCAGCACTCATTTCTCACCACAGAGACCTACAAATGAGTGTCTTCACTGCCTATTTCTGCGGCACCGGCTCGCACCGCTTCGACGACGCCAACCCCAATTTCTGGAACGGCGAGCTGGTCTCGACCCTGGCCAGCAACGACCAGGGCCACGAATTCGCGCACTGGATCGCCGTGGACGGCCCCGGCAGCGGCAACCTACAGGACGACAACCTGTTCGTCGAGCCCGGCGGCTACTTCAACTGGACCGGCCAGTTGTTCGGCCGCGGCTGGGAAGAGAACGTCAACCATGTGCTGCAGGTGATCAAGGGTGAAAGCAGCTGGCAGCGCACCAAACTGAGCGAGGAGGAGTACCAGCGCCTGAAGGACGCTGGCGTACCCATTGCGGATGTGTCTTCCACTGCCTCCTGGTTCTGGCGTACCTACGACTACGGTGAGCGCCATCCAACACCACAGGAATTGCAGGAGCGCATCATCAGCATGTTCCGCAAGCCACGCTTGCCGACCCAGGTGAACCTGGTGGGCTGGAGCAGGGGAGGGATCAGCTGCCACATGCTGGCCAATGCCATGGCACAGGACCCTGTATTGCGCGGCATACCGGTGAACATCTTCGCCATCGACCCGGTGCCGGGAGTCGGCAATGTGCATGCCGACCGCGTAACGCTGGCTGCAAACGTCAAAGAGTACGTGGGCTTCTATTCGCGGGATGAGCGCTCCAAAGGTTTTGCTTGCGTGATCCCTGCAGTCGCAAGCGATACCCGGATATGCGTCTATCCGATGCCAGGCCGCCATGCCACGCTGGTGGGCAACGCCTCGCTCGACGGTGCGGGTGACGGCAAGGTGCTGGTGGAGCCGGGGCTGATCGTTCGCCATTTTGCCGAAGTCTGCCTGACCCGCTGGGGTGTACAGCTGGACAAGCGCCTGGGCTTGGGCGACAGCCAGTTGATGAAGTATCACCAGCTCATGACGGCTGCTGACAAGCACTATCAGGCCATGCGTAATGAGTCCTACACCGTACTTACCGAGGGCGAAAAGCACGACCGGCTGGTGCACTGTGGTGAAAAGCGTACGCACTTCAGCAAGGTGCAGGGCGAAGACTACGACCCGAGCGCAGGCCTGGCTTTGCAGCGTTGGGATGCCGCGACTTACAAGGCCATCTGCTAGCCGAAACGGGCGGCTGGATCAGCGGCAATTTTTTTTGCATTGCCCCTCTATCCAGCCGCCCCTGCTTGGATTGAAAATGGCGCCGTGGGCCAGCCCCGATAACAACAACCTTCCCTCCGTGCCATCATGTCCGAATATAACCCTTGCCTTGACTGCGGCGCCTGCTGCGGGTACTTCCGTGTGTCCTTCTTCTGGGGCGAATGCCAGTCTGCCGGGGGCGTTGTGCCGGACGACCTGGTGGTACAGATCAACCCCACCCGTGTTGCCATGATCGGCACCGATGCCAAACCCTGCCGCTGCGTCAGCCTTGAGGGCGAGATCGGCAAAGAGGTGGCTTGTAGCATTTATGCCAACCGTTCCAGCCCGTGCCGCGAATTCGAGGCGTCGTGGGAGGGTGGGGTGCATAACCCCAGCTGTGACGATGCGCGGGCTGCGTATGGGTTGCCGCCGCTGACCCCGCCGGGGGCCAACGAGCCGCATTGGCCGGACGATGGGGCTGAGGTGGCCTGATCGTATTTCCTGGCCTGTACCGGCCCTTTCGCGGGTTCACCCGCGAAAGGGCCATAAGCTGTAAGAAGATTCTGAACTTGAAACCAAATGCTTCAGGTTCTCTAGGATTGGGAATTATCCTACGACCTCAGTCGGATGCCGTCTGATAGGCAGGGAAGAACCACAGCGGTAATTTCGCCGTTCGCCCATATGGCGAGCGAGTGTGAGAACTCGTTGTTGGTTGTCTTCCTGCCAGTTCATGGCAGCTGTGCGCGTGCAGGCTTCGGCCTGACCGTGGTGACTCCAACACGGGCTTCTCACCACGCGCACGGCTGCCGCCCAAATCTGTGAGAAGGATTCAGGTGGTTGCTCCTTTGAACCCATTGGAGTTGATCATGACCAAACCCGTACCTGACCCACCCGTTTCAGACCTTACCTACCAAGCCGCCAAGTCCCAGGCCACCCAGGTCATGGACAACCTCTCCGGCACCATCCTCCAATATCTGGACGCCGAAGCCCCAGCCCTGCGTTCCAGCCTGCTGGGAGCGATGTCGGCCCAAACTGACCTGCTACAAGCCCTGCTAGCCCACATGAAAGCGCAGGAGGCCAAGGCATGAGCGACCATCTGAAATCCCGCACCGCCGCCGGCGTGGAGAAATTCCTCGAGCTGTACCGGGTAGAGCCGGGCGTGCCGCTCGACCTGGCATTCGATGAATTGTCGGTCCTGATCGGCTGCATCAAGCATCTGAACGAAGAGGCCGAGATGGAGGGCGACAAGATCGCCGGCAGCGCTGCGCGGATTCTGAGTGCCATGGCCAAGGCGCTGATCAATGATATGGAAGTCGGGTTGAATCGCGGAGATTGAGAAATGGCCTGGTGTGTATGTCGGTTGGGCCATTAACGGCTGACAGGTGCATGCCGGAAGGTTTGCGGTGGTCTTGAGATCGAGCGCCGCCTGCGCGGCGCTCGATTTCCGCATCACCACAAAACTCAAAGCAGGCACCCATCAAACACCCCCCAACCCCGAGACCTGCCCCACCCACCCCACATGAAGTTAAACTGTCATCTCCCCAGCAATGGACAGGAGATCCGGCGTGACCCCACCCCGCAGTTTCCCCAGTGACCTCTGCCTCGACAGCCCGCGTCTGCAATTGCGCCCCATGCGCCATGCCGATGCCGCGCAATGGCTGGCGATCATGGCCGACCCCGAGGTCATGCGCTATTGGCACCATGCACCCTGGCAAGACCTGGCCGAAGCCGAAAGCGCCCTGGCCGCCGACCGCGAAGCCTATGCCAATGGTGACCAGCTCAAGCTTGGCATGTACCGCCGTGACAACGGCGAACTGATCGGCATGGTCCAGTTGTTCAACATCGACGATGTCTCCCGCCGTGGTGAAATCGGCTACTGCCTGGCCAGCGCGGCGCAGGGCAGGGGTTACATGGACGAAGCATTGACCTGCTTCATCGACTACCTCGCCCACACCTTGCACATGCGCCGGCTGGAAGGCGAGATCGATCCGCGCAACCAAGGCTCGGCGCGCACTCTGGAGCGCCAGGGCTTCGTGCTCGAAGGCACCCTGCGGGCGCGCTGGTGCGTGGCCGGCGAGCTCTCCGACTCGGGGCTCTATGGCCTGCTGCTGGAACCGCCGGTTGCCTGATCTGCTTATCATCCCGTCGAAGGTTTGGAAGCGGGGCAGGGCCTGGGTTATGGTCGCAGCCTGTCCCGTTTCCACCAGGTGTACCCCTTGCCCGTTTTCTACCTGAGCTTCAGCCTGCTGCTGTATCTGCTCTCGCTGTTTTTCGATGGCGCGCTGATGAGTGGCGAGCGCTACATGCCGGCCTTGCAGATGCTGCTGTACGGGCCATGGGGCATGCCCTTCGGGTTGTACCAGTGGTTTGCCAACCCGCTGCTGGCCGTGGCGATCCTTGCCCATCGACGCTTTCGTCGGCTGGCATTGCTGGTCGGGCTGGTGGCTGTGTACCTGGCGGCCAGCAGTCTCGGAATTGACCGCTTGCCGGACAACCAGAGCTATGAGTTTCATGACCTGACCGGTTTGGGTGCCGGTTTCTACCTGTGGCTGGCGGCGATGGTGGTGTTTTGCGTGGGCCAGGCCTGGCATTGCTGGAGGGCACGCAGCGCCGACGACATGCCGGGCTGGAGTTGGCTGGATGTGGTGTTGATTGCGGCGTTGGGGGTGGCCATTTATGCGGCGACGCAGATGCCATCGTTACGTTTCGAGCCGGGCAAGGTGCTTATGCCGCCGGAACAACCGCAGACGCTTTGATACTCACAAGGAGGGTTGGCATGATCAAGCATTACCTGGCAGGCCTGGCACTGGCTGGCGTGCTGCCGTTGGCGGGGGCGGACGACTACACGGCGGCCTACGGGCAGTGCATGGACAAGGCGTCCAGTACCGTGGCCATGAGCGCGTGCATTCAGGCCGAGACGCAGTTGCAGGACCAGCGTTTGAACCGGGTGTACAAGCAGTTGCTGGGCAAGCTGGATGCCGGGCAGCAGAAGAGCCTGCGTGATGTGCAGCGCAAGTGGCTGGCCTATCGCGATGGCAATTGTCAGTTCCATGTACAAGCCAGTGGCGGGACCATGGCTCAGTTGGAAGGCGGGGCCTGTGTCATGGATATGACCCGCGACCGGGCGGCGGAGTTGGAGCGGGTGCTCAGCCCTGGGCAGTGAGGCTCACTTCGGGAAGCCAGCACCGTCCGTGAGGGCGGCGCAGTCATTGTGGGAGCGGGTTTACCCGCGAAGAAGGCGACTCGGTGCATGGCACGGGCTCCGCCCGTGTTCGCGGGTAAACCCGCTCCCACAGAGGCCCTGTTTTTACTTGCGCGGTGCGCGCAGCGCCCGCGCCTTGAGGTACTCGCGCACTTCCACGGCATCCCCGGCAAACTCGATACGCTCTGCCTTGGCTGCGCGCTGGTAGGCATACATCGGGTCGTAATACTCGTTCAACAACCCTTCGATCCAGCCCCGATGCAGGTCCACCGCGCCGCTGCGCTGCTGTTCTTCCAGGGCCTGGCGCAGGATTTCCGCCAGCCGCTGATAGCGCTCTCCCCCTAAGCGTTTGTAGATGTTGGCCATGCTCTGCAGCATCCGTTCGGCAAACAGCCGGGGGCCGTCTTCTTCGCCATGCACACTGACGAACTCGGCGCTGAGGTTGATCACGTAGTCGCGCAGGATGCGTTCCACCCGGTTGGCGAAGCTGTCTTCCAGCCACACCAGCGGGTACTGCTGCATACCCTGGTAAAGCTCCAGCGGCACCGTGCAACTGCCCACGATGCGGCCTTCATCCTCCAGCACGAACTGCTCGATGCCACGGGCGCGCTTCTTCAGCACGTCGATGGCCAACTTGTTCTCGAAGTCGATCTGCGCCGGCTGCGCAGTGGCGCGCTTGCCGAAGCTGGAACCACGGTGGTTGGCGTGGCCTTCCAGGTCGAGCACGTTATCCAGCTGGTGCAGCACGTCGGTCTTGCCGGTGCCGGTCAGGCCGCCCACCAGCACGAAATCGCATTGCTCCACTGCCTGCTCGGTAGTCTCCAGCAGGAAGGTACGCATGGCCTTGTAGCCACCTTTGACGCGCGGGTACTGGATGCCCGCCTCATCGCGCAGCCAGCCCTGCACGATTTGCGAGCGCAGGCCGCCACGGAAGCAGTACAGGTAGCCTTCCGGGTGAGCCTGGGCGAACGCAGCCCAGGCTTCCAGGCGTGCCTGCTTGGTGGCGCCACTGACCAGTTGGTGGCCCAGGGCGATGGCGGCGGCCTGGCCCTGCTGCTTGTAGCAGGTGCCGACCCTCTGCCGCTCCTGGTCGTTCATCAGCGGCAGGTTGACCACGCCAGGGAAGGCGCCTTTGGCAAATTCGACAGGTGCGCGCATGTCCATCATCGGCACGTCGTCGAGGAACAACTGGCGGAAGTCGGTGCAGTCGGGGCGCATCAGATCACCTCGACCGCGTGGCTCTGTCGCTCGACCAACTGGCCGACCGGCGCCAGTTGCAGGCCCAGTTCGGCGGCCACCGCCAGGAACTCGGCTTCACCTTCCGGGGTGACCGCCACCAGCAGGCCGCCGCTGGTTTGCGGGTCGCACAGCAGGTGCTTCTGGTCGTCGCTCAGGGCGCCGATCTTGTGCCCGTAGCTGTCGAAGTTGCGCAGGGTGCCACCGGGGATGCAGCCCTCGGCCAGGTAGTGGTCGACGCTGGGCAGGCGCGGTACGGCGGCATAGTCCAGGTGCGCGGTAAGGCCGCTGCCTTCGGCCAGCTCCACCAGGTGGCCGAGCAGGCCGAAGCCGGTGACGTCGGTCATGGCCTTGACCCCGTCGAGCTTGCCGAAACGGCTGCCTGGGGTGTTGAGGGTGCACATCCAGTCGCGGGCCAGGCCTTGGTCCTGCGCGCGCAGCTTGGCCTTTTTCTCGGCGGTGGTGAGGATGCCGATGCCCAGTGGCTTGGTCAGGTACAGGCGGCAGCCTGCGCTGGCGGTGTCGTTGCGCTTGAGATGGCGCTTGCTGACCACACCGGTGACGGCCAGGCCGAAGATCGGCTCGGGGGCGTCGATGGAGTGGCCGCCGGCCAGCGGGATGCCGGCTTCGGTGCACACCGCACGGCCACCGCGGATCACTTCGCGGGCTACTTCCGGTGGCAGCACGTTGACCGGCCAGCCGAGGATGGCAATCGCCATCAGCGGGTCGCCGCCCATGGCGTAGATGTCGCTGATGGCGTTGGTGGCGGCGATGCGGCCGAAATCGTACGGGTCATCGACGATCGGCATGAAGAAGTCGGTAGTCGAGACCACGCCGCGCTCGTCGTCCAGCGCGTACACGGCAGCGTCGTCACGCGAGGCGTTGCCCACCCACAGTTTCGGGTCCAGGGCCTGGGCGCCACTTTCGGCGAGGATCACATCCAGCACCTTCGGGGAGATCTTGCAGCCACAGCCGGCACCATGGCTGTATTGGGTCAGGCGAATCGGCTCGCTCATGTGTACCTCGGCAGGTCAATTTGTTGCGCGATTGTAGCAAAGCTGGCCTTTGGGCCTGCGCCTCTTATAATTCCCGGTGTCGGCGCATAGGCCGACCTTTCCCCGCTATTGAACCGGAGAACACCCATGCTCAAACGCCCCTTGGCGCTCGCCGCCGGCCTCGTGCTGTCTTGCTGTGCCGTTGTCGCCCAGGCTGCTGACACCCTGCGGGTCAGCGCCATCCCTGACGAAGCACCGACCGAACTGCAGCGCAAGTTCAAGCCGTTGGGCGAGTACCTGGCCAAGCAGTTGGGCATGGACGTGAAGTTCGTACCGGTTGCCGACTACCCGGCAGTGGTCGAGTCGCTGGCCTCCGATCGCCTCGACCTGGCCTGGCTGGGCGGCTTCACCTTCGTCCAGGTGCACCTGAAGGACCCGAGCGCCACACCGCTGGTGCAGCGTGAACAGGATGCCCAGTTCACCTCCAAGTTCATCACCGCCAACCCCGACGTGAAGAGCCTGGCCGACCTCAAGGGCAAGTCGTTCGCCTTCGGTTCCATCTCGTCCACCTCGGGCAGCCTGATGCCGCGTTACTTCATGCTCAAGCAGGACAGCATCAAGCCTGAAGACTACTTCGGCCGTGTTGCCTACTCCGGCGCCCACGACGCCACCGTGGCCTGGGTGCAGGCTGGCAAGGTCGATGGCGGCGTGCTCAACGCCAGCGTGTGGCAGAAGCTGGTGGATGCCGGCAAGGTCGATACCGCCAAGGTGAAGGTGTTCGCCACCACCCCGACCTACTTCGACTACAACTGGACCGTGCGCGGCAACATGGACCCGGCGCTGAAAGAGAAGATCAAGAAAGCCTTCCTCGACCTCGACCCGGCCAACCCGGAACACAAGGCGATCCTCGACCTGCAGGCCGCCAGCCGCTTCATCGAGACCAAGCCTGAGAACTACGTGGGCACCGAGCAGGCTGCACGCGAGGCCGGCCTGCTCAAGTGACATCGACAGTGGCTTCCAACCTGGCTATTCATCTGCACGAGGCCGGTCTGCGCCATGGCCAGGTGCGCGCGCTTGACGCAGTGAGCCTGCGCATCGGCGAGGGCGAGCGCGTCGCCATCATCGGGCCTTCGGGGGCGGGCAAGTCCAGCTTGCTGCACCTGATGGCCACGGCTATCCAGCCCAGCAGCGGGCACCTGGAGCTGCTCGGCGAGCAGCCTTGGGCATTGTCTGGCAGGGCGCGTCAGCGCCTGCGTGCGCGGGTTGGCCTGGTGCACCAGGCACCGCCCTTGCCGCCGCGCCAGCGGGTGGTGACGGCGGTGCTGGCCGGCCGCCTGGGGCAGTGGGGCATGCTGCGCGGCTTGCTCAACCTGCTGTATCCCAGTGATGTGCCGGGGGCGCGCCAGGTGCTGGCCGAACTGGGGCTGGCCGACAAGCTGTTCGTGCAGTGCGGGCAATTGTCCGGTGGCCAGTTGCAGCGGGTGGGTATTGCCAGGGCGCTGTACCAGCGGCCGCAGGTGTTGCTGACCGACGAGCCGGTGTCGGCCATGGACCCGGTGCTGGCCGACCACAGCCTGGCCTTGCTCAACCGCCATGCCCAGGCCAACGGTGTGACCCTGGTGGCGAGCCTGCATGCCGTGGACCTGGCGCTGGCGCACTTCCCGCGGGTGATTGGTATCCGCGAAGGGCAGGTAGTGTTCGACTGCCCGGCGCAAGCGGTGACCGAGCAGCTGCTGGATGCGTTGTATGCCAACGAACAACTGGCCTCCCCGCCAAGCCAGGGGCCGACCCTGACCGTGCAGATTCCGCGATGCTGAAGCTCGATGCCCGCGACCCGGCGCTGCTGCCGCGGTTGCTGCTGACCTTGCTGGCGGTGGCGGTGCTGTGGCCTGGCGTGCAGTTGAGCGAATTGAACCCCGGCGTATTGCTGCAGGCGGAGAACCGCCAGCAGATCGCCAGTTTCACCAGTGCCTTCTGGCCGCCGGCACACGATGCCGACTTCCTTTCGCTGCTGTATGAAGCCACCTTGCAGACCTTGGCCGTGGCGACGGCCGGCATGGCGTTGGCGTTGCTGCTGGCGGTTCCTGCCGGCCTGCTGGCCAGCCGTGCCCTGTCGTTGCGCGCCGCCTCACGTGGTGGTCGCGCCGGGTTGTGGTCGCGCCTGCTGCGCCTGCCGGTGCGCTGGTTGCTGATTTTCCTGCGCAGTGTGCCGGAAATCGTCTGGGCGTTGCTGTTCGTGCGGGCCGTGGGGTTGGGGCCGACGGCGGGCGTGCTGGCCATCGCCATCACCTACAGTGGCATGCTCGGCAAGGTCTATGCCGAGATCTTCGAGTCGGTCGACCAGCGCCCGGCCCATGCCTTGCTGCAGGCGGGTAGTGGCCGGCTGACGGCATTTCTCTACGGCATCCTGCCCAGTGCGGCGTCCGAAGTGGTGTCCTACACCGTGTACCGCTGGGAGTGCGCGGTACGCGCCTCGGTGGTGATGGGCTTTGTCGGTGCTGGCGGGTTGGGGCAGCAGATCGACCTGTCGATGCGCATGTTTGCCGGGGCGGAGGTGGCGAGCATGCTGCTGACGTTCCTGATGCTGGTGATGCTGGCCGATCTGCTCAGCCGCTTGCTGCGCTGGAGGCTGGCATGAACCGGGTGATCAACGTGCTGGTGCTTGGCGCCATCGTGGCGGCGGTGATGACCTCGTTCGCTTACCTGGAGCTGGACTTGCAGGCGCTGGTCGGCAACGGTGGGCTGGGGCAGATGGGGGAATATGCCGGGCGTTTCCTGCACCCGGACCTGTCTGCCGGGCACCTGCGCGCGGTTGCGCACGGGGCGCTGGAAACCCTGGCCATGTCGGGCCTGGGTACCTTGTTGGCGATGGTGCTGGGCATGCTGCTGGCGCTGCCGGCCGCTGGCCGGTTCGGTTGGCCGTTGCAGGCCTGTGCGCGGTTGCTGCTGAATGCCCTGCGGGCCATCCCGGAACTGGTGTGGGCCGCGCTGACGGTGCTGGCGGCCGGGCTTGGGCCGAATGCCGGTACCCTGGCGTTGGCGCTGCATACCGCTGGCGTGCTGGGGCGGCTGTTTGCCGAGGCGCTGGAGAACGCACCGCCGGAGCCGGCAGCGGCTATCCGCTTGCAGGGCGGCAGTCAGGTGGCGGCATTCTGCTTTGGCACCTTGCCCAATCTGTGGCCGCAGCTGTTGGCTTACAGCCTGTACCGCTGGGAGAACAACATCCGCATGGCCAGCGTGCTGGGGTTTGTCGGGGCTGGCGGGTTGGGGCAGATGCTGTACACCACCTTGAGCCTGTTCCAGGAGGCCCAGGCCAGCACGGTGATCATGGGCATGCTGGTGCTGGTGTTGCTGGTGGATGCGTCAAGTGATGTGTTGCGCCAGCGCCATGTGCGGGCCTGATAGATTGCCGGGGCCGCGTTGCGGCCCTTTCTCCGGCAAGCCAGTTCCCACAGGTACGGTGCAAGGTCACAGGATTCCACGCCCCTGTGGGAGCTGGCTTGCCGGCGAGAGGGCGGTTGAGGTTGGGCACTAAGCCAACTCCCCACACTGCGCTTCCCGCTGCATCGACTCCAGGTTCCGCTCGATCGTCTCGCAAATGCTGTCCATCTGGATCTGGTGCTCACTGAACCTGAACGGGCTCTGCAGGTCGGTGCCGATCCGCTCGATGGCCAGTAGCATGAAACCTACCACCGTCGAAGCCAGTGGCGTGAACCAGCCCAGCGACTCCACCAGCCCCACCGGCACGATCAGGCAGAACAGGGTGATGAATAGCCGCGGAAAGTACACGTAAGGGTAGGGCAGCGGCGTATTGGCGATCCGCTCCATGCCGCCCTGGGCATTGGACAGGTCCACCAAAGTCGACTCCAGCCTTGCCAGGCGAATGCTGTCCAGCCGCCCGGCCTGGTACTCCCGCGCCAGCAGCGCCGCCGAACCACTCAGAATGTCGTTGGCGAAGTTGTTCGAGCGGTTGCGCCGCTCGAATTCCGCAGGTGGGATGAATGCCATCAGTTCATCCGGGCAGCGCTCACCCTTCAAGTGCGCCGCCAGGCAGTTCACATAGGCGATATGCCGGCGCAGCAGGGTAGCCTTGACCGGGTTGTGGTCAGCATCCGGGTCATCTATCAAGGTCAGCGTCTGCCGCGCGAAGCTGCGCGAACTGTTGACCAGCGCCCCCCACAAGGTGCGTGCTTCCCACCAGCGGTTGTAGGCGCTGCTGTTGCGAAAGCTCACCAGTACCACCAGCGCCGAGCCCAGCAAGGTCAACGGGATCAGCGGCAGGCTGAACTTGCTGTTGAAGAACAGCATGAAATCGATGGTGACCAGCACATCCCAGATCAGCAGCCAGAACAGTGACCAGCCGATGTAGCCGATGGTCTTTACGGCCAGGCGGTACTTGCGGACGATGATGTCTTTCACGCGGGGTACCTCGAAACGCGGGAGATGCAGGATCGGACGTCGAGGTGGGGCGAAGGTTCGCTGGGTGATTGTTGCAAGGGATTTGGGATCTTCTCGTTCAGCCCAATGCAGTGCATCGCTGACTCAGCCGGGTTAAATCAACACCTGTTTCATCTGCACCAACGCCACCCGCGAACCATCCCACGCCTGCCGTTCCTCGATGCCGAACGGCACGAAGCCCAGCTGTGGATAAAGCAGCAGGCCCGCTGTGTTGTGGTTGAAGCACGACACCCATACCTCCCGGGCTGCGAACTGTTGGCGGGCCAGTTCGATCATGGCAGTTACCAGGTAGCGCGCTACGCCGTGGCCGCGTGCGGCGTGGGCCACGACCACGTTGCCCAGGGCGCACACGCCGCCGTGTTCGGCCTTGTAGAAGTTGGCGAATGCCAGCACCGTGCCGTTGCCTTCCACCACCGTGGAGCCGCTGCGCTGGGCGATGGCGTTGGTCAGCTGGGCGGGGGTGAGGGGATGGCTGGCTTTGGGGAACATGTAGAACAGCTCGTCCGGGCCCTGCGGGAAGCTGCAGATCACGGGGATGTCGTCGGGCTGTACGGGGCGGTGGCTCAGGCGCATGGCTAGTCCTTATGTGCTGGCTGATCGGGCCTCTTCGCGGGCAAGCCCGCTCCCACAGGGTAGGGGCAGTATCGCTGTGGGTGTGTTCGCAACGTCACATTTTGCCCCGCGACGGGTCAATGCTCACTGGGGGCGCGTTTCGCATCAGCTCTTTGCGCAATTTGCCGGGGGACATGCCGAACAGGTTCTGGAAATGCCGAATGAAATGCGGAGCATCGGCAAAACCGCATTCGAAAGCGATTTCCCCGATATGTCGATCCGAGCTGATGAGCAGCCAGCGGCCAAACCGGAGTCGAACCTGGCGATAGAACTGGGCCGGAGTGCTACTGGTTTCGGCGACAAACAGCCGCTCCAGTTGCCGTTTACTGGTACCGACAAGGTTCGCGATCGCGTCGATATCCAAAGGCTCGGTCATGTGCTTTTCCATCAGCATCACGGCTTCGTGCAGGCGCCTGTTCGAAGAGCTGGCGTAGCCAAGTGCCTTGCGCCGATCGACGAAACTGCCAGAGCTGCTTTTCGCGACGGTCATCTGGTGAACGACCTTGCCGGCCCGATCCGGGCCGCAATGCATCCCGATAAGATGGATGGCCAACTCAATCACCGAGATACCACCGGCGCAGGTGATCCGATCCTTGTCGATGAGGAAATCACTGTTGCTGACAAAGCGCAATCGCGGGAACAGACGTTTCCAGTCATCGCAATGGTAGGCATGCACGCAGGCAGTACGTCCCTCCATCAGGCCATGTCGCGCGAGCACGAAACTGCCTGTGCACAGGCCGATCAATGGCACGTCAGCGGTGGCCGCCTGGTGCAGGAATGCCGGATAAGTCTTCGGCGCTGTCTCCAGGTAATCCAGTAGCCCGCCAATCACCACGATGTAATCAAATTGATGAGGGTCGGTGAGTTCACTGTCGATGGGTACATCCAGCCCGCAACTGGAAATGACTCTTTGCCCGGGGGTACCGAGGACTTTCCATTGGCATCGTATCGGGCGGCTCTGATCGCCGGTATCGGCAGCATGTCGCAACGCATCGGTCAGCCCCGAGAGTGACAGCAAGGGGAAGCGCGGCCATAGCACGATCCCTATAGACAACTCGGTGGCGCCGCGTCGGCTTGGCGGATGTCGTGCCTGACCCTTGTCAAGCGCTTCCACGAGGCTTGCGCTGGAGGCGGTGGGCAGTGCATCTCCGAAATGTCGCAAATATTCAATCATTCCTGCAAACCATCCAACAAGTTATGCCGTTGATCACCATACGATGAGCGCCTGCCTAACACCATGTTGTTCATAAAAAAACAATCGAGGAGCACGTGATGAAAAAGCGCAATGTTCAACGTTTCGCCGGTATCTATGCGGGTTTGCTGGTCTCCATGCTGGCCTCGCTACCGGCATTCGCACTGGAAACGGTAGAGCCGGGAAGCCTGACTGTCGCATTCACCGGGGATATGCCGGGGACCGGTTATCAAGATAGCCGGATGGTCGGCTACGACGGTGAAATCCTTCAACAAATATCTGAAAAGCTGGGTTTGAAGGTCAAGCCGGCCTTGATGGACTGGGCCAGCACCATCGCCTCAGTACAAGCCAACCGCGTGGATGTCATGGCCGGCACCATGGGCTGGACCGAGCAGCGCGCGAAGATCATGACCGTGAGCGACCCGATTCACTATTTCAAGAACGGCATCACCCAGACCGACAAGACCAACTGGAGCAGCCTCAAGGATTTGCAGGGCAAGAAGGTCGGCACCATCACGGGTTTCTCGTTCATCCCTGAGATGCGCAAGATCGAAGGGTTGCAAGTAGCGCTGTACGACACTTCCGATGCTGCGGTGCGCGATCTCCTCGCCGGGCGCATCGATGCCGTGATTGGCGATCCTCCAGTCATGCAATACGCCATTTTCCGCAACCAGCAGTGGCACCTGCGCTTCAACGCTTTCACCGACAACGATCCGAATTTCCCACTGCTGACCGGGCTGGGGCAGGTGGTGTACGGCTTCAACAAAGGTGCCAGCCCGCAGCTGGTGGCTGCCGTGAACGAGCAGATCCAGACCCTCTGGAAAAGCTGTGAGATGCGCAAGATCGGTGCCCGCTACGGTTTGACTCAGGATGTCTGGTATGTACCGCAAGGCAAGGACCTGAGGCAGGGTGTCGACCGTCCGGCAGACTGGCAACTGCCCGGCTGCAAGTAAGCGCTTGAGCGGATGAATCGGTCTGGTGGCCCGTGCCGGTTCATCGCCATGTCAATAAAAAAAAGAGGTTAACCAAGATGTCGACCCCGTCCGAACCTGCGTTGCTGCGCGTGCATGACCTGCATAAAAGTTATGGTGATCTGGAGGTGCTCAAGGGCATCAGCCTGGAGTTGAAGGCCGGTGAAACGCTGTCATTGATCGGCCCCAGCGGGTCGGGAAAGTCCACTTGCCTGCGTTGCATCAATTACCTGGAAAAACCCACCCAAGGCGATATCTGGCTGGGGGACGAGTTGATCGGACAGGTCAAGGACGGTAAACGCATACGTCTGATGAGTGATCGGGAAATGGCCCCGCAGCGACGCGAGATCGCGATGGTGTTCCAGCTCTTTTACCTCTGGCCGCATTTGAGCGTACGCGACAACGTCGCGCTGGGGCCGATCAAGGCGCAGGGGATGCCGCGCAAGCAGGCCTACGAGCTGGCTGATGCCATGCTGGAAAAAGTCCATCTGCGGCACAAGGCCGAGGTCTATCCCGAGCAGTTGTCCGGCGGACAACAACAGCGGGTGGCGATCGCCCGAGCGTTGGCCCAACAACCTAAAGTCATCCTGTTCGACGAGCCGACCTCGGCACTGGACCCCGAACTGGTGGGGGAAGTGCTGGCCGTGATTCGTGAGCTGGCGCAAGAGGGCCGCACCATGATCATGGTGACCCACGAAGTGCGCTTCGCTCGAGATGTGGCGGATCGGGTGATCTTCATGGACGGCGGACACATTGTCGAGCAAGGGCCTTCGGCGCAGGTAATCGACAGCCCACGTCATGAGCGTACCCGCAGTTTTCTTGGGCGCATGGCCATGGAGGGCGCTTGATGGCGAACTTCGAGGTCTTTCTCGGGCTATTGCCCCTGTTGTTGAAAGGCGCGCTCACCGCCCTGGAAATCGCGCTGTGTACCTTGCTGCTGGCGAGTGCCGGTGGCGTGGTACTGGCTGTGTTGCTGACGTTCAGTCGCTCACGGCTGCTGCATGGCGTGATCGGCTGTTTCATTGAGTGGATGCGCAATGTTCCGGCGCTGGCGCATCTGTTCCTGATCTATTTCGGTCTCTCCTACCTTGGTATCAACTTGCCCGCGTGGCTGGCCGCCATCGTTGGCTTGAGCCTGGTAGGCAGTGCGGTATTGGCCGACATTTTCCGTAGTGGCTTGCAGTCGCTGCATGTCGGTCAGCATGAAGCCGGGTTGGCTGTCGGTCTGAGCCGGATGCAGATTCTGCGCTGCATTCTCCTGCCCCAGGCCCTGCGCGTGACATTGCCAGCGTTCGCCAACTACGTCACGCAATTGATCAAGGACACCTCCATCGCCTCAGCCATTGCCGTGCCGGAAATCATGTTCCTGGCGCGCAATCTGGTGACGTCGACCTTCGAGACTTCACTGATCTATCTGGCTGTGATGTGCATCTACGCCGCGATGATTCTACCGATCGGTGTGGGGTTCATTCGGCTCGAACGTCATTTTGGGAGTGCGCGATGATCAGTTTTTTTCAGCAATACCCGGAGTACTGGAGCGACTGGAGCGTCCGCCTGATGCTCGGTGCACGGATCACCGCCGAATTGTCCCTGATAGGGTTCGCCCTGGCGGTCGTGCTGGGGGCGTTGTTGGTCTGGGCGATGCGAAGCCCGAGCGCCATTCTGAAGCGGTTGGCAGCGTTCTTTATCCAGAGCATGCGTGCAGTACCGCTTCTGGCGTTGCTGCTGGCCCTGTATTTCGCGTTGCCCAGCCTGGGGTTGACCTTGTCCGGCTATTGGGCCGGGGCCATCGGCCTGGGTTTGCAGGGGGCCGCGTACGTTGCGGAAATTCTGCGTGGCGGCCTGGATTCGCTGCATCGCGGCCAGCGCGAAGCGGCTATCGCGATCGGATTGACGCCGCTGAAAGCGTTTACCAGCGTCATCCTGCCGCAAGTGTTTCGCGTCATTTTGCCGCCACTGCTCAACGCCTACGTGTCGATCCTCAAGGACAGCTCGTTGTGTGCCCTGATCGCCACCGACGAGTTGATGCTGGCAGCGCGGGCCATCGCTTCGGAAACCTTCCTGCCAATGCATGTCTTCCTGCTGGTAGGGCTGTTCTATTTCGTTATCGCCTTCCCTCTTTCAATGCTGTCGCGTGTGCTTGAAAAGCATGTTTCACGCGGACGCAAAACCGTGCGAGGTTGAACATATGAACACCATGGATCAGGTAACTTCCCACAGCATTGCCCAGTTGCAACAGGCGCTGCAGGCCGGCTCGCTGACCAGTGAAGCGCTGGTGCGTGCGCAACTGGCGCGCATCGAGCGTTTTGACCAGCAGCTGAATGCCTATGTCGAGGCCTATCCCGCGCGTGCCTTGAGTGCGGCCATTGCCGCGGATCGCCAGCGTGCGTCCGGCATCCACCTGGGGCCGCTGCATGGCATTCCTCTGGCGATCAAGGACTTGTTCGAGATCGAAGGCCAGGCCATCACGGGTGGGTCATTGGCGCAAGAACCGCGTGTTTCGAGGCTGACCGCCACTGCAGTGCAACGCCTGGAGCGTGCCGGCGCAATCATTCTTGGCAAGGCCCAAACGGTCGAATTCGCTTTCGGCGGCTGGGGCACCAACGCGGTGATGGGTACGCCGTGGAACCCGTGGGACCGTAACGTACATCGCGCTCCGGGTGGTTCAAGCAGCGGTTCGGCAGTGGCCGTGGCCAGCGGATTGGCGAGCGCGGCGTTGGGTACCGATACCGGCGGTTCGGTGCGGATTCCGGCGGGTATGTGCGGCTTGGTCGGGCTGAAAACCACGCGTGGGCTCGTCAGCCGCCATGGCTTGATCGAGCTGTGTCCTTCGTTGGATTCGGTAGGGCCTATCACGCACACGGTAGAAGATGCGGCGTGGATGCTGGATGCACTGCTGGGCCCAGACCCGCTGGATCCGGTTTCGGCCCAGGCACCTGTGTTCAGCGCTGCTGCCGGTCTCGATCGGCCGGTAGCCGGTTTGCGCATCTGGGTGTTGCCACAGGCCGAACGAGCGCATGTCGCTCCGGGGGTGCTGAAGGCTTACGATTTGGGGCTCAAGCAGTTGGCCGCACTGGGCATGCAACTGATAGAGCAACCGCTACCCACCTCGTTGGAACAGTGCATGCGCATTGCTGGTGGGCTGATGAGCGCCGAAGGTTATGCCAGCCTGGGTAGCTTGTTCGAGCGCGATGATCTGCGTTTCGATCCCCATGTTCAACGTCGCATACTCAGTGGTCGCGCCATCGACGCAGCGTCGTATATCCAGTTGCACAATCAGCGCCGCGCCGCTCGGCACGCCATGCAGGAGGCCATGACCAACATAGACGCCTGCGTGTTCCCGACCAACGCTATCGGCAGTGTGCCGTTGGATGAGGTCGACGAATATGGCACGCCACTGGCCTTGTTGGGGCGGTTCGCCAATTTGTTGAACTTGTGTTCGGTGGCGCTGCCCATCGGGTTCGATGACAAGCGCATGCCTGTCTCGATGCAGATTGTGGGTCGGGCCTTCGCCGAACCGCTGATTCTGCGCATCGGCCATGCCTATCAACAGGTCAGCGACTGGCACACGCTACGGCCTGAGGGTTGGGAGCTGGCAGACAAAGCGGTTGCATGATCTATGTGACGGCTTGATATATCCCTGAGTATCACCTTGGCGGTACCCCAGGCAGGAGGGGCAATAAGGTTTTTTGCCCGGTGCTTAGTTTATTTTGGTCGTTGATGTAGTGTTTCTTGCTGCACGTCAAGTCAAGCCACTTTCTTGCTTGGTTAGTGGCTTGCGCAGGGAAAAACATGACTGTAAGCTTCGCCGCCCTAATAAGCTGTATTGTGTACCAGGAGATGTATTGTATGCCTTTAACACGGACTGTTATTGCTCTTTCCTTGGCGATGATCATAGGGCAAGGGTATGTTCAGGCTGCGCCATTGCTTTCGTTGGATAATGCGCAGTCTGAACAGGCCGTGGCAACCAGTAACGCATGGGTTGAAATTAACCAGGCGGTGTTTGAAAACAATATCCGTATGCTGCAGAGCACCTTGACGAATAAATCGCGGCTTTGTGCCATTCTCAAGGCGGATGCCTATGGGCACGGTGTCGCTTTATTGATGCCGTCGGTCATGAAGATGGACGTGCCCTGCGTAGGCGTTGCCAGCAATGAAGAGGCGCGTATCGTGCGTGAAGGCGGGTTCAAGGGTGAACTTGTCCGCGTGCGCACAGCGACCTTGGCCGAGGTGGAAGGCGCATTGCCATACAAGATGGAGGAGCTGGTCAGTAGCCTCGATCATGCTCGCGAAACGGCCGCTATCGCTGAAAAACACGGGAAGCGCCTGAAGGTTCACCTGGCGTTGAACGCAGGTGGCATGAGCCGTAACGGCCTTGAAATGAGCACTGAACACGGTCGGCAAGACGCCTTGGCGATCACGCGTTTGGCGCCTCTGGAACTGGTCGGCATCATGACCCACTTCGCAGTGCAGGATAAGGATGATGTTCGGCAAGGGCTCAATGCTTTCAATGAGCAAGCGGCTTGGCTGATAAAGGCTGCCGGCATTGATAGAAGTAAAATCACCCTTCATGCGGCGAATTCCTATGCGACGTTGGAAGTGCCTGAGTCGCACCTGGACATGGTACGTGCGGGCGGTGCCTTGTATGGGATGATGCAACCATCGCATGCCCAGTACAAACCTGTCATGCAGGTCAAGTCATACGTGGCGTCTGTTAACCCCTACCCGAAAGGCAATACCGTGGGGTATGACCGGACAGTGACACTGAGTCGTGATTCAAAACTTGCGAATATTCCCGTGGGGTTCTCTGATGGCTACCGTCGCGCGCTTACCAATAAAGGCATGGTCCTGGTAAATGGACAGCGTGCGCCAGTGGTAGGGAAAGTCTCCATGAATACCGTCATGGTGGACGTGACAGATATCCCGGCTGTGCGGGCTGGCGATCAAGTTGTGCTCTTCGGTAAACAAGGGGCGAATGAGATCACCCAGGGTGAAATTGAAGAACTCAGCGGAACATTGCTGGTTGACCTTGCTACGATTTGGGGGAGTAGCAACCCGCAAACCCTGGTGACGGAGAAAATATCCAATTAACCTGTAACAGGACGAGTTGCTCCTGCGATAATAACCCGCCGCAGTAGCGACGTTTGGCAGTGACGCTTTCCAGTCACTGCCGTTCCGTGATGTTTACGGGATGAACGCCGGGCTCGAGCTACTGCACCGGATCACTCACCGGCTTGGCAAAGATGGCCTTGAGTTCGCTGGTCATCGGGAACTCCAGGTTCAAGCCTTTAGGCGGAATCGGCTGCTGGAACCAGCGCTGGTAGATCCCGTTGATTTCCCCTGAGCTGTACAGCTCGCCCAGCGATGCATTCACCAGCGCCAGGAACTGTGGGTCATCCTTGCGTACCATGCAGCTATAGATTTCCCGCGACTGCTCTTCTCCGACCACCACCCAGTTGTGCGGGTCGCGGGCCTTGGCGCGTTCGCCGTAGAGCAGCGCATCGTCCATGTAGAACGCCGACGCCCGGCCGGACTGCAACATCTGGAAAGCTTCGCCATGGTCCTTGGCGCTGATCACGTGCATGTCCATCTTGTTATCGACGTTGTAGCTCTTCAGGTAACGCTCGTTGGTGGTGCCGGCGGTGGTCACCACATTCTTGCCGCGCAGGTCGGCGAAGCTCTTGATCCCGCTGTTCTTGGCCGTCAGCAACTGGCCTTTGACATAGATGAACCCATAGGAAAACGCCACCTGCTTCTGTCGCTCTGCGGTGACGCCGGTCGAGCCGCATTCCAGGTCGACGGTACCGTTCTGCACCAGCGGAATACGGCTTTGCGAGGTCACCAGGTTGTACTTCACCTGGAGCTGGGGCAACGCCAGCTTCTGCTGCACCCGCTCGACGATCTTGCTCGCCAGGTCTACCGAGTAGCCCATCGGGCGGCCCGAGTGATCGCCCACGTAGGAGAACGGCACTGAAGCATCGCGATAGCCCAGGGTGATGCTGTTGGCTTTGGCAATCTTGCTCAAGGTAGGACCCAGCGCTGCTTCGTCAGCATGGACCTGAGAGCCTAGCAACAGGGCAAGGGTGCAGCCGATCAACGTGATTTTTTGCATTGTTGTTCTCCGTTGTGGGTAAGTGGGTCAGCGACGTGCTGCGATCACGGATATTTCCACCAGCACCTGCGGGCGCGCCAGTTCGGCCTGCAAAGTGGTGCGGCTGGGGGCCTGGCCGGGTGACAACCAGGCAGACCAGACGTCATTCATTGCTGCGAAATCCTTGCCGATGTCCTTCAGGTAGATGGTCGCGCTGAGCAGATGGTCTTTGTCGCTGCCTGCCTCGGCCAGCAGTGCGTCGATTTTTTCCAGTACCTGGCCAGTCTGGCCGGCGGCATCGGTGGCGTCGCCCGGCACCTGGCCGGAGAGAAACACCAGCTCGCCGAAGGTTACGGCTGCGGACAAGCGTGGATTGGGCTGGATGCGGTCAATAGTCATTGGGTGGTCCTTTCAGGGGGGGAGGGGTTCACGCCGCACGGGGCGTAAAACCCTGCAGGTCGATGGAGGGGTGGCGCTGGCCGATCAGTTCACTGAGCAAGCGTGCGCTGGCGCAGGCCAGGGTAAAGCCCAGCGCACCATGGCCAAGGTTCAGCCACAGGTTGCGATACGCCGTGGCGCCCAGCAGCGGCACGCCGCTAGGGGTCGCCGGACGCATGCCGGCCCATTCGATGGCGTAGTCGTAGTCACCGGCATTGGCGAAGGTTTCGCGGGCCTGGCGTTTGAGCAGGGCCAGGCGCTTGGGGTCCAGCGATGGATCGAAACCGACAATGTCGACCATCGCCGCTATCCGCAACTGCTCACCGATTCGGGCGTAGACGATCTTGCGGTCATAGTCGGTGATGCTCAGGTCCGGCGCCCGGTGCTGGGCACCGATCGGAACTGTCAGGCTATAACCCTTGAGCGGATACAGCGGCAGGTTGACACCCGGCAGTGCCAGCAACGCACTGCGATGGCCGGCCGCAACGACCAGATGCTCCACTGGCAGCACCTCGTCGCCCAGTTCAATCGCACTCACCACGCCATGTGCATGGCGAATTCCGGACACGGCCTGGCCCAGGCGGAATTTGCAGCGTCCCGACGCCTGCAAGCGCGCCGCCAGTTGCTGGCAAAAGCCGTGGCAATCGCCGACTTCTTCATCCGGGGTATAGATGGCGCCGACAAAGGGCGCCTCTGCCAGTGCCGGGTCCAGACGGGTGCAGTCGGCGTGCGACAGCACCTGTTGTTGCTGGGGCGCGGCAAGGTTCTTGCGCGCATGTTCGAAGCTGCTGGTCTGGCGGAAGGTGACCAGCTTGCCGTTACGCCGCCAGTGGAAACTACCCAGGCCATCCTCTTCACGCCAGGTTTGCAAGGTGGACTGGCTCAACAGCGCGAGGCGCAACAGATGGCCTGCGTTGGCGCGGTTGACCGAGGAGCGGCAAGCCCCGAGGAAAGCTGCCATCCATCGCCACTGTGCAGCATCGAAGCGCGGCCGCAATCTCAGCGGTGAGTCACCGCGCAGCATCCAGCCAATAGCCTGCAAGGGCACACCGGCGTCGGCCAGGGGCGCCACGTAGCGATAGGACAACTGGCCGCCGTTGGCGAAGCTGGTTTCACTGCCCAGCGAATCGCGCGCCTCGATCAGCGTCACCTCAAAGCCGTCGCGTACCAGTGCGTAAGCGGTTGACAGGCCAATGACGCCACCGCCGATGATGCATACATGCTTAGCCATGTCAGTCCTGGATCGTTGTTGGAACGAGCTTGAGGTTAGGGCCAGGTGACAGGTGGCGAAAAATGAATAAAGATCGCTGAGCCATAAACAAAGGTTATAGGCTTGCCATGCGCCTTCGCCATATCGAGATTTTCCAGGCCATCCGCCAGACCGGCTCGGTCAGCGGTGCCGCGCAGTTGCTGCACGTTTCCCAGCCTGCCGTGACCAAGGTGCTGCAACATGCCGAGCAGCAACTGGGCTTTCCGTTGTTCCTGCGGGTGCGTGGCAAACTGCAGCCCACGCCTGAAGCGCTGGAGCTGGAGCGTGAGGTCGACAAGGTCACGGAGAGCCTGCAAGGGGTGCGCCGCCTGGCGCAAAGCCTGCGTCGCGCGCCGGGCCACAGCCTGCGGATCGGTGCGACCCCGGCGCTGGCCCTGTCGCTGCTGCCGCCGGCCATTCATGAGTGGGTGCAGCGTTATCCGGACATCGCCTGCGAGCTGTCCAGCGCCCACAGTCGCGAACTGGTGCAGAACCTGCTGATGCGGGAGATCGATGTCGCCCTGACCCTGCAACAGCCAGATCACCCTGCGCTCAAGGCTCAGGCGCTGGCCAGCGGGGTGTTGGTGGCATTGGCACCAGCAGGTTATTGGCCGCTGGAAGATGAAGGCAAGCCGCTGCCGTTGACGGCATTGGCAGGTGCGCCGTTGATCGGGCTGTCCAGCGCCGACCCGCTGTCGGTCCGCCTCGACAGCTACCTCAAGGCGGTCGAACCAGCGCCACAGGTGAGCATTGCGGTGCAGACCTATTCACTGGCCAGGGCGATGGTCGAATCCGGTGCAGGGCTGGCGGTAATCGACCCCTTCACCGCCCTTGGCGCGGCGCCTGGGGCGACCGCGATTCGGCCCTTGGCCCCGGCGCTGCCGATCACCCTATATGCGGTGACCCGCACTGCCGAACCGCCACCGCATACCCTGAGCGAGCTGCTGATGATTTTCAGTAGCCGCGCCCAGGGGCAACTGGATCGTTGGCGCTGATCGCAAATAAGCCCGGAAACGTTATTGCTATTCATGGAGGATTTTGGCTGGAGCAGGACTGGCAGAGTGAGTCACCCTGGCGGGTCGGCCCGTTGGAGGCGCCCTACGGTCGGGGGGATCAACCTGTCGATCGAATGCGCTGATGCAAGCGCAATGGTGGCGGCGCTGGAGGATGCGCGGCATACCATCAGAGACCCGATTGAGGAGCGTTGGTACCGCAAGGGGGGCATGCTGGTAGGGCAGCGTAATTTCCTGGTGCAGGACCCGGACGGGTACCTGCTTCGGTTTGCTGAAGATCTCGGCATGAAGAACGCCTGAGCGCTGAGCGGCAGTGCGGCGCCGGGCGGACTCTCATGGAGCTGTACATAACTGATTGAATTAGCGGGGGCACTGTGGGAGCGGCTTTAGCCGCGAACACCGGCGCAGCCGGTGCCATGCGCCGCATTGGATTCTTCGCGGCTAAACCCGCTCTTACAGGGTATGCGGACCGCTTGCGAACTCGGTTCTCTACGCGACAGCGCAGCTCAAAGGGCTGGGCGCGTGCAAATCGCAGGCGAAAAAAAACCGACCGTAAGGTCGGTTTTTTCCGGATTTTGGTGCCCCGAGGGAGACTCGAACTCCCACTCCTTTCGAAAACGGATTTTGAATCCGCCGCGTCTACCAATTCCGCCATCAGGGCATGTGGCGCGCAGTATAGAGAGGCTCCGCTGGTCGGTCAATCGGCTTTCATGGTCAATTTTCACACATTGGGCTAAACTTCCCGGCCCTGCCGAACCGAACATCATCATGCGCGTCGCCGATTTTTCCTTCGAACTCCCTGATTCCCTGATCGCCCGCCACCCGTTGGCTGAGCGCCATGGCAGCCGTCTGCTGGTGCTCGATGGGCCAACCGGCGCGCTGGCGCACCGGCAATTCCCCGACCTGCTCGAGTACCTGCGCCCCGGCGACCTGATGGTGTTCAACAACACCCGGGTCATCCCGGCGCGGCTGTTCGGCCAGAAAGCCTCCGGCGGCAAGCTGGAAGTACTGGTCGAGCGTGTGCTCGACAGCCACCGCGTGCTGGCGCATGTCCGTGCCAGCAAGGCGCCGAAAGAAGGCGCGGTGATCCTCATCGATGGCGGCGGCGAGGCTGAAATGGTTGCGCGCCATGACACGCTGTTCGAGCTGCGCTTCACCGAAGAGGTGCTGCCACTGCTCGACCGCGTCGGCCACATGCCGCTGCCACCCTATATCGACCGCCCGGATGAGGGCGCCGACCGTGAGCGCTACCAGACCGTGTACGCCGAACGTGCCGGTGCGGTCGCCGCGCCCACTGCTGGCCTGCACTTCGACGAGGCGCTGCTGGAGAAGATCGCAGCCAAGGGCGTTGAACGGGCGTTCGTCACCCTGCACGTGGGCGCCGGCACCTTCCAGCCGGTGCGGGTCGACAAGATCGAAGACCACCACATGCATAAAGAGTGGCTCGAAGTGGGCCAGGATGTGGTCGATGCCATCGAGGCCTGCCGTGCCCGTGGCGGCCGGGTGATCGCGGTCGGTACCACCAGCGTGCGTTCGCTGGAGAGCGCGGCGCGCGATGGCGTGCTCAAGGCCTTCAGCGGCGACACCGACATCTTCATCTACCCGGGCCGGCCGTTCCATGTGGTCGACGCCCTGGTCACCAACTTCCACCTGCCGGAGTCCACGCTGCTGATGCTGGTCTCGGCCTTCGCCGGCTACCCCGAGACCATGGCCGCCTATGCGGCGGCGGTCGAGCAGGGGTACCGCTTCTTCAGTTACGGTGATGCCATGTTCATCACCCGCAATCCGGCGCCACGCGGGCCCGAGGATCAAGCATGAGTCGCACCTGTCGAATGTCCTTCGAACTGCTGGCCACCGACGGCAAGGCCCGTCGTGGTCGCATCACCTTCCCACGTGGCACCGTGGAAACCCCGGCGTTCATGCCGGTGGGCACCTATGGCACGGTCAAGGGCATGCTGCCGCGCGATATCGAGGCCATCGGCGCCGAGATGATCCTCGGCAACACCTTCCACCTGTGGCTGCGCCCGGGTACCGAGGTGATCAAGAAGCACAACGGCCTGCACGACTTCATGCAGTGGAAAGGCCCGATCCTCACCGATTCCGGTGGTTTCCAGGTGTTCAGCCTGGGCGCCATGCGCAAGATCAAGGAAGAGGGCGTGACCTTCGCCTCGCCGGTTGACGGCGCCAAGGTGTTCATGGGGCCGGAAGAGTCGATGCAGGTGCAGCGTGACCTGGGCTCGGACGTGGTGATGATCTTCGACGAGTGCACCCCGTACCCGGCCGAGCACGATGTGGCGCGCGCGTCCATGGAGCTGTCGCTGCGCTGGGCCCAACGTTCGAAGAACGCCCACGCCGACAACACCGCGGCGCTGTTCGGTATCGTCCAGGGCGGCATGTACCAGGACCTGCGCATGCGCTCGCTGGAAGGCCTGGAAAACATCGGCTTCGACGGGCTGGCCATTGGTGGCCTGTCGGTGGGCGAGCCCAAGCACGAAATGATCAAGGTGCTGGATTACCTGCCGGGCCAGATGCCTGCTGACAAACCTCGTTACCTTATGGGGGTAGGCAAACCGGAAGATCTCGTTGAGGGTGTGCGCCGCGGCGTCGACATGTTCGACTGCGTGATGCCGACGCGTAACGCGCGCAACGGTCATCTGTTCGTCGATACAGGGGTGATCAAGATCCGCAATGCGTTCCATCGCCACGATGATTCGCCGCTGGATCCGACCTGTGACTGCTATACCTGCAGCAACTTCTCCCGCGCCTATCTCCATCACCTGGACAAGTGCGGCGAAATGCTGAGCAGCATGCTGAATACCATCCACAACTTGCGCCATTACCAGCGCTTGATGGCCGGTTTACGCGAGGCTATTCAACAGGGTAAATTGGCCGCCTTTGTCGACGCCTTCTACGCCAAGCGCGGGCTTCCAGTGCCGCCTTTGGACTGACTGTCCGCATCCATTATTAGAAAATTACATTAGGAGTGCCCAATGAGCTTCTTGATCCCCGCCGCATACGCGGACGCTGCAGCACCCGCCGCTGGCCCAGCCGGCACCGGCTTCGAGTGGATTTTCCTGGTCGGTTTCCTGGTCATCTTCTACCTGATGATCTGGCGCCCGCAGGCCAAGCGTGCAAAAGAGCAGAAGAACCTGCTGAGCAACTTGCAGAAGGGTGACGAAGTTGTCACCAACGGCGGCATCGCCGGCAAGATCGTCAAGGTTTCCGATGATTTCGTGGTACTGGAAGTTTCCGACAGCGTCGAGCTGAAGTTCCAGAAGGGTGCCATCGCGGCCACCCTGCCAAAAGGTACGCTCAAGGCTATCTGAGTTACCGGTTTTTCTTTCCAGTCGGGGCGCGCAACGCGCCCCGCGTCTTGAACGGGCGGCGTGATGCTGAACAAATACCCTCTGTGGAAATATGCACTGATCGTGCTGGTACTGGTGGTCGGTTTCATTTATTCCGCTCCCAACCTCTACCCGGATGATCCGGCGGTACAGATCAGTGGTGCCAGCTCGGCGCTGCAGGTGAACCAGGCCGACCTCGATCGCGTCAGCAAGGCGCTGGGCGATGCCAAGATCGCCATCAAGGGCGCGAGCCTGGGTGAGAAGGGCAGCGGGCTGATCCGCCTGACCAATCAGGAAGACCAACTGCCAGCCAAGGATGTAGTGCGCAAGGCACTGGGCGATGATTACGTCGTGGCCCTGAACCTGGCCCAGACTACCCCGCAATGGCTGCGCAGCCTGGGTGCAAGCCCGATGAAGCTGGGCCTGGACCTGTCCGGTGGTGTGCACTTCCTGCTGGAAGTGGACATGGACAAGGCCATGAACGCCCGCATGAAAGTCTACGAAGGCGAGGTCAAGACCTTGCTGCGCAAAGAGCGCGTCCGCTACCGCAGCCTGCCTCAGCAGGATGGCGGCATCATGCTGGGCTTCGCTGACGATGCCACCCGCGAACAGGCTCGTGCCCTGATCCGCAAGAATTTCAATGACTTCGACCTGACCACTACCGAGCGCAACGAGCTCGCCGTGCTGCGTCTGGCGCTGACCCAGGCGAAAGTCGCCGAGATCCGCGAATACTCGATCAAGCAGAACCTCACCACCGTCCGCAACCGGGTCAACGAGCTGGGCGTGGCCGAGCCGCTGGTACAGCGCCAGGGCGCCAACCGCATCGTGGTCGAGCTGCCAGGCGTGCAGGACACTGCCGAAGCCAAGCGCATCCTTGGCAAAACCGCCAACCTGGAGTTCCGCTTCGGTGCCGAGCCGGGTGCGTCCAAGGCCACCACCGAAGTGTTCGAGTTCCGGGAAGGCGGCCGTTCCGCTGCGGTGGAGCGCGGCCTGATCATCACCGGTGACCAGGTGACCGACGCCCAGGCCAGCTTCGACGAGCAAGGTCGCCCGCAGGTGAACATCCGCCTGGATGGCCACGGTGGCGAGCTGATGAGCCGCGCTACCCGCAGCAACGTCGGCCGCAGCATGGCGGTGATCTTCATCGAGCAGAAGCCGGTCACTCGCTACGTCAAGCAGATCGTCGACGGCGTCGAGAAGGACGTTGCCGTACAGAGCTTCCAGGAAGAGAAAAAGATCATCAGCCTGGCGACCATCCAGTCGCCGCTGGGCAGCCAGTTCCGCATCACCGGCCTGAACGGCCAGGGTGAATCGTCCGAACTGGCCCTGCTGCTGCGCGCCGGTGGCCTGGCCGCGCCGATGTACTTCGCTGAAGAACGTACCATCGGCCCAAGCCTGGGTGCCGACAACATCACCAAGGGGATCGATGCATCGCTGTGGGGCATGCTGTTCGTTTCGCTGTTCATCATCGCCATCTACCGTGGCTTCGGCGTGCTGGCCACCATCGCCCTGGCCGGCAACATGGTGTTGCTGCTGGCGCTGATGTCTCTGCTTGGGGCAACCCTGACCCTGCCGGGTATCGCCGGTATCGTGTTGACCATGGGTATGGCGGTGGACGCCAACGTGCTGATCTTCTCGCGTATCCGTGAAGAGTTGGCGGCAGGCATGTCCGTGCAGCGGGCCATCCATGAAGGCTTCAATCGGGCCTATTCGGCAATCGTCGATGCCAACCTGACCACCTTGCTTGTAGGCGGCATCCTGTTCGCCATGGGTACCGGTCCGGTCAAGGGCTTTGCGGTCACCATGTCCCTCGGGATTTTCACATCGATGTTCACCGCCGTGATGGTGACCCGTGCGTTGGTCAACCTGACCTGTGGCGGGCGTGACATCAAGAAGCTGTGGGTTTGAGGGAGCTGCGATGAAAACCATCAATTTCATGGGCGTGCGCAAGGTTGCGTTCGCCGTTACCGTGCTCCTCACCGTGCTGGCGCTGTTCAGCTGGTGGCAGAAGGGCCTGAACTTCGGCCTGGACTTCACCGGCGGTACGCTGATCGAGCTGACCTACGAGCGCCCGGCCGACCTCAAGGCGGTGCGTGCCGAGCTGGTCAATTCCGGCTTCCACGAGGCTGTGGTGCAGAGCTTCGGCGCCACCACCGACCTGCTGGTGCGCATGCCGGGCGATGACCCGCAGCTGGGCAACAAGGTAGCTGAAGCCCTGCAGAAGGCCGGCGGCGACAACCCGGCCAAGGTCAAGCGTGTCGAGTTCGTTGGCCCGCAGGTGGGTGAAGAACTGCGCGACCAGGGTGGCATGGGCATGCTCCTGGCCTTGGGCGGCATCCTCATCTACCTGGCCTTCCGCTTCCAGTGGAAGTTCGCTGTGGGCGCGATCGTCTCGCTGATCCATGACGTGGTGGTGACCCTGGGTATCCTGTCGTTCTTCCAGATCACCTTCGACCTGACGGTGCTGGCGGCGGTGCTGGCGATCATCGGCTACTCGCTGAACGACACCATCGTCGTGTTCGACCGGGTGCGTGAGAACTTCCGCGTCATGCGCAAGGCCTCGCTGATCGAGAACATCAACGTTTCCACCACCCAGACCCTGCTGCGGACCATCGCTACCTCGGTTTCGACCTTGCTGGCCATTGCCGCGCTGCTGTTCTTCGGTGGCGACAACCTGTTCGGCTTCTCGCTGGCCCTGTTCATCGGCGTCATGGCCGGTACCTATTCGTCGATCTATATCGCCAACGTGGTACTGATCTGGCTGAACCTGAGCAGTGAAGACCTGATCCCGCCGGCCAAGACCGACGGTGTGGACGACCGTCCGTAAGGCGTGCTCCACGCCGTTTGGCGGCCCAAAAGGCGCGAGTGTTGAACTCGCGCCTTTTTTTTTACTCCAAGGCTGGGAGAAGGCGGGTTGGACCCGCGGGTGATGATCAGGAGGTTCATGTGAACAAATCAATGCTTGTGGGTGCGGTACTGGGTGCTGTCGGTGTGACCGCCGGAGGTGCTGTCGCGACCTACAGCTTGGTCAACAAGGGGCCTGAGTATGCACAGGTCACTGACGTGCAGCCGATCAAACAACAGGTAAAAACCCCCCGTGAGGTCTGCAAGGACGTCGCCGTGACGCGGCAGGCGCCGGTCAAGGACCAACACCAGATCGCAGGTACCGTGGTGGGTGCCATTGCCGGTGGCCTGCTGGGCAACCAGATCGGTGGTGGTAGCGGCAAGAAGATCGCCACCGTGGCTGGTGCGGTTGGTGGTGGTTATGCCGGTAACAAGGTGCAGGAGGGCATGCAGGAGCGTGATACCTACACCACCACGCAAACCCGCTGCAATACGGTCAATGACATCAGCGAGAAGGTGGTGGGGTACAACGTGACCTATTCCATCGGTGACCAGGTGGGCAAGGTCAAGATGGACCATGAGCCAGGCTCGACCATACCGCTGGACAAGAATGGCAAGCTGATCCTCAGCGAAGCCGGGCAGTGATCTTGTTACCTGCGCTGGCCTCATCGCCGGCAAGCCCCCCACAGGAGGGCATCAGGTCCAAGGCCTGTGGATAACCTTGTGGGAGCTGGCTTGCCGGCGAAGAGGCCGGTTCAGGCAATGCAAAACCATCAGGCACAAAAAAAGCACCCCTCGGGGTGCTTTTTTCGTACCGGCAATCCGCGCTTAGCGCTTCATGTTCTCTGGCAGGTGCGGCTGGATAGCAGTCAGCACGGCCTTGAAGCACTTGATGTTGCCCGCAACGATATGACCCTTCTCGAGGAAGTCATGGCCACCGTTGAAGTCGCTCACCAGGCCGCCCGCTTCCTGGATCAGCAGCACGCCGGCCGCCATGTCCCACTCGGACAGGCCCGACTCCCAGAAGGCGTCGAAACGGCCGGCGGCCACGTAGGCCAGGTCCAGGCTGGCAGAGCCGGCGCGGCGGATGCCGGCGGTCTGGCCAGTCAGGGCGCGGAACATGCCCAGGTAGTTGTCCAGGTCGGCCATCTGGCTGTCACGGAACGGGAAGCCGGTGCCCAGCAGGGCGCCTTCCAGGCTGGTGCGCGAGCTGACGCGCAGGCGGCGGCCATTGAGCTGGGCGCCACGGCCACGGCTGGCGGTGAATTCTTCCTGGCGAACCGGGTCGACGATCACGGCGTGCTCAAGGCGGCCACGGTATTTGCAGGCGATGCTGACCGCGAAGTGCGGGATGCCACGCAGGAAGTTGGTGGTGCCGTCCAGCGGGTCGATGATCCACAGGTAATCCTTGCCTTCTTCGCCGCTGCCCGCGTGCAGGCCGGTTTCCTCGCCCTGGATGGAGTGGTTCGGGTAGGCCTTGCGCAGGGCGTTGACGATGCTCTGCTCGGCGGCGCGATCGACTTCGGAAACGTAGTCCTTGGCCTCTTTCTCATCGACCTTGATGCTATCCAGGCGTTCGATGGAGCGGAAAATCAGTTCACTGGCGCTGCGAGCGGCGCGCAGGGCGATATTCAGCATAGGCTGCATGGGCGGGTCACCTGGAGATGTTAAAGAAGAAAGCCGATCATTCTAACAGAAAACTTTGGCGGCAGAAGTGTCACATTTGCTTTCATGGCGTTACGTCTGTCGGTTCTGTAAGATCGATGGCCCTGATTCCTGCATCTGTGAGCACAACACCTTGCTGCAAAATATTCGTGTTGTTCTGGTCAATACCAGCCACCCCGGCAACATCGGCGGCGCTGCACGTGCCATGAAAAACATGGGCTTGTCGCGCCTGGTGCTGGTGCAGCCGAAAGAGTTCCCCGCCGTGGATGCCAGTGCCCGAGCCTCGGGGGCCGACGATGTGCTGGACAGCGCCCTGGTGGTCGACAGCCTCGAGCAGGCGTTGGTCGGCTGCAACCTGGTGATGGGCACCAGCGCCCGTGAGCGGAGCATCCCCTGGCCGCTGATCGGCCCGCGCGAGTGCGGCGCCAAGGCGGTGGAGCATGCCAGCGGTGGCGAGGAAATCGCCCTGGTGTTCGGGCGCGAACACGCCGGCCTGACCAACGAAGAACTGCAGCGATGTCACTTCCACGTGCACATTCCCTCCAACCCCGACTTCAGCTCGCTGAACCTGGCCGCCGCTGTCCAGGTGCTCTCTTACGAGGTGCGCATGGCCTGGCTGGCTGCCGGTGCGGCGCCGGGCAAGGTCGAGAAAGTTGACGCCAGCGAGCTGGCGACCATGGACGAAATGGAGCTGTTCTACGACCACCTGGAAAAAACCCTGGTCGGCATCGGCTTCCTTGACCCCGACAAGCCCAAGTACCTGATGCCGCGCCTGCGCCGGTTGTATGGGCGGGTCGCGGTCGAACGTTCGGAAATGAGCATTTTGCGTGGCATCCTCACCGAGACCCAGAAAGTGGTCCGGGGCGAGCCGCATAAACGGAAGGACTGACAGATGTTCGAACGCCTGCGTGAAGATATTCAAAGCGTATTCCATCGTGACCCGGCTGCGCGCAACGCCTTCGAGGTGCTGACCTGCTACCCGGGCATGCATGCCATCTGGCTGCACCGCCTGGGCAATGCTCTGTGGAAGCGTGATTTCAAGTGGCTGGCCCGCCTGGTGTCCAACTTCGGCCGCTGGCTGACCGGCATCGAGATCCACCCCGGCGCCACCATCGGCCGGCGCTTCTTCATCGACCATGGCATGGGCATCGTCATCGGTGAAACCGCCGAGATCGGCGACGATGTCACCCTTTACCAAGGCGTGACTCTGGGGGGCACCAGCTGGAACAAAGGCAAGCGCCACCCGACCCTGGAAAACGGTGTGGTGGTGGGGGCGGGAGCCAAGGTGTTGGGCCCGTTCACCGTTGGTGCCGGGGCCAAGATCGGTTCCAATGCGGTGGTGACCAAGGCAGTGCCGGCCGGCGCCACGGCGGTCGGTATCCCGGGGCGAATCATCGTCAAGAGCGAAGACAACGAGGTCGAGGCCAAGCGCAAGGCCATGGCCGAGAAGATCGGCTTCGATGCCTATGGCGTCAGTGGCGACATGCCGGACCCGGTGGCCCGTGCCATCGGCCAGATGCTCGACCACCTGCAGGCAGTCGACGAACGGCTGGAGGGTATGTGCGGTGCCCTGACCAAGATGGGGAGCGACTACTGCGCCAAGGAACTGCCAGCCCTGCCGGAAGATGACTTCAAGGAAGTTGCCCAGGTGGCCCAGCGCGACACTCAGGCACATTGATTGCGCCGTGCTGAAATCACGGTGACATACGGGGCGTGTGCTCACGCCCCCTGTCTGCTACAATCGCGCCCGCCTCCCCAATGCAAACCCGACTAAAGCACTAGGTCTAATAGTTGACTTGAATGCTCGGGAATCGCATACTCGCTCACATCCTGTAACTCCCGTGGTACCCAATAGCCATGCGACTGACTACCAAAGGCCGATACGCCGTGACCGCCATGCTCGACCTGGCGTTGCACGCGCAGCATGGGCCGGTGTCTTTGGCCGACATTTCCGAGCGCCAGGGCATTTCCCTCTCTTATCTGGAACAGCTGTTCGCCAAGCTGCGCCGCAGCAGCCTGGTCTCCAGCGTACGTGGTCCAGGCGGTGGCTACCAGCTGTCGCGGGGCATGGAAACCATCCGGGTGGCCCAGGTTATCGATGCGGTCAACGAATCGGTCGATGCCACCCGTTGCCAGGGTCTCGGGGACTGCCATGCCGGTGATACCTGTCTGACCCACCACCTGTGGTGTGACCTCAGCCAGCAGATCCATGAATTCCTCAGCGGTATCAGCCTGGCCGACCTCGTCATGCGCCGTGAGGTGCAGGAAGTCGCCCAGCGCCAGGACCTGCGGCGTGTCGCAGGCCGAACCGCCCAGCTGGACAAGATTGAGACGTCCGCCGTCGATTGATCCCACTGGGACGACGAGCGACGCCACCGCCTGATAGGAGAGACAAATGAAGTTGCCGATCTACCTCGATTACTCCGCGACCACCCCGGTCGACCCACGCGTGGCCCAGAAGATGGCCGATTGCCTGCTGGTTGACGGGAACTTCGGTAACCCGGCTTCGCGCTCCCACGTCTTTGGCTGGAAAGCCGAGGAAGCGGTCGAGAACGGTCGTCGCCAGGTTGCCGAGCTGATCAACGCCGATCCGCGCGAAATTGTCTGGACCAGCGGCGCCACCGAGTCCGACAACCTCGCGCTCAAGGGTGTCGCGCACTTCTATCAGACCAAGGGCAAGCACATCATCACCTCCAAGATCGAGCACAAGGCGGTCCTGGATACCGCTCGCCAGCTGGAGCGTGAAGGTTTCGAAGTCACCTACCTCGAGCCAGGCGAAGACGGCATCGTCACCCCGGCCATGGTCGAAGCGGTGCTGCGCGACGACACCATTCTGGTTTCGCTGATGCACGTGAACAACGAAGTCGGCTCGATCAACGATATCGCCGCCATCGGTGAACTGACCCGCTCGCGCGGTGTGCTGTTCCACGTTGACGCGGCGCAGTCGGCCGGCAAGGTCGAAATCGACCTGCAAAAGCTGAAGGTCGACCTGATGTCGTTCTCGGCGCACAAGGTCTACGGCCCGAAAGGCATCGGCGCGCTGTACGTCAGCCGCAAGCCGCGTGTACGCCTGGAGGCCATTATTCACGGCGGTGGCCATGAGCGCGGCATGCGTTCGGGTACCCTGCCGACCCACCAGATCGTCGGCATGGGCGAAGCCTTCGCCATCGCCAAGCAGGAAATGGCCGCGGAAAACGTGCGCATCAAGGCCCTGAGCGACCGCTTCTTCAAGCAGGTCTCGGACCTCGAAGAGCTGTACGTCAACGGCAGCAAGACTGCCCGCGTACCACACAACCTGAACCTGAGCTTCAACTACGTCGAAGGCGAATCGCTGCTGATGTCGCTGAAGGACATCGCCGTATCGTCCGGTTCGGCCTGCACCTCCGCGTCGCTCGAGCCGTCCTACGTATTGCGCGCCCTGGGCCGCAACGACGAGCTGGCGCACAGCTCGATCCGCTTCTCCTTCGGCCGTTTCACCACCGAAGAAGAAGTCGACTACGCCGCGCAGAAAGTCTGCGAGGCCGTAAACAAACTGCGTGAGCTGTCGCCGCTGTGGGACATGTACAAAGACGGCGTTGACATCTCCAAGATCGAGTGGGCCGCCCACTAAGCAGTCGCCGGCAAGAGCGGCTCCCTGATGAGGAAGGAATTGCACCATGGCATACAGTGAAAAGGTCATCGACCACTACGAAAACCCGCGCAACGTCGGCAAGATGAACGCCGAGGACCCGGACGTCGGTACCGGCATGGTCGGCGCTCCGGCCTGCGGTGACGTGATGCGCCTGCAGATCAAGGTCAACGAGCAGGGCGTGATCGAAGACGCCAAGTTCAAGACCTACGGCTGCGGTTCGGCCATCGCTTCCAGCTCCCTCGCCACCGAGTGGATGAAGGGCAAGACCCTGGACGAAGCCGAAACCATCAAGAACACCCAGCTGGCCGAGGAACTGGCGTTGCCGCCGGTCAAGATCCACTGCTCGGTACTCGCCGAAGATGCCATCAAGGCAGCCGTACGCGATTACAAGCAGAAAAAAGGCTTGATCTAAGTCGCCTGTTGCGAGGTAAGGAGTCCTGATGGCTATCAGCATGACAGAAGCCGCCGCCAACCACGTGCGGCGTTCCCTGGAAGGGCGCGGCAAGGGCGAAGGCATTCGCCTGGGCGTGCGCACCACCGGTTGCTCGGGCCTGGCCTACGTGCTGGAGTTCGTCGACGAGCTGGCGGACGAAGACCAGGTGTTCGAGAACCATGGCGTCAAGGTGATCATTGATCCCAAGAGCCTGGTGTACCTCGATGGCACCGAACTGGACTTCGTCAAGGAAGGGTTGAACGAAGGCTTCAAGTTCAACAACCCCAACGTGCGCGGTGAGTGTGGCTGCGGCGAAAGCTTCAACGTTTGAGGCTGGCTGTGGGTACTCCTTGTCATTTCGCATTGTTTGACCTCCAGCCAAGCTTCCGCCTGGATCTCGACAAGCTGGCCACTCGCTATCGCGAGCTGGCCCGCGAAGTCCATCCCGATCGCTTTGCCGACGCCTCCGAGCGCGAGCAGCGCGTGGCGCTGGAGAAGTCTGCAGCCCTCAACGACGCCTACCAGACCCTGCGCAGTGCGCCGCGTCGGGCCCGCTACCTGCTGGCCATCGGCGGCCATGAAGTGCCCCAGGAGGTCACGGTCCATGACCCGGACTTCCTGTTGCAGCAGATGCAGTGGCGCGAAGAGCTCGAAGAGCTGCAGGACGAAGCCGACCTCGCTGGCGTGGCCGTGTTCAAGAAGCGCCTGAAGGTCGCCCAGGACACGCTGAACGAGGACTTTGCCGCCTGCTGGGACGCCCCCGGCGAGCGCGACAAGGCCGAACGCCTGATGCGCCGCATGCAGTTCCTCGACAAGCTCGCCCAAGAAGTGCGCCAACTGGAAGAGCGCCTCGACGATTAACCCGGTGCTGCCCGTGATGGCACCTAAGGTATTCAGATAAGCATGGCCCTACTGCAGATTGCCGAACCCGGTCAAAGCCCTCAGCCGCACCAGCGCCGCCTGGCGGTGGGGATCGACCTGGGTACCACCAACTCCCTGGTCGCCGCACTACGCAGCGGCCGTAGCGAGCCCCTGCCCGACGCGCAGGGCAATGTCATTCTGCCGTCCGCGGTGCGCTACCTCGAAGGGCGCAACGAAGTGGGGCAGGCTGCACGCGATGCCGCTTCCAGCGACCCGCTGAACACCGTGCTGTCGGTCAAGCGCCTGATGGGGCGCGGCCTGGCCGACGTCAAGCAGCTGGGCGAGCAGCTGCCGTACCGCTTCGTTGGCGGTGAGTCGCACATGCCGTTCATCGACACCGTGCAGGGGCCGAAAAGCCCGGTGGAAGTGTCCGCCGATATCCTCAAGGTGCTGCGCGAGCGTGCCGAAGCCACCCTCGGCGGTGAGCTGGTGGGGGCGGTGATCACCGTGCCGGCCTATTTCGACGATGCCCAGCGCCAGGCCACCAAGGACGCTGCGCGCCTGGCCGGCCTGAACGTGTTGCGCCTGCTCAACGAGCCGACTGCCGCTGCCGTGGCCTATGGCCTGGACCAGAACGCCGAAGGCGTGGTGGCCATCTATGACCTGGGTGGCGGTACTTTCGACATTTCCATCCTGCGCCTGACTGCCGGCGTATTCGAAGTGCTGGCCACCGGTGGCGATACGGCCCTGGGCGGTGATGACTTCGACCACGCCATTGCCGGCTGGATCATCGAACAGGCCGGTCTGTCGTCCGACCTGGACCCGGCCACCCAGCGCGCGCTGTTGCAAACCGCCTGCGCCGCCAAGGAAGCCCTGACCGACGCCGACGTGGTCCGTGTCAGCCATGGCACCTGGCAGGGCGAGCTGAGCCGCGCCGGCTTCGAAGCCATGATCGAGCCCATGGTTGCCCGCAGCCTCAAAGCCTGCCGCCGCGCCGTGCGTGACAGCGGTATCGAGCTGGAAGAGGTCAGCGCCGTGGTCATGGTCGGTGGTTCGACCCGCGTCCCGCGTGTGCGTGAAGCCGTCGGTGCGCTGTTCGGGCGCACCCCGCTGACCTCGATCGACCCCGACCAGGTGGTGGCCATCGGTGCTGCCATCCAGGCCGATACCTTGGCCGGCAACCGCCGCGAAGGTGGCGAGCTGCTGCTGTTGGATGTCATCCCGCTGTCGCTTGGTCTTGAGACCATGGGCGGGCTGATGGAGAAGGTGATCCCGCGCAACACCACGATCCCGGTGGCGCGTGCCCAGGAGTTCACCACCTATAAAGATGGCCAGACGGCCATGATGATCCACGTCCTGCAGGGCGAGCGCGAGCTGATCAGCGACTGCCGCTCGCTGGCGCGCTTCGAGTTGCGTGGCATCCCGGCCATGGTCGCCGGTGCGGCGAAAATCCGCGTCACCTTCCAGGTCGACGCCGACGGCCTGCTCGGCGTCGCCGCCCGCGAGCTGGGCTCGGGCGTGGAAGCCAGCATCCAGGTCAAGCCGTCCTACGGCCTGACCGACGGCGAAATCGCCCGCATGCTCAAGGACTCCTTCGAACACGCAGGTTCCGACAAGCAGGCCCGCCAGTTGCGCGAGCACCAGGTGGACGGCGAGCGCCTGCTCGAAGCGGTACAGGGCGCCCTGGACGCCGACGGTGAGCGCCTGCTCAGCAGTGACGAGCGCGCCGCCATCGAATTCCAGATGCAAGAACTACGTGATTTGCTGGCCGGCACCGATGGCGCAGCCATCGAGCAACAGACCAAGCGTCTGTCGCAGGTGACCGACGCATTTGCCGCCCGTCGCCTTGATTCGACGGTCAAAGCCGCACTGGCCGGGCGCAACCTGAATGAGATCGAGGAGTAACCGATGCCGCTGGTGACATTCCTGCCGCACGAGAAGTTCTGCCCCGAAGGGCTGACCGTGGAAGTCGAGCCCGGGACCAACGTCCTGGAACTGGCCCACGACCATCACATCGAGATGGAAAGCGCCTGCGGCGGCGTCAAGGCCTGTACCACCTGCCACTGCATCATCCGCAAGGGTTTCGACTCGCTGGAAGAAGCCGACGAGCTGGAAGAGGACATGCTGGACAAGGCCTGGGGCCTGGAGGCTCAATCGCGCCTCGGCTGCCAGGTGGTTGTCGCTGACCAGGACCTGGTCATCGAGATCCCCAAGTATTCGCTCAACCACGCCGCCGAAGCGCCGCACTGAGGTTTGCCCCATGAGCCTGAAATGGATTGATGTACCTGAGATCGCCATCCAGCTTGCAGAAAGCCAGCCGGACGTCGATCCTCGTTATGTGAATTTCGTCGATCTGCACCGCTGGGTGCTGGCCTTGCCAGAATTCAGCGACGATCCATCACGCGGCGGTGAGAAAGTGCTCGAGGCCATCCAGGCGGCCTGGATCGAAGAAGCCGACTGAACGCGTCCTGCAGGTTAGGCAATCCCCTGGAACCCGCGTATAATTCGCGGGTTTAATTTTTCGCAACACTCATTTTTCTGGAGTTTTCCATGGCTGTTCAACGTACTTTCTCCATCATCAAGCCTGACGCCGTTGCCAAGAACGTCATCGGCGAGATCACCACTCGTTTCGAGAAAGCCGGCCTGCGCGTCGTCGCTTCGAAAATGAAGCAACTGTCCAAAGCCGAAGCCGAAGGCTTCTACGCCGAGCACAAAGAGCGCGGCTTCTTCGCTGACCTGGTTGCCTTCATGACTTCCGGTCCGGTCATCGTTCAGGTTCTGGAAGGCGAAAACGCCGTTCTGGCCAACCGCGAGCTGATGGGCGCCACCAACCCGAAAGAAGCTGCTGCCGGCACCATCCGTGCTGACTTCGCCGTTTCCATCGACGAAAACGCTGTTCACGGTTCCGACTCGGAAGCTTCGGCTGCCCGCGAAATCGCTTACTTCTTCTCCGCTACCGAGCTGTGCGACCGCATTCGCTAAGCGAAGCAGGTCTTGGGTGATTCCATGAGTGACATGACTGGCAAGATCAACCTGTTGGGCCTGACCCTGCAGGAAATGGAAAAATTCTTCGAGTCGATCGGAGAGAAGCGTTTTCGTGCCGGTCAGGTCATGAAATGGATTCACCACTATGGCGTCGACGATTTCGCCGCCATGACCAATGTCGGCAAGGCCTTGCGCGAAAAGCTCGAGGCCGTTGCCGAGATTCGGGGCCCGGAAGTGGTCAGTGAAGACATTTCCGCCGACGGTACCCGCAAGTGGGTGGTCCGCGTTGCCTCCGGCAGCTGCGTCGAAACCGTCTACATCCCCACCGACGATCGCGGCACCCTGTGCGTGTCGTCGCAAGCCGGCTGTGCCCTGGACTGCAGCTTCTGCTCCACCGGCAAGCAAGGCTTCAACAGCAACCTCACCGCCGCCGAAGTGATCGGCCAGGTGTGGCTTGCCAACAAATCCTTCGGGACCGTCCCGGCCAAGATCGACCGCGCCATTACCAACGTGGTCATGATGGGCATGGGCGAACCCCTGCTGAATTTCGACAATGTCATCGCCGCCATGAAGATCATGATGGAAGATCTGGGCTATGGCATTTCCAAGCGTCGCGTCACCCTGTCCACCTCGGGCGTGGTGCCGATGATCGACGAGCTGGCCAAGCACATCGACGTGTCGCTGGCGCTGTCGCTGCACGCACCGAACGACGAACTGCGCAACAAGCTGGTACCGATCAACAAGAAGTACCCGCTGAAGATGCTGCTGGAATCGTGCATGGGCTACATGGCCACCTTGGGTGGCAAGCGCGTGCTGACCATCGAGTACACCCTGCTCAAGGACGTCAACGACCAGCCTGAGCATGCGGCGCAAATGATTGAGCTGCTGCGCGACGTGCCGTGCAAGATCAACCTGATCCCGTTCAACCCGTTCCCGCACTCGGGCTACGAGCGGCCGAGCAACAACGCCATTCGCCGCTTCCAGGACCTGTTGCACCACGGTGGCTTCAATGTCACCACCCGCACCACCCGTGGTGATGACATCGACGCCGCCTGTGGCCAGTTGGTCGGCCAGGTCAACGACCGCACCCGCCGCAGCGAGCGCTACATCGCCGTACGCCAGCTGTCTGCGGACGTCGAGCTGCAAGACAGCCCCGCCAGCCACTGACCGGGACCTTGCCCATGAGCCTGCGCGCCGCGCTGTCGATCCTTGCGCTTTCGCTGCTGGCCGGCTGCGTGTCGGGCGGCACGGGCGACCCCCTGGCCAGCCGCCAGGGCAGGGCAGAGGCGGGGCGGGCCTATGTGCAGCTTGGGCTGGGTTATTTGCAACAAGGTTTGACCGAGCAGGCCAAGGCGGCGCTGGGCAAGGCCATGGCCCTGGATGGCGCTGATCCCGATGCGCACGCTGCCCTGGCGCTGGTATTCCAGGCCGAAGGCGAGCCGGCGCTGGCCGAAGCGCACTTTCGCAAGGCGCTGCAGGCACGCACGGGCGACACGCGAATTCGCAACAATTACGGCAGTTTCCTTTATGCTCAGGGGCGATTTGCCGAGGCCGAGCAGATGTTTCGCCTGGCCAGCGCCGATACCCTGTATCCTGAGCGCTCACGCGTGTACGAGAATCTGGGCCTGACCGCCCTGAAGCTCGAGCGCCGCGACCAGGCGCAGGCGTATCTGCTGAAAGCTTTGCAACTCAACCAGCGGCAACCGAAAGCGTTGCTGGAAATGGCTGAGTTGTCCTACGAAAACAGGCATTATGTGCCGGCCCGGGACTACTACGATCGTTTCAGCCAGTTGAGCGATCATGATGCCCGTAGCCTGCTGCTGGGTAGCCGCCTTGCCCGGGTATTCGACGAGCAGGGCACACTGGCCGAGCTGGGCCAGCAATTACAACGACTTTATCCCGGTACGCCGGAATATCAGCAATACCTGTCGGAGCAACGATGAAAGCCGCGCATCCCGAAGTAGCAGTAGCGCCTGGCCAGAACCCCGGTGAGCTTTTGCGCCAGGCCCGTGAGAACCGGGACTGGTCACAAGCCGAGGTGGCCTGCAAGCTCAACCTCACTGTCAGTTCGTTGAACCACGTGGAAACCGGCGCCTTCGACAAGCTGCCGGGGCATACCTTCGCCCGTGGTTATATCCGCGCCTATGCCAAGCTGATGGATCTGGACCAGGCAGCCCTGGTGGAGGCCTTCGACCGTTATACCGGCACTCACGCCCAAGGCAGCGACGTGCACTCGCTGGGCCGTATCGAAGAGCCGGTGCGCCTGTCGCACAATATCCTGCGCGGCGTCAGCCTGCTGCTGCTGGTGGCGGTGGTCGGTGGCGGCTTCGTCTGGTGGCAGGACCAGGGCAGCCTGCGTGGCAAGGACCTGGCCAAGATTGCCCTGGAGCACGTCGAAGTCGAAAGCGCCGACGGTACCACCCAGATTCACCCGCTCGATGAGCCTGAAGACCAGGCTGTTTCCGCTGGCCAGCAGCCCGAGAGCGCGCCGCTGCCGCTGGAGCAGGGCGCTGCCGGGCAGCCAGCCGCCGCCGAACAGGCAGCGGCAAGCCCGGCACCTGCCGCCACCGCAGTGCCAGCGCCGGCCCCGCAGGCGCCTGTGCCACCGGTTGCCAGCGCCCCTGCTGTCGCGCCTGCGCCGGTAGCCCCGGTAGCCCCGGCCCCGGCGGCCGTTGCACCCGCTACGCCTGCAGCGGCCGTGGCCGCCGCCGAGCCTGTCGCGCCAGCCGCAGTGCCGGCTGGTAGCGCCAAGGTCGCCATCCAGTTCGTCGCCGATTGCTGGACCCAGGTCACCGACGGCAACGGCAAGGTGCTGTTCAGCGCCATCAAGCGCAAGGGGGACAACCTCGAGCTGACCGGCAAGCCGCCGTTCTCGGTACGCCTGGGCTTTGCCCGTGGTGCCCAGGTCAGCTACAACGGCCAGGCCGTCGATGTTGCCCCGTTCACCAGTGGCGAGACCGCTCGCCTGAAGTTGGGACAGTAAGTCATGCACGGTGAATCTCCGATCAAACGTCGCGAATCCCGCAAAATCTGGGTCGGCAATGTGCCGGTGGGTGGTGATGCCCCCATCGCGGTGCAGAGCATGACCAACACCGACACCAACGATGTGGCCGCCACCGTGGCGCAAATCCAGCGCCTGGTCGATGCCGGCGTGGACATCGTGCGTGTCTCGGTGCCGGACATGGACGCCGCCGAGGCCTTCGGCCGCATCAAGCAGCAGGTCAGCGTGCCGCTGGTTGCCGACATCCACTTCGACTACAAGATCGCCCTGCGCGTGGCCGAACTGGGCGTCGACTGCCTGCGGATCAACCCGGGCAACATCGGCCGTGAAGACCGTGTGCGCGCGGTGGTCGATGCCGCCCGCGACCGCGGCATCCCGATCCGTATCGGCGTCAACGCCGGTTCCCTGGAAAAGGACCTGCAGAAAAAGTACGGCGAGCCTACCCCGGCGGCGCTGGTCGAGTCGGCCCTGCGCCACGTCGAGCACCTCGACCGCCTGGACTTCCAGGACTTCAAGGTCAGCGTCAAGGCCTCCGATGTGTTCATGGCCGTCGAAGCCTACCGCCTGCTGGCCAGGCAGATCGTGCAGCCGCTGCACCTGGGCATCACCGAAGCCGGTGGCCTGCGGTCGGGGACGGTGAAATCCGCTGTCGGCCTCGGTATGCTGCTGGCCGAAGGCATTGGCGATACCATCCGTATCTCGCTGGCGGCCGACCCGGTCGAAGAAGTGAAAGTCGGCTACGACATCCTCAAGTCGCTGCACCTGCGCTCGCGCGGCATCAACTTCATCGCCTGCCCGAGCTGCTCGCGGCAGAACTTCGATGTGGTCAAGACCATGAACGAGCTGGAAGGGCGCCTGGAAGACCTGCTGGTGCCGCTGGACGTAGCGGTGATCGGTTGCGTGGTCAACGGCCCGGGTGAAGCCAAGGAGGCTCATGTCGGCCTGACTGGCGGTACGCCGAACCTGATCTACATCGACGGCAAGCCGGCGCAGAAGCTGACCAATGACAACCTGGTCGATGAGCTGGAAAAACTCATCCGCCAGAAAGCGGCCGAAAAGGCCGAAGCCGACGCGGCGCTGATCGTCCGTGGCTGACACACAGAATTCGTAAGGACTTTTCGTGAGCAAATCGCTGCAAGCCATTCGTGGCATGAACGACATCCTGCCAGAACAGTCGCCGCTGTGGCGCTACTTCGAAGGCACCGTGGCCGGCCTGCTGGACACCTACGGGTACAGCCAGATCCGCACGCCGATCGTCGAGTTCACCGAGCTGTTCAAGCGCTCCATCGGTGAAGTGACCGATATCGTCGAAAAAGAGATGTACACCTTCGAGGACCGCAACGGCGATTCGCTGACCCTGCGCCCCGAAGGCACCGCCGCCTGCGTGCGTGCCGTGCTCGAGCATGGCATCACCGGCAACGGCCAGGTGCAGAAACTGTGGTACATCGGCCAGATGTTCCGCCACGAGCGCCCGCAGAAGGGCCGCTACCGGCAGTTCCACCAGATTGGCGTGGAAGTGTTCAACCTGGACGGCCCGGACATCGACGCCGAGCTGATCATGCTGACCTGGCGCCTGTGGGGCCTGCTGGGCATCCAGGACGCGGTCAAGCTGGAACTCAACAGCCTGGGCACCAGCGAAGCCCGTGCTCGCTACCGTGACGCGCTGGTCGAGTTCCTCTCGGCGCGCCTGGAGCAACTGGACGAAGACAGCCAGCGCCGCCTGAAGAGCAACCCGCTGCGCATCCTCGACAGCAAGGACCAGAACACCCAGGCGGTGCTGGTCGGTGCGCCGAAGCTGGAAGACTACCTGGACGAAGAATCGCGCGTGCACTTCGAGGGCCTCAAGGCCCGCCTGGACGCTGCCGGCATCCCGTTCGTGATCAACACCAAGCTGGTGCGTGGCCTGGACTACTACAGCAAGACCGTGTTCGAGTGGGTCACCGACCAGCTCGGCGCCCAGGGCACTGTCTGCGCCGGTGGCCGCTACGACGGCCTGGTCGAGCAGATGGGCGGCAAGCCGACCCCGGGCGTCGGTTTCGCCATGGGCATCGAGCGCCTGATCCTGCTGCTGGAAACCCTGGGCAAGGTGCCCGAGTCCATCAGCCGCCAGATCGACGTCTACCTGTGCGCTTTTGGCGACCAGGCGGAACTGGCCGGCCTGCGCCTGTCCGAAGGCCTGCGCGACCGCCTGCCGGGCCTGCGCCTGGCTGTCAACGCCGGTGGTGGCAGCTTCAAGAGCCAGTTCAAGAAAGCCGACAAGAGCGGCGCGTTGTTCGCCCTGATCCTCGGCGACGACGAACTGGCCAGGCAAGAGATCGGCTTCAAGCCCCTGCGTGGTCAGGGCGAACAACAGAACATTGCCTGGGATGCTCTGGCTGAGCACCTGGAAACCGCGATCGCGCAGGCGTAACGCGGTTCAACAAGCGAATAGGCGAAAAGGAGTATTGGGGTGTCGAGTACCGATGATGAACTGGCAGGGGTCAAGGACTGGTGGAACCGCAACGGCAAGCCGCTGCTGACCGGTGCCCTGCTGGCTGGCGTGGTGGTGTTGGGCTGGAATACCTGGCACAAGTACCAGAACAATCAGTCGCAAGGTGCCTCGCAGCTGTATCAGGCCTTGCTGGAGACCAGCCTGACGCCGACTGGCCAGCCTGACGCGACCAAGGTCGCGGAACTGGCCGGCAAGCTCAAGAGCGAGTTCGGCGGTACCGCCTACGCCCAGTACGGCAGCCTGTTCGTGGCCAAGGTTGCAGTCGAGAGCGGCAAGCTCGACGACGCTGCTGCCGAGCTGAAGGGCGTGCTGGACAAACCGGCCGATGCCACCCTGGGCGAAATTTCGCGGCAGCGCCTGGCGCGTGTTCTGGCCGCCCAGAACAAGGCCGAGGATGCCCTCAAGCTGCTCGACGGCGATGCCGACAAAGCCTTCCTGGCCAGCCGTGAAGAGTTGAAAGGCGACCTGTTGGTGCAACTGGGGCGCGCCGACGACGCGCACAGCGCTTACGAGAAAGCCAAGGCTGCGCTGTCCGATGAGGCGGCGGTCGGTGGCCTGCAATTGAAGCTGGATGACTTGGCCAAAGGGGACGCGTAAGTGATCGGTTGGAAACATGCAGCAGTGCTGACCCTGGCCGTACTGGCCGCAGGTTGCAGCAGCAACAGCAAGAAGGAACTGCCCCCGGCCGAGCTGACCAAGTTCACCGAGGAAGTGGTGCTGAAGAAGCAGTGGAGCCGTTCGATCGGTGACGGCCAGGGTGAGACCTACAACACCCTGGTACCGGCCATCGAGAACGACCGTATCTACGCCTCCGACGTCAACGGCGAAGTCTTTGCCCTCGACCGCATCACCGGCGACGTGGTGTGGAAGCAGGACCTCGAACTGCCGGTGTCCGGCGCTGTCGGCGTGGGCTACGGCCTGGTCATGATCGGCACCCTCAAGGGTGAAGTCATCGCCCTGGACTCCAGCACCGGTGAGGAGCGCTGGCGCTCCCGCGTGACCAGCGAAGTGCTGGCCCCGCCTGCCAACAACGGTGATGTGGTGGTGGTGCAGACCCAGGACGATCGCCTGATCGGCCTGGATGCCGCCACTGGTGACCGCCGCTGGATCTACGAAAACACCCCGGCCGTGCTGACGCTGCGTGGTACCGGTGCGCCGATCGCCACCAACCGCCTGGCCGTCGCTGGCCTGTCCACCGGCAAGGTAGTGGCGGTGGACATCAACAACGGTGTTCCTGTGTGGGAAAGCCGTGTGGCGATTCCGCAGGGGCGTTCCGAGCTGGACCGTGTGGTCGATATCGACGGCGGCCTGCTGCTGTCTGGTGGTACCCTGTACGTCAGCACTTACCAGGGCCGTGTCGCGGGCCTGGACCTGGAAAGCGGCCGCGTGCTGTGGCAGCGTGATGCCTCCAGCTACGTGGGTGTCGCCCAGGGCTTCGGCAACGTCTACGTCAGCGAAGCTTCGGGTACTGTCGAAAGCGTCGACGAGCGCTCGTCCAGCGCCCTGTGGACCAACGACACCATGGCTCGCCGCCAGTTGACTGCGCCTGAGGTGTTCTCCAGCTACGTGGCGGTGGGTGACTTCGAGGGCTATCTGCACCTGCTGAGCCAGGTCGATGGCCGCTTCGTTGGCCGTGAACGTATCGACAGCGATGGCCTGCGTGCCCGCCCACTTGTGGTCGGCGACACCATCTACGTCTTTGGCAACAGCGGCAAGCTCGAGGCACTGACCATCCGCTGAAGCTATGCTTGAAGCCTTGGCGGGCTTCAAGCCGCGGCGTAGGACACGCCGCCCGAACTCCGGCCGCTGCCTTGCAGCGGCCTTTGCATTTTCAAGAATTCAAGAGTGGAGAGCCGAATGGTTCCCGTAATCGCCCTGGTGGGCCGCCCGAACGTCGGCAAATCCACCATGTTCAACCGCCTGACCAAGACCCGCGATGCCATCGTCGGTGACCTCTCGGGCCTGACCCGTGATCGCCAGTACGGTGATGCCAGCTGGCAGGGTCGTTCCTTCATCCTGATCGACACCGGGGGTATCACCGGTGACGAAGTGGGCATGGACGAGAAAATGGCCGAGCAGTCGCTCATGGCCATCGAAGAAGCCGACTATGTGCTGTTCCTGGTCGATGCCCGTGCCGGCATGACCGCCGCCGACCAGATGATCGCCGAGCACCTGCGCAAGCGGAACAAGGAAGCGATCCTGGTTGCCAACAAGATCGACAACATCGACGCCGACGTCGCCCGCGCCGAGTTCTCGCCGCTGGGCATGGGCAACGCCATCCCGGTGGCCGGCTCCCAGGGCCGCGGCATCAATGCGCTGATGGAGGCCGTGCTCGGCCACCTGCCGCGCGACCAGGTCGAGGAAGCGCTGGATGCCGAAGTCGCCGAAGGCGAAGAAGCGGTGCGCATCCCGGGCCCGAGCGAGAAGGATGGCATCAAGATCGCCATCATCGGCCGCCCCAACGTCGGCAAGTCGACCCTGGTCAACCGCATGCTCGGCGAAGAGCGCGTGGTGGTGTACGACCAGCCGGGCACTACCCGCGACAGTATCTACATCCCGTTCGAGCGCGATGACGAGAAGTACACCTTCATCGACACCGCCGGCGTGCGCAAGCGCGGCAAGATCCACGAGGAAGTCGAGAAGTTCTCGGTGGTGAAGACGCTGCAGGCGATCAAGGACGCCAACGTGGTGATCTTCGTCATGGACGCCCGCGAAGGTGTGGTGGACCACGACCTGAACCTGCTGGGCTTCGCCCTGGAAGCCGGCCGCGCCATCGTCATCGCCCTGAACAAGTGGGACGGCATGGCGCCGGGCGAGCGTGACTACGTGAAGACCGAGCTGGAGCGCCGGCTGTTCTTCGTCGATTTTGCCGACATCCACTTCATCTCCGCCCTGCACGGCACCGGCGTGGGCCACCTGTACAAGTCGGTACAGGCCGCGTTCAAGTCGGCGGTCACCCGCTGGCCGACCAGCCGCCTGACGCAGATCCTCGAAGATGCCGTGAGCGAGCACCAGCCACCGCTGGTCAACGGCCGCCGCATCAAGCTGCGCTATGCCCACCTCGGCGGTGCCAACCCGCCGCTGATCGTGATCCACGGCAACCAGACCGACAAGATTCCGAAGTCGTACTCGCGTTACCTGGAGAACACCTACCGCCGCGTCCTCAAGCTGGTCGGTACGCCGATCCGCATCGAGTACAAGGGCGGTGAGAACCCGTACGAGGGCAAGAAGAACACCCTCACCGACCGCCAGGTCAACAAGAAGCGCCGCCTGATGTCGCACCACAAGAAGGCCGAGAAGAAGCGCCGCGACAAGCGCTGATTCCGCATCAGCTTCTTCGCGGGTAAACCCGCTCCCACAGGTCCCACACAGTTTTCGAATGCTGTGCAGTACCTGTGGGAGCGGGTTTACCCGCGAACAGGCCCTTTGATCCAGCGCAAATCCCCCTATTGTTTCAACCTTTTTCCTGACCGCTCGATCCGCTATGCTCGGACTCCACCCCGTGCCGGATACACCCCAGGAAAGAGGGCTCCATGATTCGCAGCAAACTGCCGAATGTCGGCACGACCATCTTTACCACCATGTCCCAGCTAGCCGTGCAGACTGGCGCGCTCAACCTGTCGCAAGGTTTCCCCGACTTCAACGGCCCGCAGGCGCTGCTCGATGCAGTAGGCCGGCATGTGGCCGCCGGGCATAACCAGTATTCGCCGATGACCGGCCTGCCGGCCCTGCGTCAGCAGGTGGCGGCCAAGGTTGCGCGGCTGTATGGCGCACAGGTGGATGCCGATCAGGAAGTGACCATCACCCCAGGTGCCACCGAGGCGATATTCTGTGCCATTCAGGCGGTGGTGCATGCCGGTGACGAGGTAATTGTCTTCGACCCGTGCTACGACAGCTACGAGCCGTCCGTGGAGCTGGCCGGTGGCCGCTGCGTGCATGTGCAGTTGAGCGACGGCGATTTCCGCATCGACTGGCAGAAATTCAGCGATGCCCTCGGCCCGCGCACGCGCATGGTCATCCTCAATTCGCCGCACAACCCCAGCGGTGCGCTGATTACCCGCGAAGACCTCGAGCAGTTGGCCGCGCTTATCGCCGATCGCGATATCTACCTGGTCAGCGATGAAGTCTACGAACACCTGGTTTACGACGGCGTGCGCCACGCCAGCGTGCTGGCTCACGAGCAGCTGTACCAACGTGCCTTCGTGGTCAGCTCGTTCGGTAAGACTTACCACGTCACCGGCTGGAAGACCGGCTACGTGATTGCCCCGCCGGCGCTGAGCGCCGAGCTGCGCAAGGTGCACCAGTACGTCAACTTCTGCGGCGTGACCCCGCTACAGTGCGCCCTGGCCGATTTCATGGCCGAGCACCCCGAGCATATCGATGAACTACCGGCTTTCTACCAGGCCAAGCGTGACTTGTTCTGCGGCTTGCTGGAGGGCTCACGATTCCGTTTCAACCGCACGGCGGGTACCTATTTCCAGCTGGTGGACTATTCGCAGATCCGCCCGGACCTGAACGATGTCGACATGTCGCTGTGGCTGACCCGTGAGCACGGGGTGGCGAGCATCCCGGTGTCGGTGTTCTACCAGCAACCCATCCCCAAGCAACGCCTGGTCCGCCTGTGCTTTGCCAAACGAGAGGAGACGCTGCGTCAGGCAGCGGAAAGACTATGCGCGATCTGAGTGAACTGCCGAACCTGAAAGTCGCCCTGGTGCAGACCACCCTGGCCTGGCACGACCGCGAAGCCAACTATGCGCACTTCGAAGTGCTGCTGGAGCAGGTGGGCGCAGTGGACCTGGTGATTTTGCCGGAAATGTTCACCACCGGCTTCTCGATGCAGTCCGAGAGCCTGGCCGAGCCAGAGAATGGCCCGACCTACAAATGGCTGAAGGCCCAGGCGAAGAAGTACAACACGGTAATTACTGGCAGCGTGATCATCCAGGCCGCCGATGGCAGCCACCGCAACCGCCTGCTGTGGGCGCGGCCGGATGGCGAGATCCTGCACTACGACAAGCGCCACCTGTTCCGCATGGCCGGTGAGCACAAGCATTACACCCCGGGTGAGCGCCAGGTGCAGTTCGAGCTCAACGGCTGGCGGATTCGCCCGTTGATCTGCTACGACCTGCGCTTCCCGGTGTGGAGCCGCGATGCCCAGGACACCGACCTGTTGCTGTACACCGCCAACTGGCCGGCTGCGCGCCGCCAGCACTGGAACCGCCTGTTGCCGGCGCGGGGTATCGAGAACCTGTGCTATGTGGCGGCGGTGAACCGGGTGGGCACCGACGGCAAGGGCTTTGCCTATTCCGGCGACAGCCAGGTGCTGGACTTCCAGGGCGAGAGCCTGCTCAGCGCCGGGGAGGCGGACGGGGTGTTCACCGCGGTGTTGAGCGCGGCGGAGCTGGCGGCATACCGGGCCAAGTTCCCGGCCAACCTGGATGCCGATACCTTCGAGTTGCACTGACAGCCTGTACCGGCCTCTTCGCGGGTAAACCCGCTCCCACAGGTACTGCACAGTATCAAAATCTGTGAGGACCCTGTGGGAGCGGGTTTACCCGCGAAGAGGCCGGTGCTGGTTACATCAGTTTCCGATCAGTACACATCCCGCCGATACCGCCCGTCCTCGATCAGCTGCTGTACTTCCGCTTCCCCGAGGATGCCGTTGAGCGCCGCATCCACCCCGGCAGCCATCCCTTGCAGGCTGCCGCAGACATACACACAGGCGCCATCCGCGACCCAGCGCTTGAGCTCTTGAGCTTGCTGCTGCAACACATCCTGCACATACACCTTGTCGGCCTGATCCCGCGAAAACGCCAGGTCCAGGCGTGCCAGGTCGCCGCTGTCCAGCCAGCCTTGCAGTTCCTCACCACACAGCAGGTCATGTGCGCGGTTACGCTCGCCGAACAGCAGCCAGTTACGCTGCTCGCCTGCACTGACCCGCGCGCGAAGCAGGCTGCGCAGGCCGGCCAGGCCGGTGCCGTTGCCGATCAGTACCAGTGGTGCAGCGCTTTCCGGCAGGTGGAAGCTGCTGTTGCGCCGCAAGCGCAGGCTCAGCGTACCGTTCAGCGGCAGGTACTCGGTCAGCCAGCCGGAACCCAGGCCCAGGTTGCCATCGGCGTGGCGTTCCTGGCGCACGATCAGCTCCAGTACGCCATCGCTGGCGATGGAGGCGATCGAGTACTCGCGGCTGCCGATCGGCACCAGTGCGTCGACCAGCGCTTGCGGCTGCAAGCCGATCAGGTGATCGCGACGGGTCGGCAACTGCCGGCCAACCAGGGCCTGGGCGAGGGTTTCGCCCAGGCCATTCACGTGCACCTTGGCCCCGGCGTCCAGCGCCATGCCATCGAGGAAGGCGTCGATCCTTGGCGGGCCGTTGAGCGGCAGGATCTCCACCAGGTCGCCAGCTTCCCAGCTGGCGGGCTCTTGCGGTCGCAGGCCGAGCAGGTACACCGGCTGGCCCTGGCTGCCCGGGTTGAGCAGTTCGCGGCGCACCAGCGACCAGTTGCCGAAACTCGGCGGCTGCCAGGCGGCCACTGGCTGGGCGCCAGTCAGTTGCGCCAGTTCCTGCTGCCACTGCTGCAGTGCAGCCTGGTCGGCGTTGTCCACTTCCACCGGGCTGAACGCGCTGCTGGCTCCGCGTTCACCCAGCCATGCCTGCAAGCGGCGGGCGAAGCCGCAGAAGTGCGGGTACTGGCGGTCACCGAGGGCGAGCAGGGCATAGCTGAGGTTGTGCAGCGCCCAAGGCTGGCCGAGCACCTTGCGCTCGAAGGCGCGGGCGCTGTCGGGGGCTTCGCCGTCGCCGAAGGTGCTGACCACGAACAGCGCACGGCGGGCCTGGCGCAGGTCGTGTTCACCCAGTTCGGCCAGGGCACGTACCTGCACCGGCAGGCCGGCCGCCTGCAACTGGCCGGCGCTCTGCCAGGCCAGTTGTTCGGCAAGGCCGCTCTGGCTGGCAAAGCCGATCAGCCAGCCGTCGCTGCTGGCAGTGTTGCCGGTGACGTTGCCACGGGCGGCGCGCACCTGGCGCTTCTTGCGGCGGCGGTCGAGGTACAGCAGCCAGCCGGTGACGAAGAACAGCGGCATGCTCAGGCTGGCGATGGTGACGATGATGCGCCCCGGCAGGCCGAAGTATTCGCCGACGTGCAGGGCATAGACGCTCTGCAGCAGTTGGGCCTTGAAGGATTTGTCGGTGTAGCGGTCATGTTTTTTCACCTGGCCGCTGGCCGGGTCCAGCATCAGGGTGTTGAAGGCACGTGGGTGGTCGGCGTTGTCCAGCAGGTAGAACAACCTGGCCGGCTGGCCGCCCGCCGGTGGCAGTCGCAGGTTGTACATGGTCAGGCCCGGGCCGGCGGCGTCCTTGAGGTTGGCCCAGATTGCGTCGTAATCGACCACCAGCGGCGGGGCGTTCTTGTCGATTTTCTGCGGCCCGTGGCGGCCACGGCCTTCGCCGCGCTTTTGCTGCTGGCCAGCGGCCGGTGCGTCGGCCAGCAGTTTGTTCAGGCCCTCGCGGTACCACTCGTAGGACCAGAACAGCCCGGTCAGGGCGAACAGCAGGTAGAACAGCAGGCACCAGGTGCCGGCCACGGCATGCAGGTCCCAGTTGAAAGCGCGGCCTTTCCTGGCCCAGTCGAAGGTCAGCCAGGTGCGCCAGTCCAGCGCCTTGCGCGGCCAGCGCAGGTACAGGCCGGAGAGGCAGAAAAACACCAGCATCAGGGTGCAGGCACCGGTTATCTGCCGGCCGCTGTCGCCCATGGCCAGGAAGCGGTGCAGGTTGAGCATGAGGTTGAAGAAGCCTTGCCCGGTCACTTCACCCTTTAGCTCGCCGGTATACGGGTCGGCAAAGCGCAGCTGGCCGCGGCGCTCGCCCGGTGGCGGGGTGAAGGAGATTCGTGCGGCGTTGCCTTCGTGCACGTCGACCCACAGCATCGCCACCTTGTCGTGCTGCTGGGCCTCGACCCGACGTACCAGCTCGGCCGGCGGCAGTACGCCTTCGGCGCGGACTTCTACCTTGAGCACATCGGCATTGAACGCGCGCAGCAGTTCTTCCTGAAACGAGTACAGGGCCCCGGTGATACCCATCAAGGCCAGCACCAGGCCAGCAGTGATGCCAAAGAACCAGTGCAATTGGAACAGCGTCTTCTTCACCACATGATCACCTTGTGTTTCTACCGCACACTGCGCGGTGTGCATTATGCCCTGATACGCAAAAGCCCCGCTCACGGGAATGAACGGGGCAGGGTGGGCTAGTCAGTCAGGCTTGTGATGTCTGTACCGGCCTCTTCGCGGGTGAACCCGCTCCCACAGAGATATCACTGGACCTGAGGCCAGTGGAGTACCTGTGGGAGCGGGTTCACCCGCGAAAGGGCCGGCACAGGCGCAGCCCATTCAACAGATCAACCCCATCCCTACATCAGAAGTGGAAGCTGGTGGTCAACAGTGCAGTCCGCCCGGCGGCCTGGTTGGCATAGTGCCCACTGTAGGCCTTGTCGTAATAGACCTCATTGGTGAGGTTCTGCACGTTCAGTTGCAGGTCGACGTGCTTGGTCAGCTTGTAGCTGGCCATGGCGTCGTAGCGCCAGTACGAGTCGACCATCACGCTGTTGGTGGTGTTGCCGAACACTTCATCGACGTAGAAGGCACCACCACCAAGGGTCAGCTTCGGCGTGACGTTGTAGGTGGTCCACAGGGTCAGGCTGTGGTTCGGTGTGTTTGGCAACTGGTTGCCATCGTTGTAACCATCGATGAACACCGTGCCGACCCGCTGCGCGCCGCCGTCGACGAGCTTGGCATCCAGGTAGCTGTAGCCGGCGAATACTTGCCAGGCGTCAGTCAGCTTGCCGCTGGCGCTGAGCTCCAGGCCATCGACACGGGTCTTGCCGATGTTCTGGTAGGTGTTGTTATCCACCAGTACACGAGCGTCTTCCTTCTCGGTGCGGAAAATGGCTGCGGTCAACGCCAGGCGCTCGTCGAGCAGATCCCACTTGGTACCGATTTCGTAGTTGGTGGTCTGTTCTGGTTTCAGCTCGCTGGTAGTGGTGGCCGTGACCAGCGCGTTGCCGTCGGAGCCTTCGCCGAGCGCGTAACCAGGCGGGGTGGCGGAGGTGGCATAGGACACATAGATGCTGCCGTTCTCGGCAGGCTTCCAGGTCAGGCCCAGTTGGCCAGTGACAAACTCACTGGTGTCCTGGGTCTTGAAGCTGGTCGAGCCGTTGGCCGCTTTGGTCTTGGCCTTGGTGTCGAAGTGGTCGTAACGCAGGCCCATGGTCAGCAACCAGGCCGGGTCGAGCTCCAGCGTGTCGGTGAAGTAGATGGCGCGCGTGTTGCCAGCAGTATCGGCACCGGCTTCGGTGCGGCTGATGGTGCCATCCCACTGTTCATGCGGATTGGGGTTCGGGAACGAGGTGCAGACACCGGAGATCTGGCCTGTTGCACTCGAGCAGTTGCCAGCGCCGAAACCGGTGACGTCATAGCCCGATTTCACCGATGTTTCCCGGCTGAGTTCGATACCGCTGGAGAAGCTGTTCTTCAGGCCACCAACGTAGAAATCACCATACAGGTCGGTCTGGTTGGTGGTCGTGCGGGTATTGGCTACGCGATTGTTCGGGCGACGCCAGACTTCACCGTTGAGGATGTTGCCCTTGCTGTCGTCTGGCTGGCTGTAGATGTAGTCCTGCAGCGTATTGCCATGGCGCAAGGTGTTCTTGATGGTCAGCGCGTCGCTCAGGTCATGCTCGATGCTGATGGTCGAAATATCTGCGCGGCTCTTGGAAAAGTCGCGGCCGACTAGGCCGTAGTAATTGCTGCTGCCACCACCACCGTGGGTCGGCTTGTCCGGGTTGGCCGAGGTGCGAGCGGCCGAGCTGCCGGAGCGCAGGCTATAGGGAATACCCGAATCCGGCAGGTCGTCGCTTTCCATGTGGTAGTAGTCAAGGCTCACGCGGGTATCGGTGCCCAGACCGAACACCAGCGAAGGTGCCACGCCCCAGCGGTCGTAGTTGACCTCATCGCGGCCGGCGACGTTGCTTTTATGGGTCATCAGGTTCAGGCGGCCGGCGACGCTGTCGCTGAACTGATAGTTGCCATCCAGGGTGTAGCGCTGGGTCTGATCGCTGCCCCAGGTCCAGGCACCGTCGAGCGAATTGCCCAGGTGCGCACGCTTGCTGACCATGTTGATGGTGCCACCGGCAGCGCCACGGCCAGCGATCGAGGAATTCGGGCCCTTGGCCACTTCCACCGATTCGATGGCGAAGATTTCGCGGGTTTGCGAACCGGTATCGCGCACGCCGTCCAGGTACATCGAGCCTTGGCTGTCGAAGCCACGGATGAATGGGCGATCGCCGGACGGGTTGCCACCTTCGCCGGCACCCATGGTGATGCCCGGCACGGTGCGCAGGGCGTCCTGCAGGGTCAGGGCGCTGGTGTCCTTGATCACTTGCTGCGGGATTACGGTGACCGAGCGCGGGGTGTCTACCAGCGGCGCGGTGTACTTCTGCGAGGAGGCCTTGTCGACCTTGTAATCGGTGCTGGCCTGTTCAGCCTTGCCGTTGACGCTGGTGGCGTCGAGGGTGATCGCGCTGCTGGCGGCCGGGTCGGCGGCGTAGGCCGATGAGGCGCTGAGGGCGACACCGATGGCTGACACGATCAGGCGTGGTGAACTCACTGCAGATGGTACGTACTGGCGCATTGCTTAGGACCTTCCCCAAGGTGTTAAGGCCGCGGATCTTAATGCAAGCTATTTTGACTCACAATTGAGATGCATTACCATTCGCGAAGAATTTACATTCTTTACAATTTGCCTTTACGGTTTCATCACGCTGAAACGTCTTAAGCGGCGAATGGGGCTTGTGAAGCGCAAAAGGGAATCAATATCATTGGCGCCTTACATTTTCTGACGGTGCTGCCGCCATGCTGCTTCACATCCCCGGCCTGTTCGACGCCGATGAACTGGCCCGTATCCGCGAGGCGCTGGAGCAGGCCGACTGGGCCGACGGCAAGATCACCGCCGGCTACCAGTCGGCCAGGGCCAAGCACAACCTGCAGCTGCCGGAAGGGCACCCGCTGGCCAAGGAGATCGGCAGTGCGCTGATCGACCGTTTGTGGCAGAACCCGCGCTTCATGTCCGCAGCCTTGCCGCACAAGGTGTTCCCGCCGCTGATCAACTGCTACCGCGAAGGGGGCAATTTCGGCTTCCACATCGACAACGCCCTGCGCCAGCCCAAGGGCAGCCCGGAGCGGGTGCGTACCGACCTGTCCTCCACGCTGTTCCTCAGCGAGCCGGACAGCTACGACGGCGGCGAATTGGTGATCCAGGACACCTATGGCGTGCAGCAGGTCAAGCTGGCCGCTGGTGACCTGGTGCTGTACCCAGGCACCAGCCTGCACAAGGTCAACCCGGTAACCCGTGGCCAGCGTTACGCCGCGTTCTTCTGGACCCAGAGCCTGGTGCGCGAGGACAGCCAGCGGGCGTTGCTGTTCGAAATGGACAATGCCATCCAGCAACTGACTGCCGATGTGCCGGACCATCCATCATTGCTACAGCTGACCGGCACCTACCACAACCTGCTGCGCCGCTGGGCCGAGGTCTGAGCCGTGTCCTATCAGTTGCGGCGTGAGGAAGTGGTGGATGTGGCCGGTTTGCAGGCCATGCTGGAAGAAAGCCCCGGCAAGGCTGCCCAGGCGATCCTGGCGGCGGCAGGGCAGGGCGCGGTCGAGGCACAGTTGCTGCTGGGGCAGATCCTGCTCGACGGGCGTGGTATTCAGGCGGATGCCGCCGTGGCCAGGCGCTGGTTCGGCATTGCCGCACAGGGCGGCAGTGCCATGGCGCACAACATGCTGGGGCGTTGCCTGGAGCATGGCTGGGGCGGTGAGCCAAGCCCGGCGCAGGCGGCCGTTCACTATGCGCGTGCGGCCGATGCCGGGCTGGACTGGGGGCTGTACAACCTGGGCAACCTGCTGGCCACCGGGCGCGGCGTACCGGCCAACCAGGCGCAGGCGCTGATGTGCTACGAGAAAGCGGCGCACATGGGGCATGCCAAGTCGATGAACCTGTACGGGCGTTACCTGGAGCAAGGCATCGCCACGGCGCCCAACCCGACACGGGCGGTGCGCTGGTATCGGCGTTCGGCCGAGGCGGGGGACTTTCGCGGCATGTTCAGCCTGGGGCTGGTGCTGGTCGAGCGTGGGCAGGTGGCGGAAGCCGGGCCTTGGCTGGAGCGGGCGCGGGTCGAGGGGAACATGAATTTCCTGCGCAGTGCGCTGGTGAGCTTGCAGGGGGCGGGGCCGGTATTGATGGCCTTTGCGGCGCGGTATGCCGAGGAGATCGAGCGGCGCGAAGCCTGATGTCGCCTGTGCTGGCCCTATCGCCGGCAAGCCAGCTCCCACAGGGTCTGGACAAGGCTTGAGGCTGCGCTGTACCTGTGGGAGCGGGCGTGCCCGCGAAGAGGCCGGTACAGCAAAGCACAAATGAAAACGGGGCCTTGCGGCCCCGTTGTGCATTACAGGTAGTAAGCCTTCAGCGGCGGGAAGCCGTTGAATTCCACTGCGCTGTAGCTGGTGGTGTAGGCACCGGTCGACAGCCAGTACAGGCGGTCGCCGATGGCCAGGTTCAGCGGCAGGCCGTACTTGTAGTTTTCGTACATGATGTCGGCGCTGTCGCAGGTCGGGCCGGCGATGACCACTTCTTCGGCCTCGCCTTTCTTCTCGGTCCAGATCGGGAACTTGATGGCTTCGTCCATGGTTTCGATCAGGCCGGAGAACTTGCCCACGTCGGTGTAGATCCAGCGCTCGACAGCGGTGCGCGACTTGCGTGCAACCAGTACCACTTCGCTGACCAGGATACCGGCGTTGGCAATCAGCGAACGGCCCGGCTCGAGGATGATTTCCGGCAGGTCGTCACCGAAGTCTTCCTTCAGGAAGCGGATGATCTCTTCGGCGTAGGTTTCCAGGCTGTTGGTCCGGGTGATGTAGTTGGCCGGGAAGCCGCCACCCATGTTGATCAGCTTCAGCTCGATGCCGTCTTCGTCCTTCAGGCGCTCGAAGATCACCTTGACCTTGGCGATGGCGGCGTCCCATACGCTGATGTCGCGCTGCTGCGAGCCAACATGGAAGGAAATGCCGTAAGGCACCAGGCCCAGGTCGCGGGCGAGGATCAGCAGGTCCATGGCCATGTCGGTCTGGCAGCCGAATTTGCGCGACAGCGGCCAGTCGGCAGTGGTCGAGCCTTCGGTGAGGATACGCACGTACACTTTCGAGCCCGGCGCGGCCTTGGCGATGTTGCGCAGGTCGGCTTCCGAGTCGGTGGCATACAGGCGCACGCCCTTCTCGTAGAAGTAGCGGATGTCCTTGGACTTCTTGATGGTGTTGCCGTAGCTGATGCGGTCGGCGGTTACACCGCGGCCCAGCACCTTGTCCAGCTCGTAGATCGAGGCGATGTCGAAGCTCGAACCTTTTTCCTTGAGCAGGTCGATGATCTCGACGGCCGGGTTGGCCTTGACCGCGTAGTACACCTTGGCGAATTCGAAACCAGCACGCAGGTCGTCATAGGCCTGGCTGATCATCTGGGTATCGATGAGTACGAACGGGGTTTCCTGCTTGTCGGCGAACGCCTTCATTTTCTGGAAGGTGTCACGCGCGAAATAGTCTTCGACCTGGATCGACATGCTCAGGGACTCCATGGGCAAACTGAAAGATTAAGTGGCTGCAAACTGAACGTCCTCCGTATCCCCACTTTGGTTCGCCTACTCAGTACTTGAGCCGGATGGATCGTTTCCAGCATGGACGTTCGGCGCGCACTTTAGGGCGTGAAGAATGCAGAATCAACAGGCAATCCGGGCGTGATCGACGTGGATCGACGACCAGCCATTTGAATAACCGACTCGTGTGACCGGTTGATGTTCCCCAGCGTGTTTCAAGCGTAAAAAATAGTGGAATGGACCGCGTTGGCCCCTTCGCGGGCACGCCCGCTCCCACAGGCATCTCGCCACTCCTGTGGGAGCGGGCGTGCCCGCGAAGGGGCCTCAGGTGTTCATATTTATGGCCACATTTCCCTGGCACTGCCGTCCATGAAAAAGACAATAAATTTTTTGTTACCGACTGGCGGAATTGCCGGTTTTGATGAGAAACATTACTATTCGCACCCTTGTCCGCCTCCCTGATGACCCCGACCGTGTCCGGACCCAAAGGCTTCCTCGACCACTACCACGAGCTGATCGGCACCTGGACGCGCAAGTTGCGCAGTCGACCGCAGGCCGAGGACCTCACCCACGATGCCTTTGTCCGGGTACTGGAAAACCCGCGCGAGCAGGTTGAGCAGCCCCGCGCCTACCTGCACCAGACCGCGCGCAACATTGCCGTGGACGGTTTCCGTCGCGAGGACCGCCGCCAGGCCCTGGAGCTGGAAGCCTTCGATGAAGGCGTGGCCGGTAATGGCGACCCCGAGGCCTACGTGCATGCGCTGGAGCTGGCCGACAGGGTCGAGCGGGCGCTGGCCGAACTGCCGCTCAATTGCCGGCAGGTGTTCATCTGGCAGAAGCTCGAAGGCCTGACCCAGGCCGAGATCGCCGAGCGCATGGGGTTGAGCAAGAACATGGTCGAAAAGTATATGATCCGCACGCTCCGGCATCTGCGTGAGCACCTGGATGTGTCGGCATGATGAGTCAGGAGACCTTTTCGATGAAACAGCACGGTACCGGTACCGTCCGCGAGCAGGCGGCCGCATGGTTTGCCCGCGTGCAGGATGCGCCTCGCGATGCCGTGCTGCAGGCGCAACTGCACGCCTGGCTGGAAGGTGATGCACGGCACCGTGAAGAGTACCAGCAGCTCGCCCGCCTGTGGCAGGCCGCCGACTTCATCCCCCGCCAGCGCCTGGAAGCGCTGTGCCAGCCAGCCCCGGTACGTCAGTTGCCACGTCGACGCTTTGTGCGCCAGGCCTTGGCCGCCAGTGTGGCTGCACTGGCGTTGGGGCTGGGCTGGGGTGGCTGGCACTACCAGCAACTGAATCACCAGGGCAGTTTGCAGACAGCCTTCAACGAACGCCGCCAGGTTGACCTGCCGGATGGTTCGCACCTTGAACTCAACGGCAGTACGCAAGTGCAGGTCGCCTTCAGCGCCGGCCAGCGGCATGTCCGGCTGATGGCGGGTGAAGTGATGTTCACCGTCGCCCATGACAGTGGCAGGCCGTTCGTGGTCGACACCGCCCAGGGGAGCGTGACTGTCACCGGTACCCGTTTCGATGTCCGGCTGGACCCGGCCAGCACGCGCGTGGCGGTGGAGCAGGGCTCGGTGCGTGTGCAGGGCAAGGGCGCCTCGCTGGCGCAGCTCACGGCTGGCCAGGGCTCGCATATCGATGCACAAGGCCAGGTGGCCGCACCCTATGCGGTGAATACCGATGCCCTGACGGCCTGGCGCCAAGGCCGGCTGGTGTTCGACAACGCCACCCTGGCCGAGGTGGTGGCAGAAGCTTCGCGTTACCGCAGCCAGCCGCTGCGGGTCGCCCCCGGCAAAGTCGCCCAACTGCGGCTGTCCAGCACCTTCAGCACCGACGACACCGACGCGCTGCTGCGCGCCTTGCCGAGCATCCTGCCGGTGGCCATCAAGGCCCATGAAGATGGCTCGCGCGAAATAATCGCGAAATAGATTCAGGTTTTTTTTCGCTCGTTCGTCTTCCCCGCCAGCTGCAACTGCCAAGCATTTCCATTTGCATGCGGTTGGCGTTTATTCCGTATTCCAGGAAGTTTCGACGACGTGAACAACAACAAGCCCTTTCCACGCTTCCGCGCTCTGGCGCTGGCCCTGGCGGTCAGTGCCGTGGCCGTCAACGGCCAGGCCGCAGAGGCCGGCAGCACCATCCAGATCCAGGCCCAACCCTTGGCTTCGGCGCTGAACCAGCTGGGCCAGCAGACCAACCTGCAGCTGTTCTTCAGCCCCGAACTGGTGGCCGGCAAGCAAGCCCCGGCGGTGTCCGGCCAGCTGGCGCCCGAGCAGGCGCTGCAGCAGCTGCTGCAAGGCAGCGGCCTGACCTACGAGATGTCCCAGGGCACCGTGGTGGTCAAGCCGGCGCAGGCCGATGGCACCCTCACCACTGGCAGCCTGGAACTGGCGCCCACCGACATCAAGGTGGTGGGTGACTGGCTGGGCGATGCCCAGCAGAGCGTGGTGCAGAACCACCCCGGCGCGCGCACGGTGGTGCGCCGCGAGGCGATGGTGGAGAAGGGCGCAATGAACGTGCGCGATGTGCTGCGCGGCATCCCGGGCGTGCAGGTGCAGGACTCCAACGGCACCGGCGGCAGCGACCTGTCGCTGAACGTGGGCGTTCGCGGCCTGACTTCACGCCTGTCGCCACGCTCCACGGTACTGATCGACGGTATCCCGGCCGCTTTCGCGCCCTATGGGCAGCCGCAGTTGTCGATGGCGCCGATTTCCTCGGGCAACCTCGACAGCATCGACGTGGTACGTGGCGCCGGTTCCGTGCGTTATGGCCCGCAGAACGTCGGCGGGGTGATCAACTTCGTTACCCGGGCGATCCCGGAGAAGGCCTCGGCGGAGCTGTCCACCACCCTGGAAACCTCCCGGCATGGTGGCTGGAAGCATACCGAATCGGCCTTCGTCGGCGGCACGGCGGACAACGGCATGGGTGTGGCGCTGCTCTACACCGGGGTGAATGGCAACGGCTACCGTGAAAGCAACAACGGCAACGACATCGATGACGTCATCCTCAAGACCCACTGGGCGCCGACTGACGTCGACGAGTTCTGGCTCAACTTCCACTATTACGATGGCCGTGCCGACATGCCCGGCGGCCTGACCCAGGCCCAGTACGACAGCAACCCGTACCAGTCGCTGCGCGACTACGACTACTTCGCCGGCCGGCGCAAGGATGTGTCGTTCAAGTGGCAGCGGCAGCTCGACGACGCCACCCAGTTCGAAGTGCTGACCTACTACACCGACAGCTTCCGCGGCAGCGCCATTGCCTCGCGCGACATGAAGACCCTGTCGTCGTACCCGCGCAACTACCACACCTTCGCCATCGAACCACGGCTGTCGCGGATCTTCTTCGCCGGCCCGACCACCCAGGAAGTCAGCGTGGGTTACCGCTACCTGAAGGAAGCGATGCGTGAGCAGTCGACCCGCCTGGCGCTGATCGACAATGTGCCGACGCCAACCCCGACCTCCGACGGCCATGTGTTCCAGGACCGCAGTGGCGGTACCGAGGCCAGCGCCTACTACATCGACGACAAGATCGACGTGGGTAACTGGACCATCACCCCGGGCATCCGCTTCGAGCACATCAACACCGACTGGCGCGACCGCCCGGTGCTCGGTGCCAACGGCCAGCCGGTGCCAGAGAAGAAACGCAGCATCACCAGCAACGAGCCGCTGCCGGCGCTGAGCGTGATGTACCACCTCTCCGATGCGTGGAAGTTGTTCGCCAACTACGAGACCTCGTTTGGCAGCCTGCAGTACTTCCAGCTGGGCCAGGGCGGTACTGGCAACAGCACGGCCAATGGCCTGGAACCGGAAAAGGCCAAGACCTACGAAATCGGTACCCGCTATGACAATGGCGCCTTTGCCGGTGAGCTGACGGCGTTCTACATCGACTTCGACGACGAACTGCAGTACATCAGCAACGACGTGGGTTGGACCAACCTCGGCGCGACCAAGCACCAGGGTATCGAGGCTTCGGTGCGCTATGACCTGGCGGGGCTTGACCCGCGCCTGGAAGGGCTGTCGGTGAGCGGTGGCTACACCTATACCCGCGCTACTTATGAAGGGGACATTCCTGGCTTCAAGGGCCGTGACCTGCCGTTCTATTCACGCCAGGTGGCCACTGCCGGGGTGCGCTACGCGGTCAACCACTGGACCTGGAACCTGGATGCCTACGCCCAATCCAAACAGCGTGCACCGGGTACGGGGATCAATGCCGATGGCAGCTTCAACGGCGACTACATCACCGAGCCGAGTGCGGACGGGCAGTTCGGCGACATTCCGGGTTACGTGACCTGGCATGCGCGTGGCGGCTATGAGTTCGGACCGGAAATGTCCAACCTGAAGTTGGCGGCGGGGGTGAAGAACCTGTTCGACAAGCAGTACTTCACCCGCTCCAGCGACAACAATGCCGGCATCTATGTGGGTGAGCCACGGACCTTCTATGTGCAGGCCAGCGTAGGGTTCTGACACCGCGTCGCCTGCTTCGCGGGTGAACCCGCTCCCACAGGTATCGCGCAGGTCTTTAGCCTTGCGCCGACCCTGTGGGAGCGGGTTTACCCGCGAAGAGGCCGGTTCAGGAAATCACCGCCTCGGCCGGCGAAACGATGCTGGTCTTGGCCCCCCGCGATCGCCCCGAGCTCAGGTAAGCCGCAATCGACTCCTGGGTCACTTCACCCAGGAACACCTGCTCGGCATCCAGCACCGGCAGCCACGCCCGGTTGAATTCGTACATCCGCGACAACAGGATGCGCAAATGCTCATCATGCGCCGCGGTGGCATTGAACGGCCGCAGGAAGTCGCCACAGGTCCCTTGCTGGCGATGCATATCACGCCGGCGCACGTAGCCCAGTGCCTTGTTCTGCGCATCGGTCACCACCACGTAACGGCGGTCGTGCTCGTCCAGCAGCTCCAGCGCATCGCTCACCGGCGTCTGCGGGCTCACCGATGGCGCGTTGTCTGCCGCATCCTCGGCACGCACCAGCAGCAGGCGCTTGAGGGTGCTGTCCTGGCCGACGAAGTTGCTGACGAACTCATCCGCCGGATGCGCCAGCAGGGTGTCCGGGTGGTCCAGCTGCAACAGCTTGCCGGCACGGAAAATGGCGATCTTGTCGCCCAGCTTGATCGCTTCGTCGATGTCGTGGCTGACCATGATCACCGTCTTGTTCAGCGCCCGCTGCATCTCGAAGAACTCGTTCTGGATCATCTCGCGGTTGATCGGGTCGACCGCGCCGAACGGCTCGTCCATCAGCAGCACCGGCGCTTCCGCCGCCAAGGCGCGGATCACGCCGATACGCTGCTGCTGGCCACCGGACAGCTCGCGCGGGTAGCGTTGCAGGTACTGCTTGGGCTCCAGCTTGATCATGTGCATCAGCTCGCGGGCGCGTTCATGGCACTTCTGTTTGTCCCAGCCGAGCAGGCGCGGCACCACGGTGATGTTCTCCTCGATGGTCATGTTGGGGAACAGACCGATCTGCTGGATCACGTAGCCGATGTGCCGGCGCAGGGTGACTTCGTCCAGCCCGGTGGTGTCTTCGCCATTGATGAACACCTGGCCGGAAGTGGGGGTGATCAGGCGGTTGATCATTTTCAGGGTAGTGCTCTTGCCGCAGCCCGAGGGGCCGAGGAACACGCAGATTTCCCCTTCGTTGACGGTGAGGCTTACCGCGTCGACGGCTTTGACGTCCTTGCCGTTGACGTTGAAGGTTTTGCTGAGGTTCTTCAGTTCGATCATGAGCGCAGTCCTTCTGGAGTCAGGGCACGTTGCAGGGTTTGCAGCAGCAGGTCGGCGATGATCGCCAGCAGGCTGACCAGCACGGCGCCGACCAGCAGCATCGACATGTCGCTGCGGCTGATGGAGGTAAGGATGAGTACGCCGAGGCCGCCGGCGCCGATGGTGGCGGCGATGGTCATGACGCCGATGTTCATCACCACGGCGGTGCGCACGCCGGCGAGAATCACCGGCACGGCGATGGGCAGTTCGACCATGCGCAGGCGCTGGCCGAAGGTCATGCCGATGCCGCGCGCGGCTTCACGGATGCCTGGCTCGACGTTGGTCAGGGCCAGGTAGGTGTTACGCAGGATCGGCAGCAGTGAATAGAGGAACACCGCAGTGATCGCCGGCAGCGGCCCGAGGCCCTGGCCGAACCTGGAGTAGAACGGCAGCAGCAGGCCGAACAGGGCGATGGACGGGATGGTCAGCAGCACCGTGGCACTGGCCTGCAATGGGCCGGCGACGGCCGGGAAGCGGGTCATCAGGATGCCCAGCGGTACGCCGACGATGATCGCCAGGCCCACGGCGACGCCGACCAGCATGATGTGTTGCCAGGTCAGATGCAGCACCTGGGCCCAGTCCAGATGGTTGAAGGTATCGATCAGGTTCATGGCTGGCCCTCGCTGTTCAGTGGATGCTCACGCAGGAAAGCGGCAGCCACGGCGGTCGGGTTCTGGTGCTCGACATCGACCTTGGCGTTGAGCTGGCGCATGGTTGCGTCATCCAGTTGCTCGGCCAGTGGCTTGAGCAGGCCGGCCAGCTGCGGGTTGGCGTCGAGCACGGCTTTTCGCACCACCGGCGCGGCGGTGTAGTCGGGGAAGTAGTGCTTGTCGTCTTCCAGCAGCTTGAGGTTGAACGCGTTCAGGCGGCCATCGGTGGTGTACACCAGGCCGGCGAACACCTGGTTGTTGTGCATGGCGGTGTAGACCAGGCCGGCATCCATCTGGCGGATGTTGGCGCGGCCCACTTGCAAGTCGTACATCGCCTTCAGGCCGACCAGGCCGTCCGGGCGGTTGGCGAACTCGGTGTCCAGCGCCACCAGGTGGTTGCGTCGGCTTTCGTCACGCAGCACCTGGTTGAGGTCGCTGATCGAGTTGATCTGTGGATAAGCCTCGGCGACCTGCTTGGGCAGGCCCAGCGCGTAGGTGTTGCTGAACTTCGACGGGGTCAGCCAGATCAAGCCTTTCTTCGCGTCCAGTGCCTTGACCTTGGCGTAGGTGGCCTCGGCACTGGGCATGCGCTCATCGATATGGTTGTACGACACCAGTGACACGCCGGTGTATTCCCACATCAGGTCGAGCTGGCCGGTTTCCTGGGCCTGGCGCGCGATGCTGCTGCCAAGGCCGCTGGTGACGCGCACGTCAAAACCGTTGGCGCGCAGGTATTGCGCGGTGATTTCGGCGAGCACGGTCTGTTCGGTGAACACCCGCGCGCCGATGCGGATCAGCGGTTTTTCCGCTGCCTGGGCAAATCCTGCGAACAGCAGGGCCGCGCCCAGCAGCAAGGCGATTTTCTTGTTCATACGTTCCCTCTTGTTATCCAGCCAGGCCACGTTCCAGCCAGCGCTTGCTGGAGAAACTCACCGCCGCGTCCAGCACTAGCGCCAGCAGCGCGGTGCAGGCGGCACCCAGCAGCAGCTGTGGCTGGTTGTTCAGGGCGATGCCGGGGAAGATCAGGCTGCCCAGGCTGTTGGCGCCGATCAGGAAGGCCAGCGGTGCGGTGCCCACGTTCAGCGCCAGGGCCACGCGCACGCCGCCGACGATGATCGGCACGGCGTTGGGCAACTCAACCTGCCAGAGTTGCTGGCGCGGGGTCATGCCGATGCCGGTGGCGGCTTCCTTGAGCGAGGCGGGGACGTTTTTCAGGCCCTCGTAGGTGTTGCGCACGATGGGCAGGAGGGAGGCGAGGAACAGGGCGAAGATTGCAGGCCCGGCGCCGATGCCCAGGATACTCAGGGCGATGGCCAGAACGGCCAGGGGAGGGATGGTGTTGCCAACGTTGAACAACTGCATGAAGCGCTCGGCTTTGTCGACCCGCTGCGGTCGACTTAACGCAATGCCGGCGGGGATGCCCACGGCCAGCGCCGCCGCCATCGAAGCCAGCACCAGGACCAGGTGCGCTTGCAGGTAGAACCCAAGATCGTCGCGATAACGCGCGATCGTGTCGATGCCGATCCAGTGGACCAGCAGGGCCAGGATGACGAGCACGGCGGCCCATCCCAACAGCCCTTTTCCGTAGCGTTTTGCCACAGGCGGACTCCTTGTGTAGTCGGCGAGCACACTTCTTGGTTGCCGGCCAGTCCTGGCGGCGGGTGGTGTGTTCGCGAGTAGCAGCATGACGCACGCCGAAGGCTGCGATCAGGCCATGAGCCGAACCCCGTCGGGCCCGAAAATGCTGATGAAAACAGCTCCCCAACCGAAGCGGGTTGCAGGGGAGTGGACGTCTCCGTGGGCGTAAAGGTTCCCATCTGGGGCGGCATTTGGCCAGTGCTAATCACTGGGTGTATCGAAATATGGCGAGAAAAAACAGCGTATTAATTCGCTACAAGCGTTGAAATAACTGACCTGTGGCCATTTATCGTGATAAAGCGATTGCCTGTGGAATCGGCTTTGCCTGTGCCGGCCTCTTCGCGGGTAAACCCGCTCCCACAGGGACTGCACCGCACCTGGACGCTGTGCAGTCCCTGTGGGAGCGGGTTTACCCGCGAAGAGGCCGGCACAGCACCACTCATTCCTCAGGTTTTGGTCCCGGCCCAACTTCAGGTATGATATCGCCCCTTTTAAATCCCCCAGTCAGGCGATTTCCCATGACCAACCAGGCCGCCGAAGTCGCGAAGCGCCGCACTTTCGCAATCATTTCCCACCCCGACGCCGGTAAGACCACCATCACCGAGAAGCTGCTGCTGATGGGCAAGGCCATTGCCGTCGCCGGTACCGTGAAGTCGCGCAAGTCCGACCGCCACGCCACCTCCGACTGGATGGAAATGGAGAAGCAGCGCGGCATCTCCATCACCACCTCGGTGATGCAGTTCCCGTACCGCGAGCACATGATCAACCTGCTCGACACCCCCGGTCACGAAGACTTCTCGGAAGATACCTACCGCACCCTGACCGCGGTGGACTCGGCGCTGATGGTGCTTGATGGCGGTAAAGGTGTAGAGCCACGCACCATCGCCCTGATGGACGTGTGCCGCCTGCGCGACACGCCGATCGTCAGCTTCATCAACAAACTCGACCGTGACATCCGCGACCCGATCGAACTGCTCGACGAGATCGAAGCGGTACTGAAGATCAAGGCGGCACCGATCACCTGGCCGATCGGTTGCTACCGCGACTTCAAGGGCGTGTACCACCTGACCGGTGACTACATCGTGGTGTACACCCCGGGCCACGGCCACGAGCGCACCGAAGCCAAGATCATTCAGAAGCTGGATTCGGACGAGGCCCGCGCCCATCTGGGCGACCAGTACGACTCGTTCGTCGAGCAGCTGGAGCTGGTGCAGGGTGCCTGCCACGAGTTCAACCAGGAAGAGTTCATCAACGGCCAGCTGACCCCGGTGTTCTTCGGTACTGCATTGGGCAACTTCGGTGTCGACCACGTGCTCGACGCAGTCGTCGACTGGGCGCCGCGCCCGCTGGGCCGTGTTGCCCACGAGCGTACCGTCGAGCCTGTGGAAGAGAAGTTCACCGGCTTCGTGTTCAAGATCCAGGCGAACATGGACCCGAAACACCGCGACCGCATCGCCTTCATGCGCATTTGCTCGGGCAAGTACGAGAAAGGCATGAAGATGCGCCACGTGCGGATCAACAAGGACCTGCGTATCGGCGATGCGCTGACCTTCTTCTCCTCCGAGCGTGAGCAACTGGAAGAGGCCTATGCCGGCGACATCATTGGCCTGCACAACCACGGCACCATCCAGATCGGCGACACCTTCACCGAAGGCGAGGCGCTGGGCTTCACCGGTATCCCGCACTTCGCCCCGGAACTGTTCCGCCGCGTACGCCTGAAGGACCCGCTGAAATCCAAGCAGCTGCGTCAGGGCCTGCAGCAGCTGGCCGAAGAGGGCGCGACCCAGGTGTTCTTCCCGGAGCGCAGCAACGACATCATCCTCGGTGCGGTCGGTGTGCTGCAGTTCGACGTGGTCGCCAGCCGCCTGAAGGAAGAGTACAAGGTCGAGTGCGCCTACGAGCCGATCACCGTCTGGTCGGCGCGCTGGATCGGCTGCGACGACAAGAAGAAGCTCGAGGAATTCCAGAACAAGGCCATGGAAAACCTGGCCATCGACGGTGGCGGGCACCTGACCTACCTGGCGCCGACCCGGGTCAACCTGTCGCTGATGGAAGAGCGCTGGCCGGACATCAAGTTCCGCGCTACCCGCGAGCACCACTGATTTTCGAGAGCCTGCCAACTGACCCTGTGGGAGCGGGTTCACCCGCGAATGCGTCGGTGAATTCAATATCGCATTCGCGGGTGAACCCGCTCCCACAGGGACCGTGTACAGACCGAAATTAATTCCCGGCCTTGATACTGGTCCAGATCCGGGTTCTGATACGGTCGATCTTCGCCGGCATTGCCTCCAGCGCATACAGCTTGCCCATCACTTCCTCGCTCGGGTAAACCATCGTGTTGCCCTTCATCGCCGGTTCCACGAGCCCGTCCGCTTCGAGGTTGCCGTTGGCGTACTGCACATGGTTGCTGATGTTGGCCATCACCTGCGGCTGCAGCAGGTAGTTCATGTAGGCATACCCGGCCTTTTCATCCGGCGCATCGGCCGGCATGGCGACCATGTCGAACCACATCGGCGCGCCTTCCTTCGGGATCGAGTACCCCACGTTCACTCCGTTCTTCGCTTCTTCGGCGCGATTCTTCGCCTGCAGCACATCCCCCGAGAAACCCACCACCACGCAGATATCGCCATTGGCCAGGTCGCCGGTGTACTTCGATGAGTGGAAGTAGCTGATGTACGGCCGCACCTGCATCAACAGCGCCTTGGCCTTGTCGTAGTCCGCCGGGTTCTGGCTGTGGTGCGGCAGGCCCAGGTAGTGCAGGGCGATCGGCAACAGTTCGGGGCCGTTGTCCAGCACGGCGACGCCGCAGGTTTTCAGCTTGCTCATGTATTCGGGCTTGAAGATCAGGTCCCATGAGTCCAGTGGCGCGTTGTCCCCGAGCACCGCCTTGACCTTGTCGATGTTGTAGCCGATACCGGTGCTGCCCCACAGGTAGGGGAAGCCGTACTGGTTGCCCGGGTCGTTCACCTCCAGCGCCTTGAGCAGCACCGGGTTGAGGTTGTGCCAGTTGGGCAGTTGCGACTTGTCCAGGCGCTTGAGGGCCTTGCCCTGGATCTGCCGGGCCATGAAATGGTTGGACGGAAACACCACGTCGTAGCCGGAGTTGCCGGTCATCAGCTTGCCGTCGAGGGTTTCGTTGCTGTCGTAAACATCGTAGGTGGGCACGATACCGCTGGCTTGCTGGAAGTTCTTCAGTGTGTCGGGGGCGACGTAGCTGGACCAGTTGTAGATCTTCACCGTTTCGGCGGCGCCGGCCACGCTGGCGGCCAGCATCAGGGGGGCGAGAAGGAGCGTGCGCATGTCGGGGTTACCTTGCTTTGTCTGTTGTTGTCGAAGGCAGGCGATCAGCGGATCAGAAAATAAGGACGTAGGTCTTGCGCACGGTCTCCTGGATGTCCCAGGTGCCGGTGCTGTTGGCCGGTAGCATCAGTGCGTCTCCGGCTTCTATGAGCAGCGGCTTGCCACCGTCGGGGGTGAAGGTGCAGCGGCCCTTGATGAAATGGCAGAACTCCTGTTGCACGATCTGCCGCCGCCAGCGCCCGGGGGTGCACTCCCAGATGCCGGTTTCGACGCCGTCGCTGCGTTCCACGCAGGTGACCGAGGTCACCGCCACGGGCTCGCCGAGTGGTACCGCAACGGGGTTGGAGCTATCGAGCACGGCGCTGTCGCTGTTCTTGAACTGGGTGATGTTCATGACCGGTGAATCCTGTGTCGGGGAAAGGGAAGTCAGTGCATGAAACCTTCCATGAAGTCCGCAAGACTGCTGGCCAGGCGCCGCCTCCACGACGCGCAGGCGGGATTGGCGAGGGTCCGGTCCTCGTGGACGAAACTCTGGATGATTGCGTTGTAGCCCAGCCAGCGGCAGGGCTCGGGTGGCCAGCTGGCCAGGCTTGAAAGCGGGCGGTTGTCGAGCACCCAGGGTTGCGCGGTCAGTTCGTTGTGCTGGTTGAGGATCAGCGCCGCCAGGGTGCGCCCGCCCAGGTTGGTGGCGCCGACACCCTCGCCGCCGTAGCCGCCGGCCAGGGCGATGCCGCGCTGGCGGTCGCAGAGCATGTGCGGGCGGAAGCGCCGTGCCATGCCCAGGTTGCCGCCCCACGAATGGGTGATGCGCACGTGCTTCAGCTGCGGGAACAGTTCGCTGAACAGATAGCGGCGCAGCTCGATTTCCTGTTCAGTGAGGTTGAAGTTTTCGCGCAGGCGGCCACCGAAGCGGTAGCCGCCACGGGCGCCGAATACCAGGCGGTTGTCGGCGGTACGCTGGCCATAGGTGACCTGGCGGCTGCTTTCGCTGAACGCCTGGCCCTGGTTCAGGCCGATCTGTTCCCAGGTGGCCTCCGGCAATGGCTCGGTGGCCACCAACAGGCTCTGTACCGGCAGCTGATGTTTGCCCAGTGGCGGCAGGCTGGCGGCGTAGCCCTCCACGGCGGGTACCATCCATTGGCAGCGAATGCGCGCCAACGGGGTACGCACCTCACCGGGCTGCCAGTCGATGGCCGGGGTGTTTTCGTAGATGGGTACGCCCAGCGCTTCTACCGCTCGGGCCAGGCCACGCGCCAGCTTGGCGGGTTGGATAGTTGCGGTGTGCGGGCTGTAGATGGCCCCATAGGCATTGCTGACCCGCAACTGGGCGTCCAGCTGTTCGGGGCGCAGCCAGCGGTAGTCGTCCTCGGTCATGCCCTGACGATAAAGGTCGTCGAGGTAGGCGCGCAGGCTACGCTCCTGTTCCGGGTAGCGTGCGGCGCAGTACAGCACGCCGCCTTTGCGGTAATCGCAGTCAATGCCCTCGCGTTGCAGCACGCGGTGTACTTCATCAGGAATGCCATGCAGCAGGTCGATGCTGGTGCGCCGCTGTTGCGGCGACAGGGTCGCGAGCAGGCGGCTTTCGCCGAGCAGGTTGCCCATCAGCCAGCCGCCGTTGCGCCCCGAGGCGCCAAAGCCGGCGATGTTGGCATCGATCACGGCGATGTTCAGCTGTGGCGCCTGACGCTTGAGGTAATAGGCGGTCCACAGGCCGGTGTAGCCAGCGCCGATGATGCACACATCCGCTTCCAGGTCGTCGCGCAGGGCCGGGCGGGCGCACAGCGGCTCGTCAAGCTGGTCCATCCACAGGCTGAGCGTGCGCAGGGGTTGCATCGGGTTCGGCTCCACATTCGTCAAGGTCTGTGGCGATCCTAGTGGTGTCGGCGGTCGGCTGTCCTACGTGCGTGCACGCAGGGAAATTTGCTTCAGGTAGGCCTTGGGCGTAAGCCCGGTGTGTTCGCGGAAACACTTGTAGAACGCCGACAGCGAGTTGAAACCGGCATTGAACGCCAGCTCGTCGATCGTCGCCTCGACGCTGTCGTCATCGAGGCTGGCCATCAGGTGCTGCAGGCGGGCCTGGTTGACGTAGCGGTAGAAGCTTTGCCCGAGCACCTGGTTGAGCAGGTAGGAGATCTGGTTGCGGCTGTAACCGCTGGCGTCGGCCACCTGTTGCAGGTCCAGCTCCGGGTCCAGGTAGGGGCGCTGACGCTGGAAGTAGTGTTCCAGGTCCTGAGCCATGGTCGACAGTTGGCGGGGGGACAGGCCAAGGCGGCTGGTGGCTGGGCGCGGGCCGCTGCTGGTGTGGCCGCTGCCGTTCTGGCGGACCAGCGTGGCGTACTCGTTGACTTGCCAGATCAGGCCGTCCTTGACGGTGATCGCCTCGCTGGACTGGAACGCTACCAGGCCATCGCCGCCCTGGACCGTGACCTGGTACTGGATGAACGCGGTGCAGCCGTCGACGCGGATGCGGTCGCTGTGGACGATGTCTTCGCCGGCTTCATGGGGCAGGCAGGCGCGCACGTAGTCACGCAGTTCCTGGTAGCCGAGCACGCGGTTCTGGAAGAAGTCGTGGTACTGGATGTCGGGGTGGTAGAGCGCAATGACGCCGTCGAGGTCGCGGTGCTTCCAGCACAGGTGGTAGCGCAGCACGGTGTCGGCGGTGAGCGGGGTCTGCTCGGGGCCGTCGGGGAGGGTAGTGGCGGTCATGAGCCTGATAGTGCATTGCAGAACACCCAGCTGCAAGGGTGCGGATCCGGCATATTGCACGGTTTCGCCAAGCGGCTTGGGGAGTAAGCCGTTGATTCGGTTGAGTGTGATTTTTTGACAGGGATGGCATGGCGAGTGCACCGGTCTGTTCAACATCGAACAAGGAGAAAGACCATGCGCTCGATACTGCTCTGGATGATTGGGGTGCCGATTCCGGTGATTATCCTGATCTGGTTCTTCATGCATTGAGATCCCCGGGGCCGCTTTGCGGCCCTTCGCGGATAAACCCGCTCCCACAGGGACCGCACAGATTTCGAATGCTGTGAAACACCTGTGGGAGCGGGTTTACCCGCGAAGAAGGTCATACCGATCTAGAGGAACTGCTCCGCATAGTGGCAGGCCACCTGCCGCGTACTCACCTGCCGCAACGCCGGCACCTCCTTGGCACACCGCTCGGTCGCATACGGGCAGCGCTTGTGAAACGCACAGCCATCCGGCGGGTTCAGCGGGTTGGGCAACTCCCCGGCAATACGAATCTTCGGCTTCAACGGGTCCGGGTGAATCGCCGGCGTGGCTGACAGCAACGCCTGGGTATACGGGTGCAACGGCCTTTCGTAGATATCCTCTTTCGGCCCCATCTCCGCCGGCCGCCCCAAGTACATCACCAGCACCTGATCGGCCACATGCCGCACCACCGCCAGGTTGTGCGAGATGAACACATAGGCGGTGTTGAACTCCTTCTGCAAATCCATGAACAGGTTCAGCACCTGGGCCTGGATCGACACGTCCAGCGCCGAGGTCGGCTCGTCCGCCACCAGCACCTTGGGCTGCAGCATCATCGCCCGCGCCAGGGCGATACGCTGGCGCTGGCCGCCGGAGAACATGTGCGGGTAGCGCTGGTAATGCTCGGGGCGCAGGCCGACCTGTTCCATCATCTTCTGCACCTTTTCTCGCCGCTCGGCCTTGCTCAGCGAGGTGTTGATCAGCAGCGGCTCGGCCAGCTGGTCACCAATCTTCTGCCGAGGGTTGAGCGAGGCGTAGGGGCTCTGGAACACCATCTGCACGTCGCGGCGCAGTTGCTTGCGTTCGCTCTTGCTGGCGCCTTTCACTTCGGTGCCGGCAATTTGCAGCGAGCCGGACGACGGCTCTTCGATCAGGGTCAGGGCGCGGGCCAGGGTCGACTTGCCGCAGCCGGACTCGCCGACCACGGCCAGGGTCTTGCCGGCCTCCAGTTCGAACGACACGCCATTCAGCGCGCGGACCAGGGCGTGGCCCTTGAACAGCCCGCGAGAGACTTCGTAATGCCGGGTCAGCTCCCGGGCGGATAGAACGACGGCCATCACGCCACCTCCTGGTTCAGCGGGTAGAAGCAACGCACCAGGCCATGGGCCTGGGGATCGAGGGGCGGGCGCTGGCGCCGGCAGTTGTCCTGCACGTACGGGCAGCGCGGTGACAGCAGGCAACCCTCGGGGCGGTCGTAGCGGCCGGGGACGATACCGGGCAGGGTGGCCAGGCGCTCGGCGCCGATGCTGTGCTCGGGAATCGCCGCCAGCAGTGCTTCGCTGTAGGGGTGGGCAGGCACGTCGAACAGCTCCGGCACCTGGCCCACTTCCACGGCCTGGCCGGCGTACATCACGCATACGCGCCTGGCCGTTTCGGCGACCACGGCGAGGTCGTGGGTGATCAGGATGAGCGCCATGTTGCGCTCTTTCTGCAGGTTGACCAGCAGCTCCATGATCTGCGCCTGGATGGTCACGTCCAGTGCAGTGGTGGGTTCGTCGGCGATCAGCAGCTTGGGTTCGCCGGCAATCGCCATGGCAATCGCCACGCGCTGGCTCATGCCGCCGGACAGTTGGTGCGGGTAGGCGTCCAGGCGGCTCTCGGCCGCCGGGATCTCGACCTTTTTCAGCAGCTCCAGGGCACGCTGGCGCGCGGCCTTGCCCTTCAGGCCCAGGTGCTGGCGCAGCACTTCCTCGATCTGGTAACCCACGGTGTAGCTGGGGTTGAGCGCGGTCATCGGGTCCTGGAAGACCATGGCGATGTCCTTGCCCACCACCTTGCGCCGCTGGCGGCCGCTGAGCTTGAGCATGTCGGTGCCGTCGAAGTTGAGCGCGTCGGCAGTGATGCGCCCCGGGGCATCGATCAGGCCCATCAGGGCCATCATGGTCACGGACTTGCCGGAGCCCGATTCGCCGACGATGGCCAGGATCTCGCCGGCCTCCACCGTCAGGTCCAGGCCATCGACCACCGGTACCGCAGTGGCGTCGCCGAAGCGCACGTTCAGGTTGTTGATCTGCAACAGTGACATGGCGTTCTCCTCAGGCGGCGTTCTTGAGTTTCGGGTCCAGCGCATCGCGCAGGCCGTCGCCCATCAGGTTGATTGCCAGCACACTGAGCAGAATGGTCAGGCCGGGCAGGCTCACCACCCACCAGGCGCGCTCGATGTAGTCACGGGCCGAAGCCAGCATGGTGCCCCACTCCGGGGTCGGCGGCTGCACGCCAAGGCCGAGGAAGCCCAGGGCGGCAGCGTCGAGGATGGCCGAGGAGAAGCTGAGGGTGGCCTGCACGATCAGCGGTGCCATGCAGTTGGGCAGCACGGTGACGAACATCAGCCGTGGCAGCCCGGCACCGGCCAGGCGTGCGGCGGTGACGTAATCGCGGTTCAGCTCGCCCATCACGGCGGCGCGGGTCAGGCGCACATAGGATGGCAACGATACGATGGCGATGGCGATCACGGTGTTGATCAGGCCTGGGCCGAGGATGGCGACGATGGCCACCGCCAGCAGCAGCGAGGGCAGCGCCAGCATCACGTCCATCAGGCGCATGATCGACGGGCCGAGCAGTTGCGGGAAGAAACCGGCCAGCAGGCCGAGCAGGATGCCCGGGATCAGCGACATCACTACCGACGACAGGCCGATCAGCAGCGACAGCCGCGCGCCCTGGATCAGCCGCGAAAGCAGGTCGCGGCCCAGCTCGTCGGTGCCGAGGATGAACTGCCAGCTGCCACCTTCGAGCCACACCGGCGGGGTCAGCAGGAAGTCACGGTACTGCTCGCTCGGGTCGTGCGGGGCGACCCATGGCGCGAACAGTGCGCAGAACACCACCAGGCACATGAAGGCCAGGCCCATCACCGCGCCTTTGTTGCGCGCGAAGGCTTGCCAGAATTCTTTGTATGGTGAGGGGTAGAGCAGGCTCTGGTCCACCGGGCTGGCCGGCGACACGGATTTCGGAATCGGGCTAGTCATGGCGAGGGCCTCAGCGCTGATGACGGATGCGTGGGTTGGCCAGGCCGTAGAGGATATCCACGACGAAGTTGACCAGGATCACCAGGCAGGCGATCAACAGGATGCCGTTCTGGACCACGGGGTAGTCACGGGCACCGATGGCTTCGATCAGCCATTTGCCGATGCCCGGCCAGGAGAAGATGGTTTCGGTCAGCACCGCACCGGCCAGCAGCGTGCCGACCTGCAGGCCGAATACGGTCAGTACCGGGATCAGTGCGTTGCGCAGGCCGTGCACGAACACCACGCGGGCCGGCGACAGGCCTTTGGCACGGGCGGTGCGGATGTAGTCCTCGCGCAGCACTTCGAGCATCGACGAGCGGGTCATGCGGGCGATCACCGCCAGCGGGATGGTGCCGAGCACGATGGCCGGCAGGATCAGGTGCATCACCGCGTCTTTGAACGCGCCTTCCTCGTCGCTGAGCAGGGTGTCGATGAGCATGAAGCCGGTCTTCGGCTCGATGTCGAAGAGCAGGTCGATACGCCCGGACACCGGGGTCCAGCCCAGGCTTACCGAGAAGAACATGATCAGGATCAGGCCCCACCAGAAGATCGGCATCGAATAACCGGCCAGGGAAATGCCCATCACCCCGTGGTCGAACAGCGAACCGCGCTTGAGCGCGGCGATCACCCCGGCCAGCAGGCCGACGATGCCGGCGAACAGCAGGGCGGCGAAGGCCAGTTCGAGGGTGGCCGGGAACAGGGTCAGGAACTCGCGCCACACGCTCTCGCGGGTGCGCAGCGATTCACCGAGGTCGCCCTGGGCCAGCTTGCCGACGTAGTCCAGGTACTGGACCGGCAGCGGCTTGTTCAGCCCCAGGCGCTCCATGGCCTGGGCATGCATTTCGGGGTCGACCCTGCGCTCGCCCATCATCACTTCCACCGGGTCGCCGGGGATCAGGCGTATGAGCGCGAAGGTCAGCAAGGTGATACCGAAAAAGGTCGGTATCAGCAGGCCAAGGCGTCGGGCAATAAAGCTCAACATTGTCGGGGTTACCTCATCAGGCCGTGGGGCGATCAGCCCGCTACGGTGGTGCCGCCGGTTCCCGTGTGGGTTGCCGGCGGTCGTTGTTGTTCTACTTCACCTTGGTGGTGGCGAAGTTGTTGTTGGTCAGAGGGTTGATCACGTAGCCCTCCACGTTGTCACGCATGGCGGTGAACATCTTTGGATGGGCCATGCTGATCCAGGGTTGGTCGTCATCGTACACTTTCAATGCCTGGTTATAGAGCCTTGCGCGCTCGTCGTTGTCGATCACTTCGCGGGCGCGGCTGATCAGTTCCTGGAACTTAGGGTTACACCAGCGCGCATAGTTCTCGCCGCTTTTGGCGGCATCGCAACTGAGCAGCGGGCTGAGGAAGTTGTCCGGGTCGCCGTTGTCACCGCCCCAGCCGGTGGACACCAGGTCGGCCTCGCCTTTCTTGGCGCGGCGCAGCATCTCGGCCCACTCCATTACGCGGATATCCAGCTTGAGGCCGATCTGTTTGAGGTCGGCCTGCAGCATCTCGGCGGACAGGCGCGGGTTGGGGTTGGTCGGGCCGCCGCCATTGCGCGTGAACAGTGTGATGACCGTGCCTTCGGGCACGCCAGCTTCCTTGAGCAGTTCGCGCGCCCTGGCCAGGTCGCGGGGCGGGTTCTTGTTCTCACTGTTGTAGCCGATCATGGTCGGCGGGTACGGGTTGACGCCGACCAGCGCGTTACCTTTGCCGAACAGCTGGTCGACGTGAGTCTGGCGATCGAAGGCCATGTTGATGGCTTTGCGCACGCGCACGTCGCTCAGGTATTTATGTTCGGTGTTCATCGAGATGTAACCGGTAACCAGGGCCTCGATCTCTTCGACCTTGAGTTTCGGGTCTTGCTTGATCGACGGCACATCATCGGGCTTGGGATAGAGCGCCACCTGGCACTCGTTGGCGCGCAGTTTCTGCAGGCGCACATTGCTGTCGGTAGCGATGGCGAAGACCAGTGCATCGGCCGGTGGCTTGCCGCGGAAATAGTCCGGGTTGGGCTTGAAGCGGACCTGGGCGTCCTTGTTGTAGCGTTGGAAGATGAACGGGCCGGTGCCGATCGGCTTGCTGTTGAGCTCGGCGGTCTTGCCGGCCTTGAGCAACTGGTCGCCGTATTCGGCGGAGTAGATTGAGGTGAAGGCCATGGCCATGTCGCGCAGGAACGGTGCTTCCGGTCGGGTGAGGGTAATCACCACGGTGTGCTCGTCGGCCTTGCTGACCGACTTGAGCAGGTCCTTGAACCCCATGCTCTCGAAGTACGGGTAGCCGACGCTGGTCTTGTCATGCCATGGATGGTCCGGGTCGAGCTGGCGATTGAGGCTCCACAGCACGTCATCGGCGTTGAAGTCGCGGGTGGGCTTGAAGTAGTCGGTAGTGTGGAACTTCACTCCCTGGCGCAGGTGGAAGGTGTAGGTCAGACCATCGGCTGAAATGTTCCAGCGCTCGGCCAGGGCCGGCTGGATTTCGGTGGTACCAGGCTTGAAGTCGACCAGGCGGTTGAACACCGTCTCGGCCGAGGCATCGGCGGTGACCGCCGTGGTGTACTGGACAACGTCGAACCCTTCCGGGCTGGCTTCGGTGCACACCACCAACGGCTTGGCCGCCAGCTGCGTGGCGCTGCCCAGCACCAGCGCTGCCAGGGCAAGGCGCAGCGGTAGCGATTTCATGAAAGCTTTCTGCATGGGGTGAAGACTCCCTGCTTGCATTGATTCCAGCGTAGCCGCCACGGCCCGCAAGGCAGCGGGCCGTGGCGCCGACGGTCAGAGAATGTTGAATGGAATGGTGGTGACCACGCGGAACTCGTCCAGGCTGCCATCGCCCTGGTTCTTGCTGGCGCGGTGCGTGGTGTAGGTGGCGCGGATGCTGGTGTCTTTCAGCGGCCCGCTCTGCACCGCGTAGCTGGTACCGATGCCCCACTCGTAGTGGTTTTCGCCATCCAGGCCGTTCACGTCGTAGGCGGTGCCGCGGTAATGGGTACCGTCGATGCCCCAGCCGCGGGCGTTGTACAGGTTGAACTTCAGGCCCGGCACGCCGTACGGCGCCATGTTCAGCACGTAGGAAATCTGCAGCGATTTCTCGTTGGGGCCGTTGAAGTCCGACAGCAGCGAGTTGGCCAGGTAGATGCCGTTGGTTTCGTGCAGGTAGTCGAAGTACTCGTTGCCGTTGACCTGCTGCCAGGAAGCGCTGAGGGTGTGGGCCTGGTGGGTCAGGCCGAACGACAGGCTGTAGGTGTCGTTGTCGATCTTGCCCATCTTCTGGCTGCCGGCGTCGACGGTCTTGTAGTAGTTCAGGCCGGTGCTCAGGCTGAGTACCGCGCTGTCGCCGAGCACGTGGTTGGCGCCGAAGTAGTACTGGTTCCAGAAGTCGTCGACCTTGGTGGCGTACAGGCTGGTGTTCAGGCTCTTGAACGGCTGGTAGTTGACGCCGGCGGTGCTGGCGCGGTCGGTTTCCACGCCGGTGGCGCTGTATTCGCTGCGGAACTTGCTGAGGCTTTGTTCGGTACGTGGCGAGACGCGGTCGAAGGTGCCCAGGTCGAAGCTCAGGTTGTCGAATTCGGCGCTGTGCAGGAACGCACCCTGGAAGCTCGAAGGCAGGGCGCGGTTACCGATGTAGGCGATCATCGGCGTGTCCACGGACTGGCGGCCGACGGTGAGGGTGGTGTTGGACACGCGCGCCTTGACGTTGGCCAGGCCCATCTTGCTCCACTGGCCGATCGGGTCGCCATCACTGTGGGTCAGTGTGCGGTTGTTGGGGCCGGCGACGTCCTCGCGGTTCTGTTGCAGGGCGATGGCATTGTAGCCGGCGGCTTCGACGGCAAAACCGACGGTGCCCTGGGTGAAGCCCGAGCTGTAGTTGAGGATGGTGCCCTGCACCCAGTTCTCGCGGCTGTGAGTGGGGTGGCGGGTGCCGTCGCTCTTGTAGTACTTCCACAGCGGAGCACGCGCGGCGCGTTCGCGGGCGTACCAGTTGCGGGTGCTGCCTGACAGGCTCTGGCCGTCAATGAAACCGCTGGCTTGTTCCTGTTCGCTGCTGCTTTTGAGGGTGACGGGGACGAAGTCCTGGCTTTGTGGGTCGGCCTGGGCCACGGTGGATAAGGCACTGATGGATAACGCCAGTGCGGTCAAGGTGAATACTCTCAAGGTTAAAGCTCCCTTTCTTTTCTAGTTATGGCTGGCCTTGTGGGCCGGGTTTCTTGCTGAGGTGTTGCCAGGGTGGCCCGGGGTGACCGGGCTGAATCGGGCAGTGGTGTTGGCTGTGCCGGCCTCTTCGCGGGTAAACCCGCTCCCACAGGAACATCACAGGTTTCGGAGCTTGTGCCGTACCTGTGGGAGCGGGTTTACCCGCGAAGAGGCCGCTGCAGGTTAAAAATCACTCAACACTCACACCGGAAAAATCATTGCGCCCGAACGGGCTGACCTTGAATTCGGAAACCTTGACGCTGAGCGGTTGGTTGACCGTGGAATGCGCCACCGGGGTAATTGGCACCTGTTGCTTGAGCCGCTGCTGGGCCTGCTGGTACAAGGCGCTGCGCTGCGCGCGGTCGGTGACCTGCTTGGCCTGCTTGACCAGGCTGTCGTACAGCGGGTCGCACCACCGCGAGTAGTTATTGCTGCCGATGGCGTCGCAGTTGTAGAGGGTGCCCAGCCAGTTGTCCGGGTCGCCGTTGTCACCGGTCCAGCCGATCAGGGCGACATCGTGCTCGCCGCTTTTGATGCGCTTGAGGTACTCGCCCCATTCGTAGCTGACAATGCGCACCTTGAAGCCGAGCTTGCTCCAGTCGGCCTGGAGCATTTCCGCCATCAGCTTGGCGTTGGGGTTGTACGGGCGCTGCACCGGCATGGCCCACAGGGTGATCTCGGTGCCCGGCTTGACCCCGGCCTGCTGCAGTAGCTGTTTGGCCTGTTCCGGGTCGAAGGGCGCGTCCTTGAGGCTGGCGTCATAGGACCACTGGGTCGGTGGCATGGCGTTGACTGCCAGCTGGCCGGAGTCCTGGTACACGGCCTGGATGATCGCCTGCTTGTTCACTGCCATGTCCATCGCCTGGCGCACTTCCAGGCGGTCGAACGGTGGATGCTGGGTGTTGTAGGCGATATAGCCAAGGTTGAAGCCCGGCTGCTGCAGCACCTGCAGTTTGCTGTCGGCCTTGAGCGCCGGCAGGTCGGCGGGGCGCGGGTGCAGGGTGACCTGGCACTCGTTGCGGCGCAGCTTCTGGATGCGCACCGAAGGGTCGATGTTGATCGAGAACACCAGGTTGTCGATCTTCACGTCCTGCGGGGCCCAATAAGCCTTGTTGCCTTTGTAGCGGATCTGCGAATCCTTTTGATAGCGCTGGAACACGAACGGCCCGGTGCCGATCGGTTGCTGGTTGATGTCGCTGGGGCGCCCGCTGGCCATCAGCTGTTCGGCGTATTCGGCGGAGAGGATGGAAGCGAAGCTCATGGCCAGGTTCTGGATGAACGCGGCATCGACGCTGTTCAGGGTGAACACCACGGTCATCGGGGCGGATTTCTCGACGCGGGCGATGTTCTTGTCCAGGCCCATGCTGATGAAGTAGGGGAACTCGGTCGGGTAGGCCTGGCGGAACGGGTGGCCCTTGTCGAGCATGCGGTTGAAGGTGAACAGCACATCGTCGGCATTGAAGTCGCGGCTCGGGGTAAAGGCCTTGTTGCTGTGGAATTTCACCCCTTCGCGCAGGTGGAAGGTGTAGCGCAGGCCATCGTCGGACACCTCCCAGCGGGTCGCCAGGGCAGGGTGCACGGCGGTGCCGCCGCGCTCGAACTCGACCAGGCGGTTGTAGATCGGTTCGGCGGCGTCGTTGTCGGTGGCGCTGGTGTACTGGGCGGTGTCGAAGCCGGCGGGGCTGCCTTCGGAGCAAAACACCAGGTTGTTGGCCAGCAGGGCCGGCGATTGGCTGATCAGGCCCAGGGCCAGCAGGGCGCAAAGGCGGGTGGTATGGCGCATGACAAGTCCTTTTACGTCTGTTTGCGCCGCCTCGGTGTACGAATGGCGGCAACAGGTCGCCTACCCCGCTGCGGGTAGCGGCGGGACGACATGAAGAGGTGGTGAGGTCGGCGCGGCACCCGCTGCTCAGCGGGTGCCGTGGCTAGCCTATTTGTCCACGCTGACGCCGTAGAAGGAGTTCAGGCCGAACGGGCTGATCTTGAAGTCCTTCACCTTGGCGCTCATGGGCTGGTAAACGGTGGAGTGGGCAATCGGAGTGATTGGCACCTGTTCCTTGAGAATGTGCTGCGCCTTTTGGTACAGCTCGGTGCGTTTGGCTTGGTCGGAGGTGGCCTTGGCCTGCTTGATCAGGTCGTCGTAGGGCTTGTAGCACCACTTGGAGAAGTTGTTGCCGTTCATGGCATCGCAGCCATACAGGGTGCCCAGCCAGTTGTCCGGGTCACCGTTGTCACCGCTCCAGCCGATCAGCATGGCGCCCTGTTCGCCGCCTTTGGAGCGCTTGATGTACTCGCCCCATTCATAGCTGACGATCTTCGCCTTGATGCCGACCTTGGCCCAGTCGGCTTGCAGCATCTCGGCCATCAGCTTGGCGTTGGGGTTGTACGGGCGTTGCACGGGCATGGCCCACAGGGTGATTTCGCTGCCTTCCTTGATGCCGGCTTCCTTGAGCAGTTGCTTGGCTTTCTCAGGGTCGAATGGCGCGTCCTTGATGCTGTCGTCATAGGACCACTGGGTTGGTGGCATGGCGTTGACGGCCAGCTGGCCGGCGCCCTGGTAGACCGACTCGATGATCTTTTTCTTGTCCACGGCCATGTCCAGCGCCTGGCGGACTTTCAGCTGGGCCAGCGGGTTGGCCTCGTTGCTGCCCTTGACCTTGTCCATCACGTTGTAGGCGATGTAGCCGAGGTTGAAGCCGGCCTGGTCAGGCATTTGTAGTTTCTGGTCCTGCTTTAGCGGCTGGATGTCGGCGGGGCGAGGGAACAGGGTGACCTGGCACTCGTTCTTCTTCAGCTTCTGCATGCGCACCGAGGCATCGGTGGTGATGGCGAAGATCAGGTTGTCGATCTTCACGTCAGCGGGTTGCCAGTAGTCCTTGTTGCCCTTGAAGCGGATCTGCGCGTCCTTCTGGTACTTGCTGAACACGAACGGGCCGGTGCCGATCGGTTTCTGGTTGATGTCGGCGGCCTTGCCGTCCTTGAGCAACTGGTCGGCGTATTCGGCGGACTGGATCGAGGCGAAGCTCATGGCCAGGTTCTGGATGAATGCGGCGTCGACTTCGTTGAGGGTGAACTTCACCGTGTGCTCGTCGAGCTTCTCCAGCCTGGCGATGTTCTTGTCCATGCCCATGTCGGTGAAGTACGGGAACTCGGTGGGGTAGACCTTGCGGAACGGGTGGTCCTTGTCGAGCATGCGGTTGAAGGTGAACAGCACGTCGTCGGCGTTGAAGGTACGGCTGGGCTTGAAGTAGTCGGTGGTGTGGAACTTGACCCCTTCACGCAGGTGGAAGGTGTAGGTCTTGCCGTCGTCAGAGACTTCCCATTTGCTCGCCAGGCCCGGGATGACTGCAGTGCCGCCACGTTCGAACTGGGTCAGGCGGTTGAACACGGTTTCGGCCGAGGCGTCAAAGTCAGTCCCTGTGGTGTATTGCCCCGGGTCGAAGCCGGCCGGGCTGCCTTCGGAGCAGAACACCAGGTTGGATGCGGCGAGGGCCGACGGTGCGCCGGATAGCAAACCTGCACCTAGCAGGAACGGAATGACTGCGTGTTTGAGCATGGTGGCCTCATTGTTGTCATTTTTCGATTGAGGTGGCCTCGTGAGCCGACCTGCGGATACTTATGCAGGGTGCGTTCCCAATGCAATATGCAGACGGATGATTGGCGCCAGAAAAGTGGTACGAACGTACATGGATGTCGCATCGGTATAACTTTCAGCGAAGTTAAACGTTTGCGTAGGCAAAATGATGGCTTTTTGCGAGATGTTGCTGGGCGGGGAGTTTGTAGGAAGCACCTGAATAGTGCGTAGGAAATTGCTGAAATTTGATTGTATGGGCTGCACTGCAGCCCATAACGATCGATTCAGCAGGGACCCTGTGGGAGCGGGTTCACCTGCGAACACCGGCGAAGCCGGTGCCATGTACCGCGTTGCCTGCTTCGCGGGTGAACCCGCTCCCACAGGTGCTTCGTCAACTGCTCAAGGCATCTGCACTTCGATCAGGCCATCGGCATTCATGCTCACTTCACTGGTCCCGGCCTCGATATCCGGCGCCGGTGCCGCTTCATCAGCCCCCATGGCCTTCATCGCCATCGGCGCACTGCGCAGGTACGGGCGTGGGTAACCGCTGCTGTTGAGGTTCAGACTGACCACTTTGTAGCCCTTGCCACCCAGCGCCTCGGTCGCCAGCTGCGCGCGCGCCTTGAAGGCATCCACCGCATCCTTGAGCAGCGCATCCTCGCTGGCCTTGCGCGTGGCCGGGGCGATGGAGAAGTCCATGCCAGCCATTTTCAGCTCTTGCAGCAGATCGGCAGTCAGTTGCGACAGGGCCGGGAAGTTGGCGCTCTCCAGGCGCAGCTCGGCGCGCTCGCGCCAGCCGGTGATCTTCTGACCCTTGCTGTCATACACCGGGTAGCTGTTGCGGCTGCCCTGGCTGATCTTCACGTCCTTGACCTGGCGCGACTGTTGTACGGCCTTGTTCATGGTTTCGGTGATCTGCTTGGCGAGCTTGCCCGGGTCGCTGTTCTGCGCTTCGCTGTACAGGGTCACGACCATCAGGTCGCGCGCCACTTCCTTGCTGACTTCGGCACGCAGCGAGACCTGGTTGTAACGCGGCTCATCGGCAGCCAGCGCCGACAGGCTGGCGAGCAGGCCGCAGGACAGGATCAGGGCGGTGCCGCGACGTGGGATTTGCATGTGGTACTCCTTGGCAATATAAGGCGTGGGTTGTGGTCATCCATTCCACGCATGGCCCATCAGACCGGCAACAGTGTAGTGGGTTCAAAAGTGCCATCATCAACCTGTGACAAAGTGTGGCGCTTTGCCGCATCGCTGCAGCGAGGCGCCCGGCTTCGGTATACTCCAGCCGATTTTTCTGGAGCACTCATCAGGAGAGCTCATGCTCGCCGCCGTACAACCGCTGTCCGCTACCCGCCAGAACCTCTGGCGCCTGACCGTCATTCGGGTGCTGGTCCTGGCTGCCCAGGCCGGCTCCGTGGGCGTCGCCTACTGGACCGAACTGCTGCCTTTGCCCTGGCTGTCGCTGGCCGGCACCCTGGCCTTGTCTTCGCTGCTGTGTGCCTTCACGGCCCTGCGCCTGCGCCTGTCGTTGCCGGTCACCGAGCTGGAGTATGCTCTGCAACTGGCCTGCGACCTGCTGATCCACAGTGCCTTGCTGTATTACTCCGGCGGCTCGACCAACCCGTTCGTGTCGTACTACCTGGTGCCGCTGGCTATTGCTGCGGTGACCCTGCCATGGGCATATTCGCTGATCCTCTCGGGCATTGCCCTGACCGCCTACAGCCTGCTGCTGGTGCAGTTCTACCCGCTCGAAGGCCTGCCGATGGCGCGGGACAAGATGCAGGTGTACGGCATGTGGCTGAGTATTGCCTTGGCCGCTGCGGTGATCACCTTCTTTGCCGCGCGCATGGCCGAAGAGCTGCGCCGCCAGGAGCAGTTGCGTTCCGAGCGGCGTGAAGAAAGCCTGCGCGACGAGCAACTGCTGGCCGTGGCCACCCAGGCCGCCGGTGCCGCCCATGAGCTGGGCACGCCATTGGCGACCATGAGCGTGCTGCTGAACGAAATGCGCCAGGACCACGCCGACCCGCTACTGCAGGAAGACCTGCAGATCCTCCAGGACCAGGTGAAGCTGTGCAAGGAAACCCTGCAACAGCTGGTACGCGCCGCCGAAGCCAACCGCCGCCTGGCCATGGTGGAGCAGGACGTGACGGCCTGGCTGGACGAGGCGCTCAACCGCTGGCACCTGATGCGCCCGGAAGCCAGCTATCGCTTCCAGCGCCTGCGCGACGGCCAGGTGCCGCGCCTGACCCCGCCGCCGGACCTGACCCAGGCACTGCTGAACCTGTTGAACAATGCCGCCGATGCCTGCCCCGATGACCTTGAAGTGCGCCTTGACTGGGACACCCATGACATCGTCATCAGCATTCGTGACCATGGCCCCGGCGTGCCGCCGGCCATCGCCGAAGCCATCGGCAAACCCTTCATTACCACCAAAGGCAAAGGCTTCGGCCTGGGCCTGTTCTTGAGCAAGGCCAGCGTGACCCGTGCGGGCGGTTCGGTGAAACTCTATAGTCATGAACTGGGTGGCACCCTGACCGAACTGCGCCTGCCCTATGGCAAGCGAGGAGATGAATGATGAGCGAAGAAAACCAGGTCGAAAGCGAAGAGCTGCCGCACCTGCTGCTGGTGGATGACGATGCCACCTTCACCCGGGTCATGGCCCGTGCCATGAGCCGCCGCGGTTTCCGCGTGAGCACTGCCAGCTCTGCCGAGGAAGGGTTGATCCTGGCCCAGCAGGACCTGCCGGACTACGCCACGCTGGACCTGAAGATGGACGGCGATTCCGGGCTGGTGCTGCTGCCCAAGCTGCTGGAGCTGGACCCGGAAATGCGCGTGGTGATCCTGACCGGCTACTCGAGCATTGCCACCGCGGTGGAGGCGGTCAAGCGCGGTGCCTGCAACTACCTGTGCAAGCCGGCCGATGCCGATGACGTGCTGGCGGCGCTGCTGTCGGAACACACCGACCTGGATACCCTGGTACCGGAAAACCCGATGTCGGTCGACCGCCTGCAGTGGGAACATATCCAGCGCGTACTGAGCGAGCACGAGGGCAATATCTCGGCCACCGCGCGGGCGCTGGGCATGCACCGGCGGACCTTGCAGCGCAAACTGCAGAAGCGCCCGGTTCGGCGCTGATTCAGTACTGACAGTACCGGCCTCTTCGCGGGTAAACCCGCTCCCACAGGTATTTCACAAGCTTCAAGATCTGTGCAGTACCTGTGGGAGCGGGTTTACCCGCGAAAGGGCCGTAACTGACAGAAACTTCTCTTTATCACCCCGCGATCCCCGCAACTCCCGGCCGTTGGCGTATCATTAGCCGCCTGACGGCAACCCCCTCCAGGATCGCTTGCGCATGCTTGCCCTTCTTATCCAGACACTGAACATCACGGCACCGGTCTTCGCCATGCTGTTCATGGGCGTGCTGCTCAAACGTATCCGCCTGATCGACGACAATTTCAACCGCGTTGCCTCGCAGTTGGTGTTCAACGTGTGCATGCCGGCGCTGCTGTTCCTCGGCATCTATCACGCCGACCTGGCCACGGCGGTCAAACCCGGTGTCCTCGTCTATTTCATCGTCGCCACCCTGGCCGGCTTCGCCGTCGCCTGGGGCCTGGCCATCTGGCGCAGCCCACAGGCCGACCGGGGCATCTATACCCAGGGCGCATTCCGCGGCAACAACGGCGTGATCGGCCTGGCCCTGGCCGCCAGCCTTTACGGCGACTACGGTATTTCCCTGGGGGCGGTGCTCGCCGGTCTGGTCATCCTCATGTACAACTCGCTGTCGGCAGTGGTGCTGGCGGTGTATAGCCCGGACCTGAAGTCCGACCCGTGGAGCATCTGCAAGAGCATTTTCAGCAACCCGCTGATCATCAGTGTACTGGTGGCCACGCCCATGGCCTACGGCCAGGTGCCGCTGCCCAACTGGCTGCTGACCTCGGGCGACTACCTGGCGCAGATGACCCTGCCGCTGGCGCTGATCTGTATCGGCGGGACGCTGTCGCTGGCGGCACTGCGCGACAGCGGCAGGCTGGCCATCGACGCCAGCCTGGTGAAGATGGTCTGGCTACCGCTGTTCGGTACCCTCGGTGCCTGGCTGTGCGGCTTCCGTGGGGCCGAACTGGGCATCCTGTTCCTGTACATCGGCAGCCCGACTGCAGCGGCCAGCTACGTCATGGCGCGGGCGGCCAACGGCAACCATGAGCTGGCGGCGTCGATCATCGTGATTACCACGCTAATGGCGGCGATCACTACCAACATTGGTATTTTCATCTTGCAGTGGGGCGGATGGATCTAGATCCTTGACTGCAAACAACACAAAAAACACAGCCTCACTGAGCTAAAGGACACTTCATGCAAGACCAGAGCACGCCCGAGCGGTTACAGCGCGGGCTGAAGAATCGCCATATCCAGCTGATCGCGCTGGGCGGGGCCATCGGTACCGGGTTGTTCCTGGGGATCGCCCAGACCATCCAGCTGGCCGGCCCCTCCGTGCTGCTGGGCTATGCCATTGCCGGCCTGATGGCCTTCCTGATCATGCGCCAGCTCGGCGAAATGGTGGTGGAAGAGCCGGTAGCCGGCAGCTTCAGCCACTTCGCCCACCAGTACTGGAGCGAGTTCGCCGGCTTCGTCTCGGGCTGGAACTACTGGGTGGTGTACGTGCTGGTCGGCATGGCCGAGCTGACGGCGGTGGGTATCTACGTGCAGTACTGGTGGCCCGGTTTCCCCACCTGGGCCACGGCGGCGATCTTCTTCGTGGTGATCAACCTGATCAACCTCACCCAGGTGAAGGTCTACGGCGAGATGGAGTTCTGGTTCGCCCTGGTCAAGGTGGTGGCCATCGTCAGCATGATCGGCTTCGGCGCCTGGTTGCTGACCAGCGGCCATGGCGGCCCGGACGCCAGCGTGGCCAACCTCTGGCAGTACGGCGGCTTCTTCCCCAACGGCGTCACCGGCCTGGTGATGGCACTGGCAGTGATCATGTTCTCGTTCGGTGGCCTGGAACTGGTGGGTATCACCGCCGCCGAGGCTGACAACCCGCGCCAGAGCATCCCCAAGGCCACCAACCAGGTGGTGTACCGCATCCTCATTTTCTACATCGGTGCCCTGGCAGTGCTGTTGTCGCTGTACCCGTGGCAGAAGGTGGTGCAGGGGGGCAGCCCGTTCGTGATGATCTTCCACGAACTGGACAGTGACCTGGTGGCGACCATCCTCAATATCGTGGTGCTGACGGCCGCGTTGTCGGTGTACAACAGCTGCGTGTACGCCAACAGCCGCATGCTGTTCGGCCTGGCCAGCCAGGGCGACGCACCGCGGCAGCTGCTGAAGGTAAGCCGTAGCGGCGTGCCGCTGAACGCGCTGGGCGTGTCGGCCTTCGCCACCGGGCTGTGTGTGCTGATCAACTACCTGATGCCGGGTGAGGCCTTTGGTTTGCTGATGGCCCTGGCGGTGTCGGCGCTGGTGATCAACTGGGCAAGCATCAGCATTACCCACCTGAAGTTCCGCAAGGCCAAGCTGGCGGCCGGAATTACCCCGTTCTACAAGAGCTGGGGGCACCCGGTCACCAACTACCTGTGCCTGGCGTTCATCGTGCTGATCCTGGTGGTGATGTACCTGACCCCGCCGATTCGCATTTCGGTAATGCTGATCCCGGGATGGATCCTGGTGCTGTGGGTGGCCTTCAAGATGAAAAAGGCTCGCCAGGCCAAATAGGCAAGACAGGCCCGGCCTCTTCGCGGGTAAACCCGCTCCCACAGGTACTGCACAGGTCTGAAGGCTTGTGAAATACCTGTGGGAGCGGGTTTACCCGCGAAGAGGCCGGGCGTGAAAAAGGCGGAATCAGTCTTGATAACTGTCGATCACTTCCTGCGCCGCGCGGAAGGCATCGATCGCCGCTGGCACCCCTGCATACACCGCGCAATGCAGCAGCGCTTCGCGAATCTCCTCCACCGTACAGCCATTGTTCAACGCCCCGCGCACATGCCCCTTGAGCTCCTGCGGGCACTTGAGTGCCGTCAGCGTGGCCAGGGTAATCAGGCTGCGGGTTTTCAGCGGTAGCCCGTCGCGAGCCCACACGCTGCCCCAGGCATGTTGGTTGACGAAGTCCTGCAGTGGCTGGGTAAAGTCGGTGGCATTGCCCAACGCGCGGTCGACGAACGTATCGCCCATTACCTGGCGCCGAATCTGTTCGCCGGTCTTCTTGCTATCAGCCATGTTGTTTTCCTTAGTGTTGGCGGCGCCAGGCTCGCACGGTGGTGTACAGCAACGCCATGGCGAGCACCGGCAGTACGTAGAACAGCATCAACCGCTCCAGGCGGCCGGCCAGCGGCATGCCCATGGTAAACGCCGCCACGTGCAGCCCATAGGCCAGGTACAGGCAGAGGAATACCAGGCCTTCGGCGCGGGTGATCCGGTAGCCGGAATAGAACACCGGCAGGCTCAGCGCGGCAACACCGAGCATCACCGGCAGGTCGAAGGCCAGGGCGTTGGGCGAGATCGACAGTGGCTCGGGGGTGACCACTGCGGTCAGGCCCAGCACGGCCAGCAGGTTGAACAGGTTGCTGCCGATCACTGTGCCTACGGCGATTTCCCGTTCACCCCGCAGGGCTGCGATCAGCGCGGCGGCCAGTTCCGGCAGGGAGGTGCAGATGGCAACGACGGTCAGGCCGATGATGCGCTCGGACAGGCCCAGGTCGGTGGCCACCGCCACGGCGGCCTCCAGCAGCAAATGGCCCGCCAGGCTCAGCAGGCCCAGGCCGGCCAGCACCTGTAGCAGCGTGCCCGACCAGAAGCGCCCGATGCCGCTTGTAACGACGGTCGGTGCGGGGTAGGTGCGTGCGTAGTGGCGCGACTGGTGCCAGAGTATCGCCAGGTAGCCGGCCAGGCCGAGCAGCAGCAACACCCCTTCGAACCGGCCCAGGTGGCCATTGGTGGATAACGCGTAGACCAGGCCGCTGGCGGCGATCATCAGGGGAATGTCCAGGCGCACCAGCTGCCGCGATACGCGCAGCGGGATGATCAGTGCGGCCAGGCCGAGAATGACCAGTACGTTGAAGATATTGCTGCCGATCAAGCTGCCCACCGCCACATCCGGCGCGCCCTGGTAGGCGGCCTGCAGGCTCACGGTCATTTGTGGTGCAGTGCTGCCGAAGGCCACCAGGCTCAGGCCGATGATCAGCGGGCGTACGTGCAGGCGCTGGGCCAGGCGCAGGGCTGCGCGTACCAGCAGTTCGGCACCGCCGACCAGCAACAGCAGGGCGATGCCCAGTTGCAGGAGGCTGGAGGTGGGAAGGGTGGCCAGGTCGAAAATGGTCGGACTCCTGTCGCGTCAGTCGCTAAGCCCTTGTACTCGCACGCGCGCGGTTCCGCTACGGATCATGCCGATTTTTTCTGCGGCGGCACGTGATAGATCGATCAGGCGGCCGCGGGTATGCGGGCCACGGTCGTTGATACGCACCACGACGCTGCGCTGGTTGGCCAGGTTGGTCACCCGTACCCGGGTGCCGAAGGGCAGGCTGCGGTGGGCGGCGGTGAGACCGTGCTGGTTGAACGGTTCGCCGCTGGCGGTGCGTTTGCCATGGTGGCGCGCGCCGTAATAGGAGGCGGTGCCGGTCTGGTCGTAACCGCGTGGGTCGATGTCGACGTCCTGGCTGGCGCAGCCGGCCAGCAGGGAGAACAGGGCGAGTGTGCTCAGGGATCGTTTCAGCAATTCAGATGCTCCGATACTGCAATTGGGGCCGCTGTGCGGCCCATCGCCGGCAAGCCAGCTCCCACAGGGGCTTCACCGCTCTTGAGAGCGGCGCAGTACCTGTGGGAGCTGGCTTGCCGGCGATCGAGGGCAGAGCCCTCGCCGCATTTTTCAGATCAGCCTTCGAGCTTGGCCTTGAGCAATTGGTTCACTTGCCCCGGGTTGGCCTTGCCTTTGGAGGCTTTCATCGCCTGGCCGACGAAGAAGCCGAACATCTTGCCACGCTTGGCTTCGTCGGCTGCGCGGTACTGTTCGACCTGTTCGGCGTTGGCCGCCAGCACTTCGTCGAGCATCTTGTCGATCGCACCGGTATCGGTGACCTGCTTCAGGCCTTTGCTTTCGATGATGCTGTCGGCATCGCCTTCACCGGCGGCCATGGCCTCGAACACGGTCTTGGCGATCTTGCCGCTGATGGTATTGTCGCGAATACGCAGCAGCATGCCACCCAGTTGCGCGGCGCTGACCGGCGCCTGGTCGATCTCGATGCCCAGCTTGTTCAGCAGGCTGCCCAGTTCGACCATGACCCAGTTGGCCGCCAGCTTGGCGTCGCCACCGATCTTCACCACTTCCTCGAAGTAGTCCGCCTGCTCGCGACTGGATGCCAGCACATTGGCGTCGTAGGCCGACAGGCCGTACTGGCTCTGGAAGCGCTCGACCTTCTGCGGCGGCAGCTCCGGCAAGCCGGCGCGGACGGTTTCGAGGAAGCTGTCCTCGATTACCACCGGTAGCAGGTCCGGGTCGGGGAAGTAACGGTAGTCGTTGGCTTCCTCCTTGCTGCGCATGGAGCGGGTCTCGTCCTTGTTCGGGTCGTACAGGCGGGTTTCCTGCACCACCTTGCCGCCATCCTCGATCAGGTCGATCTGGCGCTGGATCTCGCTGTTGATCGCACGCTCGATGAAGCGGAACGAGTTGACGTTCTTGATCTCGCAGCGGGTGCCGAACTCGGCCTGGCCTTTCGGGCGGATCGACACGTTGCAGTCGCAACGCAGCGAGCCTTCGGCCATGTTGCCATCGCAGATGCCCAGGTAACGCACCAGCGCGTGGATCGCCTTGACGTAGGCCACGGCTTCCTTGGCGCTGCGCATGTCAGGTTCGGAGACGATTTCCAGCAGCGGGGTGCCGGCACGGTTCAGGTCGATGCCGGTGGAGCCGCTGAAATCTTCGTGCAGGCTCTTGCCGGCGTCCTCTTCCAGATGCGCGCGGGTTACCCCGATGCGCTTGATGGTGCCGTCTTCCAGGGCGATGTCCAGGTGGCCCTTGCCGACGATCGGCAGGTCCATCTGGCTGATCTGATAGCCCTTGGGCAGGTCCGGGTAGAAGTAGTTCTTGCGCGCGAACACGTTGCGCTTGCCGATTTCGGCATCGATGGCCAGGCCGAACATGCACGCCATGCGCACGGCTTCCTGGTTCAGTACCGGCAGTACGCCGGGCATGCCCAGGTCAACCAGGCTGGCCTGGGTGTTCGGCTCGGAACCGAAGGTGGTGGCGCTGCCGGAGAAGATCTTCGACTGGGTGGCGAGCTGAGTGTGGATTTCCAGCCCGATCACAACTTCCCATTGCATGTGTGAACTCCTCAGAAGCCGTTGGGGGCACGGGTGTGCCAGTCGGTCACTTGCTGGTAGCGGTGCGCGACGTTGAGCAGGCGGCCTTCCTGGAAGTATGGCGCCAGCAGTTGCACGCCGACCGGCAGGCCGTCGACGAAGCCGGCTGGCATCGACAGGCCTGGCAGGCCCGCCAGGTTGGCGGTGATGGTGTAGACGTCTTCCAGGTAGGCGGCGACCGGGTCGCTGCTCTTGGCGCCGAGTTTCCAGGCCGGGTTTGGCGTGGTCGGGCCGAGGATCAGGTCGACGTCGTTGAAGGCGGCCATGAAGTCGTTCTTGATCAGGCGGCGGATCTGCTGCGCCTTCACGTAGTAGGCGTCATAGTAGCCGGCCGACAGGGCGTAGGTACCAACCATGATACGGCGCTGCACTTCGACGCCGAAGCCTTCGCCACGGGAGCGCTTGTACAGGTCGGTGAGGTCTTTCGGGTTCTCGCAGCGGTAACCGAAGCGCACGCCGTCGAAACGCGACAGGTTGGACGAGGCTTCAGCGGGGGCGATCACGTAGTAGGCCGGGATGGCGTGCTGCATGTTCGGCAGGCTGATTTCCTTGACTACCGCGCCGAGCTTTTCCAGCTCCTTGACGCTGGCCTGGACCAGGGCGGCGATGCGTGGGTCAAGGCCGGCACCGAAGTACTCCTTCGGCAGGCCGATGCGCAGGCCTTGCAGCGAAGCATTGAGGTTGGCGCTGTAGTCCGGCACCGGCTCTTCGATGCTGGTGGAGTCCTTGGCGTCGAAACCGGCCATGCCTTGCAGCAGCAGGGCGCAGTCTTCGGCGGTACGGGCCAGCGGGCCGCCCTGGTCGAGGCTGGAGGCGTAGGCGATCATGCCCCAGCGCGACACGCGACCGTAGGTCGGCTTGAGGCCGGTGAGGTTGGTCAGTGCCGCCGGCTGGCGGATCGAGCCGCCGGTGTCGGTGCCGGTGGTGGCTGGCAGCAGGCGCGCAGCCACCGCCGCGGCCGAACCACCCGACGAGCCGCCCGGGACGTGCTCGAGGTTCCAGGGGTTCTTCACCGCGCCGTAGTGGCTGGATTCGTTGGCCGAACCCATGGCGAATTCGTCCATGTTGGTCTTGCCCAGGGTGACCATGCCGGCTTCGGCCAGCTTGGCAACCACGGTGGCGTCATACGGTGCCTTGAAGTTGTCGAGCATCTTCGAGCCGCAGCTGGTGCGGACGCCGTTGGTGCAGAACAGGTCCTTGTGGGCGATCGGGGCACCCAGCAGCGCGCCGGTTTCGCCAGCGGCGCGACGGGCGTCGGCGGCACGCGCCTGGCCCAGGGCCAGGTCTTCGGTGACGCTGATGAAGCTGTTGATTTGCGGGTCGAGCTGCTTGATGCGCGCCAGCAGGGCGCCGGTCAGCTCTTCGGAGGAAAACGACTTGTCGGCGAGTCCGCGGGCGATCTCGGCCAGGGTCAATTGATGCATGGCAGGCTCTATCCCTTACTCGATGACTTTGGGAACCAGGTACAGACCGCTTTCGGTCGACGGCGCGATGGCCTGGTAGGCGTCGCGCTGGTTGCTCTCGGTGACCTGGTCGGGACGCAGGCGCTGGCTGGCCTCCAGGGGGTGGGCCAGGGGCTCGATGCCAGTAGTGTCGACCGCTTGCATCTGGTCGACCAGCCCGAGAATGCTGTTCAGTGCGTCGGTAATGCGTGGCAGTTCGCCATCATTCAGGCCCAGACGGGCCAGATGGGCGATCTTTTCCACGTCGCAGCGTTCAAGCGCCATGGGGATCTCCAGGGGAAACAAAGACCGGAATTTGGCTCCGGAGTGAGGAACATGTCAGCTTTCTGGCGGTCTAACGGCCGCGAAATTCTGCTGGCATGCTCGGAAAAACAGCCAATTTAACATATTGGCTCCTTGCCCAAAATCCCTGCCATTGTTAGAGTTTGCCGCACTTTTTTACCCACGCTTTCCCCAGGGTCACTTTCCCATGTTCAAGAAACTGCGTGGCATGTTTTCCAGCGATCTGTCCATCGACCTGGGTACTGCCAACACCCTTATTTACGTGCGTGAGCGCGGTATCGTCCTGAATGAGCCCTCGGTTGTTGCCATCCGTACCCATGGCAACCAGAAAAGCGTCGTCGCCGTCGGTACCGAAGCCAAGCGCATGCTGGGCCGTACGCCTGGCAACATTGCTGCCATTCGTCCGATGAAGGACGGCGTCATCGCCGACTTCAGCGTCTGCGAAAAAATGTTGCAATATTTTATCAACAAGGTTCACGAAAACAGCTTCCTGCAGCCGAGCCCGCGCGTGCTGATCTGCGTGCCATGCAAGTCGACCCAGGTAGAGCGCCGCGCCATTCGCGAGTCGGCCCTGGGTGCCGGTGCCCGTGAAGTGTTTCTGATCGAGGAGCCGATGGCCGCCGCCATCGGTGCCGGCCTGCCGGTTGAAGAAGCCCGCGGTTCGATGGTCGTCGATATCGGTGGTGGTACCACTGAAATCGCGCTGATCTCCCTGAACGGCGTGGTCTATGCCGAATCCGTGCGCGTTGGCGGCGACCGCTTCGACGAAGCCATCGTCACCTACGTGCGCCGCAACTATGGCAGCCTGATCGGCGAGTCCACTGCCGAGCGCATCAAGCAGGAAATCGGTACCGCCTACCCGGGCGGCGAAGTGCGTGAAGTCGACGTGCGCGGCCGCAACCTGGCCGAGGGCGTACCGCGTGCCTTCACCCTGAACTCCAACGAAGTGCTCGAAGCGCTGCAGGAATCCCTGGCGACCATCGTCCAGGCGGTCAAGAGTGCCCTGGAGCAATCGCCGCCCGAGCTGGCCTCGGACATCGCCGAGCGTGGCCTGGTGCTGACCGGTGGTGGCGCGCTGCTGCGTGACCTGGACAAGCTGCTGGCCCAGGAAACCGGCCTGCCGGTGATCGTCGCCGAAGACCCGCTGACCTGTGTCGCCCGTGGCGGTGGTCGCGCCCTGGAGATGATGGACAAGCACGCGATGGACCTGCTCTCCAGCGAGTGATCCCGCTCGCTGTTCACGAGCGCCCGGTTTACAGGTAGTACGCACAGTGCTACCTGTATGTACTGGGCTGGCGCCCGTTTGCGGCGCCGTATCCGTCAACCCGCAACCAGGCTGGTGCGTTGTCCCATGTCCAATGACCTCCTGAGTCGTCCACGAGGAACGGCCCATTAAACCGCTTTTCTCCAAGGGCCCTTCGCTGGGCGTTCGCCTGCTCGTCCTGGTGGTGATGTCGGTCGCGTTGATGGTTATCGACGCGCGCTTCGACGTGCTCAAGCCGGTGCGCAGCCAGATGGGCCTGGTACTCATGGAGTCGTACTGGATCACCGACCTGCCGCAGCGTGCTTGGCAGGGGGTGGCCGGCCAGTTCGGCAGCCGCAACGAACTGATCGCCGAAAACGAAAAGCTCAAGACCGAAGCCCTGCTGCTGCAGGGGCGCCTGCAGAAGCTGGCGGCCCTGACCGAGCAGAACGTGCGCCTGCGCGAGTTGCTCAACTCCTCGGCGCTGGTCAACGAAAAGGTCGAAGTGGCCGAGCTGATCGGTGTCGACCCCAACCCGTTCACCCACCGCATCCTGATCAACAAGGGCGAGCGTGATGGTGTGTTCCTTGGTCAGCCGGTGCTCGATGCCCGTGGCCTGATGGGCCAGGTGGTCGAGCTGATGCCCTATACCTCGCGAGTACTGTTGCTGACCGACACCACCCATAGCATCCCGGTGCAGGTCAACCGCAACGGCCTGCGCGCCATCGCCAGCGGTACCGGCAACCCGGAGCGCCTGGAGCTGCGCCATGTGGCCGATACCGCCGACATCAAGGAAGGCGACCTGCTGGTCAGTTCCGGCATGGGGCAACGTTTCCCGGCCGGCTACCCGGTGGCCACGGTCAACGAAGTGATTCACGATTCCGGCCAGCCGTTTGCCATCGTTCGCGCCATCCCCACCGCCGCGCTCAACCGTAGCCGTTACATGCTGCTGGTGTTCAGCGACCGGCGCAGCCCGGAGCAGCGCGCCACCGATGCCGCCATTGCCCAGGAAGAAGCAGACCGCAAGGGCACCTCGGCGCCAGGCCAGCCGACGGCTACGGGCGAGCAGGGTACACCTGCCGGCAGCGCGCCTGGCGCGCCGGCCACACCCGCGACCCCGGCAGCCCCGGCTGTGCAACCTGCAGTCCCGGCAGCCGCACCTGCCACGCCGGCTGCAGCGCCTGCCGCACCCGCTCATACCCGGAGGCAATGATGGCTGCATCACGCCGCAACAACGGCTGGGTCATCTGGCTGACTTTCGCCATCGGCCTGCTGCTCAGTGTCTCGCCCATGCCGCAGTTCATGGAAGTGTTCCGGCCCATGTGGCTGGCCCTGCTGGTGTCGTTCTGGACTCTTGCCGTACCGAACAAGGTCGGCATGACCACGGCGTTCGTGCTGGGCCTGGCCGAGGACGTGCTCTACGGCACCCTGCTGGGGCAGAATGCGCTGATCCTTACTCTGATCACCTTCCTGGTGCTGTCCTTGCAGCAGCGCCTGCGCATGTTCCCCATGTGGCAGCAGAGCCTGGTGATCCTGGTGATCTTCGGCATTGCCCAGCTGATCCAGCTGTGGCTCAGCGCGCTGACCGGCAACCGCTTGCCCACCCTGGCGCTGGTCTGGTCGGCGGTGATCAGTGCCTTGCTCTGGCCGTGGATCAGCTTCGCCCTGCGCGACCTGCGCCGACGTTTGCATATCAACTGACGGCGCTGCCGCGACTGACAGGGAGATGTCTGCATGACCCCGCTTTACCTGGCCTCCGGCTCGCCCCGTCGTCGTGAACTGCTGACCCAGATCGGCGTGCCGTTCAGCGTCGTCAGCGCCGCCATCGATGAAACCCCATTGCCCAACGAAGGTGTTTCGGCCTACGCCGTGCGCCTGGCGCGCGCCAAGGCACAGGCGGGTCTTGCCCATCTGGGCGGGCCCGGCGTGGTGCTGGGGGCGGACACCGTGGTGTCGGCGAAGGGGCAGATCCTGGGCAAACCCCATGACCGTGAGCAGGCCATGGCCATGCTCGCCGAACTCTCCGATGACCATCATCAGGTGATTACCGCCGTGGCGGTGACTGACGGCGAGCGCTGCCTGGACGTTTGTGTCGGCACACACGTTTACTTCCGTGCCATCAGCCCTGCGGAAGCGGAGCGCTACTGGGCTACCGGCGAACCGATGGACAAGGCTGGAGGCTATGCGATCCAAGGCCTGGGGGCGGTTTTCGTCAAGGAGCTGGTGGGGAGTTATTCAGCCGTGGTCGGGCTCCCGCTGTTTGAAACCGCTCGCTTGCTGGAAGCGTTTTCCATTCCATGCTGGCAGCAACACGAGGTATCAGCACAGCGCTAGCCAGCGACCCGACCGCGATCCATCATTACCGAATACCTTTGACGAGAGCCTGCCATGAGTGAAGAGATCCTGATCAACATCACCCCGATGGAGTCACGCGTGGCGGTGGTGGAAAACGGGGTGCTGCAGGAAGTACACGTCGAGCGCACCCAGCGCCGGGGCATCGTCGGCAATATCTACAAAGGCAAGGTGGTGCGCGTGCTGCCGGGCATGCAGGCAGCCTTCGTCGACATCGGCCTGGAGCGTGCGGCGTTCATCCACGCCTCGGAAATATCCCAGCGCGAAGGCTCGGCGGTAGAGAACATCACCGCCCTGGTGCATGAAGGCCAGGCCCTGGTGGTGCAAGTGACCAAGGACCCGATCGGCACCAAGGGCGCGCGTCTGACCACCCAGCTGTCGATCCCGTCGCGCTACCTGGTGTACATGCCGCGCAGCAGCCATGTTGGCATTTCCCTGAAGATCGAAGACGAAGCCGAGCGCGAGCGCCTCAAGCAGGTGGTGAGCGACTGCATGGAAAGCGAGAACATCAAGGACGCTGGCGGTTTCATCCTGCGCACCGCCGCCGAAGGCGCACGCGCTGAAGAGATCTTGCAGGACATCCGCTACCTGCGCCGCCTGTGGGAGCAGATCGGCACCCAGATCAAGACCTGCGGCGCGCCCATGGTCATCTACGAGGACCTGGGCCTGGCCCTGCGTACCCTGCGTGACCTGGTCAACCCGAAGATCGAGAAGATCCGCATCGACTCGCGGGAAACCTTCCAGAAGACCACGCAGTTCGTGGGCGAGTTGATGCCGGAAATCGCCGACCGCCTCGAGCACTACCCGGGCGAACGGCCGATCTTCGACCTGTACGGCGTCGAGGACGAGATCCAGCGCGCCCTGGAGCGCAAGGTGCCGCTCAAGTCCGGTGGCTACCTGGTGGTGGACCCGGCCGAAGCGATGACCACCATCGACGTGAACACCGGTGCTTTCGTCGGCCACCGCAACCTGGAAGAGACCATCTTCAAGACCAACCTCGAGGCCGCCACTGCCATTGCCCGGCAACTGCGCCTGCGCAACATCGGCGGCATCATCATCATCGACTTCATCGACATGGAAGACGAAGAGCACCAGCGCCAGGTGCTGCGCACCCTGGAAAAGCAACTGGAGCGCGATCACGCCAAGACCAACATCATCGGCATCACCGAGCTGGGCCTGGTGCAGATGACCCGCAAGCGCACGCGGGAAAGCCTGGAGCAGGTGTTGTGCGAGCCGTGTCTGGCCTGCCAGGGCCGCGGCAAGCTGAAAACCCCCGAGACGATCTGTTACGAAATCTTCCGCGAGATCCTGCGCGAGGCCCGTGCCTACCAGGCTGAAGGTTACCGCGTGCTGGCCAACCAGAAGGTGGTCGACCGGCTGCTGGATGAAGAGTCCGGTAACGTCGCGGAACTGGAGGCCTTTATCGGCCGAACCATTCGTTTCCAGGTCGAGTCGATGTATTCGCAGGAACAATACGATGTGGTGCTGCTCTGAGGCCTTATGATACGCGCCGCGGGTGGCCCGGGCTGGCAAAGCCGGCACGACGGGCCATCATGGATAAACGACCTGGAGGGCCATGGCCATGGGACGTCTGACCCGCGTTCTTGTCGCCTTGACCCGCTGGAGCCTGGGCGTTTGCGCCCTGCTGGCGGTATTGGTGGCGCTGTATGTCAGCCTCGGCCGTGAACTGGTGCCGTTGGTGGCCGAGTACCGCGCGGATGTGGAGATCAAGGCCGAGCAGGCGTTGGGCCTGCCGGTTCGCGTCGGTGCCCTGGAAGGCCACTGGAGCGGCCTGGCGCCAGTGCTGCGGGTGCGCGACCTGCAACTGGGCGAGGGGGCCACGGCATTGCGCCTGGACGACGTCAAGGTGGTACCTGACGTCTGGGCCAGCCTTACCGCCCGTGAAGTACGTCTGGCTCGCATTCAGCTGGGTGGCCTGCAACTGATCCTGCGCGAGAACGAGCAGGGCGCCTGGAACCTCGAAGGCCTGCCGAAGAAAGACGACGCGCCGCTCGACCCGGCCGAGCTGCTGCAGCGCCTGCGCCAGCTGGGCCGCATCGATGTGTTCGACAGCCAGGTCACCCTGCACCCCTGGCAGCGTGACCCGTTGACCCTGACTTACGTGAGTGCCGGCCTGCAGGCCGGAGCGTCGCGCCAGGCCCTGGACCTGCGTGCGACCCTGCCCGATGGCCAGCCACTGGCGCTGAACCTGCGCAGCCGTGCATCGGCCAACGCCTGGCGCGACGGCCAGGTCGAAGCCTACCTGAGCCTGCCGCAGAGTGACTGGGCGCGCTGGTTGCCGCCTCGCCTGCTGGGCCAGTGGCATGCCGACGCCTTGCGGGCAGGCGGCGAGTTCTGGGTCGTCTGGCGCAAGGGGCAGTTGCAGCAGGCCGTGGTGCGCCTCAATGCACCTGAGCTGCAGGGCGCCTTTGCCGGGCGCAAGGCGGCCACACTGAACAACCTGGCCCTGGGCGCCTGGTTCCAGCGCCGGGAGCAAGGCTTCGATGTGGTGGTCGATTCCCTGGCCATGGACATCGGCAAGAGCCGTTGGGAGTCGCACCTGCAATTGCAGCAGCGCCCTGGCGCGCACGCTGCCGCGGAAAGCTGGCAAGTGCAGGCCGACCGCCTCGATCTCACGCAGTTGACCCCGCTGATCGATGCCCTGGCGCCGTTGCCGGACAAGGTCATGGCCGTGGTCGATGGCCTGAAGGTGACCGGCGCGCTGCGCAATGTGCGCCTGGAAGCCCGGCCCAGGGCCGAGGGTGACCAGCGTCTGCAGTTCGAAGCCAACCTGGAGAAGGTCGGTTTCGATGCCTATCACAATGCCCCGGCAGCCGGTAATGTCAGCGGCAGCATCAGCGGTGACCTTGGCCATGGCGAACTGCGCCTGGATACCGAGGCATTCATGCTGCACCTGTATCCTATCTTCGCCAAACCCTGGCACTACCAGAAGGCCAATGCGCGCCTGACCTGGGCCTTGGACAAGGAAGGTTTCACCCTGGTCGCGCCTTACCTCAAGGTACTGGGCGAGGAGGGCAAGATCGCCGGTGACTTCCTTATTCGCCTGTTGTTCGAAGAGGGCCGCGAGGACTACATGGACCTGCGCGTCGGCCTGACTGAAGGCGATGGCCGCTACACCGCCAAGTACCTGCCCGAGGTGCTCAGCCCGGCCCTCGACGAATGGCTGCGCAGCGCGATCGTCAAAGGCACGGTGGACGAAGGCTACTTCCAGTACCAGGGCTCGCTGAACCATGGTGTCGCACCGGAAGCCCGCAGCATCAGCCTGTTCTTCAAGGTGCGTGATGCAGCCCTGGACTTCCAGCCGGGCTGGCCGCAAGTGCAGCACGTGGATGGCGATGTGTTCATCGAGGACAGCGGTGTGCGCATCAAGGCCCAGCGCGGCGTGTTGCTCGACACCAAGGTCAGTGATGTGAGCGTCGATATCCCGCATGTCGACGAGGGCCAGCAAAGCCACCTGTACCTCGATGGCGACTTCGACGGCAGCCTGGGCGATGGCCTGAAGATCCTCAAGGAAGCGCCAATCGGCACCGGTGAGATCTTCGCCGGCTGGGAGGGCGAGGGGCCGCTCAAGGGCAAGGTCAAACTCGACATTCCGCTGGCCCGAGGGCAGCGGCCGAAAGTGCAGGTGGACTTTGCCACCAACGATGCGCGGCTGAAGGTCGCGCCGCCGAGCCTGGAGTTGAGCCAGTTGAAGGGTGACTTCAGTTTCGATTTCGACAAGGGCCTGAGCGGCAAGGGCATCAGCCTGCAGGCCTTCGGCAAGCCGGTGACGGCGCAAATCACCGCCGAAGGCCAGCCAGGGCAGATGCAGACCCGCATCAACGCCAATGGCCAGGTCTCGCTCAAGGCGCTGACCGACTGGCTGCAGTTCAACCAGGCCTTGCCGGCGTCCGGCAACCTGCCGTACCAGTTGCAGGTCAGCCTGGGTAGCCGGGATAACCGCCTGAGTGTCACCTCCAACCTCAAGGGCCTTGCCATCGACCTGCCGGCACCGTTCGGCAAGGCTGCGGCGGATACCCGTGACAGCCGGTTCAGCATGAACCTGCAGGGCCCGGAGCGGCGCTTCGATGCGGTGTACGCCGACCTTGCCCGCTTTGCCTATGCTGCGCCGGTCGACAAGCTGCCCCTGGGCCGTGGCGAGTTGTTGCTGGGCACAGGTGACGCCCAGCTACCTGCCGGCCAGGGCCTGCGCGTGCGCGGGCATCTGGAGACGCTGGACCTGGCGCCCTGGCAAGAGCAGGCAGCGCGGCTGGCTGGTGACGACCCGGGCGGTAGCGCGCGGCAGAACCTGCAAGGCGTTGACCTGAGCATCGGTCAGTTGAAAGCCTTTGGCCTGGACCTGAACCAGGCCGTGGTGCGCCTGGCCCGTGGTGGCCCGGCCTGGGATTTGCGCCTCGACAGCAAGGAGGTCATCGGCAACGCCCGGGTGCCGGATGCCAAGGGCGCGCCCATGGTCGTGCGGTTGCAGACCTTGCGCCTGCCCGCTGCCAGCGCTGCTGAAAAGCAGGCCGAGGAGGGCCCGGACCCGCTGGCCTCGTTCGACCCGCGCAAAGTGCCGGCGCTGGACCTGAGCATCGACAAGCTCTACCGCGGTGATGACCTGTACGGCAGTGCGTCGCTCAAGCTGCGGCCTACCCCGCGCGGCGTGACCGCCAGTGATATCGACCTTGACTTCAAAGGCTTGCGTATCGATGGTGGTGGCGGCTGGGAAGGCGAACCAGGCAGTACCAACAGCTGGTACAAAGGGCGCCTGGATGGCAAGGACCTGGCGGATGTGCTCAAGGCCTGGGGCTTTGCCCCGACCGTGACCAGCCGCGACTTCCGCCTGGATGTGGATGGCCGCTGGCCGGGTTCGCCGGCCTCGGTGAGCCTCAAGCGCTTCTCCGGCAGCATGGACGCAGCGCTGCGCACCGGCCAGTTCGTCGAGGTCGAAGGCAGTGCCCAGGCGCTGCGGGTGTTCGGCCTGCTCAATTTCAACTCCATCGGCCGGCGCTTGCGCCTGGACTTCTCCGACCTGTTCGACAAGGGCCTGGCCTATGATCGGGTCAAAGGCTTGCTGGTGGCCAGTGACGGTGTCTACGTGACCCGCGAGCCAATCGCCGTGACCGGCCCGTCGAGCAACTTCGAGCTGGACGGTACCCTGGATCTGGTGCGCGACCGGGTCGATGCCAACCTGCAGGTGAGCCTGCCGGTGACCAACAACCTGCCGCTGGCGGCCCTGATTGTCGGCGCGCCGGCCGTGGGCGGGGCGCTGTTTCTGGTCGACCGGCTGATCGGCGACCGCGTGTCGCGCTTCGCCAGTGTGCACTACCGTGTCGAAGGGCCGGTGAAAGAGCCTAGAATCACATTTGTGAAACCTTTCGAGAAATCCCGCTAGGAGTGCCCATGAAGGCAGCGGTAATCCAGATGGTCAGCCAGGGCGATGTGCTGGCCAACCTGCAGCGCGCCGGTGCCCTGCTGGAGCAGGCCGCGTCTGGCGGTGCACGGCTGGCCGTGCTACCGGAAAACTTTGCCGCCATGGGCCGCAAGGACGCCGCTGCCATCGGTCGCGCCGAAGCGTTGGGCGAAGGGCCGATCCTGCCATGGTTGAAACGCACCGCCCGCGACCTCAAGTTATGGATTGTCGCCGGTACCTTGCCATTGCCACCGGTCGGCCAGCCCGAGGCCAAGGCTCATGCCTGCTCGCTGCTGGTCGACGAACACGGTGAGGTGGCCGCACGCTATGACAAGCTGCACCTGTTCGACGTTGACGTTGCCGACAACCGTGGGCGCTACCGTGAGTCCGACGACTACGCCCACGGCGCCCAGGTGGTGGTGGCCGATACGCCGCTGGGGCGACTGGGGCTGAGCGTGTGCTACGACCTGCGCTTCCCCGAACTGTACAGCGCACTGCGCGCCGCCGGCGCGGAGCTGATCACTGCGCCGGCCGCCTTTACTGCGGTAACGGGCGCGGCGCACTGGGAAGTGCTGGTGCGCGCCCGTGCCATCGAGACCCAGTGCTACCTGCTGGCTGCGGCACAGGGGGGCACTCACCCGGGGCCGCGGGAAACCCATGGTCATGCGGCGATCGTCGACCCCTGGGGGCGCATCATCGCGGAACAGGCGCAAGGTGAAGCAGTACTGCTCGCCGAGCGCGACATTGACGAACAAGCGTCCATCCGGGCGCGCATGCCGGTGGTATCGCACCGGCGCTTTTTCTCGCAGGGCGCGTTGCGGCCTGCGCACACCTCGGAGTGACTATGAGCCAGATGTTATCCACCGTCAGCGAGCAGCTCCTGGCCCCAGGCGGCTTGACCCTGGACAGCCTGCAGAGCGTGCTGGGTGAGTTGGCTGGCCCCGGCATCGATGCCGCCGACCTGTATTTCCAGGGCCAGATCTCGGAAACCTGGGCGCTGGAAGACGGCATCGTCAAAGAGGGCAGTTTCAACCTCGACCAGGGCGTGGGCGTGCGTGCCCAGTCCGGTGAAAAGACCGGCTTTGCCTACAGCAACGCGATCAACCTTGAAGCGCTGACCTCGGCAGCCCGCGCCGCCCGTTCGATCTCGCGTGCCGGGCAGAACGGCAAGGTACAGGCCTTCCGCAGCCAGGACGTGGCCGCCCTTTATTCGGCGGACAACCCGCTGGATGTGCTCAGCCGTGCCGAGAAGGTCGAGCTGCTCAAGCGTGTTGACGCCGCCACCCGTGCCCTGGACCCGCGTATCCAGCAGGTCAGTGTGAGCATGGCTGGGGTCTGGGAGCGCATCCTGATCGCTGCGGCCGATGGCAGCCTGGCTGCCGACGTGCGCCCGCTGGTGCGCTTCAACGTCAGCGTCATCGTCGAGCAGAACGGCCGCCGCGAGCGTGGCGGGCACGGTGGTGGTGGGCGTACCGACTACCGCTTCTTCACCGAAGAACGGGTCATGGGCTATGCCCGCGAAGCGCTGCGCCAGGCCGTGGTGAACCTGGAGGCGATCCCGGCGCCGGCCGGTACCCTGCCGGTGGTGCTGGGTTCGGGCTGGTCAGGCGTGCTGCTGCACGAGGCTGTCGGCCATGGCCTGGAAGGTGACTTCAACCGCAAGGGCAGTTCGGCGTTCAGCGGCCGCATTGGCGAGAAAGTGGCGTCGAGCCTGTGCACCATTGTCGACGACGGCACCCTCGAAGGCCGCCGTGGTTCGCTGAGCGTGGACGACGAAGGTACCCCGACCGAGTGCACCACGCTGATCGAGAACGGTGTGCTCAAGGGTTACATGCAGGACAAGCTGAACGCGCGCCTGATGGGCATGGCGGTGACTGGCAACGGCCGCCGTGAATCCTATGCGCACCTGCCGATGCCGCGCATGACCAACACCTACATGCGTGCCGGCGAAAGCGACCCGCAGGAAATCATCGCTTCGGTGAAGAAGGGCATCTACTGCGCCAACCTCGGCGGTGGCCAGGTGGACATCACCAGCGGCAAGTTCGTGTTCTCGACCAGTGAGGCCTACCTGATCGAAGACGGCAAGATTACCGCGCCGGTGAAGGGGGCGACCCTGATCGGCAATGGTCCGGAGGCGATGAGCCGGGTGTCGATGGTCGGTAACGACCTGGCGCTGGACAGTGGGGTGGGGACGTGCGGCAAGGACGGGCAGTCGGTGCCGGTCGGGGTTGGGCAGCCAACCTTGAAGCTGGATGCGATTACCGTGGGCGGTACCGGGGCGTGATGGCTTCGGCGACCGTTGTGGGAGCGTGCATGCCCGCTCCCACAGGGCCGCAAAGCGGCCCCAGGGCGATCAGCGTAACCCGCGCTGCAACTCGTCGAGGTCGCGGATGTACTTGAACACCTTGCGCGCAGCGGCAGGCGGCTTGTTCCGCGCCTTCTCGTGCTGGGCATGGCGCACCAGCGAGCGCAGCTGCTGGCGGTCGGTGTCGGGGTACTCGTTGACGAAGCGCTCGAGGTCTTCGTCGTTACCGTCGATCAGCCGGTCGCGCCAGCGCTCCAGGTTGTGGAAGCGCTCGTTGTACTGGCGGGTCGAGCTGTCCATCTGTTCGAGCAAGGCGTGGATGGCATCCAGGTCCTGCACGCGCATCAGCTTGCCGACAAACGACATGTGGCGTTTGCGGGCACCGTGAGCGGTGTGCTTGCTGGCTTCGGCCAGGGCCTTGCGTAGCTCGTCGGTCAACGGCAGGAGGGCCAGGGTATCGGCCTTGAGCGTGGTAAGGCGCTCGCCGAGTTCGACCAGCGCATGCAACTCGCGCTTGATCTGGGTTTTGCTTTTTTCGCCGTCGAAGGCGTCGTCGTTTGAATCAACCATGGTGGCAGTCCGCTAGAAATCGCCGCCATGATAACCAGTCGGGGGCCGCTTGTCCGGCCCGGTCGTAGAATGACCCCAAGCCGTACGCAGAATTTGAGTGGAGAGAACCATGAGTGCAGTCCAGAGCGTAGGTCCCAAGGACCTGCCAGCATTGCAGGAGCAGGTCGAGGCAATCATCGCCGAAGCTCGCCGCCAGGGGGCCAGTGCCTGCGAAGTGGCAGTGTCGCTGGAGCAGGGCCTGTCCACCACGGTACGCCAGCGTGAGGTCGAGACGGTCGAGTTCAACCGCGACCAGGGCTTTGGCATCACCCTCTATGTGGGGCAGCGCAAAGGCTCGGCCAGCACCTCGGCCAGTGGCCAGGACGCGATCCGCGAAACCGTCGCCGCTGCCTTGGCGATTGCTAAACATACCTCCGAGGACGAATGTTCCGGGCTGGCCGATGCAGCGCTGATGGCCCGCGAGATCCCGGACCTGGACCTGTACCATGACTGGAACCTCGAGCCGGAAAAGGCCATCGAGATGGCCCTGGCCTGCGAGGCGGCGGCGTTCGACGCCGACCCGCGTATCCTCAATGCCGACGGCACCACCCTCAATACCCATCAGGGCTGCCGCGTGTATGGCAACAGCCATGGCTTCATCGGTGGCTACGCCTCGACCCGGCACAGCCTGAGCTGCGTGATGATCGCCGAAGGCGACGGGCAGATGCAGCGTGACTACTGGTACGACGTGAACCGCCAGGGCAACCTGCTGGCCGACCCGCGTAGCATCGGCGTACGCGCTGCCCAGCGTGCCGCGAGCCGCCTGGGGGCGCGGCCGGTGCCGACCTGCGAGGTGCCAGTGCTGTTCTCGGCCGAGCTGGCTGGTGGCCTGTTCGGCAGCTTCCTGTCGGCCATCTCCGGCGGCAACCTGTACCGCAAATCCTCGTTCCTGGAGGGGACCATTGGCCAGCGCCTGTTCCCTACCTGGCTGACCCTTGACGAGCGTCCGCACATTCCGCGGGCACTGGGCAGTGCCGCATTCGATGGCGATGGCCTGGCTACCTATGCCAAGCCGTTCGTCGACAAGGGCGAGCTGGTGTCGTACCTGCTGGGTACCTATTCCGGGCGCAAGCTGGGCTTGCCAAGCACGGCCAACGCCGGCGGCGTGCACAACCTGTTCGTCAGCCACGGTGTCGAAGACCAGGCGGCGCTGATCCGGCGCATGGGCCGCGGGCTGCTGGTGACCGAGCTGATGGGCCATGGCCTGAACATGGTAACGGGGGATTATTCCCGCGGTGCGGCGGGGTTCTGGGTCGAGAATGGCGAGATCCAGCATGCGGTGCAGGAAGTGACCATTGCCGGAAACATGAAAGACATGTTCCAGCAGATTGTCGCGATTGGCAGCGATCTTGAAACCCGCAGCAACATCCACACCGGGTCGGTGTTGATCGAGCGGATGACTGTGGCAGGTAGCTGATTCATCGCCTGTACCGGCCTCTTCGCGGGCAAGCGCGCGAAGAGGCCGGTACAGGCGATAGCGAATTATCTATGAAAGACCCGGCTTCGAGCTGAATGTGGTAGTGCCGGTGATCGCTCGAACCCTGCTGGAGAGCATCGAACTGATGGCCAACTTCAGTCGCCTGCTGGCCGACAAGGCCATCGCCAGCGGTCCGCGTACCCTGTGGGGCTTTAGCCGCGAAGAAGCCATCGCGGTGGATGGCACCGGCTGCGCGCCGGTGTTCGCGGCTAAAGCCGCTCCCACAGGTCCCTGCTAATTCAATGAGCTATGTGCAGTTCCAGGAAAGCTGGTTTGCCGGCGATAGGATCGGTGCAGTTCCGGCTTGGATGGATCATTCGCCTTCATCAAAGAAGTTGTTGATCAGCTCGACCAGCGCTGCCATGGCAGCGTCGTCCTGCTCACCTTCGGTATGCAGGTGCACTTGGGTGCCCTTGCCGGCCGCCAGCATCATCACTGCCATGATGCTCTTGCCATCCACCAGCTTGTCCGGCGCACGGCCAACCCTGACCTGGCAGGGGAAGCGCCCGGCAACGCCGACGAACTTGGCTGCCGCCCGGGCATGCAGACCCAGCTTGTTGATGATGGTTATTTCACGGGCGGGCATCGTGGGGTGGATCCTTGGGCTAGAGGTCGCGGTGGCGGACCTGGACGTTTTTCAGGGATTGCTGCAGCAACTGGCCAAGGCGTTCGGTGATATACACCGAGCGGTGGTGGCCGCCGGTGCAGCCAATCGCAATGGTGACGTAGGCACGGTTGCTGGCGGCGAAGCGGGGCAGCCACTTGAGCAGGTAGCTGGAAATGTCGTTGAACATCTCTTCGACATCCGGCTGTGCGGCCAGGTAGTCGATCACTGGTTGGTCGAGGCCGGAGTGCTCACGCAGTTCGGGCTTCCAGTAGGGGTTGGGCAGGCAGCGCACATCGAACACCAGGTCGGCATCGACCGGCATTCCGCGCTTGAAGCCGAACGACTCGACCAGGAACGCGGTGCCAGGCTCGGGCTGGTTGAGCAGGCGCAGCTTGATCGAATCACGCAGCTGGTACAGGTTCAGGCTGGTGGTGTCGATCTTCAGGTCGGCCAGGTCTGCAATCGGCCCCAGCAATTCGCTTTCCACCCGAATCGCTTCCGCCAGCGAGCGGTTGGCGTTGGTCAGCGGGTGGCGCCGGCGGGTTTCCGAGAAGCGCTTGAGCAGCATGTCTTCGTCGGCATCCAGGTACAGTACGTCGCACTGGATATGCCGGGCGCGGGCTTCTTCGAGCAGTTCGGGGAAACGTGTCAGGTGGCTGGGCAGGTTGCGCGCGTCGATCGACACGGCGACCTTGGGTTGCTGCAACTCGGTGTTGATCAGCGCATTTTCCGCCAGCTGCGGCAGCAGCCCGGCGGGCAGGTTATCAATGCAGTAGAAACCGCTGTCTTCCAGGACATCGAGGGCGGTGCTCTTGCCGGAGCCGGACCGGCCGCTGACGATGATCAGGCGCATGTTCAGTGCTCGTTCTGTACGTCCAGGACAACCTGGAACAGGGCCTTGCTGCTGGTGGCCGCACGCAGGCGATCACGGACCTCCTTGCGATCGAGCATGCTGGCAATCTGGCGCAGCAGTTCCAGATGGGCATCGGTGGCGGCTTCTGGTACCAGCAGGACGAACAGCAGGTCCACCGGCGCGCCATCGATGGCGTCGTAGTCGATAGGGGCTTCCAGGTGCAGCAGGGCGCTGACCGGAGCGGAACATCCTTCAAGCCGGCAGTGGGGGATGGCGATGCCATTGCCGAAACCGGTCGAACCGAGTTTTTCCCGGGCGACCAGTTTTTCGAAGACATCCTGCATCTCCAGTTCTGGCACTTGTTCGGCGATGACGGTGGCGACCTTTTCCAGGGCGCGCTTCTTGCTGCCGCCCGGCACGTTCACGAGGGAACGGCCGGGGGTCAGGATGGTTTCAAGTCGGATCATGGATGAGGGGGATCAGCGGGCAGCTGCACCTTGCAGCAGGCTTTGCTGTTTTTCCTTGTGTTTTTTCAGTTGGCGGTCGAGCTTGTCGGCCAAGGCGTCGATCGCTGCATACATGTCTTCGTGTTCGGCGTTGGCAACCACTTCGCCGCCGGGGATCTGCAAGGTCGCCTCGACCTTCTGCTGCAGCTTCTCGACTTTCATGATGACCTGCACGTTGGTGATCTTGTCGAAGTGACTTTCCACGCGAGCGAGCTTTTCAAGCACATAATCGCGCAGTGGTTGGGTGACTTCTACATGCTGTCCACTGATATTGACTTGCATACAGCTTCTCCTTTGTTGCCCGTGCATAAAGAGGCAGGTCTTGCACCTGCCCCACAAACGCTGTGGCACATCTCAGGGGCTACATCAGTCGCTTGCGCTCGCTCGACGGTGCGATGCCGAGGGACTCGCGGTACTTGGCGACGGTGCGACGGGCTACCTGGATGCCTTGTGCCTCCAGTAAACCAGCGATCTTGCTGTCACTCAATGGCTTTTTCTGATTTTCCGCCGCAACCAGTTTCTTGATGATCGCGCGGATCGCCGTGGACGAGCATTCTCCGCCTTCGGAGGTGCTGACGTGGCTGGAGAAAAAGTATTTCAGTTCGTAGATGCCACGCGGCGTGTGCATGTACTTTTGCGTGGTAACCCGCGAAATGGTCGACTCGTGCATGCCCACCGCTTCGGCAATGTCATGCAGCACCAACGGCTTCATCGCTTCGTCGCCGTGGTCGAGGAAGCCGCGCTGATGCTCGACGATCTGCGTGGCCACCTTCATCAGGGTTTCGTTGCGGCTTTGCAGGCTCTTGATGAACCAGCGTGCTTCCTGCAGCTGGTTGCGCATGAAGGTATTGTCGGCGCTGGTGTCGGCCCGGCGCACGAACCCGGCGTACTGCGGGTTGACGCGCAGGCGCGGGATGGCCTCCTGGTTCAGTTCCACCAGCCAGCGGTCGCTGTCCTTGCGCACGATGACGTCGGGCACCACGTACTCAGGCTCGCTGGACTCGATCTGCGAGCCGGGGCGCGGGTTGAGGCTTTGTACCAGCTCGATGACCTGGCGCAGCTCGTCTTCCTTGATTTTCATGCGACGCATCAGCTGGCTGTAGTCACGGCTGCCGAGCAGGTCGATGAAATCGGTGACCAGGCGCTTGGCTTCGGTCATCCACGGGGTGCTGGCGGGCAGCTGGCGCAGTTGCAGCAACAGGCATTCGCCCAGGCTGCGGGCGGCGACGCCGGCAGGCTCGAACTGCTGGATGCGGTGCAGCACCGCTTCGACCTCGTCCAGCTCGATATCCAGCTCCGGGTCAAAACCGGCGCAAATTTCTTCGAGGGTGTCTTCCAGGTAGCCCTGGCCGTTGATGTTGTCGATCAGGGTGACGGCGATCAGGCGGTCGGTGTCGGACATCGGTGCCAGGTTCAGTTGCCACAGCAGGTGGCTTTGCAAGCTTTCGCCGGCCGATGTGCGGGTGGTGAAGTCCCACTCGTCATCGTCGTTGCTCGGCAGGCTGCTGGCACTGGTCTGGTAGATGTCTTCCCAGGCGGTGTCGACCGGTAGTTCGTTGGGGATACGCTCGCTCCACTCACCGTCTTCCAGGGTGTCGGCACTGATGGTGCTTTCCTGGAAGCTGTTGTCCTGGGCTTCGGCGGCCGGCTTGTTCTCGGCGTTGTCCGCCATCGGGTCGCTGTTGTCGAAGTCGTCGCCGTCTTCCTGACGTTCGAGCATAGGGTTCGACTCCAGCGCTTCCTGGATTTCCTGTTGGAGGTCCAGAGTGGAGAGCTGGAGCAGGCGGATGGCCTGTTGCAACTGCGGTGTCATCGTCAGTTGCTGGCCCATTTTTAGGACGAGCGATGGTTTCATGGCTGGGGCTTAATACCTTGTTCGCCGGCGCGCATGCGCCATCCACTACACGAGGGCGCCGGGGCGCCAGATCAAGCAAGTTTTATGCCTTAAATTGTAGCGTTTGCCTAGAGCACTGTAACAACTTTACCGCCGGTTCCGGGGCGATTTGCCAGTACTCCAGGCGCGTGCCGGGCTCAGAGCCGGAACTCGTGGCCCAGGTAAACCTCTTTGACCAGGTCGTTGGCCAGGATGGTTTCGGCGTCGCCTTCGGCGATCAGTCGGCCATCATTGACGATATAGGCGGTTTCGCAGATATCCAGGGTCTCGCGCACGTTGTGGTCGGTGATCAGTACACCGATGCCCTTGGCCTTGAGGTGGTGGATGATCTGCTTGATGTCGCCGACCGAGATCGGGTCGACACCGGCGAACGGTTCGTCCAGCAGGATGAACTTGGGCGCGGTGGCCAGCGCGCGGGCAATTTCCACGCGGCGGCGCTCGCCGCCGGACAGGCTCATGCCGAGGTTGTCGCGGATGTGGCTGATGTGGAACTCTTGCAGCAGCCCTTCCAGTTCTTTGCGCCGGCCTTCGCGGTCGAGGTCCTTGCGGGTCTCGAGGATGGCCATGATGTTGTCGGCCACCGACAGCTTGCGGAAGATCGAGGCTTCCTGCGGCAGGTAGCCGATGCCGGCGCGCGCGCGCCCGTGCATGGGCTGGTGGCTGACATCGAGGTTGTCGATCAGCACGCGCCCCTGCTCGGCCTGGACCAGCCCGACGATCATGTAGAAACAGGTGGTCTTGCCGGCGCCGTTGGGGCCGAGCAGGCCGACGATCTGGCCGCTGTCGATCGACAGGCTGACGTCACGTACGACTTGCCGCCCCTTGTAGCTCTTGGCCAGGTGCTGGGCTTTGAGGGTTGCCATTTACTCGGCCTTCTTCTTGGGCTGGATCACCATGTCGATACGCTGACGCGGCGAGGTCACGTTGCCACCACGACCGGCGGTCGCCACCTGGGTCTGGGTGTTGTAGACGATCTTCTCGCCTTCGGTGGTGTTGCCTTCGTTCTCGACCTTGGCGCGGTCGGTGAGGATCACCAGGTCCTTCTGCGACTGGTACTGGATGGTCACGCCCCAGCCTTTCATCTTGTCCGGCTTGGCCGCGCTCTGCTGCTGCTCGAAGTAGGCCAGGTTGCCCACCGAGGTCACCACGTCGATATCGCCGGAGGCGGAGCGGGTGATGGTCACGGTGTTGCCTTTGATCATCATCGAACCCTGGGTGATGATCACGTCGCCGGTGTAGGTGGCCACGCCCTGCTTGTCGTCCAGGTGGGCGTTGTCGGCCTGGATGCGGATAGGCTGGTCACGGTCGTTCGGCAGGGCGAGGGCGCTCGCGCTTCCCAGTGCTGCGCTCAGGCTGAGCAAAAGGGGGAGGGTTTTAACGAGCCTCATACTGTCCTCTTACGTTAGAGAGCAAGTCCATCTTGCCTTCTTTCAAATACGCTTTCATTCCTTTGCCCGTAGTTGTGCCACCGGCGCCGTCGATTCTAACGGCTTGCTCGGTCTGCGCATATTGCTTCTGCGGGAACACGGTCATGCGTGAGCTGGTAATGATCATTTCGCGCTGCTTTTCGTCGGTGCGGGCAACCCGGACCTTGTCGATCAGTTCGACCTCGCTGCCGTCCGGGTTGACCTCGGCGCGGGTGCTCTGCACGTGCCACGGGTATTCGGTGCCGCGGTACAGGTGCAGGTCCGGCGTGGTCAGCAGGGTGATTTCGCTGGCCTTGAGGTGTTCGACCTTGTCGGCGGTCATTTCGTACTGCAGCTTGCCGTCGGGCAGGAACTGCACACTGTGGGCGTTGACCGCGTAGTAGTCGATGGCGCTTTCGTCGACCTGGGCTACCGGCTTGTCGAGGAAGCTTTCCGGGCTGACATTCCAGTAGCCGATCGCCGCCAGCAGGGCGGCGATCACCGCGAGCAGCGCAATGTTGCGGGCTTTCTTGCTGAACATGGGCAGCCTTACAGATAGTTGGCGTTGGCAGCGTCCAGGGTGCCCTGGGCCTGCATGATCAGTTCGCAGAATTCACGGGCCGCGCCTTCGCCGCCACGTGCCTGGGTCACGCCATGGGCGTGCTGGCGAACGAACGGCGCGGCGTTGGCCACCGCCATGCCCAGGGCGACCCGGCGAATCACTGGCAGGTCGGGCAGGTCGTCGCCCAGGTAGGCCACTTGAGCATAGCTCAGGCCCAGTTCGGCGAGCAGGCCGTCCAGCACCACCAGTTTGTCCTCGCGGCCCTGGTACAGGTGCGGGATGCCGAGGTTCTTCGCCCGGCGCTCGACCACCGGGGTCTTGCGCCCGCTGATGATCGCGGTAGTCACGCCCGAGGCCATGAGCATCTTGATGCCCTGGCCGTCGAGGGTGTTGAAGGTCTTGAACTCGCTGCCGTCCTCGAGGAAGTACAGGCGCCCGTCGGTGAGCACGCCGTCCACGTCGAACACTGCCAGCTTGATGTGCCTGCCGCGTTGCATGAGGTCCTGGTTCATTCCATCGCTCCTTTACATTACGCCGGCGCGCAGCAGGTCGTGCATGTTCAGGGCACCGGTCGGGCGGTCCTCGCGGTCCACCACCACCAGGGCGCCGATCTTGTGGTCTTCCATGATCTTCAGGGCCTCGGCCGCGAGCATTTCGGCGCGGGCCGTCTTGCCGTGTACGGTCATGACCTGGTCGATCAGGGTGGTGTGGACGTCGATGTTGCGGTCCAGGCTGCGGCGCAGGTCGCCGTCGGTGAAGATCCCGGCCAGCTTGCCGTCGGCTTCGACGATCACGGTCATGCCCAGGCCTTTGCGGGACATTTCAAGGAGTGCGTCCTTGAGCAGGGTGCCGCGGGGTACCTGGGGCAGTTCGTCGCCGGCGTGCATCACGTTCTCCACCTTGAGCAACAGGCGGCGGCCCAGCGCACCACCCGGGTGCGAGAAGGCAAAGTCCTCGGCGGTAAAGCCGCGGGCTTCGAGCAGGGCAATGGCCAGCGCGTCGCCCAGCACCAGCGATGCGGTGGTGGAGGAGGTGGGGGCCAGGTTCAGCGGGCAGGCCTCTTGCTCGACGCCGGCGTCGAGGTTGACCTCGGCAGCCTGGGCCAGGGGTGAGTCCGGATTGCCGGTCAGGCTGATCAGCTTGATGCCCAGGCGCTTGATCAGCGGCAGCAGGGTGACGATTTCGGCGGTGCTGCCGGAGTTCGACAGGGCCAGGATGACATCATCGCGGGTGATCATGCCCATGTCGCCATGGCTGGCTTCGGCCGGGTGCACGAAAAACGCCGGTGTGCCGGTGCTGGCCAGGGTGGCGGCGATCTTGTTGCCGATGTGCCCGGACTTGCCCATGCCGACCACGACGACCCGGCCCTTGCTGGCCAGGATCAGTTCGCAGGCCTTGACGAAATTGTCGTCGATGCGCGCCAGCAGGGCCTCTACGGCCTCGAGTTCCAGGCGCAGGGTGCGTTGGGCGGATTGGATCAGCTCGCTGGATTGGCTCATGTCGAAAAAGCAATGCCTGATGAAAAGGCGGCGATTATAGCTGCAATGAAAGAAACCCTCACGCTTTCGATTGCCTTGGCGAATGTCTCGCCAGCCTGTCGCGGGGCTGAACGACTCGTTAGCCGACCTTGGGGCAGCGCTGTCAGCGGTGCTATAGTTCGCCGCTATTCGGCCTGCCAGGGGCGCTTGTGCCTTCCAGATGGAGGCCGACGTCCATTAGGACGAGGCTGCACCAGCAAGGAGTCTAGATGAGTGTGGATAGCGCCTACGCGGTCGAGTTGAAGGGGGTTACCTTCAAACGCGGTTCGCGCAGCATTTTCAGCAATGTCGACATTCGCATCCCGCGCGGCAAGGTCACCGGTATCATGGGGCCATCGGGTTGCGGCAAGACCACGTTGCTCCGCCTGATGGGCGCGCAGCTGCGCCCTTTCAGCGGTGAGGTCTGGGTTGCCGGGCAGAACCTGCCGACGCTGTCGCGCAGCGACCTGTTCGACGCCCGCAAGCAAATGGGGGTGCTGTTCCAGAGCGGCGCGCTGTTCACCGATCTCGATGTGTTCGAGAACGTCGCGTTCCCGCTGCGTGTGCACACCCAGCTGTCGGACGAAATGATCCGCGATATCGTGCTGATGAAGCTGCAGGCCGTGGGGCTGCGCGGTGCCATCGACCTGATGCCCGACGAACTGTCCGGCGGCATGAAACGGCGTGTGGCGCTGGCCCGGGCGATTGCCCTGGACCCGCAGATTCTCATGTACGACGAACCGTTCGTCGGCCAGGACCCGATCGCCATGGGCGTATTGGTGCGCCTGATCCGCCTGCTCAACGATGCCCTGGGTATCACCAGCATCGTCGTATCCCACGACCTGGCGGAAACCGCCAGCATCGCCGACTACATCTATGTGGTAGGTGATGGCCAGGTGCTGGGCCAGGGGACGCCTGACGAGCTGATGGGCTCGGACAACCCGCGCATTCGCCAGTTCATGAAGGGCGACCCGGACGGCCCGGTACCTTTCCACTTCCCTGCGCCTGACTACCGCGCCGACTTGCTGGGGGCGCGTTGATGCGCAGAAAATCCTTACTCGAACGTGTACGCCTGCTGGGCCGCTCGGCAATCGACGTGCTGGCGGTGCTGGGGCGCTCCTGCCTGTTCCTGTTCCATGCGCTGATCGGCCGCGGCGGCATCGGTGGCGGCTTCCAGCTGCTGATCAGGCAGCTGTACTCGGTAGGCGTGCTGTCACTGGCGATCATCGTCGTGTCCGGGGTGTTCATCGGCATGGTGCTGGCGCTGCAGGGCTTCAGCATCCTGACCAAATACGGCTCGGAGCAGGCGGTGGGGCAGATGGTCGCCCTGACCCTGCTGCGTGAACTCGGCCCGGTGGTGACGGCGTTGCTGTTCGCCGGCCGTGCCGGTTCGGCGCTGACCGCCGAAATCGGCAACATGAAATCCACCGAGCAGTTGTCGAGCCTGGAAATGATCGGCGTCGACCCACTCAAATACATCGTCGCGCCGCGCCTGTGGGCCGGCTTCATCTCGCTACCGTTGCTGGCGCTGATTTTCAGCGTGGTCGGCATCTGGGGGGGCTCGTGGGTGGCGGTGGACTGGCTGGGCGTCTACGAGGGCTCGTTCTGGGCCAACATGCAGAACAGTGTTTCGTTCACCGACGACGTGCTCAACGGGCTGATCAAGAGCCTGGTATTCGCCTTCGTCACGACCTGGATCGCCGTATTCCAGGGGTACGACTGTGAGCCCACCTCAGAAGGGATCAGCCGTGCCACCACCAAGACCGTGGTCTATGCCTCGTTGGCAGTGCTGGGTCTGGACTTTATTCTGACCGCCTTGATGTTTGGAGATTTCTGATGCAAAACCGCACCCTGGAAATCGGTGTCGGCCTGTTCCTCCTGGCCGGGATTCTGGCGCTGCTGCTGCTGGCCCTGCGTGTCAGCGGGCTGTCGGCCAGCCCGAGCAGCGATACCTATAAAGTTTATGCCTACTTCGACAATATCGCCGGTTTGACGGTCAGAGCTAAAGTGACCATGGCCGGCGTGACCATCGGCAAGGTTACCGCCATCGATCTGGACCGTGATTCCTACACCGGTCGGGTGACGCTGCAACTGGACAAGTCGGTGGACAACCTGCCGACCGACTCCACTGCCTCGATCCTGACCGCCGGGTTGCTTGGCGAGAAGTACATCGGCATCAGCGTGGGCGGTGAAGACCAGGTGCTCAAGGATGGCGCGACCATTCACGACACCCAGTCGGCGCTGGTGCTGGAAGATCTGATTGGCAAGTTCCTGCTCAACTCCGTTGGCAAGGAACCGAAAGAAGCGCAACCGGCTAATTAAGGAGTTTCCATGATTTCCATCCTGCGACGTGGCCTGCTGGTCCTGCTGGCGGCCTTCCCCCTGCTGACCATGGCTGCGCAGACGCCACACGATGTGGTTCAGGGCACCACCACTGAACTGCTGGGCGACCTCAAGGCCAACAAGGAACAGTACAAGTCCAACCCCAACGCCTTCTACGATGCGCTGAACCGCATCCTCGGGCCGGTGGTGGACGCCGACGGTATTTCCAGGAGCATCATGACCGTCAAGTTCTCGCGCAAGGCCAGTCCTGAGCAGATGCAGCGCTTCCAGGAAAACTTCAAGCGCAGCCTGATGCAGTTCTACGGCAACGCCCTGCTCGAGTACAACAACCAGGGCATCACCGTCGACCCGGCCAAGGCTGATGACGGCAAGCGTGCCAGCGTTGGCATGAAGGTGACCGGCAACAACGGTGCGGTGTATCCGGTGCAGTACACCCTGGAAAACATCGGTGGCGAGTGGAAGGTGCGTAACGTGATCGTTAACGGCATCAACATCGGCAAGCTGTTCCGCGACCAGTTCGCCGACGCCATGCAGCGCAATGGCAACGACCTGGACAAGACCATCGACGGCTGGGCCGGCGAAGTGGCCAAGGCCAAGCAGGCCGCCGACAACTCGCCAGAGAAGACCGTCAAATGAGTGAGGCCGGTGTAAGCATGGCCGAGCCGGGCGTGCTGCGCCTTGCCGGCGTGCTGGACTACCGCAGCGGGCCGCTCCTGCGCAAGCAGGGCAAGGCGCTGATCGTGGCCTGCCGCGAGGCGCAGCTGGTGCTCGATTGCTCGGCAGTGCAGCGCTCCACCAGTGTCGGCCTGTCGTTGCTGCTGGCCTTCATGCGCGATGCCCAGGCCACCGGCAAGGGCTGCCAGGTGCGCAGCATGCCTGATGACATGCGGGAAATTGCCGAGGTCTATGACCTCGATGAAGTGCTGGCAACCTGATGGCCAGGCACGAGTGATGGCCCCTCGGTCAGCGAAGCCTTCGTTGGGCTTCGCAGGCGAGGGGCTTTTTTGTATGATGGCCGACCCGTGCGCATCGGGCGCCGATTGAGGTTGAGCATGCAGGCCGTAGAAGTTAAAAGCTTCCTTGAAGAGAAATTGCCGGGTTCCCGGGTCGAAGTTGAAGGCGAAGGCTGCAACTTCCAGTTGAACGTGATCAGCGACGAGTTGGCTGGCCTGAGCCCGGTCAAACGCCAGCAGGCGATCTATGCTCACCTGAATCCGTGGATCGCCAATGGCAGCATCCATGCGGTAACCATGAAATTTTTCAGCAGCGCAGCCTGGGCTGAGCGCACCTGAGCCAACGTGGCGGCGAGACTCCAATGGACAAACTGATTATTACTGGCGGTGCTCGCCTTGATGGCGAGATCCGCATTTCGGGCGCGAAGAACGCAGCCCTGCCGATTCTGGCGGCGACCCTGCTCGCCGACGGCCCGGTCACCGTGGGCAATCTGCCGCACCTGCACGACATCACCACCATGATCGAGCTGTTCGGCCGCATGGGCATCGAGCCGGTGATCGACGAAAAGCTGGCGGTGGAGATCGATCCACGCACCATCAAGACCTTGGTCGCGCCTTACGAGCTGGTCAAGACCATGCGCGCCTCGATCCTGGTGCTGGGGCCGATGGTCGCCCGTTTCGGCGAGGCCGAAGTGGCCCTGCCTGGCGGTTGCGCCATTGGCTCGCGCCCGGTCGACCTGCACATCCGTGGCCTCGAGGCCATGGGTGCGAAGATCGAAGTCGAAGGCGGCTACATCAAGGCCAAGGCGCCTGAGGGTGGCCTGCGCGGTGCGCACTTCTTCTTCGACACCGTCAGCGTGACCGGTACCGAGAACATCATGATGGCCGCTGCCCTGGCCAACGGCCGCAGCGTGCTGCAGAACGCCGCGCGTGAGCCGGAAGTGGTCGACCTGGCCAACTTCATCAACGCCATGGGCGGCAAGGTCCAGGGCGCTGGTACCGACACCATCACCATCGATGGCGTCGCGCGCCTGCACTCGGCCAACTACCGCGTGATGCCGGACCGTATCGAGACCGGCACATACCTGGTTGCCGCTGCCGTGACCGGTGGCCGCGTCAAGGTCAAGGACACTGACCCGACCATCCTTGAAGCGGTCCTGGAAAAGCTCAAGGAAGCCGGCGCCGACATCAACGCCGGCGAAGACTGGATCGAGCTGGACATGCATGGCAAGCGGCCGAAAGCCGTCAACCTGCGTACCGCTCCGTACCCGGCGTTCCCGACCGACATGCAGGCGCAGTTCATCTCGCTCAACGCCATTGCCGAAGGTACTGGCGCGGTGATCGAGACGATCTTTGAAAATCGCTTCATGCACGTTTACGAAATGCACCGCATGGGCGCGCAGATCCAGGTCGAAGGTAACACTGCCATCGTCACTGGCGTCAAGGCGCTGAAGGGGGCCCCGGTAATGGCCACCGATCTGCGTGCTTCCGCCAGCCTGGTGCTGTCGGCGCTGGTAGCCGAAGGCGATACCCTGATCGACCGCATCTACCACATCGACCGTGGTTACGAGTGCATCGAAGAAAAACTGCAGATGCTGGGCGCGAAGATCCGTCGCGTACCGGGCTAGTCGTCTGCCAGGCACGGTCTGTGGGGGGCTTGCCCGCTCCCACAGGATGTGCCTAACGAATTGAATGCGGTCGGGCTCAACGCCCGGCCGGCAGTAGCCGCTTAAGGACCGACGTTCCAATGTTGACCATCGCGCTTTCCAAAGGCCGTATTCTCGACGATACCCTGCCGTTGTTGGCCGAGGCCGGTATCGTGCCGACCGAGAACCCGGACAAGAGCCGCAAACTGATCATCCCCACCACCCAGGACGATGTGCGCCTGCTGATCGTGCGTGCCACCGACGTGCCGACCTATGTCGAGCATGGTGCCGCCGACCTGGGTGTGGCCGGCAAGGATGTGCTGATGGAGTACGGCGGCCAGGGCCTGTACGAGCCCCTGGACCTGCAGATTGCCTGTTGCAAGCTGATGACCGCTGGCGTAGTCGGTGCACCCGAGCCCAAGGGCCGTTTGCGGGTGGCTACCAAGTTCGTCAACGTAGCTAAGCGCTACTACGCCGAACAGGGCCGCCAGGTCGACATCATCAAGCTGTACGGTTCGATGGAGCTGGCACCGCTGATCAACCTTGCCGACAAGATCATCGATGTGGTCGACACCGGCAACACCCTGCGTGCCAACGGCCTGGAGCCCCAGGAACTGATCGCCACGATCAGCTCGCGCCTGGTGGTCAACAAGGCCTCCATGAAAATGCAGCACGCCCGTATCCAGAGCCTGATCGACACGCTGCGCGGAGCGGTCGAAACGCGACACCGCGGCTGACTCTCTACCTCCTGCGCGCGGCCTTCGCTGTCGCGCCCGTCTATCCGCGTCATAGCCATTTTTCTCGGGTGCCCGCGCGGATGGACTGGTAGCCTAGGGCGCCTGAGCATTCGCCAATCATCGAGGCCCTCGCCATGACCGTGTCCACTGCAATTGCCCGTCTCAACGCTGCTGATCCGGATTTCGCCCGACATCTGGATCATCTGCTGAGCTGGGAAAGTGTGTCCGATGACGCGGTCAACCAGCGCGTGCTCGACATCATCAAGGCCGTGCGTGAGCGCGGTGATGCGGCATTGGTGGAATTCACCCAGCGTTTCGATGGTGTCGATGCCAAGTCGATTGACGAGCTGATCCTCAATCGCGAGCGCCTGGAGCTGGCCCTGACCCGCATTACCCCGGCCCAGCGCGAAGCCCTGGAAAAGGCCGCCAATCGTGTGCGCATGTACCACGAGCGGCAGAAGCAGGACTCCTGGCAGTACACCGAAGCCGATGGCACCGTGCTCGGCCAGAAGGTCACCCCGCTGGACCGCGCCGGCCTGTATGTGCCGGGTGGCAAGGCGTCGTACCCGTCGTCGGTGCTGATGAACGCCATCCCGGCCAAGGTTGCCGGCGTGGCCGAAGTGGTGATGGTGGTGCCGACCCCGCGTGGTGAGGTCAACGAGCTGGTGCTGGCGGCTGCCTGCATTGCCGGTGTCGACCGTGTGTTCACCGTTGGTGGCGCCCAGGCTGTTGCCGCGCTGGCCTACGGTACCGAAAGCGTGCCGCAGGTGGACAAGATCGTCGGCCCCGGCAACATCTACGTCGCCACCGCCAAGCGCCACGTGTTCGGCCAGGTCGGTATCGACATGATCGCCGGTCCGTCGGAAATCCTCGTGGTGTGCGACGGCCAGACCGACCCTGACTGGATAGCCATGGACCTGTTCTCCCAGGCCGAGCACGATGAAGATGCCCAGGCCATTCTGGTCAGCCCCGATGCCGCGTTTCTCGACCGCGTTGCCGCCAGCATCGAAAAACTGCTGCCGACCATGGAACGTGCCGAGATCATCGAGAAGTCGATCAATGGCCGTGGCGCGCTGATCCAGGTGCGTGACATGCAGCAGGCCATGGAAGTGGCCAACCGCATCGCACCGGAGCACCTGGAGCTGTCGGTGGCCGACCCGCAGGCCTGGCTGCCGCACATCCGCCACGCTGGCGCGATCTTCATGGGCCGCCACACCAGCGAAGCGCTGGGCGACTACTGCGCCGGCCCCAACCACGTGCTGCCGACTTCGGGCACCGCGCGTTTCTCCTCGCCGCTGGGGGTGTATGACTTCCAGAAGCGTTCGTCGATCATTTTCTGTTCCGAGCAGGGCGCGTCCGAGCTGGGCCACACCGCCTCGGTCCTGGCCCGTGGCGAGTCGCTGACCGCCCACGCCCGCAGCGCTGAATACCGCATCCTGACCCAAGAGAAGGGGAACTGAGCATGAGTCGATTCTGGAGCCCCTTCGTCAAGGACCTGGTGCCTTACGTGCCGGGCGAGCAGCCCAAGCTGACCCGCCTGGTCAAGCTGAACACCAACGAAAACCCCTATGGCCCGTCGCCCAAGGCGCTGGAAGCCATGCGCGGCGAGCTGAACGACAACCTGCGCCTGTACCCGGACCCGAACGGCGACCGGCTGAAGCAGGCGGTGGCCGAGTACTATGGCGTGACCCCGGCGCAAGTGTTCGTCGGCAACGGCTCGGACGAGGTCCTGGCGCACATCTTCCACGGCCTGTTCCAGCACGACGCACCGCTGCTGTTCCCGGACATCAGCTACAGCTTCTATCCGGTCTACTGCGGCCTCTACGGTATCGCCTTCGAACAGGTGGCGCTGGACGAACAGTTCCAGATCCGCATCGAGGACTACAACAAGCCCAACGCCGGCATCATCTTCCCCAACCCCAACGCGCCGACCGGCTGCCTGATGCCGCTGCAGGCGGTGGAGCAGTTGCTGCAGGCCAACCGTGATTCGGTGGTGGTGGTCGATGAAGCCTACATCGACTTCGGTGGCGAAACGGCCATCAGTTTGGTGGACCGTTACGACAACCTGCTGGTCACCCAGACCCTGTCGAAGTCGCGCTCGCTGGCCGGGCTGCGGGTTGGCCTGGCGGTGGGCCACCCGGACCTGATCGAGGCACTGGAGCGGATCAAGAACAGCTTCAACTCTTACCCGCTGGACCGTGCGGCGATCGTCGGCGCGGCGGTGGCGTTCGAAGACCGCGAGTACTTCGAGGAAACCTGCCGCAAGGTGATCGACAGTCGCGAGGTATTGGTCGGGCAGCTGCGGGCCAAGGGCTTCGAAGTGCTGCCGTCGGCGGCCAACTTCATCTTCGCCCGCCATCCGCAGCAGGATGCCGGTGAGCTGGCTGCACGCCTGCGCGAGCAGGGCGTAATTGTGCGCCACTTCAAGCAGCCACGCATTGCCCAGTTCCTGCGTATCACCATCGGCACGCCAGAGATGAACCAGGCGCTGCTTGATGCGTTGAACTGACGGTATCGTCGCCGCTTCCCCGGGGTATCAGGCCCTGGGGAAGCACCTTTCTTTACTGCCTGTGCTGGCCTCATCGCCGGCAAGCCGGCTCCCACAGGTACTGCACATGGCTTGAGGTCGCTGCGGTCAAGGTCGGAGCTGCCTGTGCCGGCGATTGCATCAGCACAGGCAGCGCAGCGGCATCTTCTTCAATAACTGCTCTCTCAATGACAAACGCCTTGTTCGCTAGTAAGCTACGCCAATTCATCGGATGATTGGTTGAGTAGCATGAGTACAGAACTGACCAAGCGTTCCCTTGTCGATCTGGCCGTCGAGCGCATGCGCGAGCGCATCGTGCTGGGCGACTGGCAGGTCGGTCAGCGCCTGCCGACCGAGCCGGAACTGGCCCTGCAGCTGGGCATCAGCCGCAACACTGTGCGCGAAGCCATGCGCGTGCTGGCGTTCAGTGGCCTGGTGGAAATTCGCCAGGGCGACGGCAGCTACCTGCGTACGGCCCAGGACCCACTGCAGGCGGTGCAGGCGATGTCCCGCTGCACACCCGAGCAGGCCCGTGAAACCCGGCACATCCTCGAAGCCGAGGCCATCGGTCTGGCAGCGCTGCGCCGTACCGACGCCGACCTGCAAGCGCTGCGTGCTGCCCTGGCCAGCAGTGCCGGGCATTTTCACGGTGATGTCGATGCTTATGTGGCCTGCGACCTGGTGTTTCACCAGCGGCTGGTCGATGCCGCCCATAACCCGGCCTTGAGTGAGCTGTACCGGTACTTTTCCGGGGTGGTGGCGACCGCGCTGCAGCGCAACATGGCGACCGTGCCACGCTGCCAGGCCACGTTCGACCTGCATGGGCAGATCCTTGCCGCCATCGAGCAACGCGATGCGGAGCGGGCCAAGCGCCTGAGCCGTACCCTTATCGAATCCTGACGCTGAGAAGGCCATGGCTGAATCCATCACCCGTAACACCCCACCGAGCGAGCGGGACCTCGATGAGTTGCTGATCGATGCCGAGGCTGACGACGAGCAGGTCCAGCAGCAGCCAGTGGTAGTGCGGCGGCCCTGGCTGTTGCTGCTGGGCCTGGTGCTGGTGGCCTTGAACCTGCGCCCGGCGCTGTCGAGCATGGCACCGGTGCTGGGCCAGGTCTCCGAAGGTTTGGGGCTGAATGCTTCGCAGGCCGGTTTGCTCACCACCCTGCCGGTGCTGTGCCTGGGCCTGTTCGCCCCCTTGGCGCCGGTGCTGGCGCGGCGCTTCGGTAGCGAGCGGGTGATCCTCGGCATTCTCGTCACCCTGGCGCTGGGCATTTTGCTGCGCAGCACCTTTGGCGCTATCGGAATGTTCCTCGGCAGCCTGATGGCGGGGGCCAGTATTGGCATTATCGGTGTGTTGTTGCCGGGTATCGTCAAGCGCGACTTCCCGCAGCACGCTGGCACTCTGACCGGCGTGTACACCATGGCGTTGTGCCTGGGCGCGGCCATGGCGGCAGGTGCCACGGTACCCCTGGCCGAGCATCTCTACGACAGCTGGGCGCTGGGGTTGGGCTTCTGGGTGCTGCCGGCCCTGCTGGCCATGCTGGTATGGCTGCCGCAAGCCCGCCAGGGCCATGGCCTGCACAAGGTGGCCTATCGCGTGCGTGGACTGTGGCGTGATCCGCTGGCCTGGCAGGTGACCCTGTACATGGGCCTGCAGTCTTCGCTGGCTTATATCGTCTTCGGCTGGTTGCCATCGATCCTGATCGGCCGCGGCCTGAGCCCGACCGCAGCGGGGCTGGTGCTGTCGGGGTCGGTGATCGTGCAGCTGATCAGTTCGCTCAGTGCACCGTGGCTGGCCACTCGTGGCAAGGACCAGCGCCTGGCGATCGTGCTGGTCATGCTGATTACCCTGGCTGGCCTGTTCGGTTGCCTGTATGCGCCACTTTCCGGGCTGTGGGGCTGGGCGGTGGTGCTGGGCCTGGGGCAGGGCGGTACCTTTGCCCTGGCGCTGACCTTGATCGTGCTGCGCTCGAAGGATGCCCATGTGGCGGCGAACCTGTCGAGCATGGCGCAGGGGGTGGGGTACACGCTGGCGTCGATGGGACCGTTCGCGGTGGGGCTGGTGCATGACCTGACCGGGGGCTGGGCGGCAGTGGGGTGGATTTTTGCCGTGCTGGGGGTGGGGGCCATCGTGTTCGGCCTGGGGGCCGGGCGGGCGCTGCATGTGCAGGTGAGCAGCGAAAAAGTCTGAAGCTGATATTGGCAGTACCGGCCCTTTCGCGGGTAAACCCGCTCCCACAGGTACAGCACAGCTTTCAAGATATGTGCGATCCCTGTGGGAGCGGGTTTACCCGCGAAAGAGCCGGTACTGGCATAAGCCGGCGGGGCAGATTATCGTGCTGCTTTCGACACCAGGACGGACCAGCCCCCATGAGCGACGCCAACCGCGACCTGATCAGCCGCTTCTACCAGGCCTTCCAGCGCCTGGACGCCGAGGCCATGGTCGCCTGCTACAGCGACGATATCGTCTTCAGCGACCCGGTCTTCGGCACCCTGCGCGGCAAGGATGCAGGCGACATGTGGCGGATGCTCACCAGCCGGGCCAAGGACTTCACCCTGACTTTCGACAGCGTTCGCGCCGATGAGCACAGTGGCGGCGCACACTGGGTGGCCACCTACCTGTTCAGCCAGACCGGTCGCACCGTGGTCAACGATATCCAGGCGCGCTTCGTGATTCGTGACGGGCTGATCTGCCAGCACGATGACCATTTCGACTTGTGGCGCTGGACGCGGCAGGCACTGGGAGTGCCTGGCGTGCTGCTGGGCTGGTCGCCGCTGGTGCAGAACAAGGTACGCCAGCAGGCATTCAAAGGGCTGCGCGCATTCCAGCAGGTCCAGGGTGAATGAGTCCGTCGAAATCGCCGTCAGCAAACCTTGGTATGTATACCTGGTAAGAGCGGCCAATGGTTCCTTGTATTGTGGTATCAGCGATGACCCGCAGCGACGTTTTCTGGCGCACCAGAAAGGGCAGGGCGCGCGCTACTTCAAGACCAGCCCGGCCCGGGCGCTGGTGTATGTGGAGCAATGGCCGGACAAGGGCGAGGCGTTGCGTCAGGAGCGGCTGGTGAAGCGGCTGCGCAAGTCGGCGAAGGAGGCGCTGGTGGCTTCCTATGGCGCAGTAACGGCTGCTGATTAGGACCGCTTCGCGCCCCATCGCCGGCAGCCCCCAGGGCCCTCAGTCCTTGCGCCGCTTCAGCTGATCCACCAAGGTGGTCGGCAGGCCCTTGATGATCAAGGTCCCCGCCTCTTCGTCATATTCGACCTTGTCCCCCAGCAGGTGCGCTTCGAAGCTGATCGACAACCCTTCGGCACGCCCGGTGAAACGGCGGAACTGGTTGAGCGTGCGCTTGTCCGCGGGAATTTCCGGCGACAGGCCGTAGTCCTTGTTGCGGATGTGATCGTAGAACGCCTTGGGCCGGTCCTCGTCGATCAGGCTGGACAGCTCCTCCAGCGTTACCGGCTCGCCCAGCTTGGTCTGGGTAGTGGCGTACTCGACCAGGGTCTGGGTTTTTTCGCGGGCGGACTCTTCCGGCAGGTCTTCGCTCTCGACGAAGTCGCTGAAGGCCTTGAGCAGGGTGCGGGTTTCGCCCGGGCCGTCGACGCCTTCCTGGCAGCCGATGAAGTCGCGGAAGTAGTCCGAGACTTTCTTGCCGTTCTTGCCCTTGATGAACGAAATGTACTGTTTGGAGTTCTGGTTGTTCTTCCACTCCGACAGGTTGATGCGCGCCGCCAGGTGCAGCTGGCCAAGGTCGAGGTGGCGCGAAGGCATTACGTCGAGCTCGGCGTTCACCGCCACGCCTTCGCTGTGGTGCAGCAGGGCGATCGCCAGGTATTCGGTCATGCCTTGCTGGTAGTGGGCAAACAGGATGTGGCCGCCGGTGGACAGGTTGGACTCTTCCATCAGCTTCTGCAGGTGCTCCACGGCCACGCGGCTGAAGGCGGTAAAGTCCTTTTCTTCGTCCAGGTACTGCTTCAGCCAGCCGCTCAGCGGGTAGGCACCAGACTCGCCGTGGAAAAAGCCCCAGGCCTTGCCTTGCTTGGCGTTATAGCTGTCATTGAGGTCGGCCAGCAGGTTTTCGATGGCGTCGGAGGCAGCCAGTTCGCAATCGCGGGCATGCAGTACGGCGGGGCTGCCATCGGGCTTTTTGTCGATCAGGTGAACGATGCAATGACGGATTGGCATGGAATTCTCGGCGAGCTGCAAAAGTCGTCCAGTTTACCCTAGACCCAAGGTGATGCAGTGGCCGGATGTTGGCAGAAATGCCGGTTGTTCGTTTTTTGTTCAGATTTGTGCGTTTTAGGTTAAAATCCCCGAAAAACCAGCATTAAATCGAAGTGCGCAGCGGATATTTATCCGTTCCTGTGGTAGCTTTGCGCGGTCTTGTGCCCGTCGTGTGGCGCATTGCTGGCAGCGTGCTGTCGTCGTGTCGAACCAAACGTCGATTTACGTATCTACATACGCGATTGGCGCGGCCCTCCACTTTCAGGGGCTGGCCCGATAACGTCGTAGTCCGCTGCATAACCATCGAATTTGATAGGGAAGGAACACCACCATGGCATTGACCAAAGACCAACTGATTGCCGACATCGCCGAATCGATCGCCGCGCCAAAAGCCACCGCCAAGAACGCTCTGGAGCAACTGGGCCAGATCGTTGCCGACCAACTGGAAAACGGCGCTGAAATCACTCTGCCAGGCATCGGCAAGCTGAAAGTCGCTGAGCGTCCTGCCCGTACCGGCCGCAACCCTTCGACTGGCGCTGCCATCGAAATCGCTGCCAAGAAAGTCGTCAAGTTCGTTCCGGCCAAAGTACTGACCGACGCCATCAACAAGTAATTGTTGAAGCTTTGACGAAACCGCGCCCGGCTTGCCCGGGCGCGGTTTTTTCATGCCTGGGTTTTACGCCGGGCGTGCCAGGCCTGGCGTGCGCTGTCGTCGTGGAAGCTCCAGGCGACCATGCGGCTTTGCTTCTGCCCCTGGCCCATTTCACTGATGCGCACGGCCTTGGCGCCGGCTTTTTTGAGTGCGGCCTCGATCCCCGGCAGGTTGCTGACCTTGGATACCAGGCTGGTGAACCACAGTACCCGCTCGGCGTACTGCACGCTTTCGCTGACCAGTTGGGTGACAAAACGGATCTCGCCGCCTTCGCACCACAGTTCATTGTTCTGGCCACCGAAGTTGAGCACCGGCAGCTTGCGCTTGGGGTCCTGCTTGCCGAGGTTCTTCCACTTGCGCTGGCTGCCACGCGTGGCTTCGTCACGTGAGGCGTGGAAGGGAGGGTTGCACAGGGTCAGGTCGAAGCGTTCATCCTCCTGCAGCAGGCCACTGAGGATGTGTGCACGGTTGGCCTGCTGGCGCAGGGTGATGGCCTTGCCCAGGCCGTTGGCCTGGACGATGGCTTTGGCCGAAGCCAGGGCCACGGGGTCGATGTCCGAGCCGAGGAAGCGCCAGCGGTAGTCGCTGTGGCCCAGCAGCGGGTAGATGCAGTTGGCGCCCACGCCGATGTCCAGCGCGCGCACCTGGGCGCCCTTGGGGATCTCGCCGGCATTGTCGTCGGCCAGCAGGTCGGCGGCCACGTGGATGTAGTCGGCGCGGCCGGGAATCGGTGGGCACAGGTAATCGGCGGGGATGTCCCAGTGCTGGATACCGTACTGGGCCTTGAGCAAGGCACGGTTGAACACCCGCACGGCTTCGGGGTTGGCGAAGTCGATGCTGGGTTTGCCGTGGGGGTTGGTGATGGTGAAGCGCGCCAGCTCAGGGTGGGCCTTGATCAGGCTGGGGAAGTCGTAGCGGCCCTGGTGGCGGTTGCGCGGGTGTAGGGTGGGTTTGTTCGGGGTCATGGCAATGTCCAGCCCTATACGAGCGGTGGTTTGAAGAGCCTGGGGCTGCTGCGCAGCCCTTTCGCGACACAAGGCCGCTCCCACAGGGTGGTAGCGCCTTGAAGGTTGGCGCCGTCCTGTGGGAGCGGCCTTGTGTCGCGAAAGGGCCGCCCAGCGGCCCCAACGGTCTCTCTAGTGATTACAGCGCTGCAATCCGCGCATGCTGCTCGGTGAAGTTGGCCAGGGCCTGTTCGGACTCGGCCAGCTTGGCGCGTTCCTTCTCGATCACCGCAGGCGGGGCTTTGTCGACGAAGGCGGCGTTGGACAACTTGCCACCCACGCGTGCCACTTCACCCTGCAGGCGCTGGATTTCCTTGTTCAGGCGCGCCAGCTCGGCATCCTTGTCGATCAGGCCGGCCATTGGTACCAGCACTTGCAGGTCGCCAACCAGGGCAGTCGCCGACAGCGGCGCTTCGTCGGCATCGCCCAGTACGGTGAACGATTCGACCTTGGCCAGCTTCTTCAGCAGGGCTTCGTTTTCCTGCAGGCGACGCTGGTCGTCGGCGTTGGCGTTCTTCAGGAACAGCGGCAGCGGCTTGCCTGGGCCGATGTTCATCTCGGCGCGGATGTTGCGCAGGCCGACCATCAGTTCCTTGAGCCACTCGATGTCACCTTCGGCAGCAGCGTCGATGCGGCTTTCATTGGCCACTGGCCACGGTTGCAGCATGATGGTCTTGCCCTGGATGCCAGCCAGCGGCGCGATGCGCTGCCAGATCTCTTCGGTGATGAACGGCATGAACGGGTGCGCCAGGCGCAGCGCCACTTCCAGTACGCGCACCAGGGTGCGGCGGGTGCCACGGGCGCGCTCGACCGGGGCGTTCTCGTCCCACAGCACCGGCTTGGACAGCTCCAGGTACCAGTCGCAGTACTGGTTCCAGATGAACTCGTACAGCGCCTGGCTGGCCAGGTCGAAGCGGAACTGCTCCAGCTGGCGGGTCACTTCGGCTTCGGTACGCTGCAGCTGCGAGATGATCCAGCGGTCGGCCAGCGACAGTTCGCAGGCTTCGCCGTTCTGGCCGCAGTCCTCGCCCTTGTCCAGCACGTAGCGGGCGGCGTTCCAGATCTTGTTGCAGAAGTTGCGGTAGCCTTCGACGCGGCCCATGTCGAACTTGATGTCGCGGCCGGTGGAGGCCAGCGAGCAGAAGGTGAAGCGCAGGGCGTCGGTGCCGTAGCTGGCGATACCTTCGGGGAACTCGGCCTTGGTCTGCTTGGCAATTTTTTCGGCGAGCTTGGGCTGCATCATGCCGCTGGTGCGTTTTTCCAGCAGGGCGTCGAGGGTGATGCCGTCGACGATGTCCAGCGGGTCCAGCACGTTGCCCTTGGACTTGGACATCTTCTGGCCCTGGCCGTCCCGTACCAGGCCGTGTACGTACACGGTCTTGAACGGTACCTGCGGGGTGCCGTCCTCGTTCTTGATCAGGTGCATGGTCAGCATGATCATGCGCGCAACCCAGAAGAAGATGATGTCGAAGCCGGTCACCAGCACGTCGGTGGAGTGGAACTTCTTGAGGAACTCGGTCTGCTCCGGCCAGCCCAGGGTGGAGAAGGTCCACAGGCCCGAACTGAACCAGGTGTCGAGTACGTCGTCGTCCTGGCGCAGCGCCACATCGGCGCCCAGGTTGTGCTTGGCGCGCACCTCTTCCTCGTTGCGGCCGACATAGACCTGGCCGGCCTCGTCGTACCACGCCGGGATGCGGTGGCCCCACCACAGCTGGCGGCTGATGCACCAGTCCTGGATATCACGCATCCAGGAGAAGTACATGTTCTCGTACTGTTTGGGCACGAACTGGATACGGCCATCTTCCACGGCGGCGATGGCAGGTTCTGCCAGCGGCTTGGTGGAAACGTACCACTGGTCGGTCAGCCACGGCTCGATGACGGTGCCCGAACGGTCGCCTTTCGGCACTTTCAGGGCGTGGTCGTCGATGCTCACCAGCAGGCCCTGGGCATCCAGGTCGGCGACGATTTGCTTGCGCGCGACGAAGCGGTCGAGGTTGGCGTACTGGGCCGGCAGGCGGGTGTCGACCTGCTCGTTGACGCTGCCGTCGAGGTTGAAGGCCTGCGCGCTGGCCAGCACGAAGGCGTTCTTGTCGAAGATGTTCAGCAGTGGCAGGTTGTGGCGCTTGCCGACTTCGTAGTCGTTGAAATCGTGGGCCGGGGTGATCTTCACGCAGCCGGTACCGAACTCGGGGTCGCAGTAGTCGTCGGCGATGATCGGGATGCGGCGGCCGACCAGCGGCAGTTCGACGAACTTGCCGATCAGCGCCTGGTAGCGTTCGTCGTTCGGATTGACCGCCACGGCGGCATCACCCAGCAGGGTTTCCGGACGGGTGGTGGCGACGACCAGGTAGTCCTTGCCTTCGGCGGTCGTGGCGCCGTCGGCCAGCGGGTAGCGCAGGTTCCACAGGTGGCCCTTCTCGTCGTGGTTTTCCACTTCGAGGTCGGAGATGGCCGTGTGCAGCTTGGTGTCCCAGTTGACCAGGCGCTTGCCGCGGTAGATCAGGCCGTCTTCATGCAGGCGCACGAAGGCTTCCTTGACCGCTTCGGACAGGCCGTCGTCCATGGTGAAGCGCTCGCGGCTCCAGTCGACCGACGAGCCCAGGCGGCGGATCTGACGGCTGATGTTGCCGCCGGACTGGTCCTTCCATTCCCAGACCTTTTCCAGGAACTTTTCGCGGCCCAGGTCATGCCGGTTCTGGCCCTTGGCCTCGAGCTGGCGCTCGACCAGCATCTGGGTGGCGATACCGGCGTGGTCGGTGCCTGGCTGCCACAGGGTGTCGCGGCCTTGCATGCGGCGGAAACGGATCAGGGCGTCCATGATCGCGTTGTTGAACCCGTGGCCCATGTGCAGGCTGCCGGTCACGTTCGGCGGCGGGATCATGATGGTGTAGGACTCGCCTGCACCTTGTGGGGCGAAATAGTTCTCGGACTCCCAGGTGTTGTACCAGGAAGTTTCGATAGCGTGCGGCTGGTAGGTCTTATCCATGCGCGGCGGGACCCTGTGCATTTATTCGGGAAAGCCGGGAAGTATAACCAAGCTGGGGGCCACAGGCGACAAGCTGCTGTTATCCGGCAAAGCAGGGATGGCCTGTTCGCGGATAAACCCGCTCTCACAGCTACGGCGCAAGTCGCAAAGCTTGCGCCGTAGCTGTGGGAGCGGGTTTACCCGCGAAGAAGGCAGCGCCGAATGTCGGTTTTACTCGGAACGCTTGATCAACCGCTCGATCCGCGCATCCAGCCGGCGCTTGATCTCGTTCTCGATGTGCGGGGTAAAGTCGTTGATCACGTCCTGCATGATCATCTGCGCCGCCGCACGCAGCTCGCTTTCCAGGTGCAGCAGGGTGTCCTGGCGGCGGGTCTGCGGGTCGTCTTCGGGCTCAACCGGTTCGACCGCAGGCGCGGGGTTGGCGGGTGCTTCTTCCAGCAGCAACGGGATCTGCTCCACCGTCTCGGTCAGCAGCGGTGGTTGCAGGTCGGCGTCGCCAAGCAGCTGGCGTATCGACTCGAGGTCATCGAGCAGATGGGCGGAGTCGGGCAGGGGGGAGGGCTTGTCCATCGTCGTCAAAGTCGCTGTAAGCGGTGGTCTTGCAGAGCATAGCCCTGTTCACGGTAGAAACGGAATCGCTCACGGGCTGATTGGCGGATGCCAGGCTCTTCGACCACGATCTCGGCCACCCGCTCGAACTGCCTGACGAAGCCCGGCACGCTGGCGCCCAGGTTGATCAGCAGGTCGCGGTGCTCGCCGGCGTCGTCAGCCAGGCCCAGGGCCACGCGGGCATCGCCATGCGTCTCGGCCAGGTCGTGGGGCACGAAGGCCTCGCCCTTGAAGCGCCACAAACGTTGGTCCAGCTCGCTGCGTTGTTCGGCATCCTGGCAGTGCAGGTAAACCCGGTGGCCAAGGCGCCAGGCCTTTTCGCACAGCTTGCAGGCGAAATCGAGCCGCGCCGACAGCGAGTCGGTGGGCAGGATGTAGAAATCGACTTTGCTCATGGTGGTATCGCCGGCCGGTGGCGCGCGGGGCGCCACCGGCTTCACGGCCTCAGGCGCCAGCGCGGTCCAGCAGGTACTGGGTCAGCAGCGGCACAGGGCGACCAGTGGCGCCCTTGTCCTTGCCACCGCTGACCCAGGCGGTGCCGGCGATGTCCATGTGCGCCCAGGCATAGGCCTTGGCAAAACGCGACAGGAAGCAGCCGGCGGTGATGGTGCCGGCCTTCGGCCCGCCAATGTTGCCCATGTCGGCGAACGGGCTGTCCAGCTGCTCCTGGTATTCATCGAACAGCGGCAGTTGCCAGGCTCGGTCGTCGGCACGCTTGCCGGCGTCGAGCAACTGGCCGACCAGGTCGTCGTTGTTGCCCATCAGGCCGGTGGTGTGGCTGCCCAGGGCGACAATGCAGGCGCCGGTCAGGGTGGCGATGTCGATGACTGCCTGTGGCTTGAAGCGTTCGGCGTAGGTCAGGGTGTCGCACAGCACCAGGCGGCCTTCGGCGTCGGTGTTGAGAATTTCCACGGTCTGCCCGCTCATGGTGGTGACGATGTCACCCGGGCGGGTGGCGCCGCCGCTTGGCATGTTCTCGGCGCAAGCCAGCAGGCACACCAGGTTGACCGGCAGCTGCAGTTCGAGCACCGCACGCAGGGTGCCGAGCACGCTGGCGGCACCGCACATGTCGTACTTCATTTCGTCCATGCCGGCACCGGGTTTGAGGCTGATGCCGCCGGTGTCGAAGGTAATGCCCTTGCCCACCAGCACGAACGGTTTGTCTGCCTTCTTGCCGCCCTGGTAGTTGAGCACGATCAGGCGTGGCGGCTGGTCGCTGCCCTGGCCGACGGCGTAGAACGCGCCCATGCCCAGGTCCTTGATCTTCTTCTCGTCCAGTACTTCGACTTTCAGTGCCTTGTGCGCCTTGCCCAGGTCCTTGGCCTGTTCAGCCAGGAAGCTTGGGTGGCACAGGTTGGGCGGCAGGTTGCCCAGGTCGCGGGTGAAGGCCATGCCGGTGGCGATGGCGCTGGCGTGCTTGAGGGCACGTTCGACCTCGGCCTGGCCGGCCTTGTCGGCCAGCAGGGTGACCTTCTTCAGGGGGCGTGGCTCGGTCTTCTGGCTCTTGAAGCGGTCGAACACGTACTCGCCGTCAAGCAGGGTTTCGGCCAGCAGGCGGTATTTGCCGTAGTGGGCGTTGCGGTTGCTGAGTGCGATGTCGTCCAGGGCCAGCACGGCGTCAGCGCCGTTCAGGCCCTTGAGCACGCCGGCGACGCTGGTGACCAGTTTGCGCCAGGCGCGGTCGCCCAGGGCTTCGTCCTTGCCGCTGCCCACCAGCAGCACGCGCTCGGCCTTCAGGCCCGGGAGGCTCTGCAGCAGCAGGGTCTGGCCCGGCTTGCCGGCCAGGTCGCCACGCTTGAGCACGGCACTGATGGCACCTTCGCTGGCCTGGTCCACGGCCTTGGCCACGGCGCCGAGCTTGCGGTTTTCACCTACCGGGAGGACCAGGGTGGCGGTTTTTACGGATGCAGCAGCTACGCTTTTTACAACCAGTTCCATGTCAGGATCCCCGAATGATCGATACAGTCGGCGCTGTGTATTCCAGCGCTCTGGACGGGCCTGGCCGCGTCGTCGCGCGCCAGCGGAAAAGCTGCCAGTTTGAGCCTGCGGCAAGCGTGCTGACAACCCCGTTATGCGCCTTCATGCGCGGCGAAGTGACAGGGGCGGTCAATCACAGGATAATGCGCGCACTTTATATGGAGGTTCGCCTTTGGCGAACCGGCATTGGTCTTGGCTGTACTAAGTCATTGTCTGGCGCCATTGATTGGCAGTCCGCCCTGACAACCCAGGAGTGTCTGGTTTGATCGTCTTTCGTTATCTGTCCCGCGAGGTCCTGGTGACCTTGAGCGCCGTCAGCGCCGTGCTGCTGGTGATCATCATGAGTGGGCGCTTCATCAAGTACCTGGCCCAGGCTGCCCAGGGCGTGCTCGACCCGAGCGTGCTGTTCCTGATCATGGGCTTCCGCCTGCCGGGCTTCCTGCAGTTGATCCTGCCTTTGGGGCTGTTCCTCGGCGTTCTCCTGGCGTACGGGCGCCTGTATCTGGAAAGCGAGATGACCGTGCTGTCGGCCACCGGCATGAGCCAGCAGCGCCTGCTGGGCCTGACCATGGCGCCGGCCGCCCTGGTCGCCCTGCTGGTGGCCTGGCTGAGCCTGAGCCTGGCGCCGCTGGGCGTGGCCCAGGTGCAGCAGATCATCAGCCAGCAGGATGCCCTGACCGAGTTCGACACCCTGGTGCCGGGCCGCTTCCAGACCCTGCGCGACGGCTCGCGGGTGACTTACACCGAAGAGCTTTCGGACGATCGCATCAACCTGGGCGGCGTGTTCATCTCCGAGAAGCGCTTCAACCAGGACAAGACCAAGGACCGCGCGCCGTCGGTGCTGGTCGCTGAAAAGGGCCACCAGGAAATACAGGCCGACGGCAACCGCTACCTGGTGCTGGAAAACGGCTACCGTTACGACGGTAACCCGGGCCAGGCCGGCTACCGCGCCATCAAATACGACACCTACGGCGTGCTGCTGCCCAAGCCGGAAGTCAGCGAGGAAGTGACCGAGCGCGAAGCCATCCCCACCTCCGAGCTGATCGGCAAGAAGGGCCTGCGTGAGCGCGCCGAGCTGCAATGGCGGCTGTCGCTGCCGATCCTGGTGTTCGTCGTTACCCTGCTGGCGGTGCCGCTGTCCCGGGTCAACCCGCGCCAGGGCCGCTTCCTCAAGCTGCTGCCGGCAATTCTTCTGTACATGGCCTACCTGACAATGCTGATTTCCGTACGTGGCGCCCTCGAGAAGGGCAAACTGCCGATCGCCCTGGGCATGTGGTGGGTCCACGGCCTGTTCCTGCTGATCGGCCTGGGCCTGATGTACTGGGAGCCGCTGCGCCTCAAGCGCGCCGCCCGACGTGCGGAGGTGGCCCATGGGTAAGCTCGACCGCTACATCGGCCAGAGCGTGCTGCTGGCCATTCTTGCCGTGCTGGGGATTATCCTCGGCCTGGCTTCGCTGTTTGCCTTCATCGACGAGATGAGCGACCTGAGTGACACCTACACGGTGATGGAGGCGGGCAACTTCGTCCTGCTGACCGCACCACGGCGCCTGTACGAAATGCTGCCGATGGCCGCCTTGATCGGCTGCCTGATCGGCCTGGGCAGCCTGGCCAGCAGCAGCGAACTGACCATCATGCGCGCAGCCGGGGTTTCCATCGGCCGCATCGTCTGGGCGGTGATGAAGCCGATGCTGGTGCTGATGCTGGTTGGCCTGCTGATCGGCGAGTACGTGGCACCGGTGACCGAGAACAAGGCCCAGGCCGACCGCTCCCTGGCCCAGGGTGGCGGTGATGCGCAAAGCTCCAAGCGCGGCATGTGGCACCGCCAGGGCGAGGAGTTCGTGCACATCAACGCCGTGCAGCCCAACGGCCTGCTGCTGGGGGTGACCCGCTACCGCTTCGACAACGAGCGCAAGATTGTCACCTCGAGCTTTGCACGCCGGGCGCAGTATCAGGATGACCACTGGCTGCTCGCCGATGTACGCACCACCTTCTTCCGTGGCGACCACACCGAAGTGGTGAACACGCCGCAGGAGCGCTGGGACGTTTCGCTCACACCGCAATTGCTCAATACCGTGATCCTGGCGCCGGAGTCGCTGTCCATCACCGGGTTGTGGGACTACATCCACTACCTGTCCGACCAGGGTCTGAACAATGCCCGTTACTGGCTGGCGTTCTGGACCAAGGTGTTGCAGCCGATGGTGACTGCGGCGCTGGTGCTGATGGCGATTTCCTTCATCTTCGGCCCGCTGCGTTCGGTGACCCTTGGCCAGCGCGTGTTCACCGGTGTGCTGGTGGGCTTCGTGTTCCGCATCGCCCAGGACCTGCTGGGGCCTTCGAGCCAGGTGTTCGGCTTCCCGCCGCTGCTGGCGGTGGTGATCCCGGCGGGTATCTGTGCCTTGGCCGGTGTGTGGTTGTTGCGCCGGGCCGGTTGATGGCCTGAGCTGTACAAAAAAGCCGACCTCAGGGTCGGCTTTTTCATGGGCGTTTACCTGTGCTGGCCTCTTCGCGGGTGAACCCGCTCCCACAGGGATCGAGCAGGTTTCGAGTCCTGTAATGAACCCGCGAAGAGGCCCGTTCAGGCAATAAAACTATTGGATCATCTGTTCTGCTTCGGCACCCGCACCAACTGGGTCTCGGAATAGATGTCATGCCAGCCGCGCTTGTGCTTGTCGATCAACACCCAGAAAAAACCCAGCCCCAGGCACAGCCACGACGCGATCGACACCACGAAGCGCAACAGCGCCTGCCACAGGCTGATGGCCGAGCCATCGGCGTTCTGCACCCGCACGCCCCACACCTGCATGCCCAGGGTCTGCCCGCCATGGGTCCAGAACTTGGCAAAGAAGCCGAACAAGGCAAACAGGAGGACTGTGGACAGTAATGGGTCGCCATCCAGTGCGCCGGCTTCGGTCAGCTCACGCATGCGCGCTTCGCCGATGATCGCCATCTGGATCAGCTTGTAGGCACCGGCGGTCACGATCAGCAGCGCCGTGCACAGCAGGAAGTCGTAGAACATCGCCGCCAGGCGCCGGCCCAGGCCGACCGGCGGAAAATCACCCTGGGGTGTGAGCAGAGGCTTGGACATGCAGAACGGCTCCAGAAGACGAAGCCGCTATTCTACGGGCAAAAAAAAGCCCCTGCACTTGGCAGGGGCTTTTTCGAAGTCGGGTTCAGCTTAGCCGATGACCTGAACTTTGTCAGCCTGCAGGCCTTTCTGGCCCTGCACTGCTTCGAAGGAGACCTTCTGGCCTTCTTTCAGGCTCTTGAAGCCGTTGCCTTCGATAGCACGGAAGTGCACGAACAGATCAGCACCGCTTTCTGGGGTGATGAAACCGTAACCTTTTTCGTCATTGAACCACTTGACGGTACCGTTCTGACGCTCAGCCATTGTCTTATTTCCTATGAAGCTTGAATTTTGATGACAGTTTCTTTTGCAATAACAGGAAGCAAAAGATTACTGGGCTGGGTTGCAGGAAAGTAAGAGACGTCAAACGGGTTGTAGCAGATTGCAGCTACTGGCCCAGGTCACGAACTGTTGCGACCCATGCAAACACAGTGCAGTGACTCTACGCCAACTCCCGAGCGAAAAACAAGCCCTTGGTCGTATGGAAAACTGGCCGTTTGCCGATAACCGACCGATTTGTCGGAAACGGCATGGCGCCTGGCCTGGCGCCATGTTCAAAAGTTATTGGGCAGGTTCGAAAACGAATATGTCGAACCTGTCCGCAACCTTCACAAAGCAGCTTCAGCCGCGATAGTAACGTTGTGTCACGAAAGGCATTTTGCTGACTCTCAAGGCCACCTTCTTGCCACGCACCACGGCAAACAGTGGGGTATCGAGTGCGCTATGTTCACTATCGATATAACCCATTGCTACAGGTGCGCCGAGTGTCGGGCCAAAGCCGCCGCTGCACACTTTGCCTACAGGTTTATCGTTTGCATCGACAATATCCGCGCCTTCACGTACTGGCGTACGCTCCTGCGGCAACAGACCCACGCGTTTGCGCGCCACGCCATCGCGCTGTTGGGCGAAAATGGTCTCGGCACCCGGGAAGCCGGCGGCACGCGCGCCATCGGCACGGCGAACCTTGGAAATGGCCCACAGCAGGCTGGCTTCGACCGGGGTGGTTGCAATGTCCATGTCGTGGCCGTACAGGCACAGGCCAGCTTCCAGGCGCAGCGAGTCGCGCGCACCCAGGCCGATCGGCTGTACTTCGGGCTCGGCCAGCAGGCGGCGGGCGAGGGCTTCGGCGGCCTGTACCGGTACCGAGATTTCGTAGCCGTCTTCGCCGGTGTAGCCCGAGCGGCTGACGAAGCAGTCTTCACCCAGCAGTTTCACCGGGCGGAACTGCATGAAGGTCATGCCGGCCACTTCTGGAGCAAAGCGCGCCAGCACCTTGACCGCCGCCGGGCCTTGCAGGGCCAGCAGGGCGCGTTGCTCGAACAGCGGCTGCACCTCGCAACGGCTGCCGATGTGCGCTTGCAGGTGGGCCAGGTCCTGGTCCTTGCAGGCGGCGTTGACCACCAGAAACAGGGTGTCGTCGCCCAGGTTGGCAACCATCAGGTCGTCGAGGATGCCGCCTTGCTCATTGGTGAACATGGCGTAGCGCTGCATGCCCACCGGCAGGTCGATGATATCCACCGGCACCAGGCTTTCCAGGGCCTTGGCGGCATCGCTGCCGCGCAGGGTGATCTGGCCCATGTGCGAGACATCGAACAGGCCGGCCTGCTCGCGGGTGTGCAGGTGTTCCTTGAGCACGCCCAGCGGGTACTGCACTGGCATGTCATAGCCGGCGAACGGCACCATGCGCGCACCCAGTTCCAGGTGCAGGGCGTGCAGTGGGGTCTTGAGCAGTGTTTCGGACATCGGTGACTCCTTGCTGTTGTTGTCGGGTCAACATTCGATGATGTTGACGGCCAGGCCGCCACGGGCGGTCTCTTTGTATTTGCTTTTCATGTCGGCGCCGGTCTGGCGCATGGTGCGGATGACCTTGTCGAGCGACACGTAGTGCTGCCCATCGCCGCGCAAGGCCATGCGCACTGCGTTGATCGCCTTTACCGAGCCCATGGCGTTGCGCTCGATGCAAGGCACCTGGACCAGCCCGCCGATCGGGTCGCAGGTCAGGCCCAGGTTGTGTTCCATACCGATTTCGGCAGCGTTTTCCACCTGTTGCACGCTGCCCCCCATCACTTCGCACAGCGCCCCGGCGGCCATTGAGCAGGCCACGCCGACCTCGCCCTGGCAGCCGACTTCGGCGCCGGAGATGGAGGCGTTTTCCTTGTACAGGATGCCGATGGCCGCGGCGGTGAGCAGAAACCGCACCACCCCGTCCTCGTTGGCACCCGGTACGAAGCGCATGTAGTAGTGCAGCACCGCCGGGACGATGCCCGCCGCGCCGTTGGTCGGCGCGGTGACCACACGCCCGCCGTTGGCGTTTTCCTCGTTCACCGCCAGGGCGTAGAGGTTGACCCAGTCGAGCACCGACAGGGCATCGCGCAGGCTGGCCTCCGGGTGGCGGCTCAGTTGGCGGTACAACGCCGGCGCCCGGCGCTTGACCTTGAGCCCGCCAGGCAGGATGCCTTCATGCTGGCAACCGGCTTCGACGCAATCCTGCATGACCTGCCAGATGTGCAGCAGCCCGGCACGGGTTTGCGCTTCGGGGCGCCAGGCCGCCTCGTTGGCCAGCATTACCTGGCTGACCGACAGGTTTTGCCCGGTGCAATGGCCGAGCAGCTCCTTGGCGGTCTTGAACGGATAGGTCAGCGGTGTGCTGTCTTCGACGATGCGGTCGTGGCCGGCCGCGTCCTGGTCGACCACGAAACCGCCGCCCACCGAATAGTACTCGCGGCTGCGGATTTGCAGGCCGGCCTCGTCGAAGGCGCGGAAGATCATGCCGTTGGGGTGGTAGTCCAGCGGCTTGCGGATCATCGTCAGGTGCTGCTTTTCGATGAACGCGATGCTGTGCTCGCCGAGCAGGTTCAGCCGACCGCTGTCGCGGATGGCCTGCAGGCGGGCAGGGATGGTGTCGGTGTCGATGACATCGGGGTGCTCGCCTTCAAGGCCCAGCAGCACGGCCTTGTCGCTGCCGTGGCCCTTGCCGGTGGCGCCGAGCGAGCCATACAGCTCGGCCTTGACGCTGACCGTGCGGGCAAGCAGGTCATCGCGGCGCAGCCCTTCGGCGAAGCGCGCGGCGGCGCGCATCGGGCCGACCGTGTGGGAGCTGGAGGGGCCGATGCCGATCTTGAACAGGTCGAAGACGCTCAGTGACATGGTGACCTCCTGCCAGGTTCAGTGGGCGGACGGTGAACCCTGTGGGAGCGGGTTTACCCGCGAATACGTCGGTGAAGCTACTGCCGCATTCGCGGGTAAACCCGCTCCCACAGAGCCCGCCACCCTAGGGTAGGTGGCGGGGCAGGGCTATCAGGCGTCCTGATAGCTCTCGATCGACGGGCAGGCGCATACCAGGTTGCGGTCGCCGAACACGTTGTCGACCCGGCCGACCGGCGGCCAGTACTTGCCCTCCACCAGGCTCGGCAGCGGGTACACCGCCTGCTCGCGGCTGTAGCCATGGGCCCATTCGCCAACCAGTTCGGCCGCAGTGTGCGGGGCGTTCTTCAGCGGGTTGTCGTCCTTGTCCAGGCTACCGTTTTCGACCGCGCGAATTTCTTCGCGAATCTGGATCATCGCGTCGCAGAAGCGGTCCAGTTCTTCCTTGGACTCGCTTTCGGTCGGTTCGATCATCAGCGTGCCGGCCACCGGGAAGGACATGGTCGGGGCGTGGAAGCCGAAGTCGATCAGGCGCTTGGCCACGTCGTCGACGCTGATGCCGCTGGTATCCTTCAGCGGGCGCAGGTCGAGGATGCACTCGTGGGCCACCAGACCATTGCCACCGGTATACAGAACAGGATAGTGCTCTTCCAGGCGACGGGCGATGTAGTTGGCGTTGAGGATCGCCATCTGCGAGGCGCGCTTGAGGCCGGTACCGCCCATCATGCGGATGTACATCCAGGTAATCGGCAGGATGCTGGCGCTGCCGAACGGCGCGGCGCATACCGCGCCCGCGGTATTTTCCAGCTGTGCATGGCCGGGCAGGAACGGCGCCAGGTGCGACTTCACGCCGATCGGGCCGACACCCGGGCCACCACCACCGTGCGGGATGCAGAAGGTCTTGTGCAGGTTCAGGTGGGAAACGTCGCCGCCGAACTTGCCCGGGGCGCACAGGCCGACCATGGCGTTCATGTTGGCGCCGTCGATGTACACCTGGCCGCCGTTGTCGTGGATGATCGCGCAGATTTCACCGATCGCTTCCTCGAACACGCCGTGGGTCGACGGGTAGGTGATCATGATCGCGGCCAGGCGCTCGCGGTGCTCGATGGCCTTGGCACGCAGGTCCTCGACATCGACGTTGCCGCGGGCGTCACAGGCGGTGACCACCACGCGCATGCCGGCCATGTGCGCGGTCGCCGGGTTGGTACCGTGGGCCGACGACGGGATCAGGCAGATGTCGCGGTGGCCTTCGCCACGGCTGCGGTGGTAGGCGCGGATGGCCAAGAGGCCTGCGTACTCGCCCTGCGAACCGGCGTTGGGCTGCAGCGACACGGCGTCGTAGCCGGTGGCGGCACAGAGCATGGCTTCCAGTTCGCTGGTCATCTGCAGGTAGCCCTGGCTCTGCTCGGCCGGGGCGAACGGGTGCAGGTTGCCGAACTCGGCCCAGGTGACCGGGATCATTTCACTGGCGGCGTTCAGCTTCATGGTGCACGAGCCCAGCGGGATCATGCTGCGGTCCAGCGCCAGGTCCTTGTCGGCCAGGCGGCGCAGGTAGCGCATCAGCTCGGTTTCGCTGTGGTAGCGGTTGAACACCGGGTGTTGGAGGATCGCTGACTGGCGCAGCAGGGCGGCGGGCAGCAGCGAGCCGGTGCTGCTGGCGAGGGCGTTGAAATCTGGCTGGGCCTGCTCGCCTCCGAGCAACTGCCACAGGGCCTCGACATCGGCCTGGCTACTGGTTTCGTCCAGCGACAGGCCGAGGTGGTCGGCGTCGATCTGGCGCAGGTTGATGCCTTGGGCGCGGGCTTTTTCATGCAGGCTGGCGGTGGCAGTGCCGGTGGCCAGGGTCAGGGTGTCGAAGGCGCTGGCGCCCACTACCTGCACGCCCAGCGTCTGCAAGCCGGCGGCCAGGATCGCGGTCAGGGCATGGGTACGTTCGGCGATGCGCTTGAGGCCGGCCGGGCCGTGGTACACGGCGAACATGCTGGCAATGTTGGCCAGTAGCACCTGAGCGGTGCAGATGTTGCTGGTGGCCTTCTCGCGGCGAATGTGCTGCTCGCGGGTCTGCATGGCCAGGCGCAGGGCGGTCTTGCCGAAGCGGTCGATCGACACGCCGACCAGGCGGCCCGGCATGTCGCGCTTGAATGCATCGCGGGTGGCGAAATACGCCGCATGTGGGCCACCGAAGCCCAGTGGCACACCGAAGCGCTGGGCGCTGCCGATGGCCACGTCGGCGTCGAACTCGCCCGGCGGGGTCAGCAGGGTCAGGGCCAGCAGGTCGGCGGCAACGGCGACCAGGGCGTTGGCGGCGTGGAAGCGCTGCACCACCTCGCGGTAGTCGAACACTTCACCGTTGCTGGCCGGGTACTGCAGCAGGGCGCCGAAGAAGGCGCTGACATCATCCAGTTCGCGCTCGTCGCCAACCACGATTTCGATACCCAGTGGCTCGGCACGGGTACGCAGCACATCGAGGGTTTGCGGGTGGCAGTGCGCGGAGGCGAAGAAGGCGTGGCTGGCCTTGTTCTTCGACAGGCGCTTGCAGAAAGTCATGGCCTCGGCCGCAGCGGTGGCTTCGTCGAGCAGCGAGGCGTTGGCAATCGGCAGGCCGGTCAGGTCGCTGATCAGGGTCTGGAAGTTCAGCAGTGCTTCCAGGCGACCCTGGGAAATTTCTGGCTGGTACGGGGTGTAGGCAGTGTACCAGGCCGGGTTTTCCAGCAGGTTGCGCAGGATCGGCGCCGGGGTGTGGGTGTTGTAGTAGCCCTGGCCGATGTAGCTCTTGAACAGTTGGTTCTTGCCGGCGATGGCCTTGAGCGCGGCGAGCGCGTCGGCTTCGCTCTGGCCGTCGTGCGAGCCGAGCACGCTGGTGCCTTTGATGCTGTCAGGGATGACCGCGTCGGTCATGGCTTCCAGCGAGTCGAAGCCGAGGGCGGCCAGCATGGCCTGCTCGTCGGCGGCGCGTGGGCCGATGTGGCGGTCGATGAATTCGTTGGCGGTGCCGAGGTTGATGGTCATGGCGGGGTTCCTCAGGCGTCGTCGTTGGCTTTGAGCAGGCGGTCGTAGGCGGCCTGGTCGAGCAGGGTGGATACGGCGCTGGCGTCGGCGGGAATGAAGCGGAAGAACCAGCCTTCGCCCATCGGGTCTTCGTTGACCAGTTCCGGGCTGTCTTCGAGTTGGTTGTTGATCTGTACCACTTCGCCGGTCAGGGGCATGTACACACCGCTGGCAGCCTTGACCGACTCGACGGTGGACGCTTCGCTGCCTTTCTCATACTGCTGCAACTCTGGCAGTTGCACGAAAACCACATCGCCAAGGGCGTTCTGGGCGTAGGCGGTAATGCCCACGGTAACACTGCCGTCGGCTTCGACGCGCAGCCATTCGTGATCTTCAGTGAAACGCAACTCGCTCATGGGGAATCCTCGGGAAGCAGGGCGTTGGGCGCGGTGGCTCCGCGCTCTTGGGGTGGGATTCCCTTAGCAAAAATGCGGCCAATAAGAAAAACTCATTAAAAATCAATTAGTAATGATATTCAGACGACGCTGCATGGGTTTACGGTGGAATGAAAACGATACAGGTGATGGTTGCAAGAAAAGGGTTTGGGGATCAAACCCTTGTGCAGTCCTAGTCACCGTCTTCCGTAGCGAATTCGGTACGGTGTATCGAAATGGCTACAGCGCGGTGTTGCCTGTCACGGAACCGTCTGCCTAGAACCGCCAGAACGCGGGGGCAACGAGTACCAGCACGGTAAGGATTTCAAGCCGGCCCAGCAGCATCCCGATGGTCAGCAACCACTTCGCCGCATCGGGCAGCGACGCAAAATTGCCGGCCGGTCCGATCAGGTTGCCCAATCCGGGGCCTACGTTGCATACCGCAGTGGCTGCACCGCTCAAGGCGGTGGTCCAGTCGAGCCCTATCAGTGACAGCAGCAGGGCGATTACCGCAATGGTGATGAAGAAGAAAAAGGAGAAGGTCAGCAGCGAACGCACGATTTCTTCGTCGACCGGGTGGCCATTGTACTTCTTCGAGATGGTCGCGCGGGGATGGATCAACTGCTTCAGGCTGCTGATGAGCAGCGATGCAGCCACCTGAAAGCGGAAGATCTTCAGGCCCCCGGCTGTGGACCCTGAACATCCCCCGACGAACGTCAGGTAGAAGAACAACAGAACGGCAAAGCTGCCCCACAACGTGTAGTCACCGACCGCAACCCCCGTCGTGGTCACCACCGAGGTGACATTGACCGCCACGATCCTGAAAGCATCCCACCACGGCAAGTCGCTGTGCCAACAGAGCCAGCTGCCTACCGTGATCGACACGAAAGCCAGAAAGCCAAGAAATCCGCGAACCTGATGATCCTTGAGCAAGGCCCGGTGATGGCCGCGCAAGGTTGCCACGTACAAGGTGAAGGGCAGGCTGCCCAGGATCATGATTACCACTGCCAGCCAATGCACTGCGGGCTGTGTCCAGTGCCCGAGCGAAGCATCGGAGGTCGAGAAGCCACCGGTCGAGATCAGCGACATCGAATGATTGATGGCTTCGAACGGGGTCATCCCGGCGATCCATAGCGCGAGCGTGCCTGCTGCGGTGAGCCCCAGGTAGACCGCCAGAATCATCTTCGCCGCGACGTGCGAACGTGGCGTCACTTTGTCCGACCAGTCCGAAGACTCGGTCTGAAACAGGCGCATGCCACCGACGCGCAACAGCGGCAGAATCGCGACGGCCATGCCGATGAAGCCGATTCCGCCGAGCCAGTGTAGCATGGATCGCCAGATCAACAGCCCAGGTGAGGCGCTGTCGAGGCCGGTCAGTACCGTGGAGCCGGTTGTCGTGATGCCTGACATGGTTTCGAAGAATGCATCCGTGTAGCTGATGTGTCGAATCAGCACCATGGGCAAGGCGGCGAACGCACAAACGATTATCCAACTGGCTGTCGTCAGGAAATACATATCCCTGGCCCTTATCTGCGGCGCTTCGGGTACGCCACGGGCTACCAGTGCAAGACCCGCGCACAGCGCGATCAGGCTCGACCAGAGAAATGCCCCGAGATCGTCGCTGCGGCCGTACAGAATCAGCGTGGTCATGGGGACGACCATGCTGATGGACAGTGTGATCAGGAATACACCGATGATGAAGGCGATGAAACGCAGCGCGGGGAGAGGCATCGAACAAGCTCACTTGGGTTATGCCGGGCAGTATTTACAGCGTTACGGGATTGTCGAGTAAAAAAGCCGTAAAGGTCTTTACCCGGCCGTCGCACCCTAAGGCCTGTGCGCCTTTGCTTCATGTGCCTTTCCCTGCTCAGTCCGGGTCCTCAATGTGCTTGGCAAGCACAATCGTGCTCCAATAGCGGCTGCCGTTGCGGCTTCGGCGAGTCCACCCCTTCAGCATCAGTTCCTTGGCAATCATCCGGTTCATGAACCCATGACCTAGCAGCAGTACCGGCCCCTCGCTGGCAAGTGATAACAGCCGTTGTGCTGCCATACTGGCGCGACGCCTGGCACCGCTGACGGTTTCGCCATTGCGCGAGTAACCGCACAACCATAGAACGCGAAGGATGAATGCCCAGGTGAACGGTGAAAGTCGAGGGCGCCTCCATTGGCCATGAGGCAGTTCCGCTTCACAGAAAAGCGCATCGACGTGGCTGGGCTCAAGACCGAGCGCCTGCAGCGAGTCCAATGCACGTGGCGCCGTGCTCGAGACGATCACCGTCGCCGTTACGGCAAGCTGCAGGCTGGCGGCCGGGGCGGGCTGGTCGGTGATTCCGGCGCGGTTGTAGCCATTTATCCAGCCCTCCATATCCAGTGCTGACACTTTTTGGCTGGTGGCCAGCGCCGGCTGGCCGTGGCGCATCAGGATTATTTCCCTGTCCATGGGCTATTTACTTTCCTGTTCCGTGAGCGAGCCGTGTTCTGCAAACCAGCCGTGGTCTCGATACCACGCCACGGTATCGGCGACAGTCAGTTCCAGCGCCCTGAAACTCAGGCCAAGCGCATGTTCACTTTTGCTGTGGTTGAAACGCGTACGGTCCTTTTCCCGTACCAGCAGGCGCAGCGTGGCCAAGCTTAGCAGGATGGGCTTGCCGGTGAGTCGCGCATACATTTCCTGTACTGCGGCCAGGCAGAATAACAACGGCAACGGTAAATGCCGTGCAGGTGTCCGCACGCCCGCCAGACGGCCTACTAACGGTACCAGTTCAGCCATGGTCATATGCCGTCCGGCGGCCAGGTAGCGTTCGCCGCTGCGTCCTTGCGTGGCGGCGGCAATCTGCGCCACAGCCACATCGCGGGCATCGACCACCGAGAAACTGCCTGGGATCAAGCCAGGCAGTTTGCCGTGCACGACATCGTTGACCAGCTGCCCGGACGACGTCGGGCCGATGTCGCCAGGGCCCCACATCCAGCCTGGCAGCACCATGCAGGCGCGCATGTCGGGGTGGGCTTCGAGAAACGCAGCCACCACGCGGTCGGCGAGGATCTTGCTGCGGTAGTAGTCATCTGCATCGCCCTCGGCGCGCAGGCATGTCTCATCGATCGACGTGCCTGGCGCCCCGTCGAGCACTGCAATGGACGAGGTATGGATGAACCGCCGGATGCCGGCCCGGTAGGCCTGTTCCAACAGGCGGCGGGTGCCGGTCACATTGATCTGCTCGAGCGCTTGCCAATGGCTGCCGCCCTTGTAGTTGTCACGAAAGAACGCTGCAGTATGGAACACCGTATCGCAGCCGCGCAGGGACGCTGCGAAAGCAGCGACATCGGCCATGTCGCCTTCGACCAGCTCCACTTCGGGCAGATCACTGAACTGCTGTTCCCCCTTTGCTCTTGACCGCACCAGCCCTTTGACCGTGTAGCCACGAGCAACCAGTTCACGGACCAGGTTGTTGCCCAGCAAGCCGGTTGCTCCGGTAACGAACACATTGCGCATGGCTCAACCCTCGCTCTGTTCGGCAGATGGCTTCAACATGGCACTGTCGAAAAACACCGTTTCGCGAATGGCCAGGCCGTTTCTGAAGGTGAAGTGGGCCGCATAGTGCACGCAGACCCGACGCCCATGGGCCGGAACGATCACGCCTGCTGGCAGCAGCAGCGGGGCAGTGAAGGTGCCGGTCAGGACGGCGGTCATTGCCAGTCGATCATCCGAGACCATGAATGGGGTCAGGGCCACCTGGGCATCAGGGAATGCGCTGAACAGCGCCATCTCCCGCGCGCGCATGGCTTCGCGCCCGGTTTGGGTGGTCATGCCATCCAGGTACTCGAAGTCTTCGTCGACCAATGCCAGCAGCCCTTGCACATCATGCTGGTTGAAGGCGTTGGCGGCGCGTTGGGCATAGTCCTTGGGGCCAGTAATCATGCAATCCATTCCATTCGTTTAGAGGGGCCCAAGGTATACTCCCGCGCTTGCTGTCGAAAAACAGCGTCTACTGCATAATGGGTTTGCGTATTTGCAAACCCGGGAGAGGCCAGCGCATATGGCATTGCAGGAAAACTGGGATGATCTTCGGCTGCTATTGGCCGTATCGCGGCGTGGCAGCTTTCTTCGCGCTGGCGAGTTGCTGGGGATCGCTGCATCGACCGTGTCCCGTCGCCTGACGCAGCTTGAGGCCGCGTTGGGCGAGCCGCTCGTCGAGCGGGGGGTAGAAGGATGCAGGCTGACCTCGCGTGGCCAATCGCTGGTCGAGGTGGCCCTGGCAGCGGAAGCTGGCCTGCGCCGCCAAACGCGTGCCGGCGCAGCCGAGCTGCCTTGCGATCTCTCTGGCACTGTTCAGGTGAGCGCAGGGGAAGGCTTCTCGACTTGCGTACTGGAGGCGGCCAATCGCTTTACCGGACTGCACCCGGGGTGCTCGGTGGAGCTGACCGTGACCGCCGACTTCCACAAGATCGTCCGGGGTGTGGCGGACATTGCCGTGCGCACGGTCCATCTGGGGGAGCCCTCACTGATTTATCGGCCCATAGGCCGGCTTGGCTATGGTGTGTTCGCCGCTGCGGGGTACCTGCAGCGGTTTCCGGGGGTTACCCCGGCGACGGCGGTCAATATCGGCCTGCTTCCGCCGCTGGACGTGTTGCCGCAACTACGTGCGGCAAAGGCGGGGGGGCTGGAGCGTGCGCCGATTCGCGTGAACTCGTTCAGCGCACAGCTCGAATCGGTGAGACGCGGGATGGGGGTGGCGGTACTGCCGCGGATTCTGGCCAAGGATTTGATCGAATTGTTCGTTGACCTTCCCCTTCCAGACATGGAGGTCTACATGGTAACGCGGCCACAGGCGTTGAAGCAGCCTCATATAAAGTGCTTTTTTTCGATCCTGGAGAAAATGCTGCACCAGGCCCTGTTCACGGAGCCTGGGCAGCACCTGGCGGGCCAAGATAACGGCTGAGTGCCTAGCGTCCGGCTCAAAACAACGGTAAGGCCAGGTACAGCTTGATGACGATGACATTGATGATGTCGATGAAAAACGCTCCCACCATCGGCACTACCAGGAAGGCGGTAGGCGAAGCCCCGTAGCGTTGGGTCACCGCTTGCATGTTGGCGATCGCAGTCGGCGTTGCACCCAGACCGAAACCGCAATGCCCGGCAGCCAGTACCGCCGCGTCATAGTTACGGCCCATGACCCGGAACGTGACAAATATCGCAAACAGCGCCATGACCAATGTCTGTGCGGCGAGTAACACAAAGAACGGTAATGCCAATGCCGCAAGGTCCCACAATTTGAGCGACATCAAGGCAATGGCCAGGAATAACGACAAACTCACATTGCCCAATACCGAGACTTCCCGCTCGAAGACCTGATAAAAGCCGAATGCCGAAAGGCCGTTTCGTAACAGTACCCCCACGAACAACACGCAAACGAACGTCGGCAGTTCAAATGCAGTGCCTTTCAACAAACCATTAAGTAACGAACCCGCGAGCAAACTGACCGCGATCAGCGCCAGTGTTTCGATAAATGAAAACGAGGTAATCAGGCGTTCTTTGTCCGGTTGTTCGAAGCCCTTGGGCAGTTGCGGTGCTGCTTCTTCGATACCAGGCTTTCTTACCCGCTTGATCAGTAGCCGGGCGACCGGGCCGCCTATCAGGCCACCCAGCACCAGGCCGAAGGTAGCTGATGCCATTGCCAGTTCGGAGGCCGAGGCCAGGCCAAACTTCTCGGAGAAAGTGGTCCCCCACGCAGCGCCTGTGCCGTGGCCACCCGACAAGGTGATAGACCCGGCCAGCAGGCCCATCAGCGGGTCGAGCCCCAGTGCCGTTGCCAGGCTGATGCCCATGGCGTTCTGGACCAGCAGCAAGCCGGTTACCACCAGCAGAAACACGGTAACCACGCGGCCACCTTTTTTCAGGCTGGCGAAGTCGGCACTCAAACCGATGGTGGCGAAGAATGCCAGCATCAGAGGGGCTTGCAGTGAGGTCTCGAATTGCACGTGGACATCGAAACTGCGTAACGCCAAGAGTGCCAAGGCCACTACCAGGCCGCCTGCGACAGGTTCCGGAATGTTGTAAGTGCGCAAGAAACCAATGCGTGCGACAAGGCAGCGCCCCAATAACAGTACCAAAGAGGCGGCTACCAGCGTCCCGTAAAAGTCGAGTTCAAACATCAGGTGCTCTCGTTATATGCAGTAGCGAACCACTTCCCGCTATGGGGCGGACAAGTGGGGTGACAGGTGGGAATACACTGTCACCATTCTACGAGGCATCCGTGGGAGAGTATCTTTCACTGGCGTAGGAAAAGCCTGAATAACAACCGGATTATTACAATAACTATCAGGGGCCGCTTTGCGGCCCATCGCAGGCAAGCCATCTCCCACAGGTATCGCGCAGAATTCAGGACGTGCGCGATACCTGTGGGAGATGGCCCAGCCCTTTGGTCTGCGCTGTCGCATAGAGAACTGAATTCGCAAGCGGTCCGTGCATCCTGTGGGAGCGGCTAATTCAACGAGTTATGTGCAGTTCTATGAGAGCTGGCTTGCCTGCGATGGGCTGCGTAGCAGCCCTGTTGACGCTATCTGACAGGTATCAGGCTTTGCCCGGTATTCCATATTTGCGCAGGCGCTGGGCAATGGCGGTATGCGAGGTCTGCAAGCGCCCGGCCAGTTGCCGCGTCGAGGGGTAGCTGGCGTACAGGCGTTGCAACAGCTCGCGCTCGAAATCGGCCACGGCCTGTTCCAGGCTGGCCACTTCACCATCCTGCCCACGCGCCACCGAGGTACCGGCGATGTCCAGGTCACCGATATCCACCAGGTTGCCCTCGCAGATGGCGGCTGCGCGAAAAATCACGTTCTGCAACTGGCGCACATTGCCCGGCCAAGGGTTGGCCAGCAGTGCCGAATGGGTGGCCGGGGTCAGCCGGCAGGGCGGGCGCTGGATCTGCGTGCAGGCCTGCTGCATGAAAAAATGCGCCAGCATCAGGATGTCCTGGCCCCGGTCGCGCAACGGCGGTACCTGCAGGTTGAGCACGTTCAGGCGGTAGAACAGGTCTTCGCGGAAGCTGCCCTCGGCGACCATGCGCTCCAGGTCGCGGTGGGTGGCGCTGATGATGCGGACATCCACCTTCACTTCGCGGTCGCCACCCACCCGGCGGAAGCTGCCATCGCTGAGAAAGCGCAGCAGCTTGGCTTGCAGGTATGGCGACATTTCGCCGATTTCATCGAGGAATACCGTGCCCTGGTTGGCCAGCTCCATCAGCCCGGGCTTGCCGCCCCGCTGTGCGCCGGTGAAGGCGCCGGGGGCGTAGCCGAACAGTTCGCTCTCGGCCAGGCTTTCGGGCAGCGCGGCGCAGTTCAGGGCCAGGAATGGCGCCGCGTGGCGGCTGCTGATGGCGTGGCAGGCGCGGGCTACCAGTTCTTTGCCGGTGCCGGTTTCGCCATGCACCAGCAGCGGTGCATCGAGCGCCGCCACGCGCAGGGCGCGGGCCTTGAGGGTGCGGATGGCCGGCGACTCGCCGAGCAAGGCATCAAAGCCCTCGGCATGGTCGTGGTGCAGCGCCGACAGGCGTTCGCCCATGCGTGTAGGCGGGTACAGTGTCAGCAGGCCACCGGCGTTGGTGATCGGCATGGCGTCCAGTAGCAGGCTCTGGCCATTGAGCTGCATCTCGCGCATGGGCAGGTGGAAGTTGTTGTCCAGCAGGGCCTGCAGCAGTGCCGGGTCGCCGAACAGCTCACCCACCGAGCGGCCGGCGGATTCGCGACCGCACAGTTCGATCAGCGCCGGGTTGGCCAGCAGCACCTTGCCGGCACTGTCCACGGCCAGCACCGGGTCGCTCATCGCCGCCAGCAGAGCATCGAGCTGCAGGTGGCGGCGTTGGCCGGGGAGGATGTCGACCACGTCCACCGATTGCACGCCATGTACCTCGAACAGCGCGTCGTGCAGCTCTTCGAGCACGGCGGGACTGAGGGTCGGGGCATCGATGTAGACGTTCGGCGGGACCATCTCCACGGCGTCCAGGTTGAGGTTGCGGGCACCGAGCAGGGCGAGGACTTCCTGGGTGATGCCGACGCGGTCGATGAAGCTGACGTGGATGCGCATGAGGAGGGTGAAGTGGTGGCCGGGGAGGGCGGTAGTATGCCTCAACATCGCCGGGGCCGCTTTGCGGCCCATCGCCGGCAAGCCAGCTCCCACCTCGATCGCATCGGCCTGAAGGCCTGTGCAGTACCTGTGGTTGCCGGCGATGGGCTGCAAAGCAGCCCGGGTTCTTGAAATTACTCCAGATGTTCAGGCTTGATCGGGTCGCCCGACTTCACATCCAGCTTTTCGCGAATGTCCGCGAACATATGGTCATACAGCTTGTGCGGCGAACTCAGGTTCTCGAATTTCTTCGGTGGCGTCAGGTACGACTGCGCCTTGCGGGTCAGCAGCATGAGGAAGCTGGGCAACACCTGATCCTTGGCCAGGAAGAACTTTTCTTCCACTGGCTTGCCTTCGATGCTGCCATGCATCTTGAACTGGATACCTCTGCCTTCCTTGGGATCCGACGCGGCTTCGTATTCGATGTTCAGGTCATAGCTGTGGTCGTTCTTGTTCAGCGCGGTGCGCTCGATGTGTACATGACCGGGTTGGTACTGGGCCATGGCAAGCTCCTTTGGAAGGTCGAAAATGGCGGGCGCTGGCGCCCGCCTGCTGCATTCAACGGTAGCTGATCCCCGCCTTCGCGGTGGACACGCGTGTGCCGGCGGTGCCTTTGACGATGTCCTCGATGTTTTCCAGCGAACTGATCACCGCCACCTTGCCGGTGTTGCGGGCAAAGTCACAGGCTGCCTGCACCTTCGGCCCCATGGAGCCGGCGGCGAAACCGAGGCTTTCGAGTTCGTCGGGGTGTGCCTGGGCGATGGCTTTCTGCGTGGGTTTGCCCCAGTCAATGTAGGCCGCATCGACGTCGGTGGCGATGATCAGAAGGTCGGCATCCAGTTGCTCGGCCAGCAGGGCCGAGCACAGGTCTTTGTCGATCACCGCCTCGATGCCCTTGAGCTTGCGGTTCTCATCGTACATGGTGGGAATGCCGCCGCCGCCGGCGCAAATCACGATGCTGCTCTTTTCCAGCAGCCACTGGATCGGGCGGATCTCGAAGATGCGCTTGGGTTTCGGGCTGGCCACCACACGGCGGTACTTGTCGCCGTCGGGCTTGACCACCCAACCCTTTTCCTTGGCCAGGCGCTCGGCTTCTTCCTTGCCATAGACCGGGCCGATGAACTTGGTCGGGTCCTTGAAGGCGGGGTCGTTGGCGTCCACTTCGACCTGGGTCAGCAGGGTGGCGAACGGTACTTCAAAGGCCAGCAGGTTGCCCAGTTCCTGCTCGATCATGTAACCGATCATGCCCTCGGTCTCGGCACCCAGCACATCCAGCGGGTAGGCCTCGTCGGGCTTGTAGGCCTGGCCCTGCAGCGACAGCAGGCCGACTTGCGGGCCGTTGCCGTGGGCGATGACCAGTTCGTTGCCAGGGTGGATCTTGGCGATCTGCTCGGTGGCGGTGCGAATATTGGCACGCTGGTTGTCAGCGGTCATGGGCTCGCCGCGACGCAGCAGGGCGTTGCCGCCCAATGCAACAACGATACGCATGGGGAATGTCCTTTTACGAAAGAAGGGAGCGCTGCTCCCGAGCGGGTTCGTAGCCTCTGTGGGAGCGGGTTTACCCGCGAATGCGTCAGCCCAGGCAACACCGCTGGTGCTACTGACGCTTTCGCGGGTGAACCCGCTCCCACAGGGATCCGGGTTGCCCGGGCTGTCGAGTCAGCCCTTACAGGTCAGCCAGGGTCGACACCAGGATCGCCTTGATCGTGTGCATGCGGTTTTCCGCCTGCTCGAAGGCGATGCAGGCCGGCGACTCGAAGACGTCGTCGGTCACTTCGATACCGTTGGCCAGGTCCGGGTACTGTTCGGCGATCTGCTTGCCTACCTTGGTGTCGGAGTTGTGGAACGCCGGCAGGCAGTGCATGAACTTGGTCCGCGGGTTGCCGGTGGACTTCATCAGCTGCGCATTGACCTGATACGGCTTGAGCAGCTTGATGCGTTCACCCCAGGCTTCGATCGGCTCACCCATCGATACCCAGACGTCGGTGTGCACGAAGTCCACACCCTTGACCGCGGCAACCGGGTCTTCGGTGAGGGTGATGCGGGCACCGCTTTCTTCTGCGTACTGCTTGCAACGCTCGACCAGGTCGTCGTGCGGCCACAGCGCCTTGGGCGCAGCGATGCGCACATCCATACCGAGCTTGGCGCCGATCAGCAGCAGCGAGTTACCCATGTTGTTGCGGGCGTCGCCCAGGTAGGCGTAGCTGATGTCGTGCAGCGGCTTGTCGCTGTGCTCACGCATGGTCAGCACGTCGGCGATCATCTGGGTCGGGTGGTATTCGTCGGTCAGGCCGTTGAACACCGGTACACCGGCGAACTTGGCCAGTTCTTCGACGATTTCCTGCTTGAAACCACGGTACTCGATGGCGTCATACATGCGCCCGAGCACACGGGCGGTGTCCTTCATGCTCTCCTTGTGGCCGATCTGCGAAGAGTTGGGGTCGATGTAGGTAACGTTGGCACCCTGGTCATAGGCAGCGACTTCGAAGGCGCAGCGGGTACGGGTAGAGGTCTTTTCGAAGATCAGCGCGATGTTGTTGCCCTTCAGGTGCTGTTGCTCGGTGCCGGTGTACTTGGCGCGCTTGAGGTCGCGGGACAGGTCCAGCAGGTAGCGCAGCTCGCGGGTGGTGTGGTGTTCCAGGCTGAGCAGGTTGCGGTTGTGAATATTGAACGCCATGACTTTTCTCCTTGAGTTTGGTGAACACACCGGCCGCCGCTTTGTGAGGGCGGCCGGGGGTGATGGGCGTTAGTAGTCGATCGGGTCGCGCACGATCGGGCAGGTCATGCAGTGGCCGCCGCCCCGGCCCCGGCCCAGTTCGCCGGCACTGATGGTGATGACCTCGATCCCGGCTTTGCGCAGCAGGGTATTGGTGTAGGTGTTGCGGTCGTAGCCAATGACCACGCCCGGCTCGATGGCCACCACGTTGTTGCCGTCATCCCACTGTTCGCGTTCGGCGGCGAAGCTGTTGCCGCCGGTTTCGACGACGCGCAGCTTGACGCCGAGCTGTTCACCCACCACTTCGATGAACGACTTGTGTTCGCGGCGCACGTCCATGCCGTAAGGCTTGCTCTCGTCCGGGCGAATGATGAACGGCACGATCTCCTTCACCACTTCCGGGAAGACTGTGACCAGATCGCGGTCGCAGAAGCTGAACACGGTATCCAGGTGCATGGCGGCGCGGGATTTCGGCAGGCCGGCCACAATGACTTTCTCCACCGCGCCCTTGGCGAACAGGTTCTGTGCCAACTGGCCGATGGCCTGGCGTGAGGTGCGTTCACCCATGCCGATCAGCACGATGCCCTTACCGATGGGCATGACATCGCCGCCTTCGAGGGTAGACTGGCCGTGCTCCTTGTCGGGGTCGCCATACCAGACCTGGAAGTCGGCATTGGTGAATTGGGGGTGGAATGTGTAGATGGCGGTGGTCAGCAGGGTTTCCTGGCGTCGCGCCGGCCAGTACATCGGGTTCAGGGTCACGCCACCGTAGATCCAGCAGGTGGTGTCGCGGGTGAACTGGGTGTTGGGCAGCGGTGGCAGGATGAAACTGGAGTGGCCCAGGTAGTCGTTGTACATCTTGACCACCTCGGCACCTTCGCTTTGCGGCAGGTCCTGCCCGGCAACGCCGCCAATCAGGAACTCGGCCAGGTGGCGTGGTTCGAGGCCTTCGAGCCAGCTGCGCACCTCGTTGGTCAGGCCGACGCCGACGGTGTCGGGAGTGATCTTGCGGTCGAGAATCCACTTCAGCGCTTCGGGCTGCTGGACGATGTCGGTCAGCAGGTTGTGCATCTCCAGCACATCCACGCCACGCTCGCGCATCTTGGTGACAAAGTCGAAATGGTCACGCTTGGCCTGGTCGACCCAGATCACATCGTCGAACAGCAGCTCGTCACAGTTGCTCGGCGTCAGGCGCTTGTGCGCCAGGCCTGGCGAGCAAACCATCACTTTGCGCAGTTTGCCAGCTTCGGAGTGGACACCGTACTTCTGTTTTTCAGCGGACATGGTTTCATTCCTCCAGTTGAACGAAGACGTGGGTCAAAGGGTCAGGAAGCCGTCGTACAGGCCGAAGGCTGCCACCAGGGCGCCGATGACCACGGCTGCGAAGATCAGTTTTTCCACGTTGGTGAAGACAGGTTGGCCTATCTCGCGCTTGGCCTTGGCGAACAGGATCGCGCCAGGTGCATAGAGCAGGGCCGAGAGCAGCAGGTATTTCACGCCGCCGGCGTACAGCAGCCAGATGGCGTACAACAGGGCGATGCCAGCGATAACCAGGTCCTTCTGGCGTTCGGCCAGGGCCTGTTCGTAGGTTTCGCTACGCACTGCCAGCAGCACGGCGTAGGCTGCCGACCACAGGTAGGGCACCAGGATCATCGACGTGGCCAGGTAGATCAGCGACAGGTAGGTGCTGTTGGAGAACAGTGTGATCACCAGGAAGATCTGCACCATGGCATTGGTCAGCCACAGGGCGTTGGCCGGTACCTGTTTGGCGTTCTCGCGGCGCAGGAACGCCGGCATGGTGTGGTCCTTGGCGGCGGCGAACATGATCTCGGCGCACAGCAGCACCCACGACAGCAGGGCCCCAAGCAGCGAGATGACCAGGCCGACGCTGATCAGCACTGCCCCCCAGTGGCCGACCACATGTTCCAGCACGGCAGCCATCGAAGGGTTCTGCAGCTTGGCCAGTTCCGGTTGAGTCATGATGCCCAGCGACAGCACGTTGACCAGCACCAGGAACAGCAGCACGGTGACGAAGCCGATCACCGTGGCCTTGCCCACGTCGGAGCGTTTTTCTGCTCGCGCCGAGAAGATGCTCGCACCCTCGATGCCGATGAACACCCACACGGTGACCAGCATCATGTTGCGCACCTGGTTCATCACGCTGCCAAGGTCTGGTGTGCCCACGGCCCAGATGTCGGCGGTAAAGATGTCGAGCTTGAAGGCGAACAGGCAGATCAGGGCGAACAGTACCAGCGGCACCACTTTGGCCACGGTGGTGACCAGGTTGATGAACGCCGCTTCCTTGATGCCGCGCAGCACCAGCAAGTGCACGGCCCACAGCAGCACCGACGCGCCAATGATGGCGGCCGGGGTGTTGCCTTCGCCGAAGATCGGGAAGAAGTAGCCCAGGGTGCTGAACAGCAGCACGAAGTAGCCGACGTTGCCCAGCCAGGCACTGATCCAGTAGCCCCAGGCCGAGGAGAAACCCATGTAGTCGCCGAAACCGGCCTTGGCGTAGGCATACACCCCGCCATCCAGGTCAGGTTTGCGGTTGGCCAGGGTCTGGAACACGAACGCCAGGGTCAGCATGCCGACCGCGGTGATGGCCCAGCCGATCAGCACCGCGCCGACCCCCGCGCTGGCCGCCATGTTTTGCGGCAGCGAGAAGATCCCGCCACCGATCATCGAACCGACGACAAGTGCAACTAACGCGCCGAGCTTTAGTTTTCCGGATGAATCAGACATTTAACAACTCCTGCCAGGAGAAAGTTGACGACAGAGTAAATCCGACGCCGCTGCCATTCGCTGACTTGGGTCAGTTCATGGCGACATGAAGTAGGAAAAATCCTTCACGACGCTCCTGGAGAGTGCCGACAACTTCTGCTGCAGGCCTTGCACGCTGACACCTCCATGTACTTCTAGAGCAAACGCTCTGTTCAGCCTGCGATGCTTGACGCTAGCCGTTTTTGCCGCTTTAGCAAATTTTCAACAAGAATTTCGAGTTTTATCGGATTCTTTTATAGTGGCTTCTGAGTTGCTGGTTTTTACCCGGCGGTCGTATAGACAAAGCAGTTATTAGTGCTATAGCTTCATTGATCAGGATCATTATAAGTAACAACATTTATATCGCCCGCATGGCTGTTTCAACCCCATGACAGCGCGCAAAAAAAGGAAGGCTCATGAGCGAACCGGGACAGAAGCTGCGCCTGGGCGCGCTGATCGCGTTGGTGGTCGGCTCGATGATTGGTGGCGGGATCTTCTCGCTGCCGCAGAACATGGCGGCGCGTGCCGATGTGGGGGCGGTGCTGATCGGCTGGGGTATCACCGCGGTCGGCATGCTGGCCCTGGCGTTCGTGTTCCAGACCCTGGCCAACCGCAAGCCGCAGCTGGACTCGGGGGTGTACGCCTATGCCAAGGCCGGCTTTGGCGAGTACATGGGTTTTTCCTCGGCCTGGGGCTACTGGATCAGTGCCTGGCTGGGCAACGTCGGTTACTTCGTGCTGTTGTTCAGCACCTTGGGCTTCTACTTCCCGGTGTTCGGCGAAGGCAACACGCCAATCGCCATCGGCTGCGCCTCGCTGCTGCTGTGGGCGGTGCATTTTCTGGTGCTGCGCGGCATCAAGGAAGCGGCGTTCATCAACCAGGTGACCACCGTGGCCAAGGTGGTGCCGCTGCTGATTTTCGTGGTGATCGCGGCGTTCGCCTTCCGCGCCGATATCTTCACCCGTGACATCTGGGGCCTGAGCAACCCACAGTTCGGCAGCGTGCTGGAGCAGGTGCGCAACATGATGCTGGTGACCGTGTTCGTATTCATCGGCATCGAGGGCGCCAGCGTGTATTCCGGGCGCGCCCAGCGCCGCTCGGATGTGGGCAAGGCCACGGTGATCGGTTTCCTGGGGGTGCTGGCGCTGCTGGTGCTGGTCAACGTGCTGTCGCTGGGGGTGATGACCCAGCCGGAACTGGCCGGGCTGCAGAACCCGTCACTGGCCTCGGTGCTGGAGCATATCGTCGGGCCCTGGGGCGCCTTGCTGATCAGTATCGGCCTGGCGGTTTCGCTGCTCGGCGCGCTGCTGTCGTGGGCGCTGCTGTGCGCCGAGATCCTCTTCGCCACGGCGCGGGACAAGACCATGCCGCGCTTCCTGGCCAGGGAAAACGCCAACCATGTGCCGGCCAACGCCCTGTGGCTGACCAACTGCATGATCCAGGGCTTCCTGCTGATCACGCTGTTTTCCGCTGGTACCTATACCAGCCTGATCTACCTGGCTTCGTCGATGATCCTGGTACCCTACCTGTGGTCGGCAGCCTACGCTGTGCTGCTGGCGGTGCGTGCAGAAACCTATACCGGGCAGCCGGCTCTGCGCCGCAAGGACCTGCTGGTGGCGCTGGTTGCCCTGGGGTATGCCGTGTGGCTGTTGTACGCCGGCGGGCTCAAGTACCTGCTGCTGTCGGCGCTGCTGTACGCGCCGGGCGTGATCCTGTTCGCCAGGGCCAAGCATGAGCAGGGAAAAACCTTGTTCACCACCTGGGAAAAGCTGATTTTCGCCGCTGTGCTGGCAGGCGCCGCGCTGGCGGCCTATGCCCTGTATTCAGGGCTGCTGAGCTTGTGACGGGGCAGGGCAGGCGGCATGCTCCGGGCGTGACCAGATCCACAGGTTGCCCAGAGTCATGCCGGCGATGGCCAGGAACACCGGCCAGCGGTGTTCCAGCAACGTCAGCATCAGGCCCGCGCACAGCAGCATGCTGAGGGTTGCGCTGACCTTGGCCCGGCGCTGGATCACCTTGCCATTGCGCCAGTTGTGCAGGATCGGCCCGAACAGCCGGTGGTTCTCCAGCCAGGCAGACAGGCGCGGCGAACTGCGCGTGGCCGCCCAGGCGGCCAGCAGGATGAATTCGGTGGTCGGCAGGCCAGGAATGACGATCGCGACCAGGCCCACGCCCAGGCTCACGTAAGCCAGGATCGCATACAGCAGACGGGTGAGTTTCGAGCGGGCGGGTCGGGTCATGGTCTCACTGCATAAAACGGTTCGGCCACCGGTAGGGTGGCCGGTACGGTATGTCAAACCAGCGCGGCATCCGCAGCATAGGCGTGCTTGAGCAGCTTGGTGAAGCGCTCGAAGGCAGCGACTGCGCCGCGTTCGGCAGCCGCTTCCTCTTCGGCTGACAGCACCAGGCCATCAAGAATGTGGGTGAACTGCTTCCAGCCTTCGGCACGGCCGCCGGCCGGTTCGCCCAGGTGGCGGGCACCGAAACTGTCGGACAGTTCCAGGGCCACGGCACGCTTGATCAGAAACGCAGCGCCCAGTTTGGAGCCTTCGGAGACGAAGATCCAGCCCATTGCCTCGCCCAGGCTCGGGTTGCGCAGGGCACCCGGCACGGTTGGCGGTATTTCGGTGTCGAGGTCGACGAGGTCCTGGCGCGCCTGTCCGGCGCGGCAGCGCTCGGCCAGGTCGGGGACGATGGCGATCAGTTGCGGGTCGTTGTACAGGGCCTGCAGTTCGGCCTGGAACAGGTACTGGGCGACCACGAAGCGGGCGAAGCTTTCGCGGCTGTCGAAGGGCGCGTGGGATTTGACCAGGGCATCCAGTTCGGCGTGCGGGGCATGGGTGATCTGGTTCAGGCGCTGGGAGCGCAGGGCTGGGCGGTCGGTCATGGGCAGTCCTTGGAAAAAGGGGCGTCTACAGACAAGACGAAACAGTGGGGGCGGGACAGTAAAAAAAGCCGGTAGTTGTGCTGGTATTGCCGGCCTCTTCGCGGGTAAACCCGCTCCCACAGTGACATCACAGGCCCCAAGGTCCGCGCAATCCCTGTAGGAGCGGGTTTACCCGCGAAGAGGCCGGCACTGACGAAACAAACCTGTCAGCGATAATCCGGGTCAGATATCCCAAACCACGTTGATACCGAAGTTACGTCCCGGCATGGTCAGGCGGTCGATGTTGGCTGGTTGGGTTACAGCCGCTTCACCCTGGCCGTCGTAGCTGCGTACCGAATCCCATTGCCAGTACTTCTTGTCGGTGAGGTTGTACAGGCCGGCGTTGATGGTCACATCGTCGGTAACCTGGTAATAGCCGGTCAGGTCCAGCACCCCGTAGCCCGGGGTGCGAAACTTGGAGCTCGATCCGTCGGGCGAGTAGAAGGTGCTGTCGTCGACGCGGGTCTTGCGCTTGACCAGTGTCCAGCTCAGCACACCGCCGTAGTGCTGTTGCTCGTAACCCAGGCCGAACACGCCCTTCAGCGGGTTGACTGTGTTCAGCGGTTCACCGGTGTCGTCATTGCGGCCGTAGGTGTAGGCAATCGAACCCTGGGTATACAGGCCCTGCGGCGCGCCGAAGTGGTCAAGGTTCAGGCGGCCCTTGACCTCGGCACCCTTGATGGTGGCGTGCTTGATGTTGTTGGCCTTGAAGGTCTGCTCCAGGTTGGCGCTTTGCACGGCGTCTTCGTCGATGAAGTCGCGATACTTGTTGTAGAACACCGCCACGTCGAAGTTGCCGGCGTCGAAGTTGCCGCGCAGGCCGGTTTCGTAGCTTTTGCTCTTCTCCGGCTCGAGGTTCGGGTTGCCTTCCACCCGGTAGCCTTGCTCGATGTTTTCGAAGCGGCCGAACATGGCCTTGGCGGTCGGGGTGCGGAAGCCTTCGGCGTACTGGCCGTACCAGGTGTAGTTGTCGTTGAATGCATAGGTCAGGCCGAATTTGGGTGACACGCGGTGCCATTTCTTGTCCGAGTCGTCCTGCGCGGTGGGCGCCGTACCAGTGGATTCCAAGCCGCGCAGGAATTCTTCGGTGAACTTCGGTTCCATGCGCGTGTAGTCGTAGCGTGCGCCCGGCATGAAGGTCCAGTTGTTCCAGCGGATTTCATCCTGCATGAACAGGCTGTAGGTATTCACGGTCGGGTCCGGGAAGTCGCTGACCAGGGCTTGGCCGTCTGCCGGGCGAGCGGCGCCCACTGCGGAGCAACCTGCGCCGACGGCCAGGCAGGTGCCGGTGCCGCTGCGTGAACCAGTGACTTTCTCATGCTTGATCGTGCTGCCGTAGGTCAGCACGTGGTCGGTCGCACCGATGCTGAAGGCCTTGTCGAGCTGGGCGTCGAAGACCCACTGGCGGTCTTTGTAGGTGGTGTCGCGGGTACGCAGTACCTGGCGCGTGATCGGCGCATAGACTTCCTCGGTGTGCTGGTCGGTTTTGGCGATCTGATAATTGAGGCTCCACTTCACCTGGTCGGCGACCAGCGACTCCAGGCCGTACTCATGGTTGATGGCAAAACGTTCACGGGTGATGGTGTCGTTGCCGTTACGTGCCTTGTAGAACCCCATGCCCGTTGCGCCACCGATGAACGGGCCACCCACGGCACTGAGGATGTTCTGGTCGCGGTCATCCTTGTAGCGTTCGTAGGTAAAGCCCAGGCGCGCGTCGTCAGCGTAGTTCCAGCCCAGCTTGGCCAGCACGTTGGTGGTGCGTGCGTCCATCGGGTTGGCTTCGGTACGCGACAGGCCATCGCCACTGTGCTTGCCGTGGGTTTCGGTCTCGTGGCCGTTGCGCTGGCTCAGGTGCAACAGGCCGTCGAAGTCGCCCTGGCGGCCGGCGACGGTGGCCGAGGTCAGCCAGCTTTCATCGGCCGAGCTGTAGCCAGTCTTCAGGCGTGCTCCAACATCCTTGCCGGGCTTGATGATGTCGTCCGGGTCCAGGGTGAAGTAGCTCACCGCGCCGCCGATGGCGTTGCTGCCGTACAGCACCGAGGCCGGACCGCGGAGGATTTCCACCCGCTTGACGATCTCCGGGTCCACGTAGTTGCGCTGGGTCTGGGCGTAGGGGCCGTAGAAGAAGCTGTCGGGGATCGCTACGCCGTCAACCTGGGTGAGGATGCGCTCGCCGTCGATGCCACGGATGTTGTAGCCGTTCAGGCCGCTGCGCTGGCCGGTGCCGGCCACCGACACACCCGGCTCGTAGCGCACCAGGTCCTGGATGTTGTTGACGTTCTGCCGGTCCAGTTCCTCGCGGGTCTGCACGCTGACGGTGCTCGGCACCTGGCTGACGTCCTGGGCGCTGCGCGTGGCGCTGACCGTGACCTGTTGCAGGGCGACCACATTGGCGCTGGCCTGGCGTTCGAGCACCACATTGGCGTTACTGATCTTGCGAAAGCCCAGGCCGGTACCGTGCAGCAGGCGCTTGAGCGCGGCTTCCGGCGGTAGCGAGCCCTGCACCCCTGGCGAAGCCACGCCGTCGGCCACCTCGGCGCTGAAACCGACTTGCCAGCCAGTGACCTGGCTGAAGGCATTGATGGCCGAAACCAGCGGCTGCTGGCCGATGCTGAAGCGGTAGTCGCCCATGCGCGGGCTGCTGGCCTGGGCCGGCTCGGCGGCCAGCGCCGGCAGGCTGCAGGCGCCGCTGGCGAGCAGGGCCAGGTTCAGTAGGGAAAGGCTCAGGAGGGACAGTTGCCCCCTATGGCGAGGAAGGGTGGAGGGGCGGGTTGGACCTGTGGACATCGGAAGCGCTCCCTGACGCGCGGACTGTTATAGGTGATGGCTGTCCTCGCATTTAAACGAGAATCAGTTGCATCGGCTATAACGAGACGGGTGGGGTAGCGTGACTGCGTAAAAATAAATTCAGGGGCCACGATCATGTGTTGCCAGCACAGTCCTCATCGCCGGCAAGCCGGCTCTCACAGGGAGATCACATGGCTTGAGGCCGATGTGGTCGGGGGGGGAGCTGGCTTGCCGGCGATCAGGCCGAGACAGGCAAAAGATCAGTTCAGGATGACCAGCGCCGGGTACTCATGCAGCCGTGCCGAGGTGATGTGGGCCAGTGCGCGCAGGGTTTCCAGCGGCTGGTCGAGGCGGTAGTTGCCGGTGACCGCCATGTCTTCCAGCTGTGCGTTGCGGTTGATGATCCAGCCCGGGTAGTAGCGCTGCACCTCGGCCAGCACCTGGCTCAGCGGGCAATTCTCGAACACCAGGCGGCCGTCGACCCAGGCCAGGTCCTTGTGCATGTCGGGGCGCTGGCGCTGGCCAAAGCCCTCTGGGCCAACACTGATGCTGTCGCCGGCACTCAGACGAATGCGCTGGTCGCGGCTGCCCTGCAGGTCGACATCGCCGCGCTGTACCCGCACCTGTGCCTCGCCGTCGAGGTAGCGCACGGCAAAATCGGTGTCGCGCACCTGGGCGCGCAACGGCCCGGCCTGCACTTCCAGCGGCAGCAGTGCGCCCTCGGGGACCTGGAAATAGGCCTCACCCTGCAGCAGGCGGGCGACCTGGCGGCCGTCACGGTGGTCGCTGGCAAACGCCGAATTGGTGTTGAGCAGCACTTTCGCCCCGTCTTCCAGCTGCAGGCGCTGGCGCTCGCCCACCACCGTCAGGTGGTCGGCCTGCAGGCGCATTGGCAGGTTGCCAAGGGTGACCAGCCCGACCAGCAGTAGCGCCGCCGTGGCCAAGGGTTTGCAGTGGCTGCGCAGGCGCCCGCGCCACGAGCGACGCTGTTGCTGGTGCATCTGCACGGCCACCTGGTGCAGCGGCGCGCCGTTCCACAGGGCTTCTGCCTCGACATAGGCCTCGGCATTTTCCGGTGCCGCGCTCAGCCAGGCTTCGAAGGCCTGGGTGTCCTCGGCGTCGGCGCATTGCAGGCGCACCAGCCAGTCCAGCGCCTCGTCCATGGCACGAGCACGGGCGAGGGGCCCGGCGGGTGACGGGCGAGGGGCGGTGCTGTCGGTCACGGTGAGTCCTTGAATGATTTTTTGCGAATGATCAAGGCTGAGGCGGGGTGTGGCAAGGGCTTTGCGTTGCCTCACTTGAGGCGCTCGGCGACACCCATGCAGATCGCCATGATCAGTTTCAGTTCCTTCTGTACCGTGCTGGGCGAAACATTCAGTTGTTTGGCGATTTCCAGGTAGGTGGCGCCATGCAGGCGGCTGAGGATGAAGATGCGCTGCTGGCGTTCGCTCAACTGGTCGAGGCTGACGCTCAGCTGCTTGAGCAACCGTTCGGCATGGGCGGCATCCTCGCTGCTGGTGGCCGGCGCGGCCACGCTGTGCAGGACTTCATCGGGTACATCGTCGACCAGCATGCGCGATTGCACCCGGCGCGCGCGCAGGTGGTCGAGGGCCAGGTTGCGCGCGGTCTGGAACACGAACGGTTCGATGTGTTCGATGGGGCGCTCACCGAGGGCTCGGGACACCCGCAAGTAGGTTTCCTGCAACAGGTCCTCGGCCGTGCTGGGGTTGCCCACCATGCGTTGCAAGGTGCGCAGCAGGGTAAGGCGCTGGACGAGGAAGACAGCGTTGAACCGGGACTGACTCACGGGGGGACCTGACCGACGAAAAGTTAATGATAATGCTTATCATCACTATGTGTGGTCAAGTCTGGAAATGTTAGGAAAAGGTAAAGATTGTGAGTGGGGGCATGACGGAAGTTTTTCTGTGTTTGTGAGATCGAGCGCCGCACGGGCGGCGCTCGATCTCACAGGCGGCAAAAATGCCGCGCCATACTCACCGGGCGCGACACAACGCCAGGCAGTTATCCAGCATGCGGTTACTGAATCCCCACTCGTTGTCATACCACGCCAGCACTTTGAGCATGCGCCCATTGGCCCGGGTATGGTTGGCATCGAAGATCGACGACAGCGGGTTGTGGTTGAAGTCGCAGGAAACCAGCGGCAAGGCGTTGTAGCCCAATACCCGGGAGTGCTTGCTGGCTTCGAGGAACAGCTGGTTGACCTGCTCGGCCGTGGCCTCGCGCTTGAGGTTGACGGTGAGGTCCACCAGCGACACGTTGATCACCGGCACCCGCACCGCCATGCCGGTCAGCTTGCCGGCCAGCTCCGGCAGCACCAGGCCCACGGCCTCGGCGGCGCCGGTCTTGCTCGGGATCATCGACTGGGTTGCCGAGCGCGCACGGTACGGGTCGCCGTGGTACACGTCGGTCAGCACCTGGTCGTTGGTATAGGCGTGGATGGTGGTCATCAGGCCCTGTTCGATACCGAACTCGCGGTGCAGCACCTGGGCGATCGGCGCCAGGCAGTTGGTGGTGCAGGAGGCGTTGGAAATGATCTGGTGCGAAGCCCGCAGAATATCGTGGTTGACCCCGTACACCACGGTGGCATCGGCACCTTTTGCCGGTGCCGAGACAATCACCTTGCCAGCCCCTGCGGCCAGGTGTGCGGCGGCCTTGGCGCGTTCGGTGAACAGCCCGGTGCATTCGAACACCACGTCGATCGCTTCGGCCTTCCAGGGCAGTTCGGCCGGGTTGCGGATGGCACTGACCGCGATACGGTCACCATTGACCGTCAGGCTCTCGTGGTCGGCCTCGACGCTGGCATCGAAGGTGCCGTGCACGCTGTCGTACTTGAGCAGGTGGGCATTCATGGCGCTGTCGCCCAGGTCGTTGATGGCGACGACCTGCAGGTCCTGGCGGTAGCCTTGGGTATACAGTGCGCGCAGGACGTTGCGCCCGATGCGGCCGAATCCATTGATGGCGATGCGTAGGGTCATGGCAGTACCTCTGGCAGTCCGAGTGAAACCTGTGGCACAAAGGAGCTTCACTGAAACGGTTTTGTTGTTGGAATTACAAGATTATTCACTATTCGATAGAAAACAAGCCTTTTTAGTGGCAGTATTTTGTTTAAACATACAACGAGTGGTTGGGCGACGTGCCTCCACCGATGCAGCGGGCTCCTCTACCTTGAGCCTAGGCCGCAATCGTTTGGAGGGGAAATGCCCGGCAAACCGCCCTTACAATTAGCCTGGAGTCCAGTACATGCATCCGCGCATCCTTGAGGTCACCCAGCGGCTGGTCGAACGTAGCCGTGCCACCCGCGAACGCTACCTGCAGCTGATTCGCGGCGCGGCCAGTGACGGCCCCATGCGTGCCAGCCTGCAGTGCGCCAACTTCGCCCACGGCGTGGCCGGTTGCGGCAGCGACGACAAGCAGACCCTGCGCCTGATGAACGCGGCCAACGTGGCCATCGTCTCGGCCTACAACGACATGCTTTCGGCGCACCAGCCGTACCAGCACTTTCCCGAGCAGATCAAGCAGGCCCTGCGCGAGGTTGGCTCGGTCGGCCAGTTCGCCGGTGGCGTGCCGGCCATGTGCGATGGCGTGACCCAGGGCGAGCCGGGCATGGAACTGGCCATCGCCAGCCGCGAAGTGATTGCCATGTCCACCGCCGTGGCCCTGTCGCACAACATGTTCGATGCCGCGCTGATGCTGGGCATCTGCGACAAGATCGTCCCCGGCCTGATGATGGGCGCGCTGCGCTTCGGTCACCTGCCGACCATCTTCGTCCCGGGCGGGCCGATGGTCTCCGGTATTTCCAACAAGCAGAAGGCCGACGTGCGTCAGCGCTACGCCGAGGGCAAGGCCAGCCGTGAAGAGCTGCTGGAGTCGGAGATGAAGTCCTACCACAGCCCTGGCACCTGCACCTTCTACGGTACTGCCAACACCAACCAGCTGGTGATGGAAGTAATGGGCCTGCACCTGCCCGGCGCCTCGTTCGTCAACCCCTACACGCCGCTGCGCGACGCGCTCACCGCCGAGGCCGCGCAGCAGGTCACGCGCATGACCAAGGCCAGCGGCAGCTTCATGCCGCTGGGTGAAATCGTCGACGAGAAGGCGCTGGTCAACTCCATCGTCGCCTTGCACGCCACCGGCGGTTCGACCAACCACACCCTGCACATCCCGGCGATTGCCCAGGCTGCGGGTATCCAGCTGACCTGGCAGGACATGGCCGACCTGTCCGAGGTGGTGCCGACCCTGTCCCACGTCTACCCCAACGGCAAGGCCGACATCAACCACTTCCAGGCCGCGGGCGGCATGGCCTTCCTGATCCGCGAGCTGCTCGATGCCGGGCTGCTGCACGAAGACGTCAACACCGTGGCCGGCCATGGCCTGCGCCGCTACACCCAGGAGCCGTTCCTCGACAACGGCACGCTGGTGTGGCGCGAAGGGCCGCAGCACAGTCTGGACGAAAGCATCCTGCGCCCGGTGGCGCGGCCGTTCTCCGCCGAAGGTGGCCTGCGGGTGATGGAGGGCAACCTCGGCCGAGGGGTAATGAAGGTGTCCGCTGTCGCCCGCGAGCACCAGGTGGTCGAGGCCCCGGCGCGAGTGTTCCATGACCAGCAGTCGTTGGCCGATGCGTTCAAGGCCGGCGAGCTGGAGTGTGACTTCGTCGCCGTGGTGCGCTTCCAGGGCCCACGCTGCAACGGCATGCCGGAACTGCACAAGCTCACGCCGTTCCTCGGCGTGCTGCAGGACCGCGGCTTCAAGGTGGCGTTGGTCACCGACGGGCGCATGTCCGGAGCCTCGGGCAAGATCCCTGCGGCCATTCACGTTTGCCCCGAGGCTTATGACGGCGGCCCGCTGGCGCGGGTGCGCGATGGTGATATTGTGCGGGTCGATGGTGTCGAAGGCACGCTGCGGGTAATGGTATCGGCCGAAGAACTGGCCAGCCGCGACCTGCCGCCGGCGCCCCAGGGCAACGACCTGGGCTGCGGGCGCGAGCTGTTCGGCTTCATGCGCATGGCGTTCAGCCCGGCAGAGCAGGGCGCCAGTGCGTTCACCTCGGCCCTGGAGAACCTCAAATGAAGGACCTGCTGGTTGGCGACATTGGCGGCACCAATGCCCGTTTTGCGTTGTGGCGTGACAACCAGCTGCATGAAGTGAAAGTGTTCGCCACCGCGGACTACACCTGCCCGGAACAAGCCATCGAAGCCTACCTGGAAGGCCAGGGTATCGCCCGCGGTGGCTTGGCGGCGGTGTGCCTGGCGGTAGCCGGGCCGGTCGATGGCGATGAGTTCCGCTTCACCAACAACCACTGGCGCCTGAGCCGCGCGGCCTTCTGCCAGACATTGCAGGTGGAGCGGCTGCTGCTGATCAACGATTTTACCGCCATGGCGCTGGGCATGACCCGCCTGCGCCCTGGCGAGTTCCGTGAAGTGTGCCCAGGCCAGGCAGACCTGTCGCGACCGGCCCTGGTCATCGGCCCGGGTACCGGGCTGGGCGTGGGCGCGCTGCTGCGCCTGGGCGAGCAGCACTGGCAGGCCCTGCCGGGGGAGGGCGGGCACGTCGACCTGCCGGTGGGCAATGCCCGCGAGGCGGCGATTCACCAACAGATTCACGGCCAGATCGGCCATGTCAGCGCCGAGACCGTGCTCAGTGGCGGTGGCCTGCTGCGCCTGTACCAGGCAATCTGCGCGCTGGATGGCGACATCCCCCGACACACCACCCCGGCGCAGATCACCGATGCCGCGTTGGGCGGCGAGCCACGGGCATTAGCGGTGATCGAGCAGTTCTGCCGGTTCCTTGGCCGTGTAGCCGGTAACAATGTTCTGACCCTGGGGGCGAGGGGTGGGGTTTATATTGTCGGAGGCGTAATCCCGCGCTTTGCCGAGCTGTTCGTGCGCAGCGGGTTTGCCGCGAGCTTTTCTGACAAGGGCTGCATGAGTGGCTATTTCGCTGGCGTGCCGGTTTGGCTGGTGACGGCGGAGTTTTCCGGGTTGCTGGGGGCCGGGGTGGCTTTGCAGCAGGCGCTGGATCACTGACTGCAGCCCAGTAAAAACAGGCAACGAAGACCTGTAACTGACAAAAGGAAGGACCACCTTGAGCACTGCCGGCAAATCGATCCTGATGGTCGACGACGACCAGGAAATCCGCGAACTGCTGCAAACCTACCTGAGCCGCTCCGGCTTCCAGGTGCATGCCGAAGCCGACGGCAAGGGCTTTCGCCGTGCCCTGGAAACCACCCCCTGCGACCTGGTCATCCTCGATGTCATGCTGCCCGACGAAGACGGCTTCAGCCTGTGCCGCTGGGTACGCCAGCACCCGCGTCAGGCACGGGTACCGATCATCATGCTCACCGCCAGCTCCGACGAAACCGACCGCGTCATCGGCCTGGAGCTGGGCGCCGACGACTACCTGGGCAAGCCGTTCAGCCCCCGTGAACTGCAAGCGCGGATCAAGGCCCTGCTGCGTCGCGCCGAGTTCGGCCAGGCGGCGCCGGGCAGTGCCGTGCTGGCCTTCGACGACTGGCGCCTGGACACGGTCAGCCACCGGCTGTTCCATCGCGATGGCGAGGAAGTGATTCTGTCCGGTGCCGACTTCGCCCTGCTCAAGCTGTTCCTCGACCACCCACAGCAGATCCTCGACCGCGACACCATCGGCAACGCCACCCGTGGCCGCGAGCCGATGCCGCTGGACCGCATCGTCGACATGGCGGTCAGCCGCCTGCGCCAGCGCCTGCGCGATACCGACAAACCCCCCCGGCTGATCCGCACTGTACGCGGCAGTGGCTACCTGTTGGCTACCCATGTCTGCAGTGCGCCCTGACCGGCGCTGGCGCCTGCTGCCACGCTCGCTACTGGGGCGCATGCTGCTGCTGACCCTGCTGGTAGTGCTGTTGGCCCAGGGGTTGTCGAGCATCATCTGGGTTGCCCAATTACGCGCCAGCCAGTTGCAGGGCCTGCGTGCCAGCGCCAGCAGCCTGGCCCATTCGATGAGCGCCAGCGTCAGCTACTTCCGCTCGCTGCCGGTGGCCTACCGGCCGCTGGTCCTCGACCAGCTGCGCAGCATGGGGGGGACGCGCTTCTTCGTGTCGCTCAATGCCAAGCCGCTGGACATGCCGGTACTACCCGTTACCCCGCGCAAGCAAGCGGTGATCGAGGTGTTCCAGCAAGTGCTGCATGAGCGCCTGGGTTCGCAGATGGAAATTTCCGTGGAGTTCGTCGGGCCCGACGATCTGCGTATCTTCAACAGCGGCCTCAAGCTTGACGAACTGCCACGTTCCTGGGCGCATTACTCGCTGACCCTGGAGCCGCTCAACCCGCCGGTGCTGGTAACCCAGATCCGTCTGGGCGAGGGCGAATGGCTGTATATCGCCTCGCTGCTGCCCGAGCCCTACACCAGCCTGGAAGCCGAGCGCCTGCCGCGCCAGCAGATTGGCTTCATCGTGCTGACGACGGCCTTGCTGCTGTTGTTCATCGGCTTGCTGGTGCACTGGCAGAGCTGGCCGCTCAAGCGTCTGGCGCGGGCTGCGCGGGAGATGTCGCTGGGCGCCGATGTGGCGCCGGTGGCCGAAGGCGGCGGCAGTGAGGTGGTCGAGGTGGGGCGCGCGTTCAACAGCATGCGCGAGCGCATCAGCCGCTACCTGACCGAGCGCAGCCAGCTGTTCAGTGCCATCTCCCACGACTTGCGCACACCGATCACCCGCTTGCGCCTGCGCGTCGAGCTGCTGGACGACGAGCGCCTGCAGGCCAAGTTCAGCCAGGACCTGGATGAGCTGGAACTGCTGGTCAAAGGCGCGTTGCAGTGCGTGAAGGACACCGACATCCACGAGAACATCGAGCCGGTCGATCTCAACCAGGTGCTGGAGATCCTGGCCGAGCCTTACCTGGGCGATGGCCGTATCACGCTCGAAGGCCGGGCGCTGGCGCCGTACCCGGGCAAGCCGCTGGCGTTGCGGCGCTGCATCGGCAACCTGATCGACAACGCCATCAAGTATGGCGAGCGGGCGCGGCTGCGCATGATCGACACTGCCGAGGGGGTCGTCCTGCAGGTGGATGACCAGGGGCCGGGGGTGCCGCAGCAGCAGTTGGAACAGGTATTCGAGCCGCACTTCCGTTTGGCCGGGCAGCAGCAGGGGTATGGGTTGGGGTTGGGGATTGCGCGCAACATTGCCCATAGCCATGGCGGGGAGGTGAGCTTGCTGAACCTGCGTGAGGGCGGGCTGCGGGTGACCTTGTATCTGCCGCGGGGCGTGGACTGAGGGTTTGTGTTGCCTGTGCCGGCCTCTTCGCGGGTGAACCCGCCCCCACAGGATTCTCACCAGCCTCGGAACCTGTGAGGTCCCTGTGGGAGCGGGTTCCCCCGCGAAGGGGTCGACACAGGTAACCACAATGTCGCTACCCAGTGACAATCCTGCCGTTCTTCCTGACATCCCACCCCTCAGGTCGGCAATGTAACCAAACGATGACATTCACGCATCGCTTCGTTACCTGGCGAGGCGAGCACGCTGTTTAGACTTCATGCAACGCAAGCGATCGACTTGCACGGCATAACAACAAGAAAGGTGCTTCGATGAATTCCACGCTCCGTCTCGCTGCCGCAATTTCCGTTGCTTCGCTAACTGTCTCTTTGCTCCCGCTGAGTGCCTCGGCTGCCGACTCCAAAGGCAGCGTCGAGGTGGTGCACTGGTGGACCTCCGGTGGTGAAAAAGCGGCGGTCGATGTGCTCAAGGCCCAGGTCGAAAAAGATGGCTTCACCTGGAAGGATGGCGCCGTCGCCGGTGGTGGCGGGGCCACGGCCATGACCGTGCTCAAGAGCCGCGCCGTGGCCGGCAACCCGCCCGGTGTCGCGCAAATCAAGGGCCCGGACATCCAGGACTGGGCGGCTACCGGCCTGCTCGACGCCGATGTGCTCAAGGCTGTGGCCAAGGACGAAAAATGGGACACGTTACTCGACAAGAAAGTCGCCGACGCCGTGAAGTACGACGGTGACTATGTCGCCGTGCCGGTGAACGTCCACCGTACCAACTGGTTGTGGATCAACCCCGACGTCTTCAAGAAGGCCGGTATCGACAAGGCGCCAGCCACCCTCGACGAATTCTACGCCGCCGCCGACCAGCTCAAGGCCGCCGGCTTCATCCCGCTCGCCCATGGCGGCCAGCCGTGGCAGGACAGCACCGTGTTCGAAAGCGTGGTACTGGCGGTGATGGGGGCCGACGGCTACAAGAAGGCCCTGGTCGATCTCGACAGCGCGGCTCTGACCGGCCCGCAGATGGTCAAGGCGCTGACCGAGCTGAAAAAGGTCGCCACCTACATGGACCCGGATGGCAAAGGCCAGGACTGGAACCTGGAAGCGGCCAAGGTCATCAACGGCAAGGCCGGCATGCAGATCATGGGCGACTGGGCCAAGAGCGAATGGACCCTGGCGAAGAAAACCGCCGGCAAGGACTACCAGTGCGTGCCATTCCCCGGCACCGACAAGGCCTTCCTGTACAACATCGACTCGCTGGTGGTGTTCAAGCAGAAAGACGCTGGCACCTCTGCCGGCCAGCAGGATATTGCCCGCAGGGTGCTGGGTGAGGACTTCCAGAAGGTCTTCAGCAGCAACAAAGGGTCGATCCCGGTGCGCAACGACATGCTGGCCGACATGGGCAAGTACGGCTTCGACGCCTGCGCGCAGACCTCCGCCAAGGACTTCCTGGCCGATGCCAGGAATGGCGGCCTGCAGCCGAGCATGGCGCACAACATGGCCACCACGCTGGCCGTGCAGGGCGCGTTCTTCGATGTGGTGACCAACTACATCAACGACCCCAAGGCCGACCCGGCCGATGCGGCGAAGAAGCTGGCGGCGGCGATCAAGTCTGCCCAGTAGAGCGCTGACGGCCCTATCGCCGGCAAGCCGGCTCCCACAGGATTTTCACTGCCGTTGAAAATTGTGGGTTACCTGTGGGCGCTGGCTTGCCGGCGATAGGGCCAGTACCGACAACACAAAAGGCAGAGCCCCTCACTGCCTTGGCTTTGGGTACCAAATCATGACCACAACTACCGCCCAACTGCGGGCCTCACCCCTGGACGCGCTACAGCGCTGGCTGCCCAAGCTGGTGCTGGCGCCGAGCATGTTCATCGTCCTGGTGGGCTTCTACGGCTACATCCTCTGGACCTTCGTCCTGTCCTTCACCACCTCGACCTTTCTGCCCACCTACAAGTGGGCTGGCCTGGCGCAGTACGCCCGGCTGTTCGACAACGACCGCTGGTGGGTGGCAAGCAAGAACCTGCTGCTGTTCGGCGGCCTGTTCATCGCCATCAGCCTGGTCATCGGCGTTTTCCTGGCGGTATTGCTGGACCAGCGCATCCGGCGCGAAGGTTTCATCCGCACCATTTATCTGTACCCCATGGCGCTGTCGATGATTGTCACCGGCACCGCCTGGAAGTGGCTGCTCAACCCCGGCATGGGCCTGGACAAGCTGCTGCGCGACTGGGGCTGGGAGGGCTTTCGCCTGGACTGGCTGATCGATCCCGACCGGGTGGTGTACTGCCTGGTGATTGCCGCCGTGTGGCAAGCCTCGGGCTTCATCATGGCGATGTTCCTCGCCGGCCTGCGTGGCGTCGACCCGTCGATCATCCGCGCCGCGCAGATCGACGGCGCCAGCCTGCCGCGCATCTACTGGCGCGTGGTACTGCCCAGCCTGCGCCCGGTGTTCTTCAGCTCGCTGATGATCCTCGCGCACATTGCCATCAAAAGCTTCGACCTGGTGGCGGCGATGACTGCCGGCGGCCCGGGCTACTCCTCCGACCTGCCGGCGATGTTCATGTATTCGTTCACCTTCAGCCGCGGCCAGATGGGCATGGGCTCGGCCAGCGCCATCCTCATGCTCGGAGCGATCCTGGCGATCCTCGTGCCTTACCTGTACTCGGAGCTGCGGAGCAAACGCCATGCATAGCCCTGTCGACAAACCGGCGCTGAGCCCAAGCCGTCTTGCCATCCACGCGGTGCTGTTGCTGGCACTGCTGTTGTACCTGGTGCCGCTGGTGGTGATGCTGCTGACCAGTTTCAAGACTCCGGACGACATCAGCACCGGCAACCTGCTGAGCTGGCCGACGGCAATTACCGGCATCGGCTGGGTCAAGGCCTGGGGCACGGTCAGCGGTTACTTCTGGAACTCGATCATGATCACCGTGCCAGCGGTGCTGATCTCCACCACCATCGGCGCGCTGAACGGCTATGTGCTGTCGATGTGGCGCTTCCGTGGCTCGCAGCTGTTCTTCGGCCTGCTGCTGTTCGGCTGCTTCCTGCCGTTCCAGACTGTGCTGCTGCCAGCCTCGTTCACCCTCGGCAAGCTCGGCCTGGCCAGCACCACCACCGGCCTGGTACTGGTGCACGTGGTCTACGGCCTGGCCTTCACCACGCTGTTCTTCCGCAACTTCTACGTGAGCATCCCCGATGCGCTGGTCAAGGCCGCGCGCCTGGACGGTGCCGGGTTCTTCACCATCTTCCGCCGCATCATCCTGCCGATGTCCACGCCGATCATCATGGTCTGCCTGATCTGGCAGTTCACCCAGATCTGGAACGACTTCCTGTTCGGCGTGGTGTTCTCCAGCGGCGATTCGCAACCGATTACCGTGGCCCTGAACAACCTGGTCAACACCAGCACCGGGGCCAAGGAATACAACGTCGACATGGCAGCGGCGATGATCGCTGGCCTGCCAACCCTGCTGGTCTACGTGGTGGCAGGTAAATATTTCGTCCGCGGGCTGACTGCTGGCGCGGTAAAGGGGTAAGTCATGGCAACGCTCGAACTTCGCAATGTGAACAAGACCTACGGCAGCGGCTTGCCGGACACCCTCAAGGACATCCAGCTGTCGATCAGGGATGGCGAGTTCCTGATCCTGGTCGGCCCGTCTGGCTGCGGCAAGTCGACCTTGATGAACTGCATCGCCGGGCTGGAGCAGATCACTGGCGGCGCGATTCTCATCGACCAGCAGGACGTCAGCGGCATGAGCCCCAAGGACCGCGACATCGCCATGGTATTCCAGTCCTACGCGCTGTACCCGACCATGAGCGTGCGCGAAAACATCGAGTTCGGCCTGAAGATCCGCAAGCTGCCCCAGGCCGCCATCGACGAGGAGGTGGCGCGGGTGGCCAAGCTGCTGCAGATCGAGCACCTGCTGGCGCGCAAGCCGGCGCAGCTGTCCGGCGGCCAGCAACAGCGCGTGGCCATGGGCCGGGCGCTGGCGCGGCGGCCAAAGATCTACCTGTTCGATGAGCCGCTGTCCAACCTCGATGCCAAGCTGCGCGTCGAGATGCGTACCGAAATGAAACTGATGCACCAGCGCCTGAAGACCACCACCGTGTACGTCACCCATGACCAGATCGAGGCCATGACCCTGGGCGACAAGGTGGCGGTGATGAAGGACGGCATCATCCAGCAGTTCGGTACCCCGCAGCAGATCTACAACGACCCGGCCAACCAGTTCGTCGCCAGTTTCATCGGTTCACCGCCGATGAACTTCATCCCGGTGCGCCTCACGCAGCAGGACGGGCGCCTGCTGGCCGTGCTCGACAGCGGCCAGGCGCGTTGCGAGCTGCCCTTGGGGGGGGGCGCTGACGAACTGGATGGCCGCGAGGTCATCCTTGGCATCCGCCCCGAGCAGATTGCCCTGGGCGCCGCGGAGGGCAATGGCCTGCCGGGCATTCGTGCCGAGGTGCAGGTGACCGAGCCCACCGGGCCAGACCTGCTGGTATTCGTCACCCTCAACCAGACCAAGGTCTGCTGCCGCCTGGCTCCGGATGTGGCATGCCGGATAGGTGACAGCCTGAATCTGCAGTTCGACCCGGCACGGGTACTGCTGTTCGACGCCCAAAGCGGCGAGCGCCTGCGCCTGGCCAGCACTGCCGCAGCAGTAAAGGACAATGTGGCCCACATCAGGGGCCGTTGACTCGTCTACACCACCAATAAGAAAAAAGAGGACGCAAAGGGATGGAACAGCGCAAACGCATCAGTACATTGGGCTCGCTGGCCTTGCTTGCCATCGTTGGCAGCAGCGGCGCGCATGCTGCCGAGGCCTTTTCCAGCGAATCGAAGTGGATGACCGGCGATTGGGGCGGCACCCGCACTGAACTGCTGGAAAAGGGCTATGACTTCACCCTCGACTATGTTGGTGAGGTGGCCGGCAACCTGCACGGCGGCTACAACGACGACAAGACCGCACGCTACAGCGACCAGTTTGCCCTTGGCGCGCACCTGGACCTGCAGAAAATCCTCGGCTGGCACGATGCCGAGTTCAAGCTGGCGATCACCGAGCGCAGCGGCCGCAACCTGTCCAACGACCGCATCAGCGATCCGCGCGCCGGGCAGTTCAGCTCGGTGCAGGAGGTGTGGGGCCGCGGCCAGACCTGGCGTCTGACCCAGATGTGGGTCAAACAGAAATACTTCGACGGTGCATTGGACGTGAAGCTCGGCCGCTTCGGCCCGGGCGAAGATTTCAACAGCTTCCCTTGCGACTTCCAGAACCTGGCCTTCTGCGGCTCGCAGGTGGGCAACTGGGTTGGCGGCATCTGGTACAACTGGCCGGTCAGCCAGTGGGCGCTGCGGGTCAAGTACAACATCACTCCAGAGTTCTTCGTCCAGACCGGTGCCTTCGAGCAAAACCCCTCCAACCTGGAAACCGGCAACGGCTTCAAACTCAGCGGCAGCGGTACCAAGGGCGCGATCCTGCCAGTGGAGGCGGTGTGGTCACCCAAGGTCAACGGCCTGCCGGGCGAGTACCGCCTGGGCTACTACTACAGCACGGCCAAGGCTGACGATGTGTTCGACGACGTCAACGGCAACCCGCAGGCGCTGACTGGCGAGGCCTTCAAGTCGCACTCCAGCAAGCATGGCTGGTGGGTGGTGGCGCAGCAGCAGGTCACCGCCCATGGCGGCGACGTCAACCGTGGCCTGAGCCTGTTCGCCAACTTTACCGTGCATGACCAGGCTACCAACGTGGTCGACAACTACCAGCAGGTGGGGTTGGTCTATAAAGGTGCCTTCGACGCCCGGCCCAAGGACGATATCGGCTTCGGCGTGGCGCGCATTCATGTGAATGACGACGTGAGGAAACGCGCCGAACTGCTCAACACGCAGAGCGGCATCAGCGATTACGACAACCCCGGGTTCGTGCCGCTGCAGCGTACCGAGTACAACGCCGAGCTCTACTACGGCTTCCATGTCACCAACTGGCTGACCGTGCGGCCCAACCTGCAGTACATCAAGCGCCCGGGTGGGGTGGACGAGGTGGATAACGCACTGGTCGCAGGCTTGAAGATTCAGTCGTCATTCTGAGGGCTTATGTTGTAAATTTACGCCAATCCATTTTCGGTACTATTTCGATACTCGGCACCCACTGGTCTGCAGTGGGTGTCGGGGATAGGCCGAGACAGCGCTATCTCAAACAACAAGAGCTCTGAACCATGCCCGAACATCCGCTCCATAGCCTCTTTACCTCGCAGCGGCCGCGGCCGACATTCGAGTGGGAGCGTTACCAGCAGCGCGATGTACTGATCATCGATCACCCCCGCTGCCAGGCGGTGTTCAGCCGCCAGGGGGCGCAACTGCTGCATTTTCAGCCGGCGGGCGAACGGCCCTGGCTGTGGTGCGCCGAGCAGTGGCCGCAGGTGGGGGCGATACGCGGTGGCGTGCCGGTGTGCTGGCCGTGGTATGGCCGCCACCCCACCGAGGACTTGTGGCCAGCCCATGGCTGGGCCCGCTTGCTGGACTGGAAGCTGGTGGACAGCCGCGAGGACGAGGAGGGCGTAACCCTGAAATGGCGGCTGGAGCTGTGCGACTGGCAGGTCGACCTGCATGCTCGGTTGGGCAGCCGCATGGAGCTGAGCCTGAGCACCGAGCACCAGGACAGCGAACCTTGCCAGCTTAGCCATGCCCTGCTGGCCTACTGGCGCATCAGTGACGTATCCGAGATAGCGCTGTCCGGGCTCGAGGATATCGAAGGCTACGACCGCCTCAACCGCCAGGCCTGCCGTGAGGATGGCGCGCTGAAGCTCAAGGGGGGCTGCCAGAAGGTCTATCCCGGCACGCCGCGGGTGCAGTTGCAGGACCCGGCCTGGCAGCGCGAGCTATGCATCGATACCGGTGACAGCGACGACACGGTGGTCTGGCACCCGGGCAACCGCCCGCTGATGGGCGTGACCGGGCGTGAATGCCAGCGCTTCGTCTGTGTCGAGGCCGCCAGCGGCAGTGGCGAGGGCCTGAGCCTGGCGCCGGGGCAGCGTGCCCACCTGCGCCTGCAGGCGCACCGGCTCAGTTGAGTTCGTCGTCCTCGATCGGGTAGCGGCTGGCGTTGAGGCTTTCCTTGATCTTGCGCAGGTGCGGCTGGAAGTCCACGCCACGGCGCAGGGTCATGCCGGTGGCCAGTACATCGAGCACGGTCAACTGGATGATCCGCGAGGTCATCGGCATGTAGATGTCAGTGTCTTCCGGCAGCGGAATGTGCAGGCTCAGGCTGCAGGCATTGGCCAGCGGTGAACCGGCGGCGGTCAGGCCCAGCACCGAGGCGCCGTTTTCCCGCGCCAGGCGGGCCACCTCGACCAGTTCGCGGGTGCGCCCGGTGTAGGAAATGATCACGAACAGGTCGCCGGTGTGCGCCACCGAGGCCAGCATGCGCTGCATCAGCACATCGGCGTGGGCCGATACTGCGAGGTTGAAGCGGAAGAACTTGTGCTGGGCGTCCAGCGCCACCGGGGCCGAGGCGCCCAGGCCGAAGAAGTGGATCTGCCGGGCCTGGATCATCATGTCCACGGCACGGCTCACCTGCTGCGGGTCGAGTTGCTGGCAGGCGCTGTCGAGCGAGGCGATGGCACTGGCGAAGATCTTCTGGGTGTAGGCTGCCGGGTCATCGTCAGCCTCTACTGCACGGCTGACGTAGGCGGCGCCGCTGGCCAGGCTCTGCGCCAGTTGCAGCTTGAGCTCGGGGTAGCCGCTGACGCCGAACGAGCGGCAGAAGCGGTTGACGGTCGGTTCGCTGACCTTGGCCGCCTGGGCCAGCGCGGCGATGCTGAAGCGGGTGGCTTGTTGCGGGTTGAGCAGGATGACTTCGGCGACTTTGCGTTCGGCCTTGTTCAGCTCGTCGAGGCGGCCCTGGATCTGTTCCAGGAGGTTTCGCACGCGGTCCATGGGTGTGTCCTTGGGTCGGGAAGACAGCCAGCTGTGGGAGCAGCAGGCTTTTTGCACGGTCGTCTATCGTACTGTCGGCGCGGTTGACGTACCACTTGTCTGTAATGCTTGTGTGTAATGTTGTGGTTTTTACTACATTATCCCTTGAAAACCGTATGTGAAAGCGGTATTCCTAGACCAACTTTAGGAAAGAACCAACATCATGGCTGCTATCAGTGTCGAACCTTGCACCTTTGCCCTGTTTGGCGCCCTTGGCGACCTGGCATTGCGCAAGCTGTTTCCTGCGCTCTACCAACTCGACCGGGCCAACCTGTTGCACCCGGATACCCGCCTGTTGGCGCTGGCCCGTGAGGCCGGTAGCGCGCAGGAGCACCTGGACAGCATCGAAGCGCACCTGCGCCGGCATGTGCCCGAGGCCGATATCGAGCCTGCTGCGCTGGGCCGTTTCCTCGCCCGGCTGAGCTACCAGCACCTGGACTTTCTCCAGCCCGAGGGCTATCAGGCCCTGGCCGAGCAGTTGCCGGGCGAGTTGCCGCTGATCGCCTACTTCGCCACCGCAGCGGCGGTGTACGGGGCCATCTGCGAAAACCTCGACAAGGCCGGGCTGGCCGCGCGCACCCGGGTGGTGCTGGAGAAGCCCATTGGCCACGACCTGGAGTCGTCGCGCCGGGTCAACGATGCCGTAGCGCGGTTCTTCCCCGAGAACCGGGTCTACCGCATCGACCACTACCTGGGCAAGGAAACGGTGCAGAACCTGATCGCCCTGCGCTTCGCCAACAGCCTGTTCGAAACCCAGTGGAACCAGAATTCCATCTCCCATGTGGAGATCACCGTCGCCGAAAAGGTCGGCATCGAAGGCCGCTGGGGCTACTTCGACAAGGCCGGCCAGCTGCGCGACATGATCCAGAACCACCTGCTGCAGCTGCTGTGCCTGATCGCCATGGACCCGCCCAGCGAACTGTCCGCCGATGCCATCCGTGACGAGAAGGTCAAGGTACTCAAGGCCCTGGCACCGATCACCGGCGAAGGGTTGAGCACCCGTGTGGTGCGCGGCCAGTACATCGCCGGCTACAGCGAAGGCAAGCCGGTGCCCGGTTATCTGGAAGAAGACAACGCCAACGCCCAGAGCGACACCGAAACCTTTGTCGCCCTGCGTGCCGATATCCGCAACTGGCGCTGGTCGGGCGTGCCGTTCTACCTGCGTACCGGCAAGCGCATGCCGCAGAAGCTGTCGCAGATCGTCATCCACTTCAAGGAAACGCCGCACTACATCTTCGCCCCGGAACAGCGTTTGCAGATCGGTAACAAGCTGATCATCCGCTTGCAACCGGATGAAGGCATTTCTTTACGGGTGATGACCAAGGAGCAGGGCCTGGACAAAGGCATGCAGCTGCGCAGCGGCCCGTTGCAGCTCAATTTCTCCGACACCTGGCGCAGTGCAAGGATTCCGGATGCCTACGAGCGGCTGTTGCTCGAAGTGATGCGTGGTAACCAGAACCTGTTCGTGCGCAAGGACGAAATCGAGTATGCCTGGAAGTGGTGCGACCAGTTGATCGCCGGCTGGCGTAACGCCGGTGATGCGCCCAAGCCATACGCGGCAGGCTCCTGGGGGCCGATGAGCTCGATTGCACTGATCACGCGCGATGGGAGGGCGTGGTATGGGGATATCTGAACTGAAACTGCCAGCGGTTGTGAAGGTGCATGAGCTGGCGGATGCCAAGGCTCTGGCCGCAACCCAGGCCCATGACGTGGCTGAGCGCCTGCGCGCCGCCATTGCCGCCAAGGGCCAGGCCTGCGTGGTGCTATCCGGTGGCCGTAGCCCGGTGCCGTTCCTGGAGAAACTGGCCGGCGAGCATCTGGACTGGGCCAAGGTCACCGTCAGCCTGGCCGATGAGCGCTGGGTGCCAGTGGAGCACGCCGACAGCAACGCCGGCCTGCTGGCTCGCCACCTGTTCAAGGGCGCGGCGGCCAAGGCCCGTTTCATTGGCCTGTACCAGCAGGCGGAGAACCTCGATGCCGCTGCGGGCAAGGCCGATCAGGCCCTGGCCGAGCTGCCACCGATCGACGTATTGGTGCTGGGCATGGGCGACGATGGCCATACCGCTTCGCTGTTCCCCGCCAGCCCCAACCTGGAAGCAGGCCTCGACTTGGCCGACCCGCGTCGCTGTCTGCCCTTGCTGGCACCGAATGTGCCGCGCCAGCGCCTGTCGATGACCCGCTCGCTGCTGGCCAGCTCCGCCTTTACCGCGCTGTCCGTGCAAGGGCAGGGCAAACTTGCCACCCTGCGCACCGCGCTGGCGGGCACCGACCTTACTGAAATGCCGATTCGCGCTTTTCTTCACGCCCCCCTGGACATCTACTGGTGCCCATGAGCCAAGGATCCACAGTCATGACCACCCTCGAACGCCCACAGCCCAAGCTCTCGATGGCCGACAAAGCCGCACGGATCGACGCCATTTGCAAAAAGGCGCGCATCCTGCCGGTGATCACCATCGCCCGTGAGGAAGACATCCTGCCGCTGGCTGATGCCCTGGCCGCCGGCGGTATCCGTACCCTGGAAGTGACCTTGCGCTCGCAGTATGGCCTGAAGGCCATCCAGGTGCTGCGCGAACAGCGCCCGGAGCTATGTGTCGGTGCCGGCACCGTCCTCGACCGCAGCATGTTCGCTGCCGTTGAGGCTGCGGGCGCGCAGTTTGTCGTTACCCCGGGCATTACCCAGGACATTCTCGAAGCCGGTGTAGACAGCGAGATCCCACTGCTGCCAGGCATCAGCACGCCGTCCGAAATCATGATGGGCTACGCTCTGGGCTATCGCCGCTTCAAGCTGTTCCCGGCAGAAATCAGCGGTGGCGTGGCGGCGATCAAGGCCTTTGGCGGGCCGTTCGGCGATATTCGTTTCTGCCCTACGGGCGGCGTGAACCCGGCCAACGTACGCAATTACATGGCCTTGCCCAATGTGATGTGCGTGGGTGGCACCTGGATGCTCGACAGCAGCTGGATCAAGAACGGCGATTGGGCGCGGATCGAAGCCTGCAGTTTGGAGGCAATGGCGCTGCTGGACGCCAACTGAATTTGTTGTGTGCTTTACGGCTTATGGGGCGCTTGGTCGGCGCCCCTTTTTTTTGCCTGGAATTCTTCTGTTGCCTGTACCGGCCCTATCGCCGGCAAGCCAGCTCCCACAGGTATTGCACAGCACCTGAGAGCGGCGCGATCCCTGTGGGAGCGGGTTCACCCGCGAAGAGGCCGATACAGGCCAACAAAAAAGCCCGCATCACAGGATGCGGGCTTTCTCGTTCATCGTGGTACGGCTCAGGCCGCCTTGGCTTCCTGCTGGCTCAGCGAGCGGTTCAGCGCGCTGAACAGGGCCTTGAAGCTGGCCGTGGTGAAGTTTTCATCGATGCCCACACCATGTACCGGGCGGCCACTGGCCACGCGCAGTTCGATATAGGCCGCAGCCTTGGCATTGGTACCGGCGCCAATGGCGTGCTCGTTGTAGTCCATGATCTCCACGGCAATCGGCAGGCCGGCCACCAGCGCTTCCAGCGCGCCGTTGCCCTTGCCGCGCCAGTGCAGGGTGGTTTCGCCTTCACCGGCGACCTCCACTTCCACGGCGCTGTGGCCGTTCTCTTCCTGCAGGCGGTGGCTGACCAGCGCATAGGGGGCGTTGGCCTGGAGGTACTCCTTGTGCAGCAGGTTGTAGATCTGCTGGGCGGTCATTTCCAGGCCCAGGCGGTCGGTTTCACCCTGTACTACCTGGCTGAATTCGATCTGCATGCGGCGCGGCAGGCTGATGCCGTATTCCTGCTCGAGCAGGTAGGTGATGCCGCCTTTGCCCGACTGGCTGTTGACGCGGATCACCGCCTCGTAGCTGCGGCCGATGTCGGCCGGGTCGATCGGCAGGTATGGCACTTCCCACAGTTCGCCTTCCTGCTGCTTGGCGAAGCCTTTGCGGATGGCGTCCTGGTGCGAGCCGGAGAATGCGGTGTGGACCAGGTCGCCCACATACGGATGACGTGGGTGCACTGGCAACTGGTTGCACTCTTCGACCACCTTGCGCACGCCGTCGATGTCGGAGAAGTCCAGCAGCGGGTCGATGCCCTGGGTGTAGAGGTTCAGCGCCAGGGTCACCAGGTCGACGTTACCGGTACGCTCGCCGTTGCCGAACAGGCAGCCTTCGGCGCGGTCGGCACCGGCCATCAGGCCCAGCTCGGTGGCGGCGATGCCGGTGCCACGGTCGTTGTGGCAGTGCAGGCTGATGATTACGCTGTCGCGGCGGCTGACGTTGCGGCAGAACCACTCGATCTGGTCGGCGTAGATGTTCGGCGTGGACACTTCCACGGTAGCCGGCAGGTTGAGGATGATCTTGTGCTCAGGGGTCGGGTTCCACACCTCGATGACCGCGTCGCAGACTTCCTTGGCGAACTCCATCTCGGTGGCGCTGAAGGTTTCCGGCGAGTACTGGAAGGTCCACTGGGTTTCCGGCTGCTGGGCGGCGTATTTGACGAACAGCTTGGCCGCATTCACCGCGATGTCCTTCACGCCTTGCTTGTCCTGGTTGAAGACGATGCGGCGGAACGACGGGCTGGTGGCGTTGTACAGGTGGACGATGGCCTTCTTCGCCCCGCGCAGTGACTCGAAGGTGCGGGCGATGAGGTCTTCACGGGCCTGGGTGAGCACCTGAATGGTGGTGTCGTCCGGGATGTGGCCGTCTTCGATCAGCATGCGCACGAAGTCGAAATCGGTCTGCGAGGCGGACGGGAACGAGGCTTCGATTTCCTTCACGCCAACCTGCACCAGGGTCTTCCAGAAGCGCAGTTTCTTCTCCGAATCCATCGGCTCGATCAGCGACTGGTTGCCATCACGCAGGTCGGAGCTGCACCAGATTGGCGCGGCGGTGATGGTCTTCGACGGCCAGGTACGGTCAGGCAGGTCGATGGTCGGGAAAGCGCGGTATTTCTTCGAAGGGTCTTTGAGCATGGTCATGGAAGCAATCCTTTTGTGTGCGGCCGAGATCGGGCCTGCCGAGCGATAACAAGATGAAGAGGCGAGGCGACGCGATTCAGCCTGGTAGTCGGGCGCTGACCAGGCAGAGGCTGCGATGTTGTCGGAGCAGGATGAGGGTGCTGAAGGTTTTCATGCCTTCAACCCTAACCAGTGGGGTGGGGGATGGCAAGTGTTCGAAAAAAATTGAGAGGAATGCTTAAAAAAAGCTGTTAAGCGAGATTTTATGGCTGGTTTATTCTGGGTGCTTCTTTATTTTTGCGCGGTATTTTTCGATGGCGCAACACAGTTGAACTGATGTCGACTGTGCTGGCCCTTTCGCGGGTGAACCCGCTTCCACAGGTGTAGCGCTATCCCTGTGGGAGCGGGTTTACCCGCGAAGAGGCCGGCACAGGCAGCACCGTTCTCAGGGCTGGAACGCGCCAATGAATATCGCCGGGTCCACCCGCGCATCATTCAGGCTGACGTTCCAGTGCATATGCGGCCCGGTAGCCCGCCCGGTCGAGCCCACGCGCCCGACCACCTCGCCCCGGCGCAGCTGCTGGCCGACCTGCACATCGATCTTCGACATGTGGCAGAACATGCTGATAAAACCCTGCCCGTGGTCGACGAACACCGTGCGGCCATTGAAGAAGTAATCCCCCACCAGGATCACCCTGCCATTGGCCGGGGTCTTGATCGGCGTGCCGGCCGGTACCGCGAAGTCCAGCCCGGCATGCGGGTTGCGTTCTTCGCCATTGAAGAAGCGCCGCACGCCGAACTTGCTCGACAGCGGGCCGTTGACCGGCTTGTCGAAGATCAGGTTGCTCGGCAGGGTCGGGCTGAAGCTGCGGTAAGCCGCGATCTGCTCGGCCAGTTCGCGGTCGATGCGTTTGAGGTCGGCCGGGTTCGGGTTGACCTGGCGGGTGTTCTTCAAAGTGATGCGCTGCTCGGGGTATTTCTTGCTACCGACGGTGAAGGGCAGGGTACGGCCGCCCTGGTTCAGCACTGCAGTGCCGGGCTTCTGGGTCAGCGGAATGCCGACGATGGCCAGCCAGTTGTCCTGCTCCTTCACCACCAGCACCGGCTTGCCGTCAAAGCGGGCGGTTGGCGCGCTGGTGGCGGGGCCGAGGTCGACTACCGCCACGCCGCCGGGTACCGGCTTGTTCAGCGTGCGGGTGATGTAGCTGGCCTGGGCGCCGCCGGCCAGCAGCAGGAGGGAAAGGGCAAGCAGGGGCGCGAGCAGGCGGGGCATGTGTCAGTCCAGAAGTGAGAGGGTGACCGGGGTCAGGTGGTTGTCTTCGACCCGCACCAACAGCTCGCCTTCGTTCAGGCGGGCGGTCAGGCGCTGGCCATTGCGGGTCTGTTCGGCGCTGCGGATGGCCTGGCCCTGTTCGTCCAGCAGGATGCTGTAGCCGCGGGCCAGGGTGGCCAGCGGGCTGACCACCTGCAGTGTCTGCAACTGGGCCTGGAAGCGCTGGCGGCGGTCCTTGAGCACTTCGCGCATTGCCCGTGGCAGGCGTTCGGCGAGGCTGTCCAGGCGTTGGCCCAGCAGTTTCAGGGTACGCCCCGGGTGCTGCGCGGCGAGGCGGGTGTCCAGGCGTGCCAGGCGCTCGCGGCGCTGGTTGAGGTTGAGCATGAACGCGCGGCGCAGGCGCATGTCCAGGTCGTCCAGGCGCTGGGCCTGCTGGCGCAAGCGCTCGCCCGGGTGGCGCAGGCGCCGGGTCAGCGACTCGAGGCGCAGGCGGTCGTGGCTCAGGCGGTTCTGCATGCGCAGCAGCAGGCGCCGTTGCAGGCCATCCAGGCGTTGCTGCAGGCCACTGTTGTCGGGTGCCAAAAGCTCGGCGGCGGCAGACGGTGTGGGGGCGCGCACGTCGGCGACGAAGTCGCTGATCGAGACATCGGTCTCATGGCCCACGGCGCTGACAATCGGTGTTACACAGGCGGCCACGGCACGCGCCACGGCTTCTTCGTTGAAGCACCACAGGTCTTCCAGCGAGCCGCCGCCCCGGGCCAGGATCAGTGCATCGAAACCGAGGCTGTCGGCCAGGCGGATGGCGCGCACGATCTGTGCAATGGCTTCGCGGCCCTGTACTGCGGTGGGGATCAGGTTCAGCTCCACCTGCGGGGCGCGCCGGCCGAACACGCTGATGATGTCGCGGATCACCGCGCCGGTGGGCGAGGTGATGATGCCGATGCGCTGCGGGTGGGCTGGCAGCGGCTGCTTGCGTTCGGCACTGAACAGCCCCTCGGCACCGAGCTTTTCCTTCAGCGCCTCGAAGGCCAGGCGCAAGGCGCCATCACCGGCCGGCTCGACGGTGTCGAGAATCAGTTGGTAGTCGCCACGCCCCTCGAACAGCGAAACCTTGCCGCGCACCCGCACCGCCAGGCCGTCGCGCAGGGCCTGGCGCACCCGCGTGGCGCTCTGCCGGAACAGCGCGCAACGCACCTGTGCGCCGCTGTCCTTGAGGGTGAAGTACATGTGGCCGGAGGCCGGGCGGGCGAGGTTGGAAATCTCGCCTTCCACCCACACGCTGCGGAACACGTCTTCCAGCAGCACGCGGGCGCGGCCGTTGAGTTGGCTGACGGTAAGGACCTCGCGGTCCAGGCCGAGTCGTTCGAAGGGGTCTCTGATCATGGCGGGCATCATAAAGGACATCGGCCCCGGTTGTCTGTCCCGGCCCTATCGCCGGCAAGCCGGCTCCCACAAGTATCGCGCTGGCTTGGGCCTCATGCTGTCCCTGTGTGAGCCGGCTTGCCGGCGATGGGGCCCTTCAGGCCTGCATCGCCGTCACGAACTGGCGCACCATCTGACCTGCATCGCGCCTGCAAGCCATCGCCACAGTACTCTCACACCCTCCCTCCAGCGCCACGAAGCTGACTGAGGCTGGTGCAATCTCGCGCATGCACGCCGGCAGCAGCGCTACCCCAAACCCTGCCTGAATCAGCTGCAACTGGGTGGTCTTGCGCGACAGCACCTGCGCCGCGCGCGGGAAAAAGCCAGCATCCATGCACAGTGAGGCCGACAAGTAGCTCAGCCCGCCACGGTCCCGGTGCGGGATGGAAATGAAGCGTTCTGCCCGCAACTGTTCAAGCTTCACCTGTGGCGCGTCAGCCAACGGATGCCCAGCGGCAACCGCAAGCAGCAATGGCTCACTGAACAGCGTATGCAGGACCACGCCTTCATGCTGGCGCAACACAGGCAAACGCAGCAGACCGATATCCAGCCGTCCGCCAGCAATATCCTCCAGTTGCGCCTCCGACGACTGCTGGGCAATTTCCAGCGAAACCCCTGGGTTGTCGCGTAAGTAACCGCTCAGGCGAGCCAGCAGCGGGCCGGTCAGCGGCACCGTACTGGAGTGGTTCAGGCGCAGGCTGCCCTGCAGCCCTTCACCAATGTCGCGGGTCACACGCTCAGCTTGCGCCAGGTCGGCCAGCAAGCGCCGCGCCCGTTCCAGAAAGGCCTGGCCAGCCAGTGTCAGGCGCGGCAGGCGTGCGGTGCGCTCGAACAGTGGAGTACCCAGTTGCTGCTCCAGCTCCTTGATCTGCCGGCTCAGTGCCGACTGGGCGACAAACAGCCGCTCGGCGGCAGCGCTGAAGCTGCCGCATTCAGCGATTTCCACGAAATAACGCAACTGGCGGATCGACGTCATGTCATGCCTTTTCAAGATGGCTATGGCGATAAAGGCATATTAGTCGGCATGGCTCATCGCTGGCTAATCTTTGCCTGTCCTCCCAGGAATTGTTGCCATGCTCGCCCCATTGTCGTTTTCCGGCCTTGACTGGCTGCCCATCCTGCTCGGTGTCGGCGCTGCCTACATCGTCTTCGGCATCGCCGGTTTCGGCACCGCGCTGGTGGCCGGCCCGGTGCTTGTCCACTTCATGCCTCTGTCGCGGATCATTCCGCTGTTGGTGCTGCTGGACTTCGTCGCCGCCTTCGGCAACCTGCTGCCCTCACGCCGCGATGTGGTGCGGGGCGAGCTGCTGCGGCTGCTGCCGTTCATGGCCGTTGGCTGCACGCTGGGCGTGGTCTTCCTGCTACAGCTGAAGTCCGACCTGTTGCTGCTGCTGATGGGCTTGTTCGTCACGGCCTATGCCCTGTACGGGCTGACGGTGAAGGTGCGACCGGCCAGTTTGTCCGGTTTCTGGGCAATGCCGATGGGCACGGCAGGCGGGCTGTTCGGGGCCTTGTTCGGCAGCGGTGGCTTCCTTTATGCCCTGTACCTAAGTGCGCGGCTGGAGGTAAAGGAACAGGTGCGCGCCACCCAGAGCGCGCTGATCAGCTGCAGTACGGTAGTGCGCCTGACACTGTTCCTGATCGCTGGCGTGTATGCCGACCAAAGCCTGCTGCTGCTCGCCGCCTGTCTGGTACCGGTCATGCTTGTCGGTCTCTGGGTAGGGCGCAGGCTGACCCACCGGTTGTCCCGCGAAGCCTTCGTGCGCCTGGTCACCTGGCTGGTGCTGGCCAGCGGCCTGGCGCTTATCGGTCGCTACCTGAGCGCCTGAGCAGGCGGTAGAATTGCGTCATTACCGCAGTTTTTCAGGCTTGCCCCGTTCATGAACACCCAGAGCATCATTGTCCCCAAGCTGTCCACCGTCCCCTCGCATGAAGCCCGGTCGCGGGCCATCCTGCGCTGGCTGGTGCGCGAGAAGATCGTCGAAGAGCAGCTGACCACCTGTGGCCGCACCGGCAACCGCATGGCCCATGCCTTGGCCGCCGGCGCACGCAAAGTGGCCCTGCACCCGGAGAAACTACCCTTCGGCGAGCAGGTCAACGGCCTGGAGGTGATGCTCAAGCGCTGCATCTATACCCCTACCGAAGGTTTCCTCGAAGAGGCCGGTTGCCCCGAGTGCCGGCGCGAGGTCGGTGAGCCGCTGTTCGAAAGCCTGGAGGAGTGGATGCCGGCGGTGAGCGACAACTTCACCTGCCCGCTGTGCGGCTTCGAAGATGACATCAATGGCTTCATTTATCTGCAGCCATGTGCCTTTTCCAACCTGGGGTTCATCTTCAACAACTGGGGCGAGGCCGGGTTCACCCAGGCCTTTCTCGACAGCTTCGCCGACTGGCTCGACCAGCCGGTGGCCGTGATACAGGTAAAACTGCCACAAGGCTGACCGAAGGCCCTTATTTTGCATTGAGCGGCGCGCCGTGCATGAGTATAATGGCGCGCTTCCATTTTTCCCGCCCGGGAGCCCCCGCGATGCTGCGTATCAGCCAAGAAGCCCTGACCTTCGACGATATCCTCCTTGTACCTGGTTATTCCGAGGTACTGCCTAATGAAGTCAGTCTCAAGACCCGTTTGACCCGTGGCATCGAGCTGAACATTCCGCTGGTTTCCGCCGCCATGGATACCGTGACCGAAGCGCGCCTGGCCATTGCAATGGCCCAGGAAGGCGGCATCGGCATCATCCACAAGAACATGACCATCGAGCAGCAGGCCAGCGAAGTGCGCAAGGTCAAGAAGTTCGAGGCAGGCGTGGTCAAGGACCCGATCACCATCGACGCCGACGCCACCGTGCGCGACCTGTTCGACCTGACCCGCCTGAACAACATCTCCGGCGTTCCGGTGCTGGCGAACGGCGACCTGGTCGGCATCGTCACCTCCCGTGACGTGCGCTTCGAAAGCCGCCTGGACGCCAAGGTCCGCGACGTGATGACCCCCAAAGAGCGTCTGGTCACCGTCCGCGAAGGCGCCAACAAGAACGAAGTCCGCGAGCTGCTGCACAAGCACCGCCTGGAAAAAGTCCTGATCGTTGACGACAAGTTCAACCTCAAGGGCATGATGACCGTCAAGGACATCGAAAAGGCCAAAGCCTACCCGCTGGCCAGCAAGGACGACCAGGGTCGCCTGCGCGTCGGCGCCGCGGTCGGCACCGGCAAGGACACCGGCGAGCGCGTTGCCGCCCTGGTGGCTGCTGGCGTTGACGTGGTGGTGGTCGACACCGCCCACGGTCACTCCAAAGGCGTGATCGACCGCGTTCGCTGGGTCAAGCAAACCTACCCGCAAGTACAGGTGATCGGCGGCAACATCGCCACCGGCGCCGCCGCCAAGGCTCTGGCCGAAGCTGGCGCTGACGCGGTCAAGGTCGGTATCGGCCCAGGCTCGATCTGCACCACCCGTATCGTTGCCGGTGTCGGCGTGCCGCAAATCAGCGCCATCGCCAACGTTGCCGCTGCACTGGAAGGCACTGGTGTGCCGCTGATCGCTGACGGCGGCATCCGCTTCTCGGGTGACCTGTCCAAGGCCATCGTCGCCGGTGCTTCCTGCGTGATGATGGGTTCGATGTTCGCCGGTACCGAAGAGGCTCCGGGTGAAGTCGAACTGTTCCAGGGCCGTTCCTACAAGGCTTACCGCGGCATGGGCTCGCTGGGTGCCATGGCACAGGCGCAAGGCTCGTCCGACCGCTACTTCCAGGACTCCTCGGCCGGCGCCGAGAAGCTGGTACCGGAAGGCATCGAAGGCCGTGTTCCCTACAAGGGCGCCCTGGCCGCGATCATCCACCAGCTGATGGGCGGCCTGCGTTCGTCCATGGGCTACACCGGCAGCGCAACCATCGAAGAGATGCGCACCAAGCCGGAATTCGTGCGCATCACCGGTGCCGGCATGGCCGAGTCCCACGTGCATGACGTGCAGATCACCAAAGAAGCCCCTAACTACCGCGTAGGCTGAGGCTTCCAGCTACAACAGAAAGCGGGGCTGTCACGACAGCCCCGCGTCGTTTCCGATTTCCACTGACGAGATTGAGTCATGGCCCTCGACATTCACGCTCACCGCATCCTGATCCTCGATTTCGGTTCCCAGTACACCCAGCTGATCGCCCGCCGCGTGCGTGAAATCGGTGTGTATTGCGAGCTGCATCCGTTCGACATGGACGATGAAGCGATCCGCGAATTCAACCCGCGCGGCATCATCCTCGCCGGCGGCCCCGAGTCGGTCCACGAAGCCAACAGCCCGCGCGCGCCGCAGGCGGTATTCGACCTGAACGTACCGGTGCTGGGCATCTGCTACGGCATGCAGACCATGGCCGAGCAGATGGGCGGCAAGGTCGAAGGTTCCGACCTGCGTGAATTCGGTTATGCCCGCGTAGACGTGGTCGGCAAGAGCCGCCTGCTCGACGGCATCGAAGACCACATCGACGCCGACGGCGTATTGGGCCTGGACGTGTGGATGAGCCACGGCGACAAGGTCACCCAGATGCCGGGCGACTTCCATGTGCTGGCCAGTACCCCGAGCTGCCCGATCGCTGGCATGTTCGACGACGCGCGCGGCTATTACGGCGTGCAGTTCCACCCGGAAGTGACCCACACCAAGCAGGGCGGTCGCATCCTGTCCCGCTTCGTGCAGGACATCTGCGGCTGTGAAGCCCTGTGGACCCCGTCCAACATCGTCGAAGACGCCATCGCCCAAGTGCGCGAGCAAGTCGGTTCGGCCAACGTCCTGCTGGGCCTGTCCGGCGGCGTCGACAGCTCCGTTGTTGCGGCACTGCTGCACCGCGCCATCGGCGACCAGCTGACCTGCGTATTCGTCGACAACGGCCTGCTGCGCCTGCACGAAGGCGACCAGGTGATGGCCATGTTCAAGGAGAACATGGGCGTCAAGGTGATCCGTGCCGACGCTGAAAAGCAGTTCCTCGACAACCTGGCCGGCGAAGCCGACCCGGAGAAGAAGCGCAAGATCATCGGTCGCACCTTCATCGACGTATTCGATGCCGAAGCCAGCAAGCTGGAAAACATCCAGTTCCTCGCCCAGGGCACCATCTACCCTGACGTGATCGAGTCGGCAGGCGCCAAGAGCGGCAAGGCCCACGTGATCAAGTCGCACCACAACGTCGGTGGCCTGCCGGAGGAAATGAACCTCAAGCTGGTCGAGCCGCTGCGTGAACTGTTCAAGGATGAAGTGCGCAAGATCGGCCTGGAGCTGGGCCTGCCGTACGACATGGTCTACCGCCACCCGTTCCCGGGCCCGGGCCTGGGCGTGCGCATCCTCGGTGAAGTGAAGAAGGAATACGCCGACATCCTGCGTCGCGCCGACCACATCTTCATCGAAGAACTGCGCAAGGCCGACTGGTACCACAAGACCAGCCAGGCATTCGTGGTATTCCAGCCGGTCAAGTCGGTGGGCGTCGTTGGCGACGGCCGTCGCTACGCCTGGGTCGTGGCCCTGCGTGCTGTCGAGACCGTGGACTTCATGACCGCGCGCTGGGCGCACCTGCCGTACGAGCTGCTGGAAACCGTCAGCGGCCGTATCATCAACGAAATCGACGGTATCTCGCGCGTTACCTACGACGTGTCGAGCAAGCCGCCAGCCACTATCGAGTGGGAATAAGTTGAGCCACAAGGGCGCCGCAAGGCGCCCTTGTTGTATCGGCCCTCTGTATCGGCCTCTTCGCGGGCGCGCCCGCTCCCACAAGTAAAGCGCAGCTTACAAATGCTGTGGTGTCCTTGTGGGAGATTCTATGGTTTTCAGCAAGCCAGTTTCCCGCCTTTGGTGACATATTCGTCCTGATTTTTCATCAGGGC